>NZ_CP144759.1:0-95000 GCF_036689625.1 Ligilactobacillus saerimneri
GTGCATAATGATGAACTAACTGCCCTCTGGCAGATCATTTCTGATTATTATCAGGACAAGATGAAAAAACATGCTTATACTACCTGGATCAAAAACGCTAAACCGGTGGCTCTGACTAATAACACCCTTATCGTTGATGTTCCAACTAGATTGCATGTCGATTATTGGCAGTCTAATCTTTACGACGAAATTGCCGAACTTCTTGCCGATATTATGAATATCAAGGTTTCTGTTATTGCCAAATTGCCTGGGACCAAAATTCCCATTCAAGCAGAAGCAAACTCCCTGACTAGGGGAGATACCCGCCGTAAAGCAGATCATGGGTATACAACTGAAGCGCAACTCAATAGCAAATATACCTTTGACAACTTCATTGTGGGAAAAGGAAACCAGTTAGCTCATGCAGCAGCCCTTGCTGTTTCCGAAGAACCCGGGACCTTTTATAATCCATTATTCTTCTATGGTGGTGTTGGTTTAGGTAAAACACACTTGATGCAGGCCATTGGACACCAGGTTTTACAAAATACTCCCAACGCCAAGGTCAAGTACGTTACTAGCGAGACGTTTGCTAATGATTTTATCAATTCTATCCAGAATCACCGCCAAGAAGAATTTCGCCAAGAATACCGGAGTGTTGACCTCTTATTAGTTGACGATATCCAGTTCTTTGCCGATAAGGATGGGACACAAGAGGAATTTTTTCATACTTTTAATGCCTTATATGACAACAAAAAGCAAATCGTCCTGACCTCTGATCGTCTTCCTAATGAGATTCCTAAGTTGCAAGCACGTCTTGTCTCGCGCTTTAAATGGGGGCTATCAGTCGATATTACCCCACCTGATTTTGAAACGCGGATCGCGATCCTGAAAAACAAGGCTGAAGCTGAACAACTCCGGATCCCAGATGATTCCTACAGTTACATCGCTGGCCAAATTGATTCCAATATTCGGGAACTAGAAGGCGCATTGATGCGGGTCAAGGCTTATGCTTCCATGATGCACCGTCCTGTTTCTACCAGTTTGGCCGCTGATGCCCTAAAGGACCTCAACTTAAACGGTAATACTAGTGAATTGACTATTCCATTAATTCAAAATAAAGTTGCCAAGTACTACCACATCACTATTGCTGATCTTAAAGGTAAAAAACGGGTCAAACAAATTGTAGTCCCCCGACAAATTGCAATGTATTTAAGTCGTGAATTGACTGATGCTTCTTTACCAAAGATTGGTGATGAGTTCGGGGGCAAAGATCACACAACCGTGATCCATGCGCATGAAAAAATAGCCAACCAGCTCGATACTGACGCTGAACTCCAGCGGGAAATTGCAGACCTCAAGGCGGAACTGCAAGACTAATGTTAGAGTATGGATTGGGCTCCTGTGGATATTTGTGGATAAAAATAGAGAATTGCCCACAAACAATTCACAAGGCATTTCTTGTGGATAATTGCCTTTGTTGAGGTTTTCCACAGGATTAACACCCCCTACTACTATTACTAACTAAAGTAATATATAAATATATATAGAAAGGCTAGGTTTACAGAGAATGAAGTTTACAGTTAACCGCTTAGCTTTCATCAGCTACTTGAATGATGTGCAACGCGCAATTTCATCCAAAGTCGCCATTGAAGTGCTAAAGGGAATCAAGTTAACCTTGTCTGCTGATGCCCTCAAATTAACGGGGAGTGATGTTGACATCACAATTGAAACAATTATTTCAATTGGCGATGACAACGCAGCATTACAAGTCGAAGAAGAAGGGAGCGTTATTCTTCCAGCTAACTTCTTTATCAACATCGTTAAGAAGTTACCTGAAGCAACGTTAACCTTAGAAGTCAATGAACGTTTCCAAGCTACGATTACATCTGGGGTATCTGAATTTAAGATCAACGGGTTAAATCCAGAAGATTTCCCACAATTACCAGAAATTGATACCGATGATCAATTTATTTTGCCAGCAGACACGCTCAAACAAGTTATTAGTCAAACAGTGGTCGCTGTATCTAATCAAGAAATGCGACCAATTTTAACCGGGGTCCACTTAGTTATTCGGGACCAACAATTATTAGCGGTGGCTACGGATTCCCACCGTCTAAGCCAACGGAAAATTAGTTTAGCTAATATTGGTGCGCATCTTGCCTATGATGTCATCATTCCCGGGCGGTCATTAGGCGAATTGGGGAAGATGCTGGATGATGATGAGGAAGAAGTGGTAATTCAAATTTCGCAAAACCAAGTCCTCTTTACCTTTGGGCACACTTCTTATTACAGCCGGTTGTTAGAAGGGATGTATCCAGATACAGAACAACTAATTCCGCAAACTTCGAATACCGATATCCTATTTGATGCGGTAGAAATGTTACGTTCGATTGAACGGGCATCCTTGTTATCACATGCAGGACATAATAATGTTGTTAAACTTTCATTAAAGGTTGCTGAACAAAAAGCAACCCTTTCTGGAAATTCCCCAGAAATTGGGATGGTGGAAGAAGATTTAGCTTTCAATTCCTTAACTGGAAATGATTTGGAAATTTCTTTCAATCCAGATTACATGAAGGATGCGCTCCGTTCCTTTGGGAAAGCGGAAATCAAGATGTCATTTACCCAGCCGTTACGGCCATTTACTCTGGTACCAAGTGAAGATGGAAATGATTTTGTCCAGTTAATTACTCCAGTGAGAACATTCTAAAAAAGATGAAAAACAAAAGCCGTTGGATAAGTTCCAGTGGCTTTTTTCTAATAGAATGATAAGTTATGAAAAGACTTGTGATATACTACTTATATTTTAATGGGCAGATAGGTAATAATAGTTATTATTGCAAACATGTTAACGTTTACCAAGCATATTGAAAATGGTTTTCATTGGATATATAATCAATATGCTTAAATATAAGTGATCAACGGAGGCAGCCTAAATTTTTGCAAATTTAGGTTGTTTGCGTATGTACGTAATTTTTTAATTTAGTTAAGGAGAAACAGTAGCAATTATGTTGGGATATCTGACGATTGTGGGAATTATTCCGTTAGTTGTAGCAACCTTTGTTTTCGGTAACTATACGTTGTATGAACGCACTTTGCCTCACTACCAGTGGTGGCAACGGTATGTCATCATTGCAATTATCTTTTTTGTCCAAGAATATACAATTATCACACTTTCATATAATGCAACTGGTGCGGTGTACTTTCACTATGTGATTCCACTCCTGGCCTATAATCTGCATATGACTTATTATGGTGATTTCATGGCTATTTTAACGCCGGTTGTCATTAATACTTATCTGGTTTTACAAGGACAAACAGAATTTATTCCTAGTTTATGGATCGGACTGGTAGTATATTTTGTTATTTCCAAGATAGGTATGATTATTTTTCAAAAGAGCATTCTGCACCGAATGGTTAGCGGAATTCTACTGATAAATATCATGTTGCCTTTTGCATATGGTGTTCTAAGCCAGTGGGGAGATTCAATATATTTTATGAGCTATATTTTCAGTCCGAGTGAATTTATTAGCCTGTGTTGCGGGACTATGGTGCTCTTACTGGCCTACTATAACTTCTTTTTACGAGAAGAATTGGAAAATATCAATGAATATAACTTGGTATACCGGCAGAGTCGGTATGATGAATTGACAGGATTGGGTAACTATCGCTCGATGCTGGATTACGCAGAAAAAGAATTTTCTGCATCCACGACGGGAGTGATTTGTGTAATTGATATGGATCATTTTAAACGGGTCAATGATCAGTGGGGCCACGAAAGTGGAAACCAGGCTTTAAAAATTTTTGCTGATTACTTGTTGACTTCCTGGCACCAGGTTTTTGAAGTCGAGGCGCGAATATTTCGCTATGGTGGAGAAGAATTTTGTATTCTAATCAAAGATATTGATGACAGTGAGTTTGATAAGGTAATTCAAAAGATTCGCTATTATCAATATCAATTTATGCAACTGCCAATTTATATCCAGCGGGATCACATGTTGTCGCTGACGTTTTCGGTTGGGGTAGCACGGTGGCATAAAGGCGACGATCTTAAATCTGCCTTTGAACGGGCAGACGAGGCCTTATATGTCGCTAAGAATAGTGGTCGGAGCCAAGTCCGGGTCTACTCTGACATTGTAGGAAAAATAAAGAATGACAATCTAGAAAGGAAAGCGGAATGAAAAAGATTTATAGCAGAATTTTCGCTGCCATTGTAATGTTGGGAATGATATGGTTAACTACCACTCCGGTTCAGGCAGCGCGCTGGGGTGAAGAGCGCTATAAAAATGAGGGCGCTTGGCAAGCATATATCGGTGATTTCACTCCACATGAGGACGATGTTATCCATATTGGAAAAGACCACTTTAAAGATTGGCAGTCATATCCAGCTGATACATGGAAAAAGCGGTGGGACAATTATAATGTTCGTGAGGCACGTTTTACGGTTGATGACCGCAATATCTATGGGTATGTTGCCATGAATCCTAAAAACATAACTAATGCCTGGAGTGACCTAATCATGAGTGGTTATGAGATTAAGGTTAATGGCAAGTTAGTTGCAGAAATTAGAATAGCTGATCCGGATATTAGAAAAGCGGCGTTAAACAATAGTATGTTTGAACAATCATACCTAAAGCCAGGACAAGGGACTTACGTCAATATTGAAGTGGTCGATTCAAGTTGGAAACATGGTTACTATCGGAATTATGTGACGCATGCTGGTTACATGTACAAGGATGAGCACAACAACATGATGATGGAGTTTGCGGTCCCATTTGCAGCAATTGGATACGATGGGGTTGATCCTACACCATCAACGCTATGGAACTTTAACCAACCTGGAGCTTTGAATGATGGTAAGGGAATTACCTATGAAGGGACTAGTACCGGGTGGATTGTACCGGTACTCAGTGCGGTCATCTTCGTTGGAATTGGTTTGGGAATAGTGAAATGGCGGAGGACACGGCAACCAGAATTCAGCTAGCTACTATTACTGAGTTAGAAAGGACACTAAAGTGCAAAAACTTTATCAAAAAATACTTATTACTGTATTGGTGATGAGTGCGACATGGTTGTTTACCCTCCCGGTACATGCCCAAGTATGGGGGTATCCGTATAAAAATGTTCAGGATACATACGTGGATGATTTTACTCCCAATGATGACGACGCCATCACCATTGGTGGTGGGTTCCGCGAGTGGGCCGATTATCCGGCCGCTGATTGGTCATTAGATAGTGACTTATACCATGAGGCGCGGTTTACAGTGGATGATCGGAATATCTATGGGTTTATCACGTTAGACTCACGTCATATTAGTGGGGGCTGGAAGAATCCGATGGGGGAAGGCTATCGGATCAAAGTCAATGGTAAAGATGTTGCAGAGGTTGTCTTAACAGACTTGAATCTCAATAAGGCAGTGCATAGTGATCAGCCCTTCAATCCTAACCGTTTAAAACGCGGGGAAGGAACCTACGTTAACGTAAAAGTGATCGATACTTCTCATGGATATTACTATCGTAATTTTGTAGCTTATGGGGGCTATGTTTACAAAGGGCGGTATGAAACTTATATGGAATTTGCAGTGCCGTTTGCTGCCTTGGGACGAGAGGGAGTGGATAGTAGTCCATCAACAACATGGAATTTTAACCGAACAGATAGTGATGGCCCGGGGATTACCTATGAAGGCACCAGTACCGGCTGGTTAGTTCCCGTAGTTAGTGCAGTTATTTTAGTAATGATCGGGTTTATCGTACTGAATAAACGCAAGAGGAGTAGGATAAGTGAGAAATAAGGAATGGTGGCCCTGGATGGGGCGAGCAATTACAGGGATTTTCTCCGTGATGTTAGCGGTAAGTCTGTATTTTGCTTTGACTTCAGAAAACCTATTGTTGCAAGCAGAAAGTACAACATGGCTAACTTTAGTAGGATTAGCCGTACTGGCAAGTTTGGGAGCAATGTTATTGACGGATAATAGGGTCCGGCGCCAACTGATCTGGCTGATCAAAAACAGTGGCTGGTGGGGAATCGGCGTCAGTGCCGCAATTGTTATCCTAGTTCAGGTTAGCCTCGTGTCGGCTACACATCCTGCAATTGGTTTTGATGCAGGCATGGTCCATCGGGCCTTGCTTCACCCAACTGATGTTGATGTTCGGGGATATTTTAGCCAAAACTATAACAACATTCCCCTGGTATTGCTACAACATATGTTAGGACAATGGTTACATAGTAATAGCTGGCTAACAATGGACTGGTTAACTCTCATTGCAGTTGATAGTGCAGCGTTGATCAATTTACTTACTGCGCGTCTTTTAGGAAAACAGTATATCCGCACCTTATGGTTTATCCAAGCACTAGGATTATTAATCTTCCCAATGATTATCGTCCCGTATACTGACACGTGGGTTTTACCAGCAGTGGCAAGCGGCTTGTTGGGAACAGCGATGCTTCTTAGCAAGAATAGGCCTTGGTGGTTGCGGATCCTTGGGGCAGTGGTGACAGGTGTTGCTACCGTTGCTGCGGGAATCTTAAAACCATCAGCAATTATTCCGATGGTGGCAATTGTTGCCTTGGCAGCTGCTAGCGGTCTGCGTTATTTTAAGTGGCGGAAGCTGATGATTGGTGCTGGTTTAGCGCTTATTTTGACCACTAGTAGTAGCTTGACCTATGTCGGCTTGCAAGGAGCCGTCAAGCATCAACACTTTTTGGCGGTTAATCCAGCACTCAAGATCCCGGCAATTCATTTCATCAATATGGGGATGTCCGGGCGTGATGGTAGTTACAACCCAGATGATGCGCTCAAGATGGCAGAACTACCCGCTAAAAAAGATAAGATAGCCTATTCACAAAAAATGATTAAAAAGAGACTCAAAGAGCGGGGAATCGGCGGGTACGCAACTTTTCTGGTGCGTAAGCAAGGCTACAACATGGAAGCAGGCTCCTTTGGTTGGTTAGGCGAAGGAACATTCATGCACGTAGGGCAACCGGACCGGGGCTGGCGGTGGATTTATCAGACCCTCTTATATCCGACAGGCGCTAACACTAAGCTCTTTTTCTTTGTAAGCCAACTAGTGTGGATCGGGATGTTGAGTGTTACATTATGTGGGTGGCAGCGTCGTGACTTCTGGGCCAACGCTTTACGGTTGGCTCTAATTGGCGCCTGGCTATTCCTCTTGATTTTTGAAGGGGGACGGAGTCGCTATATGATTCAGTTCCTGCCAGCAATGCTATTGTTAACCACAATTACGTGGGAGCAGGCAGTGCAAGTGATCACACGGGCTTTGATTAATATTGGTTTTAAACAAGCGAAAGGAGCGGTTATCCAGCAATGATTACAGGAACAATAATCTTGGGAACAATTATCTGGCTATACGCGCTCTCAGTTCTGCATCGGGCCCATTTAGATGCTATTCATTTCTGGGTCGGCAGTGTCGGACTCTTTATTATTCTGGCATTTGTTTGTCGGGCGTACTTTGTCTGGCTCCTATCTGCACTAGTGACAGAAGTGACCGGTTGGTGGGGGCACTTAACAGGGATTTATACGAGTTCGTACCTTCATAACTTGATCAGCATCAAGAATAATCACGGCTTGGTACTACTGTTTGTTGACTATGAATGTTCAGGGATCATTGAGACGTTAGCTTATCTCAGTTTGTTGTGGTTCTATCCGTTTTATCGGGGAATGGCCAAAGTTAAATGGACAGTCCTGGGTGTTGGTTGGATTTTTATTGCCAATGTTTTTCGCTTATCGTTGATCGCAACGATTCTTTATTACACTGGTAACGGCAGTTTCTTCTGGGTCCATACAGTCTTTGGGCGTATTTTGTTCTATGTGATGGTAATTGGATTGTATTACCATGTATTTACACGGTCACAGTTGGGGCAAGCTGGTCACCAACAATTTCAAATGAGGGAGGAAACTAATGGTTAAGCAAACAATGTTACAGATGGGCTTTTGGACTGCATGGTTAGTTATCCCGGCCTTGTTTGAATTAATTCCGGCTGCAGTTGCATGGTGGCGGAATCGGCGGACGTTGCGCCGAGAAAGAAAAACGCCTATGCCAGGACGGATGCCGGAACTGACGGTAATTATGCCAGTATATAATTCAGCGGATACTTTGTTTGCTGCGATTGCGTCGGTTGCCAATTCAACGTATCCGAACGAATTGGTTACAGTTATCTGTGCCAACAATATGAGTACAGATAACAGTTTTGCAGTGTTTCAGGAAGCACAAAGCACATTTCCTAAGTTGCGGCTGCAGTGGCTTTCAACGCAACAAGGAAAAGCCCGCGCTTTAAACTCGGCTATCTATAATAGTTTAGGTGACTATGTAATCACAATGGATAGCGACGGAACATTGGAACCTAGAGCATTGATGAATATGGTACTAAACTTTATTGCCCATCCAGATGTGCAAGCACAAACGGGGACAATTTTGAGTAACCGAAATTTGATCGCACAACAGCCAAAACACCGGTTACTGCACCTAAATGAATATATGGAATATGCCATTACGTTCCTGGCGGGGCGGACGATTGAATCACAAGATGATGAAATTCTCACAATGTCCGGAGCTTTCTCAGCATTTCGCCGGTCAGCGCTTATGCAGTCACGATTGTATAACGTTGATACCGTGGGTGAAGATACTGATATGACTTTCCAGATTAGATATTATCTGCAAGGAAAGATTCGTCTCTGTCCGGATGCAGTATTTTACGTTGAACCGGTCTCTGGCTGGGACCAACTATATGTGCAAAGGCAGCGGTGGCAGCGCGGGGAGATCGAAGTTATTCGCGCCTTTTTGGCACAGCATATTAGTCTAAAGGAGCTCTGGTCAAATTTCATTGTGCGCCGGCTGATTGTTGATCATACAGTAAACTTTTTGAAAATTGTGTGGCTCTTTGCCATCTTTATCTTGGTACCATTCGGTTATTCAGCAGCAATGATTGCATTGTCGTTTGTGGCGATGTATTTGTTATATCTGTTTATTGGAATATTGAACTGGAGTAATGTGCTAGTGTATTTGAAGTTTGATCGGGACGAGCAACGTTATTGTCGGCGTCATGGTTGGATCTTATTGACTTTGCCATTCTACAATGTGATTGTCAGTTTCTTCCGGGGAATTGGGGTAATCAATACGTCCTTCCGCCAAGCAAGTTGGCGCACTACCGATATGACAACCGAACGGCATGAAGTATGGCAAGTGATCAAGGGCGATTGGCACCGCCTTTGGCATAGTAAGGAAGGGAAGAAAAATTGATGAAAAAAACATATGGTTACCGATTGCGGACGTATCTCAATGCTACTCATGCAATGCGGTGGGAAAACAGTGATGGAGCTACTCATCCGCACACATGGGAAATTATCTGTAAGGTACGGCAAAATAACGATGATGAATTTCTACGGTTTAATGAAATCGAAGCAGCAATTCAAGAAGTCGTTACTCCACTTCAGGGACGGTTACTGAATAATGTAGCTCCCTTTACAGAAATCAACCCATCACTGGAGAATCTAGGTGATTATTTCTTTGATGAGATTGATGCCCACCTGCAAAAATTAGATTGTTATTTGGAGCAGTTAGAGATTGGGGAGTCGCCAACACGGTTCTTCCGCGTAACGCGAGGTGAACAATGAGCTTAGCAGAGGTAAAAGACTTGATCTTATATTGCCAACCAATCTACCGTGTGACCGGAGTTGACCAGGCGCAGGTAGTGGATTACGAGTTGCTACTGCGGCAAACTAATGGGCAGGCGGTAGCAGTTGAACAGCTAAACTACTGGATGAGTGTTGCTGAGCGCCGCAAGCAGATGCGCGCATGGGTAATCAGTGAATTAGAAACTTTTTTTGATGCTCATCCGGAAGTCATTCTAAATCTTAATATTGATCCATGGCAGTTCATTTACCCGGATAGCTGGGACTATTTGAACGAGTTACAACGTTTGAACAAGCAGTTGCATCTGGAGATCACAGAACGCAATTCTGCAGGGACAAAGTTACCGCATTTTACAGATTTGTTAGATAACTTAAAACAATGGGAATTTGTGGTGAGTTTGGATGATGTAGGTTCAGGGTATAACAGTTTACAGACTGTTTTGAATAACTCTCAGTACCTTGATCGGATCAAGTTTTCCCTCTTGATTTTTGGTCAAAAAGATCATTCTAGTGAAGTATTATTTGCTCAAGCATGGCAAGACTTAGCTTGCCGGCGGGGCCTAGAAATGGTAGTTGAAGGGGTTGAATGCCCGTGTTTGGTAGAGGAATTAATCCAATACCACTGCCAGTTGCAACAAGGTTTTTATTGGCAAAAGCCCCTGCCACTACAAGCAATTACAACCAAGATACATAAGTAGTTAGACCGATTTTTGCCCCTTGTTCACCCCATGGGGCGCAAGGCTTTGACCTAAATATTACATTTTTGCGAAAATAACAAAAAAGGCTTGCAATTGAGAGCAGATTAGTTTATTTTTTAAGCAATCAAAAATAAAAAAATCAAATAAACCTCTGATTTTTCTTGGCGGGAGGACTGCTCTATGAACATCAATGCAAGTGCATTTTGCAACTTTAAGATTGAAGCGGCATTCTCTAAGAGTGTCAGCGAACTAAATTCGACTATCATGGGCGTCAGCTTTGATAGTCACGCCAGTTTTTTGGAAGCACGCGATATGATCCGGGATAATATTTTCCGTGGTGTATACCCATCGTATGAAGATGTGGTCGCATTAGAGAAGAAATTAGATCACCATGACAACCTAGCAGTCGTTGTGGATCATCGTGTCGCATTAAGTGTCTAAAGAAAACGAGTAAAACCGTGAAAAGAGTCGTGTTGAAAAACACGGCTCTTTTTGTATGCACTAACGGAGAATTAAATTCTAAAAATAATATCAAAAACGAAATAAACGCTCTATGAGCGTTTTAAATCTATATCTAGTATGACTACATTAAAAGTAGTTAAAAAGCGTCCAAGGCTTTCTAATCTCTCTAAAAATTGTTTTTTATGCTAAAAAAAGGTATAATTTAGAAGTGAAAATCTGCTGAAAAAGGGAGGAATTACGGTGAAAGAAATTCAATTACAAACTGAATATATTACGCTGGGACAGTTGTTAAAGATCGCTGGTGTGATTCAAACCGGTGGCCAAGCTAAGTGGTTTTTACAAGAACATGCAACAGCAATCACCGTGAATGGGGTGACAGAAAACCGACGGGGTAAAAAGTTATATCCCGCCGATGTCGTTGTGATCGCAGATGTTGGTGAATTTAAGTTAGTTGCTGCTTAACGGAGATCATAGGTTATGTATTTGAAAAATATCGACCTACGGCATTTCCGCAACTATGAGAAATTGACGCTGGCATTTTCACCCCGGATCAATGTCCTCTTAGGGCGTAATGCTCAGGGCAAGACCAATCTGTTAGAGGCGATTTATTTTTTGGCAATGACCAAGAGTCACCGCACTAGCAACGACCATGAGTTGCTTCAGTTTAAGGCCCACCATGGACAAGTCAAAGGTGAGGTCCAGCGGGAACAAGGTCCAGTGAAGCTCCAACTGGACTTAAGCGCTCAAGGGAAAAAAGCGTTGATCAACCATATTGAACAAGCACGTTTGTCGCAGTATGTAGGCCAGATGAACGTGATTTTATTTGCTCCAGAAGACCTTGATTTGGTAAAGGGAGCGCCTAGTGTGCGCCGCCGCTTTATCGATATGGAGTTTGGGCAGATTGATCCTCAGTACCTGTATGCACTTACCAAATACCATGCGGTTCTCAAGCAACGAAACCAGTATTTGAAGCTGTTAGCCCATAAGGAAGCGCATGATCGGCTGTATCTGGACGTATTATCTGAGCAGTTGGCGGAGTGGGGAAGTCAAGTAATAGTGATGCGCCAGCGTTTTATAACCGAGTTGGAACACTATGCACAATTGGTGCATGAGCAAATAAGTCAGCACAATGAAAAGCTAACATTTGATTACAAGTGTTCTGTGAAAGATTTTTCAGATATGAGTGTAACTGAATTGAAAGAAAAAATGGTAGCTGAATACCATGACTTACAGACGAATGAACTCAAGCGGGGGGTAACTCTGCTAGGCCCCCACCGTGACGATTTGCGGTTTTTAGTCAATGGCCAAAGCGTTCATACATATGGATCACAGGGACAGCAACGGACGACGGCACTAGCAGTCAAGCTGGCTGAGATTGATGTGATGAAAGATCAGACGGGAGAATACCCCCTACTACTTTTGGATGACGTTCTCTCAGAATTAGATGGGCAAAGACAAACCCATTTATTGAAGGCGATCCAAGACCGCGTGCAGACATTTTTAACAACACCTGATATGTCGAGTATTGCCAAGAAGTTGATCAAGCAACCACGTGTTTTACGGATTGAAGATGGGCAAGTAACAGTCGAAGAGGAAGGGCAGAAAGTTGAGTTGACGGCCGCTCAACAAGCGCGAGTAGCACGGAAAATGCAACGTGATGCGGAATTAAATGCCTTTTTGGGATTGGACGCTCAGGGCAAGACTCAGCCAACGTTACCAACACAAGTTTTTTATCCAACAAAAAATAAACATTAATTGCAAAGATAAGCGATAGCGCAAGACGCTGGTTTTAATTTAAGGAGGAATTAGAGTGACCGAAGAGGAGAAAAAAGAAGCCCTTATTCAAAAAGAAAAAGCGGCTGAAGCATATGATGCGAGTCAAATTCAAGTCCTCAAAGGGTTAGAGGCGGTTAGAAAACGGCCGGGGATGTATATTGGTTCTACCAGCTCGCAGGGGTTGCACCACCTCGTTTGGGAAATTATTGATAACGGGATCGATGAAGCCTTAGCGGGATTTGCAACGGAAATCAATGTAACTGTTGAAAAAGATAACAGTATTACCGTAATCGATGACGGGCGGGGAATTCCAGTCGATATCCAAAAAACTACAGGCAAGCCAGCCGTTGAAACAGTCTTCACTGTTCTCCATGCCGGCGGGAAATTCGGCGGTGGCGGTTATAAAGTTTCCGGAGGACTCCACGGGGTGGGGGCTTCGGTAGTTAATGCCTTATCAACTGAACTGGATGTTGAAGTTAAACGAGAAGGCGATACTAATATTTATGCGATGTCCTTTGACCTAGGAAAGGTTAAGGAGCCAATGCATGTTATTGGTCAGTGCGGTGTTCATGAGCATGGGACTCGGGTTCACTTCAAGCCAGATCCGGATGTATTCAAGGAAACTACTACGTATGATATCAAGATTTTAACGACACGGATTCGAGAATTAGCCTTCTTGAATAAGGGGTTACGCTTGACGATTGACGATCAACGTTTAGCAGAACCGACGCATGAAGAATTTCACTATGCTGGTGGGATTAAGCATTATGTAGAGTACCTCAACGAAGGAAAAGAAGCATTATTTGCTGAACCGATTTATGTTGAAGGGGAACAAGACGGAATCACGGTTGAAGTCGCCCTCCAATACACTGATGACTATCATTCTCAACTTTTGTCCTTTACTAATAACATTCATACGTATGAAGGTGGGACACATGAAGCGGGCTTCAAGACGGCATTAACCCGGGTAATTAACGACTATGCTCGTAAAGCTAAATTGCTCAAAGAAAACGAAGACAACCTTTCCGGTGAAGATGTTCGTGAAGGGTTGACAGCTGTTGTATCGATCAAACACCCTGATCCGCAGTTTGAAGGGCAGACAAAGACTAAGTTGGGGAATTCAGATGCGCGTAAAGTGACTGATCACATGTTTGCTGAAACATTCTCTAAATTCTTGCTGGAAAACCCTGATGTTGCTAAGCGAATCGTCGAAAAGGGGACTATTGCAGCCAAGGCGCGTGTAGCTGCTAAGCGGGCACGCGAAGTGACACGGAAGAAGAATGGGTTAGAGATCTCCAACTTACCAGGAAAGTTGGCTGACAATACCAGCAAAGATCCGGAAATCTCAGAATTGTTTATCGTCGAGGGGGATTCAGCCGGGGGTTCCGCTAAGCAAGGGCGGTCGCGGTTGACACAAGCAATCTTGCCAATTAGAGGGAAGATTTTGAACGTCGAAAAAGCTAGCATGGACCGTATTTTAGCTAACGAAGAAATTCGTTCCCTCTTTACTGCCTTAGGGACAGGCTTTGGGAAAGACTTTGACGTTGAAAAAGCTAATTATCACAAGTTGATTATCATGACGGATGCCGATGTTGACGGGGCCCACATTCGGACGTTGCTGTTGACATTATTCTATCGGTACATGCGGCCAATGATTGAAAAAGGTTACGTGTATATTGCCCAACCACCACTGTATCAAGTGCGGCAGGGAAAGATGATCCAATATATCGATTCAGATGAAGAATTGGAAGACGTACTTGGACAACTACCACCTAGTCCGAAGCCAGTTATTCAGCGGTACAAAGGTTTAGGGGAAATGGATGCGGAACAGTTATGGGAAACAACTATGGATCCTGACAACCGCCGGTTACTGCGGGTTGATCTCTCTAATGCGGAAGAGGCTAATAGCGTCTTTGAGATGTTAATGGGGGACGATGTTCGACCACGGCGGCAATTTATTGAAGACAACGCAACCTTTGTTGAAAACCTGGATATTTAATATTTCCTGGGAAATAAGTTACAAAAATATGCGATTTAGGAGGACAAAAACGTGGTAGAAGTACCTAAACGAATAAAAGATGTTGACCTTTCACACGTTATGCGGACCTCATTTCTAGACTATGCCATGAGTGTTATCGTGGCTCGGGCTTTGCCCGATGTTCGGGATGGGTTAAAACCTGTGCACCGGCGAATCCTATATGGAATGCATGAATTGGGGGTAACACCGGATAAACCTTACAAGAAATCAGCCCGGATTGTCGGGGATGTTATGGGGAAGTTCCACCCCCACGGGGACTCAGCGATTTATGAATCTATGGTGCGTATGGCACAAGACTTCTCATACCGTTATCTGTTAGTTGATGGGCACGGGAACTTTGGCTCGGTTGACGGTGATGGCGCTGCAGCCATGCGGTATACTGAGTCGCGGATGTCTAAAATTGCGCTGGAAATGTTACGTGATATTAATAAAGACACGATAGATTTTCAGCCCAACTATGATGGAACTGAGCGGGAACCAGTCGTTTTGCCATCGCGTTTCCCTAACTTGCTAGTTAATGGGGCAACGGGGATTGCGGTCGGGATGACGACTAATATTCCTCCGCATAACTTGGCTGAAGTAATTTCAGGGTTACACGTTTTGATGAATAATCCGGATGCTACTACGGCTGACTTGATGGAAGCAATTCCAGGTCCAGACTTCCCAACTGGTGGGATCGTTATGGGTAAATCAGGGATTAGAAAAGCTTATGAAACTGGACGTGGGACAGTAACGTTGCGGGCTAAAGTTGATATTGAAGAAGAAAAGAATGGTAAGCAGACAATTGTTGTCCACGAATTACCATATATGGTTAATAAGGCCAAACTGATTGAACGGATTGCTGAATTAGCACGGGAAAAGAAGATCGAAGGCATTACCGATATTCGGGATGAATCTGACCGTGAAGGAATGCGGATCATCATTAAAGTGCGGCGCGATTATAGCGCATCAGTAGTCTTGAATAATTTGTACAAGTTAACCTTGATGCAAACGGGCTTCACTTTCAACATGCTTGCAATCGTTAATGGAACGCCGAAAATTCTAAGCTTGAAGGAAATCCTACAACATTATCTCAAGCATCAAGAAGAAGTTATTCGGCGACGGACTGAATTTGACCTCAAGAAGGCCAAAGCACGGGCCCACATTTTAGAGGGGTTGCGGGTTGCGTTAGATCACATTGATGCAATTATCAATATCATCCGTAATTCTGAAAGTGGTGAAATTGCCAAGGACCGACTGATGAATGAATATAGTTTATCAGCCAAGCAAGCCCAAGCCATTTTAGATATGCGCCTAGTGCGGTTGACAGGTTTGGAACGGGACAAGGTAGAAAATGAGTACGACAAGACTATGAAGGCAATTGCTGACTATGAAGATATCTTGGCGCACGAATCGCGGATTCACAACATTATCTATCAAGAACTGTTGCAAATTCAGGAGAAGTTCGGAGACGAGCGGCGAACAGAATTGATGGTTGGCGAAGTTACTTCTTTAGAGGACGAAGACCTAATTGAGGAAGAAAACGTGGTAATCACTGTGACCCATAATGGGTATGTCAAGCGGATGCCAACCAGCGAATTTAAGGCGCAAAATCGTGGCGGACGTGGAATTCAAGGAATGAATGTCCATGATGATGACTTTATTGAACACCTGATCACTGCTTCAACCCATGATGTATTGTTATTCTTTACTAATGTTGGTAAAGTTTACCGGATGAAAGGATACGAAATTCCTGAATATGGGCGCGCAGCAAAGGGAATTCCAATTATCAACTTGCTGGATATTGATTCTGAAGAAAAGATCCAAGCGGTAATTAAAGTAACAGCAGAGCAACATCAACAGGATCAAGATGCAGCGCACTATCTTTTCTTTACCACACTTCACGGGCGTGTCAAGCGGACGGCAGTGGAAGAGTTTGCTAATGTACGCCGTAACGGCTTGAAAGCAATCAATCTGCGTGATGGTGACGAGTTGATCAAAGTGGTAATTACTGATGGTAAGCAGAACATTATCATCGGGACCCACAATGGTTATGCCGTCAGCTTTGCGGAAGCCGATGTCCGGTCGATGGGACGGACTGCTAGTGGTGTGCTGGGGGTTCGTTTACGGGATGATGATTATGTCATTGGTTCTGCTATTCTCGATCCTAAGAGCAATGTGCTGGTTGTATCTGAAAAAGGTTATGGCAAGCAGACACCGGCATCTGAATATGGCATTAAAAATCGTGGTGTTATGGGGGTCAAGACCTTAAACATTACCGACAAGAATGGTGCGTTAGCTGGATTAACTACGGTAAAGGGCGACGAAGATATTCTGGTTATCACTACTGGCGGGGTAATGATCCGCTTTAAAGTGGCAGATGTTTCCCAAACGGGACGGGCAACTCTTGGTGTTCGGTTGATGAAACTTGATGATGATGCACAAGTTTCAACAATGACCAAAGTTGAACCAGAAGAAGATGAAGAATTAGCAGAAGTTAGCCAACCAGAAGCAACACCTGCAACACCGCATCAAACGGTAACGGGTGACAAAGAACGTGACTTGGAACGGTTATTAGATCGGGCAGAAAAGCCAACTGATGCAGAATAATTACAAGCAAAAAAGAGCTAGAAATTGAATTTTCTAGCTCTTTTTTGTCGTCTTCACTAAATAAGGTACTCAATTATTTATATGATATGTTTAATTGCATATTTCCCAGGAAATATTTTACCGACTAGAAGAACGACGGAGAAGAGTTACCGGCAAAGTGTAGTTTTTTGGCACAATCGCTTGTTTAGGTTCCTTGATTCGTCGCTGCAACAGGTCAACTAAAACTTTAGCAATATCGCCGATAGGCTGCACAACGGTCGACAATTCTGGGTGGTATTGCCGGATAAATTGGGTGCCATCGTAACCGATCACTTTAACATCTTCAGGAATACGACGACCTAATTCACGGGCAATATTGATGACCAATAAGGCGGTTAAGTCATCGGTGCAGACAACGCCGTCAACCTTGTGGGTTTGTAAAAGATCGCGAATGAGCATTGCCTTGTAAGTAGTGGTTTCAGCAAAAGTTACTGAATGGATATGACTAGTTAGGTTATATTTTTTGATAACTTCTTGGTAACCAGCAAGGCGGTTATCGGTAGGGTGAACGCGGGAATTGGGGTTACCGACAAAATAAATTGAGCGGCAGCCAGCTTGATAAAGTTCCTCGGTAGCGAGGACTCCACCCTGGTAATTATCAGAACTAACGATTGGTACTTGGTCTGATAGTTGGCGGTCAAAAGCAACGATTGGCAGGCCAGCTTGATTATATTCTTCGATCCCGATGTTATGGGCGCCAGCAATTACACCGTCAACTTGATTGGCTAAAAGCATGCGCAGATATTCACGTTCTTTTTCCTTGTCATCCCCAGCATTACAGAGGATAGTTTTGTAGCCAGCGGCGAATAATTCCTCTTCGATTTTTTCGATTAGCTCTCCAAAGAAAGGATGGGATGCTCCTGGAAAGATCAAGCCCACTAACTTGGTATGCTTACCGTGAAGAGAACGTGCCAAGGAGTTGGGGTGATAGTTAAGTTCACGCATTGCTTGGTGAACTTTGTTACGTGTTTTGTCACTAATATAGCCATAATCGTTGATTACCCGTGATACAGTTGTTGGTGAAACACCGGCGAGTTTGGCTACATCGCTAAGTTTTACTGCCATAGAAGATAAATCACTCCTTTATTTTTTTAAAGGCCAATAGGTGCCTGTGAAGTCAATAGCTTGTTCGGCCACGAAAGCTACTGTTTGGTGCGAAGGATCAGCAAAGAAACGGGCGGTCATGACATTATGCCCATCGTTAACAAAGACTTCACAGAGCGAACCATCGATGAAGATGTCGAGTTGGCAATCACGGTGAGCTGGTAGGGTAATAGTGCGTGTTGTCCCGTAATCAGTTGCAACAGCTAACCCTGCTTGACCACGATCAAGGGTCAAAGAAGCATCAGCACCAGTATTGAAATCAAGCCGCAATCCTTGGGAAAGATCTGCTGAAGCTGCTAGATGTAAACTACCGTGTTGGTTCTTGCGAAGGGTCAGTCTGAGCTCATATTGGTTGCCGGATTGGTCTAACAGCTGTTGGCGGTCATTGACGCGCCGTTCAGGCCGAAGTAATGTTCCCTGTTGGCGCAGAGATCCCATGGCAACTACGGGATGTTGGTAAAGATGCCCGTCGCGAAGTTCTAGTTCTTTGACTTGGCTAAGGCAGTTAGCCCAACCTTCTGAATCAGTAGGGTAGGTAGTATCAGGCAGGCCTACCCAAGAAATAAGGTATGCTTTACCATCAGGCGCATTAAATGCTTGGCTAGCATAAACATCAAACCCGTCGTCAAGATTGAGGGGTTGTGGTTGTGCGGGTGTCATCTTGGGACCGTTGAGCCGGATGTCTTCCCCGATAAGGTACATGTTAGGGTAGATATTGTCATAAGAAGCAATATTTTTGTCCAATCCTTGCGGACAGAAGATTAGAACCGGTTGGTCATTAACAAAAACGAGATTAGGGCATTCAATCATATAGCCCATTTCTTGCTCAGTGAATTCAAGGTAACCAAGATCTTGCCATTGTTTAAGATCGCGCGACTTGTAAACGACAATATGCCCAGTTTTGGTTTCTTGATCTTGGGCCCCTAAGAGAGCGTAGTAAGTATCGTTATAGCGAATAACTTGAGGATCACGGAAATGTTCAGAAACATAATCAGGTGGCATGATTAGAGGATGGTCTAATTTAGTCACGTTTCCTTTTGAATCCATCAGAGCTCCGAGTTGATACGGAGTTCTGATCCAGTCTGCATCCCGGTGGTTGCCGGTATACATCAAAAAGAGGTCGCCACTAGGCAAGGGCAGAGCAGAACCAGAGTAAGCACCATGACTGTCATAAACAGTGTCAGGGATCAATGCAAGGCCTTTGTTCTCCCAGTGAACAAGATCAGGTGAAGTCATATGAAACCATGATTTGAGTCCGTGGACCGGGCCAAAGGGGAAGTTTTGGTAGAAAACATGGAATTCACCATTATAGTAGGAAAAACCATTGGGGTCATTTAATAGTCCAGATTGAGGACGGATGTGGTAATGCATTTGATAAGGGGAATTAGCTGCTTGTGCTTGAAGCTGTAATAGGGTAGCAGCATCCCAGTTATCATAATTCTGATAACGTTTTTCTGTTGTCCATTTCATAAGAGAAAACTCCTTTACTAAGGCGTGTAACCGTATTCTATATTTAAGTAAAATTTTACCCGGATTGTCAAATTATGTCAAACGTGTGTCAATTATTGGAATACAATTTCATAGTCGATTTTTTACGATGTAAAAATTTTATTAACAAAAATGTGATAAACGATTGACATAGAAAAAGAATGCGTTATCATAAGATACAGATAAAAGAAAACCGCTTACATAATTTTAGAGGAGTGAGATCGATGGATCATAGAAAAGTTGCTCAAGAGGTTATTCAGGCCGTTGGGCGCGACAACCTCGTAGCTGCGGCACACTGTGCTACACGGTTACGGTTAGTGCTCAAAGATGATGGAAAAGTTAACCAAGCTGCTCTGGATGCTAATCCAGATGTAAAGGGGACTTTTAAAACTAATGGCCAGTATCAGGTAATTATCGGACCTGGTGATGTAAATAATGTTTATGCAGAGATGATCAAGGAAACAGGCCTGTCTGAACTTTCGACAGAAGACCTAAAGAAAGTTGTGGAGAAAGACCAAAAGTTCAACCCAGTAATGGCATTTATCAAACTATTGTCTGATATTTTTGTGCCAATCATTCCAGCGTTAGTAGCTGGTGGTTTGCTGATGGCTTTAAACAACTTCTTGACGTCACCAGGGCTCTTTGGACCTAAGTCAGTAGTAGAAATGGCGCCTGGGATTGCTGGAGCATCTGAGATGATCCAAGTGATGTCGGCAGCTCCATTCATCTTTATGCCGATCTTAGTAGGGATGTCAGCTGCTAAGCGGTTTGGGGCCAACCAGTTCTTGGGAGCTGCTATTGGGATGATCATGACCACCCCGGGTTTACTTCCAGGACATCACTGGGTATTGTTTGGATTGAAGGTTTCCCAAAATAATTACTACTATCAAGTAATTCCTGTTTTGGCAGCTGTTTGGATCCTGTCAGTGTTAGAAAAGTGGTTCCATAAGCGGTTGCCAGCTGCCGTGGACTTTACGTTCACACCGTTGCTTTCAGTAATTATTACTGGTTTCTTAACCTTCATCGTTGTTGGACCAGTGATGCGTGAAGTTTCTGATTTAATCACTAATGTTATTGTATGGTTGTATAACACTACTGGTTTTATTGGTATGGGGCTCTTCGGGGCAGTTTACTCACCAATCGTATTAACGGGGTTACACCAAAGTTTCCCAGCTATCGAAACCCAGCTGATTTCTGCATTTAGAAATGGAACTGGCTTTGGGGACTTTATCTTTGTTGTAGCATCTATGGCGAACGTTGCTCAAGGGGCAGCCACCTTTGCAGTGTGGACATTAACTAAGGATAAGAAGATGAAGGGCTTGTCTTCATCCGCTGGTGTTTCGGCTCTCTTGGGGATTACAGAACCAGCATTGTTTGGGGTTAACTTGAAGCTCAAATTCCCATTCTTCTGTGCCTTGGCTGGTTCTTGTGTGGCAGCTGCTTTTGCAGGATTAACACGAGTGATCGCTGTTTCCCTGGGTTCAGCAGGGTTCTTAGGCTTCTTGTCCATCAACGCAAAGTCAATCCCAATGTACGTGGTTGCCGAATTGATTAGTTTTGCAGTTGCTTTTGCTTTGACATACATGTACGGTAAGCGTCATAGTGAATTGGTTGATCCACAACCAGTGATGGCAGCGGCTGATCAAGTTGCACAAGATGCAGCGGCAGCGCAAGTAGTGGCTGATATGGCTTTAAATGATGAAGTGGTGACAGCACCTGTTGCTGGTCAGGCGGAAAGTTTGACGGCAGTTAATGATCCGGTTTTTTCAACTAAAGCAATGGGTAACGGAGCGGCAATCATTCCAAGCTCTGACCAAATTGTTGCTCCAGTTGATGGTGAAATTACTGTTGCGTATGAAACAAAGCATGCATACGGACTCAAGTCAGATGACGGGGCGGAAGTTTTGATTCATATCGGAATTGACACTGTTAACCTGAAGGGCGACCACTTCACTAGTGCGGTTCAACAAGGTCAACATGTCAAGCAGGGTGATGTACTAGGGACAGCAGACATTGATGCTATCAAGCAAGCCGGCTATGATCCGACAGTCATGGTCGTAATTACCAACACCAATAACTACGCCAATGTTGAACGGATTGACGCCACTGCAGTTCAAGCAGGTGATAACTTAATTGCTCTGACTAAGCGGAATTAAGTAGTTGCACATATTTAAAGTTTTGAAAAAATAATCGTGTTTCACGTGAAACATAATAAACAAAAAATGGTAAACTAAAAAATGTAAATAATAACCATCCATCGGAGGGTTTGCACATTGTGCGGGCTGGATAAGATGTCGCAATTATTGCGGTAATTCTTATCCAGCTTTTTTACTAAAGGAGGGATTTTGATGAAATTTGTTGTTGCACCGGAAATATTTGCAAAATTACCGGAAATGTATGTTGGGGTAGTTGTAGCCAAGGGTATTAATAATGCAGTCACGTATGATGCTATTACAACGATGTTGAAACAAAGTAATGAGCAGGCACAGACTAAATATCGAGATGTTAATGTACGTGAACAGCCAGAAATAATTCCATACCGGGAGGCCTTTCGGGCATTAGGAATCAATCCCAACCGGTTTCCGTGTTCGGTTGAAGCACTGTTTAAGCGGATTGCTAAGGGACATGCAATTCCGTCGATTAATCCATTAGTGGACCTCAATAATGCACTCTCACTCAAATATGCATTACCGATGGGAACCCATACTCTGGATGGAGTGGCTGAACCAGTGGCAATGCGATTAGCTCAGGCTGGTGATCAATTTGTTCCCTTAGGAACGGACCATGCAGAAGAACCACCAGTTGGGGAAGTGGTTTATGCAGTTGGTTCCCAAGTACGCACAAGAAGGTGGACTTGGCGCCAGAGTGAACACGGAAAAATTACCGCGACTACCCAAGACGTGTTTTTCCCGATTGATGGGTTTGTAGATATCAACAAAGATCGCGTTGACCAAGCCTGAATGGAACTGCAAGAGCAACTAGAAACGATTTTTGGAGTGAAAACACGAACCGGTATAGTTGATCGCAAACATCCAGAATTTGAATGGGAATAAAATGTCGACACAAATAAAAACTGCTGTCCTTTGCGGGCAGCAGTTTTTTAGTCGTATAAACGATATTGGGATGTGTAATTAAGGTTAACTTCTTGGAAAGGAAGCAGGTTGGTTGTGGTTTGTGCACGGTGGATGATTTCACGGGTAAGCCCAGCAACGTCCATTGAGGCCATCTCAGCAAGTGAGAAAAAGCCGGCGTTCATCAATTCATTCGACTGGATATTTATTTGACCAGAGACATAATCCAATAAGAAGTTAACATAGATTGTGTGCAGGGATGACAAAGGACGTTCCCCAATCAAAAAAACTCCTCGGGGGCGGGTGATGATCCCAGTTTCTTCCTGGATTTCGCGGACGATGGCCTTATCTAAAGTTTCAGTTTGTTCAACAAACCCCCCAGGATTAGTCCAATGACCGCGTCCCGGATTATTGGCTCTTTGGGTCAGGAGGTAGCGCCCATCCTTAACTACAACGCCTCCAACGCTGATCACATTATCATTCCAATGAATGTAATGACAGTGCGGACAGACTTGGCGTTGTTTGAAGTCAACAGTCTGGGTAACTAGTTTAGTGCCGCATTGCGGGCAAAAATTAAAAGTCATTTGGGTCACATTCTTTCTCTAAATATGCACTGATTAGTGTATCACGAAAGAAAAATACAGGCAGGTGAAATGCAATAAACTGGGCATTGTAGGGAAGTTTCATAATAGTTTAAAATGTAGTTGTAGTAGATAGTAGAATGGAGATATTGTGAGGTTATTTTATGAAAAAATTACTTACTGTCAGTGTTGCCACTTTGAGTTTAGTTACTTTAATGGCAGGATGCGGGCGTAACAAGCAGTCGCAACCGCGGGTGGTTAAAGAAACAACCAAAAAAGCGGATGTTGCTTTATGGTCTAAGAAAAAGGATCAGAAGCTGGCCCAATTTATCACCAAGTGGGAAAAGACAATGAACCAAGAATATACCAAATATGATGGGCACCATGCTTTAAAAACAGCTGCAGGGATGACCTATCCAGCAGACCTGAAGACTGCTACTGTCAAAGGGAAAACAGGTCATATGACCTGGTATAAAAAAGGAAAGGGAACTAAAGGCTACAATGTAGTTGCCTTATACAATTATGATCAGTCAGATTCCAGTAGTATTACATACGCATTTACGATCAAAAATGGTGAACCAATCGTCTTGGTAAACCAAGGGCAAGAAAACGATTGGGTCCCAACCAAGAATGATAATTTGCAAGATAATTTTGCCAATATAGTTGAAGGACGTGCAACTAAGCTTAAAAAAGTAGAAAAAGAAGAAGCTGTCAGTGAAGAAGATAGTTCCAGTAGCAAGAGTTCGCAAACTAGTGCAAGTGCGAATAGTTCTAAAGGCGATGATGCCCATGATGATGAGCGTGACGGCTATGTGACGACTCCAGTAGCTATGCGGGGAACCTGGTACGCTAAGAATGAATATGGTTCAGCAAAAATTGTAGTAACTGATCACCAAATTACGCTCACTGACGGCGATGGCAAGACGTATGATTACGTTCTCTACCGTCGCAAAGGGCAGATGCCAGATCCAGGTACTGTCACTAGTGCAGATATCGAACGAACAAAGAGTTGGGCATCTGCAATGGCTGGCCAGGTTCACGGGATGGACACAATCAATATTCGGGGTTGGTACCAAAGTGCGGGAGCCGGGTCATATTATTCGGCCCATACCGAGGAAGTTAATGGACAAAAGGTTCCGGTAGTTGTCAGTGGTAGTGGTGCCGGCGCCTGGGTTGATGCAGTCTTTTATCCAAGTGAAGCCATGGCTAATAATCAGGGAGCAACACAGTATAGTGACCTGCAGTATCGTTGATGAATAATAAAGTATTCTGACTTAGAATATTTTGATTTAGGCTAATAGTGAGAAAAGTAAACTTAAAATAGCGCTCTATCGGCTGTTGCTAGGCGATAGGGCGCTATTTTTGTAGTAATTATTGGTCGATATTTCCTACTAGACCAAGAGCTGCGGCATTTTCTTGTAAGGCGGTCAGACAATGGTTGATGGTAGTGGTTAAATCTGAATCTAACCATGCAATCCCTTCAGTAATCGCATTACGGTCGACTCCTCGCGCAAAAGAAGGTGATTTAAACTTCTTTTTAACTGATTTAGCTTTGAGGTCGAGAACACTTTGAGAAGGGCGGATCCGGATATCGGCAAGAATAATACCACTGAGTTCGTCGATAGCATACAGGGTTTTTTCCAACGGTGTTTTTGGAAAAACACCGGTACAGTGACAGTCATGACTCATAATGGCGTGGATATAGAGTTCATCGACACTATGAGCGCGTAATATTTCAGCCGTTTTAAAACAATGTTGTTTTTCAGGAAACTTCTGCCAGTCTAAGTCATGAAGTAAACCAGTCACACCCCAAACATCAGGATCCTCGTTGTTGAGCCGAGCATAGTAGCGCATGATAGTTTCAACAACTAGACTATGCTCCAATAAAGAAGGATCATCAACATATTTTTGGAGTAAGGACCAAGCTTGATCACGGGACATTTTTTTCATATATGAGTCATTCCTCTCCTAGTAGATTATTATCAACATTGTAAACCTTTTCGTTGCAGGTGGGCTGGAATTTGCTTAGCGATTAGGCATACAATGAAAACTATTAAAATGATTTATTAGGGAAGAAGGCAACAAGATGGAGAGAGTCATTGTAGCTGCCCTATCAGGAGTCAGTATTATTCTGATCATGGTGGCGCTAGGGTATTTAATGAATGAGAGAAAATGGTTTTCATCAGAATCACCGCGCATTATTTCACAGTTGGTTACCCAGGTGGCACTTCCTGCCTATATGATCGCCACCGTTACCAAGCGGTTTACTGCGTCAGAGCTACGGCAGTTACTCCCGGATTTGCGCTATCCGGTACTATCGATGACAATTCTATTTGCCTTAGCAACTGCAATTGCGCGGATCTGTGCTGTTAGGAAAAAACACCGGGGTCTATTTACTTCGATGTTTTTTAATTCAAATACGGTCTTTATAGGCTTGCCGCTCAACATGGCTTTGTTTGGGAGTGCTTCGGTGCCGTATGTATTGGTATACTACATGGCCAACACCACCTTCTTTTGGACGTTGGGAGTATGGCTGATCCAGCATGATGGAAAGCATAAAGCAGGGGTGAACTGGCGCCAAGTGTTAAGCAAGATTTTTTCACCGCCGCTGTTAGGCTTTATCTTAGCAGTAGTCTTGATCATCCTTCATATCCATGTACCAGCATTTATCATGCAGACTTGTGGTTATCTGGGTGGATTAACCGTTCCGCTCTCAATGTTATTTATTGGAATTGCCATTTCTAATGCTGGGCTGCGCCGGTTACGCTTTGATCGGGATGCGGTTTTAATTATGTTGGGGAGGTTTGTGGTGGCACCGTTACTGATGATTTTACTGGTAATGCCAGCCTCAATGCCCTTATTGATGAAGCAGGTCTTCGTGATTCAAGCTGCGATGCCAGTTATGACCAATGCTCCAATCGTGGCTAAATTATATCAGGCGGATGCGGACTATGCAGCGGTGATGGTTACGGAAACAACGCTGATGGCAGCTGTTACGGTGCCATTATGGATGGTGGTTGTGCAGATGGTGGTTAAATAGAAGTGTGAACCAGCTCGGGTAAAAGGCGTAGGATAACGGACACCCCGGTGAGATGATGAAGTCATCCATTGGGGTGTTGTTATCCATAGGCTTTTGAGCTGGTGAACACGTTAAGGAATAGAAGTGCTGAGCATTGCGGGTAAGAGGCGTGCTGTAAGGAGCAACTGATGGTGATGATTTTATCATCGCCGAAGTTGCTATTTACAGACGAGCCGCTTGCAATGTGAGGCACGACAATAGAGGTGCTGAGTAGTGCGGGTAGAAAGCGT
The DNA here is from genome assembly GCF_036689625.1 of Ligilactobacillus saerimneri. Classification (NCBI taxonomy): domain Bacteria; kingdom Bacillati; phylum Bacillota; class Bacilli; order Lactobacillales; family Lactobacillaceae; genus Ligilactobacillus; species Ligilactobacillus saerimneri. The sequence continues at coordinate 26,785 of NZ_CP144759.1, forward strand.
GATTTAACCTAGGGTAACGAATGATGAATATCATCAGAAAAGACATTCGTAGTTAGTTTAAAGAGAATATCACCATTAAGTGGAGGTAGACTTAATCTGCCTCCACATTTTTATAGGTTTCTTCATTAGAAAAAGTAGAATTTCTGGTACACTAGAACGAAACTAGGAGGGGATCGGGATGGATTCAAGGACAAATTTGCCAAATAATTTCAAGTATGCACTGCGAACATCACTGCCGGTTTTGTTTGGCTTTATGTTTTTGGGGATCGGATATGGACTTTACATGCATAACTTAGGCTTTTCATTTCTTTTTCCCACTTTGATGGCAGCGACAATTTATGGTGGATTAGTAGAGTTTTTCATCGCTAACATGCTTTTGCAGCAGTTTAACCCGGTTAGTGTCTTAATGTTGACGGCTGTGCTAGGTTTTCGCCAGTTTTTTTATGGAGTGTCAATGTTGACCAAATATCCGCTGCAAGGATGGCGGAAGTGGGTCTTGATCTACGGGTTGGCGGATGAAACTTTCGTTTTGAATTACTATGTCAAAGTCCCCCAAGGCTATGATGAGACTGCAGTGCATGTCTGGATTACCATTTTGAATTATTTCTATTGGGTAACCGGGGCGTGCCTAGGTGGTCTACTAGGCAGTGCCTTGGGAATGGAAATCAAGGGACTAGATTTTATTATGACCGCACTCTTTATTTGCCTAGCTGTCGACCAAGTGCGGAAAGAAAAAAGCCATTTAAGTTCGCTTAGTGGCATGGTAATTACCCTAGTTTCCTTAGTATTGATTGGACAGAGATACTTCTTGGTTGTGACGCTTTTATTATTGGTGGCAGAATTTGCAGTGAAGTATTGGCATGAGCAGCAAAAGGAGGAACAGCGGTGACTTTAATGGAACAGGTGTTAACGATTGCGCTTGCAGCCGTGGTTAATTTTTTAACACGGTATCTTCCGTTTGTACTCTTTACTCGCCGAGATAATCAGCGACCAGCACCTTTTATTGTCCAATTAGGAAAGTTCCTTCCACCCGCAATCATGACAATGTTGGTAGTGTACTGTTACCGCGGAATTGACCTTTTTCAGGGTAACCATGGGCTTCCCGAACTTATTGCTGGTTTGATTACAGCTGGCCTCCATTGGTGGCGGCAGATGGTCTTTTCTTTGCTGGGAGGAACACTGGTGTACATATTATTAGTGAATTACGTTTTTAACTGACAAAAAAAGCTACTATAACGTATGTATAGAATGGGGAGAAAATTAGCATAAAAGTTGTTTTAAAGAGGATTATACGCTGATTTCAGGCTTGCGTGTCGGAGTGCTTCATGTTATAATTCTACTTCGTGAGTATCTAAGTCGCACAAAGCATTAGATTACTCTCCTTGTTCTTATTTAAAATATAGAACCAATAGTCCATAAGGAGGTGCAAACAGTCGTGAAGTACGAAATTACTTATATCATCAACCCATCACTTGATGAAGAAGCAAAGAATGCTTTGGTAGAACGTTTTGACAACATTCTTAAGAATGATGGTGCTGAAATCGTAGATTCAAAAGACTGGTCTAAGCGTCGTTTTGCTTACGAAATCGGTGGTTACAGTGAAGGTACTTACCACATTGTTAACTTAACTGCTGACAACGCTGAAGCAATCAACGAATTTGACCGTCTTGCAAAGATCAATGATGGTATCTTACGTCACATGATCGTAAAGCGTGAAGATTAATCAACTCTTTTTAAAATCATAAAGGAGGATGCACCTTGATCAATAGAGTCGTTATTACAGGTCGTTTGACCCGGGACGCAGAATTGCGTTATACCCAAAGTGGAGTAGCGGTGGCAAGTTTTACGGTGGCAGTTGATCGGCAATTCCGGACCCAAGCAGGGGAACGGGAAGCTGATTTCATTAATTGCGTAATTTGGCGGAAGTCAGCCGAAAACTTTGTCAACTTTACCCATAAAGGTTCAATGGTGGGAATCGATGGGCGGTTGCAAACGAGAAACTACGAAAACCAACAAGGTCAACGGGTTTACGTGACTGAAGTGGTGGTAGATTCCTTTGCCCTGATGGAAAGTCGTTCCCAATCGGAACAGTACCGACAAACACATGGTGGTAACGGCATGGGTCAAGGTGGTGCTCCAAATAACGGTTTCACATCCGGAAATAACGGATATGCTGGGGGAAATAATACTCCAGCCGGTGGTTATAGCAACCCGAGCCAGGGTTACTCCAACAATGCCGCTCCGATGTCGGGGAACACTGGTAATCAAAACCAAGATCTTAACCAAGATCCATTTAGTGATGACCAGAACGGCAAAGTTATTTCTGATGATGACCTACCATTCTAATTAAGGAGGAACTACCAATGGCACAAAACCGTCGTGGCGGCCGTCGTCGTCGTAAAGTCGACTTTATTGCTGCAAACCACATCGGATACATCGATTACAAAGACACTGACTTGTTACGCCGTTTCATTTCAGAACGTGGTAAGATCTTACCTCGTCGGGTAACTGGTACTAGTGCTAAGAACCAACGTCGTGTTACTATCGCTATCAAGCGTGCACGTATCATGGGGTTGCTTCCATTTGTCAACGAAGACTAATTCTGTGGCAATACGCTAACTATATTATTGATAAATAACCCGGAGATGAATTTCATCTCCGGTTTTTTTGTGTGCACATTGTCATTTATATTTGACATTGATGAAACTTTGGTGTACATTATAAGCGACAAAAGGTCATATATAAACGACAAGGAGGGGGATGGATGAACCGGGTACGAGAATATCGGCGTCAGCATACGGATTATTCCCAGCAGGCGCTGGCACAACAAGTAGGAGTAGCACGGCAGACAATCAACTTGATTGAAAATGATAAGTACAATCCATCGTTAGATCTGTGCTTAAAAATAGCGTGGGCGTTGGGGACGGATCTCAATACCCTATTTTGGGAGGAGCGTGACAAGAAATGACACAAACAACACTTTTCACACGGATAATCAAGCACTTCTACGGGATTGCAGGTCCGCTGGATGAATACCGGTTAGGCCAATTGAACCGGATTGGCAATACAGCGTTGATTCCAGTATTGGCCTTACAAATGCTAGGAGCGTTAGGGGCGATATTTGCTGTTGCCTGGCAGATACAGGCAGAAACAGCCCTGTTAGCTTACGTTTGGTTTAATATGGTGGTCGTATTAGTTGTGATGGCATACCTGGGTGGCGCGGTTGGCCGCTTACACTTAACAGAGCAGGAGGTAACTACACCAAAAGAAAAGAAGCGGGCGCAAATTTGGGCACTTATTCGGACTTTGATTGCAGGAGTGTGGTTTACGGTGATGTTTCACTTGCTCAACACTGCAATTGCCTGGGGCGGTAGTGGCCAGAGTTATGCTAGCTTCCTATTCCAAGGACGGTACCTATGGGGTTCGCTGGTTGCTGGTGGTGGCTGGACAGTCATAATGCTGATTATTGCTTTACGGCGGATTAAAGAAGTTAATGAAGAATGAATAAACAAATAAGGAGCAAATACAATGTACGCTGTATATGCTCCTTTGCTTTATCTTTATAATGATTTTTGAGATTTAGAAATCAACATCGTCAGGGTCCTTGCATTGACCACCGAGGTTTGGCAAGGCAGAAATTGTTGCCATTTCGGTAGGAGATAACTCAAAGTCAAAGATATCCATATTTTGCTTCATCCGGTCTACATGGACAGACTTTGGTAAAGGCAAGACTCCTTGTTGAAGAACCCAGCGTAGGCTGACTTGGGCAGTTGACTTGTTGTGAGCAGTGGCGATTTCCTGCATAGTTGGGTTGGTTAAAACCGTTGCCCCCTGACCGCCGAGAGGTCCCCATGCTTCAACAACAATATCCATTGCTTGTAGTTCTTTAATTTCATCAGCATGGGTCCAACCAGGATGAACTTCGATTTGGTCAACCATTGGCTTAACAGTCGCTGTTTCTAGTAGCTTTTTAACGTGGTGGGGCATGAAATTACTCAGTCCGATAGCACGAATCTTCCCTGCATGATAGAGTTCTTCCATAGCCCGCCATGTTTCGGCATTAATTTTAGCTGCTTCAGCACCAAATTGTTTTTCGTTAGCTGGCCAATGAATTAAGTAGAGATCAAGATAGTCTAAGCCTAGACGGTCTAAAGTCTTTTGAAAAGCAACTTTGGTAGCTTCATAACCCCGGTCAGTATTCCAGAGTTTGCTAGTGATGAATAATTCTTTCCGATCCACGCCGGCAGCTTTGATCCCTTGGCCTACGCCTTCTTCGTTGCGGTAAACCATGGCAGTATCAATATGACGGTAACCTGCTTGGATGGCGGCTGTTACAGCCGTAGCCGTGGCAGCCGGATCAGTTTTGTATGTACCGTAACCAACACATGGAATTTCAACTCCATTATTTAAGGTCAGTGGTGAGTTGACGTTAGTGAGTGTCATCATAATATCCTCCTTATTAATTGGTATTACCTTACTTATTATAAGTGTTATTAGAACGGAGGGGAATTAATCTGCTTTGGGTGCTATGTGAGATAAAAATAATTTGACTATTATTCTGGTGAGGAAAACAGATATAATGGGTGCAGAGTGAGCATGCTCGAGACTATTATTGTAGGGGATTGTTATGTCAGAGAAGACACCACATTGGTTCAAGCTGTGGTATATCATCGGGTATATCATTCGCCACGGGGTGTTGGTAGAGTTAGACCAACAAGATGCACAAACTTTGGTGCAACAATTATGCCGGCTGTTGGAGATTTCTCCCACAGTGAAAATTACTTTTGTTTCACATTCGAATGGCACCCTGGCAATTGAGCAGATTGACCAGGGGCAGGCTACTTCTTATGATATTTGTCGCTTGGTGGTGGCTTTGTTTGATTTGTCATATGCTGCGGGTGACTTTGACCCAAGTGGTCCACCAATGGGGCTAGTATGGTGCCCGTTTAAAAAGGTAGTGGATTATTACCATGACGGGTTTACAGAGTTGCAGTACCGATCGTTGAATCTGTATGATGCAGCAATGATGTTGGCTAGTGCTATTAAGATTGTGCAACAGTAATTATTTAATGCGAAACATAAAAAATTAAAACAATAGAAGCAACGAATGATATGAAGTGCTATAGTGGTTATTGATAAGATAACTTGCTACGGACTTTGGCATACGTTGCTTTTTTGTATTGCCATCATCAATGATAGTTGGAGAGAGATCTAATGAAAAATAAAGAAATTGAAGTTCGCGGGGCCCGGGTTAATAACTTACAGAATATTGACCTCAATCTTCCTTTAGGAAAATTCATTGCGATTAGTGGTTTATCTGGTTCAGGAAAGTCTTCTTTAGCCATGGGGGTTCTCTATGCAGAAGGGGCTCGGCGGTATTTGGATGCTTTATCGACATATACACGCCGGCGTATTAGTCAAGATTCCAAGGCAGATGTTACTACTATTCGTCATTTGCCAGCAGCTTTGGCTCTGCGTCAAAGACCGACCGTTCCTAATAAGCGCAGTACGGTGGGAACAATGACTGAAAGTGCGAACGTTTTGCGCCTCCTATTTTCCCGACTGGGTTCACATGTCCATCCGCAAACGTTCAGTCGGGCTGAACCGACGTTGCGAGTGGCAGAAGGGTTGGATGTCCAAGCAGCTGACGGGAACCGTTTTATGCCCCCAGCAGCCGAGGATTTTGCTTTTAATTCACGGGGTGCTTGTCCCACTTGTCAGGGTTTGGGCGAAATTAAACAGTTGGTAGAGAGCCGGATAGTTCCCGACGATAGTTTATCAATTCGTGCTGGAGCTATTGCGACCTGGCGGCTTCCGGGGCGTAATTTTATGCCAGCGATGGTTGAACAACTAGGGATTGATATTGACCGACCTTTCCGTGAGTTAAGTCCAACAGATCAGGAATTTGTCCTCCATGGGCCTAAGCGTAAATACGAAGTAAACCTTCCAACTAAGACGGGCCGGGTTTTTCATACTAATGCGCTTTATGAGAGTGCTTATGCAGCGGTGGAAGATAGTATGCAAACCAGCAGCAACGAAAAGACTCTGCAAAAGCTCAACAAGTTCTATGATTTCACGGAATGTCCGACTTGCCACGGGACTCGGCTTAAGCCTTGGGTTTTAAAGAGCTTGGTAGCTGGATGTGATATTGCTACAGTTAGTCGGATGGAAATTAAGGACCTGCCGACCTGGGCGGCTAAAATTGAACCTAGCCTGCCCCCAACTATGGCAAAGTTAGCACATAATTTGGTGACCGAATTTTGCCAAAGCTTGCAGCCGTTGATCGACCTTGGGCTAGATTATTTGACGCTTGATCGGGCAGGAGCCAGTTTATCAACTGGCGAGTTGCAAAGGATCCAACTTAGCCGGACGTTGCGAACTGCAACCACCGGGGTACTCTACGTGCTGGATGAGCCTTCGATTGGTTTGCATCCGGCTAATGTCGTTGGTTTAATCAAAATATTACGTGCATTAGTAGCTCAAGGAAATACAGTTCTAGTGGTAGATCACAACTCAGCGGTGATCGGGGCGGCTGACTGGGTGGTTGAACTTGGGCCCGGGGCTGGGCATAGTGGAGGTCAAGTCATAGCTCAGGGAACGGTTGAGCAGATCAAGGAGGACTCGGCGTCATTGATTGGTCCGTTCCTGGCAGGGACGGCACGACTACGGGTTCGCTCCACAACCCCAGTAGTGCTGAGTGTTCCCCAAATCACCTGGCATGTCACTGATAAATATAATTTGCATAACGTGCGTGTCCAGATTCCTGAAAATAGGCTGACAGCAGTAACAGGATTTTCTGGTGCTGGTAAGACTACTTTGTTTATGGAAAGTCTTGAACCAGCACTTAAAGCCCAGCTGACGGGGCAGGAATTACCCAACCACGTAGATTTCTTGGATGCCCCCAATATTAAGCGAGTTGTGGAAATCAATGCAACGCCAGTAGGAAAGAACGTTCGCTCAACGGTTGCCACGTACACCGGAATTTTGGATATATTGCGACAAAAATTCACCAGTACACGAGCGGCCAAAGAAAAGAAATGGACAGTGAGTCATTTTTCATACAATACTAAGCAAGGAGCATGTCCTACTTGCAAAGGAACCGGAGTTTTAAACTTAGACATCCAGTATCTTCCAGATATGGTCCAACCATGCCCTACTTGCCACGGTCAACGGTATAATGCAGAAACACTGACAGTTACTTGGCATGGGTTCAATCTGGCACAGATTTTAGCGATGACGGTTAGTGAAGCTCATGACCACTTTGCTGATACTACAAAGTTAGGAACAGTTCTGGCAGGCTTAAAAGAAATGGGGTTAGGTTACCTACATCTTGGTGAAGCTACTCCGGCCCTTTCTGGGGGTGAAGCCCAGCGCTTGAAATTGGCTGTTGATATGAGTAAAGACCAGCATGGGACATTGTATTTATTCGATGAACCATCAATTGGTTTGCATCCCTTGGATGAACGACTTCTTCTGGCCGTTTTTGATCGGTTGCTAGAGCAGGGGGCAACAATTGTTGTGATCGAACATGATCTAGACCTGATTGCAAACGCAGATTATATAGTGGATCTGGGGCCTCGGGGTGGACATGCAGGTGGACAGGTTGTTGCTACTGGGACGCCAGCCGCCGTTGCGCACCAAGAACAAAGTTTAACTGGCAAGTATTTACGTGCTCATTTAACACATTTTAATGATTAAGGAGTGAAGGGGCATGAAAACTGTAACCATTGGGAAAACAGTTCTTCCGGCAATCGGGCTGGGGACATGGCACATGGGTGATGATCCCCGCCGAGAAAAGCAAGAAATTGCTGCTATTCGAGCAGGTTTGACGGCGGGGGCGCAACTGATTGATACCGCTGAGATGTATGGCGATGGGCGAGCTGAACGACTGGTAGGGAAAGCACTTCAGGGCTATGCACGTGAGCAGGTGTACCTAGTTGATAAAGTTTTACCGGCTAATGCTAATGCAGTACGAATGGAAGCCAGCTTAGACCAGAGCCTACGCAATGTTGGAACAGATTATTTTGACTTATACCTGTATCATTGGCGCGGATCAACACCGTTGGAAGAAACAGTATCCGAGTTGAATCGGCTCCAAGCAACCGGCAAAATTCGCCATTGGGGAGTATCAAATTTTGATCGCGCTGACTTGGAGGAATTGTGGCAGACGCCTGGCGGTGACCAGTGTGTTGTCAATCAAGACCTTTACAATATTGGCGAACGCGGGATTGAGTACGATGTGTTACCCTGGCAACAAGCCCAGAAAATGCCGCTGATGGCATATTCACCAGTAGCTCAGGGTGATACTTTGGGAACCCAAAGGTTGACTAATAACCGTGTTTTACGCGCAATTGCTCAAGCGCACCAAGTGTCAGTATTTCAAGTGATGTTAGCCTGGGTTATTCGGCAACCGGGAGTTATTGCGATTCCCCAGACAAGGCAACCTGAACATGCACAGCAAAATGTTCAAGCCGGCGATCTATATTTGACAGAACAAGAGTTAATACAACTACAACAAGAGTTCCCAACCCCGACCCAAAAGCAACCGTTAGCGATGATTTAAAATGATAACGTTTTAATTTTTCTTGCAATCAACCAATAAAAAACGGATAATGGAGAAAGCACTTGCAAAAAAGAGAGAGTTTGCAAGGAAACATTTAAGAGAGAATTTATTGGCATAAGGAGAATTACAAATGAATATTTTGATTGCGTTGATCCCAGCCTTGGGGTGGGGACTCATGCCGTTGGTTGCTAGCAAGACGGGGGGCAAACCTGCCAACCAGATCTTTGGAACTGGGTTAGGTGCCACCATCGTGGGGGTTTTGGTGCTATTAGTAGCCCGTCCAAGTTTGGATATTCGGACGTTCTTATTTGCATTATTCTGTGGTGCTTTTTGGACAATTGGTCAAATTGGTCAGTTTGTTTCTTTCCGCAGCATTGGTGTTGCCAAAACGATGCCGATCTCAACGGGCTTACAGCTGGTAGGGAACTCCTTAGTGGGGGTAATGATTTTCGGTGATTGGCCAGGCGCTAGCGCCCGCATCATTGGTTTTGTTGCTTTATTGATCGTAGTGCTGGGGGTTGTCTTGACGTCAGTGAACGATCAAAATGATGATACTGACCGCGTAGCCCTGCAAAACCTAGTCTTTTTAGTAGTTACGACTGTTGGCTACTGGTTTTATAGTGCTTTCCCACAAATTGTACCGCACGCTGATGGGCAAGCCCTCTTCTTCCCACAAATGTTAGGGATTTTATTAGGTGCGATGATCTATGCATTGGCATCTGGCCAGGTACAGATTTTTGCAGAAAAAGAAAGTTGGCTAGGAGCGGTTGCAGGCCTATTCTTCGGGGTAGCAGCCTTAGCTTACATCTTCTCTGCGCGGGAAAATGGGGTGGCTCCAGCCTTTATTTACACCCAATTAAGCGTAGTATTGGCTACTTTAGGTGGGGTATTGTTCCTTAAGGAAAAGAAAACTCGCCGGGAAATGGTCTTTACCCTTTTGGGCTTGGGGTTAATTGTCGCTGGTAGTGTCATGACTAGTTTCGCTTAATAATCTAAAAGTTATCTTAAAAGCAGGCGTCTGAGGACATAGGTTCTTAGGCGCCTTTTGGATTGTTCTTTTTTTATCCATTTTAAAGAAGAAAAAGATAAGTAATGTTTGCTTTCTATAAAATTAGAAAATGATGATAATTTAGGGGATGGACAGGCGATTTTATTCGTGGGAGATCTGTAAATCCTATTTTTTCAGTAGAAAAAGGAAAAAAAGATGAAATCCCCCTTGAAAAAAACTCATAAAAATTGTATTTTTAATGCATAAGCGATTTACCAATCAATCGTGTTTACTAATAATGACTATTGGCACATCTAACTATTAGTTTTTTCATTTTATTTCTCAATAGTTAGTACTGTAACTCCCATAACACAGTCGAGGTAGTCATTATTTGGAGGGATGTGACCTTGTGTCGCATCTTTTTTTATGCACAAATGGAATGGAATATGGAGAGTTACGAGGGGGAAAGACAATGACAAGAAAACAAATCACTTGGGTGACGGTTGCCCTCTTATTAGCCAATATTGTTTCAGGGATGGATGCAACAATCATCACGACTGCACTGCCAGCTATTGTTAGTGACCTGCATGGGATCCAATATATGGGATGGATTGTAGCAGTTTTTCTGCTGGGAATGGCAGTTTTTTCGCCTTTGTGGGGTAAGCTGGGAGAAAGAACTAGTAATAAACTAGCATTTCAGCTCGGCTTGGTGTTATTTATTGTGAGTTCTGCTTTTGAAGGAATGGCTAGTAACATTTATTATTTTCTACTAGCGCGCTTTTTCATGGGGATTGGCGCTGGGGGAATCGGTTCTTTACCCTATATTATTATTGGCGAAATTTTTCCCAAGTATTATCAAAGGGCTAAAGCTTTAGGTTATATTTCAGCCAGTTGGAGTACGGCAACTGTCCTGGGACCATTAGTTGGCGGTTGGATTGTTGACTCTTTGAGCTGGCACTGGATTTTTTACATCAATATTCCGTTAGGCGTGGTAACGATTCTGATTGTTCAACGGTTTTATCAAACCCAGTCCAATAAAGTGACCAGCCAGTTCGATTATGCTGGTGCGGTATTGATGACAGGTGGTTTGGCACTAATTTTGTTGGGGATTCAACTGATTGGGATGGCACCATTGTTGTGGACGGTTATCTTAGTTGGCTTAGGTGGGGTGTGTTTATTAGCGATGAAGCGCGTCGAGCGCGCGGCAGTTGACCCAATTGTTCCGGGGCGCATTTTTAAAAATAAACTCCTATTAGCTGATTTCATTCTTTTTTCCCTAGCTTGGGGTGGAGGGATCGCGATCGCTAATTATGTTCCAACCTGGGCTCAAGGTTTACTAGCCACCACCGCGTTAATAGGCGGATTGACGCAGATTCCCAATGCTTTATCCAATATGGGCATTGCCCAAGTTAGCCCCTATTTGCAAACGCGTTACCAAGCGGGAACTTTAATCTTTTGGGGTTTATTTGCAACTTTGGTAAGTTTAGTCGTTTTGGTTGTTAGTGGGTTTGCGGCCCCATTTTGGGTCTTGTTAATTGCATGTTTCTTTAGCGGTCTAGGCTCCGGCTTGATTTTTGTGATTTTGCAGGTGAAAGTTCAACAAGATGCTCCGCCGGCAGACATGGCAATTGCTACTTCACTATCTTATTTGGTCCGAATCTTGGCCCAAACGTTTATGTCATCCCTGTATGGGGTCATTATGAACGTGATGATGTTTAGAGAAGTTCAAGCAACCCATGGGCGGGTAACGATGGCAATGATGAATAAGATTAGTGATGTGCAGGCCAGTCGGACTTTACCGCCAGCATTGGTGCCGATGATGCGACGGATCTTGCATAGTGGTTTACATGCAATTATGGTGGTCGCAAGCTTAGTGATTTTGCTGGGAATTGGCTACAATTGGTGGGTTAGCCGCCACTACCAATCACAGGTAACTGAGCAAGAATAAGTTTAGAGTCTTGTAATAAATATAGTAATGTCCCGGCTGAAAGCGGTAAAATAGATAAGGTAATAGTTGCTCAGAAGGGAAGAGTTAGTATGACAAAAGTATTGATTTTAGGTGACACCAATCCAATCACCGCTGGTTTGCGGGATAGCATCTTGGTTAATACCACTGATGATGTCGTGATCTATGATCACCTTGTCGCAGCTAAGGTTCAGGTATCAGCACCGGAACGGGAAACCTTAATCGATGGACGTTTGACAGATGAAGCTAAGTTAGTTGAGGCGATGGCTGGGGTTGATGTTGTCTATCTCAACAAGATGTTGCAGCTAAATGAAGTGCGGACAGTGATTGCTGCGATGAAGGCAACGCATGTGAACCGTTTGATTGCCACAACTGTCGTCGGGATCTATGGAGAAACCGGAGGCGATTTTGGTGTATGGAACATCAAACAACTAGGTGCCCCTGCAATTGGCCGTTTGCGGCGGTGTGCTGATGCTGTTGAGCGTTCTGGGTTAGACTATACGATTTTGCGGTACACATGGCTGTATGAAGAATCTGATAATGATAAGTTTGTCATGGTTCCGCAAAACCAAAAGTTCATGTTAGCTCAGCTCAGTCGTGAAGGCTTGATTAAAGGGATCATGGAAGTATTGACTGATACTTCAGGTACTTACATTAAAGCCAATTATGGGATTGGTGAGCCAGGGACCATCCAAGAAAAGCCATTCTTCTATATGGATGATGAAGATACAGAAGAATAATATACTTGGAAAAAAGAAAAACAAAATGAAGAGGTAAGTAATAATGGTGAAAGTGTTAATCTTGGATACAACCAAGAAGTTACCAGCTGCCGTACTGGATGAATTCTTGGAAGAATCATTTGATGACTTGGTGATGTACGGAGAAAATCTTGATGCCATCCGTGTGACTGCACCAGAACGGGAAGAAAAGATTACTGGGCGGTTGGATGATGAGGATCAACTAGTCCAGGCAATGATGGGAGTCGATTATGTCTTTCTTGATACTAGCAATGCTTCGATCCTGAACCATGTCTTGCACGCAATCAAGCAAGCTCAGGGACCTAAATTGATTTATGCTAGTGCAGTTGGGATCTATGATGAAGTTCCCGGTAAGTTCGGCGAATGGCTCAAAGAGCACCGTGGTGAGGAATTCTTGAACCAAATGAAGCAGTTAACCGATACAGTGGAGCAATCGGGAGTTACCTATACTATCCTGCGGTTGCCGCCAACATACACCAACAGTATGAATGATAATTACCAAGCGCGGACACGGAACCAACAGTTCATGTTTACACAGGTGTCGCGGGAAGCCGTTGGTCGGGCAATCACACAAATTGTTCGGGATCAACGTGGTGAATATGACAATTTAAATATAGCTTTGGGTGAGCCGGGCAGTGAAGGTGATGCGCCAATCTTCGATCCTAGCCGAGCCTAAAGAATACAAAAAACCAGCTTTTAAGCTGGTTTTTTAGTTGGCACTTTCCTTGGTGAAATATGTCAAAATTTGTGAAAAATATTTGCTGATTTTGTTTGCATCTTCGTAATCAAGCTTTTTCAATTGCCGAAATAACATTGCAGTATATGGTGGCATCTCATTTTCGCTACTAGTATCTTTTTCAGTGAAGAAATCAGCAATATCAACCCCTAATGCATCTGCGATATTTCCTAATTTCTGAAAACTGATATTTTGACCTTCAGTTCGCTCAATCTTAGAAATAAAGTTAACAGAAAGTCCACTGTACTCAGCTAGCTTTTCTTGTGTTAGGCCAGCGCGATGACGTTGCTTGCGAATGGCACTCCCGATGTCGTTATATGAATGTTGCACGCCAATCCCTCCTGAAATGCAAATGTCGGCACCGCCTAAATGTATTATTAACCACTTTTTGTATACAAGAGACACTAAAACCCCGCTAAATCAATGATGAAAGCGGTAAATGTGTGGAATGCCAACGTTTATTGTAATAACATTTAATATAAAATTATTCTTGCAAATTCATTATGTTTAAAAGCTCTACAATAGTCAAGGCTTGATTCTTGCCAAATGTCGCAGTATTAGAAAAAACGTTAGATTAGCTGCATTACAAAAAAATCCCAGTCAAACAGACCGGGGTTTATGTAAATGGTCGCTTACTATAATCATAATATGGGGGTATTGTGAGCAGAGAAGATGTAAGTTTCATTTACATGTCAATCGTACCACAAGACGATAAAATAAGAACAATAAAACAGGTGGATGTAAATAAAATAAGATAAAGATTATATTTTTTAGTTTGTTTTTTTAAAAAATGCTTTTAAGTTTGAAGTATGATAAAATGAATTGCGGGTAAGGCAGACATGTAATGCCATAAGAAGATAATCTTTATTTTGGTCAAAAAGGGTCGACTTTAGAGGGTTATTTTATGACTCTTGCCAGGATTAAAGACGGTCCACCCTGTCATTTTTGAAGTGAAAATAATGATTATGACCCATATCTATCCACCGTCTGGCTACACGGTGGGTATTTTTTTACTTAAATTCACATTTTTTTGCCAAAATATTCATAATTTCTTCACATAATATGATTATAGTAATGATATACCTTAATTGAGGTAAAAATTTACTCCCCCTAAAAGTAAATTTAATACCATCCAAGTTTTTCCCCTAAAAGAACTTGGAAACCCTTTTTGTCCCTATCGTTCCACGGTAGGGTTTTTGTTTGCCAGCCAGAGCTAGGTCTGGCAAGAGAAGAACGCAATAAGGCGGGCTAGCTGTTATCAAACAAACAGTTAGTCCGCCTTTTATAGTCGCTTAATTAAACAAACTTTTCAGCCAAGCCACAAACTTGTCCCACCAGCCTTCTGCTTGCTGGGAGGCTTGCGCTACAGTTTTCTTTGTAGTAGCGCTGTTAAACCAGTTTTTAGCTTTGTTCATGAGGTTGCCAGATGATGTTTTAATGTTATTGATTGTATTGGTTACATTACTTACGTATGATTTGCTATTAGCAATAGGAGCTTTTTGGAAATTAATCAAAGCATTGATAATCAGTGTCCGTTGGTTGTTATTGATGGTATTGCTGATCCCTTGTTTGGCTAAATATTTATCCAAGAGGGCGGCAATTTCCTGTTCGGTAAGGGCGCCAGAAGCTTGTTTTTCTTGTGCAATGGCCTTGGTGGTATCCCCTACCGCTGTCATCAATTTACTTGGGTAAGCAGTATCATCCTTATTGGCATCGATTGCTGTTTGGGTGGCGTCTAGGAGTTGGTTGGCTGAAGCAGTATTAGTAGTGTTCAATGGTGCACCATCAGTGGCCAGAGCTTTATAGACTCCGGTAAGAGCGGATTCCCCAGAAACAGCACGGTTGGCTGTAACTGTGATGGTAATGTCAGTAACTCCAGCCATTTGGGCTACGAGAGCATACTGCTGAGCAGTTACCTTAGTAATATTGTCAGCACCATTATACGGTTTGATATTAACCTTGACCCCAGAGCCAGGATCACCAGGAGCGATTGCGACGGATGAGATCATCGCAGCATCGGTAGTTGCGTCATTGTTGATGTACTTGTGGTAATCAGCAGCATTTACTGTGAGCTTTTTAAAACTACTATCAATTTGGAAGGCATCGTTGAGCTTAGGATAGACTTCCCGAGCAACGCCAGATCCATAGACAACATAAGGGGAAGTAAGGGTGTGGGTGGTTTGTTGGCTACTGCTACTGTCAGTTGTGTCAGCGTGGACTACGGCTGTGGAGGGAACGGTATGCTGCGATGAACGGAGGGTTGGAGCAGCCAAGATACCTCCGAGAACGAACGCACAGAGACTGCCCGCAACTAGCTTGGTTAATGGATGGTTAGTAATAGCTTTTTTTGGCATGGATTTGAACCCCTTTCAAATAAGTAACAACCATATTTCCCAGTTATTATTTTACCATGAAGGACTTAAGCGTCAGTGGAAGTAAGGTTTTTGGCTTGCGCCACGGCGATTTGAGCCGCTGTTGGGATCGAAGGCATAGCTCCAAGACCTTGCACAGCTAAAGAGGAGGCCGTTTGACCATAGTTGACAGCCTCCTCAAGGTTGGAGAAGTCAGGCTTAAGTTGGGCGGTCATACTCCCGATAAATGTATCGCCAGCACCGGTGGTATCGATGGCTTGGACTTTGTAGGCAGGCAGAACTGTAGCTTGCTTTTCTTGGTAAAGATAGACTCCTTTGGAACCCAGAGTGATCAAAAGGTTGTGAACGCCTAAATGCGCAAAATGGGCTCCTGTCTGGGCCAAGGACTTGGCGTCCGTGATCGTAATTCCAGTCAAAGCTTCACTTTCGGTTTCGTTAGGAACTAAAAGGTCGGTGTAGGCTAGTAATTCAGCCGATACTTCTTTGGCAGGTGCGGGGTTGAGGATGGTTTTGACACCATGTTCCCGAGCAATCTTAAAAGCCGCTAGGGTTGCTGCTTGTGGCGTTTCAAACTGAGCAATCAAAAAGTCGGAGTTCCTAATGGTATCGATCACAGCTGGTTGGTTGATGGTGGCTGGAGTTATTTCGTGGTTGGCGCCACCATACACCATGATACTGTTTTGTCCTTGCTGGTTGAGGATGATTGCGGCTGACCCAGTTCCGATGTCTTTTTGGATAAAAACATTACTGATATCAACATTATTTTCTGCTAGAGCTGTCCGCATAAACTGGCCAGCATCATCACCTCCGACCATACCAATAAAAGCTGTGCTAGCCCCTGATCGAGCCGCGGCCACAGCTTGGTTAGCGCCTTTGCCCCCCGCTGCAGAAGTTTTGTTGCTGGCTGCAATGGTTTCACCTGGTTGTGGCATTCGGTCAACGTGATAGGTGGTATCCAGATTGATACTTCCTAGGACTGTGATGCGATTTGTCATAAAAAACACCCCTCTTGCTTGAGTTACTTCGTAAATTAACTAATCTAATTATACCAGCCACAAAGAAAAACCAGGGCGGCAAGCGGTAAAGTTTTTCCAAACATTGGGCGTGAACTGGGGGTGAATACTGACAAACGCAACGGTTGGGGGTATACTAAAATTAAAACAAACCCATAACACTTTAAGCGGAGCGTTTGCAGTGGCGATCATTCGTTACTCCAAAGGCGCCGCTTTTTGTTAGCGAATAGAAAAAAAGCACTTTCTAAAATGTGGTAGAATACACATATGTAAAGGTTTAAAAATTCTTAATGACTAGATTTTATTAAAGATTGCGAGGTGAATAACCGTGAAGAAAATTTTTTCCAAAGATTTCTGGCGTTTGCCAGAATTCATGAGCAATGATCGGTTGCGGTGGATTGCCTTTTTCTTAGTGGTTATTTCGCTAATTAGTATCTATTTATCATTGTCCAAAAACATTCTATTTGGGATCGTCATCTTGGCTGTTGTCATTCTGATGTTGGCAATTATTTACATTGAGTTCCAACAGATGACCCAAGATACTAGTGATTATATTTCTGACCTATCTTATCGGATCAAACGGGGCGAACAGGAAGCGCTGATCCGGATGCCTTTGGGGGTTCTGTTACTCGATCAGACGGGTGATATTGAATGGGTCAACCCATACATGCAGCGATATTTTGGTAAAGATGATGTGATTGGCAAAAAAATCGCGACGGTTGATCCTGAGTTGGGCGATTTGATTGCAGAAAATTGGGAAGTTAAAAAACCCATCGAAGTAACTTGGAAAGATCAGCATTTTCAGATGTATATTCAAGCTGATATTGATGCGGTTTACATGATGGATATTACCCATTACTTCGATATCGAAGAACGCTTCCGCAACACGCGGTTGATCATTGGGCAGATTTTCTTGGATAATTATGATGAAGTTTCCAAGACGATGGCTGATGAAACAATTTCCAATATTAATAATTACATTACGACCACCCTATCAGAATGGGCCCACAAGATGGGGGTTTTTCTAAAGCAAGTCGATGAAGATCACTTCTTTATCATTGGGTACCGGCAGTCGTTAGTGCGGATGGAGAATCGTAAGTTTAGGGTGTTGGATAAGATTCGCAAGGACACTTCCAAACAAAATAATCCCCTGACCTTGAGTATCGGGATTGCCTACGGGGGAGATGACCTCAATGAGATGTCTAAACAAGCGCAAAGTAATATGGACCTGGCATTAGGCCGGGGTGGAGACCAGGCGGTTATTCGGAAGGTTAATGGACGCCAGCCGCGTTTCTACGGGGGAAAAACAAATCCAATGGAAAAGCGGACCCGGGTCAGAGCGCGGATGATCTCACAGGCTCTCCAAGAGTTGATTCGCCAGTCCGACCAGATTTTTGTGATGGGGCACATGCGGCCTGATATGGATTCGATCGGGGCAGCAATGGGGATCCGGCGTATTGCCCAGATGAATGGGCGCAAGTGTTGGATTGTGATGGACCAGGAGCATTTGCATTCGGATATTCAGCGACTAATGGAGGAGGTTCAAAATGAACCTGCTTTGCGGACATGCTTCATTACCCCGGAAGAAGCCCATGAAAAGGTAACTCGTAAGAGTTTGCTAATTATGGTTGACCACTCGAAACCATCCATGACTACGGACCCACAGTTGTATGAACTGATGCAGAACCGGGTGATGGTCATTGACCACCACCGGCGGGGGGAAGAATTTCCTGAGAACCCCATTTTGGTTTATATCGAACCGTATGCTAGTTCAACGTGTGAGTTAATCACTGAATTATTTGAATATCAGGCACCAACCAAAGAACCAATCACGCGGTTGGAAGCCACAGTGATGCTCACGGGGATCACAATTGATACCAAATCCTTTACTCTACGAACGGGGACGCGGACCTTTGATGCCGCTAGTTATTTACGGTCAGTTGGGGCTGATGCAACATTGATGCAACACTTTATGAAAGAAGATGTGCAAAGCTACATGCAGCGTAACCATCTGATTGACCTGGTTGAGTTTGTTGGTCCTGACCGGTCACGGGCCCTCTGTGCGGGCGAGAATGACCGGATCTTTGATGCGGTGGCTGCAGCGCAGGCTGCCGATTCTTTATTGACTGTTAGTGGAGTACAAGCTTCCTACGTTATTTCCCGTCGGGATGAAGATACTATCGGTATTTCTGCCCGGAGTAATGGGAAAGTCAATGTCCAGATTGTTATGGAAAAACTGGGAGGCGGTGGTCACCTCTCCAATGCTGCTACCCAGATTACTGGCAAAACAGTGGCTGAGGTTCGTAAGCAATTACTTGAATTAATTAATGATGAGCAGGAAAATAATAATGATGAGCCAGGCACAGATGCAACTGATGCCTAGTGACAAGGAGGAGTTAACATGAAAGTTATTTTTACACAGGACGTCCGTGGTAAGGGAAAACGCGGTGAAATCAAGGAAATTCCTGATGGGTTTGCTAACTTCCTGATCAAGAGTAACAAGGCTAAGAAAGCTGATGCCCAAGCAATGTCTCAATTACGGGGCCAAAAACGGGCTGAAGCTAAGCGGGAAGCAGAAGAATTGGCTGAAGCTAAAGCTCTTAAGGAGAAGCTAGAATCAGGCAATATGATCGTTGAACTCAAGGCTAAAGCCGGGGTTGATGGGCGCCTCTTTGGTTCTATTACTAGCAAGCAGATTGCCCAAGGCTTGGAAAAGCAACATGGGATCAAGGTTGATAAGCGGAAGATGGACCTGTCCGAACCATTGCGGGCTATGGGTTACCGGAATGTGCCAGTTCGGTTGCACAACGATGTAACAGCGCACGTTCGGGTACACGTTTCAGAAAAATAAAGTACAGTTAGTAAGATAAGTTAAAAAAGACTGTTCAGTCACGAATTTGTGATTGAACAGTCTTTTTTATGTTTATTGATCAGGTGCTTCGAAGTTGGCGATGTTGGTAAACTTATTATACTGCTTACTGAAAGCCAAATTAACCGTTCCGCGGGCCCCTGCCCGGTTCTTTTCAATAATTAATTCCACAGTACTTGGAACCTCATCTGCCTGATTGCTATCTGTATTCTGGAATGGTTGTTGGTTGTCGCTGTTTTCATCCGCTTTAGGGGTTAAATTCGTACTTTCGTAGTAGTCTTCCCGGTATAAGAAAGCGACGATGTCCGCGTCCTGTTCGATAGACCCAGATTCCCGAATGTCGGAGAGGACGGGACGCTTGTCTTCACGACTTTCTACCCGCCGGGAGAGCTGGGATAGGGCGATGACAGGAACGTTGATTTCCTTGGCCAATTTTTTGAGTTGGCGGGAAATTTCAGAAACTTCTTGTTGCCGGGATTCTTTATTACTACCTTCAATTAGTTGAAGGTAGTCGATCACAACTAAACCAAGAGGCTTATCTTTTTGCCGCTCTTTGGCTAGGCGGAGACACTTGGCCCGGATTTGGGACATCTTGATCCCAGGCGTATCGTCGATATAGATCGAAGCTCGCGAAAGGGACCCAACGGCCATCATTAACTTGCGGTATTCGTCTTCATCTAAACTCCCATTCCGCAAGTGATCAGCCCGAATTGTCCCTTCGGCACAGATCATCCGGCTTACCAGAGATTCGGCACTCATTTCAAGGGAGAATAGGGCGACAGTGGTTTCACGACTAGTAGCGATATTTTGTGCCATGTTAAGGGCAAAAGCAGTTTTCCCCACAGCCGGCCGGGCAGCCAAGATGATCAAATTGTCAGGTTGTAGTCCAGAAGTCAGCCGGTCAAAGCCAGTATAGCCGGTTGGCAGACCGGTAATTTCATTACCTTGGGTAGCTAGGCGGTTGATTTCATCGACTGTCTTGTCCAAAACTTCATCAATTCGCCGGAAACCACCGCTATTGCGGTTAGAAGAAACGCCCATAATAGACCGTTCGGCGTCATCGAGGATATCAGCAATCTCCATCCCCCCTTCGTTGGTCTGCGTGATGATGTCAGTGGCAGCAGCGATAAGCCGGCGAGCAGTAGCCTTGTCAGCAACAATTTTGGCGTAATAAGCAATGTTAGCAGCCGACGGTACAACACTAGCGATCTCACTAATAATCGTGGCCCCTCCTACGTCTTCGAGTTGGTTATTAGACTTCAAAGTGTTGAGCAGGGTCACAGTATCCAAGGGTTGGTCTTTGTCGTTGAGTTCGACCATAGTCTGGAACAAGATTCGGTGGGCATGCTTGTAGAAATCTTCTGGTTGGAGGTATTCCAACGCAGTGGCGATGGCACTATTATTTAAAAGAATCGCCCCTAAAACAGCTCTCTCGGCTTCGATGTTTTGGGGTGGCAAGTAGTTATTAAGGGTATTTTCGCTAGCCACAATGTTCTTCCTTTCGTAAATAATTCTGTTGCCTATTTTAGCATAAGAACGAACAGCCTGGTTATAAATACATATTACACAGTCTTTTATGAAACAATAAAAAAAGGTGGAGAAGCTCCACCTTAATAGTTATTAGTGTTACCAAAAGTTTAGAACAGTTGGTCAACATGTTCTTTAATGATTTGGGCAGATTTGCGGAATTCGGCGTCTTCAGCAGCGGTTAATTCCAATGGAATAACTTCTTCAACCCCATCGGCCCCAATAATAGCAGGGTAACCAACGTAAGTTCCTACACTTGGAACGAAAACAGAAACAGGAGCAAAAAGTTTAGCATCAGCGAAGACAGCCTGGGCTAACCGCACCGCACAAGTAGCGATGGCATAGGAAGTATAACCCTTACCAGCAGCCACAACGAAGGCATTGTCTTTGGTAGCCTGCATTAATTGAGCCTGAGTGGCTTCGTCCAACAAGCTAGTGGCGGGCTTGTTGTTGACACTAACTGTTGACCAAGCTACAAATTGGGAGTTGCCGTGTTCGCCGAGAACGAAACCACTGACGTTGCGTGGGTCTTGGTGTAAATGATCACCTACGGCCCGTTGCATCCGGGCTGTATCAAGGAAAGTCCCTGTCCCGAAAACATGGTTTTGTGGTAAACCTGTCACTTTTTGAAGGATGGTTGTGACAGCGTCACATGGGTTAGCAACGTTGATGATGATTCCGTGGAAGCCAGAATCTTTAATTTGTTGGCCAACTTCTTTAGCAGCATCACTATTAAAACCGAATTCAGCGAACCGGTCGCCGGATTCAACACTAGCTTTGATGTTCCCAAAAGCAGTGATGAGGACATCAAGATCACGAAGATCTGAGAAGTCTTGTGCTTTCAGTTTAACGTGGAAATCATTCCGGGCTAAAGTGTCACTTAGATCGTTAAATTCGGCTTGAGCTTTCTTGGGGTTCTTGTCGATCAGTACTAGCTCATCTGCAATCCCGTGGGTGAAAAGAGTGAAGGCAACAGTTGCGCCGACGTGTCCTAAACCGATAATACCAACTTTTCTCATAAATTAAAGACCATCCTTTCCGCATTACAACAAAAATTCATTTACTCAATATAATATCTTATTGTGTGAAAAAAATCACTAACTAAAAAAACGAAGGCTATTTTCAAGATAAATACTCTCTCTAAATAAAATAAGAGCCAGGAGAATTTTCTCCCAGCTCTTAACTGCGATTAAACAACAAGTACGAGGGTGGTATGAGTCAGCGTCAATACAACACTGACAATTAGTTTATAGAAAGGAGTAATAGTGGTGTCGGATTGGATGGACCACCCTCGGGAGGGATTCCCTCCTACCACTTTAACTTTAGCATAAAAGGAGATAATGATTTAAGTAAAAGGCTCACGCCTGGCTGTGTGTCTGTGGAAGTAAAATAAAAATTTATTTGAGTAAGGCTAATTATCCAGTTTAGACCCGACATATAGTGCGAATTTATCCTATATGGTCGTGTCTTTTGGAGAAACAAGTCCCAAGAATGTATGCGCCGGAGTATGTGATGATTGTTAGGGGCATAGATAATAATGCGTAGAAAGAGCCTATAAACATTTTTCTTTTTACAATCTGCTAAGTGGCTAGGTTTTTCTTCAAAAGACGAACATTAAACAGCATTTTAATTTCATAAACGGATTGAATAATGATAATATTCGGTTTTAGCTTGAATAAAGATGTGGTGTTTGTTAGTATATGAAATGGTGTTTTTGCGAATGATCGCATTAAAAATAATATTGAGGTGAATATCTATGTCATCAGTAGTAGTAGTTGGTTCACAGTGGGGCGATGAAGGTAAGGGAAAGATCACTGACTTCTTGAGTCAGAATGCCGAAGTCATTGCTCGTTATTCTGGCGGGGACAATGCCGGGCATACGATCATGTTCAATGGCGAAAAGTTTGCTTTACGGCTAATGCCTTCAGGGATTTTCTTCCCAGAAAAGATCAATGTGATTGGTAATGGGACAGTGCTCAACCCGGAACACTTAGTTGAAGAAATTGATAACTTGACTGCACGGGGGGTTTCCGTAGACAATCTTCGAATCTCTGACCGGGCCCATGTAATTTTGCCTTACCACATTGTTTTGGATCGACTCCAAGAAGAAGCCAAAAAAGGTGATAAGATTGGGACAACTGGTAAGGGGATTGGCCCAGCTTATATGGACAAGGCAGCTCGGGTAGGGATCCGGATGGCTGACTTGTTAGAAAAGGAAACTTTCGAAGCTAAGTTGCGGACTAACCTAGCTGAAAAGAACAGTCTTTTCCAAAACGTATATGGGGCAGACCCATTGAAGTTTGAAGATATCTTTGAACCATTCTACGAATATGGACAACGGTTGAAAGAATATGTCACTGACACTTCAGTTGTTCTCAATGACGCATTAGATGCAGGCAAGCGTGTTCTCTTTGAAGGGGCACAAGGAAACATGCTGGACATCGACCAGGGAACATACCCATATGTAACATCATCTAACCCAGTTGCTGGTGGGGTAACGATCGGTTCTGGGGTGGGACCAAATAAGATCAACAAAGTAGTCGGTGTTATCAAAGCCTATACTTCACGGGTAGGGGATGGTCCATTCCCTACGGAATTGCACGATGCTACCGGCGACTTTATCCGAGAAGCTGGTCATGAATACGGAACAGTTACCAAGCGACCACGGCGCATCGGCTGGTTAGATACGGTTGTCTTACGGCATTCCAAGCGGGTTTCGGGATTGACCAACCTGTGCTTGAATTGTGTCGATGTCTTGACTGGTTTAGATGAGATCAAGATCTGTGTTGCCTACGAATTGAATGGGGAACGGATTTACCATTATCCAGCAAGTTTGAAGCAACTTCAGGCCTGCAAGCCAGTTTATGAAACCCTCCCAGGTTGGAAGGAAGACATCACTGGGTGCAAGACGCTGGAAGAATTACCAGAAAATGCCCGTAATTACATTCACCGGATTCAGGACCTAGTTGGGGTTAAGATTTCGACATTCTCGGTTGGACCAGATCGTGACCAAACTAATGTCTTGGATCAAATTTGGGCACAAATTTAATTCACATTTAAACTATTACGCTAAATATATGAGCAGAAAGACAGTGCAAAGGCGCTTCTTTCTGCTCTTTTTATTGCGAAAAAAGCAAGTTTCATTTTTAGTTTAGATAATTTTTTGATTATAGTTATAATAAATAATTATTAGTGATAATATAATAATAGCAATAGGTGTATTTTAATGCACTTGACATTAAAAAAGATAAAAAGGCTTGATATTAGGGATTAAACACTGCCAATTTTTGATTGATATTTGACGGACAAAAACGCACTGGATAAGGGATTATAGTAAATGATAAAAAAATTGATTTAATTTTGCCCTTTTATTTTAAGAGAATAAAGTATATGATAGTAAAGGATTATCCATAAGGAACATACGTTCTAAATGGAGAAGTTGAATATTTTTAAAGCAGGAGGCAATATATTATGGCAGCATTAACCGATGAAACATCTACACAAAGCATTATTTACCAAGTGATGCGTGAGCGACAAGTCAGTTACGAGGAAGCCATTAAGTTGCTCCTGCATTTTGTTGATCAGCAAGCAAGTAAGTAATGCTTGCGTTGGGAATATAATTTTGGTAATTTGAATTTAAACAAACTAAGGAGGAATCGTCCATTGTTAAACTAATTCTGTTTTCATTCGACTGTAAGATATTGCAATGTTTGGACACATTAGCAGATCTTTGTCGTGAACAGAATTAGTGGACGGTTCCTACTGGCGAATTGAGAATAGCGGTAGTAGGTCCTGACACGTGCACACGGTGAGGATCTTTTTTGTGTCCTAAAAAGGAGGATACAATGACCAATATTAAACTAAAAAACATGACCTTTGCATATCCGGGACAGGATAATTTGTTTTCTGATGTAACAATGACGCTGGACGCTTCGTGGCATCTCGGCTTGTTAGGGCGCAACGGTCGGGGGAAGACAACATTTTTGCAGATTATTCAAGGACGCCTACCAGTGCAAGGGCAGGTACAAACAGGCCTACTATTAGAGTATTTTCCATATACCATTGCTGATCCAGAGCAACTGACTCTATACGCTTTACAAGCTGTGACAGATTTTGAAGAGTGGCAGTTGCGCCGAGAATTGAATCTGATGGATTGTAACCCTGAAATTATTTGGCAACCGTTCGCCACCTTAAGTGGTGGGGAGCAAACAAAAGTTTTGTTAGCAGCGTGTTTTTGCCACACTGAACGGTTTATCTTACTGGACGAACCAACGAATCACCTGGACATGGCAACACGGCATCAAATAGCGGAGTATTTGCGGCGAAAAAAACAGGGGTATATCGTTACTAGTCATGACCGGGCTTTTCTGGATGAAGTGGTTGATCATGTACTGGTAATTGAAGCCCAAAATATTACCCTAATGCAGGGGAACTATTCAACTTATCGGCGCCAAAAAGACCGGCGTGACCAATTTAATCAAGAAAAAAATGACCGGATTAAACAAAATATTCAGCGGCTACGTGAAACTGCCCGCCAAAAGGGGCAGTGGGCCTCGCAGGCAGAGGGAAAGAAAAAGAAGCAAGCGTATGATGGGCGTGGGGACTTGGATAAGGGGTTCTTAGGAGCTAAAGCAGCCCGAATTATGAAACGGGCCACAACCATGCAACGGCGGATTACAGACGAAATTGAAGCCCAATCGGGTCTGCTAGCCAATATTGAGACAGTGGTACCGCTAACGCTCAACTATCAAGAACCACGGGCCGAACAAGTTTTACAGGCGCGAGATTTAACGGTGATGACAGCAGAAAATAATGCCTTGTTTAAGCCGGTAACGTTTACGTTAAACCGGGGGCACCAACTAGCTCTCGTTGGTGCGAACGGTAGTGGTAAGACCCGGTTGGTGCACCAAATAGTTACAGCCTTAGCTGCTGGGCGCCCCACTGCCAATCTTCAATTTGTTAGTCAGCTACGATATAATTATTTTCAACAACTGACGCGGCTTCCGGACCAAGACTTGACAACATTTGCAGCTGCTCAGGGAGTAGCCCGGGACACTTTTTTTAATCTCTTACGCAAATTAGGTTTCAGTCGGGAGGCACTTACACAAAAACTTCAAACATTAAGCGCTGGCCAGCAAAGAAAAGTAGCTTTGGCGCTTAGCCTAGCTCAGCCAGCCAATATTTACTTTTGGGATGAGCCTTTTAACTACTTAGACACCTATAATCAAGATCAATTAGTAGATTTGATTAAAACAGTGCGGCCGACAATGTTGTTGGTGGAGCACGATCAGCGTTTATTAGAGCAACTACAAGTCCCAACGATTGAAATTGAAAAAGAATAAGCAAATGAATAGGGGCTGGAAAAAGTTTTTTCCAGCCCCTGTTTTATACGCTGATGTTACAAAATAATTGGAAGACTATATTTCTAATGCAGACCACGGGAGTTTTTTTCGGTAGGCCTGCTGTTTTTGTTTACGGTCAAAATAACCAGCACAGATGGCCCGCTCCTCGGTAGTTTGGGGAACAACCGCCGGTAGCGTAGCTGCTTGATCTAAGAGCACAAAAGTCAAAAAAGCTGTTCCACCCAAAAAATGCTCGTGGGTATCTAGCCGTTCGCCAGTTAGTTTAGCGAAGACCTCAAGTGACCGCGTTCCAACCCCACTTACATAAGTGGTAATAGTTAGCATGTCATTAAGTGTAAAGGGGTGGATAAAATCATAATGATCAACAGCGGCAGTAACCATTTGCGAGGGTGCGATACGACTGGCAGATAGCGAAGCAACACCATCTAAGATACTTAATAAATGACCGCCATAGACTGTATTGTGTTCATTGAGATCACTGGCTAAGAGCCGGTAACTAGATGTGATTCGGGTGTCATGACAAGTAAAAGACTGAGACATAATTTTCCTCCGTAACTGCTTAGTACCAACCAGTGATTTGGTGGAGCCAATTGGCATACGCTGGCCAGAGATGGAGAAGCAGAATATTAATAATGATTAGAGTTATTCCGATTGCGAGAACCACTGGCATTCGACGCATGATAATAATCATCCTTATCCATAATATAGTGATTACTATTGTAACATAAGGGGAAATTTGCAGAATGAGAATAATTTTGTTAACCTATTATGTATAATAAAAAATATTTTTAATCATAAGTAAAAAAGAATGGTAAGAACAAAAGGAGGTATATTACAAGCGGAGTAATACAGGAAAACTTTCTTGTTCCGCTGTTTTTATGGAAAATTCATTAATTAGTTACAAAAAAGCACCTATTTCAACAACACATATTCGGCTATATATTGCCATGATTTTGGGACAGATCACCTGTGGCTACGGGTTGGGGATTATGGGAACGGCACTGGGGCAACTTCCAACCGATATTCATATCAATGGATTATGGCAAGGATTGCTGGGAGCTGGGAGTTTGTTTGGCCTGGCGGGCAGTGCACTTATGGGGCGTTTAGCTGATGAAGTAGGGCGGCGCAAGATGCTGATGCTTAATATGTATTTGCTAGCATTATTTTCTTTGGCCCAAGTGCTGACGACTAATCTAGTGGTCTTGTTAGGCTTACGGGTCTTAATTGGGTTGATGATTGCGATTGATTACACTGTCGGAAATGCTCTCTTAGTTGAATGGTTGCCGGCCAACAAAGGGGGAAAATTTCAGAGTAAACTGATTATTTATTGGACAGTAGGATTTATTTTAGCTTATTGTGCGGGGATAATAATCCATACTACCAGTTCGCACAATTGGCAATTTATCCTAGCATCAGCAGCCTTTTGGGGCTTGGTAACAGCTATTTATCGCACGGCTTACCCTTTACCGGCATCACCAGCATGGCTGGCTAACCAAGGGCGAACCAAAGTAGCACGTAACGTGGTTCAAAAACACCTGGGTAAGCGGTGGGGGTTACCGCTTTGGATGCGGCAGAAGCAACCGCAAAACCAAGTTACTTGGCGGTTGCTATTTAGTCCACGCTATCGGCGCCAGACGGTTGTTGGGGGATTGTTTTATGCCTCGCAGGCGTTTGCCTTTTTTGGAATTAGCATCTTTTTACCATTGTTATTAATGAATTTACATTTAAACGAAAGTAATATTTCAGGACTTATTTACAGTGGTTGCTTGCTAATAGGGGTCCTAGTGGGAGGTTATGTTTTCCGCGTAGTAAGGCGGCGTAGCTTTTTGATAGGGACATTCTTATTGGCAGCAGTTGCCTTATTGGCGATGGTACTATTACGCCGGGGCCAGCCGACCGTACAGATCATTCTTTTTGGACTGTTTGCAGTCATCTTATCAGCAGGCTTAGTCCTTGACTACCCCTATCCGACAGAGTTATTTGACGATCAGGTTCGGGCTTCAGGCGTTGGCTTATGTATCACCATTAGTCGGTTCGGAGCAGCAAGTGGAACCTTCTTGTTGCCGGTGATTACGGCTGGTTGGGGTGTTTATTGGGCTATGCTTGTGTGTGTTGGCGCTCTAGTCTTTGGTGGACTTGTCTGCTGGGGCTGGGCACCTGAAACCTCACCACGGTTCAAATAGACCAGATAGCATAGCTAAGCGGAGAGGCTGGGAGAAAATACTGTTTTCTCCCAGCCTCTCGGTCTTTATTTTCCCCTTACTTTTTGGGTGCTGCTAACATACTTATAGATGAACAAAATAAGGGTCGTACTCCCAAAATGCAACGACAGAAGTGACAGATATGCCGGTAAGCTAGTGGAAGGACGACCCTATCTTTTATTATAGGCAGATACTTCCCTTCCTGCAAGCGCTACCATAACAGTGCATTTTAGGTCCTTAAAAGGCGGGCAAAAACCTATGATATTGGGCTTGATGTAGGGGGAAATTTGGTAAAAGAACAATAATGGTTTATAATATTACAGAATGGTGTAAAAAACATCGATCGTGAGCATTGAAGAGCGCCATTAAGATAAAGAATGCAGAACCTTGACAAGGGGGGAATTCTGATGAAAAAAATCTTAGTTGTTGATGATGAAAAACCCATCTCTGATATTGTTAAGTTCAACCTAACTAAAGAAGGGTATGAAGTTCACACCGCCTTTGATGGTGAAGAAGCGTTAGCGAAGGTCGAAGAAGTCGATCCTGATTTGATCTTGCTAGATTTGATGTTGCCAAAAGTAGATGGATTAGAAGTCGCACGACAAGTTCGCAAAACGCATGATATGCCAATTATCATGGTTACCGCTAAAGATTCTGAAATTGATAAGGTTTTGGGATTGGAGCTTGGGGCAGATGACTATGTGACAAAACCATTTTCGAATCGAGAATTGGTGGCTCGGGTCAAAGCTAACTTGCGGCGGCAGTCAACGGTTGAAGCGAAGCAAAAAGAGGAAGAGGAGTCGGACACAGACATTACTGTGGGTGAGTTGACGATTCATCCTGATGCTTATATGGTTTCCAAGTATGGAGAAAAAATTGAGTTGACCCACCGTGAATTTGAATTATTGCATTATTTGGCCAAACACTTAGGTCAAGTGATGACACGGGAACACTTGTTACAAACTGTTTGGGGGTATGATTACTTTGGCGATGTTCGGACAGTTGACGTAACAGTGCGGCGCTTACGGGAAAAGATCGAAGACAATCCTAGTCGGCCTACGTGGCTAGTTACCCGTCGTGGGGTCGGGTACTATCTGCGGAACCCAGAAGTAGAATAAGCACATTTGAATAAGGAATAGGGGAGGAAGAGGAGCCTTCATTATGAACAAGAAACTTGGCTTCTTCCAATCTATCCGCTTTAAAATAGCCCTGGTATTTGCATTGTTACTACTCATAACACTTCAAATCGTCGGGGCTTATTTTGTACAACAATTAAAAAATGACAATCTCCGCTCCTTTAAGCAGCAAGTAGAATTGTCAACTTATGTTGAAAATTCATTAGTGGACAGTTTGGAAAATAATAATACGCAGACTGCAAATCGTAAGATTAAGGGCATCTTGGAAGATATCAATAATTCCAATGTCTCTGAGATCCAAGTGGTGGATGCTAAGGCCACGATCCGAGGAGATAGTGCCGTTAATAGTAACATGGTTGGACAAAAGACAACTGACGAAGATGTAATTAATACTATTTATAATGGACGTGCAACTGCTAAAACCACTTATAACAAGAACAGTGATAAACGTTATTACATTACAGTTACACCTTTATTTAGCTCTAAGGGCAATACCAACACTGTTGTCGGTGCGGTCTATTTGCGGGCTAACCTAAATAGTGTCTATGATTCGATCAACAGTGTTACAGTTATCTTTGCAACCGCGGCGATCATTGCAACGGGAATTGGACTTTTGTTAGCAATTTTAGTTTCGGCTGCAATTACAACTCCGATCGACGAAATGAAGCGCCAAACGACGCGCATTGCCCGCGGCGATTATTCTGGCTCAGTTCACGTCTATGGTAATGATGAGTTGGGACAATTGGCGATGGCAGTTAACAACTTATCAGACCGGGTGGAAGAAGCCCAAGAATCAACCGAGTCTGAACGACGGCGGCTGTATTCTGTTTTAACTCATATGTCAGATGGGGTGATTGCGACTGACCGTCGGGGAAATGTTATCACTTTGAACGAAATGGCAGCACGCTTGATGGCAGTTAATGCAGACGAGATGATGGGAAAGTCAATCTTGGATGTACTAGACATTCGCAATCAGTACACTTTACGGGACCTGTTGGCGATTGAAGATGAGATTCAGCTCGTCACTTCTGATAAGGAAGGTAACCGACAAGTGCTCAATGCTTATTTTTCATTGATTCAACGGGAATCAGGTTTTATTTCCGGCTTAGTTTGTGTGTTACACGATGTGACTGAACAAGAAAAGATCGAAAGTGAACGGCGGCAGTTCGTATCCAATGTTTCCCATGAATTACGAACACCATTGACCAGTATGAAGAGTTACTTGGAAGCCCTCAATGATGGAGCGTGGCAGGATCCCGAGATTGCACCGCAGTTTCTCCAAGTGACCCAAGAAGAAGCTGACCGCATGATTCGGCTAATTAACGACCTGCTTAACTTGTCACGGATGGACTCGGGGACAGCTAAGCTTGATCTAGAAACAGTTAACCTTAACGAACTGTTTGCGTACATCCTCAACCGCTTTGATATGATGATCGAAAAGGATAACAATGATACGCGGCAGACGAAGACCAAAAATTACACGATTAAGCGTGAGTTTACTAAGCGCACCGTGTGGGTCGAAATTGATACTGATCGTTTCATCCAAGTAATCGATAATATTATGAATAATGCCATTAAGTATTCACCTGATGGTGGGGTGATTACTTGTCGCATCCAGGAAACTGGGACGAACGTGATCTTGAGCATTACGGATCAAGGCTTGGGGATCCCGCAAAAGGATATTGATCATATCTTTGATCGTTTCTTCAGGGTGGATAAGGCACGGTCCCGTGCTCAAGGTGGAACTGGTTTGGGATTGGCTATTTCTAAAGAAGTTATTGAAATGTTACACGGGAAGATTTGGGTTGAATCTAAGCTCGGTAAGGGTTCGACCTTCTATATTTCCTTGCCATACATTGATTATGATGAGGGGGATCTATGGGATGAAGATTAGAGATTACATACTACATGTTTCACTGTCCTTACTGGTCGTGATCAGTGTGGTTTTGACCTATATGATTTGGATCAACCCGGCCCTCAACCAACGTGACCAGACAACAACAACGCATGAAAGAACCGATGTTGCCGGGACTATCGGGACTAGTATAAGCGATATTTATGCGCCCAATAGTTTGGTGTATAGCAACAACGAAGGGCAACTATACCAGTTGACCAGTGCTAATATTGATCTTTTAGGTAAGGTGACCACACAGTTGCAACAATGGTCCCCGCGGCGTTTGAAAAAAGAAACGACAAGTGAAACAGCTTATAGGCAAAAGCTACACACAAAAAATGCGTTAATTTTGAACTATGCTGCGCGGATCAATGTTCCTTTATTCGAAAAGACCCTCAAAAAACCGATTAGAGCAGGGGCTAAGAACCAGCGCTTTCGGCGAGTAGTCGTTGAACTCAACCAAGCTGAGCATGTGTATCTTTTAGATGATCAAACCCATACAGTGTACCGACTCAACCTGGCTAAATATAAGGTGGCGAACTTTCGTGCATTGCTCAAAGATAAGCAGGTTGAGCGGAACTTAGCAGAATGGACTGAGGTTCACCATAATTATTCGCTGACCTATCCTAAGCCAGTTGAAGTAGCTAATTATAGTTACCTTGTTGGGACAGAAAATTCCGGGATTTTTGTTACGCGCCTTCTGGGAAGCAGTAGCAGTAACAAAATTAATACCAAAGAAGAAAAAGAGCAAACGGTATATTATGATGGGGACAATCAACGAATGGTAGTTGATGCCCGCCATCAAACAGTGGCATACACTAATTATGGGACTACGACAAGTACGACGGGACGCAAACAACCAACCATGAGTTTCGTTAAGACTATGACCAATAATTTGACGCGGTTAAACGCCTTGAGAATGGTGCTTAATGATGTACGGTATGATGAGTATGATACGCGGACCCATACGGCTATTTATCGAACCTATATCAACAGCTTACCGCTGATCTCAGAAGAACTGTATGGTGCATATAAGATGCAGCAGTTGGATAATAACGGAATTAATTTAACCTTCTCACTATATACTTTCCAAGCGCCCCTACCAGCCCAACCCAAAACAACGACTTTGATCTCGACGCGGCAGTTAATGCAAAAATTAGCAACCAATGGGTATACAGAAAATAATATCAGTGCTATTCGCTTGGGTTATACTTGGGCCCAAAATGATGGCTCCAAGATGGTAATCGATATGCAGCCAACCTACTTTATTAAATACGAAGGGAATTGGCTTGACTGCCAGTTGATCACCAACATCAAGCAGGATAATGAGTAAGGGGGAATAAGAGTGAACTTTAGAAAGATACAGTGGATTTTTGTGATAGCTTTTATTTTCCTGGACCTTTTCTTATTAACGACTTACCTGCGACAAAGTGACGCCATTACCCTGATGACAGATAAGAGTGATGCCAATACCACCACGGCGATATTACGCAATATTAAAAGCGACCGGATCCAGTATGGGCATGTGTCAGACGAGCATAGTAAGGGCTACTATGTATCTGCACCAGTTGATAATAGCTTGCGGCATGAAACAGATAAGTTGCATAATCAGACGACAAGTTTTGAGGATAATATTCTCCAGGCAACGTTCACAACCCCAATTAAGGTGGGGCAAACACAGCAAGCCGCTCGCAAAAAATTAGCTAGTTTATTGGCTGATAGCAGTATGATTCTGCATGGTGATAAATACGCATACAATGCCCACTTATCCTCCAAGGATGTGATGGTGTATACGCAGAAATTCTATGATCGTCCAGTCCTGTTCAAGGGTGGCCAGATCCGCTTCAACATTCATGATGGCTATGTGGATTCGTACAGCCAAGGATATATTGCTAAATATAATACTTTGCGAGAAGAACAGGTGACTTTAAGCCAAGAGCGGGCGTTAATCTGGTTATACCAGTATAAAAAGATCACGAGTGATTCCACTGTCCTTTGGAGCCAGTTGGGCTATTCGCGCTTATTGAAGGCCAATGGTAACCGGATTTATATCCCAACCTGGACTTTTGCAGTTAAGAATAACGTTTCTGGGGTTGTCCAGTATCGGCGGGTTAATGCCTTTACTGGTGCGATCTTCAATGGTGACGACAACAATATTACGGTTGATGACACCGAAAACTAACAGTGGTAGCTACCATATGACTAAATAAGACTGGCAGGAGCTTTGCTTTCTTACCAGTCTTTCTTTTTGCCGTAGATTATGGGGAGGTAAAGTTACTGTTTGCCCCGATAATATGAACTTGCTATGATAGAACTTAGTAGAATTAAAGAGGAGACTTGGGAATGGCAGAAGAAAAGAGACAATCTGCAGCTGACGCCATGAAGATCAGCATTTTAGCCAGTGGGAGTACAGGTAATGTGACTTATATTGAAACGCCCCAGCACAAGGTATTGGTTGATGCCGGACTTTCAGGAGTTCGAATTGAACGACTGATGAATTCGATTGGGCGGACACTCAAAGATGTAGATAGCATCTTTGTTAGTCATGAACATAGTGACCACTGTAAGGGGGTAGGCGTACTTGCGCGTCGGTACGGAATGGACGTGTATGCTAATGCCAAAACATGGGCAGCAATGGCACATAAGGTGGGTGAGATTCCGGTTGCACAAAAACATATCTTTGCAACGGATGAAACCTTATCTCTCGGAGACCTCGATGTAGAGAGTTTTGGTGTCTCGCACGATGCTGCTGATCCCCAATTTTATGCTTTACATCACAACGATCGTTCACTCGTAGTTTTGACAGATACAGGCTATGTTTCTGACTATGTCGCAGGAACAATTCAAAATGCAGATGCATACTTAGTAGAATGCAACCATGATCCAGAGATGTTACGGATGGGACCTTACCCATGGTCATTGAAACAGCGAATTATTGGTGATACGGGACACTTATCTAACGCAGAAGGGGCCGATGCATTAATGCAGGTGCTGGGGGATCGTACCAAGCGGATATATCTTGGCCACCGGAGCCAGCACAACAACTTACGGGAACTGGCACACGGGACAGTTCACGATCTATTGTTAGCACACGATTATGCAGTTGATCATGATTTTCAGCTGTATGATACTGAACCAGATAAGGCGACAGAATTGACAATTTTGTGAAAAATGACCTTTTTGTGAATAAAAGTTAAGATAAATTTTAAGAGTTGCAGTAAAAGTAGCAGCTGACGACGATTTTGCTTAAAATAAAAGTTAATAAAGCGGAAACGAAAGGACTGAGATGGATGGACGAACAACCAACACCAAATAAAACAAATGGTCCAGTACCAAACGATGAACAAACCACGAAGGTCAAAAAGAATGGTTTGACTAAGGTAGCTGTAGTGGGACTAGTTGCTGGTTTACTAGGTGGGGGTGTAGCTGTGGGTGGTTACACACTTTACCAAAATCATGCCGACAGTGTTGTTACAACTGATAATTCAAAAGGAACTACCAAAACAAGCAATGTCAAGGTCAACGTTAGCAGTGCTACAACCAAAGCCTTTAACAACGTAAAGGATGCGGTTGTTTCCGTAGAGGCCTACTCCTCATCTGATTCTGACTCAGGCTTGTCAGAGATTTTAGGAGGAAATTCCGGGCGCAAGAGTAGCACTACTTCAGAAAGTGAAGGGTCTGGGGTTATTTATAAGAAGAGTGGGAATACCGCCTTCATCGTGACTAACAATCACGTGATCTCAGGTGCTAATAAGATCGAAATTATTTTGAATAGCGGGAAAAAAGCTAGTGCTACCCTAGTCGGCCATGATGCGATCACTGACTTGGCGGTGCTTAAAATCAACGCTAAAGATGTAACTAAAGTTGCTTCGTTTGGAAATTCAGATGATATTAGTGTTGGGGAAACGGCACTGGCTATTGGGTCACCGATGGGGTCCGACTATGCGACCTCTTTAACCCAGGGGGTTATTTCGGCTAAAAAACGGACACTGGATGTAACCAATAGTTCAGGTGTTTCCACGGGACAGGCAACAGTTATTCAAACAGATGCTGCGATCAATCCGGGGAATTCAGGTGGTCCGTTGGTTAACTTAGCCGGCCAGGTAATCGGGATCAACTCAATGAAGCTTTCTAATACTGGGTCTTCATCGTCATCTGAATCAGGGACAACCATCGAAGGGATGGGATTTGCCATTCCAAGTAATGAAGTAGTCAACGTGATTAATGAACTGGTTAAGAACGGGAAGATCAAACGTCCAGCACTCGGAATTACTTTGGTTGACTTGAGTTATGTTTCCTCATCTGACCAAAGCAAGATCTTGAAGTTGCCAAGCAGTGTGACTCAAGGGATTGTTGTGATGAAGATTGGTGATAAGTCACCACTACAAGGTTCAGGAATTTCTAAATACGATACGATCGTATCATTGGATGGTAAGAAGATTACTAGTGTAGCTAGTCTGCGTCAAGAATTGTACAAGCATGCAGTCGGTAGCTCGGTAGAAATCGGTTATTACCATGATGGTAGTCTCAAGAAGACAACGGTAAAACTGACATTAGAAGCGACAGATGCCAACACATCGACAGCCTCAAATAGTGGGGAATAATTAATAATTAACTACTTTTGTGGAAAAGTTAACCTTTCACTTGCGTATTACGTGAGTGAGAGGTTTTTTTGTGGATAAATTGGGGAAAAAGTTGGGGCCGTTTGTTGAAAAAGGGAAAAGTTGTTAAAATAAGGCTATTAAAGACCTATTTTAGTTATCCACAGAAATTGTGCACAACGGTGGATAAGTTGTGAAATTGCAAAAGTAATTAGGCTGTAAATGCTGATAAATAGCGGTTTTTTCCTGATTGCAAGAAAGGGTATTAGCGGTGGAAAACTGGGTAAAACCAGTTGAGATCGTTAAAATATATCTTGGGGCGAAAAAATGTTCGCTACAATATATTGATTCTTGAATGTGGATATGTGGATAACTTTGGGGATAACTTGTGTAAAGGTGGAAAGTTATGAACATAAAAATTATTTGTGTGGGGAAGTTAAAAGAAAAATACTTCAAATTAGGAATTGCTGAATACCAGAAACGTTTGCAGCGTTACTGCAAGTTTCAGATTGTAGAAGTCCCTGACGAAAAGGCCCCGGAGAGTCTTAGTCCGGCACAGATGACGGCAGTCAAAGAGATTGAAGGCGAACGGATTCTTCAAAAAATCAAAGATAAAGAGTATGTGTTCGCATTAGCAATTGAAGGTCAGGAGCGCACATCCGAAAAATTTGCCCAAGAGATTCAGCAGTTAATGACTTATGGCAAGAGTGACATTACTTTTGTGATTGGGGGGTCATTAGGATTGAGCCCAGCAGTATTACGGCGGGCAGATACGCAAATATCATTTGGACGTTTTACCCTTCCGCATCAGTTAATGCGGTTAGTTTTAACAGAACAGATCTACCGGGCGTGGACAATCATCAAGGGATTGCCCTACCATAAATAAGTCCAATAAAAATAAGGCGAGAAAGAATCGTAAATCATTCTTTCTCGCCTTATTTTTACTGGGAAGCGAAAACTAACTCTGACTATTTTTTAAAATGGCGGAGCGGAACCATAATGAAAGTCAACCACCAGATGATGATTACTTTGAACACTAGAGCAATATAGCGTAGTAAGCTGGCAAAGGAAAAGTCACGTTCCTCTAAGGGGATGGTAGGATTTTCTTGCATTGTACGGAGAGTAAAAAGTTTGACCGGTTGCCGGCGTCCGTTAATAATGCGCACAACATAATTCAGGTCAGGATTATATCCTAAAAAGACGTCAAAAAAAGTATACCGCCAAGGATTGAGGAGGTACCATAGGACGTTGATCACGACAATCACCAGGCCGATGGTTGCTAGAGCTAGATTAAAGTAGATCGTAGTCGGTTTCATATCTACTGGTGGTTGGCCAGCATGCCAAACAAAGAACCGGTTGATAATAGTAGGCAGAGTTTTGGCAAAAAACTGCCAGCCAGTCACACCCAACAGTAAAGATTCGACTTGAAAAACAATATCTTGCCATGAAAGCATCCCAAAGTCGCGTCCTAATCGGGTACGGTGGTGATGGGGGTCGTACACTTCCTGAGATTCCACGGATGGGTCATCGTGGTAACGAAAATAATTACGAATGCGACCTAATAGAGCCACCACGATTGCTAAGACGGAAAAAGCAGGGATACTGGGAAGAAGCATCACTACTAATAATGAGCAGATGATAACTGCTAGTGCTTTATGGCGGGGTTGAACATTAGAACGGGCATCAAGTTGCTTTAAAGTAAAGGTTGTCAAAAGTCCCCCAACTAAACACCCACTTAGGAAGAGACTTAGTTGATGAAGATCAAAATTCAGTTCCATTGCCTTAAAGGCAGGAGCCGAAGTGGGATGGAGATGAACTTCACGATTTTTATCCCAAACAAACCATAGGCGGGTCACTAATAAAACTAGGTAGAGGGGAATGTTTTCCCACCTGCATAGTTGCTTGAGAACCCAGCGCATATTATGAACTGGTTCGAGCTGAACAGCATTGCGTGCGTAAGTCATAGGATGGTGCCACCTTCTTTCGCAAAACTTTGAATTAACTGTACCATTTGGTAAATAGACAAGTTAAAAAATTTACTAACCTTAAAGAAAAGTTTAATGATTTGACAGGTGGTAGGGGACATGGCATAATATGCTTACGTCAAAGATTACAATTGTAAACGAAGTGAGGGATGTGGCATGATGGAACAAATCATTACGCTTATTGGAGCAATACTTTTAATAGCAGGAATTATTTGGTGGTTCTTTGGTAAACATGAATCCGAGAAGACGCAGGCTACTGTTCAAGCTGATCATCAGCAAGCAACAGTCGTTGTTAAGGGGGGCTACTCCCC
This sequence comes from Ligilactobacillus saerimneri, assembly GCF_036689625.1. Classification (NCBI taxonomy): domain Bacteria; kingdom Bacillati; phylum Bacillota; class Bacilli; order Lactobacillales; family Lactobacillaceae; genus Ligilactobacillus; species Ligilactobacillus saerimneri. The sequence goes on from NZ_CP144759.1 coordinate 65,068, forward strand.
GGCAACGGTGGTTCTGAAGAAGGGCATTCCAGCAACAATCAATTTTGCAATGGAAGATGGAACGGCATGCTTGTCACGGGTTGTTTTTAGTCAATTGGGAGTGGATAAAGATTTGCGGGAACAAAAGATCACCCCTATTCAAATTCCAACAGACCAGGCAGGAGAATACGATTTTGCTTGTGGAATGGATATGTTTCACGGCAAGGTAGTTGTTAAATAAACACTACCAGTGCTAACCGTGCTTAATAATTAAAACTGGGTGGTGAGCTAATATTGAAACAACTATCAAGTACTATGCGATTTGGAATTGCTGTGGTGTTTACTTTACCTTTGGCCGGCGAAATGCTGTTGATGCCATGGCATATCATGTTACCAGGAAGTAGATTAATAGCTTTGGTGACAACGACTGTTGTGATGTTAGTAGCAGCTTGGCCTTACTGGGAGAGTGCTTGGGCAGCATTTAAACAGCATAATGCTAATATGAATACACTAGTTGCTTTAGGAACTGGAATCGCTTATTTTTACAGTGTATTTGCATTTTTTGTGGGATTACCTGTTTACTTTGAAAGTGCCGCTTTTATTGCAGTGTTTGTCTTACTAGGTGACATGATGGAAGAGAAGATGCATCAGCGTGCATCAGCTTCCCTCCAAAAGTTACTGTCCCTTCAGGTCAAGGATGCTGTGGTTTTACGTGATGACAAGGAGGTTTTACTCCCATTAGACCAGGTGAAAACGGGCGACCTCGTCCAGGTAAAACCAGGGGCGAAGATTCCCACTGATGGGGTGATCACTGCTGGGACAACAACGGTTAATGAAGCAATGGTCACTGGTGAAAGCATGCCAATTACCAAGCAGGTCGGCGACTCAGTGATCGGAACTACGATCAACGGCAACGGGAGTATTACTGTTCGGGTAACTAAAACAGGAGACGAAACAGTGTTAGCACAGATCGTAGCGATGGTTAAAAAAGCTCAGACAAGTCATGCCCCGATTCAAAAATTAACTGATAAAATTGCTAGTATTTTTGTGCCAGCAGTGCTGATTGCGGCTATTATTGTTTTTGTTATATGGGATGTCGTTTTGGGTGTGACGGCAATTCAAGCCTTACTTTACGCAATTGCGGTAATAGTGATCGCTTGTCCCTGCGCTTTGGGATTGGCAACCCCAACAGCTTTAATGGTTGGAACCAATCGGGCAGCTAAATTAGGGGTGCTTTTGAAAAATGGGGAAGTCTTGCAAAAAATGACGACTGTTACAACGGTGGTTTTTGATAAGACGGGAACAATTACAACCGGGCAACCAGTTGTAACTGATATTATCGGTGACGATCCCCAACAGGTCCTTCAAGTAGCTGCTAGTTTGGAAAAAGATTCAGAACACCCGCTAGCAAGTGCGATCATGGAGCGGGCACAAGCAGACCATGTAGCAGTACAGGCGGTAACAGACTTTATGGCGCATAGTGGTCAAGGGGTTATGGCCCGACTGAATGGAAAACCCGCCCTGATTGGAAATGCCAAGTTGACTAAGAATCTAGCCATGAAGTCTTCATTTCAAGATCAACTACGAAAATTGCAAGCACAAGCTAAAACGGTAGCGATTGTTGGTTATGCTGGTCAGGTCATCGGTTTGATTGCAATCCAAGATACGCCACAACCACAAGCCCAAGCTGCGATTGCTGCTTTGAAAAAGCAAGGGATGCAAACGGTAATGTTGACGGGTGATAGTCACCGCGTAGCACAGGCAATTGCACAGCAAGTGGGCATTGATGAAGTTTTAGCCGAAGTATCGCCCAATGAAAAAGCTAACCAAATAGCCGCTTTGCGCCACCAGGGAGTAGTAGCTTTCGTTGGTGATGGGATCAATGACGCACCGGCGTTAACGATGGCAGATGTGGGCATTGCTATGGGGTCAGGGACCGATATTGCCATTGAATCCGGAGATGTTGTACTGGTGCACAATGATCTATACGGTGTGGTCAAAGCCCTAGCCATTAGCCGTAAGACGTTTAGTCGGATTAAATTGAACCTGTTTTGGGCATTAATTTACAATCTGATTGGGATCCCGATTGCTGCGGGTTTGTTTGCCCGTTGGGGTATGACCCTTAGTCCGGAATTGGCGGGGTTAGCAATGGCATTTAGTTCTGTGTCCGTTGTAACTTCGTCACTCCTATTGAATAAAACTAAAATTAAATTAACAGAGTGAAAAAATTAACCACTAGTGTAGCGGTATAAAATACTGGCAACTAGTGGTTATTTTCATTGGCGAGGAAAACTAACTGCTGGGGAGTTGAGCGCTTAGAGTCATAGTGGTAGTTGATATTGAATCGTTTAACGCCCGCTAAATCATCAATATTATGGGCTGCCAAATAGGCCACCATATTGCCTCGGGCCTGTTTAGCTCGGGTTGCTTTTTGCTTAACCTTACCATTGTGAAGTTCGCCAAAGATACAGGTGACAAACTGTTGGGTGGGAGTAAGATAAGGAATAATAGCCTGGGCGTATTCTTTGGAAGCCAGGTTGAGAACGAGATTGTCTTCAGCAAATAAGGTCTGGGCTAACCGATCACCCCAATAATGATAGAGGTTCGCTGTTCCCGCTACCTGGGCTGGTTCATTCATTCCTAACCGGTAAGGAACGATTCCGTCCCCGGGACGAAGAATACCGTAAAAACCAGAGAGAATCCGGAGATGACGGTGGACGTATTCCCATTCGGCATCTGAAAAAACATCCGCCCCCATGGCTTGATATTGGAGTCCAACAAAGGCTAACAAGGCAGGAGTGAGATTGTGGTGAAGATCAACCTGGTGAATCCGGTGGTAGTTAGCCATCACTAGACGTTCACTACATTGCCAAAGTTCATGAAGCTCGGCTGGGGAACGCGCTTTGAGGTAGTCAAGGATGACTGCTGCTTGGTCAATGAACTGGGGTAAGGTGCGGTAAGGTAATGAATCAGTATCAACACGCATCTTCCGTGCGGGTGAAATAATAATTTGCATAACGGTCGCCTCCTGATAACTATTGTAGCCTAGGAGGGTTAATTTGGGGTAAGATAAGTTGTGAAGTTAAGCAAAGGGGTTTTATGATCATGAATAAAGACCGTCAAGATTTTTATCTGCAGAAGATGACTCCGAGTGGATATCAAAAAATTACCGCAGAAATAGCTCAGCTAGATGCTGATCGACCGGCTAAGATCAAGGCATTGCAAAAAGCACGCGCATTAGGGGACCTCTCAGAAAATGCGGATTATTCGGCCGCTAAGCGTGATCTGCGCCACTTGGAAAGTCGGTTACGGTTTTTACATAAGCAACTGCGGTATGCCGACGTGATCACACCACAAGATAATGGAAAGGTTGAATTGGGAACCTATGTCACTTTGCGCTTTGATGACGGGGCAGAAGAAACCTTTCGAATCGTAGGTAAGCAAGAAGTTGATGTTGATGCCCAACTGATATCATTTGCTTCGCCCCTTGGTGCGGCCTTAATGGAAAAAAAGGTAGGAACGACGGTAACGGTTGAAGCCCCAGCAACGACCTACCAGGTAACAATTATAAAAATTACAGTTTAGTTATTACTAAAAAATGGAGAATGTATCGTTTCTTGATGGGCAGTAGACAGACTATTGCTTTCAAGAAACAGGTCATTCTCCATTTTTTATTATGAGATGATGTCATGGATATGCGCAGAGAAAAAAGCTGGTTCAGGAGCAGTTAAAGTTAATTTCTCTCCGGAAAAAGGCAGGCTTAACCGTAACCATTTCCCATGCAGGAACATGGGGCCTGTGGCAGGCAGAGGGTTGTACAGGGGATCGTTAACAATGGGGTGACCACTGTGTGCTAAATGAACCCGGATTTGGTGGGTCCGTCCGGTTGCCAAAGTTAATTTGACAAGAGAAGTAGTAGCAGTCGTCCCCAATACTTGGTAATTGGTCTGGGCATGTTGCGCCTTGGGACCAGCAGCTGCGCGCTTGCGTCGGTCATCCGGGTCTCGGCCGATCGACCAAGTCCATTTTCCGGTAGCGGGTGTGATCTGCCCTGTCGCCAGGGCCAAATACTCGCGGTGAATCGCCCCCATGCTGATCAGGCGGTCAAGAATCGGAACGACAATTGGATTTTTGGCTACAATTAAGGCCCCGCTAGTTTGTTGGTCTAATCGGTGCACAATATATGGGGCTAGACCTTGTGGCTGGAGATATGTAGCAACGTCATTAAGGACCGTTCCCATTTCGCCAGGATAATTAGGGTGTGACTTTTTCCCTGCTGGTTTATTGATGACTAGCAAGTCACGATTTTCGTAAAGAACATCGATATGAGCTTGCGGACTGGGACGATAACTGGATACAGCTGTACGAAATTCGGCCCCAGTGAAGGTTAATGTGACTTGGTCATGTGGCGATACCAAGTCGTTCATATTACGGTAGTGCCCGTTAATAATGACATTCTTATTAATTCTTAAAAAATGTGTGAATCGTCGGGGAAGTAACCATTGTTTTTCCAATAAAGTGCGTACAGAGCAAGGGGTCTGAGTTGGGGCAAGTGTTTCTGTGATCTGCCATTCTTTATTCAAAAGACATCAATCCTTTGGTTGTTATGAGGTGGTCGATGGGGATATCAAAAGCTTCAACTGTCCATTCTGGAGAGGCAAAGAGCATTGCGTCAGGAACCAATGCACAAGTTGTTCCCGAATAATCGCTCAGATAGCGGTCATAGTAGCCACCACCAAAACCCAGACGCCAACCGTGGTCTTGAGAAAAAGCGATCCCCGGAACAATGATTAGGTCGATGTTAGCCTTGTCTACTACTGCTGCTGGGTCAAAAGCTGGTTCGGGAATTCCAAATTCGCTGATAATGCGGTGTTCGGGACCAGGATCAGGCAAGAAAACCATTTGTCGTTGGGGCATGGTCCTAGGGATAACAACTGTTTTACCACTTGTGCGTGCTAAATTAATCAATCGTTCCGTGGGGACTTCACCAAAACCACTAACAGTAGTAGCAATGGTTTGGGCCTGTGCCCAAAACGGACTGGTTATCAGTTGTGTAATTAACGGGGCGGCCGCCTGGTCAATTTCTTCCTGGTGGGTATGGAGGCGCTGAATTTGGGCCTGGCGCCAGGTTTTTTTATTTATCATGTGGTCACATCCTTGTTAAATTCCACTTAACAGGATAGCATATTTTAGCTAGTGTTCAAAAAATGTCCGGGGAGGTTTATAATTGAATAAAACATATGTTTGGTTTAAGGAGGAAGATACAATGCATCAAGAGTCATTATTTGCTGCTAATAATCGCCAAGAACCACTGGCTAGTCGGGTTCGGCCCCGAACCCTAGCTGAAGTGATTGGACAAAAACACCTACTTGGCCCTGGGCGCATTTTGCGTGAACTTATCACCCATGACCAAGTATCCTCGTTGATCTTGTGGGGACCACCAGGGGTAGGAAAAACAACTCTTGCACGCATTATTGCAGCCCAAACCAAAGCAGAATTTATCAGTTTTAGTGCAGTTGATAGCAGTATCAAAACGATTCGGGAAGTGATGAAAAAAGCCGAAGCCAATAGTGATTATGGTCAACAAACCATTGTATTTATTGATGAAATTCATCGGTTCAATAAGGCACAACAGGATGCTTTTCTCCCCTATGTTGAACGGGGAAGTATCACTTTGATCGCTGCCACAACAGAGAATCCGTCATTTGAACTAAACTCCGCACTTTTATCGCGGTGCAAAGTCTTTGTCTTAAAACCATTAACAACGGATGACATCATAACATTATTACAAAGAGTAGTGCAGGATGAGCGGGCTTTCCCTGGAATGACAGTTGAGTTAGGACACGAAGCCCAAGTGATGCTTGCAACGTTTGCTAACGGGGATGCGCGGACTGCGCTCAATATTTTGGAAATGGCAGTGCTCAATAGTGATCACCGAACGGAAAATAAGGTAACAGTTACCCCGACCCAATTACAGCAGTTAACGGGGCAGAAAATGGTTCTTTATGATAAAAATGGCGAAGAACACTATAATATCATCTCTGCCCTCCACAAAGCGTTACGTAATAGTGATGTGGATGCAGCCATTTATTGGTTATCCCGGATGTTGGCCGGGGGCGAAGATCCATTGTATATTGCCCGGCGTTTAGTCCGTTTTGCCAGTGAGGACGTTGGCTTGGCGGATACCAATGCCTTGCGGGTAGCGGTAGATGTTTTCCAGGCTTGTCAGTTTATTGGAATGCCGGAATGTGATGTTCATTTGACAGAAGCAGTGATTTACCTGGCTTTAGCTCCTAAATCCAACGCCGTCTATGCAGCACGGCAACGAGTGCGTCATGATGTCCAAGCGACTATTAATGAGCCGGTTCCGCTGCAGATTCGGAACGCTCCGACAAAGTTGATGCAGGAACTGGAGTATGGCCAAGGTTATCAATATGCACACGCTACGGCAGCCAAATTGACTACTATGAAGACAATGCCTAACAACCTGCAAGGGCACCGCTACTATTACCCGACAACAGAGGGACATGAAGGGCGGTTTAAAGCGCGCCTCGAAGAGATCCAGCAGTGGCACGCCCAGCATGATCATCATTCCTCATGAAAGTTTAATTTAAACACCAGGATTTTAATCATTGTTTAAATGCTTTTTCCCTTATAATGGGGAATAGTATTTCATAAATTGAGGAGAAAAAATAATGCAAAAGCAATCACAACATGTTGTTAAGGGGATCATCCTGGCTGCCTTGGCTTCAGTGATGTGGGGGATCTCAGGGACGATTTTACAATTCATTTCGCAGACCGCACATATTCCGGCAGCGTGGTTCCTATCTGTTCGGACGTTGATTTCCGGAGTGATTATTCTGACCATATCTTTCTTTGTATATGGAACGAAAATCTTTACAGTTTTTAAGGATCGCCGTCAAGCATTCTATTTATTTGCATATGGGATCTTTGGGTTAGCTTTGAATTTACTGACTTTCTACCATTCTGTACAGCTAGGGAATTCGGCGATGGCAACTATCCTCCAGTATCTGAGCCCACTATTTATTGTTTTAGGGACAGTCGTTTTAGAGCGCCAGTGGCCATTACGCTCAGACCTTATTGCTTTCGTTATTGCCTTAGTGGGGATTTTCCTGTCAATTACGCGGGGAGACATCTCCCAGCTTTCGATTCCAATGTCAGCCTTCCTCTGGGGACTGGGATCTGGGATTACAGCGGCTTTTTATGTGGTCCTACCGCGCCCGGTAGTAGCAGAACATCCACCATTCGTGGTGCTTGGTTGGGGAACTTTGATTGCTGGTGTTTTCTTCAATATTCAACGCCCATTATGGGTGGGAGCTCCGGCATTGAACATGAAGTTAGTTTTAGCAATTGGTGCGGTAATCCTGTTAGGGACAATTTTACCGTTCGGGACATTGCTATATAGCTTGCACTTTGCGCCAGCAGATGTGGTTAGCATTATGGATGCAGTTCAGCCATTAGCAACCTTAGTCTTGAGTGTAATCTTCTTTAGTTTACATTTAACCTGGGCTGAAATCATCGGGTCGATCTTGGTTATCGTAGGGATCTATGTATTGCAACGTGGCCGGCGCCAAGTTGAACAAGATACACAACGTTTTGAATAAGCAAATAAAAACCACGCACTGAATGTAGGAACGCGTAGTAGCGGTCTACCATTCAGAGGCGTGGTTTTTTATTGGTGCTAAATGTTATGCGCGGGACTTGTATTCCCCAGTAACAGTGTTAATTACTAGGACATCACCGGTTGCAATAAAGTCGGGAACAGTTACTACCAAGCCAGTTTCCATAGTTGCAGGTTTGCCACCACTAGCAGCAGTAGCTCCCTTAATGTTGGGCGCAGTCTCAGTTACTTTCATGGTAACAGTTGTGGGCAGTTCGATTCCGATTAGTTCGCCATTGGCAAAGTCGAGTTGGACTTCCATATTAGGCATTAAATATGGCTCTTCGCTGCTAAGTTGTTCTTTGGTTAACTCATATTGTTCGTAGGTTTCCATATCCATGAAAATTTCCAATTCGCCTTCACCGTAGAGATATTGGGCAGTTTTTTTATCGACCATTACCAGATCAACTTTTTCGGAGGGACGCATCGTTGTTTGCACGATTGCACCCGTCCGCACATCGGTCAGTTTCATTTGCATGACGGTGTTGCCCTTGCCGGGTTTATGGTGATTTGACTCCAAAACCTTGATTAATTTACCGCTTTGTTCAAAAATCATACCTTTTTTAAGATTAATTGCTTCTACTGCCATAAAAATCGCTCCTTAGTTTAGTAAAAATTAACGGATTAGGGTATTTCCTTCTTGGGTGGTGGAGCCTGAGCTAGTGCAAAGCCTTTTAATGTCATAGTATATCTCACTCTACTTAAAATAATTCATCTTTAAGTATAACGGAAAGCGCCTTCAATTTTAAAGAAAAATTTGAATTTAGAATGCTAAGTACTAGTAAATAAGGTATGATAAAGGAGTAACGTTGCATGAAAGGAAGTAGTCATTTATGGGACAATCAGCACCCCCACGTATCCTGATCGCACAAGATCTCTCTGCTATGGGTAGTCTATCAATGCAGACTGCGCTGACGCTGTTTCAGGCGTGTGATTTTAGTATTGGTGTCCTGCCGACTACAATTTTATCAACGCAAAGTGAAGGTTTTGGGTCACCGGCAGTTCTAGATACTACTCTATGGACCCAGCAGACCCTGCAGCATTGGGCTAAGGAGCAGATCCGATTTACCGCTGCGGTTGTGGGTTACTATGATAATGAGGCAGTGGGAGACCAGCTTGCAGATTATCTGGACCAGCAAGCAGCCACAATGGATTTGGTCCTCGTTGATCCGGCCTTTGCCGATAATGGGGAGCCATACCCATTACAAGGACTAGCCCATATGGAAGGCTTGCGACGCCTTTTACGTCGGGCCACCCTTGCAACTCCAAACCTAACGGAAGCATGTCTTTTGACAAACACACCCTTGTTCACGCCGAATCCGCAAGCAGTGCGAGCTTTATTAGTTAAGTTTAACCAATTGTTGGCTCCTGGAGGACAGACGGTCCTAACGGGACTTGAGTTTGGTGACCAGGTGGGGGTGGCATGGCTTGACCCACTTGAGGGACGGCTGCAACAGGTGACTTTGCCGCGGCTTCCAGGACATTTTTATGGGAGTGGTGATACCTTCACCGCGTTACTAACGATCTTGCTGTGCCAACAACAGGATTTGAATACGGCAGTTCGCCAAGCAACAGACTTACTACATGAAGGTCTGGTTGCGACTATGAAGGCTAATGACGAGCGGTGTTATGGAATAAAGTTGGGAGCTATTATTGCAGCTCTACAAAATTTAGCATAAGGGGAGATACTATGGATACAACTGCAAATGTAAAGAAAATTACGGTAGTCGGTGTTATGACCGCCCTTAACATTGTTATCGCGCGGGTCTTTTTGATTCCAGTGCCAATGACTAAGGGCTTTTTGAATCTTTGTGACGCCGGAATTGTGTTGATTGCCCTTCTTTATGGTGCTAACTATGGTGGACTAGTGGGAGCATTAAGTGGTTTCCTCTTAGATCTATTAGCAGGGGCGCCTCAGTACATGTTGTTTTCTTTGGTCATTCACGGTTTTGAAGGATGGGTTTTTGGTAAGGTAATTGAAAAAGAAAAGACACCAGGACGGTTAGTACTAGCAGTTGTTTTAGCGACAATCATTGTCTCTTGCGGGTATCTTGCTTGCGAAACATTTCTTTTCAAGTTTTCAACAGCGATTATTGGGTTCCCAATGAATATCCTCCAAGCAATTGTAGGTTCGCTGGTGGGGATTGTATTATATTCACAACTACGGAAAGTAATTCATTAATTAGCTATTATTGCTTGTGAAGGTCACGGGAAAAGCGATCTTCACAGGCGTGGAGGCTGGAAAAACTTTGTTTTTCCAGTCTTTTTTTTGTAAATAAATATGTTGCCGGCTACATAATGCTGTGATAAAATCTTTTTATCTAATTTAAGTAGCCGGCAACATATTTTACGAAAGGATACAAAAATGATAGATAAGAAGCTCGCTCATCAGGCCCCCTTAGGGTTGGCCCTGTTCAAATTACGGCGGATGTATGGACAGTTAGTTCATCACCAACTATGGCAACATGATCTTTACCATGGTCAAGATATTATTCTGGGTATATTGGACCGGGTGGGTCCATGTTCACAGACGGAATTACGCCAAAGATTACAGATTCAGCACACAACGGTGGTTAAAACAATTATGCGTTTAGAACGTAAAGGTTACGTTCAGCGGTATAAATTAGCTACAGACCGCCGCGTAACTATGGTGGAACTTACACCGGCGGGACATGACCTAGCGAAAGAACTAGCGCAGGTGTGGATCACTAGTGAGGGTGTGATTACAGCGGGGCTAACCCCTGCGGAACAAGCAGAATTTATCCGGTTAACTAAAAAAATAACAGCGAATATTAGTAAAAAATTGGATGAATACCATAAGGAAGGTGAAGAGAAGCGATGTGGAAGATAATGAAAACACGGATGTCTTGGCCAGCAGTGGCAGGGGCAGCTATGTTTATGTTGCTCCAAGTTTTAAGTGATTTGAACCTCCCAGCCATCACTTCCCAATTAATTGACAAGGGCGTTGCTAGAGGAGACCTGGCATATATTTGGCAAGCTGGGGGGAAGATGTTACTGTTTGCGGGCCTAAGTATTTTGGCGGCAATCGGCAATGTGTACTTGGCGTCAACACAGGCACAGAAACTAGGAGCACGGTTACGGGAAGAGCTTTTTGCCAAGGTGGTTAACTTCGGTGACCAAGAGATGGGAAGCTTTGGGTCATCATCTTTGATCACCCGGACAACCAACGATGTGATGCAGATCCAAAATGTAGTAATTATGATGCTCCGGATGATGCTGATGTCGCCTTTGATGTTATTGGGGGCCGGCTTCATGGCTTATGTTACCGAGCGTCGCTTAGCGATGATCTTTTTAATCTCTGTCCCGCTGCTTTTATTAGCTGTTTGGTTAGTGATGCGTAATGCGGTGCCCCTGTTTAAGAGTTTACAAAAGAAAATCGACAACATTAATTTGGTTTTTCGTGAAGGCTTAACCGGAGTTCGGGTAATTCGGGCTTTTCGGCGGGATAGTTTCGAGCAAGAGCGTTTTGACCAGGTTAACCAAGATTACACCCAAACAGGGATCAAAGTCTTTAGCCTAACTTCAATGATGTATCCGATCATGATCACTGTTTTAAGCTTCACCAATATTGGAATTGTATTGTTGGGGAGCCGCTTGATCGGGGCAATGGAAATGGAAGTAGGAAAGTTGGTTTCCTTTATGACTTACGCTTCGATGGTGTTATTCAGTTTCATGATGCTTTCAATGGTCTTTGTCTTTATCCCGCGGGCCCAGGCGGCTGCAAGCCGAATCAATGAAGTCCTAGCCACACCAGATTCATTACCCGCACCCGATGATGTGCAAACAGTGGCAGCCACTACCCCGGCTAGTTTAGAATTTGAGCAAGTTTCTTTCCGTTACCACGGGGCAGAAGAATTAGCCTTGACAGGACTCGATATCAAGATGGGTGCTGGTCAGACCCTTGCGATTATTGGGGGGACAGGGTCAGGGAAGACGACCTTAATTAACCTTATCCCCCGCTTATATGATGTGGAACAAGGGCGGGTCTTGGTTGATGGACTAGATGTGCGCAATATGACTAAACATGACCTACATAAGCGGGTAGCCTTTGCTCAACAAAAAGCTATTCTGTTCAAAGGGACTGTTCGGTCTAACCTGCAGTTTGGGAAACCAGACGCCACTGATGAAGAAATGTGGCATGCACTGGAGGTTGCTCAAGCCAAAGACTTTGTGGCTGCTTTGCCTGATGGTTTGGATGCAGTAGTTGAACAGAATGGGGACAATTTCTCTGGTGGTCAGAAGCAACGGTTGACGATTGCCCGTGCAGTCATCAAGCCTGCCTCGATTTATGTTTTTGACGATTCATTTTCAGCCCTGGATTTCAAAACGGATGCTAACTTACGGGCAGCATTGAAGCATGACCCTGCAATTCAAAAAAGCGTGGTTGTGATTGTGGCCCAACGGGTAGCAACAGTAACGCAAGCTGATCAGATTATCGTTTTAGATAATGGTAAAGTTGCCGGTCAGGGCACACATGCTGAACTGATGGCCAATAATCCGACTTACCAAGAGATTGTACACTCGCAAATCAGAGAAGGAGGGCAAGCATAATGGGACCACATGGACGGCGGGGCCGGGGACCACAATCCCAAGAAAAGGCCCAACATTTTTGGAAAACTATTTGGCGGTTAGCCCGCTACATGGGACCATGGAAATGGCTTTTCGCATTGGCAATGATTTTGGCAATTGGGGCTACTGTTTTTCAAATTATTGCCCCCAAGATCCTGGGGGAAGCAACTACGGTGATTTTTGCTGGGGTTAAGCAAGGCTATGCCCAAATCAAGGCCGGGCAGCAGTTGACCCACTTACCAATCGCTTATGGCAAAATTACGCATATCATGATTGTTGTAGCGCTTGTTTATATTTCAGCGGCTGTCCTGACTTTCGGACAGCAATTCATTATGGCTAATATTTCGCAGCGGTTAGTTTATCGTTTGCGCAAGGATCTTAAGGCGAAGATGGAACGGTTGCCAATCGCTTATTATGATACCCATTCTAATGGGGACATCATGTCCCGGGCGGTTAATGATATGGATAACATTGCCGGGACACTCCAACAAAGTCTGGCACAGTTGGTAACCAGTTCGATTACTTTTGTCGGTGTTTTTGTGATGATGCTGACGATTAGCTGGAAGTTAACGCTGATCGCCTGTGTTACGATTCCATTAAGTATGGTTGTTGTGGGAATTGTAGCGCCAAAGTCGCAACGCTTCTTTGCTATCCAACAAGAGAGTTTGGGACTGTTGAATGATCAGGTCGAAGAAACATATGCGGGGCACGCTGTGGTCAAGACATTTAACAAGGAAGACGATGAGATTACCCAGTTCCAAGCAGAAAATCAACGTTATTATGCTGCTTCATGGAAAGCCCAGTTTATTTCTGGCTTGATTATGCCCCTGATGAATATGGTCAAAAATATCGGTTATGTTATGGTAGCGATAGTTGGGGGCCTAGGGGTTGCTAATGCCACATTAACTTTGGGAAATGTCCAAGCATTTTTGCAATATGTTAACCAGTTTACGCAACCAATCACCCAAATTGCTAACTTGGCAAACACTATCCAAGCAACCGCAGTTTCTGCAGAGCGGATCTTTGCGGTTTTGGACGAGGACGAAATGACAGATCACCCAGTTGCAACGCCAGTTCAAGTAGGTGCTCCGAAGGTTGCTTTTCGGGATGTACATTTTGGTTATAGTCCGGATAAACCCCTCTTACAAGGCTTCAATATGGAAGTTCCAGCAGGCAAGCAAGTTGCTATTGTGGGACCAACTGGAGCGGGGAAAACAACCCTGATTAATTTGTTGGAAAGATTCTATGATATTGATCAAGGGGCAATTTTACTGGATGGACAAGATACGCGCAATATGGCACGGGCTGATTTGCGGCAACATATGGCGATGGTTCTTCAAAACACCTGGCTGTTTTCGGGATCGATATATGACAACATCAAATACGGACGTGAAGATGCTACTGAGGAAGAAGTCATTGCAGCTGCTAAGGCAGCCCACGTAGATACCTTTGTACGCCAGCTTCCAGATGGATATGATACTGTTTTAGGGGAAGATGCGGGGAATATCTCGCAAGGGCAACGGCAGTTACTGACGATTGCCCGAGCTTTCTTGGCTGATCCAGAGATCTTAATCTTGGACGAAGCCACTAGTTCCGTGGATACGCGAACCGAGCTTTTAATTCAGCAGGCAATGGACAAGCTACTCAAGGGACGAACAAGTTTCGTGGTGGCCCACCGTTTATCAACGATTCAGGATGCCGATCAAATCATTGTCATGAATCACGGCACAATTGTAGAAACCGGAACGCATGCCAGCTTGTTGGCCCAAGGGGGCTTCTATGCTGATTTATATAATAGCCAATTCAATCAAGCAGGTAATCTCTAAAATCAAAAAGAGGCTGGGAAAAAACTCTCAGTCCAAAATGAAAGCCGGACGATGAATCAAATCTTGGTTCATCGTCCGGCTTCTTATGTACACAGGAAATCGTTCCTGATATGATGTAATTACCCCTAAAAACAAACATAAAGGAGCGATTTTCATGTATCAAAATTATATCACGGGACAAACAGAATTCGTACTAAATTATGACTACAATGTGCCAAAAAATCATCTGGTTCGGTTAATTGATACTTTTGTCGATTCCATTCCACAAGAGGTTTTGTTAGAAGAGAACGTGGCCGTCACCGGCCGCCCACTTTCTCACCCTGCACTGATGTTAAAAATTCTGTTGTTTGCGTACTCTCGTCAAACTTATTCTGGCCGGAAAATAGAAACCTTGTTAGAAGAAAACTTACCAATGCGATGGTTAGCCCGTGATCATTCATACAGTTACCATACCATCAATAACTTTCGACGGAGTGAGCACGCCAGGAACTTAATAAAACGTACCTTTGTTTACTTTACTATGGCTCTTACGGACCATGGGCTAATTCAAAATGATGCAGTCTTTATTGATGGCACTAAGGTTGAAGCGGATGCTAATAAGTACTCGTTTACTTGGCGTCGGGCAATAGAAAAGTATCACGCTAAGTTGAGAGAAAAGACGGCTAGTATTTATGATGAGTTAGTAGAAAAGCAAGTCATCAAAGAGATGAAACCAGAAATGATTGAATCTATCGACGGTATGGAATTAATGGCTGAAGAAGTGGAAAAAGAAATCACTAATCTAGACGAAGCCATTAAACAGGAGCCGAAAATAATTAAAGGTGGTTCAGTTAGAAAACGTCGGCGACGTTTTCTAAAGAAGCTTCGTCGTCAACTGAGAGAAGACTTAATTCCACGGGCTAAAAAATATGAACGTGTCGAAGATATTTTTCAAGGACGAAATAGCTTTTCGAAAACAGACCACGACGCAACTTTTATGTGCATGAAAGAAGATCCGATGATGAACCGAGAACTCAAACCCGGATATAATCTTCAGATTGCCACGCATAATCAGTTTGTCCTTGATTATGCTTTATTTTCCAATCCTACTGATACTAGGACTTTAGTGCCATTTCTTAAGCAATTCCATGGCTTGGATTTCTTTACACACGTGGTAGCTGATGCTGGTTACGGTAGTGAATATAATTACACAACACTGCTTGACCAATTCGATAAGCAACCACTCATTCCATACACCACCTATCAAAAAGAGCAGAAGCGTAAGTTCAAAAATGATCCAACAAAACCTCAGAATTGGCAGTACAATGCCGAAGATGACTACTATATTGATCATTTAGGCGTTCGCTTCAGTTTTTATCGCTACAGTAAACGAACTGATAAGTATGGATTTAAGCGCGATCTTAAACTCTATCGTGCCGACACACATCAATCATCAGAAGAGTTAGATCAGTTAGCTAAAACGCCAGGTAAGCGTCAGCGCTACATCCAGGTTAATCCAACTTGGAATTATTACAAAGCAAAAGTCAAAGAGACCCTCTCAAGCGATGAAGGTAAGATGATCTATCGTCGACGCAAGTTCGACGTTGAACCAGTCTTTGGTCGCATGAAGAGGGATTTTGGCGTACGCCGAACTCATTTGCGCGGCCAACGGGCTGTGGAAAATGATGTCGGATTAACCTTAATGGCATTGAACTTAACGAAATTGGGTAAAATGATCAACCAATTAAGACCCTTTTTAGTAAATAACCAAAAATGCGAACTACAATTTTTGATTAAATCAAAAATCATAGTTCGCATTTTCTTAGTTAGAAGCTAGAAAATAATAGTTAATTCCCAGCCTCTTTTTGCGTACAATTATTAGAGATGGAGATAATTAGAGTGTGAATCTTATAAAGTCAGGTTTTTCACTGTGACTTTTTTGATAATCGGTTTATTTCGTTCTTCCTGAGCTTTCAAACGACGCATATCTTTTTGAAAGACTTCGTTGATCGCATCAAAAGAAAGCCACAGGGCAAGGGGGAAGAATGCCATCACACCAATCATTGCCAATAAACACATCTTCATGAGTGAAATTACATCCATAATAAAGTCCCCCTTCAAACAAATTCTGAATCCGCTTACATATATAGGTTAACAAATATAAGTTTTTTTGTATATACTTTTAGATAGAAAACGCATACATTTTAATGATGGAGTCTTTAATGTGCTGTATTATAGGCTTTATCACCTCATAAAGTGATAAGGGGATTAAAAAGTGATTAGTTCGTAACATAAATTTTATGTTATAAACAAATAACTAAGCGCAAAATAAGGGGAGTATTCAAGTAAAATGAAAAATGTTAATATATGGGTATCAAACGAGGAGGGACGGTTATGAGTGTCGATTCGCCATTAGTTTTAGGTGTTTTATTTATCGCAACGGGTTACATTAGTTATGCAACTTATCGGGATAATAACAAACCCCTGAGTTTCATGTCAGGTTTGCTATGTGCATGCTTTTTGGTCGCAACAATTTATGTTTTGCTGCGCTAAATTAATAATTAATCGCAAAAAATAGCGGGTATGAATGCAAGGAAGTAACATTCATGCCCGCTATTTGTAGTTTAGTAACTAGTTTTAGAATTGGCGCTTACGATCTAATGTTTTGATTAACCATAAAATCGGTAACCCGAGGACAACAACCCCAATAAAGAGGATAACTCCCCACGGATCATTGACAACCTCACTGCCGAGGATAAATAACCCACCACCTAAGGCCACCAGTGGCACCAAGGGATAAAGTGGAACCGAGAAAGGACGGGGTTCGGTTCTCCGGTGCCGTAAAACAAAAAGTCCAAAGAAAGCCAAGGTATAGAAGCAATACACAGTGAAGACACAGAGGTCAGATAAGTGATCGGGATTAAAAAAGAAGGTCATTAAGATAGCGATCACCATCACTGCTCCTGTGGCATAAACCGGGGTTTTTGCTCGTGGGTGTAAATAAGCTAGGTAACGAGAAAACGGTAAGTCACCACGTTTAGCCATAGCGTATACGATACGAGGGAAGGTTAATAGTTTGCCATTAAGTGTTCCCATCATCGAAATGATGATTCCAATCGCAAGCAGTTTCCCTCCTAGTTGACCAAAGGCAGTTTGTGCTAAGTAGGCAGTTGCCTTTTCTCCTAAAGCAAGAATCTTGTTGGCTGGAAGAAAGCGAAAGACACTGAATGAAATCAAGGTATAAATCAATAAAACAGCGCTGACCCCAATAATGATAGCCTGCGGAAGAAGTTTTTGGGGATTTTTCATTTCACCCCCAAGGTTTGCGATCAAAATCCAACCATCATAAGCAAACAGGGTGGCCAAAACAGCGACCCCCATGTTACCACTAGCTTGATGAACAGTCGTTACAGTCTGACCTAGGGCAGTAACATGCCCGTGGAGAATTCCCCAAACGATAATGGCGGTAATAGGAACTAGCTTACAAAGCGTAGTGAGGATGGAGAAGAAAGCCCCCACGCGGTTTTCAAACATATTAAGGACACTGATGGCAACAATCATAACAACTGCCACGGGGATCCGCCATTGTTCTGGCCAACCGAAAAATTCAGTGATGAGGATACTCATAAATCCCGCCACAGATGCTGAAATTGCTGGCCCGTAAACGATCACCTGCATCCAGCCAGCTAAAAAACCCAGTCGGCGTCCAAAGATATTTTCGATATAAACGTACAAGCCACCAGTAACCGGCATTTGTGCCCCAATTTCGGCAATAGTTAGGCCAGATGTTAGGGTGATTACACCCCCAATGATCCAAGCAAGTAAGGCGTGTGTGGAAGAACCAGCACTGGCCAAAACGGATGCTTGTTTAAAGAAGATACCGGAACCGATAATTGTTCCGATGACAATTGATAATGCCGATCCCAATCCCAGGGTCCGGTTAAGTTCAGGTTGGTGGTTCATAATTTACACACTCCTTAAGTATTTGCAAAAAGGGAGCGTGACAGAAGTCAGGTGGCTTCATCTTCACGCTCCCATGAGCGTAACTTGAAAGTGCTAGGCACTCTCAATTACATGCGTAGTATTTAGTTATTGGTTATGGACGTAATCTGTTCAACATTCTTGGGAATGGGCTACCTTCACGAATGTGGTCAGAAAGGGTAATCCAAGCGATGAAACGTTCTAGCCCCATCCCGAAACCAGAGTGAGGAACTGTCCCGTATTTACGGAGGTCAGCGTACCAACCATAGTCGGCCATATCAAGGTGGTTTTCAGCAAATTTTTGGACTAAGTAATCATAGTCAGTAGCACGTTCTGAACCACCGATGATTTCACCGTAGCCTTCTGGAGCTAAGAGGTCAGCGCAGACAACTTGGCGATCGTCTTCAGGATCAGGCTTCATGTAGAAGGCCTTGATTTCCTTTGGATAGTTCAAAATAAAGACCGGCTTTTGGAATTGATCAGCCAAGTATGTTTCTTCAGGCGAACCAAAGTCATCACCAAACTTGGAGTCAAAACCGCCTTCTTGTAACATCTCGATGGCCTTCTTGTAAGTGATCCGTGGGTAAGGCAATTCAGTGAATGGACGTAATGATTCTACGCTCCGGCCCACGGTTTCTAATTCACGGGCACAGTTATCAATGAGGCTTTGCACCAAGTATGCGATGTATTGTTCTTGGAGTTCCAAGCTTTCAGGTTGGTGCATCCAGGCCATTTCTGGTTCAATCATCCAGAATTCCGTTAGGTGCCGCCGTGTCTTGGACTTTTCAGCCCGGAAAGTTGGTCCCATAGTGTATACCTTACCTAAGGCCATAGCGCCTGCTTCTGCATAGAGCTGACCAGATTGGGAAAGGTAAGCATCATCATCAAAGTACTTAGTATGGAAGAGGTCCGTGGTCCCTTCTGGTGAACTACCGGTCAAGATGGGAGCATCAAGCTGGGTGAAACCATGCTTAGCAAAGAATTCCATTGTTGCTAACTTAACTTGGCTCCGGATCTTAAGCATTGCGTTGGGCTTGGAGGACCGCAACCACAAGTGACGGTGATCCATCAAGAACTCTACCCCGTGTTCCTTATTGCCGATTGGGTAATCATCACTTTCACCGACAAGTTCGATGGATTGAACCTGGATTTCGTAACCAAACTTAGACCGAGAATCTTCATGAATTTCACCGGTTACCCAGAAAGATGTTTCCTGGTGTAACTCGTGTTTAGCCATGTCCCAAACTTCAGGGGTTACTTGATTTTTGAGCAAGATTCCTTGGAAAAAACCTGTTCCGTCACGAAGTTGTAAGAAGGCGATCTTACCACTTGAACGCTTATCAGTTAGCCACACGCCAATTTTAACTGTTTCGTTGACGTGCTTAGGTGATTCACTAATTGTAATAGTTTGCACTTTGTGCTCCTCCTTAAAATTAAAGTTGTTAGGTATAGTTTATAGCTTCTATTTTACTACAATCATAGGTGTTAGTGCTTAGAGGATTTGGATTCCCGCAGCAGCACATTGGGCGAGCATATCTTCAGGCCACAAACTAGCTTGAACTTCACCGATATGTGCTTTCCCCAATAACAACATACACAACCGGGATTGACCGATCCCACCGCCAATAGTATATGGAAGTTCACCGTTTAAGAGCATCTTGTGGAAAGGCAGATCCTTCCGCTCTTCGGCATGGGCCAACTTGAGTTGTTTACGCATGGATTCTTCACTTACCCGGATCCCCATACTAGAGATTTCAATGCGTGATTGTAAGGGCTCATACCAGAATAGCAGGTCCCCGTTGAGCTCCCAATCATCGTAGTCAGGGGCGCGTCCATCGTGATGTTCTTGGCTTTGGCGAAGCTTGCCACCGATTTGCATAACAAAGACAGCACCGTATTCTTTAGCAATGCGGTTTTCCCGTTCTAATGGGGTAAGTTCTGGCCACCGGTCTTCTAATTCTTGGGTGGTAATGAAGTGCACTTGGTCTGGTAAATGGTGCACTGCTTGGGGATACTTATACCAAACTTCGTGTTCCATATGCTTGATGACCTTGAAGATTTGGCGCACGGTCCGCTTGAGTGTTTCTTCGGTCCGTTCTTCTTTGGCGATCACTTTTTCCCAGTCCCATTGATCGACGTAAATAGAATGATAGTTATCCAGTTCTTCGTCTTTCCGGATGGCGTTCATGTTGGTGTACAAGCCCTCGTGCATCCCGAAACCATAACGCTTGAGCGCATAACGTTTCCACTTGGCTAAAGAGTGAACGACTTCGATAGTTTCGCCAGGGAGGCCAGCCATTGTGAACGAAACCGGTTGTTCAATTCCGTTCAAGTTATCGTTCAACCCGGTACTCTTTTCAACAAACATCGGTGCGGACATCCGTTGCAGATTGAGTTCTTGACTGATCTCATCTTGGAATGTTTCACGAATATAACGAATAGCAGCTTCGGTTTCCCGAATGGATAATTTTGGATCATAATCACGTGGAATGACTAAACTCATGGCAATTGCCTCCTTCTAAAAATAAAAACTATTAGCCGGGGAAAGCAACAAAAAAGCCCTTCGTCCCCCTTGTAAGGGACGAAAGGCTTTTGTTCCGCGGTACCACCCAAATTATCCAGTTTGTTCTGGATCAGCTCACTAGAGCACCATCATGCTCCGCCGGCGAGGTAACGGACCGGTTCCGACTGAGTCTACTCTGAATGAGATTCATTTGGGTCAGTAGCACTGCGAAAAAGTGTTATTCATCAATCGAGGGTCTGCTGGTTTCACACTAATACCAACTCACTGGAAGAATCGGAATGACTACTTGTCTTTCTCATCGCTTTTTCAATTTATTAATTGCATTTTAACCTAATTTTGGAAAAATGCAAGCATAATTTTTATTAATCAGAAAGATTATTTTCTTGAGCACTGATTACCAAGACCCCATTATCCATGGTAGCTTGGAGATGGTTAACGTCAGGATGATCTAGATAAAAATCAGTGACTTTGTCACGAATTTGTTGTTCGATTACCCGCCGTAGTGGCCGTGCCCCCATAGCTTCATCATAGCCTTCTTCGATCAAGAAATCCTTAACGTCATCGTTAACGGTAAGGTCTAAGCCTTTTTTAGCCAAGGTGTGGTTGACATCAGCTAACATCAAATCAACGATGGCCCGGAGATCTTCTTTTGTCAGATGAGAAAATTCTACAATGGCATTGAACCGGTTAAGAAATTCTGGCCGGAAGTATGGAGCAATCCGTTCCATAATAGTTTCATCCTTGTGATCATTACCAGTCAGTTTTTCATTGCCAAACCCGGCATTAGAAGTAGCGATAATCACGGTGTTCTTAAAGTTGACGGTATTGCCTTGACCATCTGTTAACCGCCCATCATCTAAGACCTGTAAGAGAAGGGTAATGACCTGTGGGTCGGCTTTTTCAATTTCATCTAATAGGATGATGGAGTATGGGTTCCGCCGTACTTTTTCGGTTAAAGTGTTGCCGTTGTCACCATACCCGACATAACCGGCAGTTGCCCCAATCAATTTCGAAACAGCTGTCCGATCAGAATATTCTGACATATCTAACCGGATGATGCTATCTTTGGAGCCAAACATATCACGGGCGAGCTGTTTAGCTAATTCAGTTTTACCAACACCGGTTGGGCCGACGAAGAGGAAGGAGCCGATTGGGCGGTTGCCTTCATCAAATCCAGCCCGGTTTCTCCGAATAGCCCGAGCCACAGCTGCAACAGCTTCGTCTTGGCCGATGACCTTGCCCTTGAGGCGGGCTTCCATGTTTTTCAGTCTTTCGATATCAGAAGCCCCCATCTTAGATACGGGAATTCCCGTCATCCGTTCAACGGATTGTGCGATGTCATCAGGAGTAGCGGTGACTTTTTGTGCTTGGGAGTGGTTTTGTAATTGATGCTCAAGTTCTGCTACACGTTGTTTCTTAGCTTGTGCTTGTTCGTAATCTTCAGCAGCTGCGGCCTTTTTTTGAGCAACTTTGAGTTCAGCAATCTCTTTTTCGAGTTGTTTGTCATCAACAACTGGGTGTTGGGATGCCAAGTGGGCAGCTGTCATATCGATCAGGTCGATAGCTTTGTCAGGGAGACTCCGTTGGGGAATATATTGGATAGAGTAATCCACTGCTGCCTGTAAGACTTTATCTGGTAAGACAACGTTGTGGTGCTTTTCGTATAACTTCCGAATACCTTGCAAGATAGCGAAAGTATCAGCTGCATTAGGTTCTTTGATCACTACTTGGTTGAACCGCCGATCTAAGGCGCCATCTTTCATGATGGTGTTGCGGTACTCATCTTGCGTGGTTGCCCCAATAACAGTGAGTTCACCCCGAGATAAGGCTGGTTTGATGATGTCTGCCAAGCCCTTACTCCCATCGTTATCACCAGTAGAACCAGCACCTAAGATTTGGTGGATTTCATCGAAGAAGAGGATGATGTTTCCAGCTTCTTTGACTTCTGTGATCAATTTTTGAATATTTTCTTCAAATGAGCCCCGGAATTGAGTGCCAGCTTCTAAGCCAGAGATGTCAATTGAGATGATCTCTTTATTTTTAATCGCTGCCGGTACATTTCCCTGAACAATTGCTTGGGCTAACCCTTCAACAACTGCTGTTTTACCAACCCCGGCATCACCGACGAGAACAGGATTGTTCTTGGTTCGTCTAGCTAAGATTTCGGCGGTTTCTTGAATTTCCTTGTCCCGTCCGATCACTGGGTCTAACTTATGTGCCCGCGCTTCTGCGGTTAGGTTTCTCCCTAGCTTTTGTAAAATACCTGCTTTTTGTTTGTTAGTATTTGACCGGCCAACTTGTCCTTGTTGTGCTTGTGATTGAATATTATTAGGCAACTTGCCGGTTTTACGATAGTGAGCATATTCTTCAGGAGATACTTCTTGGCCATTGATATGATACCGCCAATCAACTCCCATATTGCTCAACATATTGTCGAAAATATCGTCCATGTTATCTGAAAATGGATCCATTGGAATTCTTGCCATAAATATCCCTCATTTCTTTAATGCTCAAATGGTTAAATGCAAAATTGATTTAATCTTTGAGATAATGTTCTTCGAGTTCTTTGAGAATCTGCCACATGGCCACTTCTTGTGTGGCTGCCAATGCATGCAGATCACGTAAATTTAACGAGGTTGCACTCGTTTGTTGCTTGTTAAATGACTTGTGTAGGGTGGTGTAGCCATAACCAGATTTTTTAGCTACTTTGTAAATAGTTAGATGGTTATGTTCGAGATAACCCTTAATGTCGATTCGCACTACTCTCACCTCCACGACTTATATACTACTACAAACGTGGTATATTACAATAGTGAAATATCACTTTTGTGATATACTTAACCTTTTCTTAAGATTTAAGCACGGAGGAGCAATAAAATAATCAGCGAGAAAGGGATGTTTCTTGCTATAATTACGAAAGAAAAATGTAATTGAGGAAGGATACATATGAAAACACGGAAGACGATCGCAGCTGAAGCTGAACAAGTAATGGTAGACTTTGCGCGTGTATACAGTCCCAAAGGCAAAAAGATGGATGCCCTGATCAAGCAAACGCAAGCAGATTTAGCTGCCCGCCAAGTGGCTCCGCAACAGATCATTGAAAAATTCATGCGGTTACGGTATGAATTGATTTTGCGTGCGGGCTGGCATATTTCGCCCGCAGAGGAAGCACTATTGAAGAAAATGGCTGAAATTAGTCGGGAACGGTCATTTTTGCCATTCAAACGGTATGATCCGTGGTTTTAATGAGGGAAGGAAGTGTTGGTGTGGCTAAGCAAAGTAAGCATGCATTCTGGGTTGGTGTTGCTATTTTAGCGTGTTCAATGTGGGGAATTTCAGGTCTTTTGGCTAAGGCTTTATTTAATCAGCAGATTTCTGCTATTTGGTTAACGCAGGTACGGATGGTAGTGGCCGGGGCAATATTATTAGTTATTGGTCATTTTAAAGGTGAGCAGATGACAGTGATTTGGCGGGACCGCAAGGCGGCTGGACGACTGGTGTTGTATAGTATCTTGGGTTTAATTCCTGTTCAATTTTGTTATTTTATGGCAGTAAAAGAAGGAAATGCAGCCATCGCAACAGTTTTACAGTTTACGTGTCTTTTCTTCGTGATGGTTTATGACACGGTAATCCGCCGGGTGCCGTTGCGGTTATTGGATATTATTTGTGCCTTAATTGCTTTTACAGGGGTAGCAACAATTGCCACTGAGGGACATTTTACCCATATGACGATTACGGTGTCAGTTCTGTTGTGGGGACTGGCATCAGCTTTGGGAGCAGCGGTTAACATGACGACTCCGGGGCCCTTGACACGTCGCTATTCGTCCTGGCAAGTAACAGGTTGGGGATTGTTAGTGGCCGGGATTGTGATGGTGATTGCTCATCCGGTTTGGGAGCCAGTTCATCTGACCCCGGTGACCATTCTTTTGGTGGTAGGAGTGATCATAATCGGCACCCTATTACCGTTCCAAATGCTTAACCTAGCGTTGCGTCACATCACAGCAACAACGGCCAACATGATGGATGCGTTTGAACCTTTGGCCGCTACGATTGGTTCAGTATTATTTTTAGGCTTGTCAATGACAAGTGCTGATTATATCGGAACGTTTCTGGTGATTGGTGCGGTCTTGGGACTCAACTATCGACCAGCTGTAAAAAAGAAAGTGCGCAAAATGGAATGAAAATGCGAAGCAAATTTGTAGGAGCTGGGAGAAAATTGTTTTCTCCCAGCTTCTGTCTTTATTTATTAATATTTCCCACTCACTTCTTTGCTGCCAAACGGGTAAAGGGTTAAAACATAGGGGATACGAGATATAGAAAAATAGGTGCTAAAGCGAGAGCATAAGAATTTTAGAGCTTTTAGGCGCATATATTACTATATATCGTGTGGGACTAGAAAAAGGGTGAATTAGTAGGCGGTTGTTTTTAAAATAAAATTTCTTTTTTTAAGAAACACACTTTATAAAAAATCCCCATTCATTCTTGAATGAGGACCTGAACTAGTTATTTTTTCAATGGAAGTAGGGGGGATTTGGAAGCCAATATTATTGGGTTAAAATAGAGCAAAAAAATAACCTTCATGCTCTATTAATACATAACATCTCAGTTGGAGTCCGCTTTGGGTCTCTCCCGGTAATCATGAGCATTGAAGGCTATAGGTTTTGCAATAAGGAGTATCTATTGTTCCCACGTCCTTTATTTAACTATTTCACTCTAGTCATCCTTGATGATCTAGACTCTCTTATATAACAATTAGTAACAGATATTCAAATGTGACAAACATTATCCTAAACTATTGATTCAAGAACATAAATGATGTCAGCCTATTCAGGCGTCAGATGTTGGTTCCATTACCCCCTTAGTACGTAGTGAAACTGCAAACATTGATTGATCTCAAATATCGTTCTAATTGTGGGAATCCCTTGACTCCTTACACTTATTTTATACCATAGCTATCTCCTTTTTGCAAGCGCTTACTTCAATCAAAAAAGGTGGATGTAATCATAAAAAAACACCCGTAGCACTATGTGCTACGGATGCCTGCTTTTATTCATAATTAGTGAGGATTATTGAATTTCAATATGATGGTTATTGGCAATTTCCTCATCAGTCTTAGGAAGAGTAATCTTGAGAACACCATCTTCATACTTAGCAGCGATCTTTTCCCGAGCAACATTAGGGAACTGATACTGACGGGTAAACCGTCCATAGCTCCGTTCGCTGGCGATTAGATTGCCTTCATGATCGCTTTGATCACTGAAAGAATCACGCTTTGCTGAAACAGTTAAGATATTGTTCTTGAAATCAATTTGAATGTCTTGCTTGTCAACTCCAGGAAGGTCAATATTAACTTGATAATCCTTAGGAGTTTCGGCGACATCAGTCTTCATGTAGGTATCATGGCCGTCTAAATTGAAGAAAGAACGACCAAAGTTGCTGAAGAAGTTATCGCTATTCATAAAATCGTTAAATCTGTTTTGCAATTCATTTGCCATAATTACTACTTCCTTTCTTGTTTACGCCTTTATCATAGCGCACAAAAACGAGTTGTCAAGCTAAAGGTCAAAAAAAGTCAAACAACTTAATAAAAGCTTAATAACAACGATTTCAACAAAGGTCAAAGAAAAGAGCTTGTTTCCTGATCAAAAAAAGCGCATGCTTTGGTTTCTATATATTATACGGTTGCATCTACCAAGGGGTAGGTGCTTTTTTATTTGCGATGATGTTTTTTACGCCAATGATCATACCAACTTCGTCCCAACATTCCGAGAATGATGGTTAGGGCAATGCAATATCCAATAATCCCAATGCGTGCAATATATGGGTGGTCTGCACTGACTTGAACTAAAAGTGATGATCCCAATATGACAGCCGCGAGGATGATGGCGATGACAATTCGATTAGTCAATCGTTCTAATTTACTAACGAATTTGGTTAAGCCAGTGTGATGGAGGTTGATTTGACTTTGACCACTCTCCAAGGTGTCGAGGAGGTGGTTGATTTTACGTGGGATGTGCGGAACATCCTGCAATGATTGACCGAATAGCAGAAGGTTATCTTGTAAGCTAGCATGCAGGTCGATTTGTTGGAACCATTCTTTGAGAGCAAAAGGACGGGCGATATCTAGTAAAGATAGGTTGGGGTCAAGCTGGGCAATAGTAGACTCTAAGGAGGCAACGGCTTTGATTAAGGTTACTGCCTCACTTTTAATTTGGAGGTTATAGCGGCGACATAGCTTGACAATGTCAAATAATATGGTTGCCAAATTAAGATCAACGATGTTGGTTGTAAAAAATGGCTTCAAAAAGACGGCTAACTCCTGACGAAAAGCATTGTGATCGACAGGTCCGGTTTGATTGCAGATGGCAAGTACCGCTTGGGTGATGTCATACTCATCGCGAAGGGCTAGAGCAGTGACAACATTACGTAAATTAGCGGCGAGTAGCGGTGAGATCCGTCCCATCATACCGAAGTCAAGGTAGATCAGGCGTAAGGGAGGTAAGGCTTGCTTACTAGTGACTTGTGTTGAGATTGGACCAAGTTGTTTATGGAAGGATCGGCTAGTTACGGTGTGCCGATCATCCGTAGGAGCAACGAGAATATTGCCAGGGTGAGGATCGGCATGGAAAAAGCGGTCTGTAAAAACTTGCTTGATGAAATTCGTTACCAGAGTTTGGGCGATGTAACGCCGCTCGCTAACGGGATGATCCGTATGTAAGTATTGTTTAATGCTACTACCAGGCATAGCCTCATTGACCAGGATTCGGGGCGCGCAAAGATCAGGATATACCCGCGGTACACGGATAATCCCCTCACCATTATTTAGTTTATAGAAGTCTTGACCGTTTTTGGCTTCTATACTAGTGTCAATTTCATTAATTAAGGAACTTTTGATTTCGGAATAAACTTGTCGGATATCGATAATTTTACTTTCGCTAGTGAAACGGAGAATTTTGACCGCTTGGTGGAGCAAATTAAGATCAATGGTAACCAGTTGTGCGACAGCAGGATGTTGAATTTTGACAACCACATTCTCTCCGCTTGGTAAAGTAGCGTGGTGAACTTGACCAATGGAAGCAGAAGCGAAAGGTTTGTGTTTAAAGGAAGAAAATGTTGCTTCCAATGTTTTTCCTGTGGCCTCTTGATATATAGAAGAAACAGTATCGTAGTCGTCAACGGGCACCTGATCTTGAAGTTTATGAAGTTCATGAATGTATTCCGGAGTCATTAAATCAGGGCGGGTGGAAAGGATCTGTCCGATTTTAATGAAAGTCGGGCCTAATTCTTCCAATGCTTGTCGGACTTCTTGGGGATGGATTTGCTTACTGAAATTACTGAGAGCGTTATGACGGCGAATGACGGAAATAATTTCTTTAATGCGAGCACTTTTTTTGATGTTGCCTGATGCCATGATAAACCTCCTGAATAATAATCCTTATTACTATTTTACCATTAGGGGATAATTATCATTGGCGAACGATAAAAATATATAGCGTAAAAAGTTCGTGATTAGAAGGACATTTAAACTGGTTGTTCATAGAAAGTTTGTTAAAGCGAAAAAGATGGTATTTTATGCAAAAAAACCTTGACCGCCCTGGCAGTTGTGAGTATAGTAGATACCGTTGCTTGACACGAGATATTACATCTCTGTTGAGAACAAAAAATAAGTGTTGACATTGATCATAATAATGGTTATAATAATAAACGCTTGTTTTTATAGGTTGTCAATTCTTGATAAAATATTTTTTAAAAAAGCATTGACATTAATCCCTGTGAATGATATATTATAAAAGTTGTTTTTCAACAACGAAGTAGATCTTTGAAAACTGAACAAAGTTTCGACAAACCAAATGTGTAGGGCTTCTTGCTAGATGCAAGAGCAAAACATTTGCGAATGTCAATTCGCTAGTAATTTTTACGAGTCTAATCGACTTAAGATTTTAAATCGAGAGTTTGATCCTGGCTCAGGATGAACGCTGGCGGCGTGCCTAATACATGCAAGTCGAGCGCATCGGCCCAACTGATTGAAGATGCTTGCATCCGATTGACGATGGTTTACCGATGAGCGGCGGACGGGTGAGTAACACGTAGGTAACCTGCCCAGAAGCGGGGGATAACACCTGGAAACAGATGCTAATACCGCATAGGTCATTTGACCGCATGGTCAAATGATTAAAGATGGCTCTGCTATCACTTCTGGATGGACCTGCGGCGTATTAGCTAGTTGGTAAGGTAACGGCTTACCAAGGCAATGATACGTAGCCGAGTTGAGAGACTGATCGGCCACATTGGGACTGAGACACGGCCCAGACTCCTACGGGAGGCAGCAGTAGGGAATCTTCCACAATGGACGCAAGTCTGATGGAGCAACGCCGCGTGAGCGAAGAAGGTCTTCGGATCGTAAAACTCTGTTGTTAGAGAAGAACACGGGTGAGAGTAACTGTTCACCTGTTGACGGTATCTAACCAGCAAGTCACGGCTAACTACGTGCCAGCAGCCGCGGTAATACGTAGGTGGCAAGCGTTATCCGGATTTATTGGGCGTAAAGGGAACGCAGGCGGTTCTTTAAGTCTGATGTGAAAGCCTTCGGCTTAACCGAAGATGTGCATTGGAAACTGGGGAACTTGAGTGCAGAAGAGGAGAGTGGAACTCCATGTGTAGCGGTGAAATGCGTAGATATATGGAAGAACACCAGTGGCGAAAGCGGCTCTCTGGTCTGTAACTGACGCTGAGGTTCGAAAGCGTGGGTAGCGAACAGGATTAGATACCCTGGTAGTCCACGCCGTAAACGATGAATGCTAGGTGTTGGAGGGTTTCCGCCCTTCAGTGCCGCAGCTAACGCACTAAGCATTCCGCCTGGGGAGTACGACCGCAAGGTTGAAACTCAAAGGAATTGACGGGGGCCCGCACAAGCGGTGGAGCATGTGGTTTAATTCGAAGCTACGCGAAGAACCTTACCAGGTCTTGACATCTTTTGACCACCTAAGAGATTAGGTTTTCCCTTCGGGGACAAAATGACAGGTGGTGCATGGTTGTCGTCAGCTCGTGTCGTGAGATGTTGGGTTAAGTCCCGCAACGAGCGCAACCCTTGTTGTCAGTTGCCAGCATTCAGTTGGGCACTCTGGCGAGACTGCCGGTGACAAACCGGAGGAAGGTGGGGATGACGTCAAATCATCATGCCCCTTATGACCTGGGCTACACACGTGCTACAATGGGCAGTACAACGAGTCGCGAAACCGCGAGGTTTAGCAAATCTCTTAAAGCTGCTCTCAGTTCGGACTGCAGGCTGCAACTCGCCTGCACGAAGTCGGAATCGCTAGTAATCGCGAATCAGCATGTCGCGGTGAATACGTTCCCGGGCCTTGTACACACC
>NZ_CP144759.1:100000-200000 GCF_036689625.1 Ligilactobacillus saerimneri
ACGCAATATCTTTATTTTCCTGTGGAGTCTGTTATTAGTGATCCCAGGTATTATCAAAGGATATTCATATTCCCAAGCATTCTTTATTTACAAAGATATTAAAGATCGGGGTGAAAGTGATAAGTATAGTTATTTAGACTACATCACCTTGAGCCGGAAACTAATGGATGGTCATAAGATGGAATTTTTTGTCTTACAGCTAAGTTTCATTGGTTGGGATTTATTGGGAATGCTTACCTTAGGAATTGGGTATTTATGGATTTCTCCGTACAAGCAGATGACATTTGTTAACTATTATCGTCATTTGACTAGTGAACAATAATAAGAAAAGTGCCAGGCGTTGAATTTTTTCAACACCTGGCACTTTTTACATAGTTAAAATTAGCTTAATTTTGGTATGGTTCGTAGATCAAATGTTCATTGACAAAGGCATTCATACCTAAGTGACTCAATTCACGGCCATAACCAGAATTCTTGATCCCACCGAATGGTAGCTCTGGTAAGGAGGCCCAACCGGCATTGATCCAGGACATACCAGTTTCAATCTGGGCGGCCACTTCTTTGGCGTGAGCGACATCACTACTAAAGACGGTGTTTCCTAAACCGTAGCTCGATTTGTTTGCTAGGGCAATAGCTTCAGCTTCACTGTGAACTTTGTAAATAACTGCAACTGGACCGAATAATTCTTGATCAAAGATCGGATTGTCTTCCGTAATATCAGTTAGAATGGTTGGCTTAAAGAAGAATCCTGGTCCTTCAACTGGTTCGTTGCCGTATACAACAGTTGCACCATGATCAACAGCAGTTTGAACTTGAGCAGTTAACTTTTCGAGCGCACCCTTAGAACTTAATGGGGCGACAACAGTTTCTGGGTCCATCGGATCACCAAGTTTAGCATGAGAAAATGCTTCTTTCATCATAGCAACAAAGTCGTCATAGAGGTTGTCCATCACGATGAAACGCTTGGACGATGTGCAGACCTGACCAGCATTATAAAGCCGAGCTTGCGGAGCAACTTTCTTCAAGAGGTCCCAATCTGCGTCACCCAAAACGATGAAAGCATCATTTCCGCCCAGTTCAAGGGTAGTCTTTTTGAGTGCTTTGCCGGCTTCTTGGGCAACAGCTGCTCCCCCGCGTTCAGAACCAGTGAGGCAAACACCGGCAACCCGAGGATCGTTGATGGCGGCGCTAACTTGGTCATAACTAATAAATAAATTGGTTAAACTGCCAACTGGTGCACCAGCTTCCAGAACTAGGTCGGCAAAAGCTTGGGCCGATGAAGGACATGAAGAAGCATCTTTAAGGATCATCGGGTTCCCCACCATAAAATTGGGTGCAAAGACCCGCATGATTTGGTAGAATGGGAAATTCCATGGTTCAACGGCGACAATTACCCCCGTTGATTGTTTGAGGTAGTAGGCTTTGCCACTATCAGAAGGAAGATCAACTGGTTGGAGGAGTTCTTCGCCATGATCAGCGTAATAATCTGCAATGTCAGCACATAGATCAACTTCGCCTGCAGCTTCAGTTAGAAGTTTCCCCATATCTTGGGTCATAATCCGTGCCATTTCAGTCCGTTTTTCACGTAAAAGGGTTGCCAAGCGGTGCAGGACTGGTTTTCTAGTGGCCGGTTTTTCCTGGCGCCACTGTTGATAAAGACGGTGGGCAACCGTTAGGGTTTCTTCTAATTTTTCATCACTTGCATTGGGAAATTCATGTAAAACTTCACCCGTATAAGGGTAGATTGTTTGATATGCCATAATAAAATCCTCCTCAATCTAAATGAATACAAGTTTAATTATAGTGGGAAACGATTTCATTTGCTAATTTAAAGCATTTTGGCAACTGCAAAGAAATGAAGTACAATAGAAAAAGAAATTTATGATGGAATTGAGGTTGGCAACATGGATCAGGCAGCATTGTATCACCGGCCGGATAGTGAAATGGCTTTTATCTACACACGCAATGAATATCACATTTATCTAAGAACCAAGCATGGAGATGTTGCGCAGGTCAAACTGCTTTTTGGGGATCCATATGACTTTGAATTTGATGAAAAAGGTCAACGTAAATGGAATTATCAAGAAGTAGCAATGATTAAAGATGCCGAAACACTGAACCATGATTATTGGAAACTGGCAATTAACATCCCGCAACGGCGGTTGCAGTACGCCTTTTGGGTAGAAGGTAAAGACGGCGAACAAGTTATTTATGATGACCGCCGAATCATGCCATACAATGAGCAGAACTTAGCGCGGATGGATTGTTTTATTGTTCCTTTTGTACATTTGAGTGACGAAAAATGGGCGCCTAACTGGGTTCGGCAAACGGTTTGGTACCAACTATTTGCTGATCGTTTTGCCAATGGTAATGTCAAAAATGACCCGCCGGCAACCCTGCCTTGGGGGGATCAAGCGGTTCATCCGAACGCATGTTTCGGGGGTGACTTGGCTGGTTTGATCAAACGCTTGGACTACCTCAAAGATTTAGGGGTTAATGGAATTTACTTGATGCCAATCTTTACCGCATATAGTAGTACCAAGTTCGATACGGTAGATTATTTTAGTATTGACCCTAGCCTCGGTACTAAGGCGGAATTTAAGCAGTTAGTGGATGAGCTACATAAGCGTAACATGCGGATCATGCTGGACGGGGTTTTCAGTTACATGAGTGATACCTCTTTGCAATGGCAAGATGTGCAAGAGAAAGGTCGGGCTTCCCGGTTTGCAGATTGGTTCCAAATTCGTCGGTTCCCGGTAGGTTATAAACCAACAGACAATCCAGATATTGCGTACGACCTAACGTATAACGTTCACGGAAATAACCCGCATATGCCCCAGCTAAACACTGCTAACCCGGCAGTGCGGAAGTATTTACTAGGGGTAGCAGCTTATTGGACGAGAGAATTCAATATTGATGGCTGGCACCTAGAATACGCCGCTGAGGTTGACCAAAAGTTCTGGCGCGAATTTGCAACAACTGTCCGAGAAATTAACCCAGAAATCTATTTGGTAGGAGAAGTTAAGCATAGTAACCAACGCATTGTTCAACCGGGTAAACTAGATGGAGTGGTTAACTATCCAGTTACCGAAGCTATTACTAGGTTTGCTGCTAATAAAGAGCTGTCCGTTGCGGAACTGATTTCGGTAATCAATGATCAGATGGCCTTGTACCGTGATCAAACTAACGAAGTGATGTTTAACGCAGTGGAGAGCCATGTGACCCAACGGTTATTAGCTACTTGTCATGGAGACAGCTCATTGGTGCGGATGATTTTGGCATTAACTTTCTTACAAATCGGAACGCCAAGTCTTTTCTATGGGACAGAAGTGGGGATGACCAACCATCAAGCCTCTCGGATTTACCAGAGTATGATTTGGGATGAAGATAAGCAGGATAAAAAAATGTTACGGTTTGTGAAGGTTCTGACACACTTCCGGTGTAATTTTGCTAAGTTGTTAAGCTATGGTGATTTCCAGTGGGGACCACGATCCAATAAATACAATTACTTGAGCTTGACCCGGCAGTTAGGCAAACATCAGGTTTTTGCCCTCTTCAATTTTGGCTATACAGCAATTAAGTTTGTGCGCCCGCAAAACTCACGCATAATTCTGTCGCAGAATTTGCTAGACCATGAGGAAAAGATTGGTTCTAATGGTTTCTTGATTATTGAATTGACGACCTAAGGGTAGTAAATTAAGACAAAAAACGCGGAATAACTCACAAAGTGGGGACCAGCTAAACGCTGGTTCCCAGTTCTTTTTCAGCTTAATACGCAATATAGTGAGAATATAATGAGAAAAAAACCCCAAAAAGGGTGGATGATCTATGCCTTTTTCCGGCTTTAAACGTGATTAAATGTGCTTATATTACATATTTTGAATACTACACAGTGAAAACGGTCAAAGTGATGATTAGTTCTAGCTTAGAAATGTATTTGAGTATATTGAACTTTACTTATTCAGGTATATAATTAAAGTGTGCCTGGAAGCGTTACATTCATATGAAGGATGTGACTTGTATGGGAACAAGTCATTGGAAATGGTATTGAGAGGTTGGTACCTGATGGCAAATGGTGAGGGTCATCATTCCAAGCATCCGTCTTGTGAATACGCTTTTTCGTAGTTTACATGCATGGTTAAAGAACAAGGCCGGTTCTTTAGGCGTGCTTCTTTACTAAGGAGGAACAAAATGAAATTATTGAGTATCGCAGCTTCAGAAGATGCTAAACAGTATTTCTCTACTAAGCGTAGCATTGTTGATGCTTACACAGACGCTGATTTCACAGATGTTGCAGCCGTAGTTATTACTGATGAAGACCAAGAATTAGTTGACAAAGTTTACAATACATACTTTGGCATTCCTGTATTCATGGTTATGACTGGTAAGGTTGAAGTGCCTGCTGAAACTCGTCGTAAGGTATTCCACTTTATCGACAACGATAAGGCATACCGTAACATCTACGATGGCGAAATCGAAAGCGCAGCTGAAGAATACGAAGAAAAGATGTTACCACCGTTCTTCAAGAACTTGGTTGAATATTCTCAAAAAGGTAAGTTGAGTTTTACAACACCAGGTCACCACAACGGTAAGTCATTCTTGAAGCACCCAGCTGGTCGTCTTTTTGTTGATTACTTCGGTGAAAACTTGTTCCGTTCTGACTTAAGTATTTCTGACCCAGAAGTTGGGGATCTTTTGACTCACGGTGGCGCCGCATTAGACGCTGAACAACATGCTGCTAAGGTATTTAACGCTGACAAGACTTACTTTGCTGTTAACGGTACATCCACTTCTAACTCCATCGTTACAAACGCTGCAGTTACACCTGGCGACTTAGTATTGTTTGACCGGAACAACCACAAGTCAATGTACATTTCAGCACTGGAAGAAACTGGTGGTATTCCTGTTTACCTGCAAACTGAAAGAGATGCTTTCGGTTACATCGGTGGTATTTCTGACCATGTTCTTAACGAAGATCACATTCGTGCAGAAATCGCCAAGGTAGCACCAGGTCGTGAAAATGAAGAACGTCCTATCCGGTTGGCTGTTATTGAATTAGGTACTTACGATGGTACTATCTACAATGCACGCCAAGTTGTCGACAGAATTGGTCACTTATGCGATTATATTTTATTCGACTCTGCATGGGTTGGTTACGAGCAATTTATTCCAATGATGAAGAATGGTTCTCCATTACTTCTCGAATTAGGACCTAACGATCCTGGTATCTTCGTGACCCAATCTGTTCACAAGCAACAATCTGGTTTATCACAAGCTTCACAAATTCACAAGAAGGATAGCCACATTAAGGGTCAAAAGCGCTACATCACTCACAAGCGCATGAATAACTCTTACATGAAGTTTACTTCAACTTCTCCATTCTACCCATTGTATGCATCCTTGGACGTTAACGCATACCTCCAAGAAGGCAAGCATGGTGCTAAGATGTGGGAAGACACAGTTAAGTTAGCTATCTACGCTCGGAAGAGAATCTTGAAGGAATCCAAGATGTTCATCCCTCTTGTACCACCTGTAGTAAATGGTCAAAAGTGGGAAGATGTTGATACTGACATCTTAGCTACAAACATTGACTACTGGAAGTTCGACAAGGGTGGCAAGTGGCACGGTTTCGAAGGCTACGGCGACGATCAATACTACGTTGATCCATTGAAGATCATCTTCAGAACTCCTGGTATCATCATGGAAACTGGTGAATACGACAAGACTGGTATTCCAGCAAACATCTTAGCAAACTACCTGCGTGAACACGGTATTGTTCCAGAAAAGAGTGACTTGAACTCAATCGAATTCTTAATCACTCCTGCTGAAACTAAGACTAAGATCGATAACTTAATTAATTCCATCCTTCGTTTCGAAGACTTAGTAAACGAAAATGCTGATTTGAAGGATGTCCTTCCAGAAATCTATGCAGAAAACGCAGACCGTTACAAGGGTTATAAGGTTCAAGATCTCTGCTTAGAAATGCACAACTTCTATAAGGAAAACGATGCTAAGACATACCAAAAGCGTGCCTTCTTAGAAGATTACTTCCCAGAAAGAGCAATGACTCCATTCGATGCTGATAAGGAATTAATCCGGAACAACGCTGAATTGGTACCATTGGATGAAATCGAAGGCCGTGTAGCCCTCGAAGGTGGTTTACCATACCCTCCAGGAATCTTCATGATTGCACCAGGTGAACGTTGGAACGAATCAGTTACTAAGTACTTCTTGATTCTTCAAGATGGTATTAACAAGTTCCCTGGCTTCGCTCCTGAAATTCAAGGGGTCTACAACGAACCACAACCAAATGGTAAGGTACGTGCCTTTGGTTATGTCTTAAAGGACGAATCAGTTTTAGACAAGAAATAGTTCATAAATTACTGGATTGAGGTGGAGAAAATGGCTGAATCTTCAAGCCAAAAGATGACAGTTACTGAGTTAACTATCATCACTGCTGTTAACATGATGGGTTCAGGTATCATCATGTTACCATCCAAACTTGCCCAAGTAGGTACTGAATCAGTTCTTTCTTGGTTAGTTACTCTGGGTGGTGCTTTGTGCCTGTCCTATGGTTTCGCTCGCTGTGGTATGTTCAGTGAAAATACATCCAACGGTATGGGTGGTTATGCTGAATATGCTTTCGGTAAGAATGGTAACTTCATGGCAAACTTTACTTACGCTTTGTCATTAGTTATCGCTAACGTTGCCATCGGTGTTTCTGCCGTTGGTTACGGTGCCGTTTGCTTGGGTATTGAATTGAATGCCGTACAAACTTCCCTGGCAACTATGGCATTGGTTGTTATCACTACTATAGCTAACTTCTGGGGTCCAAGAATCACTGGTAAGATTGGTTCCGTCACTGTTTGGGGCGTTATCATCCCAGTTGTCTTGATCTCTGTTGTTGGTTGGTTCTTCTTCAGCGGTCACAAGTATGCTGCTGCATGGAATCCACACCACTTGAGTTTCGGCAAAGCAATCGGTTCTTCTATTCCTATTACTTTGTGGTCATTCCTTGGTTTGGAATCTGCTGCTGCTAACGGTGACGCCGTAGAAAACCCACAAAAGAACGTGCCAATCGCTATCTTGAGCGGTACAATCATTGCTGGTATCATCTACATTGCTTCTACTAACGTTATGGCTGGTATCGTTGATAACAAGGATCTTGTTACTTCAACTGCTCCATTCGGTTTAGCATTTGCAACTATGTTCCACAGTGCAATGGCTGGTAAGATCGTTATGGCATTAATGACCTTAGCATGTATCGGTTCATTACTTGGTTGGCAATTTACTGTTGCCGAAGTGTTCCGTTCTTCTGCAAACGCTGGTTACTTCCCAGCTGTCTTCAAGAAGCTCAACAAGCACGACGCACCAGTTGCTGGTATGACTATCTTAATGATCGTTCAATTGATTCTGTCATTGATGACTATGAGTCCAAACTTGAACGAACAGTTCAACCAATTAGTTAACATTGCCGTTATCACTAACTTAGTTCCATACGTACTTTGCATGGCTGCGGTTAAGATTATCCAAATCCGTGCAGGTCAAACTGATAGCAAGGCTAAGACTGCCAATGCAATTGCATTCGTAGCTGGTCTTTACAGTTTGTACTCCATGTACGCTTGTGGTGCCGAATCAATGTTAATCGGTGCTATCATTGCCTTCTTCGGCTGGACAGTTTGGGGCTTCATCGCTCACAACTTCATGCCACTTGGCAAGGAAAGCAAATAATCATTTGATTATTGCCGAGCTGAATTAGCTTAACAGGAACCCCACGAGGAAAATCTCGTGGGGTTTTTGTGTACATATTTTCAAGTTGCCGTCACTACTACTATTTTCATAGCGTTTTAATGTGAAAACGTTTCAGATGAGCAAGGTGCTCATTCACAATTGACTCTAGCTACATGTTCAGGTAATTTATAAGAGTTATAAATTAAGGAGGAGATAGTAGTGAAGAAGCAACAACTGTTCATCGGGTTGATCAGTTTGCTGCTATTTGCATTTACCCTGGGTAATTACTCTGTCCATGCTGATATGGGACGTAATATTAGTGATCACATCACTAATTTGAAAATTTCCGACCGTGATCAAGGAAAGCAGGATACTTATCAACATGGAGCTTACCTGAACGTAAAGGGAACATTTAGTGATCAATGCGGTGAAATTCACGGTGGCGATTATATTTTAGTTAATTGGTCGACTCAAAGTGAAAATGCGCACGCATTTTTGCAAGGGTTTAATGGAAAAAAAGACCTGTACATTGATGGTACAATGGTTGCAACCTATACGGTAGATGCCACGGGAGCCAAGTTACTTTTTAATGACAATGTCAATAATTTACAGAATATCAATGGTAGTTTTACATTTACTGTTCAAGCGTTTAATGATACCTCGAATAATCGGGTGTTAAACATTGGTTCTGGAACAGTGAATGTCGATGTCACGATGCAGGCAGGAGCTAGTGATGGTCATGAAATAACCCACCATCAGTCGTGGGCAGGGTCTAAGACCGGTGCGGTCCAGAGTTATGCTGGCAAAAACTGGGTCAACTGGGGCGTATACTTTAACTCTAACGCTGCGGACTTGACGGGCCAGATCACTTTTACGGATCAAATTCCTGCCGGTTTAAGCTTGGATCCAAACCGAATCAACATTTGGCTTGATGGTACGGAATACATTCCGCTGGCTGACTTTAAGGCCCGGTTTCCACAATCGGCAATCAAGGTTGAGGGATCAGTGATTACTGCCACCTTTGCTGGAACAGAATTTTCCGGTCATAGTTTTTCTCTAGGCTATTTAACGGAAATAACGGACCCAACTGCGGTCAGTTTCACCAATACGGCCACTGGTTCCTACCAGCTAGCTGGCCAAACACCCCAAGACTATGACTTCGCTGCGACGGTGCGCAATGTCAATTTTGATGCTAGTGTGACTGGTACTAAGCCAGGAGAACTAAAAATCATTAAATATTATGACGAGAACGGATCGCGCAAGTTCTTACCAGGGGTAACTTTTGAAATCACGGCGCAAACTGGGAAAAAATGGCAGGCAACAACAGATTCCCATGGCGTTATCAGCTTAAAGAATATGATCGCGGGGACTTATTTTGTTCGTGAAATTGCCGCGCCAGACTGGATTGACCTAGATGAAGTACGGGACCGTACTTGGCAGGTTGAGGTATTAAGCAGGGGTGAAGGGCAAGCGTTGGAGATTATCAACCATAAAAAGCCTGCTCCAGAAGAACCAGCAAATCCAGGCGAGAAAGAACCGCCAGCAGAAGACAACGAAACATCCAAAGTTCCGGGTGAAAAGGACCCAGCGGAGGATACAGAAGAAGTAGAGGTTCCAAACGAAAAAGAACCAGCAGAAGATCCTGAAGTTCCAATGAATTCCGATGAAAAGGAACCACCGGAAGAACCTAGGATTCCAGCAAATCCGAATGAGATAGACCTACCAAAGGATCCAGAAAAACCAGCATTACCAATGGTACCGGAATTGCCATTAATAGGTGACCAGGAACCAGCGCTGGGTACAAAGACAACAGGTAAGGAAATAGGTTTGCAAATAGTACCTAAACCTGCAGAAGTAAATGCAGCAGAGAAAAAGGAAAGACAGCAACAGGCAACCGCTAAAGCTACTGCAGCTACTTCGGTTAATACGAAGTTGCCGCAAACAGGAGCGGGAGTTTCCTTAATGGTATATGGATTAATCATATTAGTAGGAACAGTGTTGGGGTTTCGAAGAAAGTTATTCTAAATACCTAAATTGATGAATATAAAAAGGCTACACCGCATAGGATGTAGCCTTTTTATGATGTAATTGTTTGCTCTTAGTTTACATGGACAGCAAATGATGGCATGTAGTAAGCCATATTACCATAGCTGACGTTTTGGCCTTCTTGAGGAGCAGCAATATAAGTATTATTACCAGCATAGATTGCGACGTGGTAAGTATTCCCTTTGCTTCCCCAGAAAAGTAAGTCCCCAGGTTGAGCTTGGCTCACAGCAATCTGTGTCCCGGCGGATTCTTGAGCAATGGTATTCCGCCCAATGCTCTTGCCTAACTGAGCGTAAACGTATTGGGTAAAGCCAGAGCAGTCAAAACCGCTTGGAGTAGTTCCGCCCCAAACATATGGTGTACCAAGGTACTTTTGAGCAATGGTTACAGCAGCGGCATTGCTTGCTGAACTAACAGGGTTAGTTGCAGCTTGCTTGTAATCCGTAGCTGTTGGTGCCGTTGCTTGAGTTGATTCATGCACAGTAGGAGTTGCAGTAGTGGTATTTGCTTGCTGACTAGTAACAGCGGTAGTAGTTGGTGCTGTTTGGGTAGTAGTACTTGTTTGGCTAGGAGCTGGTGTAGCAGCAACACTAGTTTCGGCTTTGGCAACAGTACTGCTGCTGGTAGTTGTAGTAGTAGCTTCCGTGGAAGAACTGGTAGCAACTGTTGGAGCAGCTGTAGTTGGTTGCTGAGTAGCTGAAGTCGTTGTGCTTGAAGAAGTAGCTACGGAACTTGCACTAGATGTTTGAACACTGCTAGTTTGACTTTCAGTTGTAGTAGTTGTTGCAGGTGCAGGGGTTGCAGCTTGTTGTGTTGTAGCAACAGCCGCACTCTTAGCAGGAACAACTTGTGGTGTACGTTCAGTCACGCTGGTTGCTGTCTGAGTAGTAGCAGCAGTTGCACCAGGAGTAGTATGAGCTTTAGCCACAACAGATAATGTTTGTCCAGCAATGATAAGGTCATTATCACTAGCAATGTTGTTCATTGAACGTAGGCTATCGACACTCATGTTATGCGCGCGAGCGATGGACCAGAGGGTGTCCCCAGTCTTAACTACGTATGTATTAGTGACAGGCTTAGTGCTGGTTTGCTTAGGAGTAGCTGCCTTGTTAGCAGTTGGAATCTCCAATGATGCACCAGCATAAATTAGGTGGGTATCAGAATTAATCTTGTTTAATGTTTCGATTGATTGGATGGAGACACCGTACTTTTGAGCGAAATGCCATACAGAGTCACCAGGTTGGATCTTTACAGTGGTATTAGCGCTAGCAGGCTGAGCAGAAACAGCTAATAAACCAGCTGCTCCCACAGTTCCAGCTAACAGTGTTTTTGTCTTATTGTTCATGCTCTCACTCCCGTCTATCTCCAGATAGTAATATTGACACTTCCTATTGTATAGCAAATCGGTTACAATCCCTACGGCTTAAATGTTACAATTAGTTTTCTTTTTGTAATATATTTGTTAAGTGGCGTCGGTATTTGTTTTGTTCAGGATAAGCAGCAATAAGTAAGTTTGCAAAAAGCTAAAAAGATTTCTTTTTTTGCAAAAAAAGAATCCGTGCGTTAGCACGGATTTGATGAGTAAGCTAATATTCACGATGTTTGTGTTCGATCCAATTTTCCAAGTGGCGATATATTAAACCAAAGGCAACAGTTAACAAGATCCCCTTAATAACATTAAATGGAGCGACAACTGTTAGTACATAGCGTCCAACGCTGAATGGCAGTTGCAAACCAATAACCCGCATATAGAGGGGAGTGACAACTGCCCAGTTGGCTAAGCTCATCACAACAGTGAGTGCAATGGTAGCAATAGCACCCGCCATAATGATGTTTGTTATGCTTTTATCCCGCGCCGCTAGGAAGCGATATAAGCTAAACACAAATGTTACAGTTGCCAGAAAACCAGCTGCAATCCCAATAAAGTTGGCTGCATCAAAGCCGGTTAAAACAAAATATAACAAGGACCGCAAAACTGCGACCAAAAGCCCATCAGCTGGACCAAGGATAAAGAAAGCTAACAAGATCGGTAAATCCGAAAAGTCGACTTTCATCCAAGTAAACCCCGGAATGACGGGGAAAGAAATATAATACAAAAGATATGCTAGTCCAGCCAAAGCAGCGGCGACTACATACTTTCTAGTTCTGGTTTGCACCATAGTAAAACCTCCTAAAGATGAGGAATACCTTCCATGGACCGGATCAAACAAAAAAATCCTCCCACTTCAAGGAGGATTTAGGTATGCTAAAATCCATCTTCTACCATCTAGACTATAACTATCGGCCTTGGAATCACACCAAGTCAGTCCCAATAATGGGAGTCGCGGGCTTTACCGCCGGTCGGGAATTACACCCTGCCCTGAAGATAAACCAAAAATATTTAATTACGCTAAAACTATACAACAAGTTAATAGTAGTCACAAGTCCAGCGATTAATTGAAAAGCCGGAATTGTTCATCCTTGGCCAGCTTTGGCTTGTCTTCAGCTGGAGCTTCGATAGAGCCAAATGGCATTTGTGCACGCAATTGCCAACCAGCTGGTAAGTCAAATTCAGCGCGAATGGCATCATCAATTAGTGGGTTGTAGTGTTGGAGACTAGCACCAATTCCTTGTTCTGCCAAGGCAACCCAAACTGCTTGTTGTGCCCCACCAATTGCTTGTTCTGCCCATGGCTTGAAGTTGTCAGCATAGAGCTTAAAGTCATTTTCAAGCTTTTCAACAGTTGGCATATCAGTGAAGTACAGAATTGTTCCGGCTCCGGCACGGAAACTTGCGATCTTGTCAGCAGTAGACTGGAAGTTTTCTGCTGGTACAATCTTCCGTAAAGTTTCTTCAACGATGTCCCAAACACGGTTTGACTTTTCGCCGAAGAGCACAACGGCACGAACCGTTTGGCTATTGAAAGCAGTTGGTGAAGATTGAATAGTATCAGTTACCAATTCATAAACTTCATCTTGAGTGAGTGGTAAGTTTTCGCCTAGCGCGTAAATAGAATGTCTTTTTTTGTTTAATTCAACTAATTTAGATTCCATAATGATTACCTCCAAAACAATATGTAATTAACTTGTTGTTTTTAGTATAACTTGCTTACTAAAAATAAGCAAGTTAAAAATAATATTTTTTTGCGGGTAGAAATGGATATAGGTTGGAGCAGGAAGATAAGTTTAATAAAAAGAACGAAGGATACTTCAAAGAAGTACCCTTCGTTCAATTGATTACTATAAAAATGCTGATGGTTATTTAGTTAAGTCGATCCGTTCACTAATCAAGTAAACTAAAATAGCGCCAACGGCCATGGCCCCGAGTTCGCCGGCTGCAACTGAAATGTACGAAGCCCAGAATGGTAGGTGCATAACATAAAATAGTTCTAGGGCAATGATCCATGACATAGCAGCACAGATGATGACAGTTGCGACCAGTTTGCCGACTTTGCTTGAGATGTGTTGGCTTACCCAGTAACTCAGAGCTGTCATCAGGAGGGTTTCGGTGGTTCCAAAAACCATATCGACAACTCCCAAACTGGAATTGATATTGGCTACTGCACATCCCAGGGTTAATGCCCAAATATAGCGTTTGTTGAAAACAACCAAATTGTTGAGCATTTCTGAGACACGAAACTGAACTGCTCCGTAACTTAGCGGATTAATCAAAGTTAAAGCAATGTATAAAGCAGCGATCAGGGCGGCTTTAACTAGGCTCACTAACCGTGTGTGACTAGATGTATTTTCCATATTAAATCTCTCCTTAGTTTTTTATAAAGGTGGGATGGTTGCGAACCACCTGTGTTTCAAGAAACACATGCTAGTATAGCAGATTTATTAAGGTTTGTGGGGAACAATCTGCAAACCAAGAACATTTGGTATAATGAAAGGTATTGACTATAACGGAATAAATTTAAGAGAGGACAAAAATATGGATTTGGATGAAATTCGTCAGCTAATGCGGGATTTTGAACAAATGACAGTGCGTGAACTAGAGATTGATAATGGTGATTTCCATTTACGCTTGAGTAAGAACAAGAGCTCACAAATATCGGCACCTATCGAAAGTGAGACCCCCCCAACGGACCCGGCATTAGTTGCTAAAGCTGAAACGCAAACGGTCACTGCACCACTGGTCGGTGTAGTCTATTTGCGTCCCCAACCCGATCAACCACCATATGTACAAGTGGGTGATCAAGTTGAGGAAGGGACAACTGTTTGTATTATTGAAGCTATGAAGATGGTAACGGAGATAAAAAATCAACATGCTGGTCAAGTGGCGGCGATTGCTGTTCAAGATGGTGAGTTAGTTGAATTTGGGCAACCCTTGATGGAAGTGGCAGAGAGCAGGTGAAACAATGTTTACAAAGGTTCTAGTCGCTAACCGAGGTGAAATTGCAGTACGGATCATTCGCTCATTACAAGAATTAGGAATTCAAACAGTGGCGATTTATTCAACTGCTGATCGGGATAGTTTACATGTTCAATTGGCAGATGAAGCGGTCTGTGTAGGACCTGCGCAACCCCAAAACTCTTACTTGAATATGCAAAATATTATTGCAGCAGCAGTGGGTGTTGGAGCACAAGCAATCCACCCCGGATATGGTTTTTTGGCCGAGAATGCCGAATTTGCTAACTTGTGTACACAATGCGGCCTAACTTTTATTGGCCCCCGAGCAACGACGATTGATTTGATGGGAAACAAGGAGCATGC
This sequence comes from Ligilactobacillus saerimneri, assembly GCF_036689625.1. Taxonomy (NCBI): domain Bacteria; kingdom Bacillati; phylum Bacillota; class Bacilli; order Lactobacillales; family Lactobacillaceae; genus Ligilactobacillus; species Ligilactobacillus saerimneri. The sequence continues at coordinate 114,473 of NZ_CP144759.1, forward strand.
GCGGCAAGAAATGCGGCAAAACGGGATTCCAGTAGTCCCTGGAAGCAAGGGGCGGATTACGACCCTGGGAGTAGCGCAGCAAGCCGCTAGTGAATTAGGCTATCCTATAATGTTAAAAGCAATTGCCGGTGGTGGTGGCAAGGGCATCCGCCGTGTCGAAAGTGAACAAGAATTGGAACGTGTCTTTACCCGGGCCCAAAAAGAAGCCCTATTATCCTTTGGAGACCAGGGAATGTATCTGGAAAAGATACTGACGGGGGTCAGACATATCGAAGTCCAAGTTTTTGCTGATCACCAGGGGAACCAAGTTTATTTTCCAGAGCGTGATTGCTCAGTTCAGCGCAATAAACAGAAATTGGTTGAAGAGAGTCCAGCCCCCGGCTTGACCTCAGCGGAGAGAAAATACTTGGGGCGGCTTGCCCTCCGGGTAATGGATGTGATTGCCTATACCAATACGGGAACGATTGAATTTTTGATGGATCAGGACCACCATTTTTATTTCATTGAAATGAACACCCGGCTTCAGGTGGAGCATACCGTGACAGAGATGATCACGGGGATAGACTTGGTCAAAGAACAGGTGCGGGTGGCAGCGGGCTTACCCCTGTCATTTACGCAGGATGATATTCAAGCACACGGACATGCAATCGAGTGTCGCATCAATGCGGAAGATCCGACCCACGACTTCCGCCCAGCTACTGGTCAGGTGACAATGGTACATCTTCCAGCAGGAAACTTGGGCGTGCGGATTGATACGGCGTTATATCCGGGGGATGTGGTCACACCTTTTTATGATTCACTGATTGCTAAAGTGATTGCACAAGGATCTGATCGCGAAGAAGCCCGGGCCAAGGCCCAACGTTTAGTAAACGAATTGGTAGTTCGGGGAGTCACGACCAATCAAGCATTGCAGCAGGCAATTCTTGCAGACCCGCTTTTTGTTGGCGGGCAGGCGACGATTACAACGTTGGAAAAAGAGATTCTTCCCGCTTGGAAAGGAACGGATATGTGATGGCTTTGTATGATAAAAAGAATACCCTCAGCGAGCGTCATATTCAGGCAGATAAAAAAGCTATGCAGCGAGTTCCAGATGACTTATGGGAGAAGTGTCATTATTGTCATGGCACTTGGGCCAAAGTGGCGACTAATCGTTATGGCACTTGTCCCCACTGTGGTGCAGGCAAACGGCAGGCGGCACGGCAGCGTTTAGCGTGGTTGGTAGATGAATTTACAGAGATGGATGCTGAACTGACAACTGTTGTGGGGAGAGATTTTCCAGGTTATATGGAAAAGATAACGGCTGCCCAAGCGCGAACACAGCTTAACGATGCGGTTTTAACAGGAAAAGCAACTATCGAGCGGACCCCGTTTGCTTTAGGGATCATGGATCCACTGTTCATCATGGGATCATTGGGAACTGTGGCCGGTGAAAAAATCACCCGCCTGTTTGAATATGCGACAGCCCACCAACTCCCAGTTGTACTAGTAACGGCTTCGGGGGGTGCACGGATGCAAGAAGGGATCCATTCGTTAATGCAGATGGCGAAAATTTCGCAGGCCATAGCAGCCCACCACCGTGCAGGCTTGCTATATATAACGATTTTGACGGACCCAACAACAGGGGGTGTGACGGCTAGTTTTGCGATGGATGGCGACATTATTCTGGCTGAACCACATGCCTTAATTGGTTTTGCGGGGCGACGAGTAATTGAACAAACCATCCAAACCACAGTAACGCCGGACTTGCAGACGTCAGAAAATGTCCTCCGACACGGTTTCATTGATCAAATTGTGCAACGTGAAGATGAAAAAAAGGTTCTCGGATGGTTATTGAAAAATGGAGGTAGAAATGATGTCCAAGCTTGATGCAGCTCAGGTCGTAAAACGCGCCCGGCGGGCAGATAAGATTACGGCGCAGGAGCTAATCACACATTTGTTTCCTGATTTTTTTGAGCTTCATGGTGACCGGGTGGGCGGAGATGATCCTGCAATCATCGGTGGTTGGGCAACTTTCCACGACCAGCCGGTAACTGTCATCATAACCAACCGGGGCCAGGACCTGGCAGAACGCCAACAAACGCATTTTGGAAGTCCGATGCCAGCGGGTTATCGCAAGGCTTTGCGTCTGATGCAACAAGCAGCCCACTTTAACCGCCCAGTGTTGGTATTTGTTAATACCCCGGGAGCATACCCTAGTCCGGAAGCAGAAGAACAAGGGCAGGGTCCAGCATTGGCCCAGAGTATTTTGGCGATGGGCGAACTTGAAGTCCCTGTGATCACTGTGATTTATGGTGAAGGAGGGAGTGGCGGTGCATTAGCTTTAGCCGTTAGTGATCAAGTTTGGATGTTGGAGTATAGTACCTATGCAATTCTTTCCCCAGAAGGTTTTGCTGCTATCCTGTGGAAAGACAGTAAAAAGGCGGGGTTAGCGGCAGAGCAGATGCAATTAACCCCCCAAGCATTGCTGAAGCAACAGGTAATAGAGGGGATAATCCCTGAACCAGACGATCATAAGGAAGTATGCACTAATATTGATCAAGTGTTATGGGAACAATTACAAAAGTTACGCGCCTTACCAGGGAATGAACTGGTGCGCCAACGCCATGCGCGTTTTCGGAAGTTTTAAGAAGTACATGGCAGGGATGATAGCTTGTTTCAAGGGTAAAAATCATTTATTATGGTTTTAAAACATTTAGCCCGACCAGTTTAGCGTCCGTGCTAGCAAATCTAAGGAGAATAACAATAGAAATTATGAAAGTCGGAGATAATTTAGCATTACTGACAGACCTCTATGAGTTCACTATGTCAGCTGGTTTCCAACGTGCTCTAGACCGTGAACAACGTGGGGTATTTGACATTTTTTATCGTCAAGTCCCAGATAATGGGAGCTTTGTGATTGCTGCTGGGCTCCAACAGGCTTTGGAAGAAATCCAAAACATGCACTTTGCTAAAGAGGATATTGCTTATTTACGTTCATTGAACATATTTGATGAAGAGTTTTTGACTTATTTGCAGAATTTCAAAAACACATGTGATATCTGGGCAGTGCCAGAAGGAACCCCAATTTTTCCGCGGGAACCATTGATGACCATTCGTGGCCCGTTGATGGAAGCACAATTATATGAGACTTTCTTACTCAATATTTTAAATCACCAGACGCTAATTGCTTCCAAGGCACGGCGGATTACTGCTGCTGCTGCTGGGTTGCCAGTGATGGAGTTCGGTGCTCGTCGGGCTCAAGGACCAAGTTCAGCACTCTTTGGAGCGCGGGCTGCAATCATTGGTGGGGCAGTGGCTACTTCCAACGTACTGGCGGGGAAAAAATTTGATATTCCAGTTTCTGGAACGATGGCCCACAGTTGGATTGAGGCATTCGACTCTGAAATCGATGCTTTCAATGCATGGGCGGATATTTATCCAGATAATTGTTCTTTGTTGGTTGATACTTACGATATCCTGAATTCAGGAGTTCCTAATGCCATCAAGACATTTCAGCGGTTGAAAGGAGAAGGGCATAGCTCTTTTGGGATTCGGATTGATTCGGGGGATATTACCTCTCTTTCACGGCAAGCGCGGAAGATGCTGGATGAAGCAGGGTTCCCCGACGCTAAAATTACCATTTCCAACTCACTCAACGAAGAAATCATTTCTTCATTATTACACCAAGGTGCCCAAATTGACGCCTTGGGGGTAGGGGAAGAGTTGATTACCAGTTCTTCATCACCCGTGTTGAGTGGGGTATACAAATTAGCGGCGGTTGAACGCGATGGTGAATTGATTCCTAAGATTAAGTTGTCTGCTAGCCGGGGTAAACTAACATTACCAGGTTTGAAACAGGTCTATCGCCTCTATCATAAAGGAACTAATGAAGCCTTTGCTGATCTAATTGCGTTGAAAGATGAACGCTTGCCAATCGTTATTCATGCGGTGACAGCTGATCCGATGGCGATTAAACAAAATAAGTTACTGAATAATTTTGAGGCGCGCCCATTACAAACAGAGGTGATGAACGGTACGAAACTTTTGACCAGCACACCGGATGTGTTCGCAATTCAAAAGTTCAGTAAACAACAGTTAGCAGAGCTACCAGAAGCAACCCAGCGGCGGTTGAATCCAGATGAGTTCCCAGTGTATATCACACCGCAACTATATGCTTTGCAGCAAGCAGTTATCAGTCAATATACAGAAAATTACTAAGCAAAGAAACGCCCAGTTCAAAACCGGGCGTTTTTTACTTGTTATTAAGGAGGCGATCTTTAAGTAAAGCGACGCCGTAAAACAGTGCTTCAAGCACTGTGATGAAGAAACTAGCTGGCCAATTAGTCCAATAGCTCAACGCAAGTCCGAGCCAAATGCCGATCAAGACGAAGCTGAAGGTAAGCCCGATCATCTTGGGGAGAGAACTGGCAAAAAATTTAGCTGCCGAAGCGGGGATGGTCAGGAGGACAAAGATTAATAGGGCCCCGATAATTTGGGCTGTAATACTAACAGTCAAAGCTAACATTAATAAGAAAATTATTGAAACTAAGCGATTGGCCCGTTGGTTGAACTCAGCTCCTTGCGCGTCAAAAGAATTATAAGCTAAACGGCGGAACAAGAAGAAGGCTACCACTAACAGCAAGATGCTCAGCCAGATAAGGGTCCGGAGATTAGGGGCGGTGATCCCGATGATGCTTCCAAAGAGGATATTAGTGGCGTAACTTGCTTGCTTTTCAGAAAGGGATAAGAAGAGAATCCCCAATCCTAAGAATAAGCCTGAAAAGACACTAATGGATGCTTCACGGCGTCCGAGCTTTTCACCAGAAAAGCCAATAAATAAGGCACTGGTACAAGTGAAAAGGAGCATTCCTAAAATTGGCTCGAAACCGGCAAAAATAGCAAAGGAAGCGCCAGAAAAGCCAATTTCAGATAGAGTATGGGTAAAGAAGGAGGTTTGTCTAGCGACAACAAAGACCCCCATGAAACTACAGATAACAGCGATGAAGATTCCGGCAATGAATGCGTATCGCATAAAGTCGTAGTAAAACATTAATTTTGCGCCTCCTTTTTAGTCAAATGACCGGTCTGGTTTGCAAGGTGAAGTTCGTAATCAGCATAAGTAGTAATTAATTCAGGATCGTGAGTAATAAAAATAACCGTTAGATTGCGTTGAGGTATGATGCGCTTAAGCAAACGGAGGAGCTCATGCTTTGATTCTTGGTCCAAGTTGGCAGTCGCCTCATCCATAATTAGTAATTGTGGTTCAGCACAAAGGGCCTGTGCCAGGTAGGCACGTTGCTTTTCACCACCTGATGCCTTACCGAGGGGTTGGCGCGCAATCTTGGTTAGATTAGTTTCGTGTAAGAGGTCAGCCACGGTTTGTTTCATCCGTGGGGTATTCCAAGGGAGGAGTCGGTGTTTGAAACCAAGCGCTACGAAATCAGCAACACTTAAAGGATAGTCATCATCAATATTCCGTAACTGCGGAACGTATTGTACCTGGTCAGGAGTAAGATTGATGGTTACAGTGGCTGATTCCCGGTTGATATGACGCAGGAGGTATTTGATTAAAGTAGTCTTGCCGACACCATTTTCACCTGTGATACAAGTTAAAGCTCCTTGGGGAATCTCAAAGGATAGGTCTTTAAAGAGTTGCCGTTGAGGGATTCTAAGATCTAAATGATCAACTTGTAAAATATAATCCATAACTGCTTAATCAATTCCTTTCTGTATATTGCGAACTTGCATGAATTCATCTTTCATCCAGGAGAGATAATTCTTGCCTGGGGGCATAGTTTCTGTAACCTGGACCACCGGCACATGATGCTGGTGGCACAGTTTGACCAGTTGGTTAATGACTGGAGCGTCACTTTGGGTATTTTCAACGAAGAAGGCGATTCGGTGATGACGGATGTCAGCCTGGAGCTGGGCGATATCGTCATACGAAGGATCGGTTCCCTCTTCGATGGCTTGGGCAAAGTGCTGATTAATAACTTTGTAGCCCATCGTTGCTAGTGCATAATCAAAAACTGGTTCACTAACGGCTACTTTTTCCCCCTGGTTGTGGCGCTTAATCGTAGCTAAAAGGTCAGTTAGTTGCGATAGTTGTTGATTATAGGCTTTAGCATTGGCATAAAAGACAGCGCGATGTTGCGGTTGAATCTGACTGAATTCAGCTGCTAATTTCAGCGTCACTTTTTTCATCAGATCAGGCCGGTACCAGAGGTGTTCATTGGCACCAGGAGAAATATGGGCGATATCTTCGCCGACAGTGATATGGCGTTTGCTCGTCACTTTAGTAACCCAGGTGTCATAGCCGACCCCGTTAGATAAGACCAAATCACTGTCTTCAATCTTTCGAGCTGGTTTGATGGTGAGATCATATTCATGGGGATCAACGTTGGCACTGTCAATAATTGAGTAAACTTGTCCGTGATCTTTTAGGACAGCCTGTTCTAATTCACCATAAAAATTGGTGGTTGCTACAGCTTGAATCTTAGTCGTAGATTTAGTAGGTGTTCGCAAGCTACAACCGCTGATGATAATAGCACTAACTATCAGGAGCAAATTCAGCCAAACAAAGCGTATATACCGCAAGGGGATACCTCCTCATAAAATAAGTTCGAGTTAAATAGTAAACATTACTATCTAACCTGTCAATAGGGATATTTATCAAGGAAAAGGACAATTACGCTTTAGAAGGGGACTAAGGACAACAAAACCAGCAATTGAATGCTGGTAATTACGATTTAAATTATTTTTTGCCAGCCCATTCAGCGTAAAATTCGGCGAGGAATTCTTGCATGAAGCGGTGGCGGTGAGCAGCCATTTTTCGCCCGGTAGGGGTATTGAGCATAGCAGAGATTTTAAAAAGCTTCTCATCAAAATGATTGATGATCGTTTCATGGTCGAGGTTACGGTACTCTTCTTTGGACATATTATGCCGCGGTGGCATTGCAGGATCGTGGATTTTTTCACCATGAGCCCCACCAAAATAGACTGCCCGAATAATGCCGATTGCGCCGATAGCATCAAGCCAGTCCGCATCTTGAACAATTTGGCCCTCTAATGATAGGGAGGGGGTGTTTTTATTTAAAGTGCTGGCGAAAGACATATTGGTAATGATTACCATGATTTGTTCTACTTCAGTTGGGGTTAATCCAGTTGTACTTAGAAAAGTACGAACATGGGCTTGAGCTGCCTGAGGGTTGGCAACGAGTTTATCATCGATCACATCGTGAAGGTAAGCGGCTGCTAGAGTAATAAATAGGTTGGCTTGTTCTTGAGTAGCAATTTGCCGTGCAATCGCCACAACTCGTTGGATATGGTCGAAACCATGGCCGGTTCTATCGGCTTGGAGTTGGGCATGGGCATATTTTTGGATCGCGTTTAGTTGGACTTGATTCATCAGGACCACTCCTTCGATATAGATTAGGTCAATTATGGATAATCCCAGGGGTTAAATCAAGTAGTTACAAGTAGTTTACAATTTTTCTAATTAAAACTATAATAGTACTGTCTTAAGAGGGAGATGTTGTTCATGAATGAAGAGATTGCAATGACAAAAGGACAGCGAATGACTTTCATGTTTACCTTATTAATGGGGTCGTTTACGATGTCGATCAGTCAATCATCATTGTCAACTGCTTATCCAACGTTGATGCGGTATTTTGATGTTAGTGCCCCAACGATTCAGTGGCTGACTACAGGTTTTATGTTGATGATGTGTATTATGATGCCAGTTAGTCCGTGGTTGATGAATAATGTTAATTTCAAAGCACTCTATTTAGGGGTAATGATTCTATTCGAACTGGGGACACTGTTAATTGTTTTTGCACACAACTTTTGGTGGGCTCTAGGTGGGCGTCTCCTCGAAGGAATGGCTGTGGGAATTCGGTTTACAACTTTCCAAGCAGTCTTACTCTTAATCTCGCCCCGGAAAAATCGTGCTAAAACGATGGGGTTTGTTGGCCTGGTATTGGGGTCCGCATTAGCATGTGGTCCAATCATCTCAGGGATCGTACTTAATTATATGCGGTGGCAAAATCTCTTTTGGCTTTTTATGATCATTATTGCGATCTTGATTATCATGTCATTGTTTAGCATGCGCGATGTAGTTGAACGACACGAATACCAGTTAGATTTTGTGGCTGTGTTATATTCAGTTGGTTTGGTGGGCTTGTTATACTTCATCAATAGCTGGGGGAGCAGTCGGACTTTGTCCCCTTGGCTGGGCGGAGAGTTTGTCATAAGTGCAATCTTAACGGCCCTCTTTGTCCAGCGTAACCTCACTGCCCCTAAACCGATGTTGGACTTGAAAGTGCTTAGATATGGTAATTTTGATATTGGGATGCTCCTGACGGGGTTAGCCTATATCTCACTAATCGTCACAACAGTACTCTACCCGATGTTTTATCAAGATGTACTGGGGTATTCACCATTAGTTTCTGGTTTAGCTTTAGTTCCTCCAGCTATCTTATTGAGTATTCTCAATCCATTGACTGGCCGTTTGACTGGTAAATTAGGGATGAAGCGGACGTTGTTGATCGGAATGGTAATGATTTTAGCTGGTTGGGCTGGCTTAGAAATCTTCATGCAGCAGTTACACTTACTCAGCATGATCTTGCTGGCATGCTTGATTGAAGGGGGCAATGCTTTCGTAATGATGCCTGCAACTACTTTAGGCGCCAACTCTTTACCAGAGCACCTGATTCCCCACGGGACGGCTGTGACGACAACGATGCGACAAATATTAGGTAGTTTAGGGGTTGCTTTAGCGATGTTGCTAGTTACATATGCAGGGCATACAACTATGGAAAAAGCAGGATATGGATACGCATTTGGCTTCTTCTTTGCATTAGAGTTAGTCGGATTGATTCTGGCTTTGATGATTAAAGAACAACGAACGGCGTGAGTGAGTAAAGCGTAAATAATGGGAAATTTGCTGGCAAAAAAAGCGAGTGAATTTCCCATTATTTTTTTGTAGAGATACTTGATTTCTCTAGGGTGGTGGCTTGTATTTCCTAGCTAAGTTTCTTATACTTATAACAGTGTGTGAAACATTGGGAAGCACTGTGTTTCACAAAAATATAACGAAGGAAAAAACTATGAATCCAGAAGAATTTCAACAGGCAGTGGCAGCACAAGGGATCATACTGACTGAGCAACAAATGGCACAGTTTGCGCTGTACTATCGGTTGCTGGTCAAGACTAATGAGCAGGTTAACTTGACTGCCATCACAGCAGAAAGTGAAGTTTATTTGAAACATTTTTATGATTCGTTGACGGCTGCGATTGCAGTACCTGAAATACGAACCCAAGCGCTCAGTTTAGCAGACGTTGGGGCGGGAGCAGGTTTCCCGTCAATCCCGTTAAAAATCGCCTTTCCGCAGTTGCGGGTGACGATTATTGATTCTTTAAACAAGCGCATTAACTTTCTTCAAACGCTGGTTGATGAATTAGGGTTAACGGATGTTACGCTTGTTCATGCACGGGCAGAAGAATTTGGGGGTAAAAAGAGTGCTAGTCGGGAAACTTTTGACCTGGTAACCGCACGGGCAGTGGCCCGGATGAGTGTCCTGAGTGAGTTTTGTTTACCCCTCGTGCGAGTAGGGGGGCAATTTGTGGCATTGAAAGCCCAAAAAGCCCCTGATGAACTCCATGATGCCCAGTATGCAATTGCCAAACTAGGCGGTAAAATCGAAGCTGATAAGCAAATGACTTTGCCCCAAACAGGCGATGAGCGGCACATTGTGATAGTATCCAAGGTTCAACCGACACCACGGCAATATCCACGTAAAGCTGGTACACCTGCCCGTAAACCGTTGGTAGCACCAGAAAAAAACTAGGGGTGACAGTATGGCATGGTCTTTTTTTAAGAGTAAAAAAGAAGAGGTTGATCAAACAAAGAGCGTGCAGGAAATAGCAGTAGCGCAAATTGTTCCGAATCGTTATCAACCCCGAAAAGAATTTAGTGAACAAAATATTCAGGAGTTGGCGGAAACAATCCAAAAACACGGGTTATTGCAACCAATTGTGATCCGCGAGTATGAACCAGAACACTATGAAATCATTGCGGGGGAACGACGTTTTCGAGCCGTTTCGTATTTAGGTTGGGAAAAAATTCCGGCCTTAGTCAAAGAGATGACGGATAGTGAATCTGCCTCGATGTCGATTATTGAGAATCTCCAACGGGAAGAACTAACTGCAATTGAAGAGGCTCAAGCCTACCAACGGCTGATGAAGCTCAACCAGATGACCCAGGTAGAATTGGCAAAAGTGATCGGCAAAAGCCAATCATTTGTTGCCAACAAGATGCGCTTGTTGCGTTTGGCACCAGCAGTTCAACGGGTGATGCTCAAGCGGGAGTTGACTGAGCGCCACGGGCGGTGTTTGGTTGGATTGGATGAAGCGACCCAGGTAGCGGTGATGAAAAAGATTCTGGCTGAACATCTTTCAGTTAAGGAAACTGAAGCAGTAGTCAGTACTTATAAGAAGCCACGCCCTAAGCGGACCAAGAAGAAGCGTTCAATTCGTGGGAAGACAAGTGATCCGCGGCTGGCGGTCAATACAATCCGGAAATCAGTCAAAATGATTACTGATACCGGCTTGGATATCCATACCGTTGAGGAAGAACACGAAGGTTTTCGGCGGATTATCATTGATATTCCTGTTGATAAACCAGCGGGAAAGTAGAAAGGATGGCAACTGTGGGAACTGTTATTGCATTTGCAAATCAAAAAGGTGGCGTCGGCAAGACTACAACCAGTGTAAACTTGGGAGCTTGCCTGGCGGAAGCAGGAAAAAAAGTACTATTAATTGATACGGATGCCCAGGGGAATGCTACTAGTGGCCTGGGAGTACGCAAAGCAGATATTGACCAAGATATTTATGACGTTTTGGTCAATGAAGTTCCGATCGCGGATGTGATCAAGCATACGCAACGGGAAAACTACGATGTGGTGCCAGCAACGATCCAGTTGTCGGGGGCAGAAATCGAATTAACTTCGCAGATGGCGCGGGAAAAGCGGTTAGCAGATGCAGTGGCAACGATCAAAGATCAATACGATTATATTCTGATCGACTGTCCCCCATCACTGGGTTTACTGACTATCAACGCGTTTACAACTAGTGATTCAATTTTGATTCCCGTTCAAGCAGAATACTATGCTTTGGAAGGGTTGAGCCAGTTGATGAATACGATTCACCTGGTTCAGAAGCACTTCAATCCAGAATTGAAGATTGAAGGGGTCTTGATGACTATGTTAGATGCACGGACTAACCTGGGAAATGAAGTGGTGGCTGAAGTGCGGAACTATTTCAAAGATAAGGTATATCAGACGGTAATCTCACGTAACGTACGCTTATCTGAAGCTCCATCACACGGGATGGCGATCATTGATTATGATCCAAAGTCCAAGGGTGCAGAACAGTATCGGTCCTTGACCAAGGAGGTGCTTGCAGCTCATGACGAATAAAAAGAATAACCACGGCTTGGGACGAGGGATTGCAGCTCTTTTCCAGGATGTTGACGCAGAAAATCCGGCGGATGATGAAAAGGTTCTGGAGTTAGCGATCGCTGATATCCGGCCGAACCCTTACCAACCACGGAAAACTTTCAACGAAGAAGCGCTGGCAGAATTGGCGGCATCGATTAAAAAAGATGGGGTTTTCCAGCCGATTATTGTACGTAAGTCACAAGTTAAGGGTTATGAAATTATTGCTGGGGAACGTCGCTTCCGCGCCTCTAAGCTAGTACAAAAGAAAACTATTCCAGCGATCATTCGTGAGTTCAACGAAGAACAAATGATGGAAGTGGCTGTCTTGGAGAACTTGCAACGGGAAGACTTGACACCGTTGGAAGAAGCCCAAGCATATGCGACGTTGATGGAAAGACTGAATCTAACCCAAAATGAAGTTTCACAACGTCTAGGAAAGTCGCGACCATATATTGCTAACTACCTACGGCTCTTGGGCCTACCTGCATCCGTTAAAACGATGCTTCAAAAAGAGCAATTGTCGATGGGACAAGCGCGGACGTTGCTGGGGGTTAAAGACCAGAAAAAATTGGTAGCCTTAGCTAAAAGAACGGTCGCAGAAGGGTTAACTGTTCGTCAATTAGAACAATTGGTTCAAAAGGCTAACGGTAAGCAACCAGCAAAGAAACGGAGTAAAACCAAAGCCAATCCATATGAGCAATATTACCGGCAAAGCGAACAACTCTTAGGCGAGAAGTTCGGGACGAAGGTTGCTATCAAGAATAGTAAATCGGGACACAAGGGAAAAATTGAAATTGACTACTTGTCAACAGATGACTTCAACCGCATTATGGATGTTTTGGGGATCCATCTGGATTAGAGTTAAGGGGGACAAGCTGATGTATGAACTCCATGATATTGTTGAGATGAAAAAACCCCATCCATGTGGTGCCAACCGCTGGGAAATCATCCGGATGGGGATGGACATTAAGATTCAATGTACCCAGTGTGGGCGGTTGGTAATGTTGCCCCGGCGGCAGTTTGACAAACGACTGAAGCGGGTATTAGAAAAGGCTCAGGACTAAACCGGAGTTAAGAAGCAAGCTAAATAAGTAAGGAAAGAGTGAAATAAAACATGGCATTAACTGCAGGGATTGTTGGGTTACCAAACGTTGGTAAATCAACTTTATTTAACGCGATTACTAAAGCGGGGGCTGAAATGGCCAACTATCCGTTCGCCACTATTGATCCAAACGTGGGGATGGTTGAGGTGCCAGATAAGCGCTTGGCACGGATTGATGAAATCGTGCCAGCTAAGAAGATCGTGCACACTACATTTGAGTTTACTGATATTGCTGGGATCGTAAAGGGTGCTAGCAAGGGTGAAGGCTTGGGGAATAAGTTTTTGGAAAACATTCGCCAAACTGATGCCATTGTTCACGTAGTGCGGGCATTCGATGATGATAATATTACTCACGTTACTGGACGGGTAGATCCGATTGATGATATTGATACGATCAACCTGGAATTAGTTTTAGCAGATTTGGATGCTGTTAACCGGCGTTTGGCTAAAGTTGAACGGGCAGCTAAGGGGCCAGATAAGGAAGCTAAAGCAGAGTTGGCTGTTCTCCAAAAGATCAAGCCTGTTTTGGAAGCCGGAAAGAGTGTCCGGACCATTGAATTTAGTGATGCTGAAAAAGTGATCGTTAAGCGGTTATTCCTGCTGACGACAAAGCCAGTTTTATACGTTGCCAACATTGCTGAAGAAGATATGGCTAACCCAGACGGCAACAAATATATGGCAGCGATCAAGGAACATGTCAAGGATGAAGGAGCCGAAGTGATCGGAGTGGCTGCAGCGTCTGAAGAAGAAATTGCAGAAATGGACGACGATGAAAAGGCTGAATTCTTGGAAATGGAAGGAGTCGAAGAACCAGGTTTGAACCGCTTGATTCGGGCTTCTTACAAGTTGTTGGGGCTGGAAACATTCTTTACTGCCGGGGGTAAGGAAACACGGGCCTGGACCTTTAAACATGGGACTAAAGCTCCCCAAGCAGCTGGTATTATTCACTCTGACTTCGAACGGGGCTTCATTCGGGCCGAAGTAGTGTCCTTTGAAGACTTGAACAAGTACGGTAGTATGCAAGCAGTTCGTGAAGCAGGCCGGTTACGCTTAGAAGGTAAAGACTATGTGGTCCAAGACGGTGACATTATTGAATTCCGGTTCAACGTTTAGTGGCAGAGAGTGATAGGAGGAACTGATCGTGGCAGAAGAAAAGACAGCAAGAGAAAAAAATGCCGAAACACAAGCATTGCGGAAGAAGCGGCAAGCAGAGCGGGAATTACAACAAACCCAAGCACGCTTGGATCGGTATGCAGGTTTAACCAATAAGAACGAAGATTATATGTATAAGTTGGACAAGGCATTGGATGAAATGCACTATGATCCAGCTAAAAAAGATGAAGTCATCGGAGCAATGATGACTGAACTTCAAGAAAAACAAAAGCAAGGGATCACTGCTGTTAAGCTGTATGGCCCAGTGAGCCAAAAGGCTGATGAAATCGTGAATGGTCCTAAGAAAAAGGAAGTTAAGCGTGGTAATGGAGTGAACCAGACATTCCTGGAAGCAGCCCTAGATAACGGGACAATGATGTTTACCTTGTTCTGCTTGATGTTTGCGTTGATTGGCTTGTTCAGTAAGAAAGAAGCCCAAGCTGCAAGCAGTGGTTGGTTGACAGTTGTGCTGATTTCTGTGATTACTGGGGTAACCATGGCAGTCTTTACAACTAGTTTGTCTAAGTACAATACCAAAGGATGGGTAAAGATCACAACGGCATTGGCTACGTTGGTGGTAATGTGGCTCTTCATGTTCATTATCATTTCCCTAATACCACAGTCAATCAACCCACCATTGCCAGGAATCGTTTACTTTATCCTGGCAACAGTCGGGTACTTTGTACGTTTCTTCATGAAGAAGAAATTCAACTTCCGACCAAATATTTTCTAAAAGTAAAGCTATAATATTAAAAACGCCCAGTAGGATGTGAAACCTGCTGGGCGTTTTTGTGTGGGGAAGCGCTTATGAACGAATATTACGGATCATTAATTATCCCTGCTTCCTGTAAGATTTTAAGGTGGTAGGAACGGTTTGACTTACTCATGTTTAGGGAGACTTCAATTTCACCACATGAGTGAGCTCCCTGATGGTGGTAGAGATAACGGATGATTTCAATCCGTTTAACTTCTGCCAGTGCTTAAAAATTTTGACGAGATATTGGTCTTGTTTTAATAGTTCAATAGTCATGGAACTATCATGGGATAAAACTTACTTATTGACAATCAAATTAAAAAAGAAAAATTGTGCAACAAAAAAACCGGCATAACGCCGGTTTTTTCCTGCCTGTTAATCAGGCAATGCAGTTATTAGTTGTTGTAACGATCGTCGTTCTTAGCAACTTCTGCATCGTAAACTTCACCGTAAGCAACAACCTTGTCGCCTTCTTGCTTGAAGTATACACCTTGGATTTCTGGAGCGAATCCAGGGAAGTTGTTGATACCATCTTGTAAGATAGTGAAGTACTTAACAGCAGTTTCTGACCACTTTTCACCTGGTGCTACACAGAATACTCCTGGAGGGTATGGAAGAGCACCTTCGAGGGCGATTTCGCCTTCGATCTTGTTCAATGGAACAAGCTTGTTGTGGTTGCGGATGAATTCTTGACGAGCTTCGTATGGAAGCATACCTTGTTCTGGGAAGAATTCACGTAAGAAGAGACGCTTCTGGTATGTGAACGTGTTGTTGTTCTTGTAGAAGTCGTGCAATTCTTGGCAAAGTTCACGGATAGTGTAGCCATTGTAACGTTCTTCGTTAGCAGCGTAGATTGAAGGAAGAACTTGCTTCAATGGAGCATCTTCTTCGATCAAGCGTTGTAATTGAAGAAGTTGAGTGATCAGGTTGTTCATCTTAGCTGGAGTTTCAGCTGGAGTCATCAAG
This sequence comes from Ligilactobacillus saerimneri, assembly GCF_036689625.1. Taxonomy (NCBI): domain Bacteria; kingdom Bacillati; phylum Bacillota; class Bacilli; order Lactobacillales; family Lactobacillaceae; genus Ligilactobacillus; species Ligilactobacillus saerimneri. Next base: position 129,924 of record NZ_CP144759.1, read on the forward strand.
AACAAGATAGAGTTCAAGTCAGACTTTTCAGGGATGATACCGTGGTCACGTAAGTAGTTAGCAACGATAGTAGCTGGAACACCGAAGTCTTCGTAGTCACCAGTTTCTGGGTTGATACCAGGTGTAGTTAACATGAACTTGTTTGGATCAACGTAGTATTGGTTGTCGCCGTAGCCTTCGTAAGCATGCCACTTAGCACCCTTTTCAAAGCGCCAGTAGTCAATGTTGTTAGCCATATCTTCAGTGTCGCCATCTTCCCACTTCTTGCCGTTAACAACAGGTGGAACGAATGGACGGAACATTGAACCAGCCTTGATCAACTTCTTACGAGCTTCAATGGTAGTAATCAGAAGGTCATGCCATAACTTGCGACCTGCTTCGCCTTCTTGCATAGCAGCGTTAACGTCTAATGCTGCATACATTGGGTAGAATGGTGAAGTAGACATGAACAAGTTGAAGGAGTTGTTAAAGTGCTTGTGGTCACAGTAACGTAATTGACCCTTGATGTGGCTATCCTTCTTGTGGATTTGTGAAGTTTGTGAGAAGCCGGCTTGTTGCTTGTGAACTGATTGAACAACAATGATACCAGGATCTTCTGGACCAAGGTCATCAATCAATAATGGTGAAGAGTTACGCATCATAGGAATGAATTGTTCGTAACCTACCCAAGCAGAGTCGAATTCGATGTAATCACAAAGGTGACCGATACGCTTTACAACTTCGTGTGCGTTGTAGATAGTACCATCGTAAGTACCTAATTGGATAACAGCCAGACGGAATGGACGCTTCCACTTAGCACGTTCTGGGTCAACCTTAGCTGCCAGTTCACGGATCTTCTTTTCATCGAAGTCGCTGTCGTAGATACCACCGATGAAGCCGTATGGGTTACGGTTTGTTTGGAGGTAAACAGGACGGCCACCAGCCATAGCTAAAGCTGAGTTGTAAACGGACTTGTGGTTGTTCCGGTCGAACAATACCAAGTCGCCGTTAGAAACTAAAGCAGATGTTACAGTGTTGTTAGCGTTGGAAGAACCACCTAAAACGAAGTAAGTCTTGTCAGCGTTGTAAACACGTGCAGCATGCTTTTCAGCAGCAACAGCAGGACCTTCGTGGATCAGCAAGTCACCCAAGGCAACGTCAGCGTTACATAAGTCTGCACGGAAGACAGTTTCGCCGAAGAAGTCGTAGAATTCACGACCAGCTGGGTGCTTTCTGTAGTATTGACCACCTTGGTGACCTGGGCAGTCGAATTGGATTAAACCACGGCTAACGTATTCTTTCAATGACTTGAAGAATGGTGGTAAAATGCTGTCTTCGTAGTTGTTAACAGCAGTTTCGATTTCACGAGCGTTAACAGTAGCATCAAATTTGTTTTCCAAATCAATGATGTGGAAAATCTTCTTCAGCTCATCAGCACTGATAGCTTGGGCATCCTTAGTTACGGCAAAAACAGGAATACCAAACTTAGTTGCATCAGCAGCGTCGATGACATCTGTTTCGTAATCCATTGCGATAACAGCACCGACATCAGTAAAATCAGAGCCTACAGCATCGACAACAACGCGGTCAGTATCGAAATATTGACGCGCTTCTTGAGTCGAAGCAATTTTAAGAGAAGAACTCATCATAAAACCTCCTAAAAATATGTAAATCCGTAATTACAACACACTATGTGATGTAACCGAATTCAACTTGAATACATAATCTAGTATAAACCATTATTGATTTTAATCAAGGCGGAATCATCCTTATTTTTCTTTAAAAGAATAAAAAAATAGAACTAAAAATTAATGGGAACAAATGCCGTCGTATAAGTAAAGGTAACGGTTACTTTAAAAGTGAAAAAGGGAATGTTTGCAACTGAGACAATAATGAGAATGTGTATAAAAAGGCGGATGCGAATTATTGCGGAACTAGGGGGCTTTGTGGATCAAATATAACTAATTACTGTTTATATATGAAATATTAATCTTTTTCGATTTAAATAAGAAAGTTGTAAAGCGAAATGTTTGTAATTTACCCGTCTAAAGTGGCTTGAACGGGAAGGGGACAACTTAGGTATGTTCATATTATATAATCATAATCTGTTATTAATAGTTAAATAATTACTATATTTCAATGAGAAAGGTGCTAATTTGCCCCCCAATGAATTTTAAATTATTTTTACCAGATGATTTTTATCGGATAACTTCATGGAAAGATAGTTACTAATCAATCGTTTTACCCTATAATAGGGACAGTAGGATTATATATTGGAGGGCATTATGGAAAATAATACTGCTAGTTTAAAACTGTTTGCATTGAACTCAAATCCAGGATTATCACAAAAGATTGCTGCCGAATTGGGAGCAGATCTATGCAGTGCTTCAGTTAAGCATTTTAGCGATGGTGAAATTCAAATCAACATTGATGAAAGTGTCCGGGGAGCGGATGTCTTCGTTGTGCAATCAATTTCTGACCCAGTTAATGAAAACTTCATGGAATTGATGATTATGATCGATGCTTTGCGGCGCGCAAGTGCTGAAACAATTAATGTTGTGATTCCTTATTATGGATATGCACGGGCAGACCGGAAAGCGCGTGCACGGGAACCGATCACCGCTAAGATGGTGGCTAATTTCATTCAAACAGCAGGTGCTGATCGGGTAGTTTCTATGGATTTGCATGCTGGTCAGCTCCAAGGCTTCTTCAATATTCCAGTCGACCACTTGCTGGCAATTTTTACCCAAGTGGATTATTTCAAGAAGATTGGTCTCGACAAGGATGTTGTGGTGATTGCGCCAGATCATAGCAGTGCCAAGAAAGCACGGAACATGGCCCAACTACTCAAAGCACCAATTGCAATTATTGATAAGCGGGATGAGAATTCTCTGGAAACAATTCATGATCAGACGGTTATTGGCAACGTTGCCGGTAAGAACTGCATCATCCTGGATGATATGATTGATACCGGTGTTCGGATGACAGATGCGGCCAAAGCATTGAAGATGGCTAATGCCAAGGATATCTATGCCTGCGCAACACACGCTGTTTTCTCTGGCAAAGCTGTAGAAAGCTTGCGTGATTCTGATATCAAGCAAGTGATTGTGACAGACACGATTGCTATTCCGGAAGAAAAGCAATTCGACCAACTCAAGGTGTTATCCGTAGCGCCAGTATTTGCTCAAGCAATTTCGCTGATTTACCATAATCAGTCGGTCGATAGTCTATTTGAACAACACGAAGTTTAATTCTTGCGATAAATATAATAGAGCGGGAAGCACACGAAAAATGTGCTCCCCGCTTTTTTGTTTATCGGGTAATTGTTAATTTTCCATCATTCAATGTATAAATTTTATCGGCAAAATCTTTGAGGCGCAGGTCGTGAGTTACCACTACTACTGCCTTGTGTTGCTGATGTGCAACGGCCTGTAAAAGTTGACCCGTTTCACGTACCCGTGGACTGTCAAGAGCAGCAGTTGGCTCATCAGCTAAAATGATTGCTGGATCGGCATATAATGCCCGTGCGATTGCTACCCGCTGTTTCTGCCCACCAGATAGCTGCTCCGGGAATTTATGCTTGAGCTCGGCAATGCCTAGTTGTTTCAACAAGCGATCCAGTTCTTGTGGCGAAAGATTCCCTCTTTTGACTCGGTCAACTAGAGCAAACTGATCAGCGACATCAAGGTAAGGCACTAAGCTGGATGACTGGAGAACAAAGCCAATTTTATTCAGGCGAACTTGTTCCCGCTGTTGGGGAGTTAACTGATCGATTTGCTGGTCTGCGATGCTTACCGTACCTGTGGACGGTGTTTGCAGACCACCGGCAATCGTTAAAAAGGTACTCTTGCCGGAACCAGAGGGACCTAAGATAAGCACTAGTTCACCATATTCAGCTTGAAAATCAAGATCTTTTAGCACATGAACACGTGCGGACCCAGACCCAAAAAACTTATTGATATTGTGTAAATGAATTGCTGTCATAAAATTAACCTCCAATTACTGTGATTGGATCGACTTTAGCTATTACACGACCAGGGATCAGTGCCCCAAGGAAGGCCATTAAGAGCAGCCCCAGTGCCCCTAAACCTAGTAGGGGGAGGTCAAATGACACGGGGACACCAGCTGGTAAAGCCAAATCTGTTCCGTATGTTAAAAGGGTTCCGATAACAAGTCCGATTACAGTGAGCAAACCAGCCTGCAATAAAGTGGCAGTAACCAGCAAGCGGGCAGGAATCCCTTGAGCTCGGAGAACCGCATAGTTGGGTAACTTTTGCATTGTAATAATGTATAGAAAAACAGCGATGATAATGAGTGAGATCACTAGTAAAAAACCAATCATAAAAATGAAGGTGCTATTTTGAGCCGCATATCCCGGTAATTTTGCAATGAAGTCAGCAACAGGGTATGTTTTCGAGTTGGCAGATGGAGCCGGGAGGTTTTTGTGGGAACTAACTAGTGCACTGCCACCAAAAGTTGCTGGTAATTGGCGAATATTAGCCCACGCAGCAATGTTTCCGTAAATGACGGGTGTAACACTCATCTTAGCGTTATGAGTAAAGCCAACAATAGTATATTTTTGTGGATCAGAGTTAAAGGTAAACTGGTCGCCAATTTTCAGACCTTTATCTGCCAGGCTATCATCGACCACTAGCTGGTATTTTCCACGCAGCTGGTGACCAGTAGTGATCTTTATCTGGGAGGCAAGAGCTTGATTAGGATTGATCCCGATAAAAGTTCCAGAGATATTGGCATGGTGCGGACGTTTAGCAACAATGGTTGCCTGACCGATAACAGATACCTGGTGATTTTGTGTTCCTTTAGCGACTTCTTGGTTAGTTAGAAGGGATTGACGTAGGTTGGTATCAGCATCTTTGTTGAGGACAATCTTTTTGATTTGCCATGAATCAATGGCAGCGGTATTTTGGTTGGCTAAACCAGAAGCCAGACCGGTTAAAATGAAAATCATATAAGAAATTAGGGCAATCATTGCAATAACGAGCCCATACCGGAGTTTTTCGTGGCGTAATTCTTTTAATGCTAAAAACATAGTCAATCCTCCTCTGAAAATAAGTGCTTTAAGGCTGTATTAAGTCGGGTCAAAATCAACGCTTGAGTGGCAGAATCCGATGTGGCAATAGCCTCGCGCAGGGCTGCATGGCTCAGGGTAGCAGCAGCCCATGTTTTTGCATCAGAATCTAGTGGTACTGATGTGGAGACATTTTGTTCATTAAATAAAAGATGGTTCTTGATAAATAAAAAGTATTCACTAGCTACCGCTTGTTCAAGGAAGGAGCGGGTAAAGTTAGTATAGGTGGCAGCTGAGTGTGCAACTGGCGGAGCAGGAATGGTGCGATGAATTGTTTGGATTGCTAGTTGGTAAACAAAGTGATAAGCATCATTTAAATCAGTGAAATATTTATAAAAAGCCCCGCGCGCGATCGCAGCCTCTTTAACGATGGGGGCTACTTGAGCATCGGCCAGGGGATGGTGCGAGAACTCTGTGACCAGAGCATGGATGATCCGGTCCTTTTTCGGTGTGGGTAGGTTTAAAAAAGTCGAACTAGGCATAATTTCTCTCCTGTATTCTTTAGCATCTATGTGACACGATGTCACTTTTAAAATCAAGAATACCACAAAGTGACACGGTGTCAACTAAAATGTGGGAGGGTTGACAAAAAGTAAGTGTTCTTATGATATATGCATGTGCATACAAATTAATAATCAGGAGGAAACTATTATGAAGAAAATTTTAGTTTTAGGGGCTGCTGGACAAATTGCGCGTCAATTTAGTCAACGGCTATTGGCCGAAACGGACATGGAACTTGTCTTATATGGGCGGAATATCAGTACCCGTCTGGCTGCGTTAAAAGGAGATCGGGTTAGCCTGGTTGATGGGACTTTCCAAAACCAAAAGGCACTAATGCAGGCCTTGCAAGGCGTTGACTTAGTTTATTTAAATGCGATGTCTGATGCTCAGGCAACTCAAACAATCATTAACGCGATGAAGCAGGTAGGAGTTACCCACTGATCGGGGCTACAATTGCGGGGACAGAAGGAGAAGTACCTCAACCACTGGTAGGCTGGACCGAAGCTAATTTACCGGCTGCTTATATTGCTTCAATCTCAGGCACAGTGACCGGGCCAGGACAAGCTATTTATTCGGCAACTAAAGCGGCTGTCATCATGATGAGTGAGGCGTTGGCTGATGAGGTAGCACCGTTTGGGATCCAGGTAACTGCTGTTGGTCCTAGCGGAGTGCGCACTGACTTTTTGGATGACCGTTCGATGAAACGGCCCCAAAAGCAACTGCCAGAATACCAGGTGGTACGGCAAACAATGGCCGGCTTGGCCCAACTCAATCACAACCAAAGTGGGGACCCTGAATTGGTCGGCCAGGCAATCATTACCCTGGCTCAAATGGAAGAAATGCCGCGGCGACTGTATCTGGGCAACTGGTCTTTAGGCGCCCTCCAGCAAAAAATCGGAACGTTGGTAGAAGAAATTAACCGTAACGTTGCTTTGAGTCAAAGTATTGACTGGCCAGTAGAATAAAAAGTTTCCTCCTTGATTTGTGGTATAATCGAACAAAATTAGCGGGAGTGGTGAAAGAATGGAAAATGAATCAATGCCAGTGTCAGCTCAGATCACAGCTGCAGACCTAGCACGGTACGAACAGGAATTAGCCGCGTATCCGGGAGCAGAGCCGTTGGCCAGAGCAGTTCAAAACACTGGAGTGGTCGAAGCTAGCAAGAATTTTGCGGCTAAGCAACATCTGGACCATGTCTTTTCAGTTGAAGTTAAGACTGGCAAGGTTACCAACCAGAAGCAATCAGGACGTTGCTGGTTGTTTGCAACCCTGAATACGTTGCGTCATCAGTTAGTACAAGAGTTAAACTTGAAAGACTTCGAGTTTTCTCAAAACTACAATGCTTTCTATGATCGGCTTGAAAAGGCTAATGCATTTTATGAACGGATCATTGCTACAGCCGACCGTCCCCTTAACGATCGGTTAGTCCAGTGGAACCTGAGCTGGAATGACAGTGACGGCGGGCAGTGGTCCAATGCGGTAGCATTGATTGAAAAGTACGGACTGGTGCCCAAGAGTGCGATGGAAGAAACTTTTACCAGCTCTAACACTGCCGGGTTAAATACAACCCTGCAATGGAAGCTTCGGCGCGATGCCATGTTTTTACGGCGAATGATAGCTGCCGGTCAAACTCCGGCTGCAGTTGCTGAACAAAAACAGGCCTTTTTGAGTGAGGTTTACCGGATGTTAGTTTTTGCCTTTGGTAAACCAGTTGAAAAATTTGATTTCGAATACCGAGACAAGGATAACAACTACCACATTGTGCGGAACCTAACTCCACAGGAATTCTATGCCAAGTACATTAAAGTTGACTTTAATGATTATGTTTGTTTGACAGACGCACCGGACCACGAGTTAGGTAAGGTATATTCCCTTCCAAGCCAAGATTATATTGCTGGTGGTCGGACGAACCAATTCGTAATTGTGGATACAGCAGCGTTAAAGCAGGCGACAATTGCGCAGCTACAAGCGGGTGAGACAGCTTGGTTTGGATGTGATGTGGGCGCGGATTCTGACCGTAAGGCCGGGATTTTAGACCCAGATTTCTTCAAGCAAGATGAACTCTTTGGGGTGGATTTGAGTTTCTCCAAACAGGATCGGCTCGCCAGCGGGCAGGGGGAAGTTTCCCATGCAATGACGATGACAGGCGTTGATCTGGTTGAAGATCAACCAACGAAATGGAAAGTTGAAAACTCGTGGGGTGACAAGCCTGGGCAAGCGGGATATTTCATTATGACTGATAAATGGTTTGATAATTATATGTATGAAGTGATCATTAACAAGAAGTACCTGACCCCGGCACAAAAGGAATTGTTGCACCAAGAACCTATTCCATTGGCACCTTGGGACTCATTGAAATAGGCTGTTGGGTTAAGCACTGACAGGAAAATATGATGGATCTTTGCAACTAATATTGGTAAAGAGCGACGGGGCTGGGAGAAAACTTTATTTTCTCTCAGCCTCGTTCTTTTTATATCCAGATTTTGCCAAAAAGGAATTTTATTTACCAACAGTTGAAATGAAGATTTGCTCTGGTAGCAATTATGACACGGCATATAGTAAAATATGCGCGTTTCACAAGAGAAGAACCCTGGTTTTAAGCCTTTTTGAAAAGCACATATTTTTTAATATATCGTGTCAGCTAGAAAAAGTAGGCGGAGAAAAGATAATGACTGCTTAAATTATTTGGACATGAAACCTAGCTTGTTTGCGAAAGGAAACATATTCTGCTGCCAAGATCCAGCCATAGTTATTTTTTGCTTGTCAACTATCTCTTGTATGCTTTATATTAAAAATAATTTCAGGTATTTGCAGGCGAAACCGGATAAACTTTGCCGTCGTTGGAAAGGAAAACTTACATGAGAGTTAATATTTTGCAGCATACGCCGAATGAAGGACCCGGGACTATTCAAGATTGGGCCCATGCACATGGACACGCAGTGTACATTTATCATCCGGCGACCTTTGGCCGGTTGCCTCAAGCAGACGAAACAGATATGCTAGTGATTTTGGGTAGTCCCCAAAGTCCCAACGATGATTTACCTTGGGTCAAGGCGGAGCGAGATTTGATTCGGGAACTATTGGCCCAAAATAAACCGCTCTTTGGCGCTTGTTTTGGGGCCCAACAGATTGCTTATACTCAGGGAGCCCGGGTACATGCGGCTCCACATAAAGAAGTTGGGTGGGCATCGGTCTATTTGCAAACTGACGTGATTCCGGGCTTGCCAGCAACGGTGGAAGTATTGCATTGGCACCAAGAAATGTTTGAAATTCCTACGGGAGCAAAGTTGCTATTCAGTAGTGATCTGGTTGCCAACCAGGGTTTCTTGTTGAAAGATAATGTAATTGGTTTACAATTTCATTTTGAACCAGCGTTGGATAATGTGCGCGAAATTGCCATTAACGATGCTACTTATCCAGATGACAATAATGATCTGCACCAAACGGCAGCAGAAATTATTGCTCATGGCGTTCCAGCGCAAAATCGACAAGTGATGTTCCAGTTATTAGACTACTTAGTGTCACAAAAATAACCCTTTAGGGGCTGACGGAGTGATCTTTTAGTGATCGCGCCGCAGCTCCTTTTTGTTTTCTGCTAAAATGAGTCATGGACAATTATGATTTGGAGGCAATAATATGGGGCTTACTTTTATTCTTGGCAATGCGTCACAAGACCACCAGCAGGAGTTGCTGGAGCAAATGCTGGCGCTTAAAGAAGCGAACCCACAAGGGAAGTTTTATTTTATCGTCCCTGATCACGTTAAGTTTGGGACAGAAGTTAAAATACTGGATATGCTACGGCAACAAGCAGGCGTTGAGCGGCAGGCGACATTTGCAACAAACCAGGTGCAAGTTTACTCATTCACCCGTTTAGCTTGGTATTTTCTCAAGGACCAACCAGTTTATCAGGTGCCCCGCTTGAGCCAGGCTGGGACCAACATGCTGGTGACCAAAATTTTGCAAGATAAAGGGGATGACCTGCGCCTATTTCGGGGTGAAAAAAATCAACCGGGGTTTGTGGCTAAACTGGTAACACAGATGAACGATTTGCGGGCTGCTAACATCAGTAGTACAGATCTTCAAGAGCTGATCCCGCAAGTAGCCCCAGATGTGGGCCAGCAAGCCGACCTCCAAGCAAAACTAACCGATTTGGCATTAGTATATCGAGAATATGAACATTATTTGCAAGGTAAATATACTGATAATGCAGCCGTTTTAACAGCTTTGGCAGCATATTTTACTCAGGCAGACCTGAGTCATACTTATTTTTTCCTTGATAAAGCTTACCGTTACAATGCTTTAGAAGAACAAGTGCTTCAAGTGCTGTTTCAACGAGCAGCGCAAGTGTTTGTGGCGCTTGTGTTAGATCAACCGTCCTCAAAGCTACCTGACCCTAGTTCCTTCTATCTACGGACAGGGCGGACATACTTCCGGCTTAACCAGTTGGCACGGGCAAAAGGAGTAGCCGTACGGAATTTAGCAGTTCAACAGCCTCGAATCACCGCACCAGGCCTCCTCGGACTGGAGGATTATTGGATAAAGAGTAATACGGGCCAAACCAATAACGCAGTGCATGATATTGGGACAGCTGTGCATGTAGTTCAAGCGGCGACCAAGGACGCCGAGGTGAGATTTGTTGCTAACAAGATTCACCAGATGGTAGCGCGTGAAGGTTACCATTATAACGATTTTGTGCTTTTGACGCCGGACCTGACAGCCTACCAAGAAGTCATCCAGCCACTATTACAGCAGGCACAGATTCCGGCCTTTATTGATGGTCGCCAAACAATGAGTAATCACCCGCTAGTGGAGTTGTTGACAGCTTTATTTCAGATTAAGGAACACAACTATCAATACCAGGATATGATGCGGCTATTGAAGACAGAGTTGCTACTCCCCCGCGACCCAGATGCCGAAAATGAATATATGAGTCGGCATAAATTTAGGGAGCTTCTGGATATTACGGAGAATGCCATCCTTAAATATAATTTCAATGGTGCTCGTGACTGGTTACAAAAAGAGGACTGGAAGTTCTTTTATCGCAAGACAACGGCGGGACGGGAACAGTTTGCTAGTGAAAAGAAAGTTGAACATCAGATCAACTTTATCAGACATTATATTCAGCAGACACTACCGCCTTTCTTTAAACAGTTAGACCACGCCCAAACGGGGACCCAAGCGGCTAAATTACTAATCACGTTCTTAGTGGAAAACGGAGTAGTGGTTCAGCTACAAAAACTCCAAGAACAAGCCCACCAAGCAGGGGATGTAGTGGGAAGTTCCCGTCCCAAAGAAGTATGGCAAATGTTGATTAGAATGGTCGAAGAATATAACGAAGTTTTAGGAAAGCAGCCCTTTGTTGCCAACAACTTTCTTGAAATCCTGCAAAGTGGGTTTGAAGGAGCTAGCTACGGGCAAATTCCAGCTACGTTAGACCAGGTACTTGTGTCAGACGCATTGTTAGCCCAACTAAATGAACAAAAAGTGACTTTCATACTTGGGCTGTGTGAAGGGGTCATGCCAGAAATTATCAAACAAGACGACTTACTAACTGACCAAGATCGTGCCCTCTTAACCCCATTGCTAGCAGATAACCAGGTACTTAAACCAAGCAGTGAGTATGCGATGCTTGATCAAGCGTTTATTGCTTATTTGGCCTTTATGTCGGGCAACCAGCAATTGTATCTATCTTACCCCGCCAATATTGATGGTGAAAAAACAGTTAACCCATCGCCATATTTACGGCAGATCGTCACACACTTTACTTTACCAGTTCGGCAAGTAGCAACGATCCCACCCGTAACTACGGGGGCAATTGCTGACTATGTTGGCGCCCCCCGCTTGACTTTGACCAATTTAGCTGGGGTGACTCGGCACGCCCTCCAAGAAAATCAGCCGTTACCTGACCGCTGGCAGGCTGTTTATAATGTTTTAACCAAAGATCCACATTGGGCCAAACTAGCCCACAAGCTCTTAGGTGGGTTGACATACCACAATTCACCAGAACATTTGCAGCCAATAGTAGCTCAAGAGCTCTATGCTAGCAAACAAGACAATAAGTTGGTACTGAACACTTCTATTTCACAGCTAGAAGAATTCTACTCCAATCCTTATTCATACTTCTTGAAATATGGACTGCAACTGCAACCACGGGAAGTATTGGAAATGTCAACTACGATTCGGGGGACGATTTTCCATTTGGCATTGCAAGAACTTTTTGACCGCTTAGCACAGGCTGGCCAAACTTTGGCTGAACTGAGTGCAACCGAATTTGACCGGATGATGACTGCGATTATGGATGACATTCAACACCGGGATGAGTTTCGCATTTTACAGAGTTCGCACCGGATGCGGTATTTAGGGGATAAAATCCACGGGACAATTGCACATATGGGGTGGACGGTGCGTCAATCCCGGACTAAGTCGCCAGTCAAAACAATTGGAACAGAGGTCGTGTATGGTCAATTAGGAGATACCAATAGTCGGCCAGGGCTACAATATGATTTTGCTGTGGGAAACCAGGCTGATTACCGCGTCAACGTACGGGGAAAAGTTGACCGCATCGATGAATTGGTGGCTAATAATAAACGCTACCGGACAATTATTGATTATAAATCTAGCGATAAACGGTTTAGCTATGGTAAAGCATATGCTGGTATTATGTTGCAATTATTAACATACTTAGCCTTTTTAGAGCGCGAAGCCCAAGCATTACCACCAACCCAACGGTTTGAACCAGCCGGTGCTTTGTATATGCGGATCTTTAGTCCTAATTTGAATCAAGCTCAAGTTCTCAAGAAGAATAGTAGTCAGGAAATCTTTAAGCAACACAAATTAAACGGCTTGTTGGTCAACGACCAAGATTTCTTGTTGACTTTGGATCAGGATCTAGCGGGGGATGCGACTAAAGCTGCTAATTCTAGCATTTATCCGGTTAAACGGAAAAAAGCACAGCAGGAAGGCGATTATCAGTTCGCCTCTAGCAGTCCGACTACCAATACTTTGTTAACGCTTGACCAGCTCAACCAGTTGGTGGCCCACGATGAACACCTGATTGTAGCGGCTGCCCAACGGATTTTTGCCGGAGATGTTAGTTTGGCTCCGGCGCGCTTTACTGACAATACAAGTGTGCTTGCATACTCTGATTACAAGGCGATTATGCAATTTGACGAGATGTTACCTGAGAATAACTATCGCCCAATTCCAGAATTGCGACTCCAAGAAGTCTTAGAGCTATTAAATAATGCACAGCAAGAGGGGGACAACAATGGCAGAAATTAATTTTACACCGGGACAAAAACAGGCAATCTTTGACCAGGGGCAAAACATCCTGGTGGCTGCCTCAGCTGGGTCTGGGAAGACCCGGGTTTTAGTCCAACGGGTGATCGAAAAGATTAAGCAAGGAACTGATATCGACCAGCTTTTAATCGTAACTTTTACCGAAGCAGCGGCCGCTGAAATGCGCGACCGGATTAAAAAGGCACTCGAAAAAGAACTGCAAACAGCTTCGCCAGCCGAAGTGCGCCGTTACCGGCAACAATTAGTAAAACTAAATGTTGCTAATATCAGCACCATCGATGCTTTTTGTTTGCAAATCATCCGTCGCTACTACTATGTTATCAACCTTGATCCGGGCTTCAGGATGTTGACGGACACGGCTGAACAGACTATGTTAATGGAAAATGTGTGGGAAGACGTGCGCGAGCAGTATTACCAGGCTTATTATCAAGGGCAGGACACGGCTGAACCCGACTGTGCGTCCTTCAAAGAATTAGCCGATAATTTTACCAATGACCGTGATGACGAAGGTCTGACAACGATTGTACTGCGGGCTTATCGTCAATCGTTGTCCTTGCCACACCCTCAGGAATGGCTCCAAAAGTTGGGCCAGGCCTACCGGGTCCCTGAAGCAGGTTTAGGCCAGATGGAACTATTTCGGCAGGGGATCATTCCTTTGGTACAACAGGAATTAGAGCAACAAGCTAGCAATTTGACCTTGGCACAGACAATTGCTGAAAACAATGGTTTTGACAAAGCAGCTGCTAAGATTGCCGATGATCAAGCTCACTTGCGCCAAGTTCTGGCTACTTTGGCCGCTTCGGACCCAGAGTATGCCACCATTCAAGCACGCTTGGCCTTTACATTCACTAAGAAATATTATGGGCGGAACCTTGATCCTGTGGCAGTTCAAGAGAAGAAACGGATCACGGCATTGATTGACGATGTTAAAAAGACCCTCAAAAATCTCAGTACCCGGTGGTTTGGGGAAGACGAACAAGCCGTTCGGCAAACCTTACATGCTTGCTACCGCTTAGCTAATAAACTGGCAGAAGTGACCCTGCGATTTATGGATGCATATGCCCAAGAGAAACGGCGGCGCCACCTGCTAGAGTTTAATGACTTGGAACATTTAAGCTTACAAATTTTACAGAATGAAGATGTGCAAACCAGTATGCGTAACCAGTTTGCGGAAATCATGATCGATGAATATCAGGATACTAACCACCTCCAGGAAGCAATCCTGACGAGCTTTGCCCGAACTAAGTCTGGCAACCTTTTTATGGTGGGAGATGTTAAGCAGTCAATTTATGGCTTCCGTTCGGCTGAACCCCAGCTCTTTTTGGATAAATACCACCGCTATGCCCAGACTGACAATGACGATGAACGGGTGATCCTGGCTGAGAACTTCCGGTCAGTACAAAATGTAGCAGACTTTACCAATTTGATTTTTAGTCAGCTGATGGACCAACAAGTAGGGGAAATGGACTATGACACTAATGCACAGTTAAAGTTTGGGGCGAAATATTATCCTCAAACCCAACCTGAGGCGCTCCCTGCCGATGTGGCGGACCTCCAAGCCGAAATCCTGCTCTATTGTGAACAGGATGGGGCGACAGAAGAACCTGTTCCGGATAAGGTGACGGGGCAAGTGCAATTATTGATTGCCAAGATTCAAGAATTGTGTAATGGTAGCCACCGGATTTTTGACCGCCAGACAGGTGAGATGCGACCAGTTACTTATAGTGATATCGCTATTTTGACGCGGACGCGTGGCAACAACAATACACTTATGGATTACTTCAGTCGGGCGGGCATTCCTTTATATGTCAATGATGCGGCTAATTATTTCCAAACAACTGAAATCAGAATCATGGTTTCGTTGCTAAAAATCATTGATAACCCCCGGCAGGATATCCCATTAGTAGCAGTTTTGCGTTCGCCAATTGTGGGACTTAAGGAAAATGACCTTGCCCGGATCAGATTGACCCAAAGGGATAGTGATTATTACACGACATTGACCAAGTATTGGCAAACTCACGATGAGCTGCACCACGAGTTGTGGGAGCGCGTCGACCAATTTATGCGGCAGCTGACTACCTGGCGTGACCTCGCCCGCCAGCAGGCGATTGCTGATCTAATCTGGGATATCTATGATCAGACAGGCTTTATTGATTATGTAGCTGGGATGCCTGGGGGACCACAACGCCAAGCCAACCTGCATGCGCTGTATGATCGCGCAGCAGCCTATGAAAAGACATCATTCAAAGGACTTTTCCAATTTATTCGCTTTGTTGAACGGATGGAAGAAAATAATGATGATCTTAACGCGGCAACCACACAGAGCGTTGGCAATACGGTAACAGTGATGACTATTCACGGGAGTAAAGGGCTAGAGTTTCCGATTGTAGTCCTTTTCGATGCTACCCATCAATTCAACCTCACGGATGAGCGCCAAAGTGTGATCTTTACCCCAACCGAAGGTGCTGGTTTAACTTATGTACAACCATTAACTGATCCTGAGATTCCAGGCGTTGCCAACACGGCCACCATCAAGAGTGACTCCCTGGTTAAACTATTAGCGCAGAATAGGATTGCACGGAAAAACCGGGCTGAGGCGATGCGGCTCCTTTACGTAGCGTTGACGCGGGCTGAGCAGAAGTTGCTTATCATCGGAGCGTATGACAAACAAGATAAAGTGCTCACAAAATGGCAGGGGGCAGCGATGACCGACGCACTGGTCTTGCCAGCCGGCGCACGGGCAGCCCAAACATCTTTGATGGATTGGCTAGGAATGTGCCTAATTCGGAGTCACAAGTTTGGTTACCCACTTGATACGAACCTGCCTGAACCAGCATTTGTTCAAGCTAGTGGGGCGGATTTCAGTGTCCGGTTCGTTGGGCCAGATCAATTGCCTCAGATTGAACATGAGCAACCGACGGATGTTGATCAGTGGTTGACAACCAAAATTGAGGCGGCACACGAGCATGTCAGCCCCGAGATGTTAAAAGAGATGGCGGTAGTTTTGAACCACCACTACGATCAACTCGATTTGACACGGACCACTGCCTTTCAGTCGGTATCAGATATTCGGCGCCTATTTGAAGATCCAGATACTGAACGGATGGGACGACTGCAAAACCTTGATGGAGCTAAAAATGGGCAAGTTAATCGGTATTTGGACAATGAATTTTCATTGCCATCATTTATGCCAACAATGACCAAACCGGTATCGGCAGCCCAAATCGGGACTGCAACTCACTTGTTGTTCCAAAAAATGGATCTGCACCAGGAGGTAACCAAGGACCGGGTCCAAGCAATGTGTGAGCAGTTAGTCCAGGATAATCTGCTTAGTCAAGAAGTTGCTGCGCAGATTAATCTTGATGGGATCGTTAACTTCTATCAAACCCCGGTGGGCCAGTTGGTTCTAGCCCATCCAGACCAAGTTTTCCGTGAGGTTCCGTTCTCGCTAGTAATCCAACCCGAAAAACTCTTTGCCATCACGGCAACGGCTAGCAAGCCGATCCTGGTTCACGGGATCATTGACGGGTATGTCGACACTGGGGACGAAGTGGTGATTTTTGACTACAAGACGAACCATCCATTTGGACATATGGCAGCCACTAGCCACGCAGGAGCGGTTGCTGGCGAAGATGCCCAGGCCTTTAGCGAGCGAATGAAGCGAGAATACCAGGGGCAACTTAACCTTTATCAACTGGCTTTACAACAAATGGTAGCTGCACCAGTAACCCACAAGTACCTCTATTTGACGCAGACAGGCGAAACAGTAGAGGTGTAGCGAGGGGGCAAAACATGCTAGAATGAAATTAATATTTTTAAGGAGGTAGCGAAGTGGCAGCTAAGAAAAGTCACAAAAGTTGGCTCTATCGGGTCTTGGCGCTGATTTTGGTGGTTATTGGGTTGGCCTTGGTCTTCAATGAACAGATCAAAACCATGGCGATCGGGCACATGGAAAAGTCCGCTTTAACAACCAAGATTTATAGCCCCAAGACACAAAAGGGAAATTTTGACTTTGCGACAGTTAAGGCCGTGGATAACCGCGAAGTGGTCAAGGCATCAATGGCCAAACAAAAAGCGATTGGGAAGGTGGCTATTCCTGCAGTAGGGCTGAAATTGCCGATCTTTTATGGTTTAGAAAATAGTAATTTGATTCGTGGAGCGGGGACGATGAAGGCTGACCAGCAGCTGGGGGCAGCAAATAACTATGCTTTGGCTGGGCACCACATGAAGAACGATAAGATCTTGTTTGGACCTTTGGCGCGGGTACAAAAAGGGGATAAGATCTATCTGACTGATGGGCAAAAAGTCTACACTTATACGGTTACTGTGCGCCAAAAAATCAATGAAACAGAAGTCTACTGGGTGGATAATGTGGGGCAGCAAAAGTTAGTAACATTATTCACCTGTGCTTCAGGAGAACCTGGGGAGACTAACCGGATCGTTGTGCGGGGCGAACTAACCCAAACTTCTCCAGCCACCAGCGATAATTTAAAGATATTTAACCGTTAAAAAAGTAAGACCACCATTGCAGGTAACAGCTCAGGTGGTCTCTTTTTTAGTCTAGACCTTGAAAAACTGCGGTTTTAAGTATAAAATGATAAAATGCATGAATAAATGAAGGGAGGTTTTCCTGTTATGCGTCATGATTCAACAAACGTCCATGTTGGCGTAGGTAACGACCGTCGTCCGGTTAACGCTAAAAACATCAAGAAGCGTCGTGCTCAACACCAAGCAGTTCTTGCTTTCTTAAAGGAACGCGAAGCACTTGACAAGGCTAGCAAGTAAGAAGTAGAGCAATCGTAATTACGATCGTTTGCAAATATTCGAATATTTAAAGGCTCCACATAAGACTGCTGTGTTTTGTGTGGATTTTTTATTATTCAGAAACTGACAATTAACAGAGAGAAGAGAACGATGAGCATTTTAGAAGTAACGCATTTATCCCATTCATTTGCTGATAAAACCCTCTACGAAGATGCATCCTTCCGTCTTAATAAAGAGGATCACATGGGGGTAATTGGGCAAAATGGTGCTGGTAAAAGCACCTTGATCAAACTCTTGACGGGCCAGGAACTACCAGATAAAGGTCAGATCAAATGGCAAAAGGGAGTTAAGATCGGGTATTTGGACCAGTATGCAGAATCAGCCCATGATTTAACTATTCAAACTTTTTTGCGGTCGGCATTTGCAGATCTCGACGAGATCGCAGCCAAGCAAGCAACCTGTTATGAAAAGTACGCCCAGTCGCTGGATGAACATTTGCTAGATCAAGCGGGCTACTATCAGGAGAAATTAGATGCGGCCGATTTTTATAATATCGATACCAGGATCGACCAAGTGATGATGGGGTTGGGACTAACCGCCTTAGGCAAGGACCGGCAGGTAAGTGACTGTTCTGGCGGACAGCGGTCCAAAATCATTTTGGCTAAATTATTATTAGAGCAACCAGACGTCCTCTTATTGGACGAACCGACAAATTATCTTGATACAGAACACATTGAATGGTTGCAAGACTACCTCAATGAAACCGCGGCTTGCTTTATGGTTATTTCGCATGATTACGATTTTTTGGAACAAATTACCAATACCATTATTGATGTTGCCTTCAAAAAGATCACTAAGTATACTGGGAGTTTCAAACAGGCGATGCGACAAAAAGCCGCGCGGCAGGAAAGCCAACAACGAGCATTTGAGAAACAGCAATTACAAATCGCTAAAGATGAGGCCTATATCCGTAAAAATAAGGCCGGGAGTCGGTCGGCCATGGCAAAGTCACGGCAGAAGCGTCTGGACAAGTTGGTGCGGATCGATCCGCCAAGCACTAATCTGCAGGCCCATTTTAAATTTCCTTACCAGGAGATCCTGTCCGCTGAAACACTACGGGTGAACCACTTGTCAGTGGGCTACCATAAGCCTTTACTGGCGCCAGTAACATTTACCCTGAGTTATGGAGAAAAGGTTGTCTTAAAGGGCTTTAATGGGATTGGAAAATCAACGTTGATCAAGTCTTTGCTAGGAAAAATTCCTGTTTTTGCGGGGACAGCTAAGTTTGGTGATGCGGTAATCGTCAATTACTTTAGTCAGGAATTAGAGTGGGATGATCCGAACCAAACACCTCTGCAGGTAATTCAAGATGCGTATCCTTTGTTAGAGCCTAAAACAATTCGGCAGCGCTTGGCGCGGGCGGGAATTAATGCCGAAAATGCGCAAAAACCGATGCACCTTTTGAGTGGGGGAGAGCAGACTAAAGTAAAGCTTTGTCTATTAGAACTTAAACCAAGTAATTTCTTGATCTTAGACGAACCAACTAACCACTTAGATGATGAAACTAAGGTGGCGTTGCGGACAGCATTGCAACAATTTCCAGGAAATGTCCTCTTGGTAACCCACGAAGCCTCTTTTTATAATGGCTGGGTCGATAAAATATTTGACGTCGAACGGATGCGCTTGTCTCAATAAGGGGCAAAAGAGGAGCTAAAGACTAGACTCTGTGTAAGCAAGGCTAGTCGTCAGGACTAAAAAGGCGTACACTGTATAGTAAGTATTTAGTTTGGAGGGTCATAGATGACAACAGAAACGGCATGTACAACAATTCTCGTGGGCAAGAAGGCCACGATTGATGGTTCAACAATGATCGCCCGCAACGACGACACCTTCTTACCAATCACGCCCCAGCGTTTCCATATGCAGGCAGCATATAACGAAAAGGGGCGGATCTTTAAGTCTAAGAAGAATAATTTCACCGCGGAATTACCGCAGCGGGGTTTGCGGACACCATTTACCCCTAACGTTGATTTGGACAAAGAAGGTTACTATGGGGAAAGCTCCATCAATGAAGCTAATGTAGCGATGTCCTGTACGGAAAGTGTCTATGGCAATCAACGTGCGTTAGCTCATGACCCCCTGGTTCCAGACGGATTGCTAGAAGAAAGTATGCAACACATGGTTGCGCCTTATATTCATTCTGCTCGTGAAGGGGTGGAATACTTGGGACAGTTAATCAAGAAATACGGTTCGCCTGAAGGAAACGGGGTCTTGTTTGCCGACAATGATGAGGTGTGGTACATGGAAATTGTTACCGGCCACCACTGGGCTGCCACTCGGATCCCGGATGATTCCTATGCAATCGCGGCCAACCAAGTAGCCCAACAACAGATTGATTTTGATGATCCCGATAATTTTATGTGGTCAGAAGGGTTGCGTGAATTCGTAGATGCCCATCATTTGAACCCTGACCGGGAAGGATTTAATTTCCGGAAGATCTTTGGAACGGATACAGAAAAAGATCGGCATTACAATACACCGCGGGTATGGTATGGACAAAAGTGCTTCAATCCAGAAATTGACCAGGATCCAGAATCAAGCGAATTACCATTTATCCGGAAGGCCAACCGGTTGCTGGCCCTCGAAGACTTGGAATATGTGCTGAGTTCACATTATAACGAAACACAGTTTGATCCGTTAGGTCATGGATCTGATGCGGATAAGGTCCGTTACCGGCCAATCTGCCTTAACCGGACACAAAATTCCCATATTTTACAGCTACGGAACGACGTGCCACATGACCAAGCAGCTTTAATGTGGGTTTGCTTCGGGGTACCGGCCTTTACGCCATATGTCCCGTTTTACACCAATGCTAATGACACGGATCCTTCGTGGAGCAATACACCACTAGAGTTTGACGTAAGCAGTGCTTACTGGATGTACCGGGAACTTTCAATGTTAGTTGAATCCCACCATGCACATTTCATTCAAGATGACCTAGATTACTTAACGGCAGCGCGGGAAACTAAACACCGCATGATTGCCCAAGCTGATGCTGAAGCAGCGAAGTTGAGTGGTAATGATCTGACTGAATTCTTGACCAAGCAAAACTACGCGATGGTAGCAGAAATGCGCAATCGGACCATGAAGATGATCGGCCATTTCGTTACTGAAGGCTTGAAATTATCCAAATTGACCTTTAATATGGATAAGAATCTGTAGTCGACTTATGAGGAGGACGTGAAAGTAGTGGAAATTAAAGTACAAACATACCTCGATGCAGTTGATACTGGGCAATACCAGGTTCAAAACTTCACCGCGGATGCGGCTGACTTTGCTGCCCAGGAGATGGCAGCTAACCTGAGAACGATGTTTGATACATTCTCGGCTCAGGTCGCTACTGGAGCACTCGTGCATAGTGAGCTGACAATAAATGACTTTAAGGTGGAGTTAGAAACGGGGATTATTAACTTGCCGTTTGCTAACAATAACCGGGTAGATAACTTTTATGCGGACCTCAACCAGGCAGTGCCGGTAGTAGTTAATTTGATTGTTGAGGCTCCCAATTTAAACGCGTCTGCTTTTCACATTGACACTTTGGGACCAGTAGATCAAATCGGGGACGCAATGTTTGAACAGATGTGTGTACTTGTGCAAGCAGCTTGGACAACAGCTCAAGCCCCAGCAGAAGCACCGACAACCAATGAATAATAAGTAAGTTAACACTGCTCAACATGATCAGAAATGTTCAGGTTGAAGCAGTGTTTTTTCGTATGTGAATAATGGTATGATGGCTGTAAGAAAGCTACTCGCGAAGGGAGTTGGTGAGGATGTCACAGGTGATGACTTGGCTAACACAACGGATGTTAGATTTGCAGAAACGAAGTTTTTATGTTGTTTTGCGTCAAACAATGATTGTACTGTTCCCGTTTGCCTTGGTGGGGAGTTTTGCCCGCGTATTACGAATGGCTCTTTTAGATCCGCAAGGCTTTGGGGGGACTATTTTGCAGGTGACAAAATGGTTGCCTCACTACCAGGGGCTGCACACGTTAGTAGGAAGTTTTGAGAGCTTGACTTTGGGCATTATCGCAGTTCTGGCAGCTTATCATGCGGCGAGCGAGACGGCTGCATTATATAAGCAAGACAAGCAGATAGCTGGAACGACGGGGTTATTAACGTATGCCCTTTTGTTTTTGACCCAGGTTTCAGCCACTGGGCAATTGAGTATAACTAGCGGTGCCTTTCATATGCAGTCACTGCTCTATGGCTTAGGCGTTGGCTATGTGGTAGGACAGATTTTTCGTTGGTGGGGGCGACGTTTACCTGTGCTTACGGATGAAGCAATTATTGCGCGTTCCTTCAGTGCTTTACCAGCAATTGGGACTTGTTTTGTCTTGTGTGCCCTTATCATGACCGGAATGTGGTTGTGGGGTGGGGCTGGAAAAGCGCAACTTGTTAGCCTAGTTTTGGGCTGGGAACAGAGCTTGGTAACCGGGCATTGGGCCTGGTTAGGGGTAATAGTGTTGACGATTTTAACGTCTTTATGTCAAATTGTTGGTTTAACTGGGCCCCTAACGATGAGTAACGCCCTGAATAGTAGTGCGTTTTACGAAAATTTGGCATATGCACTACACCACAGCAATTTGCAGCATGTCCCGAACCGTTTTACGGATTACACCTTGTACCAAAGCTTTGGTCGCTTTGGCGGCCCAGGAGCTGCATTGGCATTAATTATTGCAATTGTGTTAGTTAGTCGCCACCGATCAACTAATATGCTAGCAGCCTGGGCAACAGTTCCCACCCTCTTTGAGGTAGGGTTGCCCCTCATGATTGGTATCCCCCTCTTTTTGAACCCCTTATATGTTATTCCTTTCGTTGTAGCACCAGCGATCAACGTGCTTTTAGCTGCCCTCTTGATCCAAATGGGGGCGATCATTCCGGCGGTGTATCCTGTTCCGCTGGGGACACCGGGACCATTGATTGCTTATCTGGGAACTAACGGACACTGGTTATGCTTAATAGTGGGGATCTTGCTATTGGTACTCGATGTGTTGATTTATTTGCCGTTTGTACGGATTGCTGATGATGTCCAGGAACAATTACTTATTGCCAAAGTCACGGCTGAAGGAGGGAGAAGAGATGCACCAAAAACCAACGAATAGCTTCTACCGTAGCAAGCGAAGTGCTGTCATGATGCTGTTGCTAGTTGTTGTGCTTCTTGGGGGCTTGCTTTTTCCGGCCAACCATTGGGTCCACCAGCAAACAACGGGGCTGCGACAACGCTATAATTCGAAACTCTCACCGGTAATCATGATCCCAGGAAGTAGTGCGACCCAGAATCGGTTTGATGATTTGGTTAAAATTTTGAATAGCCACGGAAATAAAAAGCATAGTTTGCTAAAGGTGAAAGTCTATAATGACCACCGGATCACCTATGAGGGCAAGATTCGCCCGGGCGATAATGAGCCAATCATCGTGGTTGGATTTGAAAATAACAAAGATGGGTGGGAAAACATCCAAAAACAGGCATATTACTTTCACTTAGCTTTTGATCAGCTGAGCGAACGGTATAAGTTCAATAACTTTAAGGGAATCGGACATTCGAATGGGGGATTAATCTATACTACATTTTTGGAAAAATATTTTACCGATGATGATATTGTCTGTAAAAAATTAATGACGATTGCGAGTCCGTTTAATTTCTCCGAAAAAAGTATCGCTCACAAAACCCAAATGCTGGCATATTTGATCGACCACCGCCAGAAACTTCCAGCAGATATGACTGTTTATTCCCTAGCCGGAACAGAAAGCTATGAATCAGATGGACTGGTGCCTGAAGGCAGTGTCCGTGCGGGAAAATACATCTTCCAAAAGCAGGTGGCTCACTTTACGGAGATCACAGTAACGGGAGAGGGATCCCAGCACTCAGACCTACCACAGAATAAGCAAATTGTGCAGTATATCCAGCAATATATCCTCGATCTCGATCACGGTTTTGGCCGGCCTAATGGTCCGAACGTTGCTGATAACGATAGTCATAGTAACTAAAAGCAGCTTGCATAAGGATGTAAGTGTTATCATAAAAGAAAAAAGTGAAGAATACGTAATGAGGTGAGTTTTTATGCAACATCAAAGAATGCTACCCTTAGCTCGGGGGGTTAATATCCGTGAAATGGGAGGATATCCAACGGTTGACGGCCGGACAACCCGGTGGCAAAAGTTAATCCGTTCAGGAAATATGGGTCAATTAACTCCCAAGGACCTGGACTTTCTAGCGGAGTATGGATTGCGATATGATATTGACCTGCGTTCCGAGTCGGAAACTTGGTTTTATCAAGACCGGTACCCCGTGCAGACCAAGTATATTAACTTATCGCTTTATCCATTCGAACGAACTTTATTTGAAAATTTAGGGGTCGTTGCTGGGCACCAGTTGCGTTATGGTGAGCTGGATATTGTTGATCAAACCTATGCTCAAATGATGACGGATCCTCATCCGCGGGCGCAGTTTCGGCAGATGTTCGATTATTTACTTGAAAACGATCAGCCCGACCAGAGCGTGCTTTTCCACTGTGCAGCGGGCAAAGATCGGACGGGCGCAGCAGCCTTTTTGATCTTATCGGCTTTGGGAGTTAAGGAAGAGGCTATTTTGCAGGATTATCTCTTAACTAACCTAGTTTTCCAAAACAAGACCCCCGAAGAAATCAATGGACTGCTGACAACTAGTGATGCAGATGCCTTAGCCAACGAGCTTAATAGTTACCTAGCCGTTAGTGAGCGGGGCTTCAAAACCTTCCGCCAGGTTTGTGAAACAGTGGCAGGATCGATGGAACAGTATTTTGCACGTTATTTGGATCTGGATCATGAACAACTGACACGGTTGCAAGACATCTATTTAGAATAGGTATTGGGAAAGGAAAAACTTATGCATGAACGATTAATCGAGCACTTGGGGCTGCCGGGTGCAGTAACAGCGACCTTTGTTACTGGTGGCGATGTTAATGAGGCGTATGAATTGGTGGATGGAAATCACCAGCATTACTTCTTGCTGGTGCAGCCAGGCTATGGGGCTGACTTTTACCAGGCTGAGATCGCTGGTTTAAGGCTCTTTCAAAAGTATGCGATTAATGCTCCCCAGGTCTTAGCCAATGGCGAATACCACGGTGATGCCTACCTGCTTTTGTCGTACATTGATACTGGGGTAGGATCGCAACGTGATTTGGGACGCTTAGTCGCGCACCTGCATCAGCACAACAATCCAACGGGGAAGTTTGGCTTTGACTACCCGTACCGCGGAACAACAATCAGCTTTACTAATACCTGGACGACTAGCTGGGAAGAACTCTTTGTAGACCAGCGTTTACTGTCACTAGGAGCCAAACTGCAACGATCTGGTTTTTGGAAGCCAGCTGATTACCAGCTTTTTATGCGGGCTGTGGCGGTTATTCGACAGTCTTTACAGGCACATTTGAGTCAGCCGGCCCTGTGCCATGGTGATTTATGGATCGGGAACGTTATGTTTGATCAAGCTGGCCAGCCGGCTTTGATTGATCCTAGCCCTTTATATGGTGATCGTGAATTCGACATTGGGATTACCCAGGTTTTTGGGGGCTTTGAACCTGAATTTTATGCGGGTTACAATGAAGTCTTTCCTTTAGAGCCAGGAGCTGAAGACCGGTTAGAATTCTACCGTTTGTACCTCCTGATGATTCACCTCAATAAATTTGGCACTACCTACTATAACGCGGTTAATGCAAGTCTTCATCGGGTGATTGCACATGAAAAAGAAGATTGATATTGCCTTGGCGGTCATTTTAGCTGAGGGGCGGGTATTAGTAGGGCGACGTAATTTGGACCGGATCTATGGTGGTTGGTGGGAATTCCCGGGTGGCAAGATTGAGCCGGGGGAAACACCAATTATGGCAGTTCGGCGGGAAGTAGCTGAAGAATTAGGTGATCAGCTAATGCTAGGAGCTCCAGTAATGCCCCCGATACTAGGAGAGCACGCACTAGCACAAGTGCACCTCTTCCCATACTATGCCTGTCTTACCACCCACCACTTGCGACAAGTGGCGGCCTATGATCTACGCTTTGTTACTCCCCAACAGTTGCTAACAATGCAGGTTTTAGGACCGTCTTTACCCATAGTCCAGCACCTAACTACGGTTGATTTATTGGCGGTACAAAACCAAATCGAAACTTCCAACAAAACAAAGTAGGTTAACTACTTGCAAAGTGGCTTATTTTTTCATAGACTATTAACAACTTAAAAATAAATAAAAAAGGAGAGTTGTATCTACCATGTCCAATTGGGATACTAAATTTGCTAAAAAAGGTTACACATTCGATGATGTCTTACTAATTCCCGCCGAAAGTCACGTCTTGCCAAATGAGGTCGACTTAGGCGTCCAACTTACTGATAAGATTAAGCTTAATATCCCAATTATTTCAGCCGGGATGGATACCGTTACTGAATCAGAAATGGCAATTGCAATGGCCCGCCAAGGTGGGTTAGGGGTAATCCACAAGAACATGACGATTGTCCGCCAAGCTGATGAAGTACGGAAGGTTAAGCGGTCTGAAAGTGGCGTCATCATTGATCCATTCTTTTTGACACCTGATGACAGTGTGGCTAACGCCGAAGCATTGATGAAGAAATATCGGATCAGTGGTGTTCCAATTGTAGAAACAATGGAAAACAAAAAGTTCTGTGGTATCATTACTAACCGTGATTTGCGCTTTGTTACTGATTACAGCACTAAGATCGGCAACGTGATGACTAAAGAAAACCTGGTAACAGCACCAGAAGGAACTTCACTTGAAAAGGCCGAAGAAATCTTGCAACAATACAAGATTGAAAAGTTGCCGATCGTTAATGCTGCGGGTGAATTGACTGGTTTAATCACTATCAAGGACATTGAAAAGGTAGTTGAATTCCCTAATGCTGCCAAGGATGAACATGGTCGTTTGTTGGTTGCAGCTGCTGTTGGGGTAACAAGTGATACTTTTGAACGGGCTGAAGCTTTGTTGCAAGCTGGGGTTGATGCATTGGTTATCGACTCTGCTCACGGACATTCAGCTGGTGTTATCCGGAAGATCAAAGAAATTCGGGAACACTATCCAGATGCAACTCTGATCGCAGGGAACGTTGCGACTGCCGAAGCTACTAAAGCTCTCTATGATGTTGGGGTTGACGTAGTTAAAGTCGGAATCGGACCTGGTTCTATCTGTACAACCCGGATCGTTGCTGGGGTTGGGGTACCACAATTGACTGCGATCTATGATGCAGCTACTGTGGCCCGTGAATATGGCAAGACAATTATTGCTGACGGGGGTATCAAGTACTCTGGTGATATCGTTAAGGCCTTAGCAGCCGGTGGGAACGCTGTAATGCTGGGTTCAATGTTAGCCGGAACTGAAGAAGCTCCTGGTGAAACTGAAATCTACCAAGGTCGGCGCTACAAGACTTACCGGGGGATGGGTTCATTGGCTGCTATGGATTCTACTCACGGTTCCTCTGACCGTTACTTCCAAGGCGCAGTTAACGAAGCCAACAAGTTAGTTCCTGAAGGTATCGAAGGCCGTGTGGCTTATAAGGGTGAAGTTGGCGATGTGATTTATCAAATGGATGGTGGCTTGCGTGCCGGTATGGGTTACGTCGGCGCTGCTAACCTCAACGACTTACGTGAAAATGCCCAATTCGTTGAAATCACTGGTGCTGGTTTGCGGGAATCCCACCCACACGATGTGCAAATCACCAAGGAAGCACCAAACTATTCTGCAAACTAATTTAAAAAATATTTCCCTAAAAGAGGCTGATTTTTGTCAGTCTCTTTTTTGCTAGTATAGCAGAATCCTTTAATGTTTCTTTAGGAGCAGGGCTGATAAAGTCTGGTACAATAGGAATAGTTACTATTATGATGAACGAATCAGCCCAGGAGGTTTTTACAAATGAAAATACTTGTTGTTGATGACGATAAAGATATTGTTGAACTCCTCAGCATTTATGTTAAAAACGAAGGCTATGAGGTAGAAAAAGCCTATAACGGTAAAGAGGCCTTGACTAAGTTACACACTAATCCTGACATTGCCCTAATGATTTTGGATATCATGATGCCAGAGATGGATGGGATGGAAGTGATCAAAGAAGTGCGGAAAGATTCGCAGATTCCAATTTTAGTCTTGTCTGCTAAGAGTGAGGATTTAGATAAGATTCAGGGCTTAATTCAGGGGGCAGATGATTATGTTACCAAGCCCTTTAACCCTTTGGAAGTTATGGCGCGGATCAAGTCTTTACTGCGTCGGGCTTCACATGACGTGCGTAATGATGAACCAGATCAAATCGAAGTGGGTCCACTTCTGATCAAGCGTGATTCCCATGAGGTTGAAACGGTCAACGGACAGACTATCCAACTGACAGCACTAGAATTTGGGATTTTATACCTGCTGGCAAGTCATCCTAACCGGGTCTTTTCAGCAGATGAGATCTTTGAAAGAGTTTGGCAACAAGAATCAGTTGTTTCTGCTAAAACTGTTATGGTCCATGTAAGTCACCTACGGGATAAAATCGAAGAAGCGACGGGCGGGGACCAAGTGATTCAAACAGTATGGGGTGTCGGCTATAAGATCGAGGCTCATTAGTAATCATGGAAGAACAAGAACGGATAAAATTCCAATTAACTGGAAGGGAAAAAAGTGAGCTTTTTGGTGAAGGGATAATCACGGTTTTTCTGTTATTGTTGCTGAATATGTCGTGCTATATCCTCCTCAATCAATGGGTCGAATCTAACCCAGGGCTTCAAAACGGGATCTTTCTGATCAAAATGTCCCTGGCTTTTGGTCCCAATGACGTTAAAGTATGGTCATGGAGCTGGATTGCTGCTACTATCATGCTGATTATTGACACGGTAGTAGTGTATTGGCGCTTGATGCGGCGTTATCGCCAGATGCAGCTCAGACATATTATTGCTGAGTTGCACTATATCAGCGATGGGCACTTTGATCACCGAATTCCCTTCCAGCTTCACGGTCAGATGCAGCGGGTAGTTAACAGTGTCAATGCCCTCGTAGATGCTTCGGTGCAGGCTATGGATGAAGAACGGCGGATTGAAAAGTCCAAGGATGAGTTGATTACAAATGTTAGTCATGATATTCGGACACCTTTGACTTCAATTATTGGCTATTTGGGGTTGATAGAAAATAAGCAGTACCAGACCCAAGCAGACATCCTCAAGTATGTCCATGTGGCGTTCTTAAAGTCCAAACAGATGAAGTCCTTGGTAGATGATTTGTTTGAATATACCAAGGTCCGCCAGACGGACACACCGCTAAATATTATGCAGATTGATCTGGGAAACATGCTCGAGCAGCTGGGAGCTAGTTTTGAACTCGAAGCTCAAAAGAAACACATGACGATTACAGTGCACAAGCCAGAAACGCCATTAATGATGGATGCAGACCCAGAGAAGTTAGCGCGGGTTTATAACAATCTGATTACCAATGCCTTTAAATACGGAACTGGCGGCCATAATATCTATCTTTCAGCGCACTTGGTGGATGATAATACTATTGAAACGAGTGTGGCTAACGATGGAGAAGAGATCCCGTTAACAGCCCAAAAGCGGATCTTTGATCGTTTTTATCGCGCAGAACATTCACGGTCGCGGGAAACTGGCGGGACAGGGTTAGGTTTGGCGATTACGCAAAGTATCGTTGAATTGCACCATGGCACGATCAGTGTTACTTCAAATAAACGTCTAACAAGTTTTGTAATGCATTTTCCGGTTCAATATCAACAAGCTAAAGATTAACAATATGAGCGTAGCCTAGCTAGTTACGCTCTTTTGTTTACACTAAATAAAGCAGGTTAAAACTGTGGTAACCTAGAAGAGAATAATTAGTAAAGGAAGACAAGCAATGAATTTTCACAATATTATAGTCCAAGTTATTTTATGTTGGGGGTTGGCGGCCTACATTTTGACATATGCCTTCAAGCAGCGACAAAAGGGGCGCAAGAAGGTTTTTGTGTGGTACCTAGTGGTAGGGATCATCCTAGTTTTCGGTGGGGTTGAAGCATTGTACCAAACATTACATTAGGGATAAGACAAACCGCGACACTTGTTTCTTGTTACTAGAATAAGACGAGTGTAGTATTATTTTACGTATTCTACACACTCTAAATAGAGAGTCTGATTAACAAGAATGGGAGGTGCATGGACTTTGAATATGATTAAAGAAGAGCTAAAGAGTATTTTGCGTAACAAGATTGCGATGATCACATTGTTTGGTCTAATGCTTGTTCCGTTCTTATACACTTTCTTCTTCCTTAAATCTGTTTGGGATCCATATGGTAAGACGGATAACTTACCAGTTGCAGTGGTCAACAAAGACCAAGCAGTAACATTTAGGGGGCAACACCTGAATGTTGGTAAGGATTTAGTTAAAAACATGAAGGAAAGCAAAGGCTTAAAGTGGGATTTTGTATCTCAAAAAGAGGCCGATTACGGATTGCGTCACCGGAAGTATTACCTCACTATCACAATTCCGAAAGATTTTTCCAAGAATGCGACTACAGTTTTGGACAAGCATCCTAAGAAGATGAACCTGCATTATGAAGCCAATGAATCGTTGAACTACATCGGTTCAATCATTGGTAAAAACGGGGTTAAGGAAATTGGTAGTCGGGTCCGCAATGAGGTGGCCACAACTTATGCCGATACGATGATTGGGGTTACCAAGAAGCTCGGTAAAGGGATGGACAAGGCCGCTAAAGGTGCGGGGCAACTCAGCGATGGGTCAACCGCCCTTAAAGACGGGATGTACCAGTACACTGCCGGCGTTAAGCAGGTCAACAATGGGTTGATCGAAATGCAGGTTAGCGTTAAGCCATTGAAAGCAGGGGTTAATGCCCTGGCAACTGGTGCCAACCAACTTGGTAGTGGTTTGAACACATTAAATGGCAAAACTGGTGAACTGGCTTCTGGTGTAAACAAGCTATACCAGGGATCAGGTCAGGTGACAACCGGGGCCAAAGCCCTCCATACAGGGTTGATTACTTACACCAATGGGGTCTTCCAAGTGAACCAAGGTGTTGGTCAGCTGAATAGTAAAACAGACACTTTAGCTGGTGGTATCGGGAAACTTGCCACAGGGGCTAATGGTTTGCAAGATGGTATAAACCAATATACCGGAACTGTGGCAGGATTGTTGGCTAAATTCAACTCTCAGTCAGGGCAGCTCGACCAACTCAAAGCCCTCCCGCAAGCAACCTCTGAATTGAACAAGTACATGACCCAGTTGAATGACTCAGTCCAAAAGATTGATCCAAGTCAGTTTGCCACGATGTTGGCAACGATGAACAAGGTGTCGACGCAAACTGACCAGATGGCCCAATTGGTGAACCAGTTACCATCGACAACAGAAATTCAACAGTTACAGACACAATTAGCGCAAGCTGGGAAGCAAACCGAAGCGGCGGGAGCTGGGCTGAACCAGGCTATTGGGGCGGCCAATGCTTCCAAGAGTGATATTGCTGATGCTAAAACTAAAATTAACGCAGTAATGAACTCAGACAAATTGGATGATAGCCAAAAGCAGAGCTTACAGGCAGCGGTTGCCAAGCTCGATGATGCTAGCGGTAAACAAGATGGAATCAGTACTGGCTTGCAAACAATTGCTTCTAACTTAAAGCAACAATCACAAGCATCTTCTCAAGAATTGAACAAGCTGGCAGGAAGTTTGACAACTTTAGCTAACTCTAAGCAAAACATTGAAGATATGTTGACAACTGCTAAGGGAATGACCGGTCCAGAGATGCAAAAGCAACTTAAAGATTTGGGTGACCAGCTGACAGCATTAAAGAGTGCTACGGGGCAATTGCAGGCTGGATCTAGTCAATTAGCAAGTAAGACGGCGGGGTTAGATAAGCAAGTTGATCAATTAGAAAAAGAACTTGGTGGTTCTTCCCAACTTGAAGCTGCGAATAAAGCCCTTAATTCGGGTTCCAAGGAATTAGCAAATGGTTTGAACGCGCTGAATGGTAAGGTTCCAGAGTTAAAGGCAGGGATCGGTCAAATCTACGCCGGGACCCAACAACTAGCTGGTAATTCTGGACAATTACTCAGTGGGTCGAGCCAATTAGCTAACGGTAGCTCCCAAGTTACTGCAGGTCTCGGTCAACTAAACGGCCAAGTGCCAGTGCTGGTTAACGCTATCCAGTTATTAGCTGCTGGTGGTAACCAGTTATCATCTGGTTTGAATGAGTTAAACGCCAAGGTACCTGCTTTAGAAGCTGGGGTTAATGCTTTAGCTAACGGGACCCAACAATTGGTTGACAACTCCGGTAAGCTGGAAGATGGTGCTAGTCAGTTAGCTGATGGTAGCGATGAATTGTCGACGAGCCTACAAAAGGGAAGTGACGGCATCAAAGCCTTACCACTCAGCAAGCGGACAGGCAAGATGATGGGGAACCCAGTTAAGTTAAGTAAAAAGAACTATGCCCATGTTCAAAACTACGGCCATGCCTTAGCACCATACATGATGTCAGTAAGTCTGTTCGTCTTGGCTTTAGCCTTCAACATTATCTACCCAATTAAACGTTTAGCTACAGCTGATGGGACACCGACGGATTGGTTCTTCAGCAAAGCAATCGTTGCAACCTTCGTAGCGGTTGGGGCAGCCCTGATCGATGCGGGTATTATGTATACGGTTGGTTTGGTACCATTGCACCACGGTGAGTTCTTCTTGAACACCATCCAGTTTGCGTTACTGGCAATGTTTTTAGTGATGCTGTTCTCCTTGCTCTTTGGCAATCCGGGACGGTTTATTGTCCTGATCTTGCTGGTATTCCAACTTGGTGGGGCTGGTGGGACATTCCCAATCCAAATCACAACAGCGCTCAATGGATTCTACCAAGCAATCAATCCATACTTACCAATGACATACTCGGTCTATGGCTTCCGTGAAGCCCTCAATGGTGGGTTTGGTAGTGCATGGTTTATTCATTGTCAGCTGATTATGATCGCAATCACAGTGGTTTGCTTGCTCTTGATTTGGATCTCCATGCACTGGTTACGGCATAGTGGCAAAGTATCCTATGTTGGTGATATCAAACAAGACAAGGACTACCGTGCTAACAAGCACAATCCAGAAGAAAAAGAAGATAACTAATATCTGTTAACAAAAGATCATGGCTGGGGGAAAACAATGTTTTCCCCCAGCTTTTTGTGTCTCGAGGTGATATTTTAGGTGGAAGCGAGAAGTGCGGTATAATGGAAAGTGAACATTGGATTAATTTTGAAAGGAGAGACCAACATGACCCAAACAGACAAGAGTCGTGAAGAAGCCAAGAAGAAGCGGAATGCGCGGATGCGAGGGGAAGCCAAGCCTATTGTTCCCAATGCTCATGGTAAGAGTTTTGTCCAAGGAACCCACGTGGAATTTGTTTTTCACCGGCACAAGTATACCGGTAAGGTTACCAAGCAGTTAAACAATTCAGCCATTATAGTTTTTGATCCCCGGTTTAGTCATACAATGACAGCTGCGGAGCTCAAACAAAAAGTGGTCATCTCCTATACCAAGATGCGCAAGATTACAGAATAACCAATTTGACTCAAGTATGCGTTTTCATCGCATTTGGCGGTGGATAAATTGCTTAATATTCGGAATTTATATGTTATAATCGATTTTGCGAGGACATTTATTTTTTGGAGGCTTATTCGTGAAAAAGAAAGAACCACGATGGCTTGAGGTATTACGGGTAACTATGCCTTTATGTCTCAGCTATGTTCCTATCGGGATGGCCGCTGGGGTTTTGTTGCACGCCGCTGGGTTTAACACGCTGATGGTAGTGCTGATCTCCCTGTTTGTCTTTTCTGGTGGGGCTCAGTTTATGATTGCTTCAATGTTGACAGTTAATGCATCGATGCCAACGATTTTAGTGATGCTGTTCTTCCTTGAATTACGATATGCGTTATTAGGATCAAGTTTATCGCAGTACCTGCGGGGAACGAAGAAGAGTTTCCTCTTCGGGTTTGCCCTTTCGCTGAACGATGAAAACTACGCCGTTAACTACTTAAAGTTTGCTACGGATAAGAGCTGGAAACCAATGGATGCGTGGATGGTAGAACACTATTCACTAGCTTTTTGGACAGTAGCCAATATGATTGGTAGTTTAATCGGTAGTTTGATAACGATTAACCTGGAAATTGTTGACTATGCTTTGACTGCTTTGTTTATCTACATGGTGGTAATGCAGTTCAAGAACAAGTTGACAGTGCTAATCAGTTTGATTTCAGGAGTGGCAGCGATCTTCTTCATGAGCCTATTTAAGAGTACGATGGGCTTAGTTGCTGCTACTTTAATGGCTTCTTTGATTGGCTTTGCTATCGAAGATTATTTAGTAAAGCACGGTAAGGCTAAAGGTTTCTTACTGAGCAAGATCAAACCGCGTGCTAGTCGCCTAAAGACGATTAGCAAGAAATCAGAGACGGAGTCGGAGGGATAACGCATTATGGCAATGAGTTCAATGGATCATTTTATCCTGATCATTTTATCAATGGCAGTAGCGTTTATACCTCGTTATATTCCGCTGCGGATTTTTGCAACACGGCAAATTCCTGAATGGTTTAATGAATGGATGAAGTATGTGCCGGTATCACTGTTTACGGCATTGGTTGTAAAAGATGTTTTTATGAATAGTGCAAAATTTACATTTGTCGGGTTTCATAATGTGGCCAAAATTCTCGCCTCGCTAATTGTGATTGCGGTCGCTTATCGAACAAGATCAATGGGATTGTCGGTGGTCTTAGGACTTATCGCAGTCGCATTGCTATCACTGGTTGTTACGGTGTAACACATCAAGAAGAGAATATAGGTTGGAAGACTATCTAAGCGCTTGCTGCAGATGGTCTTTTTTATTAAAAAGGAGACCCCCAAGTTAGTCTTTGGCGGTCTCTGAATCATTAGAAACTATAAGCAGTAGCTGGTGTGTCAAACCAGTCATACTGGAGGAGCTGCCGGGTGGTCATATCAACTGGGATCCATAAGCCAGACCGGCAGATATCCATCATTGTTTTAACATATAATTTGTGGTCAGAACGATTCTTAAATTGCGGTTGATGCGCAATAATGATTTTTTGATCCTGGGTCCGCAGGGTAAGTGTGCCTGGATTAATGGCGATCACTTGTGCTGATACAATAGCGCTAGGAGTAGTTGTAGTAGCGCTAGGCGCGGGGTGATCATCAGTCGCTTTAATTGTCATAAAAATAACCTACTTTCTGTAGTTCAATGGATCTGACTACATTCATTATACTATATATAATTTGTGAAGAATGTATTATGCCAGAGTTAAGGAAAGGTAAAGATAGGCGTCGAAGTTTATGTTTAAGAATTATCGCCGGAAGGATTGGCTAAAAAAAAGCTACCACCATATAGCATTGTTAGTTTAACAATACTACATGTGGTAGCTTTTTGATCTTGTGCGAAGTCATTTGCTTGCTAAGAATGAATGCTTCTATTTAGTTTTATTTTGCAATAAAGATTGAATAGCAGTCTTTTGTGCTTGCGCAACGGCAGCTTGAGTTACCTCAGCCCGTTCGGTTGCTGACATATTAGGCTTTTTCATCATTGCTTCCATCACAGCCTTTTGGGCTTGCTGTTGGATCTTGGCTTTGAGTTGAGCTTGAACTTGTGGTGACTTTAAAGCCTTAGCCAACTGCTTAGCTTGAGCCACAGAGAGGACAGACCAGTTCTTGTTGATATAGAAGGTATAAGTCCGTTGCTTCAAATTGTCCTTAGGTTTGATGTTGCCTAAAAGGGTCCGACTGAGATTGCTGCTAGAAACATAGCGTTCTTCTTTGACCACCATTTTGCTAGAACCATTGGTCCACTTGACTTGGGTTTTGAGGTGGTCGGTTTTAATTGGTTTAGGGGCCTTTTGCTTATCATCAGTCTTGTATAAATAAACTTTTTCTTGACCATTGCCCAAAGGTTGATAGAGGAGAACGTTAATCTTTTTGTCTCCTGATGAGACCAATGGGGTGGTCTGTGAAGTTGTTTGTACTTTAGTACCAAAGTGGTAATTATCCTTACCGACAATAGCCAAACCACTGAGGATAGCAACGAGCAAGAAGAACCCAGCCACCACTTGGTGACCTTTGATCACTGGCAAGATATTAAAGAAGGCAAATAAGATAACGGAAATAATTAAAATAGCAATTAACATTAGTTATTTTCCTCCTTTCCCTTTAATGCAGCTGCTTCCCGAGCCCGGTTGCCTTTCTTCAAGAAGAAAGCTAGGAACAGTGCTAAGACGGCAAAGCCAAGGGCAACACCGAAAGAAGCATGGAAGCCAGAAACCGTAGCAGCAATTGCCTTGTCCTTGTAAATAAGCGGCGTATTGTGAAGCACACTCTTGGCAGGCATATTACTCTTAGTGACATCACTCATCACAGAAACCATGATGGCTGTCCCGATTGAACTCAAAACTTGCCGGAAAGTGTTGTTAACAGCAGTCCCATGGGACATCCGATTCAATGGCAGAACGTTCATCCCAGAAGTTGTAACAGGCATCATAACCATAGCAATCCCGAAGAACCGAATTGCATAGAAAATAACAATCATCATGATTGAAGTATTTTCATTCAAGAAGAGGAATGGCACAGTCCCTAGAGTTAAGAGTACCATCCCTGTAATTGACATCCGGCGGGCACCGAAGCGGTCGAATAGCCGCCCAGTGATTGGGGACATGAACCCCATGCACAAAGCCCCAGGGAGTAAGACTAACCCAGAGTGGAAAGCTGATAAGCCCCGGATTCCTTGGATATATAAGGGTAGGGTCATTTCAATCCCCATCATTGCTAAGTTGGTAACCCCACTGAGGACAGCGGCCAAAGCAAATTCGTTATACTTGAAGACACTAACGTCCAAGAAGGGGTTTTCCATCCGAAGTTGGCGCAAGCCAAACAAAACAACGAAGATGGCCCCAACAACGATAAAGGCAATGATAATAGGATCAGTCCAGCCCTTGTTACCAGCTTCAGAGAACCCGTACAGCATAGAACCAAAACCGATGGTTGAAGTAGTGATGGAAAGAACGTCCAACTTTTGGTTGCTAGTTGGTAAAACGCTCTTCATAAAGAAGAAAGCTAGCACCAAAACCAACACACAGATCGGAATGATCATTCCGAAGAGTTCCCGCCATGACCAATTATCAACGATCCAACCGGAAAGAGTTGGTCCTAAAGCAGGAGCCAACCCGATAACGATCCCTACGGACCCCATGGCAGCTCCCCGCTTTTCGGGCGGGAAGATGGACAACATGATAGTTTGGAGCAAAGGCATTGTCACCCCGACCCCGAGGGCTTGGATGAGCCGGCCGGTAAGTAATGAGCCAAAGTCAGGAGCCATGAAGGACAAAACTGTCCCGATTAAGAAAGTAGTCATGGCAGTTAGATACATAATGCGGGAACCAAACTTATTGATCAACCATGCAGAAACTGGGATCATGATCCCGTTAACCAGGAAGAACCCGGTTGAAAGCCATTCAACGGTCGCAGTGCTGACATCGAAAGACTTCATAATTGAAGGTAAAGCAGTGGCGAGCAAAGTTCCGTTTAAAACCGTACAGAAAGAACCAACCATCAGCACAATGATCAGCATTGACCGGTTATAGGGCTTGCCGTGGATATCAACGGGTGCGTTTGTATCCATGATTTTTAAACATCTCCTCATATATAAATTTAACGATTACCAGCTACTATACCCGCTTTTATATTCTTTGTCAAGAAAGTTGACAACAATGTCAAAATAGTTACAATATAAAGGAAGAATTATGAAAACTGTGTGAGTAATTAATTATTAAATAAAGGACTGATTTTTTGAAAATCAATATGACAAATGTCAATCGAATTTGGAAAGACCTGATATTTGGTATCGGTGAAGTCAGCCAGATAACAGGGGTATCGGCACGCCAGATTCGTTACTGGGAAAAGAAAGGATACATCACGCCCCTGGACAAAGAAGAGGCAGCTATGCGCCGGTATGGATTGCCTGACCTCTATCAAGTATCACTGATCAAACATTATCTTGATGAAGGGTTTACCCTGAGTAAGGCGGCTGAAAAAGCCCAGCGTGCTCACGATAAGTACCGCAAATTGAAGACGTTTTTCAAGCAACGGGTAAAGCAAGTGAGCTTTGATGAAGAAGACAAGGGGTTAATCGATTTAGGGCAAGTAACGAGTCCTGACGGGAAGCAATACCATTTGGTGGGCTGTATTCGTGATGGCAAAAATGAATTTCAGCTGCGCCCACTTACTGCAGAACCGGATAGTAAAAATGAATAATGGCGAAAGGCTGGGAGAAAGCATTGTTTTCTCTCAGCCTTTGTCTTTATTCACTAATGATGCCCACTTACTTTTTATGGAGATATACTTTTCTTTAAACATTATAATTGACTGTTATATATTATACGTCATATAATATAGTTAAAGAAATAGTAAAGGGGGAATCAAAGTGAAGATCGCAGTCACAGCTGATCTGATGGATGGGTTAGTGTTGGCCCTGTTACTTCAAGAAGACCACTATGGGTATTCTTTAACACAGGATATCCAACAGGTGATTACCATCTCAGAATCGACTATTTATCCCATTTTACGTAGATTGAAAAAACATGGCTATTTGACGACATATGATGTCCCTTATGCAGGCCGTAACCGGCGTTACTATCAAATTACTGATGCGGGGCGGATGCATCTGCAACGGATTGTGAAGATGTGGAATGATTACAAAAACAGTCTGGATACTGTCTTTACCCAGGTCAATATTGAACCAACAGAGGAAGGTGAGGAAGGATGACGGTTCAGGAACAATATTTAGCTGAATTAAAGCAACACTTAGGGATGCTAACTGCGGATGAACAAGCAGAGGTCATGGATTTTTATGACGAATATTTATTTGATGCAGATTTAACAACGCGTGCTGAGATTGAAAAACGATTGGGATCACCACGGCAATTGAGCCGGAAGATTTTGGCTGATTATTCTATCCACCAGGAGGAAACCAATTCAGCGGATGCCAATTCCTCACCTCGAAGCAAGATCAAGTTAACAATCCTAATCTTGTTGGCAGCGACTTCGATGTTGACAATTGGTGGCGGGATAATTCTTTTTGGTGGTTTTATTACAATGGTCGCTGTTCTTTTTTCGTTTGGAATTACAGCGCTCGCCATTCTAGCTGCTATATTTGTGGCAGGATTTGTTGCCATATACATGGGGGTGGGCTTGCTCTTTACCAACTGGGCGGTCGGTCTTTTCTATCTCGGAGCTGGTTTGAGTTGTTTAGCAGGCTTCTTGATCATGACACCGTTGTGCATTATGGCAGTGCGGGGAATAGCACGCGGAATTAGCAACTTTACCCGGTACTGTTACACCAAGATTAAGGAAAGGAGAGCCGTACGATGAAAAAGATGCTTAAAATTGGTGGTGGCCTACTCTTAGTTGGGCTGGTGTTACTTCTGATAGGGTTGTTTAACCATGGTAATCGGATTGTGACTTTTCAGAGCGGGCGCCCAACGATTGTTTCCACGAAAAAACAAACAGCGCACGTGATTCCGCAAGGCAATCCCCAAAAGATTCATGTTGATGCCACGGGTGCTCAGGTAACTATTCGGCGGGGGACAAAATATCAGGTTAGTTTCTCTGGACGACAACCCCGACCCCAGATCAAGGCAACCAAAGATGAAATATTCGTAAAAGCTAAGGACCACGGGGGCGTAGTCAGCTTAGCCTTTAATGATGAAAACTATACTTTACCCCGGATAGAGATCACTGTACCAGCAGCCGTTGAACTCAAGCAGTTGACTGTCAATGTTACTGATGGGGTCTTGCATTTAGATGGGGTTACAGCTAAACAAACGGCGCTAACAACTAGCGACACGGATATAACGCTGTCTAGGAGTAGCTTGGAAGACGGCAAGCTTGATATTACTGATGGCGAATTAGTTGGGCAAAATGGAACCAGTTTGAAGCAAATAAGTGTGCGAAGCAGTGACACGGATGTTGACTTCCACCAGGTAACTTTAGATGGGACCAACATAGACAATGCTGATGGGGATGTTGAAGGGAATGATATTACTATCAGCAACCGAGTTACGATTCGGACTAGCGATGGGGACAATGAATTACGCAATGTTACCGCCCAAGGCTTCATTCTCCGGGGTGGTGATGAAAACGTCTTGCATGGGCACCATAGTAGTGATACGATTCGAGATCATGCTGAAGCTCAGGATGTTTTGGAACTAATCACCAATAGTGATGGTGACAACGAAATTATGTGATGTGTTAGAATGAAAGTGAGAAGGAGTATTTATAAAAGGGAGGAATTGCTATGGCAAAGAAGCAATTAGTTAAGTCGCGTGACAAGATAGTTGCTGGTGTTTTAGGTGGTGTGGCTGAGTATCTTGGTTGGGACAAGACCATTGTCCGCATTATCGGTGGTGTTTTAATTTTAACTACTGGTTTTGGTTTGCTAGCATACATTATTGCGGCCATTGTGATGCCCAATGCTCCACGCAAAAAGCATGATAGTGTGATTGAAGGGGAGTTTACTGAAAGACCGTAGTTACTGGGGATCTATACAAAGGAGTGTTAGAAATGCTTGATCGAATTAGTTTAACTGTTGGTGCTCCAATGGCAATTAAATACGTGATGGATGAATATCCAGAGCGGCGGATGCTATATTTTAAGAATGCAGAACGTGAACGGTACATGTTGATGGATATTACTGGTGGCAAGCAGGTCTTGTTATCCTCAGACTTACAGTTTAATTTGCTGTATGATAATGAAGCAGATACTGATATCTGGGATGGGTTCTTCGAACTTAGATACGTTACCCTTGATAAGGATGAACAGAAAGTTTTTAACTCACTATTAGATGAATGGCGGCTACCAAGTACCCGCCCAGCTGGTTTGCTGCGGACGATAGTAGGCCAAAAGAAGCACCCTCGTGATGGTGAATACCTCTTGATCACTATTTGGGACACCAAAGGAGCATACTTGGCTTGGCGGAAGCAGCCTGTGACCCAGAACCGCTTCCTTCAGTTCGAATATAGTGGCGGTCCAGGGGCGCTAGTTAAGCAGTACGAGCAATTAACTAAAGATGAAATCATCACTGAGGTTAATGAAATTCTCGCTGAGGAAAAGGAAAAAGATCAAGAAGAATGGCAGAAAAATTTCTAAAAT
Source organism: Ligilactobacillus saerimneri (assembly GCF_036689625.1). NCBI lineage: Bacteria > Bacillati > Bacillota > Bacilli > Lactobacillales > Lactobacillaceae > Ligilactobacillus > Ligilactobacillus saerimneri. The sequence continues at coordinate 170,794 of NZ_CP144759.1, forward strand.
AAAAAAGGAGGAGGTGTTGTAGAAACGACACCTCCTTCTTTTATTATGCGGCAGATTGTAAAATTTAAGTTGAACATTTTAGTGGACAGAAAAACCCATAAAGGTCTTTAATGGTGTCGTCACAACATTCCATTAGAAAGAAGGACCTTTATGGGCACCACTATTTTATCATTTGAAGACCGCATTGTCATCGAAACGCTTCGTCATGAAAAGCGATCTCTTCGATATATCGCTGATTACCTGGGCTTTAGTAAGACTACTATCTTTAATGAAATTCACCGGTTAAAGGGTGAATACCATGCGACTAGTGCGCAAGCCGACCACGAAACTAAACTTAGTTATCGTGGCCGGAAATGCTCATTAACGGTTAACCTCAAACGACTAATCGAAGAAAAGATCAAGGTCCAAAAATGGTCAATTGAACAAGTAGCCCATGTGGTTATGATCGCCTATAAGACTATCTATAACTGGGTTGATCAAGGCCTCTTAGAGATTAGCTTAACTGACTTACCAGATCATGGTATTCGCCGTAAGCGGGCTAAAGAAACTCGTGGTACTTTTAGTCATGGTCGTTCGATTGAAGATCGTCCAGCTGAAGCTTCTGATCGTAATATTGCAGGTCATTTTGAAGCTGATACGGTTTTATCTGGTAAGCGCAAAGGTCAAGCAGTAGCTACGTTTGTCGAACGCAAGAGTCGCCTTACTATCGTTAAACGGCTTGATGGACGAGATAGCACTTCAATGACTAAGGCTATCCTTGAGTTAGCTAATCAATTAGGAACTAATCTCAAGACACTGACGGTTGATCACGGGAAAGAGTTCGCCAACTACCAATCAATTGAGAAAAATACCGGCGTGCCGTTGTACTTTGCACATGCTTATTCTCCGCATGAACGTGGTAGTAATGAGAATCGTAATCGAGTGTTACGGCGATTTATTCCTAAGGGTCAGCCAATTGAAGAGATTAGTGATGATGAATTGATTCAGATTAACTGGTATCTGAATTCACGGCCTCTCAAATGTTTGAACTGGCGAACTCCAATTGAGATCTTCTTGCTTAATCTGCGTCATTAAATTTGTTCAAGTTATTTATTGCAATCTGCCATGCCTAAAAATCATCTTCAGAAATATGTTCTTTAACCTGCCGGAAAATCATAATAATATGGCGATCAGCCAGTTCGTAGAGAACTTTTTGCCCTTGATGGTCTCCCCGGACCAACCCAGTTTGACGTAAAACTTTGAGTTGGTGGGAAACAGCTGACTGCGAGACTTCTAACTGCGCAGCGATTTCATTGACGGAAAGTTGGTGATCATAGAGCAAAGCAAGAATCTTGTACCGCGTTTGGTCACCAAATGCTTTAAAGATAGCGACGCTTCGCTCGATTTCTGCATCAGTGGGAAGAAAAAGTTTTTGTTTTGTCATTGTGCCACCTGTTTCACGTGAATTCAAATATAACTAGCATAATATTACTATCAAACAGCACGGGATGCAAAAGAGATATTTACCTAGGTCTATGAAAGTGCTATACTAAAACCAGTTAAATATATGAGTATATGTTCATATCTTAAATTAAAGATATCGAATTTAGCTAGTTGAATGAACGGAGGGGTAGGATGAAGCTAAGACTAACGCATGAAGAAAAAATCACATTGAGTATGATTGGATTCAGTGCCGCCCTGCTCTGTCTGGGGCATTGGCTAACTTGGCCTAATCCTGCACTGCTAGTGTATTATGGGGTAGCTTACCTACTTGTAGGTGGGGAAGTTGTCGTTAAGGCTTGTCGCAATATCATTAAAGGGCAGGTGTTTGATGAGAATTTTTTGATGGTTGTAGCTACCGTGGGGGCATTTATGTTGCAGCAGTACCCTGAGGCAGTAGCAGTGATGCTGTTTTATCAGCTCGGGGAGTTTTTCCAAAATCGAGCAGTTGCTAACTCGCGCCAGTCGATTACTGCTTTGATGGATCTCCGGCCTGATTATGCTAACTTGGAGCTCAATGGGCAGGTTCACCGGGTTCGACCAGAACAGGTTCAAGTGGGGGACGTGATCGTAGTTAACCCCGGGGAGAAAGTCCCAGTTGATGGATGTATAGTTGCAGGGCAGACGTATCTTAATACAGCAGCCTTGACCGGAGAAAGCCAACCACAGTATGTGACTGTGGGGGACGATGTTTTGTCAGGAACGATTGTCCAAGATGGGGTAGTCCGGGTCAGTGTTACCAAAGAATTCGGGGCTTCAACAGCTTCGCAAATCTTAGAATTGGTGGAGCATGCGAGTGAAAAAAAGACGGTAACTGAAAACTTTATCCAGCGCTTTGCTAAAGTATATACACCAATAGTAGTGGTCTTGGCAGCACTATTGGCAGTTGTTCCGCCATTAGTGACAGGCGGTGCGTGGGCAGTTTGGATTCAACGGGCCTTGATCTTCCTAGTGATTTCTTGCCCATGTGCGTTAGTGATTTCGATTCCACTTGGCTTTTTCGGAGGGCTCGGGGCAGCTTCCAAGGCGGGAGCCTTGATTAAAGGGTCAAACTTCCTCGAAGCACTCGCCGGAGTCAAAACAGTTGTTTATGATAAAACAGGAACTCTAACGCAAGGAGAATTTGCTGTGGTTGCGACTGTTCCCCATGCTGGGGTGGCGGAAGCTGATCTGATTCGCATGGCGGCTTTAGCAGAGACGGCTTCCCCCCACCCGATTGCCCAGTCAATTGTGGCATATGCAAGATTAGGACACGCAGCTATGGATCAAGTTCAAGACCGTAAAGAACTTGTTGGGCAGGGGGTACGCGCTTGCTACCAGGGTCAAGAATTGCTAGTGGGGAAGCGCGAACTCCTTTTGCAAGCAGGAATTATACTTCCTCAAGGAGAAACCGACCTGTACCAGGCGGGAACACGAGTATACGTGGCTTATGACGGGCAGTACCAAGGTTTGCTGGTAGTGGCTGACGTGGTTAAGCCAGATAGTGCAGCTACGGTTGCAGAATTGCGGTCGTTGGGGATTACTAAGCAAGTGATGTTGACCGGAGATGTTCCCCAAGTCGGTCAGGCCTTGGCAAATGAATTGCGATTGGATGAAGTTCACTGCTCTTGCCTCCCCCAAGATAAGGTGGCCTATGTTGATCGGTACAAGCAAGAACTAGCTGGTCATGCTCAAGTTGCTTTTGTGGGTGATGGCTTGAATGACACTCCAGTTTTGACCAGTGCTGATGTTGGGATTGCAATGGGGGACTTAGGTTCTGACGCTGCTATTGGAGCAGCTGATGTAGTATTGATGCATGATGATCCTAGTTCCCTAGTCAAAGTGGTTAATATTGCACGTAAAACAAAGCGAATAGTATGGGAAAATATCATTTTTGCCCTTGGTTGCAAACTCCTCTTTTTAGTTTTAGGCGCATTGGGCTTGACTAGCATGTGGGTCGCTGTCTTCGCTGATGTAGGTGTAACGGTGATTGCGGTAGTCAATTCGTTATGGTTGTTGCATACTAAGGACAAGCAGGTAGGGAAAATTCCGCCACGTCCACAATTCAATGGACAAAATAAGGATAAGGCAAGCATTATTTCATAAAAACTGGCCAGATTCGTTGAGGTATCAACGTTGGCCGGTTTTTTTATAGGCGAATTAAGTCAGTTGCACGAGAAATATGCAACTTTGCTTATATTTTTGAACAAAATAAATTTATGAAGCGTCATTTTAGTAATGGTTAGTTTGAGAAAAGCCTTTTTATATAACGGATTTAGTTAAATAATGCTAAATTGGTATAAAATTGCATACATAATTGTCATTTATTTAGCTTTATTGTATAATTCAGATAGTTCGAAAGGGCTTTCTTTTTTATTATGACGGGTCTTAACCCTTAGATTGCTATTATTTACTATTTAATTGAGAGCCTACGGACACAAAAATCAAGGAGGTAGTTAGCTATGGTAGGAATTATCTTAGCTAGTCATGGTGGCTTCGCCGAAGGGATTTACCAATCAGGTGAAATGATTTTTGGTAAACAAGAAAACGTCGCAGCTGTCATTTTAAAGCCTAATGAAGGTCCAGAAGATGTGCGCGCTAAAATGGAAAAAGCGATCGCATCTTTCGATGACCAAGACCAAATTTTGTTCTTGGTTGACCTTTGGGGCGGTACACCGTTTAACCAGGCAAACCAACTCTACGAAGAACACAAAGATAAGTGGGCAATCGTAGCGGGGATGAACTTGCCAATGGTAATTGAAGCTTATGCTTCCCGGTTATCAATGGAAAGCGCCCAAGAAATTGCGGCTCATGTCATTGAAACAGCCAAAGATGGTGTTAAAGTTCGTCCAGAAGACCTGGCTCCAGCTGAAGAAGCTACTAAGGAACCAGCTGCTGCGGCACAACCACAAGGGGCTATTCCTGAAGGAACTGTGCTGGGAGACGGTCACATCAAGTACGTATTGGCACGGGTTGACTCCCGGTTACTTCACGGACAAGTTGCCACTGCATGGTCCAAGTCTGTGCAACCAACACGGATCATTGTTGTTTCTGATGCTGTAGCGCATGATGAATTACGGAAGAAACTGATTGAACAGGCAGCTCCTGTTGGAATTAAAGCTAACGTTGTTCCAATCTCTAAGATGGAACAAGTGGCCAAAGACCCACGTTTCGGTGATACACGGGCATTGGTACTCTTTGAAAACTGTGCGGATGCCTTACGGGCAATCAAAGGTGGCGTAGATATCAAGGAAATCAACTTAGGTTCTATCGCGCACTCCACTGGTAAAGTAGTTGTTAACAACGCGATCGCCATGGGTCCTGACGACGTTGAAGCTATTGAAGAATTGCTCAAGATGGGTATCAAGTTCAACGTCCGTAAGGTTCCAGCTGATTCACCAGAAGATATCAACAGTCTGTTGAAGAAAGCTAACGCAGAATTAGCTAAAAAGTAATTCGATTTAGGAGGTAAAATTATGTCTGCAATTTCAGCAATTCTAGTATTTATTGTTGCATTCTTTGCGGGTATGGAAGGGATCTTGGATGAATTCCAACTCCACCAACCCCTGATTGCATGTACATTGATTGGTTTAGTAACAGGCCACTTACCAGAATGTGTTATTTTAGGTGGTTCCTTACAAATGATCGCCTTAGGTTGGGCTAATATCGGGGCTGCGGTTGCCCCTGACGCTGCCTTGGCATCTGTTGCATCTGCTATTATTCTTGTTTTAGGTGACCAAGGGACTAAGGGTGTTAATTCTGCGATCGCAATCGCTATTCCTTTGGCAGTTGCTGGCTTGTTCTTAACTATGATCGTGCGGACAATCTCAACTGCGATTGTTCACATCATGGATAACGGTGCTAAGAAGGGTTCTTTCCGGACTATCGAAGTTTGGCAATTAATCGCCTTAGCATTACAAGGTTTACGGATTGCTATTCCAGCTGCACTGTTATTAGCTATCCCTACTGCAACTGTTAGAAGTGCCCTCGAAGCAATGCCTGCATGGTTAAATGAAGGTATGGCTATCGGTGGGGGCATGGTTGTGGCCGTTGGTTACGCAATGGTTATCAACATGATGGCTTCCCGTGAAGTATGGCCATTCTTCGCTTTAGGTTTCGTTATCGCTGCCTTGCAAGAATTAACTCTGATCGCCCTCGGGACAATCGGTGTTGCTCTTGCTTTGATCTACTTGCACTTAGAAAAAGTTGGTGGCTCTGGCAATGCTAATGCTAGCCAAGGCTCAAGTGATCCACTCGGCGATATCTTGAATGACTACGAATAAGAGGGAGGTTATAAACATGGCTGAAAAAAGAATTACTTTAACAAAGAGTGATCGTTTACATGTTGCATGGCGTTCAACCTTCTTACAAGGTTCCTGGAACTACGAACGGATGCAAAATGGTGGTTGGTGCTACGCATTAATCCCTGCTTTAAAGAAGTTTTACAAGACTGAAGAAGAACGGAAAGCTGCTTTGGAACGCCACCTGGAATTCTTCAACACGCACCCATACTTAGCTTCACCAGTTATCGGGGTTACTTTAGCCCTCGAAGAAGAAAGAGCTAATGGTGCTGAAATCGATAACGCTGCTATTCAAGGGGTTAAGATCGGGATGATGGGTCCTTTGGCCGGTGTCGGTGACCCTGTCTTCTGGTTTACTGTTCGGCCTATCTTAGGGGCTTTAGGTGCTTCCCTTGCCCTGAGTGGTAACATCATGGGACCAATCTTGTTCTTCGTATTATGGAACATTATTCGTTGGGCCTTCATGTGGTACACTCAAGAACTGGGCTACCGTGCCGGTTCCGAAATTACTAAGGACCTTTCTGGTGGTATTTTGCAAGACATCACTAAGGGTGCTTCTATCCTGGGGATGTTTATCCTGGGTGCCCTGGTAGAACGTTGGGTATCCATCAAGTTCACGCCAGTTGTTTCAACTGTTAAGCAACAAAAAGGTGCTTATATTGAATGGGACAAGTTACCAAAGGGTTCTGCAGGGATCAAGGAAGCCTTGACTCAATACAACTTGGGTAAGGGTCTGTCCTTAGATAAGTACAAGGTAACAACATTGCAAAACAACTTGGATCAATTGATTCCAGGCTTAGCAGCTGTTTTACTGACATTCTTCTGTATGTGGTTATTGAAGAAGAACGTTTCTCCAATCGTAATCATCATTGGTTTATTCATCGTGGGGATTGTCTTCCACGTATTGGGGATCCTTTAATTTTGAATACGAAGGGATAACCGTAACGGAGTGATCCGCGAACGGGATGAGGTCTAGAATTCGAAAACGGGTTCTAGACCTCATTTACATTAGGACAATAAATTTATGGTAGAATGACAACAATAATACGATGAAGAGAGGCAAAAGAGTGGCAACAGAACGGTTAGTAGAATCACAAAACGAACATGTTGATTTGGAAGTTAAAGCAACTTCATTTATGGGCTTCAATCAATATGGGATGGCCAGCGTTGGTAATAAAGCATTTGAATTTTATGATGATCAAAATCCGAAGAACTTTGCTCAGATTCCATGGACGGAAGTAAAAACGGTTCGTGTTTCCCTCCTGTTTGGAGGACGGTGGATCCCACGGATTGCTTTTGAAACCAAGCGCAATGGGACTTACATGTTCGCGGTTAAACGACCACGGGAAGTGATCCGAGCAATTCACAAATATTTACCACGTGAACAATTTGCGACGGCGCGGTCCTTTAGCCAAATTGTTAAGACAGGGGTCAAAGCTGATATCAAAAAGCTTAAGCAACGTAAGAATAAGTAGTCTAAAAAGGGAGGAAATAACATGCCAAAAGTAGCGGTAATTTTTGCTGATGGGTGTGAAGAAATTGAAGGTTTATCAGTAGTGGATGTTTTACGCCGGTTACAGGTGTCCTGTGACATGGTTGGCTTGGATGATATCCATGTTATGGGGGCACATGATATTGCCCTGACCTGTGATAAAGTTGTGGGAGACGATCTTCTAACCTATGATATGGTAGTCCTCCCTGGCGGCTCTGGTGGGGCGCAACGGTTGCGTGACAGTGCCCAATTGCAGCATCTGATGCAAACCCGCTCTGAAGCTAGGCAATGGAACGCTGCAATGTGTGCTGCTCCCATCGCCTTAGCGCGGTACGGCTTGCTCACGGATACGGCCTTCACAATGTATCCAGGAATGAAGGACGATATTGCCAGTGAAACACCAGGAGCACGGTTTAGTGAGGAGATGGTAGTAGTCGACCAGGACCACAAGATTTTAACTAGTCGGGGACCGGCAACGGCATTGGCTTTTGCGTTTGGGATTGCTGAAGTACTGGGCGTTGATCCTGCACCACAGAAGGAAGCAATGCTGTGGAACTATCTTTTTACAAGAAAACACTAATACTTGAGTTAGAGGTTGGTAGAAAATTCAGTTTTCACCAACCTCTTTTTTTTATTTCCCAAAATGTCAATTTAAGTTAGAAAAAAAGTAGTTGCTCATCAGTGACATACTTCATGAATACCTCGTAAGGTGTTTGATAGCCCAATGACTTACGAGGAATGTTGTTCCGGTAGCTCATTATTTGAGCAACCTCTTCATCAACTAGGTGGCGGAGATCGCGGCCTTTGTGGAGCCCATCGCGCCGCAGAAGGCCGTTGTTGTTCTCGTTTAACCCCCGTTGGTTAGGTGCCCCCACCTCGGCAAAGTAGGTCTGGAGGTCAAATTGGTTGGCAATTGCTCGCCAGTCAGCGAACTCCTTCCCATTGTCGAAGGTAATCGACTTGAAGAAGTGGAGTGGAAACTTTGCCAGCCATTCCTGTAAGTGCTGGGTCACACTGGTGTCCGTCTTACTATGGACGTTAAGAATTACTTCGACTTTGGAAGTCCGTTCGACCAAAGTCATAACGGCGCCCTGATGTCCTTTGCCCTGGACGGTGTCGGCTTCAAGGTGGCTGAATTTACGGTTAAAGTTGGGAAAGTCGATAGCCCGTTGGTGAATGCTTTGGCCAAGTTGACCAGCCTTCCCCCGCCGTTCTATGTAACCATTGGGGCGACGTTTGCCTTTCATCGGCAAAGTCCGCACATCAAAGGTACCCCGCTCAAAAAGGCGGTAAAGCGTCCGCATACTACAGCTGAGTGGTTGTTCAGCGCGTCCCATGATTGTGTCTGGCGTCCGGTCTTGAGCCACTTTGGCTTTGATATAAGTTGCCTCATCAGTGGGCAATTGAATGGCCTTCCGACCGCAATGAGCCTTGTTTTTACGAATACTCTTGGAGCGTGTGGCCGGCGGCCAGAAAGCGATAAACTCGATAGACGGTTTCTAAGCTCCGATGCAAAAGTTTGGCGGCCCGGTAGGCTTTTACTCCTTGGTCACGAAAATTAGCGATCATCGTTAGTTCGTCTATGGTAAGATGATGGTAGGTCACTTGTGGTGTCCTTTCTTTTGCTGTATGGGTATTCAAAAGTCTACCACAAATGGCTTTTTATTTTTCTAACTTAATTTTACAAACCGCGTGAAATAATCAAAAAATGTAATAAAATTAAAGGTAGTAGTGGGAATACTTCCGGGGAGGATTTTATATGCGTAAAAGTAAATTACTAATTGTTTTGCTTAGTGGCTTGCTATTAGCAGGTTGTGGTAAGAGCACAGATACTAAGCATGACACACAAACTACGGCTAGCAAGACAGAGAAAAAGGCGTCCACAGAGCAGAAGCAAGCTTCGTCAAGTACAAGGCAGACAAGTTCCAGTGAAGCTACCAGTAGTTCAGCTGCTACCACTGATGAGGATAGCAAGCGTCTGGTTGATTTAGGCCAACAGCTCAAACAAAAGTTGGGAGCAAATGAGAAGTTCCCTACCGCCCACCTAATCAATGGGGTAGAAAATGCTCGTTATAGTGGAGATCAAAACAACTATACGGTTGATTTTTACGGGCATAATCGGGGAGTGGCGCTCAATGATTCACGCCTGAATGATTCCCAGCCTTTCCTGACACTATCCAAAAAGACATATGGGTCCCGGACTGAAGCTACAGCTACGGTCAAGTATTCAGATGGGAAAGCAGAGGTTAAGTTGCCTCATGTTGACTTGGGATACAACATTGTCGGAACAGTTAATTCTGGTGCGGGCCAACGTTACCTCCACTGGAACGAAGGTCGGTGGTCATTAGGGGTTCGGGGATCAGCAGTAGCAGGACAGGATCCGAAGAAAACAGCCCGCAAAGTAGTGGCCTTAACCCAAGCATATGCGTTGCCAGTGCCGGAAACACGGGGAGCTGGAACCTTTGAGGTAGATAACGGTGGTACCATTTCTTGGGTTAAAGGGAATGCCGTCTATACATTAAAGAGTAAAAATTATCAGGCTTTAATAGTAAGTGCCGCTAGTTTGAAATAAGCTTGCAATGCTTAAAAAGCGCTGGGTGAGAATTTCTCGTCCAGCGCTTTTAAATTACTGAAATTGATGATAAGGATAACACAGGAGAGTTACGTTCCAAATAATTCCCAACAAAAGCCCAGCTCCGATTGTGTCGGAAGGAAAATGCACATGAAGATAGATCCTGGTTAACGCAATAACCACAATCCACAAGTAGCCAAGGCAGACTAAGAGGTCGTGAACGGCCCGGTTGTGGATTTGACTGACAATGAGCGCCAACAGAAGCATAACCAGTAACCCGGTACTCAGGGTATGACCACTAGGATAACTGAATCCTCCCTGGGGAACAAGTTTGTCACTAGGTCTTGTTCGGTGGACGATGTGTTTGACGACACTATTGATGAGGTTACCACTAATTAGGAAGACTGCCCCCCAGAGGAAGGTTGCCCGGTTGTGAAGGAGTAATAAAGTGATGCAAACGATCAGTCCCAAGATGACCCCCATGGTTGGACTACCCAGGTTAGTGAGAAAAACGACAACTTTGGTAACTTGCGGATTGGTAAAAGGAATAAGCCATCCTTGGATAGTACGGTCAAGAGCAGTAATAACGGGGCTATGCCGGGCCACTAAAAAAGTTAACCACCCAAAAAGAATAGTGTAGATTACTAGCCAAACCAGGTGGTAGCGTCGTTTGTTGCGATAGTCAAACATGAATAGTTCACCTCAATGTATTTCTGTTGTTCAGTGTAGCATAGGTTTCTAGAAAAAAGTTGCAAAAATAATGCAAAACCATTATAGTTAATTACATAAGTAACTAACCGAGGAGAGATAGGCGGTGAGAACGCGATGATGAATTTCAATTTCAACAGTATCGAACCGATTTACTTGCAAGTATCTGAGCAGATCGAAGATGCGATTTTTACCGGGACCTTTGCGGAGGGGGAACGAGTCCCCTCAACAACCGAAATCTCTAAACAATACCATATTAACCCGGCTACGGTCCTCAAGGGGATGAACTTATTGGTAGCTGCTGACCTGCTAGAAAAGCGACGGGGGCTAGGGATGTTTGTTAAGAGTGGGGCACAAGAAAGAGTTACCCAACGACGCCAAGATATGTTTTATAAAAACTATATCGTCAGCTTGGTTCAAGAAGCACAAAAACTGGGGTTAACAGAAGAACAATTATGGCAATTGATTCAAAGGGGATGGAACAAGGATGAACGGACTAAAGATTAGCCATTTAAGCGTTAAGTTTAAGAAAAAAGAGGTCTTGCAGGATATTTCGGTGACCTTTCAACCGCAGACAATCTATGGATTGCTAGGTCGGAACGGGATTGGTAAAACGACCCTCCTATCCTTGATTGCTAACCGGATTTTTGCTCAAGATGGAGAGATTACCTTAGATGGGCACAGTGTGGTAGACAATGACCTTGCTTTGCAACGAATTTATGTAATGGGAGAACGTAATTTATATCCTAAAAATCTTAAATTAGCGACCATCTTAGCAGATACAGCCGCTTTTTATGGTGGGTTGGATCAGGCATATGCTGAACGTTTGGCGCAAAAGTTTGGATTAGATCTTGATCAAAAGTATGGTCAACTTTCAACCGGGTACCGGTCTATTTTTAAAGATATCATCGCCTTGACAGTAACAGCTGACTATATCTTACTCGACGAACCAGTCTTGGGGCTGGATGCTAACCACCGGGATATGTTTTATCAAGAACTGATCGATACATATGCTAAAAAACCGCGGACATTCATTATGTCAACGCACCTGATCGAAGAGGTGGCTAATATCATTACGCATGCAGTGATTCTTTCAGCAGGAAAGGTCATCTTGGATGAAGAAGTTGATGAAATGATGACCAAATCCTACTTGGTAACGGGACCAGAAAAAGAGGTAACAGCATATGTGGAAGGACTAAATGTGATCGGCAAGGAACAACTAGGACGCATGACCGGTTACTATGTGTACGATGACTTGCCAGAAATGCGGATCTTGCCGGATACAGTTTATCTGGAAAAAATGCCTCTTGAAAAACTGTTTATTTACTTGACCCAACAAACCACAGAAAGAAAGGAGGGTTAAGCAATGCTAGATGTACGAACTAGAAAAGTTGCTCAGATTCTGACCAAGCGGTACCTACGCAATTATGTCATCATGCTGGTAACGCTACTAGGTTTATCATTAGTAGCCAACATCTTTAAGACGAATGGTACATTCTATGAAACTTATGCTTTTCTCCCAATCGGAGGAATGACGGTAATAATGGGTTTCTTTGTTCTTTATACATACCCAGACTTTAAGTATTTGATCCAAAATGGAGTTTCCCGAAGGACATACTGGAAAGGTAAAGTTTGGGCAATTGTGATTGCTGGGGCCTTAACCCGTTTGCTGAGCTACCTGTTATATTTTGCTACACAGGTTCCTTTCCAAGCTCTTTCTAACCGGATTACTTATCTGCACCAACTTAAAACAGATATTAGCGATTCAATTTTCTTTGAACTGTTCGGGCATGCTTCAAGTTTGAGCGGAACTCATCTTGGTTGGACCATCGCCGGAATGATTATTTATGGGGTAGTCCTTACTCTGGAGGCCTGGTTGTGGGCAATGGCAGTTGGCGCTTTGTTTAGTCTCCTCACGCGTAAAGCTCAAGTTGTAGTAGGGATCGCCCTTGTGGTCGGAGGAAACTACCTGATGTTTGTCATCTTGACCTGGATGGTTAGACACCAAGAACACATGATGATTAATCTGTTAAGGTATCTTGATCAAAGTGTCCTTACTTCCTTACCATATTCATTATTACTGGATGGAGTGACAGCAGTTATAGCCTTATTGGTCAGTTACTGGACATTCCATCATCTATACTTACGTAACGATTAATATTGTCGAGGCGGGGAAATTCCCGCCTCTTTTTTATACTTGCATCAAAACAGTGTGCGGTATAATAAAAGAATCTACTAAGTACGTTGAAACACGAACCCAGAACGTAAATGCAGGTGTCTGTTGCGGGAGCGCCAAGCAGAAATATACTATTCATCAAAGGAATGATTGCAATGGCAGAACTAGATTTACCTTTACGCCGTCATCAGGCGTCAGCTCAGCCCCCAGTAAAGAGAAGTAGTTGGTATGGTGTGGGAACGTTTATTGCTGGGATTTTATTGTTGATCGGCATCTTGTTGAAGACCACAATTGCTAGTTCACAATTTTTTGCTCGGACGATTATGTCGGACCAGGCAGTATTAGAAATACAACAGGGATTAAATCGTAGCTTTACTAATCGAGCTATCTTTTATTCTCTTTCTCCGGATCTGACACGTGATTTGCTAACCACTGCGCAGATTCGGACGGATTTAAAGCAGGGAATTACTAATTTGTATGCCGGTAAGAAGGACTTTGTTCCAATTGAACAAATTACCGATCAGATAACGAAAAATTTTGACCAACGGCTAGCTAGTGCAGGTAATCAGCAAAGTGAAGAAATAGACGCAGCTTTCAAGCGGGCATTGGTTAGCGATCTGCAACAGTTAGCTGACAACCGAATGAAAGGCCTAGGTTTTGATAAGTTGGTTCCGTATTTGCAAACGATTCAGCAGGCCACTATGGTGCTTCTGATTAGTGGAAGCGTGGGGCTGTTCATCATGGGTATTATTACCTTGTGGCGGACAAGGTCACTGTTATGGCTGGCTTACTATTGGGGTTGGGCTGGTTTGGTCAGTGGTGGTCTCAGTTGGGGGAGTTATAGTTTGCTCCATGACCACCTCATGGCTTTAAATTTAACTCCAAATACAGGAGTAGCAGCTACTATCGTGGCCGATTTGGTGCCTAATTTCCTGGACCAGTGGCAAATACTGAATTACCTGTGGCTAGGAATAAGTATGGTATTACTACTAGTAGGGCTGATACATTTAGTCCGCAATAAACGGAGGAAGAAATGAAATTTACATGGCACAAAACGGATACCCAACCGGAAACAGTAAAAAAGTTCTTGCAGGGGTATGGCATTAGCCACCGGATTACTAGTCGGCTAAACAAGGGCGAAGGGCGCGTTATTGTTGCAGGTAAAAAGCGCCGGTTGGCGTACGAATTAACTCGACCAGTGGCAGTGACACTGATCCTGCCGCCCGAAAAAGCCGATCCTAAGATTCCAGCTAATAATAAGCCTCTAGTAATCAAATATGAGGATAGTAACTGGCTAGTGATTGATAAACCAGCGGGGTTAACGAGCGTTCCCGGGCCTAGTAACCGCACAGATACCGTAGTTAACCGCGTCAAAGGTTATTTGCAAGCCCAAGGTGCTAAGGATTTGGTCCCGCATGTGATTACCCGGTTAGATCGTTTTACCAGTGGGTTAGTCCTTATTGCCAAACACCGCCTGGCTCAGGGATTGATCAATAAGCAGGTCGAAAATCATCAGATTGTGAAAAAATATACGGCAGTAGTGGCAGGGCATATGTCTACGATACATGGACAAATCGATGTACCTTTAGGGCGGATTGCAGATACTTTTCGCTATGGGGTAGACGCTACGGGGAAGCCAGCGTTGACCGAATACTGGGTCAAAAAAGAATATGCACGAGCAACGGTAGTTGAAGCACTACTGCATACGGGACGGACTCATCAGATCCGTGCGCACTTTACTAGTCAAGGACACCCATTGATTGGAGATGAGTTGTATGGTGGGCGGATGGACACGCCCTTGCAAAGGCAGGCGTTACATGCGCATTATTTGCGGTTTGTTGATCCATTTACGGAGGAGCAACATGTACTAACCAGTGATTTGCCAATGGATATCCAAAAAGTTTTGTGGTACCTTAAAGAGGAAAGATGAAACCCTAAATTGTGGAGGTGGAGTGTGTGACCCCGAAGAAAGAAGATTATCTCAAAATTATATTTGAGTTAGGTGGTAAACAAAAGAAAGTAGCCAACAAGCAACTAGCCATGGCCCTCGGTGTAGCTGCGGGTTCAGTGACTGAAATGGTCGGTAAACTGGTTAAAGAGGGGTTAGTTGCCCATACACCGTACGCGGGGATCTCACTGACGGCTAAGGGACGGACGATTGCTGAACGGTTGGTACGCCGCCACCGCTTATGGGAAGTTTTTTTAACTGATAAGTTGGGTTATGACCTTTCTGATGTTCATGGTGATGCAGAAGTCTTGGAACATGTTACGAGTGAAAACTTGATGGATCACTTGGAGAAGTTCCTAGATTATCCTGATCAGTGCCCACATGGGGGAGTGATCCCACCTAAGGATGGTGGTGATTATCAAGAAGGCAGTCATACGGTACTAGCAGATATTGCTGATGGGACCACGGTAACAGTAGAACGTTTTATTGATAATCGTGACTTGTTGAAGTACATGGGCGATATTGATTTAAAGTTAGGTGAGCAAATTTTGGTGGTTGACCATGCACCGTTTGAAGGACCAATCACCTTAAAAGTGGTTGCAACTGGCGAAACAACGACAGTTGGTTTTAAAGCAGCTCATTATGTGTTTGTAAAATGATTTGCTATTATTAACAATAGCTGTGTGATACAATTAAAAGTGGATTTTTGTAAAGGTTATCGTGGTTAAGATGTTTTGTATTTAAACTTCTTCGATTATGGTTTTACCCAGCAGAAATTACAGTATGCGTGCTACAGCACAAGGAGGAGTTTCAATATGGAACAAGGAACAGTTAAATGGTTTAACGCAGACAAGGGTTACGGGTTTATCACTCGTGAAGACGGTAATGATGTCTTCGTTCATTTCTCAGCAATTCAAGGCGAAGGTTTCAAGACCTTAGAAGAACAACAACACGTTAGCTTTGATGTTGAAGAAGGTCAACGTGGGTTACAAGCAGTCAACGTTGTTAAGGACTAAACTGCGAGCTTTTTAACGATTGCCAAGGAGGCTGGGAAAACATAGTTTTCTCAGCCTCTATTTTATACGCTAATGTTACATAAATAACATGGGGAATAATTGTAAGGTTGTAAGTTAAGTACGAACGACTTGCTGAGAAGGTTATTTCTCGCACATTTTTGGTCTTTTATTATCGGAGGGAGGAGAAAGAGTGCAAACCAGTGTGGCACCGCAAAGAGAACTGAAATTATTTTGGTTAGCAGTAGGGAACCTCATTGCTTCTACCGGCTCAAGTTTTATGTGGCCGATGACGACCATTTACATGCATAACTATCTACATGAGAGTTTGACAGTTGCTGGGATCGTTTTGTTTTTAGATTCACTGCTAATGATTGGGGGAAGTTACCTTGGAGGATACATCTACGATCATCTCAATCCCCGCCGGTGGTTATTAATATCGATCGGCCTCTCGCTGCTAGCAGTCACGATTCTGATTTTTTACAATGGGTGGCCGGCTTACCCGATTTTCTTATTACTAGATGCTTTTGGGATTGGAATTACTAATACTATTTTGAATTCGATGGCAACCAGTATTACCCGGTATACATCCCGATACGTATTCAATATTACCTACCTTATGATGAATCTAGGGGTAGTGCTGGGAACTTTGTGCGTTGGTTTTATTATTGATATTTCAATCACATTAATTTTTGTAATTAACGCTATTATGATTTTTGTTTTTTTGATAATCGCATTCTATTGCTACTTTCCAGTTACTAATCATGCTAAGAAGCGACGCAATAAGGATCCTAAGACCACCACTACCAGTTCGGCAGCTGTGCGGGTGATTATGGGAATTTTGCTGGTGGCATTCTGTATTCAATTAGGCTATTCCCAGTGGTCCAGTAACCTATCGGTATACATGGGCACCAAGGGAATCAATATGGCTAAGTACAGTCTGTTGTGGACACTGAACGGCGTGATTATCGTTCTCAGTCAGCCAGTGATTAGTTGGGTAGATGAACGTTTCAACGTCAATACCCTCTACAAGCTGTTTGGTGGAACTGCAATGTTCATTGTTGCCTTTTTCTCATTGACCTTTGCCCGCGAGTACAGTGGCTTTGTCCTTTCGATGATTTTAGTTACGGTCGCTGAGGTATATACTTTCCCGACAATTTCGGCAGTAGTCGACGAACTCAGTGGCTTGAATGAAAAAGGTAAGTACCAGGCCAATGTCAATGTTGCTTTCTCGGCGGGACGAGCAGTCGGTCCGCTATTTGGCGGGGTGATCATTGACCTTTTGACATATAATACTTTATTTATCAGTATGGCTCTTTTAATCTTAATTAGTGGTATATTACTGGTATCATTAGTACGCACAAATTTGAGGAAGAAAGATCATGCTTAATAAGAATGAAATGATTGTTGATACGGTATTGTTGGCTGGAAAAATAATGATCGAAAGCGGATCAGATATGACCCGAGTGCACGATACAATGGAGCGGATTGCCCGGAGTGCGGGGGTGGTGGATCCGCGGATCTTTGAAACTACTACGGGAATTGTGATGTCAATTCCAACTAAAAAAACGGCTGAAGTCCAACCAGTCTTATCGCGTTCTATTGATCTAGAGAAGGTTGCCCGGGTCAATGCCATTTCCCGTGCCTTTGCGAACAAAGAACTAAGTCTCAAGGAAACGCATGAAAACTTGCAGGCATTAACATTAGCAGTACCGGTTTTTTCCTTTCGAAGTCAACTACTAGCGGCCATTGTTGTGGGGTGTACTTTGTCGATTATGTATGGTGGCTACTGGGGGAATCTGGGAGCCACAGCACTAGCTAGTGGGTTGGGATTTACCATTTATAGCAAGATTAACCGGCACTTTCGTTTTCGTTTTGGGAGCGAATTTATTGCGGCATTTACAATTGCCGTGACAGCCTTATTGTGTGTGCGTTCGGGGTTCGGCAAGAGTTTAGATATGATTATCATTGCGGGGTTGATGCCCTTAGTTCCTGGTGTACCGATTACGAATGCAGTTCGCGATCTTTTGGCGGGACATATTTTAAGTGGAATTGCCCGGGGAATTGAGGCTCTATTAGTAGCAGCTGCTCTAGGAACAGGTGTTGCAGTAATTTTTCGGTATTTATAAGAGGGATGGACATGACAACAATTATAAGTATTGCTCTTAGTTACTTAGCCACAGTAGCTTTTGGGATCTTGATTAATATTCCACGTAAGGCACTACATTCTTGTGGCTTAGTGGGTGCGTTTGGCTGGGCGATTTACCTAGCAATCAAGGCAATAACGTTTGGAGTGATGTTGGCCAATGTCTGCTCTGCTTTTGCTATTGGAATTGGAGCGATGATGGCTGCCCAAAGGCACCGGATGCCAATGATTTTGTTCAATATTCCTAGTCTGGTACCATTAGTGCCCGGAGGTCAGGCCTACCGAGCGGTACAAAACTTTGCTTTGGGGAATAATGATTTGGCAATCGAGTACCTAATTCAGGTAACGATGATTGCGGCTGCGATTGCGATGGGCTTTTTAGTGGCAGAAATTATTGCGCAAGCTTATTTCAAATTTTGGACTAAACAAAAAAGATAAAGCAAACGGGGGACCATTAACCAACTTAATGTGATTAATGGTCCCCCATTTATTTAGTTATTGATTGTTGGGTAAGGGTTGATAGGGCGAGATATTACTATCATAACCGGTAGTGCGGACTTCAAGGTTGAGATTTTTACGAATAAGGTTAGTGATCTTTTGTTTTTCTTCTTGTGAAGCCACTTCAAAGTCAACCCCGTTGATTTCCTTGCCGACACCTTGCAGGTGGGTAGAATCAATTTTGGTAGTAGTTTGACGGTATTTCAGGGCTAACATTGTCAGGTCGTCAAAGGTGAGATCTGTTCGTGCTTGCTTAGTAACGGATTTGAGAAATTCATCGGTTGCCATGGCTTTAATATTGATCGCCTTTTTCAAGACAGCCATCATCACTTGGCGTTGCCGGGTTTGCCGTCCGTAGTCGCCCAGTGGATCATCATGCCGCATTCGGCAGTATTGGAGCGCCATGTCCCCGTTCATATGGGTCAGCTTATCCTTAGTAAAATTATAGTAGTATTTGAAGGTCAAAAGTGGTTTGATATCAATTCCACCAACTGCATTTACCATATTAGATAAGCCCCCCATGTTGACCAGCATATAGTAATCAATAGGGATGTTGAGGTAGTTCTGAACGGTTTTAATCGCTGCTTTGGGTCCGCCATAGGTATAGGCAGAATTGAGCTTGGCGACACCTTCTTCCTCGTGGTCGCTAACTGTTACAGCAGCATCACGTGGAAGACTGATTAAGGTCATGTTTTTACGTTCCGGATTAAGGACCATCACAATAAGCGTATCCGTTCGTCCGGTGTATGTCCGTCCGTAAGCCCCAGTGTCGGTCCCCATAAGTAGGATGGATATTGGCTGCCCTTGCTGCAATAAAGTATGGGTCTTACGTTGTTTAGTGACTTGGACCGGAGCATAAATTTTTTGTGAAGTCGTCTTGGCTTGGGTATACAGGTGCGATGCCCGAATAAGTCCCCAAGAAATGATAACTACGACGACCAGGAGGATCCCGAAAAAAATCTTACGAGCTAGGAGGACTCCCGGGCTGAGCTGGTGGTGCCCGGATGCTTCACGGGATGAATCAGTATCTGGTTGTTGGTTGTCATAGTCATGGCGTCCCATAGTGACAATCTCCTTTAAAATAATAGATTAAATAATTAATTATGTCCGATAATAAATGATACCACTAAAATTAAGAGAACAGTGGTAGTAATTACCACGTAAAGCATATCTTTTTCGACAAAGAATGCATAAATTGAAACAATGACCCGCAGAACTGGCGTTAAAATAAGTAAGAAAGTTCCAGCCATCATATAGGCAAAAGGCCGTCCCAAGAAAAGACCGTGCCAGATCGCAGTAAGGGTTGTTGGGTAGCTGTTGGCATAGTAACCACCATTCCCGGTAATAAGTAACATAATCAGGCCGATTAACATGACCGCGGCGGCGATGATCACACCAATCCGCATGATTTTGCCGATGATAAGCTCGATATCAGCCATTTCTTGAGCAACGTTATGTTGTTGCTTGTTGTCATTCTTATTCATTAAATAGTCACCCCAAACGCTTTAAAGATCATTTGTAAACCTAGGTATAACAAGATTGGAATAAAGATCATCCGAATTACCCGTGATGGGAGGTGTTGCATAACCCGACTACCAATGGCAGCTCCAACGAGGATTCCCAAGGAAAGTGGCACAGCAATGAAGGGTTTGATTGAACCATTGAAAAAATAAACGGTGGCACTAGCAGCAGCGGTTACCCCCATCATGAGGTTACTGGTGGCACTCGATGGCTTAAGTGGCATATGCATGGCGTTATCCATTGCCATTACTTTAAAAGCCCCAGAACCAATGCCTAACATCCCAGAAGCCAGGCCAGCTCCAAACATGATTGATAAACCAGCTGGGATATTCTTGACTTGGTAATCAACTTGCTTATGCAGGTTCTTATCGTAATAAGAGCTATTTAGTTTGAAAAACTCGGCCCATTTATCGGGTTGTGATTCGTGGAGGACTTCCTTGCCGGCACGGAGTTTGCGGACCATGTTCCAACTAGAAAAGACTAAAAGACTTCCAAAGAGAAAATACAGGACAGCCGGACTCATCGCTCCGGTCAAGAGCGCCCCAATGATGGCCCCAATAGTGGTCGCAATCTCAAGAAACATCGCTACCCGCAGATTTAAGACATCATCGCGCAGGTAAGCAATGGTTGCCCCGGAACTAGTTGCGATAACAGCAATGATACTAGCGCCAATAGCATATTTAATATCTAACCCCATAGCGAGAGTGACGATAGGAGTGATAATCATCCCTCCGCCGATTCCCAGGATAGCTCCCAGAGTACCAGCAAAAACACCCACGAGGAACATAAGTAAAGCGGTATGTAGCACAGTAAATCTCCCCTTATAAATGTAATTTACTATATTATGTTATTAACTATTTCATAGTAATACTTTTATTGCAAATAAAAGTATAAAATCAATTCCTTTTAAAATAAGTTTAAGGTATCAACCATGGTATAATTATTAGATGAGTATCATGTATCATAAAAAATACAAAAAGGATAAGAAGTGGTGGAATGCTAGTTAGAGAAAGATATCGGCGTCGACCATTGGGGATCGTTGCGTTAGTGCTATTTGTAGCTTTGTATGTGGCCGAGTTGGTCAATCCAGCATGGTTACCGCACCTCAATGAACGGCTGACGCTGCTGGCTATTGGGCAAGTTACCCAAACCAAAACAACTTTTTTGAATGTGATTAATATCTTATCCAACTCAACGATGGCCTTGATTTATACGGCTATTTTAATGGTGGTTTTGTGGGCGATGCGGTGGAAGATTCCCGCCCTGTGGGTTGGATTGACTGTTAGTTTAGGTTTGGTATTGGCGTGGGTTCTACGGTGGGGAGCTCGTATGATAACTGGAGATATCCAGTATGGAACCAGCTATTCTTTTCCTGGGCTCCATGTTTTAGGAATGGTACTATTGCTGGAAATTGTTTATGCAATTTTTTTGCCTTATTTTCGCGATCGTGCCTTGGCTATCTTAGTAGGGTTTGTACTCTTGGTATGGTTGTTGGCGACCGTTGAGGCATGTATTTACTTTGGTGCCAATAAACCCATGGACGCAGTTGGGGCTTTGCTTTTAGGCTTCTTCTGGGTTGCTTTTGTAAGTATTGTGTACCGTTCAGTTGCCCACCGCTTACAGCGAATTCCCCTATTAAAGGATTCGAATTTTTAATGAGTAGAAATTGTGTTAGTAAAGAAAGGTGATTGAATGTATTGTCAGAAATGTGGCCACCAGCTGGATGATAACCAGCAGCAGTGTGCATTCTGTGGAACAGTGCAGGAGTTGGGACAACCGAATATTGAAACCAAGAAGTGTAAGAAATGCGAGCGAGATATTCCGGTCAATGCTAATTATTGTAGCTATTGTGGAATGGACCAAGCGTTGATTATTTGGAAGGAGCGACCACAAGACGAGCCTGAACCGGAGAAAACAATTGCTGGGTTAGATGATGCATCCAATAGTGAGCTTAACAATTTGGTTGCCAATATGAAAAAAGCGGGGATTGAAGTACGAGTAATTAAACGCGATCCGAAAGATCTCCCGCCACACAAGCGTCCCGGACTTATTAATTCAACCCGGCGGCTTTTACGTGATTCCTTCAAAGTTCAGGGACGGATGGGCTTAGCGGACTACTGGTGGGGTTACTTAGGGATGGTGATCCTTCTCTTAGTAGTTATTGAGTTGCTCATGAGCTTTGTAAAGAATACTACGCTATTAGAACTGTTATTATTAGTGACCACGGTAGTGTATTTTGTGCCGACTTTTACAGCTTCTATTCGCCGGTTTCGGGATGCCGGGGTCCCAGTTGGTTATATGATTTTGCGGTTCATTCCGTTTGTCGGTGAATTGATTATCTGGTTCTTTGCCTTGCGCCCTTCACTAGAGGTTCGGCAACAGATGGAAAAAGAAATCGAACGGCAGTTAGAACAGTTAAAACGACAGTATGATGAACAAAATCATGAGCACAAGGATGAGCAGGATGCGCAAGATGATAAGTCTGATGATGACGATAAACATCATCAAGATCAACCATGATTGCGAATCGGTTTCGAGTTAGTCTTCGCCCGTTTCGAGATGCTGACTTGGATGATGTCATAGACTATGCTTCTCAGCCGGCTGTGGCGCAAGCAGCTAACTTTCCGGTATGCACTACTTTAGGGCAGGGGATGTTTTTCTTACGTCGGCTGCAGATGACCGGACGGGCAGTGGTATTGACGACCAGCCAAAAAGTAATTGGAAATGTTTGTTTATATCCGATATTTGACCCAGACCAGGGCATAGATGAACAGAAGGTTGAGTTGGGCTATGCCCTCAATCAAGATTATTGGAAGCAAGGTTTAGGAACCCAGGCGGTAGCATTGGCTATTATCTGGGCACAAGAAGCAGGTTACCGAGTGATTGAGGCCTATGTTTACCAAGATAATATAGCCTCACAACGGGTTTTGGAAAAGAATGGTTTTAAACGCCTGCCAGCACCAGAGATCAGCCTGAATACAGGTCTCCAAATAGGCTATCAATTGAATATATAAATGGGTTAGTGAAAGTAGAATGATGACAAATCTTGATTAAAAAGAGATTAGTGTCGCATTCTGCTTTTTTTAATTGAGAATGTTATTGCAATTTGGAAGTTGTTTGTTATTATGAGAAAGGTTAGAGGTTGCGGGTGCTAAAAGTCACCGTCTGGAGATAGTAAAGCGATCTATGAATGACGGTAAAAGGAGTACTCGCCGAAGTGACACGTAGCTTTATGACATGTCGCTGGGTCTTAGTTTAATAAGCTGAGAACCACTACTTTTTGTTTGACAAAAAGCGAAAGCGCTACCGTACGGGGAGATCTAATTTAGGTTTACCGACAGGTGAGCCCTCATTAAGGATTTTCGTAGGGAATGCTGTAGAGGTGAAGCTTCCCATAAGCCTCTTTCTAACAATGTATTGTCTGTATTTTGTTAAGGAGGGTTTCTTTTATGAAGGAACAAACACAGTCAGACCAGAACCACGTTAAGCGTTCGCTCCAAACGCGTCACCTCTCAATGATTGCATTGGGTGGTAGTATCGGAACTGGTCTTTTCGTTGCCAGCGGGCAAGCTATTTCGCAAGCCGGACCTGGCGGAGCAATCGTTGCATATGTTGGAATTGGTTTAATGGTCTATTTCTTGATGACCAGTTTGGGTGAGATGGCAACCTACCTGCCGGTTACCGGATCATTCGCAACCTATTCTGCCCGCTTTGTTGATCCGGCTTTTGGATTTGCAATGGGATGGAACTACTGGTTTAACTGGGCGATCACTTTAGCGGTGGATGTCTCGACTGCTGCTTTAGTGATGAAGTTCTGGTTCCCACATATTCCGCAATGGACATGGAGTGTGATTGCGTTAGCGGTGATCTTCTTGATTAATGCCTTGTCTGTTCGGTCATTTGGGGAAACAGAGTATTGGCTATCTTTAATCAAGGTGGTTACTGTTATTGTGTTCTTGATCGTAGGTCTTTTGACAATTATTGGTATCATGGGGGGCCATGCTACTTATTTGGACAACTTCTTCTATAAGAAAGCGCCATTTGTCGGGGGCATTCCTTCGATCCTATCTGTCTTCGTTGTGGCCGGCTTTTCTTTCCAGGGGACTGAATTAGTTGGGATTACTGCTGGGGAGTCAGAAAATCCCGCTGAAAGTGTGCCACGGGCTATTAAGCAAGTTTTCTGGCGGATTTTGCTCTTTTATATTTTAGCGATCTTTGTGATTGCATGTATCATTCCGTATACTAGTCCCAACTTGCTTGGTTCCAGTGCATCTGATATTGCTATTAGTCCATTTACCTTGGTCTTTCGGCGCGCTGGGTTGGCATCAGCTGCTTCGGTTATGAATGCCGTCATCTTAACCTCAGTTGTTTCTGCTGCTAACTCCGGGATGTACGCTTCTACACGGATGCTGTTCTCATTGGCAGAAGATGGCAAGGCTCCGGCTATTTTTAAGAAGGTTAACAAGCGGGGAATTCCGTTCCCGGCTTTGATTGGGACTACTGCTGTTGGTTTGTTTACGTTCTTGTCCAGTATTTGGGGTGACCAGATTTATACTTTCTTGGTAGCTGCTTCTGGCTTGACCGGCTTTATCGCATGGGTGGGGATTGCCGTGTCCCACTATCGGTTCAGACGGGCTTTCAAGGTCCAAGGGCACTCTACTGATGAATTGATTTATAGTGCTAAGTGGTTCCCATTTGGTCCCCTCTTGTCTTTTGTCTTGTGTATCTTAGTCATTATTGGACAGGACTTGAAGTCTTTTGCACACTTTGATTGGCAAGCAATTTTGATCTCTTACATGTCTGTGCCGCTGTTCTTGATTTTGTTCTTCTACTACAAGATCAAGCATCACACTCATATGATTCCTTTGGATCAAGTAGATTTGACCCAACCAGAGATTGCTAAGCAAAAGAAAGCATTAGCAGATAAGTTTGCTGCCCAAGAGGCTGAAGAAAAGAAATAAGCGGGTGCTTGAATTTCCAGTCAGAACATATTATGATATGGGTAATTAATAAGCGATCAAACATCTGAGTTCGCCATAAGTAGGTTGTCAGAGAAGCGGCGGTTGGTGTGAGCCGTAACCGAAACTCCAGCGAGCGTTGTATGGGCAGGTAATGCTGCACGGGAAACCGTTATTATGTTAAGTGCAACCAACGATGGTTGAATTTGGGTGGTACCGCGAAAGAGTCCTTTCGTCCCATTGGGGATGAGAGGGCTCTTTTTTGATTGCTAAAGTGTAAGTGGCAAAGGTTTGTATGAGGAGGATTAAGCATGATTGACATTAAAAAAATCCGTAAAGATCCAGATTTTTATAAAGAAAAGTTAGGCACAAGAGGGTTGCCTGCAGCTGAGATTGACGAAGTGATTGCGCTGGACAAAAAGCGGCGGAAACTGTTACAAGAAACAGAAAATCTCAAAGCAGAAAGAAATGAAGCTTCCAAGCAAATTGGGGCAGCTAAGCGGGCAAAGCAACCTGCAGATGAAGCAATTGCTAAGATGCGTGCAGTGGGTCAAAAGATCAAAGAATTGGACGAACAAGTTGAAGCCAATGATGCAATCTTGAATGATAAACTGTCCCGTTTGCCTAACGTACCACATGAAGGTGTGCCAGTAGGCTTGACTGAAGAAGGCGCGGTGGAGATGCGTAAGGTGGGGAACGTTCGTGAGTTTGATTTCGAACCAAAGCATCACTGGGATATTGGCGAAGAATTGGGGATTCTTGACTTTGACCGTGGAGCCAAGGTTTCAGGGGCCCGCTTTGTGTACTATGTAGGCTTAGGTGCCCAATTAGAACGGGCCGTCTATAACTTTATGTTAGACGAACACATGAAGGAAGGTTATACCGAAGTATTGCCACCATACATTGTCAAAGCACAAGCAATGTATGGGACTGGTCAATTCCCTAAGTTTAAAGAAGGGGTTTACCAAGTTAACGGTGAAGACATGACGTTGATCCCAACGGCTGAAGTTCCTTTGACTAACTATTATTCTGGTGAAGTTATTCCTGAAGCTGAATTGCCAGTGTATGTGACTGCCTTGACCCCATGCTTCCGGTCTGAAGCAGGTGCTGCCGGACGGGATACCCGGGGTTTGATTCGGATGCACCAATTTAACAAGGTCGAAATGGTTAAGTATACAAAACCAGAAGATTCATGGGAAGAATTAGAAAAGATGACTGCTAATGCTGAAAACATTTTGCAGAAGTTAGGCTTGCCATACCATGTTATCAAGCTAACTACTGGAGATATGAGCTTTACAGCATCGGAAACCCATGACTTAGAGCTGTGGATGCCAGCCCAAAATAAATATCGGGAAGTTTCAAGCTGTTCTAACTGTTTAGACTTCCAAGCACGGCGGATGCACACGCAATATCGGGATGAGAATGGCAAGCTCCAATATGTTCACACGTTGAACGGTTCAGGTTTAGCAGTTGGACGGACAGTAGCAGCTATTTTAGAAAACTATCAAAATGATGATGGTTCCGTTACTGTACCAGAAGTCTTGGTGCCATACTTCCATGGAATCACTAAGATTACCAAAGAAAACGCAGTGCCATTCCGGAGCAAGGCGCGGAAATAATTAGTTCAAAGGTGATGGGGAATAACCTTTGCAGCAGGTTATTGAACTAAGTTAGGATGATGGTTGGTACAAGATGTAGCGACTTTCGTTCGTCCTTAGATACTAAAACTTGCGGGTATTTTCCGCGTCATCTGTGAGATATTAGAGAATAAATAACGAAGCTGGGGAGAAAATATTGTTTTCTCCCCAGCTTCTCTTTGTATGTAATAAAATTTTGATGATTGAACTTAATGGCGAGGGCAAAGGCGTTTTATAATTGCTTTTATCGAGGAAAATAGTTTAAAGTTGTAGGTATAGTTATGTGATAAAGAGGGGATAGCGATGACTAAGTTTTATTTTTTACGGCACGGAAAAACAGTTTATAATCAGGAAGAAAGATTACAAGGCGGGCAGGTTGATTCGCCATTGTTGCCCGAAGCGTTGCGCAATGCAACTAAAGCAGGGGCATATTTAGCGACCGTTCCCTTTGAAGCTGTGGTCACAAGTAGTCAGAAACGGGCTGTTGACACTGCACGTGCTGCCCTCAGTGCTATTCCACGTCAGTATGAATTGATTACAACTCCGGCCTTACGGGAGATCGACTTTGGTGATTGGGATGGTGACAAGATTCGCGATCATATTGCAGATCCTGCTATGATAAGGTTCTATAAGGACCCAGCTAATTATACAGGAGCGGAATTTGGGGGCGAAAGCTTCACAGATGTCATGCAGCGGGGAAAGGACTATTTGAAAGAAGTTTTTGCTGCGCATCCACAAGGTAGTATCTTAGTTGTTGCACACTCAGTTACGATTAGTGTAGTGATTGGTGCATTGCTGGGGGATGACTTTACCACAATTAAGAAACGGGGCTTGGTGGATAACACGAGCGTATCGGTTGTTGCCACTGATGATTTTGAACATTTTTCATTAGAAGAATGGAATAAAACAGATTTTCTGTAAAAAGTGGTTGACGAAAGATTGTGGCATTGGTATATTAGTAATCGTTGTTGCTACGGCAATGGCAAGTTAATTTAAAAGTGTTGCTTTTTCCTTTTTGGTTTGGTAACATATGTGAGTTGTCTTTTTTAAAATTTTTTCAACAAAGAGTTGACAAATCAATAAAAAATGATATACTTATCTAAGTGTTAACAAAAACACTTTAAAGTAGATCTTTGAAAACTGAATAAAGTTTCGACAAATCAAATGTGTAGGGCTTCTTGCTAGACGCAAGAGCAAAACATTTGCGAATGTCAATTCGCTAGTAATTTTTACGAGTCTAATCGACTTAAGATTTTAAATCGAGAGTTTGATCCTGGCTCAGGATGAACGCTGGCGGCGTGCCTAATACATGCAAGTCGAGCGCATCGGCCCAACTGATTGAAGATGCTTGCATCCGATTGACGATGGTTTACCGATGAGCGGCGGACGGGTGAGTAACACGTAGGTAACCTGCCCAGAAGCGGGGGATAACACCTGGAAACAGATGCTAATACCGCATAGGTCATTTGACCGCATGGTCAAATGATTAAAGATGGCTCTGCTATCACTTCTGGATGGACCTGCGGCGTATTAGCTAGTTGGTAAGGTAACGGCTTACCAAGGCAATGATACGTAGCCGAGTTGAGAGACTGATCGGCCACATTGGGACTGAGACACGGCCCAGACTCCTACGGGAGGCAGCAGTAGGGAATCTTCCACAATGGACGCAAGTCTGATGGAGCAACGCCGCGTGAGCGAAGAAGGTCTTCGGATCGTAAAACTCTGTTGTTAGAGAAGAACACGGGTGAGAGTAACTGTTCACCTGTTGACGGTATCTAACCAGCAAGTCACGGCTAACTACGTGCCAGCAGCCGCGGTAATACGTAGGTGGCAAGCGTTATCCGGATTTATTGGGCGTAAAGGGAACGCAGGCGGTTCTTTAAGTCTGATGTGAAAGCCTTCGGCTTAACCGAAGATGTGCATTGGAAACTGGGGAACTTGAGTGCAGAAGAGGAGAGTGGAACTCCATGTGTAGCGGTGAAATGCGTAGATATATGGAAGAACACCAGTGGCGAAAGCGGCTCTCTGGTCTGTAACTGACGCTGAGGTTCGAAAGCGTGGGTAGCGAACAGGATTAGATACCCTGGTAGTCCACGCCGTAAACGATGAATGCTAGGTGTTGGAGGGTTTCCGCCCTTCAGTGCCGCAGCTAACGCACTAAGCATTCCGCCTGGGGAGTACGACCGCAAGGTTGAAACTCAAAGGAATTGACGGGGGCCCGCACAAGCGGTGGAGCATGTGGTTTAATTCGAAGCTACGCGAAGAACCTTACCAGGTCTTGACATCTTTTGACCACCTAAGAGATTAGGTTTTCCCTTCGGGGACAAAATGACAGGTGGTGCATGGTTGTCGTCAGCTCGTGTCGTGAGATGTTGGGTTAAGTCCCGCAACGAGCGCAACCCTTGTTGTCAGTTGCCAGCATTCAGTTGGGCACTCTGGCGAGACTGCCGGTGACAAACCGGAGGAAGGTGGGGATGACGTCAAATCATCATGCCCCTTATGACCTGGGCTACACACGTGCTACAATGGGCAGTACAACGAGTCGCGAAACCGCGAGGTTTAGCAAATCTCTTAAAGCTGCTCTCAGTTCGGACTGCAGGCTGCAACTCGCCTGCACGAAGTCGGAATCGCTAGTAATCGCGAATCAGCATGTCGCGGTGAATACGTTCCCGGGCCTTGTACACACCGCCCGTCACACCATGAGAGTTTGTAACACCCAAAGCCGGTGGGGTAACCTTTTGGAGCCAGCCGTCTAAGGTGGGACAGATGATTGGGGTGA
>NZ_CP144759.1:205000-292500 GCF_036689625.1 Ligilactobacillus saerimneri
AATAAAAAACCGCCCATAGAAGGCGGTACTTCTTAGTATTCGTGTCGGTGAATGGTTTAATGTTTTTGTCGCGGAATTTTTAAAACCATAACGAACTAGAAAAAACAAACCTTGATTTAATAGGATTTGTAACAACTAGAAAGTATTAAAAAGTATACAATAAGCCACTTATCGGACTTGAACCGACGACCTCCACCTTACCATGGTGGCGCTCTACCTCCTGAGCTAAAGTGGCATATGACCTGTAAACAGTATTAATAGTATATCACAGGTCAATGTTTGAGATATAGGATCTTAACTATGAAGTTAACGAACGTTTAATTTGGTAATGCTCTGGAGCTATTTGCGTCAATAACGGACTAGGTTGACCACAAACGATTAGTTTGAGACGGTGCATTGCACGGGAACAAATCGTGTAAAGAATCCCAGCAGTAGTATCTGGATAATTATCACGCGAGATATCAAATGCTACTACGTCATCAAATTCTAAGCCTTTGGCGAGATATATAGGCAAGATTACGACGCCGCTTTCTGGTAATGAACGATCGGCATTATCCAAAAGAGTTACAGGTAATCCGCGGCGAAGTCGCTGATAAAGCGTTGTTGCTTCAGTTTTATTTTTGGTAATGAGGGCGACTACTTGCTCATCGCTGACTATTTTGTTCAACTCAGCCTGAAGAACCGTTAACCCGCGCACTTTATCAGGGGTAATAATCAGCTCAGGCAGGTCACCATGGCGAGTAAATGACTGAATCTCATCCCCATCAGGTAAGAGGTCTTTCATGAAGTTGGTGATTTCCTGGGTGGACCGATAGCTCTTATTAAGCTGGACGATACGAGGATTTTTGGCATTTAGATTTTGGGCTAACGTTGTCAGAAGTTCTTTAGGAGCCTGCATTGGGTTGAACAAAGCTTGCTCGCTATCACCAAGAAGAGTGAGCTTGGCTTTAGGGAAGCTGTGTTGCAAATAGAGCAACTGAGTAGGGGTGTAGTCCTGCATTTCATCGACAAACAAATGCTGAATTGACCTATTTTGACCGCCTTCGGTCAGTAAATCACGTAGTAACAAGAGCGGAGCGCAATCATCAAGCGCAATCTGATGAAACTCCAAGCGGTGACTAAAAGCGGGCACTGCAGCGGGTAAATAGGACCGGAGGAAAGCTTGGTATTGTGCATAAAAATCCACGAAAAAGGCATTGTAGATTCCATCTACAATCGGAGCGTAGTGCTGCTCAGCTAACTTTTGGCCCAGATAAGTTGCCACATCAGGGATATCCTGATTGATTTCATGTCGTCCCATCAAATCATGGTATTCTTCATTGGTCAGACTGGCAACTTCGGCTTGGATCTGGTCACTGTTAGCCGCAGTAGCGATAATAGCAGAGATTTTTTTATGCAGGTACTTTTGCATACGCCGAATCTTTTGACTGGGACGCATGGTGGCTGGTTGTGCTAGGTATAGTTCGCGGAGTTCATTTTCACTGATAACTTCTTCGCTACCAAGACTGAGTGCGGTGAACTGTAGTTGGGATACAGTTAGTTGCTGGTAATACTGCTTGACGGCCTGCATAATCGCTGGATCACTCTTTGCAGAATGCCAATCATCGTCTGCAACAGCCCTTTGCTGGGATTCATAACGACTAAACAGCGTTTCAACGTGCAGTCCCTGGAGTCGTTGTCCAAAAAATTCTGCCAAGGTAACCTGGCGCATGTTACGTTCTCCCAGACTAGGTAAAACAGC
This sequence comes from Ligilactobacillus saerimneri, assembly GCF_036689625.1. Classification (NCBI taxonomy): domain Bacteria; kingdom Bacillati; phylum Bacillota; class Bacilli; order Lactobacillales; family Lactobacillaceae; genus Ligilactobacillus; species Ligilactobacillus saerimneri. The sequence continues at coordinate 206,742 of NZ_CP144759.1, forward strand.
TGAAATATAGTTACTAAAGAGCAGATTGGGAGAGAAGAGAACAATCTGGTCAGCGTTGAGCTCTTGACGACTATGATAGAGGAGAAAAGCAATTCGCTGGAGGATGGTTGAGGTTTTGCCAGATCCAGCTACCCCCTGAACCAAGAGCAGGTCACTTTCGGTGTCGCGGATAATCGCATTTTGTTCCTTTTGAATAGTGGCAACGATGTTTTGCATATAAGCGGTACTGTGCTCTCCCAAAACAGCTTGCAAGATATCGTCACCGACTGTTTCATTGGTATCAAACATGTGTTGAATAGTCCCATGCTTGATTTTGAATTGGCGTTTTTTAAGGAGGTCAGCTTTTTGTGTTCCCATTGGAGTTTGATAAGTAACAGGCCCTAGAGTTCCGTTATAGTAAATGCTGGCGATTGGTGCTCGCCAATCATAAACAAGAAAGTTATTGTCAGAATCAATGAACGAAGCAGTTCCAATGTATAGGGTTTCTGGTTGATCGTCATCTTCTTGGATATCAATACGTCCGAAATATGGCGAGTCAGAGAGGGTTTGTAGCACCTGTAACTGGTCTTTGAGGATGTTTTCAGCCAAAATATTTTTAGACACGAGGGCTTTTTGCTGTTGCACTTCAGCGTTGGTTTCCATTTGGTCGTCTATTTCATAAGTATTAATCTTGGCATTTTGCCCGTAATTTTGCTCAACTGAGGCTGTTTCTTGGTGGGCAGCTTCATATTCTTCTTTGGTTGTTTGATAACGGTTCTTGATCAGCTGCACTACGTGGTCAACGCGGTGCTGTTCTTTCATTTGTTCAGGAGAGATTTCAGTATTTACGTTTTTTTCTTTTTTTGCCACGACGCGTTCCTTTCTTGATGTTTTCTTGGGTATCTGGGATGAAGGAGACATCAGTATCAATAATTCCAAACTTACGTCCCATCATTCGTTCAATATATTCGCCCAAACGATACGAATCTAGTACGGACATATCGGCGGCCACAACCACAACTACATCCAGTGTGACCAGGTTACCGTTATAGTGGGCTTTAAGTTCTTCGATCGCATGGACTTCAGGAAGCTGACTGATTTCGCGACGAAATTCAGCTTCAGTTTTGGGATCAAAGTAATCAACCAAGTTGAGGCTGCTTTCAATAAAAATATTACCTCCAGCATAGAGGATGAATAATCCGACAACAATACTGGCAGCACCATCAAGCCAGGTGAGGTAAAAAAGCTGGGCCCCTAGGATCGAGATTGCTGTACCAATACTAGTCAAGGCATCTCCCAGACTATCTTTGGAAGAAGCAATTAAAGCAGCATTTTTGAGTTTGCGCCCAGCTTTACGGTTCAGGTACCAGACGACCAGCATGATAACTGAGGCGATAACAGCCCCCCAAAAGGCAATTGCTTTGGGAACGAAATGTCGGTGGATATCCATTAGATTGAGGCCACCTGATACAATGATTTTTAAGGCGATCCCGATCATAACGATTGATGTTACCAGGGTAAAAACCGTTTCATACCGCAACCGGGTAAATTGGATGCGCTGGTCATTACCAGTCTTTTTTAAGGAGAGATTAGGCAGGGGAATCCCCGCAATGTCATCATCGTCCATGTCGCGGGCAATATGGATTCCCGTCATGAGGAGCCCAGTCGAGATAATCCCCGAAATATTGTTCCACGCATCGGCCATCAAGGTTTGGGAATGTCCTAAGCGTGCTAGGATATATTCGACCACAGCAATGAGAGTGTAAGCGAGAATGTTGAGCCAGAGGTGGCGGAGGGAGGCATTGAGATTAGCAAGTTCTCTTTGCTGGATCTGCTCCCATTTGCGATACTCTTTTTTTAAATGATGGTCAATTTCATCCATCATCACGGCCTCCTTGGTATAGATAGTAAGTTTGCATAGTCAATTATAGTTGATTCTTTAGTGGTATGCATGGATAAAGGGTGGGTTAAGCTGATTTTGTTGATGTAAGCCCTTGACAACAATTAGATGAGATGATTAGAATTTAATCAGTTTATATTATCAGTTAAAGTAGGATGTCTAACAACAGAGAGGACCCGGGGGCTGAGAGGGTGCAGAGACTACGAAGTGGGACTGGTAAAGATTTTTTTGATAAGCAAACAGAGTGGCGAATTTTGAATTCGTAATTTAGGTGGTACCACGTTAACGCGTCCTAATTTTAGGAGGCGTTTTTTGTTTGCAATGCCAGACAAGAAAGGAAGAATTTTTATGGCAAAGAAAGTACTTTTGACTGGGGATCGGCCTACGGGCAAGCTTCACATTGGACACTATATTGGATCCCTCAAAAATCGGGTTAAGATGCAAAACTCAGGCGAGTATGATCCATATATCATGATTGCAGACCTCCAAGCATTGACCGATAATGCACGGGATCCAGAAAAAATTCGGCGTTCCCTAGTGGAAGTAGCACTAGATTATTTAGCCGTGGGGATTGATCCAGCTAAGTCAACGATCTTTGTACAGTCACAAATCCCGGCTTTATCAGAGCTTAATATGTATTACTTGAACTTAGTTACCGTTTCGCGCTTGGAACGCAACCCAACGGTTAAAGCGGAGATCCAACAAAAGAACTTTAACCGGTCTATTCCGGCTGGTTTCTTCACTTACCCCGTAAGTCAGGCAGCAGACATCACCGCCTTCAAGGGCGAAGTGGTGCCAGTTGGTGATGACCAAGAACCAATGTTGGAACAAACCCGTGAAATCGTCCGGAGTTTCAACTCAATTTATGGGGATGTCTTAGTTGAACCAACCGGGGTTTTCCCACCTAAAGGATCAGGCCGCCTCCCCGGATTGGATGGTAATGCCAAGATGAGCAAATCCTTGGGGAATGCAATTTATTTAGCTGATGATGCCGCAACATTGACGAAGAAGGTCATGTCAATGTACACAGATCCTAACCACATCCGGGTTTCTGATCCAGGCCAAGTAGAAGGAAATATGGTCTTTACATATTTGGACGTTTTTGATCCTGATAAGCAACAAGTCCAAGCATTAAAGGAGCAGTACCAGGCTGGGGGCCTTGGTGACGTCAAGCTCAAGCGTTACCTCAACGAAGTTTTGGAAGCAGAACTTGCCCCAATTCGGGAACGGCGGAACGAGTTTGCCCAAGACCTCGGGGCGGTATATGAAATTTTACGCCAAGGCAGTATCCGGGCAAATGAAGTGGCTAACCAGACCCTTCAGGAAGTGCGCGCAGCAATTGGGGTAAATTATTTTGATAATATTCCTACACCAAATCAGGGCTAAATGTGGTAGAATCATCGTATCATTAAGGATGGGGTGAGTTCTATGAAGCATCTAGCGATAATTGATCTGGGTTCTAATTCAGCGCGGTTGTCAATTCAAGCTGTTGATGACCAAGGGCACAACACAGAAATCAAGCGGATGAAGATTATGACCCGTCTCGCTGAGGGAATGGGTCAGAGTGAAGAAAAGAAATTACAGCCACAAGCCATTGAACGGACTCTGGCGGCGATTCAAACCTTCATGCGGGCTTATCAAGACTTGCCTGATTTGAAAGTGACGGGAATTGCTACTGCAGCAGTGCGGGCTGCCAGCAATCAGCGTGAATTTTTGCGACAAGTTGCAGACCTGACAGGGGTTGAAGTCAATGTTTTGTCAGGAACTAAGGAAGCTTACTATGATTACTTAGGTGTGGCTCATTCCCTTGACCTGACTGATTACATGATTTGTGATATGGGTGGAGGGAGCTTTGAGCTAGTTCTCGCCCAAAACAATCAGGCCCAACACTTAATTAGTATTCCTTATGGAGCCGTTAGTTTGAGTGAAAAATTCCATTCGGCTGACCGTATTTCGGCCTATGACTTGTTTAGGTTTCAAAACTTTATTCAAAAAAGCTTTGATCAATTGGACTGGTTTGAAAAAGGGCGCCACCTGCCATTAGTCTTACTCGGTGGAGCTAACCGTACAGTTGGCCGGTGTAAACTCTTTGATGAGGGAGCTATCGATCCAGAACAGATGCATGGGGTAGTGATGCCAACTACTGAGTTTGTTGATCGCTATGCCTCGTGGTTACAGATGTCGCTGGCTGAACGGCGGGTAGATCTTGAAGATGAAGCTGATCGCGCAGATATCATCATTGGCGGGTTAACCCCAGTAGTTCAGATGTTGACCCACCTGAACATGCCGAAAGTGATTTTTTCTGATAGTGGTGTTCGAGAAGGAATCATTTACGAAATGTTACACAAATAGTTAGAAGCTAAGAGGCTGGGAGAAAACGCTGTTTTCTCCCAGCCTTAGTCTTTATTCACTAATGTTTCCCACTTACTTTTTGCGCTTAAGTATGACCAAAAGTTCATCTCATATACCAAAAGGATATGAGTAAATAATAAAGCAATTAAAATATCCCTATGCTATTGTTCATAGCGTAGGGATATTTTTTGCTTACATTAAGTTTTAGTTCCTACATTGTACAGCCACTGTGACCTTCCATGTCAGGCATCCAGACTTCTTCAGGTTTAATACCACGCTCAGTAGCTAGGGCATCGACGAGAGTCTTCATGTTCATTAGTTCATAGGTCCGCGGATGTTCAGGATCAAAGACTTCAATTTGACCCATCATCCCTCCATCTTCGTGCTCAATGATGTGGCAGTGATACATGAAGACCCCAGGACAAGTAAAGTGAACTTTGAGTCGGACCGTTTCTTGGGGGTTAACCTGGACGGTGTCTTTCAATCCGTACTCGTTGGGGTTAGGCGCATGACCGTTACGCGAAACGATTTCAAATTGAGTGGAGTGCACATGGAAAGGATGCCCCATACCGTTGTGGCAACTGTTGGTATTGGTGATTTCCCAATACTCAGTAGTGTTGAGTTGCTGGCGCTCATCAATCCGAGTCATATTAAATTTCTTGCCATTGATCATAACCGCATCATCGGTCCCATCAAGGGTAAACTTCCGTACTGGAGTACCAGGGGTGACGTGATATGCAGGAATATCAACGAGGTGGTCAGGCAAGACAGTATTGTCAGGAGTATAGTCATGAATTCGAAATTCCAAGATCGGAGTATCATCACTATACAAAGTAACGGTATCACCTGGTTGGTGGTGACCAAAATCAATAATTACTTCAGCGCGTTCAGCACAAGCTAGCATCAGTTTGGTCATTTTAACAGGAGCAGGCATGATTCCACCGTCAGACCCGATCTGGGTCATAACCGTATCGTCACTAAAGTGTAACCGCCATTCCCGCCGGTTGGACCCGTTCAAAATGCGGAGCCGTATTCGTTGGGTAGTGACATCAAAGTATGGGTTGACAGTCCCATTGATCAGGGGCGTTTCTCCCAGAACGCCGTCCGGATCATAGTCACGTTGATAATCCCACTGATTATCAGCGGTAAAATTTCGGTCTTGTAGAACAAGAGGAATATCGTCGACACCATAATTGCGTGGGAAAGGCAGTTGGGCTTCGACATCATCCCGGACGATAACCCCGGTAGCAAGTCCCTTGTAAACCTGTTCGGCAGTTAGTGGACAAGGATGAGCGTGTAGCCACATGAAGCAGGCAGGCTGCTCCAAAGTAAAGTCAATCTTACGCTCCTGGTGTGGGTAAACAGGGGCATGACAGCCACCATCAGTGATGGGACCAGGAACGTCTGCTCCATGCCAGTGGAAAGTCGTCAGTTCAGGAAGTTCGTTGCGAAGGGTGATATGGGTATGTTGCCCCCGTTTGAAGACAAGGAACTTCCCAAGGAGAGGGGCATTGTAGCCCCAGGTCTTAGTTTTAGGACCAGGCACTAGTTGGACTTCTCCTGCTTGGGCGGTGACAGTGTAGTAGACATCACTAGCCGTTTCCTTATCCGGTTGGAGGAGGGCAGGAATATTGAGTGGGTTAGGAGCGCAAGGATACTGCTTAAGGGGCTTATAAGCAGCATCCTGAGTATCAAAGCCATTAGGGTCATAGAAATAATCAGTATAAATTTTTTCTTCCATATTAAGACTTCCTTCCTCAAATCACTTTCAGTATACCACGCACCATTTAACTCCGCAGACATTCGAATTGCTTTTGAACAGTACTTAGACCGTGATAAAATAGGCACTATCATTAAGAAAAAGGAACGTGAAGCATGGATTTATTCAGTAAGTATTACCAAAAAAAGTGGGCTGAACGGCTCGATGTTCTCTGGGAAGCGGGGCTATTAACAACGGACGAGATCACACAGTTGCGCCACCTAGGGACAGCAGCAGCACTAGGTGACACGATGATTGAAAATTACTTGACTAACTATGCCTTGCCAGAAGGATTAGCAGTCAATTACCAAATCAACGGCAAAGATTATGTTGTTCCGATGGTAACTGAGGAACCATCAGTGGTGGCAGCTAGCAGTAACGGTGCACAGCTAGTCAAGCGAGCTGGAGGCTTTCAAGCGCAGATTGCCGAGCGGTTGATGATTGGACAGATCATCATTGAAAACGTGCAGGACCAAGTAGCCCTAACCGGGGCATTGGCAGCACGGGAAGAGTATTTATTAAAGGTAGCTGATGAAGCCCACCCATCACTCAAACGGCGGGGCGGGGGAGCACGCTGGTTACGATTGCGGCCGTTAGCGGCTGACTTATTAGCAGTGGACCTAGCCGTCGATGTTCAAGAAGCAATGGGAGCCAATATGCTCAACACGATGTTAGAAGCAGTGGCGACAGCTATTCGCACTGAGCTCGATCAAGACGTTCTGATGGCGATCCTCTCAAACTATGCGACTGAATGCCTGGTTCAAGTAGAATGTACGCTGCCAATTACTCTTTTAGGGCGGGGAGATATCCCAGGTGAGGTAGTAGCAGCTAAAATCGCCCAGGCAAGTCGAGTAGCGCAGCTTGATATTTATCGGGCAACAACCCATAATAAGGGGATTATGAACGGGGTCGACGCTGTTGTCCTGGCTAGTGGCAATGACTGGCGGGCAATCGAAGCAGGCGCCCATGCCTATGCTGCGCGCGACGGACAGTACCGGGGGTTGAGCCAGTGGAAAGTTCAGGGGACAAAGCTTCACGGCCAGCTAACTTTACCAATGCCCTTAGGGTTTGTGGGCGGTTCAATTGGGATCGTTCCGGTAGTACAGTTGAACCACAAATTAATGCGGGTAGAAAATGCCCGGGAATTAGAACAAGTAGTGGCAGCGGTGGGGCTAGCCCAGAATTTGGCTGCCCTACGCGCCCTGGTAACTGATGGAATTCAGCGGGGCCACATGAAACTTCAATTGCGGTCACTCGCTGTGGCGGTAGGGGCGGATGCTGACGAAGTGGCAGCCGTCGTCCAAGCGATGCAAGCCCAGCACGCCCGGTCATCGCAGCAGGCAAGAGAAATTTTACAGGAGATACGACAAAAAAATGAGCGAAAATAAATTTACCACGACTATGTTAAATGGCCAGACTCAGAGTTTAATTCAAGCCGTCGAAGCACAAACTAACCATCCAGTAACGGTTGAGTTTGCTGATAAAAAGGCAGGATATTTACGCCACGATCAGGCCCAGTTGGTGCTTCGCGACGGGGCGGTGCATGTAAAAGTCTTTGACATCACAGAGCCCAACTATACGGTAGCCCATGAATTGCTCCATTTTCTATTGGTAGCGCAAAATGTGCCTCAAGTAGCTTTCAACCTGACGACGGGTAAGCAAGATTTGGACCTGAAACTCATGACTGTGGGGGTGGAATTATATGATTCAGTTTTACACTTTGCAGTTTATCGTGATCAACGGAACCGGGGTTTGATTACAGAAGAAGACGAAGAACTGTACTTCAAGGGAATTTTGGCTACTTTGCAGCCCGAACCAGCTGATGGTCATAACGATGGGTGGATGTCATTCCGCCTGTTAACTTTGTTTGACACCTTGATTTTCTTTGCTGAGCAACAGGAAGCGATCTTGCCCAAACTCCAAGAACTCTACCCTAAGACCTTGCAAGCAGCCCAGAAACTGTATGAATTAGCAAGTGCTAAACCTTTGGTGGATGCCCATGCGATGCGGCGGACGGTAGTTAAATTGTATAAGGCGTTTGATCAGCAGTTAGAACGGTGGGGTTTGGTTAGCATGTACCTTACAGACTTTGTAACACTGACACCAGTATTGAGTGACCGGCAGTTACGGTTAGAAGTTCGGCAATTGTTCACGATTTACCATTCGGAATGGACGGCTAAACTTCATCACCGTTCAGGCTATATTGGGCGGTGGAAGAATGATGAGCAAAACTCATTTGTTATTCCAGAGCCCCAGAAGAATGCACCGGAGACGTTCACCCGCTTGTATGAGATGAAGGTGGCGGACTTTATGGAACGGATGGGATTGGAATATTTAAAGAAATGAGTGCTGAACATCACGGGTGAAAATCGTGGTATAACAGACGCCCCGGTGAGATGATAAAATCATCCATCGGGGTGTTGTTATACGCTAGATTTTTGTGATGAGAAGCACGTTAAGGAAAAGAAGTGTGATCGAACCCGGGTAACTCTCGTGTCCTAGGGCATAAAGTCGCGGTGATGTGTAAGCATCACAAGAGTTTATGACTAGGGATAGGGAGTTGGGTGAGGAACACGTTAAAGAAGTGCTGAGGGGTGCGGTTAGAAAGCGTGACCTAACCCGGGTAACTCTCGAATTATAACGTGAACAAAGATGGTGTCCGTTATCCACTAAACTTGTGCGTTAATGATAGGTGTTAAAACGGGCTCGATGTTACTCTTAAACAATGTGTAGAAAAGATATTTTTTCGTATTTTGCAGAAAAACCGAAAAAAATTAAAATTAGGGGTTCACATTTCTAGTGGCGTTTGTTATACTATTTTTCGTTGATGAAATGCTTGCTTAGCTCAGTTGGCAGAGCACGTCACTAGTAATGATGAGGTCGAAGGTTCGAATCCTTTAGCAAGCACTACTCAATTAAAGCCTGTGGTTTTTTACCACAGGTTTTTTTGTGCTTTCATTGAGCGTAAGGGCGGCGGACTCAGGAGGGATCTGTGATACAATTAGTAAAAAGATAGCGGAAGCGAGGCAAGATTAGCGATGATTTTAATCTCATGGAATATTGATTCTCTGAACGCGGCTTTGACAAGTGATTCACAACGGGCTCATGCTACCCGGGCGGTTTTGCAGACAATCTATGCACACAAGCCTGATATTTTTGCAATTCAAGAAACCAAGTTACGGGCGACGGGTCCAACCAAAAAGCACCAGGAGATTTTGGCAACAATGTTTCCTGAATATGATTATGTGTGGCGGTCATCAGTCGAACCAGCGCGGAAAGGCTATGCAGGGACAATGTATCTTTACAAGCGGGACTTAGCCCCAGTAGTATCCTATCCCCGAATCGGGGCGCCAGAACCGATGGATGACGAAGGACGGATTATCACGCTGGAATTTGCTAACTTCTACGTGACTGAAGTCTATACTCCTAATGCTGGCGATGGGCTCAAGCGATTGACTGAGCGGCAGGGCTGGGATCAAAAGTATGCAGCTTACCTGCATGAACTTGATCAAAAGAAACCCGTTTTGGCTAGTGGGGACTTCAACGTAGCCCACCATGAAATTGACCTCGCTCATCCGGAAAATAATCACCGGTCAGCTGGGTTTACTGATGAAGAACGGGCCGGCTTTACCAACCTTTTGAGCTATGGTTTTACTGATAGTTTTCGGCACGTACATGGGGATGTGACGGGAGTTTACTCCTGGTGGGCCCAACGAGTACGAACCAGTAAGGCTAACAACTCAGGGTGGCGGATTGATTATTGGTTAGTTAGTGAACGGATGGCAGACCAGGTTGTTCGGTCCGAGATGATCGCAACTGGCGACCGGCGTGACCACTGCCCAATCTTGTTAGAGATTAAGGATTAAGCGCACAATAACGATACGGAAAGCTGGCCTCATCGGTCGGCTTTTTTGAAAGGAGCAGTTTTATGGACATTAGTCAACCAGCATTTCAGGCGGCGGTGCTGAACGGGTTAGTTGATCATAGTTCCTATCACGGAAACCGGGTGGTTGGGCCCCAAATCATCACTAATAAGCCAGCAGGAACGATCTGGGCGACCTTACGTCAGCAATTGTTGACTTGTAATGATTTCACCTGGGCAGTAGCCTTTATCACACCGGATATGCTGCCACCCTTGAAACTGGTGTTGGCAGACTTAGCCCGTAAAAAGATTACGGGCACATTGATTACCGGCCAGTACTTAGGTTTCAATAGTCCACGGGTTTTTCAAGAGCTCCGCAAGATTCCCAACCTCGATGTGCGGATCACTACCACTGATGGCTTTCACACCAAAGCTTACATGTTTGATCATGGAGACTACCATACCCTGCTGATAGGGAGTGCCAACTTCACCCGCCGAGCGGTTTTGCAAAATAATGAATGGCTTCTCCAGGTGACAACTAACGAACAAGGCGCTCTAGGGCAACAGGTAAGAACAGAATTACAAACCCTCAAAGAGCAAAGCCAACCCCTTGATGAACAGTGGCTTAAAGCCTATGAACAAACGTGGCAACCGCCCGTCCGAACTGCGGGAAATCCGTCAGCAGCGCCAACCGCAAAAATCGTACCCAATGCGATGCAAAAAGCTGCTTTGCATGAATTGACCCAGTTACGTCAGGCTGGAGGCCAACGGGGCTTGGTGGTATCAGCTACCGGGACAGGGAAGACCTACCTGGGAGCCCTGGCGGTAAAACAGGAACAGCCCCAACGGTTCTTGTATGTAGTTCATCGGGAACAAATTGCTAAAAAGAGTCGGGCAAGTTTTCAAAGAGTTATTGGCGGTCCGGCGACTGATTTTGGCTTGCTGACGGGGAACCATCATGACCGCCAAGCCAAATACCTCTTTGCGACGGTCCAAACTTTGAGCCAGGACCAGGAGTTACAAAAATGGGCAGCGGATGAATTTGATTATATCTTGATCGATGAGGCCCATCGGGCAGCTGCCCCGTCTTATCGGAAGCTTTTTCAACACTTCACGCCACAGTTTTGGTTGGGGATGACGGCCACCCCAGATCGGCCTGATGCACAGGATGTTTATGCGCTTTTTGACTACCACTTGGTATATGAGATCCGCTTGCAGGCAGCATTGGAAGCAGGCATGCTGACACCTTTCCATTACATCGGGGTGACCGATTATGTTCAAGCAGGGGTCACGATCACTGATACAACTGCTTTGGCAACCTTAATTGCTCCTGAACGGGTAGATTACATTCTGCAGCAATTGGACTACTACGGGTACTCCGGCGACCGGCCCTGTGGGCTCGTCTTTTGTAGCCGACAGGAAGAAGCCCACCAGTTAGCAGCAGAGTTTAGCCAACGGGGCTACCCAGCCCAGGCATTAACTAACCAGGATAGTGCAGGACAGCGGGCCCAGGCAGTGGTAGCTCTGGAAGAAGGGAAACTGAACTATATTATTACCGTTGACCTTTTTAATGAAGGAATTGATATTCCCGCCCTTAACCAGATCATCATGCTCCGCAATACCCAGTCGAGTATCGTATTCTTACAGCAGCTAGGGCGAGGATTGCGTAAGTATCCGGGGCAGGAATTTGTGACGGTGATTGATTTTATTGGTAATTATCAAAATAACTACCTGATTCCAATGGCACTGACACGTGATACCAGTCGGGATAGAACTGTCTTGCGCCAAAAGACGACTTTGCCACCAGTAATGGGATTGACAACGATCAACTTCAGCCAGGTGGCAGCCCAGGAGATTTTTGCCTCGCTCGCCAAGGTTAAACTTGATGCTATGCGGGAGTTACGCCAGGCTTTCAAGGAATTGGAGAATAAACTGGGGCGCTCTCCTCTGTTACAGGACTTCTTCCAATGGGGAAGCGTGGATCCAACGGTCTTTATCCGCACGAGTGCGATCAGTAATTACAACCAGTTCTTAGTAAAAATGGGCGTAGGGCAGCCCTTGGCGCCACTAGCAGATGCCATCCTGACGTTTGTTACCCAGGAGTTGACTAATGGCAAACGCGTCCACGAATTAGTGCTGTTGGACCTGCTACTCAAGCAAAGAACATGCACAGCCGAGACATATACCCAGGCCCTTAGTGATCACAAAGCTTATGTATCACCGGCAGTATTGCGGTCAGTAATGGGTGTGTTGAGTTTAGATTTCTTTGCTGTCAAAGCTGGAAAGCAAACTAAAAAGGCTCGTTATGGAAACCAAGCCTTAGTCGAACAAAAAGACCTGTTGGGCTACCAGCTAACTGCCCCGCTACAAGACCTTATCAGACAAGACGATAACTTTGCTAAGTTATTGCAGGATGCGGTAACTACTGGTTTGCTTTTAGCCCAGCGCTACGACCAAGGAAAACAGTTTACCCGGTATCAGCGCTATGACCGACGTGATGTATGCCGTTTGCTCAACTGGCCTTTGGATGTTAGTGCTCCCCTGTATGGTTACCGGGTGAGTGCAGGAGTTTGTCCAATTTTCATTACTTATCATAAGCCGGTAACTGATGCCGAAAAACAAGCTAGCCGGGCTGCACGCTATAATAATTCATTACAAGATGGACAAAACCTGCGTTGGTACACACGAACCCCCCGCCATCTCAATTCACCTGAGGTGCAGGAACTGTTACAAGGAGTAGACCAAGGGCAGCCCCAAGTGACCATCCATCTCTTTGTCAAGCGAGATGACCAGGCGGGAAAGGAATTTTATTATTTAGGGCCGGCGACGATTGCGCCGACGACGGTGGCAGAAGAACTGATCGGTCCACAAAAGAAAGCTGCAGTGGGGATGGATTTGCACTTGCAGCATCCATTACCGCCGCAGATGATGAGCCTCTTGTTCAATGAAGAATAGTTTAAATGAGGTGGAAATAATGAATAAACAAACGCAGTTAAATCGGAAAATTCAGGTGGCGCTTACTACAATTACTGACCAAATTAGTGCTAACCGCCGTTTTCTACGGAAATACCGTCGGCGCCAGATGGCTAGTCACTGGCTCAAAATGTTAGCTATCGTGGTTGGTTTGACCGGGGTAGTGGGGATGTTTGCTTACTTCAATCCAGTGGTCCAACTGGTGGCTCAGATTTTAACAGCAGTCGGGATGGTGGTCCTTAGCGCAACGTTGCTGTTGAGCAATGACCGCCAGACGGCTGGGCGTTTAGCTCAAGCAGAGCTGGCCGCTCAGACCTTGTGGTTGCTCAAAGACCAACTAACTGACCTGGCGATTGTAGTAGAATTTGCTGATCCAGAAACGGCTAATTGGACGCAGATAGACGAAAAGTACCATTTGCTTAAAAATGATATGTACCGAATAGGGCTCCAGGTGCCAGTAACGGCATTAGATGGCAAGCCGGTGGAAGCTGAAAAGATTGTCCCAACAGAGGAGGATCAGCAGTGAAAAAGATGACCTTAGGAATTGTGGCCCCAGTTGATGCGGGCAAAACTACCCTGGCGGAAACACTCTTGCACCAGGGGGGAACCCTCCGCCAATTGGGCCGGGTTGACCACGGGGATGCTTTTTTGGATTCAGCTAATATGGAGAAGCAACGGGGAATTACGATCTTTTCCCACCAGGCGCTGATCTCCATGGACGACCGACAATTGACCTTACTGGATACGCCGGGGCACATTGATTTTGCAGCGGCGATGGAACAGGTATTGAGTGTTTTAGACTATGCGGTGCTGGTGGTGGCGGCTACGGATGGGGTGACGGCGTATACCCGAACTTTGTGGCGCTTGTTGACCCGCTACCAGGTGCCGACGGTGGTTTTTGTTAACAAGATGGACTTGGCGAATGCGTTGGATCGAGAAGCCCTCTTGGCTGACTTAACAACTAACTTGGCATCCACTTGTATCCCCTTTGATGATGAGTTAACGGCGGATACCCAAGAAGCAATTGCACTCAATGATGAGGACTTGCTGGATGAGTATCTGACTTCTGGGACCCTAGCACAAGAAAGAGTCCAAGAATTGATTGCCCAACGCCGGCTTTTCCCTGTGTACTTTGGCTCAGCCCTCCAAGAATCAGGGAGTGCTACCCTGTTGGATGGGCTGGTAAAGTGGGGAAAATGGCAAGATGGAATCCATTCTTCAACGGCGCCTTTAGCAGGGCGGGTCTTCAAGATCACCCGGACAGAAGCCGGAGAACGGTTGACGTGGATCAAGCTGACACAAGGAGAACTCCGGGTTAAAGATGAGCTGTTTCCAGGACAAAAAATCAACCAGATCCGGATCTACAATGGGGAAAAATATACTAATGTGACGGCAGTGGGTCCCCAGCAACCATGCGCAGTGACAGGGTTGACAGCGAGCTATGGAGGACAAGGATTGGGAACCACTCCAGACCTCGCTCAACCTTATTTGGTCCCAGCCTTGAGCTACGCAGTAGATCTCCAGGGCAACGATCCCCACGTTTGTCTGCAAGCTTTACGCCAGCTGGAAGATGAAAACCGCCAGCTCCATGTGCAGTGGTTGCAGGATGTGCAAGAAATTAACCTCCAAGTGATGGGGGAAATGCAGATCGCGGTCCTCAAGGAGGTGCTCCAGGATCGCTTCGGGTTAGCAGTAGCCTTTATAGCGGGGCAAGTTTTGTACAAAGAAACCATTACTGCTCCAGTAGAGGGGGTCGGGCATTTTGAGCCCCTCCGCCACTATGCTGAAGCCCATATCCTCCTCGAACCCCTCCCAGCTGGAAGGGGAATTGAGGTTAAAAGTAATTGTAGTTTGGAAGTGTTGGAACGTAACATTCAGCGCCAGGTTCTGACGACGCTGAAAACAAAAGAACACCGTGGGACGTTGATTGGAGCCCCACTGACAGATGTGCGGTTGACACTGGTTACCGGTAGAAGTCATATCAAGCACACCGAAGGGGGGGACTTTAGAGAAGCTACTAGTCGGGCTGTGCGGCAGGGACTGATGGTGCTTCGCCAACGGCAAGCAATGCAGCTGTTGGAACCCTGGTACGAATACACGTTGACGGTGCCGGTCAACCAAGTGGGCCGGGCGCTCAATGACATCGAGGCGATGGGTGGCAATTATCAATTGCCAGAGAGTGCTAACCAAGAGGTCTCAGTGATTACAGGGATGGCTCCGGTTTCGCAGATGCGAAGCTATGTCCAAACGGTGCGCGCCTATACTCATGGGCAGGGACAATTGGAATGTATCGTGGCAGGTTACCGGCCTGCGGTGAATGCGGAAAAAGTGATTGCTGAACGAGCGTATGAACCGCAAGCGGACTTGGACAACACGCCTGACTCAGTTTTTTGCGCCCATGGGGCAGGGTTCCCGGTGCCATGGGATGAGGTGCCCCAGATGATGCATTGTGAATATGTGAGTGCTGTAAAAAATGAGTGCTGAACATCACGGGTAAAAATCGTGGTATAACAGACGCCCCGGTGAGATGATAAAGTCATCCATCGGGGTGTTGTTATACGCTAGATTTTTGTGATGGGAGGCACGACAATAGAAGTGTAAACATCCCCGGTTAGATCCCGTACACTAGCTCATAAGCTCGCAGCAATGCCAAACATTGCAAGAGATCAAAGCTAGGGCTAGGGATCTGGGGATGTGAACACGTTAATAGGAGTGCTGAGTGGTGCGGGTAGAAAGCGTGATCTAACC
The DNA here is from genome assembly GCF_036689625.1 of Ligilactobacillus saerimneri. NCBI lineage: Bacteria > Bacillati > Bacillota > Bacilli > Lactobacillales > Lactobacillaceae > Ligilactobacillus > Ligilactobacillus saerimneri. The sequence goes on from NZ_CP144759.1 coordinate 222,315, forward strand.
TAGGGTAACGAATGATGAGTATCATCAGAGGCACCCGTAGTTAGGTATAGCTTTCTGCACTACGAAGTACGTTAAGAAAGTAAGTGCTGAACATTGCGGGTAAGAGGCGTGCTGTAAGGGGCAACTGATGGTGATGATTTTATCATCGCCGAAGTTGCCATTTACAGACGAGCCTCTTGCAATGGGAAGCACGACAAAGAAATGCAATCAAACCCTCACACTCAAAAAAGATCGGCACTAAAAAGTTTTTTCAAAAAGAGAAGTACCTAATTAGTAAATGACACACGGCATATAGTGAAATAAAGCACTATATGGTCGTGTGTTATCTGCTAGATACTAGATTTGTGCTAAATTTTGAAGCAAACAAAATAATAAAAATGCTAAAGCTGGACCGGTTGGATTGAAGTGCCTCATAATTGTTAGACAAGGATTCTAACGATTGTGAGGCATTTTTCTATGACGAAATATCAACCAGAGTTAAAAGTACAAATTGTTCATGAGTATCTGACAACCTCGAAAAGTCTTTCTGATTTAGGCGAGAAGTATCACATTTCCTACAAACTTATTAGTGAATGGGTTAATCGATATCGCCTTCAAGGAATCGATGCCTTTCGGCATCGTAAAAGTAGACGCTTTTTCAGTGTAGATTTTAAGTTGCGTATGATAGACTACTACCAAACTCATGAGGAATCTATGGCTTCAGTTGTTGCTAAATTTGATCTTTTGCCACATCAGATATCGGCCTGGCGTTTCCAATTTCAAACTGGCAGAATTGAAGCTTTAAAACAGCAACCACAGACAAATACCAGTGACTTAGGAAACCAACTTATTCAAGCATTTAAGAACATTAAGGCTGATCAAGGAAAGGAGCGATCGTATATGATGTTGACAAAGGAAGAACAAGCTGAAATTAGATTGGAATCTGCCAAAATGCTTATTCCGATGGTTCCACTAGAAAAGCGTTGGGAAGCGGCATTAAAAGTTTTTGGTGAGGATGCCGAAAAAGCTAAAGCTTTCCTTGAAGAAAATAATATCGAATACTAATAAGTAGGCAGTTCTAAAAAACGAAACCCGCTTCGGCGCCTAATTATAGGCCCTGGAGCGGGTTTTTGGTTACTTTATTTAGTGTTAGTTAGCAGTTACCGACTTCGGTGTTAGATTTGTCATCCAGGTAGGCCAGGATGTCTTTGGCATCAGCGATTCCAAGAAAAGTATCCAGCAACTTGTTGGAGTTACTTAACCGTAAAGCGCCATACTTGGCATCCAACTTGAGCCCATCCCCGAGGAATGTCATGTCATAGTTAGAAGTATAGAAATTAATTCCTTCTGGACCTTCCAGCTTGACATCGTATTGTGGTTCTAATTCATCAACAGTGATAATAGAGAATTTTCCCCCAATACTGCAGGCACCCCCATCGATAGAATATTTGCCTCCAGCATCGTCAGTGATGAGGAGCATCGTCTTGTCTGTGAGTTCTTTTTGCTTGAGAATGGCCAGTGCAGCCGGTGTAATAGTAATTTGTGCCATAATCATGACCTCCTTTATGATGGTTTAATCATAGCACATTTATTTACTTTTTGTTAGTAATTTGCTTAGCTTATAGAAGGTAATCAGCCAGAACTTTGAGAACCCCGTTTTCATTGTTACTTGGGGCTTCATGGTCAGCAATATTTTTAACTGCATCGATCCCGTTGGCCATCGCATAGGAGAGGCCGGCTGCTTTGAGCATTTCAGCGTCATTGCCATTATCCCCAAAAGCAATTAATTGGTCGAGCTTGATGCCATGCGTAGTAAGCAACTGTTTCAAGCCATTGGCCTTATTGACATCTGGTGCCAAAATGTCGATACTCCCGTTACCACTCGAAGTAATGTGGAATTGGTTACCAAAATAGGTCCGAATACCATCCGCAATCCGGTCAGTCTGTTCCCAAGGAACGTCCAATGAGAGCTTGAGGATCGGTTCTTGTCCCACCGGCACGTCAGCATATGAAGAAACTTCCGTCGTTTTTGGATAATAAAAATGGACTGCATCCCGGAAAGTTTGGGGGGTCGTCGTCAGGCAATAAGCCTGTTTGAGTCCAGAAATAATGACGTGGACGTTAGTTTGGGGCTGAAGATACTCCAACACCAAGGGAATCAAAGAATTATCAATTGCAGTATAGTCCAATGTTTTTCCACCTTGGAGAAGATACGCTCCGTTTTCAGCGACGTAGTCAATGGCTGTGGCATGCGCCCCAAAGTCTTTTTGCAGTTTATAGAACTGGTTACCACTAGCTGTGATAAAACGGATGTTATTTTTGTGAGCGGCATTGAGCACGGCTGTAAACAAGTCATGATCATAGTCTTTCTTATCTGTCAAAAATGTACCATCCATATCGACAGCAATCGCCTGGAAAGGAATGTGTGTCATACGTGCAGGACTCCTTTTTAATAATTATCTAGTAGTACAAGTATAAAAATAACATAACATCCATTACATGAAAATGCTTTCAAATTGTTATCTAATGTCCCTGTTAACTCTGATAGAATTATTCTCACAATTGAAAAATTACCGGGGGATGGATTTTTCTGGTAGGATAAAGAAGTATTTGGAAAAGAAAGGTGACCTAAGCATATGAACAACCCACAATTTCGTTATCCAGACAAAGCCGCCTATGAATTCGTAGTTAACCGTTTGGCAGACCGGGGCGTCCAGCTCGAAGATTTAGCTGATATTGTATATACGACCCAGCATAAATTTGAACCACGTTTGACTAAGGAAGAAGCGCTCACTGAGCTGATCCATACTTTACACAAACGGGACCTGCTCAATAATGCCATGGTGATGCTAGAACTTGACCGGTTGACTGAAGCTGGTCAACTAGCTAGTCCCCTAAGTGACATCATCGCCAACGATGCGGGTGTCTTTGGTGTGGATGAAACCTTGGCCCTACAGATTGCCAATATCTACGGAACGATTGGAGCGACCAACTTCGGTTATCTTGACCGGGAAAAATCGGGAATTATTCGCAGTTTCGACCAAGGGAATCCCCACGTGACAACCTTTATTGACGATTTATTAGCTGCGATTGTGGCTGCCGTTTGTGGGAAGATTGCCCACAAGTATGCATAAGTGTCGCTCCTATCTTCTTCAGTAATAACCAAGTGAGGGGGAAATAATCCTTGCAGCAAGGTGTTGAGCTAAGTTAGAACGATAGTTGGCGCAAAGTACGGTGACTTTCATTACTAGACTTGTGGTTATTTTCCATGTTATCTGTGAAAAATTAGTGAATATAGACCGAGGCTGGTGAGAAAAAAGTATTTTCTCCCAGCTTTTTTACTGAGGATAATCGCAGTAAAACAGTGTTCCTACAGATAATTAATGATATACTAAAACTAATTATCAAGAAATTTGCAGAGGAGCGACGGAGAGTGGCAGAGAAACCAACATATTACATTACCACCCCAATCTACTACCCATCAGGGAAGTTACATATTGGGAATTCCTATACGACAGTTGCGTGTGATGTTTTAGCACGCTACAAGCGTCTACAAGGCTTTGACGTGTTCTATTTGACAGGGACCGACGAACACGGGTTGAAGATCGAGCAAAAGGCAGAAAAACTAGGGATGACTCCTAAGGCCTATGTTGATCAGATGGCAGCCCAAATCAAAGAATTGTGGCAAACTTTGGAGATCTCCAACACTAAGTTCATCCGGACAACGGATGATTACCATGAAAAGGCAGTGCAAAAGATCTTTGAGCGTCTTTTAAAGCAAGGGGATATCTACAAGGGAACTTACAAGGGCTGGTATTCTGTTTCTGACGAAGAATACTTTACCGAATCACAATTAGCAGAAGTCTACCGTGACGACCAGGGAAAGATGATCGGCGGCAAGGCCCCTTCTGGTCACGAAGTACAGTTAGTTGAAGAAGAATGCTACTTCTTCAAGATGAGTAAGTATGCAGACCGGTTAGTTAAGTATTATGATGAACATCCTGACTTCATCATCCCTGCTAGTCGCAAGAATGAAATGCTGAATAATTTCATCAAGCCAGGGTTGGAAGACTTGGCCTTAACCCGGACTAGTTTTGACTGGGGGATTAACGTTCCATCCGATCCTAAGCACGTGATTTACGTATGGATTGATGCTTTGTGCAACTATATCACTGCACTGGGCTATGGGTCTGATGATGATTCCTTGTTTAACAAGTATTGGCCGGCTGATGTTCAAATGGTTGGTAAGGAAATTGTTCGTTTCCACACTATTTATTGGCCAATTATTTTGATGGCGTTAGACTTACCATTGCCTAAGCACATCTTAGGTCATGGGTGGCTCTTGATGAAGGATGGCAAGATGTCCAAATCCAAAGGAAACGTTGTTTACCCAGAAATGTTGGCAGAACGGTATGGTTTGGATGCTGTGCGTTACTACCTTACCAAGTCAATTCCGTTTGGAAATGACGGTCAGTTCACTCCGGAAGACTTTGTTGAACGCATTAACTCCGACCTGGCTAACGACCTGGGGAACTTGCTCAACCGGACGGTCGCTATGATCAACAAGTACCGGGACGGGAAGATTCCAACCTTACATGCCGGCGTGACCGCCTTTGATGGTGATTTAGAAATGTTAGCACAGACAACGGTAGCTGAATATACTGCTGAAATGGACAGTTTCCACTTTACCAACGCGCTTAATACTTTGTGGAAATTTGTAGCCCGGACCAACAAGTATATCGACGAAACAGAACCATGGGTCTTAGCTAAAGATGACAGTAAGCATGAGCAACTTGACAGTGTCCTGGCACACTTAGCAGCTAGTTTGCGGTTAACAGCGATCCTGATCCAACCAGTGATGACGCATGCTCCTAAAGCTATCTTTACCCAACTGGGATTGGCTTTAGAAAACATGGACATCAAAGGCGTTGACTACTTGGCATTACCAGCCGAAACTCAAGTGGTAGCAAAGGGAACTCCAATCTTCCCACGGCTAGATGTTGAGGAAGAAGCTGCCTTTATCAAGTCCAAGATGACGAAGAACGAAAAAGCGAAGGGAAGAAAAGCAATGGCTGAAAAAGCTGAAAAGCAAGAAAAACAAACGCCAGCCACAGATGAAACAGCTGGTTTGACTTTGAACAAGAAACCAATTCGGTTCGATAAGTTCGACAAAGTTGAAATGCGGGTTGTGGAGATCAAAGAAGTTTCCAAAGTTGCTGGCGCAGACAAACTTTTGAAGTTCCGGGTTGATGCCGGGGATGAAGGTGGCGATCGTCAGATCCTCTCCGGGATCGCTAAGTGGTATCCTGACTACGAAGCACTAGTCGGTAAGAAGGTTATCGCAGTAGTTAACTTGAAGCCACGGGAAATGAAGGGTGAAGTCAGTCAAGGGATGCTCTTGTCAGCAGAATATGATGATGGCAAGACAGTTCAGCTGATTACTGTTCCAGACAACATTCCAGCCGGATCTGATGTTGGCTAATTAGGCAAATAAACGAGGCCGGGAAGTTTCCTAGCCTCGTTTGTTTTTGCTAAAGGAAGCAGCAAGCTGTTATTATTGAGAAGTTATTTTATTAATGTTAGGTGAAGAAGATGCAGATTTTTGATGCACACACACATATCAATGCTCCCCAGTTCAAAGATGATATTCCTGACGTAATTACCCGAGCTCATGCTCTCGACGTGACGGCAATGTTGGTGCTTGCCGATTCGCCTGTTAGCAATGCGCGCTTGCGGGAATTGTTAGCTTTAGACGACCATATCTACGGAGCGCTGGGATGTCATCCGGAGACCGCCTTGGACTACGGTCCCGAATGGGAGGAACTCCTTTTGACCACCATGCAAAACCCACGCTACAAAGCAGTAGGAGAGATCGGGCTGGATTATTACCATGACGCCCCTCATGATGTGCAAAAGCGGATCTTTATCCGGCAATTGGAACTGGCCCAAGAGTTGCACCGGCCAGTAGTGATCCATACCCGGGACGCCTTGGCAGATACTTATGACATCATGCAGGCTATTCAACCCCAGGATGGGGTGATCATGCACAGCTTTAACGGTGACGCCCATTGGGCCGAAAAATTCTTGGCTTGCGGCTACTATTTATCATTTAGTGGGGTAGTGACATTTGCCAACGCACCGGAGGTCCGAGAAGCAGCACTGATAACGCCGGCTGACCGGCTTTTAGTTGAAACAGATGCTCCTTATCTAGCCCCCATTCCGATGCGGGGAGCTATGAATGAACCAGGCTTTACCCGGTATACGTTAGAATTTCTAGCGCAAATACGGGGGACAACCGCTACAACATTAGCAGCCCAGACATTTGCAAATACAAAGAGGATTTTGAAAATTAATGAATGAAAAGACAAAAATTAGAGAAGTAATTGTTGTTGAAGGCAAAAGTGATACCGAACAGATCAAAAAGGCGGTCAATGCGGACACAATTGAAACGCGGGGGTCTGCGATTAGTGATGAAGTGCTGGCTCAGATTGATGAACTCCAGCAAAAGCGGGGGGTAATTGTTTTTACCGACCCAGATTTCAATGGGGAAAAAATCCGCAAGGTTATTACCCGTGAAGTTCCTGGCGTTAAACACGCTTTTCTTAACCGCCAGGATGCAGCGCCCCACGCTAAGGGTAGTTTAGGGGTGGAGCATGCTAGCGCGGAAGCCATTCGGGATGCTTTAGCCCACCTGTATACCGAAGAACCTGATACCCCAGCTTTGATAAGCCTAGAAGACTTACAAACGGCTGGTTTGACTGCTGGTCCCGGAGCCAAACGCAAACGGGAATTGCTCGGTGAGATCTTACGGATCGGTTATACTAATGGTAAACAACTGTACAAACGTCTGCAGCTTTTTCAGATTCAACCAGCGGAATTTGCCCAGGCGTTGGCACAGGTCAATGAGATGATGGGAGAACAAGCAGATGGCGAATAATATCGAAATTGGCTCACCAACCCGGACCCGGGCAATCATGGAAGCCTACGGGTTACACTTTAAGAAGAGCCTTGGACAAAACTTCCTAACGGATATCAATATCTTGCGTAAGATTGTGACCAGCGCTGAAATCACTACGGCAGATGATGTGATTGAGATTGGACCTGGGATTGGAGCCCTGACAGAACAGTTAGCACAAAATGCCCACCAGGTTCTAGCATTGGAGATCGACCAGCGCCTGATTCCAGTTCTAGGGGAAACGTTAGCCCCTTATGACAATGTAACAGTGGTTAATCAGGACGTATTACAAGCCGATTTGTCCCAACTGGTAGCGACCCACTTTACAGGGGACCGTCCACTTAAAGTGGTAGCTAACTTGCCATATTACATTACAACCAAGATTATTATGAACTTACTTGATAGTGGTGTGGCTTTAGACAAGATTGTGATTATGGTTCAAAAAGAAGTCGCTGATCGTCTGGCGGCTACACCTCAAACCAAAGATTATGGTTCTTTGTCAGTGGCAGTGCAGTATGCAATGGATGTCCAGACTGCCTTTATTGTTCCCAAGACAGTATTTGTGCCCCAGCCTAAGGTGGACTCTGCGATTGCCGTATTGACGCGCAAAACTGAAGCGCAAGTTCAGCCACAAGATGAATCGCATTTTCGGACTTTGGTTAAGGGCAGTTTCATGCACCGGCGCAAGAGTCTGTGGAACAACCTCCAGGGGCTGTATGGGAAAGATGTGGATGTGAAAGCAAAAATGCAGACTGCTCTAACCAAGGCTGAGATTGCGCCATCAGTGCGGGCTGAAGCCCTGACGGTTGAAGATTTCATCCGTCTTTCTGATTGCTTGCTAGCAGCTGGAGTTATTGCTAAATAATATTTATTTGGTAATTATGCGAAACCATGCTACAATGATATGATGTATAGCGACGGCTGATTAGAGTGAGAGCACAGTAGAGGTGAATTTTATGCCAAGTTCATTGGAAAACATTAAAAAGCGGCTGGACGAACGGATTGGTTCTAAGTTAACCATCACATCCCAAGCCGGTAGAAAAAAGGTTACTAGACGCCACGGCGTTTTGGCCAAGACATTCCCCCGCGTCTTCATCATTGAATTAGATGATAGTGCGGTTAAAACGGTATCCTTTACGTACACGGATATTTTAACTAAGAGTATTGAATTAAACTTTGACGATTACTTTGGTGATGAAGAATAATCCTTTATCGTCTTCAAGATAAGCGCTAGGTTGCTAGCAAAAAATGGCAAGCTAAGAATACTGTTATGTAACACTTATTCTTAGCTTGCCATCTTTATTGCAGATGTGAATTGTGGTTAGCGTAAGGGGCGGACAACGTAGACGTTTTGACAAAAGCCTCGTAGACTATTGTAAACATGATTAGCTTGGGTTTGCTTTCGACAAATCCCAAAAACGGTCGGACCAGTTCCGCTCATTTGCGCAACCAGAGCGCCGGATTTGAGCATGGTTTCTTTGATCTTGAGGATTTCGGGGTGTTGCGCACATGTGATTCTTTCTAAGGAGTTACCCATATTAGCACAGATCCCTGCCAGGTCGTGATTTTGAATGGCTGCCACTACCGCATCGGTGTTTTGGTGATCGAGTTCTTCATAATCGATCTGGCGGAGGATGCGGGGGGTAGAAACACTAGCCTTGATCTTAGCGACTACCAACCAGAGTGGTGGTAAAGGCTCAAGGGGGGTAATGACCTCACCGCGACCGGAGACCCGTGCGGTTTGGCTGTAGACACAGAAAGGAACATCCGAGTCGATTTGCAAACCAATTTGGGCGAGTTCCTTGTGCGAAAGCCCCAGTTGCCAGAGCTTATTGAGACCGCGGAGGACGGCAGCGGCATCTGCAGAGCCACCCCCCATGCCCGCAGCTACCGGGATATTTTTCTTAATGTGGATTTTGACGTCGTGGGGAATATTGAATTTGTTCTTCAGGGTAGCAGCCGCCTGAAAAGCCAGGTTCCGTTGGTCACAAGGCAAAAAGCCCGAGTCGGTTTCCACCGTAATTTGGGGTGAACTTTGGGTCTCTTTAGTAGTAATGGTCACGTAGTCAGACAAGTCGATTGCAGTCATGACCATGTCCCATTCAGGGTCACCAGTGTGGTGCCGGTACAGGGTATCAAGGCTCAAGTTGAGCTTGGCCGGAGCTTTTTCGGAAATCTCCATCCATCATCATCCTTTCGCGAAATAATATTAATTTTATTATACTGATAAGATTGAAAATTTAAAAGAAGTAACGTTCGTTATCATTTACCGGACAAGTTACTATCTTTTTTAACCAAAAAACGAATTATTTTATTTATTTCAGCCAAAAAGATAGGCAAATGACGAAAAATGCCGTATAATCAATCCGTAAACAACGCTTATAGGAGGGAAAAATGAAAATACGTAGAAGTGATCGCTTGATTGATATGACTAACTACCTGATGGAACGGCCACATACGCTGATTTCATTAACTTTTTTCACCAAGCGGTATGAATCAGCCAAGTCTTCGATCAGTGAAGATTTAGCAATTATTAAGAGAACATTTCAATATCGGGGGATTGGGGTTCTCAAAACCATTCCAGGCGCTGCTGGTGGTGCAATGTTTATCCCATCAATCTCCGAGACAGAAGCGCGCGACTTTATTGCTGATATGGCTCACCAGCTATCTGCACAAGACCGCCTGTTACCTGGAGGATACGTCTACTTATCTGATTTGCTGGGTGAACCCCAAGTTTTAAAGCGGGTTGGTCGTTTGATTGCACGGCAGTATATTGACCAACAAATTGATGCTGTGATGACAGTAGCAACCAAAGGGGTCCCGATTGCTCAGAGTGTAGCCGCTGATTTGAATGTACCGTTTGTGATTGTCCGGCATGATTCTAAGATTACTGAGGGCTCAACAGTGTCGGTTAACTATGTTTCCGGGTCTAATAACCGAATCGAAAAGATGGAGCTATCCAAACGGAGCTTGCCAACTGGAAGTAATGTTTTGGTAGTCGATGATTTCATGAAGGGTGGCGGCACGGTCAACGGAATGAAGAGTATGATCGAAGAATTTGATTCTCACTTGGTGGGGATCACAGTTTTTGCCGAAGCTGCTTTTAGTGGTCACCGGATGGTTGATGAATATACTTCCTTACTCAAGGTTGATAAGGTAAATACACTGGAAAAGACAATTGAGGTTAGTGCAGGGAATTACCTCCAAAAAGTCTTTGGTGATAAATAAGGTCAAAACACAACGTTTAGGATAGGCGTTGTGTTTTTTTAATTCTTAGGGAAATATGATATGATACTGATTGTGTAAAATGGTGGTGTTCATCAAGTAAACACCGCGTTAAATTATGTTCGAACTAGATAAGGAGAAGAAAATGACAGCAAAATATGCAATTATTTTGGCTGCTGGTCAAGGGACACGGATGAAGTCCAAATTGTACAAGGTTTTACACCCTGTTTGTGGCCGGCCAATGGTAGATCACGTTTTAACTCAGATTGAAGCAAATAATATGGACGAAATCGTAACGATTGTCGGTCATGGCTCAGAAGCTGTGGAACAAACTTTAGGCGATCGGACTGAGTATGCGTTGCAAGCAGAACAACTGGGGACGGGCCATGCCGTCTTACAAGCAGAAGAGCTTTTGGGGGCCAAAGATGGCATTACGTTAATTGCATGTGGTGATACCCCATTATTCACTGCGCAAACTTTTGCTGAATTATTTGAATATCACAAGCAAAAAGGGGCTGTAGCTACTGTTTTAACAGCACGGACTGACAATCCATTTGGGTATGGTCGGATTATCCGCAATGAAATTGGAATTGTGAATAAGATTGTTGAACAAAAAGACGCTACGCAAGAAGAAGCAGCTGTCAAGGAAATTAACACTGGGGTATATGTCTTTGATAACAAGGAACTTTTCGCAGCCTTGCATAAGATTAAAAATGATAATGCCCAAGGGGAATACTACTTGACTGATGTGATGGAAGTGTTCCAAAAAGAAGGTAAGATCGTGGCCGCTTACAAAATGGATGATTTTGAAGAATCCATGGGGGTTAATGATCGCTTAGCCTTGTCCAAGGCAACTAAAGTAATGCGGCGGCGGATCAATGAGGAACACATGCGTAATGGGGTTACATTGATTGATCCAGAAAGTACCTATATTGATATTGATGTTAAGATCGGTAATGATACAGTGATTGAACCAGGTGTTCAGTTGAAGGGTAAGACTGTGATTGGAACAGATTGCAAGATTGGGGCTCATTCAGAAATCATTGATAGCCAAATTGGTAACAATGTAACTGTGACCTCTTCATATATCGAAGATGCCGTCATGCATGACAACACTGATATTGGACCTTATAGCCATTTGCGTCCACAAGCTGAGATCAAGTCTGGCGCCCACATCGGGAACTTTGTTGAAGTTAAGAAAGCGACTGTTGGGGAAAATACCAAGGTTGGGCACTTAACTTATGTTGGTGATGCTACTTTAGGCCATGATATTAATGTAGGTTGTGGCACTGTCTTTGTTAACTACGATGGGGTTAACAAGCACCATACAAACGTGGGCGATTACTCCTTTATTGGATCAGGTTCAAATATTGTTGCGCCTGTCAATATTGCAGATCATGCGTATGTCGCTGCTGGTTCAACAATTACTGATGATATTGATGCCCATGACATGGGGATTGCTCGTGGTCGCCAAGTCAACAAGAAGGGATACTTTGATCGTTATCCCGTAGCTCAAGCAGCAGCTGAAGCAGAGAAAAATAAGGCTGAAAATGAAAGAAAATAAGTATTGATTAAACAATAGTGAAATTGTTGCGACAATTTCTTGTTAATGTTAGGAAAATGCATTACTATAAATCTAGTATTGTTAAAAAGATATTTTATTGGAGGCTGCTATGTCGGAACAATATAATGATTCCAACCTTAAAATTTTTGCATTAAATTCCAACAAGCCATTAGCCCAAAAAGTGGCGGCTGCCGTTGGTGTTCCATTGGGTAAGATCTCAGTTGACCGTTTTAGTGACGGTGAAATTCGGATCAACATCGAAGAAAGTGTCCGGGGGGACGAAGTGTTCCTGGTTCAGTCTACTTCTGCACCTGTTAACGACAACTTGATGGAATTATTAATCATGATTGACGCCTTGCGTCGGGCTAGCGTTAAGACGATTAACGTTGTGATTCCATACTATGGTTATGCTCGCCAGGATCGGAAGGCACGTTCACGTGAACCTATCACAGCGAAGTTAGTAGCAGATATGCTCGAAAAGGCTGGGGCATCACGGATTATCGCCTTGGACTTGCACGCTGCACAGATTCAAGGATTCTTCGATATTCCAGTTGACCACTTAATGGGGGCACCATTGTTGGCTGATTATTTCTTGACTAAGGGCTTAGACAAGGATGCCGTAGTTGTTTCCCCTGACCACGGTGGGGTAACGCGGGCACGGAAGTTAGCCGAATTCTTGAAGGCACCGATCGCTATCATTGACAAGCGGCGTCCACGGGCTAATGTTGCTGAAGTGATGAATATCATCGGTGATGTTAAGGGTAAGCGTTGTATCTTGATCGACGATATGATCGACACTGCCGGAACTATCACTCTGGCTGCGCAAGCATTGATCGATGCTGGGGCAACTGAAGTTTATGCTTCTGCTACCCACGCGGTTCTTTCCGGTCCGGCTATTGAAAGAATTGAAAAGTCTCCAATTAAGCGGATGGTCTTGACTGATTCTATCCAATTACCAGAAGAAAAACGGATTGATAAAGTTGACCAAGTATCTGTTGGTGAATTGATTGGTGATGCAATCACGCGGATCCACAACAACCAACCAGTTAGTCCATTGTTTGTTAACCGGTTCCGCCGGAGTTGCAAAGACTAATCTACGGATTTAAGTAGAAACTGATAATTTATCGCTAAATACTAGCGGCATAAAGAGAATGAGAGAAAAAAGATGACTCCTGTCAAAGGGGTCATCTTTTTTCTATGCAAAGTTTGATTGCACTTCTATTGTCGTGCTTTCTACCCGCACTACTCAGCACTTCTATTCCTTAACGTGTTCACCAGCTCAAAAGCCTATGGATAACAACACCCCAGTGGATGACTTTATCATCTCACCGGGGTGTCCGTTATCCTACGCCTTTTACCCAAGCTGGTTTACACTTCTATTGTCGTGCTTCACATTGCAAGAGGCTCGTCTGTAAATAGCAACTTCGGCGATAATAAAATCATCACCATCAGTTGCTCCTTACAGCACGCCTCTTACCCGCAATGCTCAGCACTTCTTAATTTAACTTGCTAGCCGCTGCCTCATCCACAATCACAATCACATTCGGATGTTTTTGCAGAGCACTTGCCGGGCAATCCGGTGTTATTGGACCTTCAACCATAGCCTTAACAGCATCAGCTTTCTTTTCGCCATATGCTTCCATCAAGATTTGCTTAGCACTCAAAATTGAACCAATTCCCATTGAAATTGCATAACGGGGTACATCTTCTTCATGTTCAAAAAAGCGAGAGTTAGCATCAATTGTTGATTGAGTTAGCTTAACTTTGTGAGTTTTGCCATCAAATGGAGAACCTGGTTCGTTGAAACCAATGTGACCATTCCGCCCAATTCCCAGCAATTGTAAATCAATCGGATTTTCACTGAGTAATTCTTCATAACGTGCCGTTTCTGCAACGATATCTGGTGCCATCCCGTTAGGTAAATAATTGTGTTTAAACGGCTTAGCATCAAATAGGTGTTCATGCATAAAGCGGTAGTAACTTTGCGGATTATCTGGTTGTAACCCTACATATTCATCCAAATTAAGTGAAACGCATTGGGAAAAATCCAGGTCACTATTCCGTAATTCAGTATAAGTAGTTTCTGGGGTACTACCTGTGGCTAATCCGAAAACTTTTGCACCATTAGCTAGTGCTTGTTTAAAGACCTCAAAGCCTTTCTTGCCACCAACCACACTGTCTTTAACTTTGATAATTTGCATGAAACCTCACTCACTTTCTACGCTCTTTGGTATAGTCCAATTATATACCTGTCTATACCAATTATGCAAGTGGTTTCAACCCGAGAAATACTTATTCGACTTGTGACATGTTAGCAATATTCTGGTGCTTTAAGGATGGAAAAATTATCTGGTCTGCAAGGCCTACCAAGGTTCCTTGGAATAATAAGGCAAAAACTGTCCCAATATTAATCGCATAAAGGTGGTGTGTTAAACCAAAGATAACAAAAATGACAATGAGTGGGGGAGTGAAGGTAACTAACTGGGCAACAGTTGAGTTGCCTTTGAAAAAACGAAAGCGGATGATTTGCATTAGGTCATCAACCGGATGAAGCATCCAATTAACGCGTTGATAGAGTGAAATTGCCACAGCAATTAATACAACGCCTAAGCAATCTAAAAAGACTCGCAAGCTAAGTGGTAGACTAGTGATCCCCCATCTAACTAAAAAGTGGGCAAAGATGCCAACTAAAGAGGCAAATGGAACCATAAAAATTAAATTACCGATGATTCGCTTGGTTTGAAAGTGGTGCAATATGATGATATTGGTTAAGATCACTATTGCTCCGGATAAAAATAACCACCAACTCAAAGAAACCGGTGTTGTCTGAGCAAGGTTGACGGAGGCTGCTGTCCACAAGGCAGATCCCAAGTTGATTGAAACGGTTAGGGCATTGCCCAAACTGTTAATAATGACAGATAAGACAAAGTACCCCAATAAGTGCATTTTGTCTGGTTGTTTTACCATACTCTTTCTCTCCTTTACCAAACAGGTATGGGTTAACCCTACTCCAGGAAGCCATGAATGTAAATAATGCGTCGGTTACAAGTGGCGTCAACAAGCGTGGTATACTGAATTTGTAAGGTAGATAGAAGGAGGTCCTGTTATGTCCGAAAGTATCTTTTTCAATCCAGGGCAGTCGATTTCAAGTTCATTTGATTTCGATGAAGCCTACACTGCTGCCAAGATTTATCGGCATAAGGCGGCTAAACCTTTGCTGATCGTTCAAGAAAAGGATGGCCAACCTTACTATGTTTTTGATGAATCACAAGCAGTTAAAGAAGAGAATGCCAAAGCTAAAGAATTTGCGGTTTTGAAGCGTATTACAGACTAACGAGGAGGCTATGCGAATGATTCCTAATTATGAATTACATGATGGCAACGTGATCCCTTTATTGGGTTTTGGGACTTATAAGCTCAACGGGGCTCAAGGTGTAATTAGTGTGGATGCGGCTATCAATAATGGTTACCGGTTGCTGGATTCAGCTTTCAACTATGAAAATGAAGGCGCCGTGGGGGAGGCAGTACGTCGGTCGCCAGTTCCGCGGGAACAGTTATTTATCACTTCTAAGTTGCCAGGACGCCACCACAAGTATGATGAAGCTCTGGCTACGATTCAGGAGTCGCTCTACCGATCAGGGTTGGACTATTTTGATCTTTACCTAATTCACTGGCCTAACCCTAAGCAAGGCCACTATGTTGAGGCATGGCAGGCCCTAATCCAGGCCCAAAAGTTTGGATTAGTGAAGTCAATCGGGGTTTCCAACTTTTTGCCAGAGCACATCGACCGACTGATTGCCGAAACGGGGGTTACACCAGCAGTTGATCAGGTTGAACTCCACCCATACTGGTCGCAGCCAGATGTAGTTCGGTACAATAATGATCACCACATCTTGACCCAAGCATGGAGCCCCTTAGGTCGGGCCAATGCTGTCTTGCAAGAACCAGTGATTCAAGAAATTGCTACACGGCACAACAAGTCGGTAGCCCAGACCATTTTACGGTGGGAATTACAATTAGGAGTTGGGGTTATTCCAAAGGCTAATAGTATTCACCATCAATTGACTAACTTAGACATTTTTGACTTTGAGCTTTCAACGGATGAGATAAAGCGGATTTCTGCCCTGGACCGTCCAGATGGGATGAATAAGAATCAGGATCCGCGGGAATACGAAGAATTCTAGCAATAATCTTGGGATTGTTTTCCGAGTTATTTATGTAACATTAGCGCATAAGAAGGAGGCTGAAAATTTTCCAGCCTCCTTCTTAGTGTAATTATTAGTTTGCCCGGCTTGGCAGGTCGAGTTGAGCTTGGGCAAGGATATGCCCCTTAGCAGCCCGACGAAATTCATTTAGCCAGTAACCTTCTTTAAGATCGAGTTCTTGATCAAGGGCATAGACAGTCAGGGTGTAGTCGTGGGTTGTATCCGGTGGTTGGGGACCAACGTAGCCGGTAGTGATCGCTGGATCACCGTTAACCAAACGGCCAGCGTTGGAATTGTTCCCTTGGACAAACTGGTTAGCCAGGGTCCGACTAGCATCTTCAGGGATGGTTGTCCAGTCAGCCGGGATATTAGCAGCTAGCCAATGGATCCAGGTGAATCCGCAAACAGGGGTTGAATCAAAATCAATAAAGACTAAGGCTAACGATACAGTATTTTTTGGTAAATCGGTAATTTCGATTGGAAAAGACCGGACCGGGTGGTCGGCCTTTAAGTCAGCAGGGCCAGCGAACTTACCAAATTTGTCAGCTAAAAGACCATCTGTTAATGGGACATTAATTTGCATAGTCATGCCATCCTTTCAGAATTGAATTCTTATCACTATAATTGTACCAAAACCAGGCAAATTACCAGCGTAGCAGATGGTAAAATGAAGAAAAGACAACAAAGTGAGGCAAGAAACTATGAAAATCTTATTTGTTTGCTTGGGCAATATCTGTCGCTCACCGATGGCAGAAGCAATGTTTACGGCCATGGTCGCCCAAGCGGGGCTTGCTAACCAAGTAGTGGTTGATTCGGCCGCTACTAGCAATGAAGAAGTAGGAAATCCGGCTCATCCCGGTACCAAGAAGATATTGGCCCAGCACGGCTTATCTTCTCAAGGTTTAGTTTCGCGGCAGATTGCAACCGCCGATTTTTACGAAAGCGACTATATCATCTGTATGGATGAAAATAACCGCCGGGACCTGCAACGAATAGCCCCGGCTGATACTACTGCGCAGATTTATCAAATATTTGATATTGTTCCAGGGCAAAAAGGGCACGAGGTTGCTGACCCGTGGTATACCGGAAACTTTACTGTAACCTACCAAGACTTGGACCAAGCCCTTCCTTATTGGCTGGACCTAATCACTAAACAATTAGCGTAATTTAACCACTTCACCGGCACTAAAGACGGCACCCGATGTGAGGACTAGCTCTCCTTGATCGTTGATGTCTTGCACACGTCCGGTGATTTTTTGATTACCTAAATTTAAAGTGACTTCATGACCAATTACAACTGAGTATGTGCGGTATTCTGTCATCAACTTGGGATTAGTTCGATCAGCTAAAGCTGCAAGAACATTGGTCAGGAGGGCAATCGTAAAGGTGGTACTTGAGCATTGAGTAGCTTGGGCAATCTGAGCTAAGGTTCCGATACGATCGTGGAGTTCTGATGGGAAATCATTAATTTTACTTAAATAGTTAATACCAATTCCCAAAACGATTCCTTGTACTTGGTTGGTATCGGTATTCAAAACAACTTCGCTGAGAATGCCACAGACTTTTTTGCCATCAACGAGAACATCGTTGACCCACTTGATTTGTGCTGGTTGGTGAAGAGTTGAAGTTAGGGTTCGGACGACCCCGACTCCAGCGGCCGTTGTGAACAGTCCCGGGCTGGTCAAGTCATGAGTAGTTACGGGAAGAGTTAAGGTCAGATAGATGCCACCCGTAGCCGGTGAACTAAAAGGACGTCCATGGCGACCATACCCTTTGGTTTGATGGTTTGTGAGTACTACTTGGACTTGTTGGCCTTTATTATTTAGGATGAGCTGTTTGGCTAGCTGATTAGTTGATGCGATTTCAGGATAATAGTGAATTTTAAGCTGGGGTAGTGCTTGCTGAATGGTATACGGATTAATTGGGATAAGGTCTTTTTTCATATTGAGTGGTCTCCTTATACATTCAATAATTTTTATTGTTTATTATAATGAAATCTTTGCTAAATTAAAAGTTGTTTAGTAATTCGAACATTAGCTCCTGTAGAATACTTTATAGGTTTAATAATGAATGGGAGTAATTCTCTTACTTTAGCGAGGGATAATTATATTGATGTTATCGAGCTTGTGATAGCTAATTTTGTAAGGATTACTAAAACTATGCATAGTAATAATTTTTAACATTAGATGCTATCCGATAAATCATCTAAAGTTAAAAGAAGTTGGCTTATCAAAAAAAGTGTAGTAGCCAACTAGCATTGGATAAGCAAAATGGTTATCAGTGGATATATTAAATGTAGTATAGTATAATTAAGTGTAGTAATAGTATAATTTAATTAAGGTAAATAAATGTTTGTTTTACGCAAAAACTATTTATTTTTTGACTTAAATAAACGCTTATACTGTAATGATGGAATATAGGAAGGAGGGAGTAATATGTTAAAAAATAACCTATTTGCTACTAATTACAAGCAAAGGTGGTCAATTCGTAAATTGACTATTGGTGTTGTTTCTGTTTTCATTGGAGGAACAATACTTCTTATTAATAGTTCGCATACTGTAATAGCTGATTCTTCAGAACCAAAAATTGAAAGCGCTTCAAATCAAGGGGGAGGCATTTTAACCGATAATTCTACTAATCATGGAGAAGAAAATTCAACTGCTAGTGCAGCTGATGATACAGAAAAAACAACAGTTGCTAACGTAGATAATGATACTATCAAGGTTTCAACTAGTAACATAGTTGGTAATACTGTGGAAAAAACTGCACATCCAGAAGTAACAAAAACGAATGTTCAAGTAAATAGTAGTCCAGTAATTAATAACAATAATAAGGGGGGTGTGCTTGCAAAGCAAAATCATTCCCAAGCTACCGCTTCTCAATATCAACCAAAAGAAAGCGACGAAAGAAAGGAAGAATCTTCAGAATCTTCAAAAGCTAACTACTATGCAATCTTTCGTGAAGTAACTATCATTAAACCTGATGGTACAGAAGTGGTTCTACCTTACCAAGTTTTGGGTTCAATTTATTTTAATTCAGATGAGAAAGAGAATGATCAATTGCCGAAACTTGGGTTTAAAGCTCTTGAAGCTCCACCAATAGAAGGATATAACTCGCCTGTTATTCCTGCAATTTCTGTATCTATTTCTGATTTTTTGAATAATGATATTACTGATCCAACATACGATGATCATCTATACGATGGTCATCATCCTATACAACGTCAAAGTTTGGATGTTGTAGGTCTTCCGGACGACACAAAATATGATGATGACTATGATAGATTTTCAGATGAGTTTGATGAGAAGTACAAGGATAAATATGGTTTAAGTGATAATGACTTCGAGGCTTTATTAATTAAAGAAGAATATTTTTACAAAAAGAAGGAAGATCCTAAACCTATTGAAGGTAAGGAAGAAAAGACCATCACTAGAACAATTAATGTTCATTTACCTAATGGAGAAGTGCAAACCACTAAGCAACCTGTTACTTTAGAACGAACTTACACTAGTGTTGCTGGTAGTGACAAGAAAGAATATGGTCCGTGGAATACGGGGCAATGGGATGCTTTCAGTGCTCCTAAATTAGATGGTTACACTGCTCTTCTTGCTTCTGTTGATGCAGCCAAGGTAACTTCTGACAGTTTAGATGCTGTTGTTGATATTTACTATCGGGCTAATGAACCCGTTCTACCAGAGACACCAATTATACCTATTGACCCAAATAAGCCAATTAATCCTCCAACTACACCAGGTAAACCGATTGAGCCACCAACTAATCCGATTACGCCTGGTAATGCAACAATAGGTTTGGAAAGTGGTATTATCTCGAATAAGATAGCAACTAATTCAAAGGTTACGAGTCAGAATGTTGATAACAAAAATGCTCAGGAAAAGCTTCCGCAAACTGGAGATAAAGAGATAACAATCTACTCAATTCTTGGTTTAATATTGACCTCTTTCCTTGGAGCATGGTCATTTATCCGTAAGCGCTAAATGGTCTTATGACGATATAGCTTAATTTTATTTAAATATATAAGAGCGATGTAATTAAAAAGACATCGTTCTTTTTGTTTGTGGCGAATTGTCAAACTAAGTACAACACTTCATTAAATAAAACTTCATTAGCAGTCAAATAATTTAAGACTTTTTTGGGGACGAGGATTAAGTTGCTTTTACCATTCAGTTATCTCTTGGTCCGTATAATTATCAAGATCAGTTCGCTTTAGCACCACGTTGTTCTGGTGAATACTGATCAGGCCAATATACTAACGTCCCTAGGCGTTCAGCTATTGCATCTAAATCAAGGAATTCTGTTCCATGGTTTAAAGTTAGTGAACGAACAAATTCTGGGTCGATACTAGAAAAACATATCGATCAAATATAGTAAGTTGATTATAGCTCATAGTGGGTATTTCGTATGTTTTATTTGGTCATTAAACATTGTACCTGCTATGGGTCTTTTTATATTTGTGATGCACTTAGAGTGTAAATTCACGGCAGAGAATATTGGCAAGGTTAAATAATTTAAAACCTTAAGTAACGTGTAAACTCAATTCTTCGTTAAAGTGTACAATGAAAGTGAAGTGACGTTGGTGAATTTACGAAAGGAGGGGCAATTAGTGTTGTTAGTAACAGACAATGCATTGCTAGTATAAAAATGAAAAATAGAAAAACATTATGGATGTTCTTATTTATCGTTATGAGTGGACTAGCCTTATTCTTTTTCACCAGGCATGATGCTTTTATGTATCGCCAACCAGTTGGTCGTATTGAAACAGTGACCACAACTCACCGTGAAGCGACCACAGATTCATATCACAATCATGATGAGGAAATCCGGCAACAAGTTACGCTCCGAATTATTAATGGTAGATATCAGGGAGACTTGGTGACGATTCGCCATACATATTCACAATCAGGGGGCTTAGACCAGAGCTTAAGACCTCACCAGCAAGTCTTTTTGAATGTGACTTATGATGGCAAGCGGAAAGTTTGGCAATTTGATAACCTGAAGCGAGACACAACACTAGCGATGCTATTTTGGACGGTTATTGTCTTACTAATAGTTACAATGCATTTGCAAGGATTACGTGCTCTCTTATCGGTAGCATTGAATTTTGCGCTATTCTTGTTCTTTATTCAGCTTGATGTCCAGTTAAATTTAAACCATTTCTTCTGGTTATTTGCCCTAAGTGCCTTCCTGTTTACGCTTTTGTCAGTGTTACTTGTGATTGGGTGGAACAAGCAAAGCTTAGTAGTTTGCACTGCTATTTTCCTTGGAGTAACGATAGCTTTGGTACTCGGCTACGCCATCTTACAGGCAACCGGCAATCGTGGCATTCATTATGAAGCGCTGGATTTTGCCACTCAAGCACCAGAACAGCTTTTCTTTGCTGCGACAGTTATTGGATTATTGGGGGCAGTTATGGATGCAGCAACGGATATTGTGGCAACCTTATTTGAATTGAAACGGGCAGAGCCTAAGATCACTAAGCGACAATTATTCCAGTCGGGGCAACAAGTAGGTAAAGCCATCATGGGGCCTTTGATTAATGTATTATTACTGATCTTTTTTGCCGGTGAAATCACTATGGCGGTGGTTTACCTTCGGACCGGTAATTCAATTGCGTATACCTTTGAGTGGACAATGGCTTTAGGCTTAGCCCAAGCATTGATTTCCGCCATTGGGATTGTGTTGGTGATTCCAACGGCAAGTTTCTTGGCAACGCTTGTTTTAGGGAGGGAAAAAGCATGAATTCAATCACCGTCTTGACATTAATTTTGTTAGTTTTAATGGCAATTGTTGGAGGCAAACGTGGGGTTGTTTCTTTTATCAGTGTCGCCTTTAACTTTTGCTTGCTTTTTCTTACTGTGATCCTAATAGCAGGTGGTTTTCCTCCGTTGGCGGTCAGTGCTTTTATGGGAATTTGTATTCTCGCTATAACTATTTATATGGGAAATAACGATGAACGGGCAACTAACGTGGCTTTCTTAGCTACTTTGCTAGTTCTTGGTGCGATGTTAGTGATAATTATTCCCTTTGATCATTGGGCAATGGTTGCAGGATTTAGCAATGAACAATCAGAAGAGATTGAAGCTTTTAACCTCTTGATTGGAGTGAATTTCAGTGCAATTACCGCCGCAGTAACAATTCTCAGTACTTTGGGGGCGATTGCTGAAGCCGCAATTGCAGTAGCTTCAGGTTTAGAAGAAGTTATCCAGAACAAGCCCCATATTAGTCTCAGCGAGTTATTTACCAGTGGGCGTAACATCGGTTTTCAGATCATGGGGATGACGTTCAATACCTTATTCTTTGGGATGTTCGGGGGTGACTTATCCTTATTTGTCTTGTTGTATAAATTAGATGCAAATTTTGGATATTATCTCAATGCCAAGATTTTCGTTCGGGAGTGCATGCTCGTGCTTTATTCCGCAATTGCCGTTATTGCGGTGATCTGGATAACTACTTATCTTATGGGGCGGAAAGTAAATAGTCTGCGAAAAACTGACCGTTAACTTATGGATTTATATAAATCCATGGTACAATTTAAGTGTAAAAAGTTGATCCAAAGGGAGGGATCTGTGGTGTTAAAGAAAAAGAAAGTAGCAACAGGAATTGTTGCCTTACTAACTGTTTTTAGTTTAGGGGCATGTTCAGCTAGTGGAGGCACTAAGAACGATGCCAAAGTCAATACGCAGTCGCAATCCTACGTCAACAATCGGTATCAAAAAGCATTGAAGTATTTGGCTGATGGCTCTAATTCCAAAGCCAATGATGAGCTTCAAAAAATTAATGTGACTAGTAAAACTTCCACTAAGGTAGTCCAATTACGTAACAATGTGCGGACCTTAGTGGGTGTCGAACAGGCATTGGATGCTAACGAAGTTACCCGTGCAGAAAAGTTACTCGATAAGCTCCAAGATGTTTCTCGACCTGAGGAATTATTAACTCAGATTAAGGCAGTAAAAAAAGAAGCTAAAGAAGTAACACTGGCCAATACCTACTACAAGGAAATTCAGCGGTATTACAAAGCTGAGAAATATGAAGCAGCAGGCGGTAGTCTCCAAGCACTGAACTCGTTAAATGATAAGTACGTAACGGTAGCCCGCCTTCAAAAGCAAGCTTCCAAGTACAAAGACAAGATTGAAGATAAGCAAGAAAAAGAAGCAGCTAAACAAGCCAGTTATGCTAATGCTCGTTCTTCTAAGATTGTCAGCTCACAATACGCGCAACAAACTGGACGAAGTATCGAGTCGGCCTCCAATGCTGAAGTGGCCTCAGCTTCCAGTCAGGTAGCACAACCAACGAGCGCAGGGATTATCCAACAGTTCAGAGCAGCTACGGGGGTCCCACAGGTTAATGGAGACCAATACTTCGTGCAACAACTAACAGCTACGACTTATCAGATTGAAATCCGGCATACTAGTACCGGGGCATCTACTATTTCTAACCTGAAAGGTTTGTACACATACGATAGCAATACCCACAAGGCCCAGAAAATGGATGAAATCACTGGGGAATATAAGCCGATTAATTAGTGGCTTGGCGTAGCGGGGTTAAATATAATAACAATAATGAGACGTGGGGAAAGTTTCAGAATTTGATAACTTTAACGCACGTCTCTTTTTAGTAAGAAGGAGGAAGAATTGTGGCAGTTATGGAATTACGAAATGTAGTAAAGAAATATCACCTCGCCGACGGAAATGATTTTACCGCATTGAAGGGGATTAACGCTCAGTTTGAGGCAGGCGAGATGGTTGCTATCGTTGGGGAGTCAGGTTCAGGAAAATCAACCTTGATGAATGCGATCGGCGGATTAGATTCGGATTTTACGGGCGAGATCCTTTATCATGGACACAACTTAGCCCAGTTTAGTCAGCAGGAATTAGTTGACTACCATAAGAAGAGTATTGGTTTTATCTTCCAAAATTTTAACTTGATTGCCCACCTCAACTTGGTTGACAACGTAGCAATGGCTATGACTTTATCCAACGTGGATGAAAAGACCAGAGTGGCACGAGCAGAGCAACTCTTAACCAAGGTGGGGTTGGGGGACCATATGTATAAAAAGCCAGACCAGATCTCAGGGGGACAAAAGCAGCGGGTGGCGATCGCTCGGGCTTTGGTTAATGATCCGGATGTGATTATTGCTGATGAACCAACCGGGGCCCTCGATGCTGAAACCACTGGAGTGATTTTAGCATTGATTAAAGAGATTGCTACTGAAGGGAAACTGGTGCTGATGGTGACCCACTCAGACCGGGTGGCGGCCTTTTGTGATCGCGAACTCCGGATTGAAAATGGTAAGTTATTAGCCACTACACCCACCTCTTCCCCAGCGACAACGCCAGCAGTTGGCCGGTTAGGGAAAGTGGCTAATATGTCTTTGGCAAAAGCGATTCGCTTAGCTTTTCTCAATATGAAAGCTAAGTTTGGGCGGAATTTTTTAGTTGCACTAGGGTCTAGTATTGGGATCATGGCAGTGATTTTGATGCTAGCTTTGGGCAAGGGCGTGACCACATACGTCAGTTCAACGATGAAATCTTATACTAACCCCAACATAACAGAGGTTCATAAACAGGCTGGCAATCAGCAAAAAGCCATGCAAAATCCGCAACAGATGGACCGAGCAGAGATTGCCAAACAACAGCAAGCCAATATTGCCGCTATGACTGGGGCTAGCGGTGGGGGTTTCACTGATAAAGATATTGCCCGCTTGAAAAAGATTAAACATGTGGACAGATATCAGTTAGGATATTCAGTATTTTCCATGGGAAATGACGCGGTGACTTATCATGGCAAACGGGCTAGTGTTTTGATGTTGCAGACCATGTCGGACAATATTGCTAAATCAACGATTGTCAAGGGCCATGCTCCTCACCGCGGTGAAGTTGTTCTAGATAAAGGGACAGCTGATTTGCTAGGAAAGGATATAGTTGGTAAGCAGGTTACGTTTGATCTTAAAGTTGGCACCAAAAACCTAACAAAAACGATGACAGTTGCAGGGCTCTATGAAGCACAGACGCAAAGTGTAAGTACGATGATTGTCAGCTATGATGAAGTTGCTAAACTTTACTCCGAAACAGGACAGACACTTGAACCGAATGTAATTTACTTGCACACGGCGAATAAAGATAACACTAAGCAAATCAAGAATAAGGTTAAGAAATTAGGCTATACCGGTTCGATGCAAGAACAAATGACAGAAATGTTTACTCAAATGTTAAATGTCATTACTTGGGTATTAACAGCAATCGCTGCTATTTCATTGGTCGTTTCCGCAATTATGATCTTAGTTGTTCTCAATATTTCTGTGGTCGAGCGGACCAAAGAAATTGGAGTGCTCAAAGCCTTAGGCGCACGGCGTAAAGATATTCGGCGGATTTTTGCAGCGGAAGCCTTTTTGATCGGACTTTTCGCAGGAATTTTAGGCGTGGCTTTCACGTATGGTTTGAGTTTGGGAATCAACCGTTTTGCCCATAGTGCTTTTGATATTACTCTCGTGATGTTGACGCCGAAGTATGTCATGACAGGAATTATTTTGAGTGTTGTGATCAGTATGATCGCAGGAATTTTGCCGGCCAACCGGGCGTCCAAGCTGGACCCAGTCGAAGCCTTGCGAAAGGAGTAGGTAGTAAGGGATGAAGAATTTTGTTGATAAGTTATGGGTAAAAACCGACATTTTTATTCTAGTGATATGTGTGATCATGATAGTTATCGGTTATTGGCAAAAACGGATTGTGACGGTTTCTAACTTTTTATTCGTGGCCGGTCTCGGTTATATCTGCCTGATGATTTGTAATATTTTACTCCACGCTGGTTTGTTTTCTGGCTGGTTTAAAAAAAAGAAAAAAGGCGAAACAGACGAAGAGTACCAGGCGGATAAGATTGAGGTTGAAACGGTTGCTAGCAAGAAAAACCGCCCGATTCATTTTGAAGCCTTAGCAGCTAACTGTCTGGTTCTGGGCTTAGGAATGATTGTCCTAGCAATTATCATTACATTGTAGAACAAGAGGGGGCAAGAAGATGACAGTAACGGATGGCTATTTTACTTGGCATAATGACCAGTGGCGCACATATTATCGAATAGTGGGAACGCCTAGTGTAAAAGCGCCCCTAGTTTTATTGCATGGTGGGCCAGGCTCAACGCATACTTATTTTGAGGTGCTAGATGGGTTAGCAGTACGCTTGGACCGCCAACTAATAATGTATGATCAGTTAGGATGTGGGCGGTCGACGATCCCGACTGATCCTGCAGTTTACCGAGCAGAAACTTGGGTTGAAGAATTACAGGCTTTACGCCGTCATCTCAAGTTGGAGCAGATCCATCTTTTAGGTCAGTCCTGGGGTGGAATGTTGGCGATTATTTATCTTTGTGACTATGCTCCTAGTGGTGTACAAAGCGTAATTTTATCCAGTACGCTTTCCTCGGCTCGTTTATGGGCTCAGGAACAACATCGTTTGTTGCAATATCTCCCCCTAACAGCCCAAGAAGCCTTAAAGCAAGCAGAGGTCACGGGTAATTATAGTGGGTCTGCTTATCAAGCAGCTGATGCGTTGTTTATGCAGTATTATTGTCGGGATCGGGCAGTCACAAATGCGGAGCCACTCCAACGTGAAGTGCGCATGGGGACAGAATCCTATGTAGCAGCTTGGGGACCGAACGAGTTGGTGCCCCAGGGAACGCTGAAAGATTATGAATATACAGACAAATTACAACAGGTAAAGGTGCCTGCATTGATAACAAGTGGAACCGATGATCTATGCACCCCCTTAGTAGCTAAAACGATGTATGACCACCTACCAAATGCGCGGTGGGAATTATTTGCTGGGGCTAAGCACATGGCGTTTGCAGAACAAACTACACAGTATGCAGACCTGTTAGACACATGGTTGGCAGAACGCCAATAAATTGATTATCCAAAAGTGCGTGGAAAATCGATTTTGTGACAAGATATTGGGTTAAGCCCGGATGGTGGTTAACGCAAAGAGCAGAAGTCTGTGTTTCTACTTAGCTTTGAGGTAGGTAGTTGTTTGTTACATTATCTGAGAAATATTAGTGGATAAAAAACAAGGCTGGTGAGAAAGCAGAGCTTTCCACCAGCCTTTTGACTTATTACTTGATTAGCTGATCGTTTTTAATATGCTGCATAAACTCACGATAGACGGGAGCAAATACTTCGCCTTGTCCCTGAAGACTAGTGCCCCGCATTTCTTTAGGGAAGAAGAAACGCTCATCTCCACTGGTCCGGCCAGTAATTGCCAAGACAAGATCAGAAACAGAAGAAAGTTCAACCAGACTCTTATCTTTTTGCATTAGCTCAATCTGTGTTCGCGGTTTTTTTGAGCGCGGATCATACAGGTCATATGGTAGGTCAAAGCTGTCATTGGTATCAGTATAATACTCAGGATTGAATCCAGCTTGGGCAACTAGATCCTGAAGAGTAGGAATGATTGCATGTGTAGTTGGTGTCACCCGGACTGACTTGAGTGGCTTGCGATCCAAAAACCGTGTTGCCAAATCACTTAAGATAGGATCCGGATTATGGCGCCAGTAAGTAAAGTACGTGTTTAAAACCCCATCATCGAGGCTTAAGTAATCACTGAGAGTAAAGTTATCGGTAAAGAAAGGTAATAACAACTCAGGCTTAAATGAGCCGGTGAGTTTTCCCGCCTTGAATAGCACTTTAGCACGGCGAAGAAGGTGGTCTAAGATGACTTCCATTGAGCGTGAAACGGGGTGGAAATAAACTTGCTGATACATTTGAAAACGACTGACAAGATAATCCTCCACTGCATGCATTCCGCTCATATCAAAAGCAATTCCTCCTGTGTAGGGGCGCATTACCCGCATGATTCGGGTAAGGTCGAATGTTCCGTAATTAGTACCAGTGTAGTAAGAGTCACGCAAGAGGTAGTCCATCCGGTCAGCATCGATTTGCGAAGAAATCAGCTGGACAACTTGCGGATTAGGATAAGTTTTAGCAATGACAGAAGCCACCTGTGTGGGAAAATCTTCTCCAACTTGGGACAAGACCTGATTAACTTCCGTGGTCGGATCGAGAATGATCTTTTGGGTCATCTGCTCATGGTCTGTGTGGAAGATATGTTCAAAGGTATGTGAATAAGCCCCGTGTCCCACGTCATGCAGGAGGGCAGCACAGAGTGCTACTAGCCGTTCATCATCATTCCACAAGCCATCACCCGGAGTGACTTGGGGGTAGTTACGGGCAAAAAGATCACAGATTCGGCGAGTGATTTCATAGACACCGACGGAATGTGTGAAACGGCTGTGTTCAGCCCCATGGAAGGTCATGTTGGCGACCCCAAGCTGGCGGATGCGACGAAGTCGCTGAAATTCGCGGGTGTTGATCAGATCAAGGATGACTTTGTTTTGGATATAGATATAGTTATGGATCGGATCACGTAAGACCTTTTCCATCGGCAGTAAAGCGCCGGAATATTGAAAATGCACGGGGCAGGCTCCTTCCTAAAGCGATTCGTTAAATAAAATTATTGTTAATTATAGCATAGGCTCGGGCTAACTTTTGAATCTCAGGAATGATCTCGCTATAATTAAACTAGACAATATGTGGATAGGAGAAAATGGGGATGGAGAAATATGACGTACAAGTCGAGATTACAACGCACCAAGAAACCCACGACAAACAGGTAGAAAATTATCACCGAAAGTTTACCGGACAACTAGTGAATAAGGGAGAGGCAACCTACATTCGGTATCGTGAAGAAGATGGGACAAGAGTGATGTTCAAGCTGGTCACTGACGACCAGGTTATGTTGACGCGGACGACGGGACAACATCGAACGGCGTTGCAATTTGATACAACTGCAACCAAGGTTACCAACCACTACCACACCCCTTACGGAATGATTGAATTAGTGACGCGGACTACCCGGTTGGATCACGTCTTAGATCTGACCAAGCAACCACAGGGACACCTGGCGATAGATTATCGTTTATACCAAGGAATAAGCCTGTTAGGGGAATACAAAATTCGATTGCAATTTAAAGCCTAGTATTGTAGTATGAGAAGTAAACTGTTGAAAGGACGTGTACCAGGTTGGGACTTGAAAAATTCGCTGATATGAATAAAGATGAGCTGTCAATGATCGAAGTCGCTCATGAAATTTTGCAAGAACACGGGGATACATTGGAATTCGCTGATTTAACAAATAAGGTGCAGCAGTTCATGGGCAAGTCTGATGAAGATATTCGTGAACGCTTGACCCAGTTCTATACTGACTTGAATGTTGACGGCAGTTTCATTTCCCTGGGTGATAACATGTGGGGCTTGCGGAAGTGGTATCCATATGATTCCATCGATGAAGCTCTCGTTCATACCGATGATGACGATGAAGGTTCTTCAAGCAAGAAACACAAGCGTGTCAATGCGTTCTTAGCTGATGTTGACGATGACGACGATGATGTGATCGACTACAACGATGATGATCCAGAAGATACAGATCTTGATTCCGGCTACGACGATGATGACGAAGAAAACGACGAATTGAAGCAATACAGTAGTGACTTAGATGACTTTGGTGATGATGAAGAAGACGATGACTTACCAGATGGCATCGAAGGACAATTATCAGAATTGCAAGACGATGATGACGAAGAAGAGGACGAAGACCAATTAAACTAATTTAATCAGGGCTAATCCTTGACGGAATAATCAAAGTTATGTAGACTGTTTCTTGGGCGCTTTACATGGTAGTGTAAAGCAAAGCAGTTCGGAATAAACAAGCTCCCTATTCTAGTGAGTAGGGAGCTTGTTGTTTTTATTTTATGTTCACCCACAAATTTATTTCAAAGGAGATTTAGCATGACCAAGTATATTTTTGTTACAGGCGGCGTTGTTTCTTCATTAGGGAAAGGGATCGTTGCCGCATCCTTAGGCCGCTTATTGAAGAACCGGGGCTTAAAAGTTACAATTCAAAAGTTTGACCCATATATCAATGTTGACCCAGGGACAATGAGCCCATACCAACACGGAGAAGTGTTTGTTACCGATGATGGGACAGAAACGGACTTAGACCTTGGTCACTATGAACGGTTCATTGATATTAACTTAAACAAGTATTCTAACGTAACCACAGGGAAGATCTACTCTGAAGTATTGCGTAAAGAACGGCGGGGTGATTACTTGGGTGCTACTGTCCAAGTTATTCCGCACATTACTAACATGATTAAAGAAAAGATCATGCGGGCCGGAACAGTTACTGACTCTGACATCGTGATTACTGAAATTGGTGGGACTGTTGGGGATATTGAATCTCAACCATTTATGGAAGCTATCCGCCAAATGAAAAAAGAAGTAGGCAATGACAATGTTTACTACATCCACACGACTTTAGTTCCATACTTAAAAGCAGCTGGGGAAATGAAGACCAAGCCAACTCAACACAGTGTTAAGGCATTGCGAGGCTTAGGTATTCAACCAAACATGTTAGTGGTACGGACTGAAAAGCCTATTTCCCAAGAAATGAAGAACAAGATCTCTAACTTCTGTGACGTAGAACCAGAAGCAGTAATTGAATCAATGGATGTATCTACTCTTTATCAGATTCCATTGAACTTACAAGCACAAAACATGGATCAAATTGTTTGTGACCACTTGAAGTTGGATGTGCCTGCTGCTGATATGACTGAATGGGTTGAATTACGGAACAAGGTTGAAAACTTGGCTGGTGAAGTTAAGATTGCCTTGGTTGGTAAGTATGTCAACTTGAAGGATGCTTACATTTCTGTTAACGAAGCTTTGAAGCATGCGGGTTACCAAATCAATGCTGACGTTAAGATCACATATATCGACGCAGAAAATATCACTGAAGACAATGTAGCTGCTACTTTAGCTCCATATGATGGCTTAATTGTTCCTGGTGGATTTGGGAGCCGTGGCTTGGAAGGCATGATCAAGTCTATCCAATACGCACGGGAAAATGACATGCCATTCTTGGGAATTTGCTTGGGAATGCAGATGGCAAGCATTGAATTTGCGCGGAATGTTGCAGGGGTTAAAGATGCAACTACTGGGGAAGTTCATCCTGATGCACCAAACAAAGTGATCGACTTGATGTCTGATCAAGAAGATGTTGAAAACATGGGGGGCACACAGCGGTTAGGTGCTTATCCATGTAAGTTGAAGCCAGGTTCTCGGGCAGCTGCTTGCTATGGCAACCAGGAAGTAATTCAAGAACGGCACCGTCACCGTTATGAATTTAATAACAAATACCGTGACTTATTAGCCGAAAAAGGTTTAGTCTTTGCTGGGACATCACCTGACAACCGTTTGGTTGAAGTGATTGAAATTCCAGACAAGAAGTTTTTCATTGCAGCCCAATATCACCCAGAATTCCTTTCCCGGCCACAACGACCAGAAGGGTTATTTGCAGGATTTATCAAAGCTGCAGCTGGCAAATAAGCAAATAGATAGATAAAGAGACAGCGTCGTCAGATAGCCTGACGGCGCTGTTTTTTTCGGGTTGTAAGGATGATGTAAAGAGCATTACAGGGAATAAATAAATTCATGAAAAAAGACAAATAAGATGTAAAAGACATTGAAACACCCGGGGCTATCTTATAAAATGAAAGAAAGTGTGCATTTTTATGACACACGGTGCGGAGATGAAGCCGCTAGGGCGGTGATTAAGCTCGCACAGACAATATTATTTTAGATGATTAATTGAGTGAGGATTTCAATAAAGATGAAGAAGTTAATTGTTAAAGGTGGCCAACAGTTACATGGCGAAGTTACGATTGGTGGGGCTAAAAATAGTACCGTTGCACTGATTCCAGCGGCAATTTTGGCAGATTCTAAGGTGAGATTTGATAATGTGCCGGACATTTTAGATGTGCACAACCTGATGCTGATCTTAGAATCAATGAATGTTTCATCGCACTTTAACCGTGGCAATTTAGAAATTGATCCAACCCAGATTCGGAAAGCCCCTCTTCCCGGCGATACTATTCGCAGTCTACGGGCTTCTTACTATTTTATGGGGGCATTACTTGGTCGTTTTGGTGAAGCAATTGTCGGTTTCCCTGGTGGGGACAATATTGGCCCACGACCAATTGATCAACATATTAAAGGGTTCAAGGCTTTAGGAGCAGAAGTAGAAGAAAAAGACAATGCGGTCCACATCAAAGCAGGTGCTGACGGGTTACACGGTGCAGAGATTTTCTTCGATTTGGTATCTGTGGGGGCAACGATTAATGTCTTGCTGGCAGCAGTTAAGGCCAAGGGAACAACGATTATGGAAAATGCTGCCCGTGAGCCGGAAATCGTTGATTTAGCAACCTTCTTGAACAATATGGGGGCGCATATTCGAGGTGCCGGGACAGATGTTATTCGAGTTGAAGGGGTTCCCTCTTTGAAGATGACTAATACCCACTCCATCATTCCTGATCGCATTGAAGCTGGGACTTACCTCTCCTTTGCAGCAGCAAACGGTAAGGGTGTTTTAGTGCGCAATCTTATCACTGAACACCTGGACCCATTTATCGCTAAGCTCAAAGAGATGGGAGTTACATTGGAGATCAATGAAGATAGCATTTACGTTCCAGGGGGCGACAAGTTGTCACCAGTTACGGTTAAAACAGCGCCATATCCTGGATTTGCGACTGACTTGCAACAACCAATCACGCCGTTACTGATGCGGGCACAGGGAAGTTCAAGTATTATTGATACTCTGTATCCCCAACGGGTTAAGCATATTCCGGAAATGCAACGGATGGGAGCTAATATCTCTAGTAAGGACGGAGTCATCACGGTTAAACGTTCCCCTAATTTGATTGGGCAAACCGTTGAAGCAGGAGAGATCAGAGCCGGAGTTTCGATCCTAGGCCTGGCATTGATGGCTGATGGGGTAACAACAATCAATCGGGCAGACAATATCCTCCGGGGATATGAACGGATCATTGATAAGTTCAAGGGCTTATCAGTTGATTTGAAAATTGTTAATGAAGCTGAAAGTTTGCACAAATAAACAATAATAAGGTGGGGGATAATTATCGCAACATCGAAGAAACAAGCTAATACCCAACCGGCAGAAGGGTCAGATCGGACCCAGAAATTGTTAACTGTTACCGAACTGGAACAGTTGACTTTACGGGAGTTATACCAGTATGCACGGCAATATCAGGTGCATTATTATAGCCAAATGAGTAAGAAAGAACTAGTGTTGGCAGTAATTCGTGCGCAAGCTGATAAAGAAGGTTTCTACTATACTTCTGGAGTGCTGGAAATTCTGGCGGATGGCTATGGCTTTTTACGCCCGCTAAACTATGCGCCGTCACAAGAAGATGTGTATATTTCAAATTCACAGATCCGGCGTTTTGGCTTACGGAATGGAGACTTGGTGGCCGGGACTGCTCGACCACCACATCCAGGGGAACGCAAGTCAGGTTTGTTACGGGTTGACCAGGTTAATGGGAAAACACCCGATGAGGCTAAAGACCGGCCACACTTTCCGGCTTTAACGGCGGTTTATCCCAATCGGCAGATCAAGCTAGAAACGACTTCGCAACGGATTGCTACCCGGGCGATTGATTGTTTTGCTCCAATTGGTTTTGGACAAAGAGGATTGATTGTTGCTCCACCTAAAGCGGGGAAGACAAGTTTGATGAAGGAAATAGCCCAGGGCATTACTACTAATTATCCGCAGGCGCACCTGCTAGTTTTATTAATTGATGAACGCCCTGAAGAAGTTACTGATCTGGAACGAACGATTAACGGTGAAGTAGTCTATTCAACCTTTGATCAGAAACCTGAGAACCATATTCGAGTGGCAGAGCTGGTGTTGGAGCGAGCTATGCGTTTAGTTGAAGATAAGCAAGATGTAGTGATTTTGCTAGACTCTTTGACCCGATTAGCCCGGGCATACAACTTGACCGAACCACCGAGTGGGCGGACACTTTCTGGTGGTTTAGATCCAGCGGCTTTATATAAACCTAAGAAATTCTTTGGAGCAGCTCGTAATGTTGAAGAAGGTGGAAGTTTGACCATCTTAGCGACTGCTTTAGTTAACACTGGTAGCCGGATGGATGACATCATCTTCGAAGAATTTAAGGGAACAGGGAATCAAGAAATGCAATTAGATCGCGCTTTAGCTGAGCGCCGTATTTTCCCTGCCCTTGACCTCAAGAAGTTTGGAACGCGACGGGAAGAATTGCTCTTGGCAGAAGAAGACCTGGCCGCGGTCTGGAAGTTGCGGAAAAAGATGCGCGGAAATCCACTAAAGGATACCCCGTTAGTACTTAATATGTTACGTAATACCAAATCTAACCAAGACTTCATGGCCCAACTATCCCAATTAACGGGAAACTAAGCGGGAAAATTGTTGCATGGCTTGAGTATTCATGCTATCATGTTGTTTGTTGCAAAGAAAAGAAATACTAACTCTGGCCCAGCAAATGGACCAGGGCAAAGGAGAGTTTACTAATGAAACAAGGAATCCATCCAGATTACCATCAAGTTGTCTTCCAAGATTCAGCTACAGGTTACAAGTTCCTGTCTGGTTCTACTAAGACTTCTGAAGAAACAATTGAATGGGAAGACGGTAACACTTACCCATTGATTCGTGTTGAAATTTCTTCTGACTCACACCCATTCTACACTGGTAAGCAAAAGTTTACTCAAGCAGATGGCCGTGTCGATCGTTTCAACAAGAAGTACGGTTTTACAAACTAAACAGTTCAAAACTGATGAAAAAGCCTGGTTATTGCAACCAGGCTTTTTTGTATTGATCCCATGCTATAATGAAGGTGGACTATGACCAAAAGGGGGAAATAGTAATGAAGAAAAAACATGATTGGTTTATGGAATTAGTTTTATGGCTAATGCTCTTTTTTGTTTTTTACAATGTAGTTGCGGGTACGGGGACCCTGCTGTTGAACATTGAAATGTTGATCGGGGCCATTATCTTGTATTTACCACGCTTATTAGCGCGAATTTTTCATTTTACTATTCCCTCAATGCTATATTTTTTCTATACATTATTTATTTTAGGCTCGGTATATTTGGGAACTGGCTTCCATTTTTACAGTGTTCCTTACTGGGATAAGGGATTACACTTGATCTCTGGTGCTTTATTAGGCAGTTTTGCCCTATCATTGTATGGTGCATTGACCGATAATGAAACACAAAATCATCCGCAACGGGCCTTGATCTGTGTCTATATGCTGTCATTTGCGATGTTTGCCGGAGTGGTATGGGAATTTTATGAATTTACTTGTGATGGGATTGCTAATTTAAACTTACAACGTTATCTTAGTGCCGGTCATGCCCTAGTGGGTCGGGCAGCGTTAATGGATACGATGGGAGACCTAATAGCTGATTTCATTGGAGGGATGGTGTTGACAGTATATACATATTTGCAGATGCGCCGTGATCCACTATGGATAAAGCAATTTTTCTTCCATAAAGATTGACGATAAAGGTGAGGACGAAATAACCCTTGCAGCAAGTTGTGGGGTTAAGCTCAAACGAGGGTTGGCGCAAAGGACGGCAACCTTCGTTCGCACTTAGATATTAGACTTGTGATTATTTCCACATTATCTGTGAAACAATAGTGCATAAAGACCGAGGCTGGGAGAAAACAGTGTTTTCTTCCAGCCCCTTTTTGTGTGTTAATCAGTATGTTGGTGCCAAAATTTTTTCAAGGCCAGCTGCAGTTGCTGAGGAGAGTTTGTCAGCTGGAAATGTTGCCAGTGAGGCGGATAAAACTGAGTGTAGCGCGGGCTTGCAAAACGTTGGTCAATTAGGACGACCACTCCAACATCGTCTTCACCCCGAATGACACGACCAGCAGCCTGGAAAACATTATTTAATCCCGGTAGCTGGTAAGCATATTGGAAACCATCGCGATGATGGGCAGTAAAATACTTACGTAGCTCATCTGTTTCGGGGTTGATTCGGGGGAGCCCTACACTGACGATTGCCACCCCGGCCAAACGGGATCCTTGAAGGTCAATTCCCTCAGCAAACATCCCTCCCAAAACGGCAAAGCCGACTAGGGATGAAGTTGGATTAGCAACGAAGTTAGCTAAAAAATTAGTGCGTGCTTCGTTGTCCATGGTCCCGGTTTGACAGACTGTTGCAATTTCAGGATAGTCACGATTAAAACGGGCTACTACTTGCTCAAGATAAGAATATGATGGTAAGAAGATCAGATAATTACCTGGATGGCTAGCAAGTAGCTGATAGATTGTTGCACTGACTTGTCCCAAACTAGCTGGACGTTTTTGGTAGGTAGTTTGGATATCATTGGTTACAAACAATCCCAGGTGGTCCGATGCGAAAGGTGAAGGTAGCTGGTACAGTAATCCTTGGTTCGTATCATCATCCAGACCAAACATTTCCCGATAGTACGGTAAGGGCGAAAGTGTTGCCGAAAAAAGGACAGTCCCGCCCCCGAGATTGAGGGAATCAGCTAGCAAATGACTGGAATCTAGACAGATAGTCCGAATAGTGAGCTCATCATCTACAACGAGCAGGCGGGTGCGAAATGTTGGTCCATAGTAATCATTGATCTTTAAAAAGGCGTGAGCTGTCAGAAAATAGTCCTTTATCTCGTCGTATAATTCATCTTGCTGATGCTCCTTGAGCCAATCACTAGTAAACTCGCAAAAAGTATCTAAGCGCTTGTTAAAATCAGTGGCTGCTTCAGTCATCATCAGGGTCTCCTGGTGATACTTTTGGAGAGTGATCTTCAAAGCATCAAAACTATCTAATACCCGTTCCAGTAAATGAATTAAGCGTTGGCGACGTCGGGGTTGATCCTTGAGCTGGCTTAGAAGGGGAACCAGCGCAGCAGAACTAATTTCCTTGGTGTACATCTGACGTGAGCGGTCAATTAGATTATGTGCTTCATCAACGAGAAAGACATTATGGGGGTCAGGCTGGGTGAAGAAACGTTGGAGATAGACCAGCGGATCAAAGAGGTAGTTGTAATCACAAATTACCACGTCACAAAAAAGACTGATATCGAGTGAGTATTCAAACGGATCAACAGTATGCTTGCGAGCATAAGTCCAAATTGTTTCCGGGTCGATCAGCTGCTCATGCTGTAAGATGTCCAGCAGTGCCGGCCGGATCCGATCATAATAGCCTAATAAGAAAGGATTATCCTCATCGGCTAGGTCCCTTTCCTCTTTGAAGATGATTTGATCTTTAGCCGTCAAGACTACCGTGTGGAGGTTGAGTCCGTGCTCATGGAGAAGCTTGATGGTATCGCGGGCGACCATGCGGGTAGAACGTTTCGCAGTTAGGTAAAAAATACGCGTGCACAGGCCAGCACCTAAAGCTTTAATGGCAGGAAAAAGTGTGGAGATAGTCTTGCCTGTCCCTGTTGGGGCTTCAACAAGGAGCTTTTTTTGACTAGCAATAGTGCGGTAAACGGCTGCGGCCAGTTCGTGTTGATTTTGGTGATAACTTGAAAAAGGAAATTCAAGTTGAGTGATAGCCTGATCCCGTTGGCGGTGGAGGTCAGCGACAAGATCGAGCCAGGCTGCATAACTGGCAATGACATTATTAGTAAAGACCTTAACTTGATCACGGCTGACAGTAACGGATTTTTCCGTTATCTGTTTAGTTGTTGTCTGATAGTAAATTAAAGTTATTTTCAACTGGGGCAAGTCATATTTGGTCAGCAAAAGATGGGCATAGAATTTAGCCTGTGACCAATACAACTCTAAGGTGTTAGTAGTGAGATCTTTAAAAGCGACTGGCGAAGTTTTAATTTCCAAAATTTCACTGGGAAGATGGTCAGCATAGCGCACACCGTCAGCTCGCCCGTGAACCTGAATAGTATGGGCAGCATGGGTAAATTCGCCCTTGAGGTCCACTTCGGCAGCGATTGTAGCAGGCCACTTCTTTTGTAAAAGATGGTGAATTCGGGTTCCTTCCTGAGCAGAATGATCGTTGGAACTAGTAGTTACCAAATCGCCACCCTTGAGGACAAATTCGACAAGTTCGCGAATCCCAATTTTTTCATTAATGTTAATATCCATCACTGACCACCTCTTAAGTAAAAAACTAACCGAATTAATTATACTATGGACAAGTGAGATAGACACAAATCTTGAAAAATGAAGCAAACCAGTGATTGCGAAAAAATGGCGTATAGATTAAAATATGATTAGTTAATACTAATGTGAGTGGGGAAGCAAGGTGAGAGTGATGGATAGCAAAGCAAAACGATTATTGGCTCATCATGTGATAAATATTTATCAAGTACAGATGCGACAGCTAGAGCAAAGTACAATGTTAGTAACGGCAACTCCGGGCCAAACGGTAGGACGGGGGATGCTACTTCCGACGATCATAGTCGAACAACGTGCACCATTGAGCCGCCTAAAGACAATTCCGAGTGATGTTAAGACAGGAATTATGAACTTTGCTAACCCGCTAGTTCCAGGAGGCGACTTCCAAAGTGGAATTGATGCTTCGGAAGCAGCATTGTGTCGCAATACATTTCTATATCCAGAGTTAAAACAAATGCGGCGAAAATATTATTATTACAATATTCAACACCTTAATGATTATTATTTTGTAGATCGCTTATTATACTCGCAAAAAATAAAAGTTCTAGGTGACGATGAATCGCTAAAGTTTCTCGATCATTTTCGCTATATTGATGTTGTCTCGGTCGCTGCCCCAAATGTCCGGGCAATGTTTTGTAATGGGATTAAACCGGATAAGCAGTTATTATACCGACATATTTATCGGCGCATTTTATGGACATTACGCTTATTCAAAAATCATCAGGTTCGGGTAGTAATTTTAGGTGATTTCGGATGCCAGCGGTCAGGAAATGATCCAGCACTAGTTGCGCAGGCATTTAGTCAAGCGTTGAAACGCCAGGAATTTCGCGGAGCTTTTACCACGGTGTACTTTGATATTAATCAGAATGCTAGGGCATATCATATTTTTAAAGAAACTTTACCAGCCACCTCACCGCAGCAAACAATCAAGTCTTCGACGGCGGTCTTACAATAATAGAAAACGGCAGGTCCACATTAAGCGGCCTGCCGTTTATTGGTTACTAGTAAGTAACCTGTTTGGGGTCTATAAAGATCCTTCAACTGTGCGAATGTTATTCACCACGCAGATTCTTAGCGTCTGCATCGATGCGGGCAAAACCAGAACCAGCAGCTGGCTTAGGTTGCTTTTGCCGGGCTTCCATAGCCTTCCGTGCCATTTCCTTACGTTCTGCCTTACTTAGCTTCTTTGCCATAATCATTCGCCTCTTTCTGCAAAGAAATTAATTGATAATCTCTCTACACCATTATTATAGAACGATTTTTTAAAAGTGCAAAAGTTTCTTTATTTAGGGGGTGGACTACCAGTTATAATAGAAAAAATAATGTAGCATGACTATTGAAATAATAATTTAAGATGAGGTGATTAAACTGGCAGTAACAATCAAGATGACCCAGGAATTAGCATCACCAATTTACCAAGATGCGCTGGCAATTAGGAAAAAGGTTTTTGTGGAGGAACAAGGAGTTGATATCAGTTTAGAAATTGACGGTGAAAAAGGACCTTATCACTATGTTTTGTATAATGACGGAGTTGCTGCGGCTACCGGACGTGCTTCATGGGAAAACGGTGGCTGGCATATTCAACGAGTAGCTACCCGGAAACAATATCGTGGTTTGGGCTTTGCCCGGCAGTTGTTAACTAAGATTGAAACTGATGCCCGACAGGCAGGAGCAAAATTTTTAACTTTAGGAGCCCAGGATACTGCTCAGGGCTTTTATACTAAGCTAGGATACCAGGTAGTGGGAGCCGGTTTTATAGATGCGGGTATTCCCCACCACCGGATGGATAAAAAACTTGAATTTTAACTGTTTTTGGTTTATAGTAGCAGACATGCGATGAGTCGAGAGGGATCAGGCAATACATTGAGTATTGTTTTGCTGCGGCAACTAGTGATCAAACTTTTGATAAGCGGGGCACATTAGTCACCGGATTGTGACGTGTCTGTAGATTAGTGTTGTGGAGCACTAGCTACTCTTTGCTATTACTGGTGAGGACCGCATGATAGAGGTTAGCAAGAACTTGTTCTTGCTAGCCTCTTTTTGATATTAATAATTTTCAAATATAGGGCGGAAAGCTTTATCCCGATATTTTTCTCTGGTATGCTGAAAATAAAAAGTTTAAGGAGTGATTTTGATGGGATTAATCATTACAATTGTTGTTATTATCCTATTGGTAGGCGGATATATTGCGCTATACAATGGCTTGCAAACAGCCAAGGTTCATGCCGAGGAAGCTTGGAGCCAGATTGATGTCCAACTCAAGCGGCGGAATGATCTGATTCCAAACTTAGTCGAAACTACTAAAGGGTATGCGAAGCATGAAAAAGAAACTTTGAGTCAAGTTATTCAGCTGCGGAATCAGTTAGCCGAATTGCCAACAGATGCACACCAAGAAAAGATGGCAGTTTCTAACCAGTTAACTAGTTCATTGAAGAGTATCTTTGCTTTAGCAGAAAGTTATCCAGATTTAAAAGCTAACCAAGAATTTGGCAAATTAATGGAAGAATTAACTAATACGGAAAACAAGATTGCTTACTCTCGGCAATTGTTTAACAGTTCGGTAGCAGTTTTCAACCAAAAACTGGTAACTTTCCCTTCCAATATGGTTGCTAAATTTCACCACTTCACTAAGATGGATTATCTGGAAGTTCCTGTTGCAGAAAAAGCAGCCCCAAAGGTATCATTTTAGAAATTAAGGAGTGAAATGGATGCTGTACCAGCAGATTAGAAATAACAAAATTAAGACATTTGGGGTAATGTTTTTCTTTATGCTACTTGTCACTTGTGTTGGGGCGGCAGTTGGGTATATCTTTATGGGTAGTACCCGTGGTGGAATTCTACTAGCGGTGATTTTAGGCTTGGTCTATATGTTCGTGATGATGGGGCAATCGACAGCTGTTGTGATGCAAATGAATAACGCACAGCCAATTACAGACGCCAGCCAGGCCCCAGAGCTGTGGCATACGGTTGAAGATATGGCGCTTGTGGGACAAGTGCCGATGCCAGCTGTGTATATCATTCATGATCCTAGCCCCAATGCATTCGCTACGGGGCCAGATCCAGAGCATGCAGCAGTGGCAGCAACGACTGGCTTGTTAGACCGGTTAAACCGAGAGGAATTAGAAGGGGTTATCGCCCATGAAATTTCTCATATCAAGAACTATGATATTCGCTTGCAGACAACCGCAGTGGTATTGACAGCTGTTGTTTCAGCTCTGATTAATATGGGGATGAATTCCTTTATTTGGGGTGGTGGCCGAAGACGTGATGACCGTGAGGAAAGTAACCCACTGGATATTGTCATGCTGATTTTGGCACTATTGGCAGTGGTCTTAGCGCCATTGGCGGCAACCCTGACCCAATTAGCATTATCGCGTAATCGCGAATATTTAGCCGATGCTTCGGCAGTGGTTTTAACTCGTAATCCATACGGGTTAATCAGTGCGTTGGAAAAAATTAGTAATAGTCAACCGATGAGGGCTGCTAATGTGGGAAGTGCTTCGTTATACATTGCCGACCCATTTAAACAGCGGTCATGGAGTCAACTTTTTGCGACGCATCCACCGGTTGCTGATCGCATTGCCCGGTTAGAAAAGATGTAGAACGGATAGGAGTGGAGTATTAGTGAGAGGTAATCTGATTTATATTCACGTCGAAAATATATCACACATGGCACTGACATATGGTGTTACGACCAATGATTTTGTGACAGCGATGCGAGCGATGAACGGATTGCCACAAAATTTACTGCTCCTCTCTCCAGTTGATGCTAACCAAGAAATAGATATTAATACTGGGTTTAATATTGTAACGGGGCAGAATAGTGTGCACGATTATCTAAGTAACAAGCAGAACGTTAATATGCGGTGGTTAGACTTTGATGATCAACATGATTTAGAGCAGTTGACTCCGATTGAAATTGCCGGCATGTTGTACTTAGGTCATGCATATATGCATATGCAGTCGCCGTTTTATTATAAGCTCCAAAACCAGTATGCTTTTTTGACATTACCTAACGGAGCTTTGAAAGTTTACTACCGGCATATGAAGCAACTGGATCGGGTCTTGGCATATAGCTTTACTAGCCATGTGGCCACTGCTTTTAGAGAAAAACGGCGGTTATTCTTCTTACAACGACCGTTAAAATTTGCTCTCTTTCCTTTTGAACTCTCACAAAAACTCCATGTGTTATACAGTGATGGAGCAGTGTTTAACTTTGATGGGATGAAAGTGAAAAATGGGCAGGTCACTGTGCCAATTTTAGTGGCACCAGATACGATATACCAGGTTAAATGGCATGAACCAACGATGCTGGTAGAGCGTTCGCGTCCAGCAGCTAATCTGATCTATTCACTGAAAAGTCAGGAATGGAAACTGGAAGTAACTAATCAAGAATTGTTTACAACCCAATATTTATAGAGTAGAGGCTGGGAGAAAACACTGTTTTCTTACCGGCCTCGGTCTTTATGCACCGATGTTTCTCCCTCACTTTATTTGCTTTCTGGCACTAGACGTAATATACTACTAATTCTATGTACCTGATATGTGATTGTGATACAATGAGATGGAACTCTTTGCATGATCTATAAATATATTTTTATGTTGACGGCCAAAAAAGCCAGAAAGGGAGATTTAGCATGAAAATGCAGTTAGCAGAGATTGCTAGTGCACTAGGTTTAGAAGCGCAACCGGGGTATGAACAGGTAATGGTAACTAGCGTGAGCTTTGATAGTCGGAGCTTAACAGCTGGAGCACTTTTCGTGCCTCTTACCGGGGAACATGATGGGCATAACTATATTGAAGCAGCCCAAGCCAACGGTGCTGTTGCCACTTTATGGCAACAGGATCACCAAGGGAAACGTCCACAGGGAATTTATACATTAGAAGTAGCAGATACTTTGACCGCATTGCAACAGCTTGCCCAGTACTATCTGCACAAAATTAACCCCCGCGTTGTTGCTGTAACGGGTAGTAATGGGAAAACTACTACCAAAGATATGACCGCTGCTATCCTCCAACGAGGATACAATGTTCAAAAAACCTACGCTAATTTTAACAACCAAATCGGGGTCCCCACAACGATCTTGGGGATGGAGCCGAATACAGAAGTACTGGTGGTTGAAATGGGCATGGATCACTTTGGTGAACTGGACCACTTGAGCCGGCTAGTCGAACCAGATGTTGCTGTTATTACTATGATTGGTGAGGCACACATCGAATTTTTTGGAACACGGGCTAAGATTGCTGATGCTAAGATGGAAATCACACATGGCTTGGCCGAAGATGGTCTTTTGGTTTATAACGGAGATGAACCGTTGTTACGGCAAAGGACACAGAAATTAATCCAAGCGACAACGACTTTTGGCTTAAATGACGAAGATAATTTGCAAGCAACGAATGTTGTTAGTGATAGTCACCAGACTGCTTTTCGGGTTTTAAAATGGCCTGAATACGATTTCACAATCCCGATGATTGGTGCTTACAACGTTAATAATGCATTAGCAGCATTGGCGGTGGGAGATTATTTTCAAATTCCAGTGGCA
Source organism: Ligilactobacillus saerimneri (assembly GCF_036689625.1). Lineage (NCBI taxonomy): Bacteria > Bacillati > Bacillota > Bacilli > Lactobacillales > Lactobacillaceae > Ligilactobacillus > Ligilactobacillus saerimneri. The sequence goes on from NZ_CP144759.1 coordinate 265,855, forward strand.
GAAATGCAGCTAGCATTACAGGACTTTGCCCTGACCAAAAACCGTACTGAATGGGTTGATGGTAATCAAGGCGAACGGATCCTGAGTGATGTGTATAATTCTAATCCAACTGCGGTTAAAGAAGTTTTAGCTGCATTTGAAAACAACGTTACAACCACAGGTAAGCGGATTGTTGTTTTAGGGGATATGCTGGAGCTGGGTGAACAAGGACCAGCGTTACATGCTGGAATTGCTCAAGCGATTAATCCGGATGCTATTGCAAGCGTATATTTATGCGGTCCGTTAATGAGCAACTTACGCGACGCTTTATTAGCTAAGATGCCAGCAACTGCTATCCATTACTACGATACTAATGATAAAGCAAGTTTGATTGCTGACTTAAAAGCAGAGATTGCACCTGATGATTTAGTGCTCTTGAAGGGAAGTCATGGGATTCATTTGGAAACTGTATTGGCAGCCCTGACAGAGAGTAAAGAATAGAAATATAAAACACAGATCATTCTTCCAATTGAGTTGGTAATAATCGGTATATACTGAGGAGGAATTTGATTGAAATTTGGAGACTTAGGTCTTGATAGAGATTTATTAAAAGCAGTTGATCGAAGTGGCTTCGAAGAAGCTACTCCAATCCAAGAGCAGACTATTCCCTTGGTCTTGGCGGGACTGGATGTTATTGGACAGGCACAGACAGGAACGGGGAAAACAGCTGCTTTTGGCTTGCCATTGTTACAGCATTTAGATCCGGACTTGCATGAAGTACAAGCGGTAATTATCTCACCGACGCGGGAATTAGCAGTTCAAACGCAAGAAGAAATTTATCGTTTGGGTAAAGAAAAGCGTGCACGGGTTCAAGCCGTGTATGGTGGAGCCAACATTCATCGGCAAATTAAAGCACTTAACCGGGGGACACAGATTTTGGTGGGAACGCCTGGGCGATTATTAGACCATATCCAACGGAAAACGGTCGATTTACGTCATGTTCAAATGTTGGTTTTGGATGAAGCAGATGAGATGCTCGATATGGGTTTCGTGGAAGATATTGAAAACATCATCCATGCTTTACCAGCTCAGCGCCAAACACTGCTTTTCTCAGCAACAATGCCACAACAGATCTTACGAATTGGCGAACGCTTCATGCACGATCCACAGATTGTTAAAATCAAGGCCAAGGAATTGACAACTGATTTAGTAGATCAGTACTTTGTTAAGGCAAAAGACTATGAGAAATTCGAAATCATGACCAGGTTGATTGACATTCAGGCTCCGGACTTGACGATTGTCTTTGGGCGAACAAAACGCCGGGTCGATGAAGTTGCTCGCGGGTTAGAAGCCCGGGGGTATAATGCCGCTGGAATCCATGGCGACTTGACCCAACAACGGCGAATGGAAATTTTACGTAAGTTTAAAGAGGGTCAACTAGATATTTTAGTGGCCACTGATGTGGCAGCGCGCGGATTAGACATTTCTGGGGTCACGCACGTGTATAACTATGACATTCCGCAAGATCCAGAGAGCTATGTTCACCGCATTGGCCGGACTGGTCGGGCTGGGAAGCACGGTGTGTCAGTAACTTTTGTTACTCCGAATGAAATGGATTATTTACGGGTTATCGAGCACCTGACTAAGAAGCGGATGACGCCACTTAAACCGCCAACGGAACATGAAGCCTTTATTGGACAGTTGGCGACAGCGTTCGAAGATATCGAAAAGTTAGTGAATAACACGGATACCGACAAGTTCCGTGATCAAGCTGAACAGTTATTAGCCCAGTATGATGCGCTTGACTTAGTGGCAGCGATGCTTAATAACATGACTAAGGATGATCCGGAAAAAGTTCCGGTTAAAATTACTCCTGAACGGCCATTACCACGGCGGCGGAAACAAGGTAGTTTCCACAAGAATCGCCGGTATAGTGGTTATCGGAATAATGGTGATCGGCGTTCGCGGACTTTCAATAAGAAGCGTAAGCATTTTAATAGGTAATCAGTGATAATTAAGAATGGGAGTGGAGAATTGCATCCAGCAACTTCACTCCTTTTTGAATGGCAATTCTTAAGTTAATATTTAGAACTTTCTGCTAGAATGTAGAGTAGTATTTAAAGGAGGAAAAGAGATGCTTATAGGATTAGGCAATGATGTTGCGGATATTAAACGTGAGCAAGAAATGTTGGCAAGCGGACGCCTAGACCGTTTTGCTGAGCGAGTTTTGACACCTGAGGAGTACCGCGTATATGCTACTTTTCCTCCGCGGCGGCGTTTAGAATATGTGACTGGACGTTTTTCAGCCAAAGAATCATACGCCAAAGCATTGGGAACGGGGATTGGCAGCCACGTTTCCTTCCAAGATATAGAGATCTTGAACGATGAACAGGGACGACCAGTAATCACAAAACATCCGTTAATAGACCAGGCTCAGGCGTGGATTTCTATTTCCCATACAACGGACTATGTGACGACCGTCGTAATACTAGAGAAAAAGGAAGATGATTGATAATGGTAGTCGCACGGCATCGAGGAACAAAGATTACAGTGGACTTGGGGGCAATCAAAGCAAACATTCGCACAGTCCTACATACGTTACCAGCTGACCAGAAGCTATTTGCTGTCGTAAAAGCTAATGCATACGGGCATGGCCTGGTTCCCGTAGCGTACGCCGCTAAAGAAGCTGGCGCCGCGGGTTTTTGTGTGGCAGTAATTGATGAAGGGGTTGCCCTGCGGGAAGCAGGACTCAATGAACCCATTTTGATTTTAGGGGTTAATCCAGTAACAGAAGCCCCATATATTGCAGCTAATGACTTATCAGTGGCTGTGGGGTCACTTGAATTTTTACAGGAAGCACTGCCATTATTGGCAGAGCAAGGATTACGGTTAAACGTTCATTTGGCTTTAGATACTGGGATGGGGCGGATCGGCTTTCGTCAGCCAGAAGCTGTTCGGCAAGCCGAAGAGTTCATGCGAGCACATGCGGAACAGTTTCGATTTGAAGGAGTATTTACTCACTTTGCAACTGCTGATATGGTTGACACTACGTACTTTAATCACCAAAAGCAAGCTTTCTACAAATTAGTAGGGGCTTTGGATGAACTCCCACCTTATGTGCATATTACTAATTCTGCTGCGTCTTTGTGGCACCAACAAACGGCAGGTAATATGATTCGATTTGGAATTGCAATGTACGGTCTCAATCCTTCCGGCCGTGAAATGGCTCCTACATATGCATTACGACCGGCATTGTCATTGACTAGTGAAGTTGTTCATGTCAAAAAAATCACTGCTGGTGATTCAGTGGGTTATGGCAAGACTTATACTGCAGGGCAAGATGAATGGATTGGTACTGTTCCGATAGGCTATGCCGATGGATGGTTGCGACGTTTACAAGGGTTTAAAGTCTTAGTGGATGGCGAAGAATGTGAGATTGTAGGACGAGTATGCATGGATCAGTTTATGATCCGCCTACCTCACGCTGTTAAGTTAGGTACAAAGGTTACCCTAATCGGGCGGGATGGTGATGCCCAAATCACTGCCCAAGATGTTGCAGATTACGTTGGGACAATACATTATGAAATTCTATGTGGGCTTAGCCACCGTGTCCCCCGCGTTTATCGTGATTAAACCGATAACAATTGACTTTAGCTGGGAAGGAACTTATGGTAATCTTAAGGTATAAAATCTGTACGATGCTATTTGTACTGGGTAAGTGAGGGATTTGTCGTGATGAGAGAACGCAACGATGAATTATTCAATTGCACAAACTTTGCTTTATATTGTTCGTTTTATTCGGTTGATGAGGCAACCATTAAAGAAGATCCCGTTGTGGCTGATTATGTGGCTGCTCACCGGGAAGCTTTGGAGGCTCTTATTGCTGGATATGGTGAGATGGGAAATCTCAATCAAGAAATCTGCGCTGAATACCTGGGGATTGATTGTCCGGGGATAGGTGACCTCAGCGACAAATAGACTCGTTATCGAAAAGAGGGAGTAGATGGCGACAAGCATTAGTCGGGGAGATATCTTTTATGCGGACTTATCACCGGTTGTTGGTTCAGAACAGGGAGGAATGCGCCCAGTTTTAGTTATTCAAAATAATATCGGCAACCGGTTTAGTCCAACGGTGATTGTCGCTGCGATTACTTCGCGGATCAGTAAAACAAAGATGCCGACCCACGTAGCCGTGAGTGCCAGCAAGCATGGGCTTGAAAAAGATTCTGTGATCTTGGCTGAGCAGTTACGGACCATAGATAAGCAGCGGCTCAAAGAAAAGATTACCCATGTCCATGAACAAACCATGGAAAAGGTCGACTACGCACTCCGCGTGAGTATCGGGTTGACCAAGTTACATACAACACCGCATTCTGCTAAATAATCCAAGTAAAACAGGTACTTAAGACGGGACAAAAAGTACATCGAAACGATGCCTTTTGTCCCGTCTAACTTTTTGGTGGGGGAACTTGCTGGAAAAGAAGAAAACAGGTACACTTGACTTAGTTAGAAAGTTTTTAAAGTAGCTCAGTATTTTCAAGAAAGAAGGATTTTCATGAGTTTAATTAATTGTGAAATTACGGATTTTACTGCTCAGGCTTATCAACAAGGGACTTCAAAACAGTAACTAAACAAGATGTTCTTGGCAAATGGAGTATTTTCTTTTTCTATCCAGCTGATTTTTCATTTGTTTGTCCAACGGAATTAGAAGAACTCCAGGAATATTATTCGGCCTTTCAAAAAGAAGGGGCTGAGATTTACTCAATTTCTGAAGATACTGAGTTTTCCCACATGGGATGGGCACAACAGTCAGAAAAGATTGGGAAAATTGCTTATCCAATGTTAGCCGATCCAACTGGCAAACTAGCTCGTGCGTTCGATGTTTTGAACGAAGAAGAAGGCTTAGCCTACCGTGGGGTCTTTGTGATTGATCCTGAAGGTAAGATTCAAGCTTACCAAGTATACGGGGACGGAATTGCACGGAGTGCCCAAGAAATTTTACGGACTTTACAAGTAACCAAATTTGTTGCTAAATATGGGGATAAGGTTTGTCCAGCTGGTTGGAAGCCAGGGGATGAAGGTTTAGGCACCGGTACTGATTTGGTTGGCAAACTGTAAAATTGGTGATTATAAACATAGAATATTTAGGTATGCTGTGAGTGGAAAATAACCTTTGTGACATTGTGGTTATTTTCGCGATATCTGTGTCCTATTAGTTAATAAAAAACGAGGTTGATAGGAAAACTTTGTTTTCTTTCAACCTCGTTTTTATGTACTTATTAAAGAGCTAAAATCGTGTAAGTTTTGCAGTAGCTAGTCAAAAGGATATTTTCCAGTGATTATGCAAAAAACTTGTAGGAGATTGGCTATAAAAAACCCCATCCCATGAATGGATGAGGCAAAAGATGACTACCAGTAAAGGGAACTTCCCCTAGTTAGTCAGGAAATTAAGCTTGAAGATCTTCAATTTCAGAAACTTTGAAATTCTTGCGCTCAAGTGCGTCAACAATTCTTTCCATCCGTTCGTGGGTAATGTTAGCTGGTAAAGTGAATAGTACCCGCCGTACTAACTCTCCTTGAACGTCTAAAGTCATACAGTTAGCAATCGTAGTGTACTTGGTGATGATCTTAGCCATATCAACCAAATCGCCTCGTTCACCAGAGGAAACAACAGTTAAGACATAGGAACCAACGTTAACATTCCATGATTGAGATAACATCTCTAGTAACTTGGCATGAGTCAAGATCCCGTAGAAGTGATTTTCATTATCCAAAACTGTGATGTAAGGAAGATCTTTAATGGTAAAGAAGATCTTAAAGAAAGCATCATCAATATTAACAAACTTAGTTGCATTCTTTAAGAGATGGGTAACAGGGAGAGACATGTCACCACCCCGTGACTTATGCCGGTAAATGTGCATCTTGTAGATATTGCCACGGAAAAGATTACCCGTTTTATCAAGGACAGGCACACACCGGAACCCGGAGTCTTCTAAGATTTTGAGTGCCTCTTCAAGAGTAATATCTTCGGGCACAGTTGTTAATTCAGCTTTAGGTCTGACCAAAGTTTTCAGTAACATTTGAATCCCTGCTTTCTGTCATTAGTGTTTAAGTCAATCATACCATATTTTCACAAAAATCTAATTAAATAATTATAGAAATCAAAAGTGAATGGGAAATAACTTTTGCAGCCAGGTATTGAGTTATGCTCGGATAATGACGTAAAGTGTGGTGGTCTTCGCTCGTACTTAGATACTAGCCTTACGGTTATTTTTCCCGGTATCTGTGAAACATTAGTGAATAAAAAAGACTGGGGGAAAACGTTGTTTTCTCCCAGCCTCGTCGTCAAGAATAGATTTAATAACTTTAGTTCTTATTAGCAAGAGCATTCATGCCGTCAGTTAATACTTGCTTCAAAGTAGCAGCTGAGGCAGTCATCTTAGCTTGTTCAGCTTCATTCAGTGGGACCTCGATAATTTGGCGTAAACCATTACCATCGACAACCCCTGGTGTACCAATATAGATATCGTTTAATCCATATTGACCGTCCATGTAAGCAGAAACAGGCAACACAGCACCCTCATCCCGGAGGATAGCTTTGGAGATCCGAGCTAAGGCTGTAGCAACTCCGTAGAAAGTTGCTCCTTTGCGGTTAATAATTTCGTAGGCCTTGTTGCGTACCTGATCTTCCATTTCATCTAATTGGGCAGCAGTGATATTGTTTTCTTGTGCCCAATCTAGGAACGGTTTACCCCCAATAGTAGCAGCTGAGTATGCGGCAAATTCAGAATCCCCGTGTTCACCCATGATGAAAGCGTGAATTGAGCGCGGATCGTTGATCCCAGTCATTTTAGCGATAGCAGCCCGTAACCGTGCAGTATCGAGGGAAGGACCAGAACCGATAACTTTGTGCTTAGGAAAACCAGAGAGTTTCCAAGTAGCATATGTCAAGATATCAACAGGGTTAGCAGCCACAAGGAAGATCCCATCGAAACCAGATTCTACGATAGGTTTAACGATAGTAGACAAGATACCTAGATTTTTGTTAACTAAGTCTAACCGTGTTTCACCAGGTTTTTGCGGTGCACCGGCAGTGATGACAACCAAGTCAGCATCTTTGCAATCAGCGTATTCAGCAGAATAGATTTTCTTTGGGAAAGAAAAAGCAGTTGCATCTTCCAAATCCAAGGCATCACCGATTGTCCGCTCTTTAGCAATATCGATAATGCCAAACTCTTCTGCGACACCTTGTAGGGCCATAGCATAAGCATAGCTAGATCCAACAGCGCCGTCGCCAATTAACATAACTTTTTGGTGATTTGCATTCTTTACCAAGTAACATCGTCCTTTCGTCTTGAGATAATAATTCAATCTATAAGAACAGTATAACAGTTTCAATAAAAAATAACACTTATTTTGATTGATAAACGCCGATATGATAGCGATTAATCACTATAAATGAATATTAATATGCAAAAAAGCGGAAATAAACTCTTTCTAAAAGGGATATGCTATACTGAAACAAAGAAAAACGTCCCCAACTGGAGACCGAAGCGGTCGCCGGGTTTTTTGGTATGGATAAAATGGAGTGATTTGTGATGAAAATGGTTGTAGGCTTGGGTAATATCGGGAAAAAATACGAAGCAACGCGGCATAATATAGGATTTATGGTTGTCGATGAGTTGGCACAAGCGTATGGAGCAACTTTTACTAAGGAAAAGATGAATGCTCTGGTAACTGAGATTTTTATTGCTGGGGAAAAAGTGTTACTGGTTAAGCCAACAACATATATGAATGAATCTGGACGTGCTGTTCGTCCGTTAATGGATTTTTACAAAATTCCCGTCGAAGATATTATCATTTGTCATGATGATATGGATTTAGATATTGGAAAGTTACGCTTGCGTCAAAAAGGATCTGCAGGCGGACACAACGGGATTAAGAGTATTATCAGTCATGTTGGAACGCAAAGCTTTAAGCGGCTACGGGTCGGTATTGGACACCCAGATAAAATGACTGTGGTTGACTGGGTATTATCGCGTTTTAGTCAGGCCCAAAAAGCAGTAATTACGGATACGATTGCAGATGGAGTAGCTGCGATTGAGGAATGGGTCAAGACAGACAATTTTGCTAAAGTGATGAATGATCATAACTAAAAAAGATCAAAGGGTATGAAAGGAGGGAGTGTACGAAATGCAGTTAGATCACCTTTTGGACGGCGTCCCTGAGTATGCTAAGTGGCGCGATCACTTACCAGCAACAGGACGCTATCAACTGACAGGATTGCTGGATTCAGCTAAAACAATGGCTTTGGTTGATTTGTGGCGCCACCGTTCGCAACCATTAATGATTGTCGTGGATGATTTATACCATGCACAAAATTTGGTTGCTGACTTAACAAACTTGGTCGCTGCTGAAGACGTTGAGATGTTTCCCGTTGAAGACTTGATGGCGGTCGAGATGGCAGCTAGTTCCCCTGATTTTCGTCGCCAAAGAGTAAGGGCGTTGGATGCTTTGGTACGGGAACAACACAAGATTATTGTAACTACGGTGGCGGGGATGCAACGTTTTTTGCCCCAGCCACAAGCGTGGCAAGACTACCAGGTGCAATTGGAATTAGGTCAAGACTTAGATCTTGAATGGACCCTTGCCCGCCTGAGTGTAATGGGATATCAACGGCAAAAAATGGTATTAAAGCCAGGAGAGTTTGCTGTACGGGGATCAATCTTAGATATCTATCCGTTAGATGGAGAAAACCCAATTCGGGTAGATTTATTTGATACAGAAGTTGACTCTTTACGCACTTTTGATGTAGCAGAACAACGGAGTATTGCTAATATTGATCGGGCAACGATTATTCCGGCGACTGATTTTATTGCTAGTTTCGAAATGCTTAACCGTGCAGCGGAACAAGTAGAAAAACAGTACCAATCTGCTGTAAATAAAACTCAGGATCAAGGGCTGCAGGAACAAATGCAGCAGTATTTTCCTCCGGTGGTGGCTGCTCTTAAGCGTGGAGAACTTGTGGCAGAGTACTTGCCGTTAAGTGAGATGATTTTTACACAGCCGGCAAGTGTGATTGATTATGTTCCTGCTGGAAGCATTATTGTTTATGATGACTATAATCGTTTGCTAGACCATGCCGAAAAAATGCGACTGAATACCGCCCAGTGGCAAACTGAGCGAATGGCAAGCGGACGATTGCTACCTAACCTTGCGTTACATCATGATATTAGAATTCTCCAAAAAGCAGATCATCAGCACCTGATTATTTTTAATTCGCTTTTTGCTAAGGGTATGGGACGGATGACACTTGATGGAACAGTGGAAGTCAAAACCCGGGCAGTACAACAGTTTTTTGGGCAGATGCCACTGCTCAAAGTAGAAACAGATCGCTGGCATAAGCAAGGACAAACAGTTGTTTTGTTGGTTAGTGACCCTAAGCGTATTCCCAAATTAGAGCAAACCTTAGCGGACTTTGAAATACCAGCTATTGTTACACCGGCAACAGCCCTGCAACCTGGGACATCCCAGATAGTTGAAGCCAGCCTAACCAAGGGTTTTGAGCTTCCAGTTGCTAAAGCAGTTATACTAACTGAATATGAGTTATTCCCTAAAACGACCAAGAAACGTCCCCGGCGGCTAACGATGAGCAATACCGAGCGGTTGAAAAGCTACAAAGATCTCAAAGAAGGCGACTATGTAGTACATGTCAATCATGGGATTGGTCGGTACATTGGGATGAAGACTATGGAAGTCCAAGGAAAGCACCAGGATTATATTACGATCGAATATCAAAAAGATGATCGTTTATTCATCCCAGTGACACAATTAGACCGCATTCAAAAATACGTTTCTGCTGAAGGAAAGCCCCCTCACATTAATCGGCTTGGAGGCAGTGAATGGAAGAAAACTAAACACCGAGTGGCTAACAAGATCGAAGATATTGCGGATGATTTGATTGCTTTATATGCCAAGCGGGATTCTGAAAAAGGGCATGCTTTCCCGCCCGATGATGATTACCAACGCGAATTTGAGGATGCGTTTGCGTATACAGAAACGCCTGACCAGTTACGGTCAGCAAAAGAAATTAAAGCGGATATGGAGAAGCCAAAACCAATGGATCGTTTGTTGATTGGTGATGTTGGCTTTGGAAAAACGGAAGTTGCTTTGCGGGCTGCTTTTAAAGCGGTAGAAGATGGAAAACAAGTTGCTTTACTGGCCCCGACAACGGTACTTGCACAACAGCATTACGAAACAATGATTGAACGTTTTAATGATTTTCCGGTAGAAATTGGAATTTTATCGCGTTTTAGCACCTCCAAGCAGGTCAAAGAAACTTTAACTGCTCTTAGAGAGGGGAGACTAGATATCATTGTTGGTACCCACCGATTATTGTCAAAGGATGTACAGTTTGCTGATTTAGGTTTATTAATTATCGATGAGGAACAACGGTTTGGTGTCAAGCATAAAGAACGTCTCAAAGAATTACGCACTAACGTGGATGTATTGACTTTAACGGCAACACCGATTCCACGAACACTGAATATGTCAATGCTTGGAGTGCGGGACCTATCAGTTATTGAAACACCACCGCAAAACCGGTATCCAATTCAAACGTATGTTATCGAGCAAAACTATGGTGTGGTTGTTGATGCTATTAGGCGGGAACTTGAGCGGGGAGGCCAAGTATTTTATCTCCATAACCGTGTAGAAGATATTGAGCAAGTAGTTCATTTCCTCAATGATTTAGTTCCAGAAGCACGCATAGTTGCGATTCATGGTCAGATGACAGAAGCACAATTAGAGCGGACATTGTTTGACTTTATTGCTGGAGAGTATGATGTGCTAGTGACAACAACAATTATTGAAACAGGGGTTGATATCCCTAATGTTAATACATTACTGGTAGAAAACGCTGACCGGATGGGTCTTTCACAGCTTTACCAGTTACGGGGCCGGGTTGGACGGTCGAACCGAGTGGCATATGCATACTTTATGTACCAACCCAACAAAGTATTAACAGAAGTAAGTGAAAAGCGCCTCGAAGCGATTAAAGATTTTACGGAACTTGGTTCAGGGTTCAAAATCGCAATGCGGGATCTAGCTATACGAGGGGCTGGTAACCTTTTAGGTAAACAGCAACATGGGTTTATTGATTCAGTTGGGTACGATCTTTATGTTGAGATGCTCAATGAAGCGATTGCTAAAAAGCGGGGGCAGCATGTTACTCCTAAGACAAATGCGGAAATCAATTTGGACATTGAAGGTTACCTTCCTGCTACCTACATTGCTGATCCCCAACAAAAAATTGAAATCTATAAGCGGATCAGTCAATTTGAAAATGAGGCCCAATATCGGGAAGTACAAGATGACCTAATTGATCGCTTTGGTGAGTATCCTCAAGCAGTGGCTAATTTGTTAGAAATTGGTCTCCTTAAAGTTTACGCTGACCAGGCGTTGGTTGAGGAGATCCAACAAAAGGGCAGGCGAATTAACGTAATATTTACTGCAACCAAGACCCAGCAGGTAATGCCAAAGCAACTCCTGCAGGCATTAGCAGTTACAAAACTCAACGCCACAATCAACCCGCGGGGAAACAAGACGGAGGTTAGTCTAGTTGTGCAACCTAAGATGACAGCAACGATGGTTGTGACCGAATTACAAAATTACTTCAAACAGGTTATTGCACTCATCTCGAAAGAGGCAACGCCGTCCCGTCCAACAAAAGGAGTTAGTGGACAGAATGAGTGATAACAAAGAAGTGACAACAATCATGCGCGGGGCGTTAATCTTATCCTTGTCGTCCCTAATTGCTAAAATTCTCAGTGCTTTTTATCGCATTCCGTTTGAAAACCTAGTTGGAAATATTGGATTCTATGTTTACCAACAAGTTTATCCATTATATGGAATTGGAATGACATTTGCCTTATCAGGATTACCAGTGTTTATTTCTAAAGTTACAGTGGAGGCTCACGATGAACGAGCACAATGGCGGACAGCGCAACAGTTATTAGTATTGTTGAGTGGGGGTTCTTTGCTCATCTTTGGCGGGTTAATGGGACTGGCACCAACACTGGCGCTCCACATGGGGGATCGGCAATTGACTGTAATTATTCGCAGTGTTGCGTGGATGATCCTTTTGATGCCGATTTTGGCAGTAGGACGAGGATTTTATCAAGGTAAACTAAATATGGTGCCAACTGCGATTTCTCAAGTTAGTGAACAAGTGGTTCGAGTGGGAGTGATTGTTGGTGTAGCTTATTATAGTGTTCAGCATCATTGGTCTGTGTATCGGATGGGAGCCGGTGCGATGCTGGGAGCGACTATTGGTGCAATAGTGGCTAGCCTGGTTTTCCTTCCTTTAGGTCCCAAAATCAGTAAAAAAGTAAAAAAGCAACAGTGCTTTTCGTACAGGATATTAACTAAACGTTTGTTGACAGAAGGATTAGTAATTTGCCTGTTTGCGGCTTTAATGCTGATTTTGCAATTAGTGGACTCCTTTACAGTTAAACAGGCTTTGGTAGCTAATGGAATGCCTGATCTGGTAGCCAAAGCGGTCAAAGGAAACTATGACCGCGCTCAGCCCCTAGTACAGGTGGGAACTGTATTAGCAGTTAGTTTCTCAGCAACTCTTTTACCATCATTAAGTAAGGCTTTAGCTAAACGTGATATGGAAGCTTTTCGTGCGGTAAGTCAATCCCTCATCAGGATTAGTGTGACGGTCGGGGTTGCTGCTACGGTGGGGTTAATTACCTTGATGCCCGCAATTAATACGGTTTTGTTCAAGGATGCAGTGTTGAGTACCACACTAGCAATTTATTGCTTGAGCATCGTGTTAGTTACCCTAATTACAAATTACAATGCCCTCTTACAGAGTATAGACCGGGTGCAAGTGACAGTGGTTAGTTTTTTAGCAGGGGTTATGGTTAAGTTGCTAACAAATACTATTTTGATTCGGTGGTTAGGTATTAGTGGCGCTAGTTGGGGAACTGTTTTGGCATTAACAGTAACACTAGTTATTATGTTGCTCCAGCTCCCCCCACTGGTCCAGCATTTACTATATGATTATCGCTTCTGGAAAAAATTATGTTTGGCGGTTGGCATTATGGCTGGTGTGACTGTTAGTCTAATGGTGGTAGTCCAACATTATTTACAACTGACAAGACTTGTTGCCATCGGTACTACTGCAAGTGGGGTTATTCTGGGTGGTTTGATTTTTATCGGGTTAAGTTTAGAAACAGGACTTCTGACACAGGCGGAATGGCAGAGTTTGCCAGGAGGGACGCGGTTATGGACCTTGTGGCATAATATAAGAAAAAAACGGAGTGAACAATAATGCGATTAGATAAATTTTTGAAGATCTCTCGAATTATTAAGCGGCGGACAGTTGCCAAAGAAATTGCTGACCAAGGCCGGGTAACAGTTAATGGTAAGCAAGCCAAGTCATCCACAAAAGTGGCAATTGGCGATATTGTAGTGATTGTTTTTGGTAACAAAACGCTCACAATTAAGGTTAAGGAATTACGGGAGACGACTAAGAAGGGTGAAGCTGACAGCTTATTCGAATTAATCTCTGAAGAATATAAAGAAGATTATCGAATTTAATTAATCTACAATTAGGCAATTTAATTTTGTTATAATACAAATAATTAATACGGATGAAAAACACGCAAAGGGACGAAAAGCCATGCCGAAAAAATCAAAGATCAAAGTTCTCCATCGGGATTATACTGAGCGGCAAGAACAGCTTGCACGCCAGTATCAGCAAACGGACGAAGCACGCAAACACCACCAGGTGCGTCTATTAAGTTTGGGGTTAGTTGTGACGATCATTACGGTGGTGTGCTTATTTCAGATTGTACAAAGTCGGGTAACAGTGGTAAATTTGCAAAAGCAAACCACTGATGTAAATAAAGAACTCAAGACAGTTCAAGCTAAAAATGATCAACTTAATCAGCAGGTTAAGCAACTCAAAGATAAAGACTATGTCCAGAAATTAATTCGGGAAAAGTATTACTACACTAAAAAAGGTGAAACAGTGTATACCATCCCCAAAGACTAATTAGGATGGTATACGGCTTTTTTGCATTCTTAATCGGTAATCATCTGTGTTATACTAAGACTACGAGTTATTTTAAGGAGGATATAAGTTTTTTATGTCAGTTGAAGTTGGAGCGAAGGTAAAGGGTAAGGTCACTGGGATCACTAATTTTGGCGCATTCGTTGATATTGGCAATAATACAACTGGATTGGTTCATATTAGTGAAATATCGGATAAATACGTTAAGGATATTCATGATATCTTAACAGTCGGCGACGAGGTTACTGTCAAAGTAATGTCAGTTGGCGATGATGGCAAAATCGGTTTATCCATTAGAAAAGCGGCTGATAAGCCTCACCGGGAAGATAGTCATCCAAAACATTTCAATAAATCAAATAACCGGGACCGGCGGGAAAATAATAACCGGTCAGAAAGAAGCTTTACTCATGGCAGTCGCGGATTCCAGCGCAAAACTGAACATAAAAACCAAGACTTTGATTCCATGCTGGCAGGCTTTTTAAAGGAAAGTGATGAAAGATTGACATCACTACGGCGTAATACTGAAGGTAAACGTGGTGGTCGAGGCGGCCGTCGAAGCTAAATACAACGACAATGAGGCTGGGGGGAATTTTCTCCCAGCCTTTTATTTATTGAATAAGTTTCTGACGTGAAAAAGCTTACAACCAGATGTAAGCAATAATTTACGGTATGAACTAGAAGTTAAGTTAAATATATAGTTAGGGGTGAAAATGTGGATCTAGAAAAGCAATTTTATCAGCGTATACAAAATTTAGGATTAGCTAGAAAAAAAGTGTTAGTAGCGTATTCAACAGGGGTCGATTCAACCGTTTTACTCCATCTTTTACAGACGTTACCGGTAGCGGTCCGGCCACAAATTTATGTAGCATACATTGATCACCAAATTCGTGAACAAAGTGTTGTGGAAACAGCGTATGTTAAGGAATATTGTCGCCGCCAACATTTACCACTTTTTGTCAAAGTATGGCCGCGAGCGGATCATCCCGCAACTGGGGTGGAAGCAGCCGGAAGGGAGATTAGGTATCATTTCTTTGCAGAGACAATGCAACGTGAAGGAATTCCTTATTTGGTGACGGCCCACCATGCGAATGATCAGGCTGAAACATTTTTGATGAAACTCTTACGTGGTGGTGACCTGGAGCAACTAGTAGGGATTCGCCATCAACGACAGTTTCAAGGTAAGTTTCGTTTAGTCCGTCCACTGCTAGGAATTTCCAAAGCTACGTTACGGCATTATGCAACTGTTCATCAGCTCAAATATTTTGAAGATTATACTAATCATACTGATGACTATTTGCGTAACCGTATGCGCCACAACGTAGTTCCGCGGTTACAAGCAGAAAATGAGCAGACCTTAGCTCATATCCAAGAATATCAAGACCAATTAGCGGATGTTTTGATGGTTGCGCAAGCAGCAGCTGCTGCCAAATTGGATGAAATTAAATTGCGTACAGGAAGGTATTTGGTTGCTTATTGGGTGCGCTTGGCGAGTCCATGGCAAAAATTAGTGCTTAAAGAGTTGTGTCGCACCCAACACGTGCAGATTACTGGAGAACAGTTAGAACAATGTGTTGCTTTATTGCGCAATGATAGCAAACCACAAGGGCAGGTAATGCTGGGGCAGTCATGGTGGTTAGTTAAAGAATATACTGTTTTTTACTTAGCTCAGCGAGCTGATAATCATGTTGATTCGGACGAGAAATACGAACTAAAATTAAATCAGTGGGTAAATATTTCGGCTTATGAACGCTTCGGACTCTTTGAAGTGACGACTTATCAACCCGAGTTACATGATGATGTTTTGAAGATAGACAGTCTTGATAAACCGCTATATATTAGGCATCGCCGCCCCCATGATCGGTTGAAAACTACTAGTGGGAGTCAGAAAGTCAAGCGGATCCTGATTGACCATAAAATTCCCCGATCACAGCGAGATCAAATTTGGTTAGTCACTACTGATGAAAATGAAGTTTTATGGGTAGTTGGTTTAAAGAAATCTGATTTGTCAAGACCCGCAGACCATGCTAAAATTCAATACGTAATAGTACACCAATCACGGTGAGAAAGAGGTCAGCGAATGAACAACGACATTGACAAGATTTTATACAGTAGCGCAGATATCCAAGCCGAAGTTAAGCGTCTAGGCCAGCAACTTGCGGCTGATTATCATGGGAAAAATCCATTGGTAATTTGTATCCTAAAGGGTGCAATTCTCTTTATGGCGGATATTGTTCGGAATATGGACATTCCGTTGGAGATGGACTTCATGGATATCTCTAGTTATGGTGCCGGCACGATCTCTACTGGGGAAGTTCGTATTCTTAAGGATTTAGACTCATCAGTTAAAGATCGGGATGTCTTGATTGTGGAAGACATTGTAGATACAGGTCGGACGCTCAAGGCTCTGTCAGACCTATTGAAGCAACGAGAAGCTAATTCGATTAAGATCTGTACGTTACTAGATAAACCAGAACGCCGGGTTGAAGGAGTCGACGTTGATTATGTTGGTTTCCAAATTCCGGATGAATTTGTCGTTGGCTATGGGATGGATTACGCTGGCCACTACCGCAATCTTCCTTACGTAGGTATTTTAAAGCGGGAAGTTTATGAGAATAATTAATAGTCAACAATGGTCAATTGTGCTATGATTGTACTCATATCAATGTAAATTATGGAGGAAATCTATGAACAATAATCGAAATGGGCTTCTTCGTAGTAGCTTATTTTATATTGTAGTTTTCCTTGGCATTATGGGGGTCCTGTATTACTTCTTTGGAAGCAAAGCAAGTTCTCAGACCCAACAAATTCAATCCAGTCAATTTATCACTGAATTGCGTAAGGACAATGTCAAGAGCTTTACGGTTCAGCCTTCTGGTAGTACCTACAAAATTACTGGGACATACAAGAAGGCGGCCAAGACCGAGTCAAAAGCTAATGATGGCTTGAGTCGGTTAACTGGTGGAGCAACGTCAGAAGCAAAGTCATTTAGTACTAATGTATTGACGAATGATTCTACCATGAGCCAGATCCAAAAGTATGCTACGAAGAACCACGTCACAAATGGTGCTAAGGAAGAAGAATCTAGCAGTATGTGGATTCAACTGGCAGCATACATCCTACCAGTAATCTTCTTTATTGCTATCTTCTATATGATGATGGGCCAGGCTGGTCAAGGTGGCGGCAACGGCCGCATGATGAACTTTGGCAAGTCTAAAGCCAAACCAATTGAAAAGAAGAACAACAAGGTTCGTTTCTCTGATGTCGCTGGTGAAGAAGAAGAAAAACAAGAATTAGTCGAAGTAGTTGAATTCTTACGGGATCCACGAAAGTTTCTTTCTTTGGGAGCACGGATTCCATCAGGGGTGCTTTTAGAAGGACCTCCTGGGACAGGTAAAACTTTACTGGCTAAAGCTGTTGCTGGTGAAGCTGGAGTACCATTCTTCTCGATTTCTGGTTCTGACTTCGTTGAAATGTTTGTTGGGGTCGGGGCTAGTCGTGTGCGTGATTTGTTTGAAAACGCCAAGAAGAATGCTCCTTCAATCATCTTCATCGATGAAATCGATGCGGTTGGACGTCGCCGTGGTAACGGTATGGGCGGGGGCCATGATGAACGCGAACAGACCTTGAACCAACTGCTAGTTGAAATGGACGGTTTTGCTGGTGATGAAGGGGTCATTGTAATGGCTGCTACTAACCGGTCTGATGTTTTGGACCCAGCGCTATTACGGCCAGGTCGTTTTGACCGGAAGATCTTAGTTGGTCGACCAGATGTCAAGGGTCGTGAAGCCATCCTAAAGGTTCATGCGCGGAATAAGCCATTAGCCAATGATGTTGACTTGAAGGAAATTGCTAAGCAGACACCAGGCTTTGTTGGGGCTGACTTGGAAAACTTGTTAAACGAAGCTGCATTGCTGGCAGCTCGGAGAAATAAGAAGCAAATTGATGCCTCCGATGTTGATGAAGCTGAAGATCGGGTGATTGCAGGTCCAGCCAAGAAGGATCGGGTAATTTCCAAACGGGAACGGGAAACAGTGGCATACCATGAAGCTGGGCATACGATCGTTGGGCTAGTGCTTAACGATGCCCGCGTAGTCCACAAAGTTACTATTGTACCGCGGGGCCGCGCTGGCGGTTATGCTATCATGTTGCCTAAGGAAGACCAAATGTTAATGACTAAAAAAGATGCTCAAGAACAGATTGCTGGTCTGATGGGTGGTCGTGCGGCTGAACAGATCATCTTTGGGACCCAGTCTTCGGGTGCATCCAATGACTTCCAACAAGCAACGCAAATTGCACGGGCAATGGTAACCCAATATGGGATGTCCGAAAAGCTCGGACCAGTTCAATACGAAGGTCAAAGTGGAATGTTTGCCGGTGATATGGTACCTGGCAATGCACCATTCTCAGCTCAAACAGCTAACTTGATTGATAGTGAAGTAAAGCGTTTGGCTGAAGAAGGAATGCAAAAGGCGACAGAGATTATTGAAGCTCACCGTGAACAGCATAAGCTGATCGCTGAAGCCTTGCTCAAGTATGAAACCCTGGATGAAAAGCAAATTCTTAGTTTGTTTAAGACAGGTAAAATGCCACAGCAAACACAGAGTGAATTCCCAAGTGAACGTGCAGCTACGTTTGAAGAAGCCAAGAAGGCTTTTGAACAACGCGATGCTGCTCGGGCTAAGGCGGCTGAAAAAGAAGAACGTCAAAAGGAAGAAGCTCAACAAGCAGAAGATGATCAACCGATCGACTTCTATCCACAAGATAAAGACCGCAGTTAATGCGGTGTGTGTGAATAACGGGGAAAAACAATTTATTGTTTTTTCGCCGTTATTTTGTTTATTATAGAAAAGAAATTATTGTCAAGTAAGGAAGGACTAAAATGAGCGATTACTTAGTTAAGGCATTAGCCTATGATGGCCAGCTGCGGGCGTACGCAATTGATGCGACCCAAACAGTTGCTACGGCACAAACCAAGCAGGGAACATGGAGTGCAGCCACAGCAGCTTTGGGGAGAAGCATGGTTGGTACGCTTCTGTTGAGTGCAGCCGAGCTGACCAATGATGAAACGTTGACTGTCAAAATTAACGGGGATGGCCCTGTTGGGGGAATCGTAGTGACAGGGAATGCCCGTGGGACTGTCAAAGGTTATGTTCAGCATCCAGAAGTTCATTTACCTTTGAATGAGCACCATAAGATTGACGTCAAAAAAGCTGTGGGAACAAAAGGATTCTTGGCGGTGACCAAGGATTTGGGACTAAAAGAACCATTTACAGGGGAAGTACCATTAGTTTCAGGAGAACTAGGGGAAGATTTTACCTATTACTTGGCTCAATCAGAACAGATTCCATCTGCTGTTGGCTTATCAGTATTTGTAAATCCCGATGATTCGGTAGAGGTTGCTGGTGGATTTATGATTCAAGTGATGCCAGATTGTCAAGAAGAGGTCATTGCCGGTCTTGAAAAGCGACTGCAAGAATTACCATTGGTTTCTGAAATGTTGCGGCAAAATAAAACACCAGAAGATATTTTATATGCTTTGTTAGGTGAATCTAACGTTAAAGTTTTAGAGAAAAAAGCAGTTGCGTTTAAGTGTGACTGTTCAAAGGCAAAGTTTGCTGGAATGATGGCTACTCTACCAAGTGCTGACATTGATCAGATGATTGCTGAAGATCATGGCGCGCAAGCTGTATGCCATTTTTGTGGTAAGAAATACGATTTTACTGCAGCTGAATTACGTGCGATCGAGGAACATGCACAAAATAAAAAAACTAAGAAAGAAGATGATGAGAAGTGACAGAGTGGAAAATTGGTGATGTGACAATTCCCAACCGTGTGGTAGTGGCACCGATGGCGGGGGTGACAAATGTTGCTTTCCGGATGATCTGTAAAGAATTTGGTGCAGGGTTGGTAGTTTGTGAGATGATTTCTGATAAAGGAATTGAATATCGCAATAAGAAGACATTGGAAATGCTATTCGTTGATCCCCGTGAACATCCAGTGAGCGTGCAAATTTTTGGTGGGAGCAAGGATACCTTAGTTGAAGCTGCTCAATTTGTGGCTGAAAATACTGCTACTGATATCATTGATATTAATATGGGATGTCCGGTGCCCAAAGTGACTAAAACAGACGCGGGTGCTCGCTGGTTGCTAGATCCAGACAAAATTTATGAGATGGTAAGCGCAGTAACATCTGCAGTTGATATCCCGGTAACAGTAAAAATGCGGACAGGTTGGGATGAAAATCATATTCTTGCAGTTGAAAATGCTTTAGCTGCACAAGAAGGTGGTGCCAAGGCATTGGCTATGCACGGTCGGACGAGAAAGCAACTTTACTCTGGCCATGCTGATTGGGAAATTTTACATGATGTTGCCCAGAAATTAACCATTCCATTTATGGGCAACGGGGACGTTCGGACTCCTCAGGATGCAAAACGAATGTTAGACGATGTAGGAGCAGACGCTGTGATGATCGGACGGGCTGCTTTAGGGAACCCATGGATTGTTCGGCAAACGGTTCAGTATTTGGAAACAGGAGAATTGTTGCCAGAGCCAAGTCCGGAGGAAAAAATTAGAGTAGCAAAAGAGCACCTTCATAGATTGGTTAAAGTAAAAGGAGAAAAAATCGGTCCGAAAGAGTTCCGTTCGCAAGCAGCATACTATCTAAAAGGCATCCGCCGTTCTGCCCGGGTTAAAGCTGCACTAAATGAAGCAGAAACGGAAGAAAAAATGACGCAAATCTTCGATGGTTTCTTGGAACAATTATTAACAAAAGATTAGAAAAAAATAAGTGTTTTTTGTTGACAGGCTCATTTACTATGCTATAATCAAGATAACTTTTAGGAAAGTGGGGATAAAGAAATG
Source organism: Ligilactobacillus saerimneri (assembly GCF_036689625.1). Lineage (NCBI taxonomy): Bacteria > Bacillati > Bacillota > Bacilli > Lactobacillales > Lactobacillaceae > Ligilactobacillus > Ligilactobacillus saerimneri. Next base: position 286,778 of record NZ_CP144759.1, read on the forward strand.
GCAAATAACGAAACCATGAATGATCAGTTCCGTGTTCGTCGCGAAAAGATGCAAGCTTTGAGCGACGCAGGCATTGCTCCGTTCGGACACCGCTTCGAACGCGACACGATGGCAGGTGATTTACACGCTAAATTTGACGGCATGTCAAAGGAAGAGGTTGCTGAAGCTAAAGCTGTAGTAACTCTTGCAGGGCGGATCATGGCTAAACGTGGCAGCGGAAAGACTGGCTTCGCTGATCTTCAAGATCGTTCCGGTCGAGTACAGATCTACGTACGTAAGGACGTTCTTGGCGATAAAGATTACGAAGTCTTCGATCATTTGACTGACATCGGTGATATCGTCGGTGTTACTGGTGATGTTATTAAGACTGACTCCGGTGAATTAACACTGCGAGTGACTGAATACACCTTCCTTTCAAAGGCATTACGTCCTTTACCTGACAAGTTCCACGGTTTACAAGATAAGGAAGCTATCTATCGTCAACGTTATCTTGATTTGACAACTAACCGCGACAGTCTTGATCGCTTCATTAAGAGAACAAAGATTATTGCTGCTATTCGTAAGTATATGGATGATAACGGCTTTATCGAAGTTCAAACACCAATTTTACAAATTCAAGCTGGTGGTGCCGAAGCACGTCCATTCATTACACACCAAAATGCAATGAACATTGACATGTATCTCCGGATTGCTACTGAATTATATCTGAAGAGATTAATCGTTGGTGGTCTTGAACGTGTTTATGAATTAGGTCCTGACTTCCGTAACGAAGGTATGGATAAGAAGCACAACCCAGAATTCACTATGATTGAAACATATGCGGCTTACTTCGACTTCCAAGATGTTATGGATGAAACAGAAGGTATTTACAAGGCTGCTGCTCATGCTGTTAGCCCAGACGGCAAGGTAACTTACCAAGGAACCGAATTAGACTTTGGTAAGCCATTCCGTCGCTTGCACATGGTTGATGCTATCAAGGAATATACTGGTATTGACTTCTGGCAACCAATGACTGACGAAGAAGCACGGCAATTAGCACGTGAACACAACGTTGAAGTTGAAGACTACTACACAGTAGGTCACGTTATTGCTGAATTCTTCGATGAATTCTGTGAAGATCACATGATTCAACCAACATTTATCTATGGTCACCCAACAGCAATTTCACCATTGGCTAAGAAGAATGCTGATGATCCTCGTTTCACAGATCGTTTCGAACTTTACATCTGTGGTAACGAAGGTGCTAATGCCTATACGGAATTGAATGACCCAATCGACCAACGTGAACGTTTCGAAGCTCAAGACAGCGAACGTGAAGCTGGTAACGAAGAAGCTCACGGTGTTGACGAAGACTACTTGAAGGCTATGGAATATGGTATGCCTCCTACAGGTGGTTTGGGCATTGGGATTGACCGTTTGGTAATGTTCTTGACTGACGCACCATCAATTCGTGATGTTATCCTCTTCCCAACTATGCGGCAATTGGACGACAACAACTAATAACATCTATGGACTCGCTTCGGCGGGTCTTTTTTATTTTACAAAGGTTTTTGCGGGGCGTTATTAGTGTTGAAAGCCAAATACTAGAGCACAAGTAACAAAAAGTATTTAAGAGAGCTTTTGACAGTGAAACTGTGCTGATAAAATTCGAAAATGTTCTTATTGTTCCTTAGTAGCGAGTGTTTAATAGTCTATGAATCAGTTGGCCTAACTTTTATTATTATGGAAGTTGGGCTTGTTTAGATGTAGAAACGCTTTGAAATAAATTAAAAATAGATTATAATACATTAATAAAAATGGTGTATATGGTATATAGCAATGCGGAAACACGTAAGGGGGGAACACGATGGAAACGGGGAGAGGGCAACTATTAAAAGTAAGTTTGACGACGCTTATTAACGCTTTAGGCGCGACGATTTTTACCTATGTGCTATCACTAAAACTTTTGACGGTTACCGGATCTGCCATAGGCTACGGAGTTAATATTTTTATTGGACCAGTAGTTGGAATGATCTTTGCACCGCTTATTGGAAAAATAATTGATACATATTCGAAAAAGAAAATTGCGATCTTAGCGGAGCTAGGATTGATTATCTCGTTACTTACCTTCTTAGAGGTGTATCCGTATGTTCAAAACAACTTGCTGTATGTTGCGATCGGGTTTACATGCTTTAATAATCTATGTGCTCGTTTTTTCACAATTTCGTATCTCTCATCTGTACCAGATCTTGTAGAAAAAAGTCAGCTTCAAAGGTTGAACGTTGTTCAAACTACGGGTGTTGCGATTACAAATATGCTTGCATTACCAATTGCTGGTTTTTATATGGATTAATACCGTTTGAAAGATTAATCTGGATAGAAATCGTAACAGAGTTGCTGACATTATTGTTAACAAGAAAGACTAAGTTTAAGGTAACGAAGAGTAATCTTAATATAGATGATCACGATAAGACAAGCATCATTAGTATTTTGAACAAACACGTTAGCTTATTAGAGTTGATTATTGTAGTAATGATATTAAATTTTGCAATAACTTCAATTGAGATAGGTGTTCCTTATACCATTGTGAAGGTGTTAAAGAAATCAACTACAATTAGCGGGAATATACAGGGATTATTTTCACTAGGGATCGTTATTGGTGGGGGAATAATTTCAATCATAAGTCTAAAAGATGTGCTGGTATTTACTAGGCGAATATACAATACTTTTACCCTGATGCTAGTTATTTTCGGGATCAGTATTTATTGGTTGCCTAACTATACATTAGAAGTTTTTGTGATATTTGAACTAAGTTTGGGTTTTATGACAGCTATTTCAGATCCACCGCTGTTTACATATATCCAAAAAGAAATACCCCGAGAGTATTTAGGAAGAATTAATACGTATTTATATACTAGTGTTCAATTACTTACACCTTTGGGGGTTGCGGTATATAGTTCCTTATTTGAATTACTTAGTTATCAGCAGGTTTATTTGATTAGTGGAGTATTTGTGTTACTGGTAGTTTCCATAGTGAAAAAAGCTCACTTGTGGTTAAGGTGATTAATAGCGTAGCGGTAGTGCTTGTGAGAAGGGTACTATAGCTACGCTATTTAGTAGGTAGGGAAAGTTTTAGTAGTTGTTTGCAGAAATAAGTAGTGGCCCCTAAGTGAAAAGGATTACATTTATTTTTTGCAAAAAAAGTGTTGACGGGCAGATAAAGAGTTGGTAAGATATTTTTTGTTGTCAATTGCAAGTCATTTATTGATTGCAAAAAAGATGTTGACGAGTTATCATAATAATGATATATTATTTTAGTCGCATCGCGACAAAGTAGATCTTTGAAAACTGAACAAAGTTTCGACAAATCAAATGTGTAGGGCTTCTTGCTAGACGCAAGAGCAAAACATTTGCGAATGTCAATTCGCTAGTAATTTTTACGAGTCTGATCGACTTAAGATTTTAAATCGAGAGTTTGATCCTGGCTCAGGATGAACGCTGGCGGCGTGCCTAATACATGCAAGTCGAGCGCATCGGCCCAACTGATTGAAGATGCTTGCATCCGATTGACGATGGTTTACCGATGAGCGGCGGACGGGTGAGTAACACGTAGGTAACCTGCCCAGAAGCGGGGGATAACACCTGGAAACAGATGCTAATACCGCATAGGTCATTTGACCGCATGGTCAAATGATTAAAGATGGCTCTGCTATCACTTCTGGATGGACCTGCGGCGTATTAGCTAGTTGGTAAGGTAACGGCTTACCAAGGCAATGATACGTAGCCGAGTTGAGAGACTGATCGGCCACATTGGGACTGAGACACGGCCCAGACTCCTACGGGAGGCAGCAGTAGGGAATCTTCCACAATGGACGCAAGTCTGATGGAGCAACGCCGCGTGAGCGAAGAAGGTCTTCGGATCGTAAAACTCTGTTGTTAGAGAAGAACACGGGTGAGAGTAACTGTTCACCTGTTGACGGTATCTAACCAGCAAGTCACGGCTAACTACGTGCCAGCAGCCGCGGTAATACGTAGGTGGCAAGCGTTATCCGGATTTATTGGGCGTAAAGGGAACGCAGGCGGTTCTTTAAGTCTGATGTGAAAGCCTTCGGCTTAACCGAAGATGTGCATTGGAAACTGGGGAACTTGAGTGCAGAAGAGGAGAGTGGAACTCCATGTGTAGCGGTGAAATGCGTAGATATATGGAAGAACACCAGTGGCGAAAGCGGCTCTCTGGTCTGTAACTGACGCTGAGGTTCGAAAGCGTGGGTAGCGAACAGGATTAGATACCCTGGTAGTCCACGCCGTAAACGATGAATGCTAGGTGTTGGAGGGTTTCCGCCCTTCAGTGCCGCAGCTAACGCACTAAGCATTCCGCCTGGGGAGTACGACCGCAAGGTTGAAACTCAAAGGAATTGACGGGGGCCCGCACAAGCGGTGGAGCATGTGGTTTAATTCGAAGCTACGCGAAGAACCTTACCAGGTCTTGACATCTTTTGACCACCTAAGAGATTAGGTTTTCCCTTCGGGGACAAAATGACAGGTGGTGCATGGTTGTCGTCAGCTCGTGTCGTGAGATGTTGGGTTAAGTCCCGCAACGAGCGCAACCCTTGTTGTCAGTTGCCAGCATTCAGTTGGGCACTCTGGCGAGACTGCCGGTGACAAACCGGAGGAAGGTGGGGATGACGTCAAATCATCATGCCCCTTATGACCTGGGCTACACACGTGCTACAATGGGCAGTACAACGAGTCGCGAAACCGCGAGGTTTAGCAAATCTCTTAAAGCTGCTCTCAGTTCGGACTGCAGGCTGCAACTCGCCTGCACGAAGTCGGAATCGCTAGTAATCGCGAATCAGCATGTCGCGGTGAATACGTTCCCGGGCCTTGTACACACCGCCCGTCACACCATGAGAGTTTGTAACACCCAAAGCCGGTGGGGTAACCTTTTGGAGCCAGCCGTCTAAGGTGGGACAGATGATTGGGGTGAAGTCGTAACAAGGTAGCCGTAGGAGAACCTGCGGCTGGATCACCTCCTTTCTAAGGAATAATACGGAACCTACACGTTAGTTGAAACTTTGTTTAGTTTTGAGAGGTCTACTCTCAAGCTTGTACTTTGAAAACTAGATATCATAATAAATTTTCTTGATTAAAAAACCGAGAACATTGCGTTTTGAAGAGTTTTTAAACATCAAAATTAGTTCTTAATTGCGAAACTCATAAAGCTTATTAAAATAAGCGGATAGGTTAAGTTATTAAGGGCGCATGGTGAATGCCTTGGCACTAGGAGCCGATGAAGGACGTGACTAACTGCGATAAGCTTCGGGGAGTTGTAAGTAAACTGTGATCCGGAGATTTCCGAATGGGGCAACCCAATAGTCCTAACGGACTATTACTACTCAGTGAATACATAGCTGAGCAGATGGAAGACGTGGGGAATTGAAACATCTAAGTACCCACAGGAAGAGAAAGAAATTCGATTCCCTCAGTAGCGGCGAGCGAACGGGGAAGAGCCCAAACCAAGAAGCTTGCTTCTTGGGGTTGTAGGACTGGTGTTTTGAGTTACCAAGAGATGAAGTAGTTGAATGACCTGGGAAGGTCAGCCACAGAGAGTGATAGCCTCGTAAACGAAACTTCGTTTCCTCAAACCAGGATCCTGAGTACGGCGGAACACGTGAAATTCCGTCGGAATCCGGGAGGACCATCTCCCAAGGCTAAATACTACCTAGTGACCGATAGTGAACCAG
>NZ_CP144759.1:295000-472500 GCF_036689625.1 Ligilactobacillus saerimneri
GTGTGGTGACGATGGCAAGAAGGATACACCTGTTCCCATTCCGAACACAGAAGTTAAGCTTCTTAACGCCGAAAGTAGTTAGGGGAACGCCCCTTGTGAGGATAGGAAGTTGCCACGCTGATTATTCCGGCATAGCTCAGTTGGTAGAGCACCTGACTGTTAATCAGGCTGTCGACGGTTCGAGTCCGCCTGCCGGAGTTTTTCTATATTATATAGAATGGCCCGTTGGTCAAGTGGTTAAGACACCGCCCTTTCACGGCGGTAACATGGGTTCAAATCCCGTACGGGTCATCCAATGCCGGTTTAGCTCAGCTGGTAGAGCATCGGTATCGTAAACCGAGGGTCACAGGTTCAAGTCCTGCAACCGGCACTCCTAATTCCCGCTCATTTTAAGGGGCGGGTTTTTGTTTTTACCAGCTGGACGAATGATAAGAATGATTGAAGCATCCGCCGTGTGGTGGGTGCTTTTTTGCTATTGTTATGTGATGGGCTAAGATAAAATAGGATCTGCAGTGCGTGTCTTAATTATAAAATAACAACTAAGTTTATACGTTTAGCATTTCAAGCTGGTAAGGTATCTTTTATAAATAAATTAATATTCGATTATAAAGGAAATTGTTTTCTAATTTTAAAAGCTAGTATTGGCGCTATATCAACGTTGCTTAACCCCATTTTAACAACTTAATTTGACGATGATGTGGTTATACAGTACAATATTACTTGTATTTATTTTTTAATCTATCATAATTTCTTAATAGTAATCTGATACTCATTGAAATTATTTTTAATTTACATGTTAACTATTAAGTTGAATTAGTTTGGAGGAATCTATTTATGAATGATAAATCGCAGGATACTGCTTTCTTAGGGCATCCTAAAGGTTTATCCACCCTGTTCTTCACGGAAATGTGGGAACGTTTTAGTTACTACGGGATGCGGGCCATCCTTCTGTACTATATGTACTATTCAGTAACCCAAGGTGGTTTAGGAATTGATAAGACAACTGCTGCTTCGATTATGTCAATCTATGGTTCACTGGTTTATCTTTCCAGTACATTAGGTGGATTTATCAGTGACCGAATCCTTGGTAGTCGGCGGACTGTGTTCTGGGGTGGGGTCCTGATCATGATTGGGCATATCATCTTGGCAACACCATTTGGGAAGGCCGCATTGTTCCTATCAATCCTCTTTATTGTGTTAGGAACTGGGATGCTAAAGCCAAACGTTTCAGAAATGGTTGGTGGTCTTTATGAAGAAGGCGACCAACGGCGTGATTCTGGATTTACGATCTTTGTCTTTGGGATTAATGTTGGTTCCTTGCTAGCACCACTGATTGTTGGTTTCTTAGGTCAGCAGGTTAACTTCCACTTAGGGTTCTCCTTAGCTGCTGTGGGTATGTTCTTTGGTTTATTACAATATACTATTCAAGGCAAGGACTTACCAAAAGATAGTTTGTACCCAACTGATCCAATTGAACCTGATCAGATCAAAAAGTATTCTCTTCGGGTTACAATGGCTGTGGTTGTTTTGGCAGTTATTCTCGGGATCATGGCGGTCTTAGGAAGCTTAAATATTAACAATATCATTAACTTAGTTACTATTTTGGCGATCTTAATTCCTGTTTATTACTTTGCATTGATGTTGCATAGTAAGAAGACAACAAAGGTAGAACGTTCACGGGTAAAAGCATATGTGGCACTATTTATCGCTTCTATCTTGTTCTGGTCAATCGAAGAACAAGGTTCAGTGGTATTAGCCCTCTTTGCCAACGATCAGACTAAGTTATCAATTTTCGGGTTACCTTTCCCAGCTAGTCTTTTCCAATCCTTTAACCCACTCTTTATCTTGTTATACACTCCATTCTTTGCATGGTTGTGGACAAAGATGGGTTCTAAGCAACCATCATCACCAGCTAAGTTTGCCTATGGACTCTTTTTCGCTGGTGCTTCCTTTGTCTGGATGATGTTGCCAGGCATGTTGTATGGAACTGGTGTTAAAGTAAGTCCACTGTGGTTAATCGTAAGTTGGGCTCTTGTTATTGTTGGGGAAATGTTAATTTCACCAATTGGTCTGTCTGTTACAACAAAATTAGCGCCAAAAGCGTTCAAAGCACAGATGATGAGTATTTGGTTCATCGCTGACGCCGTTGCTCAGGCCATCAACGCACAAATTGTTAAATTCTACTCCCAAGGAACAGAAGTTGCCTATTACGGTTGGATTGGTGCCATTACAATTGGCTTCGGGTTAATTGTTCTTTTAATGGTTCCAGCAATCAAACGCTTAATGGATGGGGTTGAATAAACCTAGAATTGAGCTGATATAATTGGAAAACTATTCATGTTAAACATGTATGTTTAATATGGATAGTTTTTTTATTTAGAAGTGTACTTTAGCTAATAGAGAAAAAGGAAGCATATCTTAAATAAGCTAAGAATTAGCGCCTAAATTTACATTTTGAAATTTTTTTGATTTTTTTACAAAAAACACTTGCATTTTTCGGGTGTCCACGTTATTATAATTAAGTCAGTTAGTTACTGATTGATAACAACTTACAAATACTTATGGATGGGTAGCGAAGTCTGGCTAAACGCGGCGGACTGTAAATCCGCTCCTTCGGGTTCGGTGGTTCGAATCCACTCCCATCCACCACATTGGGGTATGGCCAAGCGGTAAGGCAACGGTTTTTGGTACCGTGATGCACTGGTTCGAATCCAGTTACCCCAATTCTTCAAAACGTTACCTTCTTGGGTAACGTTTTTTTATTTACCATGCTAAAATTAAACTAGCAAATTTATGGACGTATTTAGTAGGAGGAAAAAATGAAAATAGGTTTTATCGGTGCAGGTAATATGGGACGTGCGATCATCAATGGTTGGCTTAACCAACATGCAGTTACAGGAGGAGAAATCTATCTTCATAGTGCACACCGTTCTTCCTATGAGCCGTATGCGCAGGCTCAAGGCTTACATGCTTGTGCAAGCAATGAAGAAGTGGTGAACCAAGCAGATTTGGTCTTTTTGGCCATAAAACCTGCTCAGCTCCGCACTGTACTCTTGGAAGTGAAGGCATCTTTACTGCGGAAGCGACCAGTGATTGTATCTATGATTGCTGGATGTGATTTAGCAACAATGCGGAAAATTTTAGATCAAGCTGAATTGGAAATGATTCGCATCATGCCAAATGTTAATGTTGAGATTGCAGCGGGAATGACAGCATTAACCCGCAACGAATTTGTGACCACCGATCACTGGCAGAGAGTAGTAGCATTGTTTGATACAATTGGGGCAACAATTGAGTTAGCAGAGGACAAGTTTAGTATCTTCGCGGCTCTTGCCGGAAGTTCACCTGCTTTTATCTACTTCTTTATTGATGCGTTGGCTCGGGCCGGAGTTAAGTATGGTTTAGATAAGGTCACCGCAACGCAAATTGCTGCGCAAGTAGTTCAAGGGAGCGCCCAGAAAACATTAGCCACTACTAAAACACCTTGGGAACTGGTAGATGAAGTATGTTCTCCAGGGGGAACCACTGTGGCTGGCCTGTTAGCTATGGAAGAAGCAGGTTTTATGACTGCGGTTATTAAGGGAATTGATGCCACAGTCGCTAGAGAAAACGAATAAGTTATGCGAAGGAGTGTGAGAGTGTGAGTTCGCCGATTTATATCAAAATACATAATGAGATTCGGCAGCGAATCGAAGATGGAGAATGGGCCGTTGGGGACCGCATTCCGGCTGAAAGAGAACTGGCAGAGCAGTTTGGGGTTAGTCGGATGACGTTGCGACAAGCGATTCAAACATTAGTAGATGAAGGTTTATTGGAACGACATATTGGAGCAGGGACATTTGTTGCCCGTAAAAAGGTTCAGGAAAAGATGACTGGAGTAACAAGTTTTACCGAGATAACGGAGGCGCAAGGGAAAATGCCGTCTAGTAAAACTATCTCTTATGTTGTGACTACTCCATCATTAAGTGAAAGCGAGAAACTTAACCTCAAAGCAGGTGAACGAGTCCTTCGAATGGAACGCATCCGATATGCAGATAATATTCCGATCTGCTTTGAAGTAGCAACTGTTCCTTTTCACTTGGTAAAGAATTTTGATCGTGAACAAATCACGCAATCACTCTATCGGACCTTAGAGCAGCATGGGATGACCATGGGACATGCAGAACAGATTGTTTCGGCGGTAGCAGCTTCTGAGCGGATTGCGGCTTATTTAGGGATTAAACGAGGAGCAGCTGTATTACGTCTGCGCCAGGTCTCACAACTTAAAAATGGGCAACCGTTCGAATATGTACGAACACAGTATGTGGGCAACCGGTTTGAATTCTATCTCGAACGTTAGTTTAAAGTTTTGCGAACAAGTATAGTTTCTAAGAATAAATAAGAGTACAATTAAGGCTACATTATTTAAACTACGGGAGGCAGTGTTATGCGTGAAATGCAGCGTAAGATTATTGAAGAATTAAAAGTTCAACCGCAAATCAATCCCCAAGACGAAATTCGGCGTTCGGTGGATTTTCTAAAGGCATACTTAAAAAAACATCCCTTTTTAAAGGCACTAGTGTTAGGAATTTCTGGCGGACAAGACTCAACTTTGGCAGGGAAATTAAGTCAAATTGCTATCCAAGAATTGCGTAAAGAAACTGGTGTGAATTACCAATTCATTGCAGTGCGGCTACCATATGGTAATCAAGCAGATGAAAGTGATGCAATGGATGCTATCGCTTTTATGAATGCAGACCAGGTGGTAAGGGTCAACATCAAACCGGCAACCGATGCCATGGTAGCGAGCTTAGAAGAAAATGGGCTTGAAATTAGTGATTTTAATAAGGGTAATATCAAAGCACGGCAACGGATGATTGCACAATACGGAATAGCGGGTGCTAATAACGGCGCTGTTGTAGGAACAGACCACGCAGCTGAAGCAGTCACTGGTTTTTATACTAAATTTGGTGATGGTGGTGCTGATATTACACCATTATGGCGGCTGGATAAGCGACAAGGTCGGGCTATGCTGGAAGTTTTAGGAGCCCCACGCCATTTGTATGAAAAGGTACCAACTGCTGATTTAGAAGAAGATCGACCTGCTTTACCGGATGAAGTAGCCTTGGGAGTAACTTATTCGGATATTGATGACTATTTAGAAGGCAAAGATGTTGCCCCTGATGTAGCTGTCAAAATTGAGAACTGGTTCCAAAAAACACGCCACAAGCGACATTTACCAATTACAGTTTATGATGAATTTTGGAAATAACTAATAGATTAGAAAAAATAGACGACAAGGGCTTAAATCAGATCTTGAGAAGGCTTTAGTCGTCTTTTCTTTTTTGTTATGATAAGAATGATAAAAGGGGGATTACGCCATGAATCAAACCGGAATTCAAAAGTACCTTCAAACCCTTACCCAGGCACTGGAGAAGACCAAAGAGATCGAAAACCAATGGCAAACAAAATTGGCATTTGTGATACAGGTGGCCACTGCCGGGTCAACTGTTGAAGACATTCGCCATTATGATGATGTGCATGAAGTTTTTGGTCATGGGGTTGTTTTGCTAGAACGTTTGTGTAATCAAATTGAAAAGGCTAAGACACCACTGAAGGTTAATGCATTGAACCGGCGAATGTTTACGAACTATTGTCGGTATATTGATGATTGTGAAGAATTGCATGCCGTTATTCATCACAATTTAGGTAGAATTGATGTTGCACAGTTAAAAGCAATTAACCACCAGCGGGAAGAACATCTTCAGACAAGTTTAGCCACGTTTACGTTGATCAAAGAAAAATTAGGAGGCGACTAGAGCCGAATGGATCAAAATTACCTTCACCAGGCAGCTGCAATGCTGCCTTTTAAATTTGAACAAGTTCAAGCATCATTAACCTTGTTGACGGCAGGGAACACCGTACCTTTTATTGCCCGTTACCGGAAAGAGCAGACAGGAAATTTAGACGAAGTAGCTTTACGCCAGATTGCCAACACGTATGAACAAGTCGAAAAACTAGCGCGAAGGAAGCAAACCGTTTTAAATGGAATTGCTGAACAGGGGAAGCTGACAGCATCTCTACGGAAGCAAATTGAAGCAGCGACCGATCTCATTACTGTGGAAGATTTATATTTGCCTTATAAGCATAAAAAGCAAACTAAGGCGCAAAAAGCCCGTGCTGCCGGGTTAGAACCCCTGGCCCGCCTGTTGTTAACGAAGGGGACGGCGCGAGTTGCCGATTTCATCAACCCAACTTCAGGAATATTGACGACTACTGATGCTCTTGCAGGTGCACACGAAATTATGGCCGAAGCATTTGGAGAAAATGCTGGGTTACGGGGATGGATGCGCCAGCGCTTTCAGCAGCATGGTCGGGTAGTGACACGAAAAAAAGCTTCCGGACAAAAAAATGATCCCCAAGAAGTTTATGCTACTTACTATGATTGGGAGCTGCCGGTGGAAAAGATCGCTCCCTACCAGGTATTAGCTATTAATCGTGCTGAAAAAGCTGGCGTTATCCAAGTGAAAATCGATCCGGATGATAGCTATATCTATCAATACCTGCATTCACGGTATAGTAGTCGGCAACCAGGCAACCAATATCTGCAGGCAGCCTATCTTGATGGTTATAAGCGGTTTATTAAACCAGCTATTGAGCGAGAAATCAGAACGACAATGACGGAACAAGCAGTGACTGCAGCAGTCAAAGTGTTTGGAAATAACTTGTATCATTTATTAATGCAAGCTCCATTGAAGGGACGGACAGTTTTAGGTTGGGATCCAGCTTTTCGTACGGGGTGCAAACTAGCCGTAGTTGATCCAACCGGGAAACTTTTAGCTAAGACTGTGATCTATCCTCATGAACTGAGCAAGGGCCAAAAAGCGACTTCACAACAACGAGCTCAAGCCGCTCGTGAGTTAGTTGCAATGATCCAACAATATCAGGTGGAGATGATTGCTATTGGCAACGGGACAGCTAGTCGGGAATCAGCACAATTTGTGGCAACGGTTATCCAGCAACATGCTTTATCAGTGAAGTTTGTAATTGTTAATGAGGCAGGAGCTTCGGTTTATTCGGCAAGTGAACTGGCACGACAAGAATTTCCTGACCTTAATGTTGAAGAACGTTCAGCCATTAGCATTGCCCGACGATTGCAGGATCCATTAGCAGAATTGATTAAGATTGATCCCCAAGCAATTGGAGTAGGCCAATACCAACACGACCTACCTACCAAAGAATTGTCTGCCCAGGTGGATGCAATAGTTGAAACCAGTGTTAACCAAGTAGGAGTCAATCTTAATACTGCTAGTGCGGAGCTTTTGACGCACATTTCAGGACTATCAAAGACAACCGCTCACAATATTGTCGCTTACCGAAATGAACACGGTAATTTCACTAACCGTACCCAGCTCAAGCAGGTTCCGCGGTTAGGTCCGAAAGCTTTTGAACAAGCAGCGGGCTTTTTACGGGTTGTTAACGGGGAAAATATTTTGGACAATACCAATATTCATCCGGAAAGCTATCCTTTAGTGCAACGGTTACTAACCGAATTGGGATTGAAACCAGAGCAAATTGGAACGGAGGCCATAGGTTTAGCCTTGGTAGGGGTATCTTTATCGCAATTAGCTCACCAATTGGGAGTGGGAGAAACGACGTTAAATGACATAATTGCCGATTTAAAGAAACCAGGACGAGATTATCGTGAGCAAATGCCAGCACCACTATTGCGTGATGATGTCCTTCATTTGGCTGATCTTAAACCAGGAGTGCACCTTCAAGGAACAGTGCGTAATGTTGTTGATTTTGGGGCTTTTGTGGATGTTGGAGTAAAGCAAGATGGTTTGGTACACATTTCACAGCTGAGTACAAACTATGTGGCTAATCCACGGGAAGTAGTGGCTGTGGGAGATATTGTTGATGTCTGGGTAATAGCAGTTGATCAGAAAAGAGAACGACTTCAACTCTCAATGATGGCACCAGAAACGGGGAAGTAGGATGACTGATCTAGAATTACAAAACTTGGTAGAAGAGATCGCACATACTTATTTTCACCAACCTTTTATTCACCAAGCACGGTTTAATTCGCGGCTACGAACAACGGGGGGCCGTTACTTGCTGACTAGTCATGACATCGAAATAAATCCCCAAATAGCAACTGACTATGCGGATACGATTTTGGTTGGAGTGATTAAGCATGAATTATGTCATTACTTTTTACATCAGCAAGGTCGCGGGTACCAGCACCGCCAGCGCGATTTTAAAACATTGCTCCATCAAGTCGGAGGGCTACGCTATGCCCCGCCTCTCACAGGCAAAAAGCGACGTTTATGTTATGAATGCCAACAGTGTCATACACGGTATTGGCGACAACGTCGGATAAATACTAACCGCTATGTATGCTCACGCTGTCATGGTCACTTAGTTTTTGTTGAAAAATATTAATAAATTCCTTGTCAACTAAGAACGGGTTTGCTATAATAACTTTTGTTGTCGCGGGTATGGCGGAATTGGCAGACGCGTCAGACTAAGGATCTGGTGGGCGTTTAGCCCGTGAAGGTTCGAATCCTTTTACCCGCATCACAGGAGGTTTTGCATTATGCAAAGCCTCCTTCTTTATTTTTTGCGAAAGTTTGAGGAATGAGGGTATGGAAAAATATGTTAAAATCGCTGCTAGCGCTGCTTACTTACCCCCACGGGTAGTAACAAATGATGAGCTGAGTCAAATTATGCCAACATCTGATGAGTGGATTCAGGCACATACAGGGATTAAAACCCGTCATTTTGCTTTAGAGGAAAACACCTCAATGATGGGAGCAAAGGTTGCCCAACAACTGCTTGAGCAAGCGCAGGTGGCTGCGACTGACATTGACTTGATCATTGTAGCTACAATTTCGCCAGACGCAATTACTCCTGCAACTGCGACCCTAATTCAAAAAGCAATCGGGGCTACTAAGGCTTTTGCATATGATATTTCTGCGGCATGTGCAGGGTTTATTTTTGCCCTGAGCACTGCTGATAAATTCTTACGGACTGCGCAATATCATCGTGCTTTAGTAATTAGTGCGGAAAACTTTTCTAAAATGTTAGATTTCCAGGACCGTACTTCAGCAGTCTTTTTTGGGGATGGCGCCGCTGGAGTTCTCTTGGAAAGCAGCACAGATCCAGCTGATAACATGATTATTGCAGAATCATTGCATGCAGATGGGAATGCAGAAGTTATCCATAGTGGTCGGATCGCACCAATTACTGATATTGCAGCGACTAATTATCCCCAAATGGATGCTTTTTTCCAGGATGGACGAGCAGTTTATCAGTTTGTAACAGAGAACATTCCCCCGCATATCAGAGAATTTTGTGATCACAATGGCTTGACCCCCGACGATCTTGATATGGTGATTACCCATCAGGCCAATTTACGTTTGATTGAGAAAATTGCCGCGTTATTGCAACAACCTATGAGCAAATTTCCACATAATGTTGATCGGGTAGGGAATACATCTTCAGCAGGAATAGCATTAGTCTTAAATGAAATACTGCAAGCGGGAAAGCGGCCACAAAAGTTAATGCTAACCGGTTTTGGTGCTGGCTTAGCATATGGGAGTATCTTGTTAGATCTCCAGCATTATCAATAAAAAACAACGGGCTAACTACCAGAATTGTTTCTGGAGGTTAGTCCGTTGTTTTTGTAGACAAATTTATTTTAGTAATAACCAGTTGTTGCAGTTCCAGTAGTGGTTGAAGTAGCAGTAGTGTAATCAGAAGTGACATCGGCTCCATAATTATTAGGGTTAGCAAAGGAAGCAGTACTATCAGCTAGACCTAGTTCATGACGTAACCGGTTGGCTTGTTTTCGTTTTTCACTCACAGGAGCAACTTGATAAGATAAGTCATCGATCATGGCGTTTTCACCTTGGAGGGTATATGACTTGATGTTGCCTGCCGTGGAATGATAGTTAGTTGCTATGGTCATCATGTCATTATAAGTTAAGTCAGTGCGAATATTGGCCTTAACCGACTTTAAGATTCCCTGATAGTTGCTGAGGGAAGAGATTGACAAAGTTTTGTGAAGTAATGCTTCGATTACTTGCCGTTGCCGGTACTGACGTCCGTAGTCTCCCTTAGGATCTTCGTGCCGCATCCGACTATAGGCAAGAGCTTGTTTCCCATTCAAGGTAACTTTCTTACCTTTAGTAACATGAGCATCCTCATAATTGAAGGTTAATGGTGGCGTAACCGTTACGCCACCAACAGCGTCGACTGTTTTGACCAAACCATCCATATTGACAAGCAGATAGTAGTCGATAGGAACATCTAGTGTTTTTTGAACAGTCTTGATGGTCGTAGGCACTCCACCTTCGTGGTAAGCAGCATTGATTTTTTCGTAGATTAGGTCCGATCCGCTAACATGGACCAGGGTATCCCGAGGAATGCTGAGCATGGTAACTTTATTTTTCTTAGGGTTGACCGTAGCAACGATTATAGTATCTGTTCGCCCAGTATCCTGGCGGCCTAGCCCAGCGTCTGTTCCCAAAAGGAGGATCGAGAACGGTTTTTTCTTTTTGAGGATTGCCGAGACATCCCGCATTTTTTTAATATTAGCAGATGAGTATGTATCATCAATAGTAGCCTTGGCGTGCCCAATAATATTCAGGGCATAGACGCCAACACCACCGAAGATCAATAGCACTAGCACAAGTAAAATAAGACAGATACGTTTGCGTTTCTTAGGAGGTTTGTGATAGCGATGCGAGTTATTATTTTTCCGGGTCCGACGGAGCGGAGTTTCTAGCAACTCGTCTTGAGATGATTTGTTATTATCGTTCATTTTCCGACTCCTTACCTATAACATATTAATGAAATTATATAATGCTGTTCTTATTTTTTAAAGCTATAAAAGGAGTTCTAAACATTTATTTAAAGAAGTTTGTCAACGCGTTGAAGATCAGGCTTACAACTACTGCCGGTGTAAATAAATTAACCAGTAAGAGATGACGACAGTTCTTTATGGTGAGCCGGAATTTTGCTATTATTAACATGATCGTTAAGTTAAAGAGGATTGAGAACATGGTTAAGTTAGTTCTGTTGCGGCACGGACAAAGTGCTGCCAATAAATTAAATATGTACACGGGGTGGAGCGATGTTCCCTTGACCAAATATGGGGAGCTGGAAGCACATGCAGCTGGACAAGCATTAGCGCAGGTAGGAATTAATTTTACAGCAATTCATACGTCTGTTTTAGTGCGGGCTATTAAAACAGCCAATATTGTGGCCGAAGAAATTCATCAGCTTTACCTTCCGTTATTTAAAACATGGCGCCTTAATGAACGCCATTATGGAGCTTTACGCGGATTAAATAAGGACTGGACGCGGGAGAAATTTGGCGCTGAGCAAGTTGCATTATGGCGTCGATCATTTTTTGCAGTTCCGCCCCAATTATCATCTCCGGACCATGATCGCCGTTACCAGGATCTGCCTAATGATGCATTGCCCTTGGCTGAAAGTTTAGCAATGGCGTATCAACGGATTTTACCATATTGGCAAGACCAGATTGCTCCCCAGTTGCGGGCCGGGAACAATCAATTAGTTGTTGCCCATGGTAGCACGTTGCGGGCAATGATTAAATATCTTGAGCAGATATCAGATACAGATATTGATGGGGTCGAAGTGGCCAATGGAGAGCCAATCGTTTATACACTTAATGATCAACTGCAAGTAGTAGATAAACAGATATTGCAGCCACAAGCTGAATCATCTACCCTGTAATTGGGAACGATGCATCCTGAATTCAAGGAGGAGATAAACATGGAATACGCACCAAAAGCACCAGCCTTATGGGAAGCCATTACACAAGAGGAAGAACGCCAAGAAGGAACAATTGAACTGATTGCGTCAGAGAATATTGTGTCAGAGGCTGTTCAAGCTGCCCAAGGCTCAGTTCTGACTAACAAGTATGCAGAAGGATATCCTGGAAAAAGGTATTATGGCGGTTGCCAATACATTGATAAGGTAGAACAATTAGCTATTGATTATGCTAAGAAATTATTCAATGCAGAATATGTTAACGTTCAACCTCATTCTGGATCCCAAGCTAATATGGCGGTATACCAGGCCCTCCTACAACCAGGAGACGTTATCTTAGGCATGGGGATGGACGCCGGTGGGCATTTGACTCATGGTTCTAAAGTTAACTTTAGTGGGAAGATTTATCAATCATACAGTTATGGTTTAGATCCAGAAACTGAAGAGTTAGATTTTGCGGAAATCCGGCGTATTGCCCAAGAAGTTCAGCCCCAGTTGATTGTGGCTGGAGCATCAGCTTACAGTAAGATCATTGATTGGCAACAGTTTCGTAGCATCGCTGATGAAGTGGGTGCTTATTTGATGGTAGATATGGCACATATTGCAGGCCTAGTTGCAACGGGGCTCCATCCGAGTCCACTACCAGTTGCGGATGTAGTGACAACCACTACCCACAAAACTTTGCGGGGACCACGGGGAGGAATGATTCTTTCTAACAACCCGGACTTAGGTAAGAAACTCAATTCCGCTCTGTTCCCAGGGATGCAAGGGGGGCCTTTGGAACATGTTATTGCAGCTAAGGCCCAGGCATTTTATGAAGCATTACAGCCATCATTTACAACTTATATGAAGCAGGTTGTGGCTAATGCACGCGCAATGGCTGAATATTTCCAAAAGAGTGAACAAATTCGGGTTGTTTCGCAAGGAACTGAAAACCATTTATTGATCCTTGATTTAACAGCAACTGGGTTAACGGGGAAAGATGCCCAAAACCTACTGGATGAGGTTAATATCACCACGAATAAAGAAGCTATTCCTAATGATCAGCGAAGCCCATTTGTGACTAGCGGTTTACGGATAGGTACGCCGGCAATTACAAGTCGGGGCTTCAAAGAAGAAGATGCAACTAAAGTAGCTAGTTTGATTACTACGCTGTTAACTCATGCTGATGATCCAGCTGTAAAAGCAACAGTTAAAGCAGAAGTTAACGAACTGACCGCTAAGTATCCACTAGCATAAGTGATTAAATATTAGATATTGAACAATAAGAATAGAGGCTGGGAATTAACTATTATTTTCTAGCTTCTAACTAAGAAAATGCGAACTATGATTTTTGATTTAATCAAAAATTGTAGTTCGCATTTTTGGTTATTTACTAAAAAGGGTCTTAATTGGTTGATCATTTTACCCAATTTCGTTAAGTTCAATGCCATTAAGGTTAATCCGACATCATTTTCCACAGCCCGTTGGCCGCGCAAATGAGTTCGGCGTACGCCAAAATCCCTCTTCATGCGACCAAAGACTGGTTCAACGTCGAACTTGCGTCGACGATAGATCATCTTACCTTCATCGCTTGAGAGGGTCTCTTTGACTTTTGCTTTGTAATAATTCCAAGTTGGATTAACCTGGATGTAGCGCTGACGCTTACCTGGCGTTTTAGCTAACTGATCTAACTCTTCTGATGATTGATGTGTGTCGGCACGATAGAGTTTAAGATCGCGCTTAAATCCATACTTATCAGTTCGTTTACTGTAGCGATAAAAACTGAAGCGAACGCCTAAATGATCAATATAGTAGTCATCTTCGGCATTGTACTGCCAATTCTGAGGTTTTGTTGGATCATTTTTGAACTTACGCTTCTGCTCTTTTTGATAGGTGGTGTATGGAATGAGTGGTTGCTTATCGAATTGGTCAAGCAGTGTTGTGTAATTATATTCACTACCGTAACCAGCATCAGCTACCACGTGTGTAAAGAAATCCAAGCCATGGAATTGCTTAAGAAATGGCACTAAAGTCCTAGTATCAGTAGGATTGGAAAATAAAGCATAATCAAGGACAAACTGATTATGCGTGGCAATCTGAAGATTATATCCGGGTTTGAGTTCTCGGTTCATCATCGGATCTTCTTTCATGCACATAAAAGTTGCGTCGTGGTCTGTTTTCGAAAAGCTATTTCGTCCTTGAAAAATATCTTCGACACGTTCATATTTTTTAGCCCGTGGAATTAAGTCTTCTCTCAGTTGACGACGAAGCTTCTTTAGAAAACGTCGCCGACGTTTTCTAACTGAACCACCTTTAATTATTTTCGGCTCCTGTTTAATGGCTTCGTCTAGATTAGTGATTTCTTTTTCCACTTCTTCAGCCATTAATTCCATACCGTCGATAGATTCAATCATTTCTGGTTTCATCTCTTTGATGACTTGCTTTTCTACTAACTCATCATAAATACTAGCCGTCTTTTCTCTCAACTTAGCGTGATACTTTTCTATTGCCCGACGCCAAGTAAACGAGTACTTATTAGCATCCGCTTCAACCTTAGTGCCATCAATAAAGACTGCATCATTTTGAATTAGCCCATGGTCCGTAAGAGCCATAGTAAAGTAAACAAAGGTACGTTTTATTAAGTTCCTGGCGTGCTCACTCCGTCGAAAGTTATTGATGGTATGGTAACTGTATGAATGATCACGGGCTAACCATCGCATTGGTAAGTTTTCTTCTAACAAGGTTTCTATTTTCCGGCCAGAATAAGTTTGACGAGAGTACGCAAACAACAGAATTTTTAACATCAGTGCAGGGTGAGAAAGTGGGCGGCCGGTGACGGCCACGTTCTCTTCTAACAAAACCTCTTGTGGAATGGAATCGACAAAAGTATCAATTAACCGAACCAGATGATTTTTTGGCACATTGTAGTCATAATTTAGTACGAATTCTGTTTGTCCCGTGATATAATTTTGATACATGAAAATCGCTCCTTTATGTTTGTTTTTAGGGGTAATTACATCATATCAGGAACGATTTCCTGTGTACATAAGAAGCCGGACGATGAACCAAGATTTGATTCATCGTCCGGCTTTCATTTTGGACTGAGAGTTTTTTCCCAGCCTCATTTGTTTGATTTTTAATCATTCTGGGAAGTAGACTCTTCACTTTCTGATTTTGGGGATGCAGAATGACTACTTCTAATTCTGGTTACACGGAAAGAAGTAACATAAGCATTTTCCATTTCAATCGGAGTAAAGGAGAATTCGCCTACCCGAATAGGATGTTCCAGTTCCAAAGGATAATCACCTTCCAAGAAGTAACCTGTCAGTGTAGCAACAGGTGATTCTTGAAACTGCGTGATAGTAGTATGAAAATGTCGTTCGAAATCAGAGAGAGCAATTTTACCAGATACCCGGTAAGTAGGGTTACCTTGACTATCATCGTTGACCCGAATAATTTGTTCGGCACTGACGTGGTCAATTTCTTCACGAACAGTACCAAATAATTCTTCATAAATATCTTTATCGGTTACTATCCCGGATGTTCCCCCGTATTCATCCTGCACAATAACCATCGGGACTTTAGCTTTAATCATTACGCGTAAAACAGCGGGTAATGATTGGTTTTCATAGACTGATGGGATGCGCCGGATGATTTTGCGGATAGGTGCGTGGGGATTAACCTGATTTTGGCGCATAATATCATAAGAAAAAATATAGCCTAAAATATGGTCCTTATCATTATTTTGCACCACCGGAAAACGGGTGAATTTCTTATTAAAGTACAACTTAGAAGCATCTTCTACTGTTTCGTTACTATTGATGACAGCTAACTGGGTCCGGTCAATCATAATATCTGCAGCTACTTTATCATTCATTTCAAATGCTCGCTGCATGAACAAGACGTCTTCTTTATCCATCTCCCCGGCCTTTTGTGATTGCTTGGATAAGGAAACAATCTCTCCTTGAGAATAGATATCTTCTTCAGGGTGAGTACTATAACCGAGCATTTTGGTTAAAATGCCAGCTGTGGCAGAGAATAGCCAAACAAACGGATAGAATACGACGTGGAAAAACATCATGGGATTTACGATCATCAACAAGACTTTAACTGGTTTGTCAATGGCCATATTTTTAGGGACTAAGTCTGTGAAGACGGCATGGAGGAAGGTAAAAATTAAAACCCCAATGATTGGTGCAAAGGCATCTAAAATCTCTGCCGGCAAAAGATTGGTTGCTTCAATCAAGTTGGTAATGTATTCTTCCCCAATCCACCCTAAAATCAATGAGGTCAGGGTGATCCCCACTTGAGCAGTAGACAAGTATTCAGTTAGGTTAGCCACCATGTGACGGGCCCGTTTAATTTTTTGAGTCTGATCCATTTCTTCTAGTTCAGAAGGACGAACTTTGATAATGGAATACTCTAAGAGAGTAAACATAGCGGCTAACAGTAAAATAACAATAATAATCAATAATACAGGTAGATTTATAATCTCCCACATATGTGATTTAACTCCTTATTTATAAGATTTTTCTACATTAAGTAAATTCTACCATGAAACAGAGCGAAATAAAAAATTCGGAGCCGCTTTCAAACGAATTTTAGAGATTAAAAAACGGAGATGAGAACAGAACTAATTACTAGTTCCAAGTTCAATCTCCGTAAGTTAACTGAAAGATTAAATAATGCTTTATCAGCTAAAGTTTAATGCTTGATCTCAGTAGCTGAATATAATAGTTAGGCCAATGCTCCCATTGGGTCCCATGGTGCAAGCACTTGTGGTTCTTCCGTTTCAAAAACTTTTTGGAGTTCGGCAGGCAAGAACTTCTTGTTTACGACAACTTGATAGCAGTATTCGTCCATCCATTCATCACTCATTACAAAGAAGCCTTTTTCACCAACCTTGTCACCCCAGGAATTTTCGACTTTCCACTTGCGTGGTTCACCGTTAACCAAATCAACCCCGGTAAGAACCATAGCGTGGGTCATCAAGCTTTGTCCATAATCGAGACGTTCAGCCTTGGACATGCTGAAATCAACATCAAATAATTCATCTGGATTGTAAAGACGGGTATCCATGATCCCGGCTTTGCGGTCAGATTCTTTACCAACATCACTGCCAAACCAAACACTTTCGCCACTTTCGAGTTGCTTGATTGCAATCTTGCGGAAGGTATCCATATCAACATTGAGATGCCGAATAGGACGACCACCGACAACTGAACCCAGCATTTCTACTGTGTATAAGTGGTTATATGGCTTGTCTGCAGTTGGTGCATTGATCACAGAAACATAATCATCAAGGTTCCAGCCAATGTACTTATTAAAGAATTCCTTAGGGGTAATGTTTTGATCAATGTGGTAGTTGTTATCCTTATCACGGTATTCAAAGTCAAAGGATGTTGGAGGTTCGCCAAAACTATATGTTAAGATGCGGTAAACTTCAGTCAGCATCTTCTTTTTAGTCTTAGCAATTTCTTCATCGCTAGCGTGATTTGCTACTAATTCCCGAAGGGTAACAGCATCTTTCCGGAGTTTGAGATTCAAAGTGGCGTTAAACTCCCTGGATGAAGATGAATTATAAGTTTCAGGCATAGCGCTCTTTGGCACTACCCCGTACTTTTCAATGATGCCGACCATCATGTCCCACTGGCCACCATCTTGTTGTGGAGTTTCCATTAGCCAAGCAACTTTACGATCTGTTGTTGGTAGTTCTGCTGTTTTTAAGACGTTTTCATAGAAGTAGTTAGACTTTTCCAGCTTATCCCAGAAGAAAGTATAGTTTTGAGATAATTCGAATCCAGGTTCTACGCGGAAAGTATCTTTCATGAAATGACGCATAGTGTTTAAAGCAGCAAACATCCAGCACCGGCCAGATTGCTTTTGGTTAGAAACTTTTCCAGTGTCGAGATCAATGGAGAAAGTCCAGTTGATATCATTGGCAACAGCTGGTAAGTCATAGCTAGCTGCCAGAATTCCGTTTTTGGAAACTACCCGCCGCAAAACATCATGTCTGCTATCAGTGTGTAAATCATGCTTGAAATCTTGAAGTTGTTCAGCACTAATTGCTTTTTCCAAATTAGCCACGCTCCTTAAAATTAGAAATACATTATATATTATAAGATAATGATGAGATTAAGTAAACGAATAAAGGCTGAATGTACAGCATGAAAATGAACAAAAAAGCGAAGAATCACTGTATGCAACAAGTGATTCTTCGCATCAAAAGAAATTAACGTGCTTCTAAGACTTCAGGGCCATCCTGGCGTCCAACAATGACGGTATTAACCATATCCAAGAATAAACCGTGTTCAACAACCCCAACTTGTTTAATCAAGTAATCAGCCAAAGTATGTGGATCAGCTATTTCTTTGAGGTGAAGGTCGATGATATAGTTTTGCGAATCCGTTCGCAACATACTACCATCGGCATTTTTTCTAAAGGTAGGGTTGAGTCCTTTGGCTTCAAACCGTTCAAAGACTTTCTGACTACCGTAAGGAATAACTTCAACTGGAAGAGGGAATGAGCCCAGTTGTTGTGAAAGCTTGCTTTCATCAACAATCCACATTACTTGTTTAGAGTTAGTGGCAACAATCTTTTCAAATAGGAGGGCAGCTCCACCACCTTTAATCCCTTGGAAATCAGCGCTGATTTCGTCGGCACCATCGATAGTCAGGTCAATGTGGTCCACTTCATCAACTGATTTAAGGGGGATATTGAGAGAGCGAGCTTGTTCAGCTGTTCGGTTGGAAGTAGTTACCCCGATAATATTGAGTCCTTCTTCTTGAACACGTTTACCGAGGGCATCAACCATGAACTTGACAGTTGATCCGGTTCCCAAGCCGACGATCATTCCGTCTTCGATCCATTCGACTGATTTTTCTCCGACAAGCTTTTTAAGTTGGTTTTGATCCATTATGATTCCTCCAGCGTGGTATGTTTTTTGAGCCAAAGTTCTTGACCTTGAGGATGATGACGCAAGAAAGTAACCATCTCGGGACATAAAGGTAAAATTTTTAAGTGCTGGCTGACGATATGTTCAAAAAAGGTTGTCATTGTCGTATGTAAATACTGTGCGTCGTAGCCGGGGCGTAACCAGCATCTTTCTACTGCTACAGCTTGAACATCAGGTAGAGAAATCCACCCGATGCTGGCAATTAGCTGTCCGTCAGGAGTGCAAAGATGCAAATTATTTCCTTGATGTTTAAAATTCATTGCGCTCTTCCTTTCGGTATCAGTATAGCATTATAATTAAAATGAATGGCATTAAAATCGCCTAATGAAAGGAGAATAACAAATGAAAAGAGGATTTCAAGTAGTTTCAAAATATAAAAATGAGGATATAAAATTACCGATTCGGGCAACTAAAAATGCGGCGGGATATGATTTTTTTGCAGCAGAGGACTTTGTTCTGCCAAGTATTTGGAAAATGAATTTTATTAAACTATTGTGGCGAATCCGTAAAGAAAAGACTCTGCGCCCTGAGGACTATACCAAGGCGGCTGATGATTTACGTCCGCTGTTAGTTCCTACGGGAATTAAAGCATACATGCAACCAGATGAATATCTCCTACTAGCAAATCGCTCGAGCAGTCCTTTAAAGCGGGGATTGATACTTCCTAACGGAGTAGGAATAGTTGATAGTGACTATTACAATAACGAATCAAATGAAGGCGAAATATTCTTCCAGTTGGTTAATTTAGGGCCAAAGGATTATCACATCAAGAAAGGTGACCGCTTAGGGCAAGGAATTTTCATGTCTTATTTACAGGCTGATGGCGAAGAACAACCACTCGGCGAACGAACTGGTGGATTCGGTTCGTCGGGGCGGTAACCCTTCCCTCAAAAAGAAAGGGAAAATATGTTAAAATAATATTTTAACTATATAGTATATTTATTTTATTTTTTGTAGAAATGAGGTGGTGTAATGGCAAAAATTAAGACCAATTATTTGTGTCAGGAATGTGGATATATTTCACCGCGGTATCTGGGGCGGTGTCCTAATTGCAATTCCTGGAATACCTTTGTTGAACAGGTGGAAAAGCCTGCCACTACTTCCAACAGCACTGCTAGTCCGCGGTTGAATTTGCGTGGAACCCAAGTTCAACCACAACTTCTTGATACGGTTACTACTCAGAAGGTTCCGCGCGTGACAACTGGGATGCAGGAGTTAGATCGAGTACTAGGAGGCGGGATCGTTCCTGGGTCACTGATTTTAATTGGTGGGGATCCCGGGATCGGGAAATCGACATTACTATTACAAGTATCAGGCCAGTTGGCTCACTCCCAAAAAAAGGTACTTTATGTTACTGGGGAAGAAAGTGCCAGCCAAGTCAAAATGCGGGCTGACCGGTTAGGTGTCGGTGGAAATTCCTTCTATATTTATCCAGAAACTGATATGGCAAGTGTTAAAGAAAGTATTGCTACAACACAGCCAGACTTTGTAGTGATCGACTCGGTACAAACCATGCAGGAACCAGGGATGAATTCTGCTGTGGGCAGTGTAGCCCAGATTCGCGAGGTGACGGGTGATTTAATGCAGATTGCTAAAACTAACGGGATCACTGTTTTCGTGGTGGGACATGTTACCAAAGGCGGGGCAATTGCTGGTCCTAAGATTTTGGAACATATGGTTGATACAGTTTTGTATTTTGAAGGCGATCAGCATCGAGTTTTCCGAATGATACGGGCTGTTAAGAATCGTTTTGGTTCGACTAATGAAGTTGG
Source organism: Ligilactobacillus saerimneri (assembly GCF_036689625.1). Taxonomy (NCBI): domain Bacteria; kingdom Bacillati; phylum Bacillota; class Bacilli; order Lactobacillales; family Lactobacillaceae; genus Ligilactobacillus; species Ligilactobacillus saerimneri. The sequence continues at coordinate 315,491 of NZ_CP144759.1, forward strand.
GGTTTTTGAAATGCGAGAACAGGGGTTAGCAGAAGTTACTAACCCGTCAGAGGTCTTTTTACAAGAGCGCTTGGCTGATGCAACCGGTTCAGCAGTGGTGGTTTCTTTAGAGGGGACACGACCTCTTTTGGCTGAAATCCAGGCCTTAGTAACGCCGACTGCTTTTGGTAATGCCCAACGTACAACTACTGGTCTCAATCGCAACCGGGTAGCGTTGATTATGGCAGTGCTTGAAAAAAGAGCTGGTTTATTGTTGCAAAATCAAGATGCTTATTTGAAGACTGCCGGGGGATTAAAATTAGACGAACCAGCGATTGATCTAGCATTAGCAATTAGTATTGCTTCAAGTTATCGAGATACTGCAACACTACCAACGGATTGCTTCATTGGTGAAATTGGATTAACTGGTGAAGTTCGTCGGGTTAGTCAGATTGAGCAACGAGTTAACGAGGCAGTCAAGCTAGGATTTCATCGGGTATTTGTTCCACAAAACAACCTTGATGGGTGGCAGTTCCCTGATGGAATTCAAGTTGTGGGGGTTAAGACGGTTGAACAGGCCCTGAAATTAGCCTTTAAATAGGTAAGATGTTTTTAGAAAGAAGATGATATAACATGCGCAAGAAAATTGTTCTCATTGCTGCAGCCTTACTGGGAATTGGCATTGGGTATAATTTTATGCCACTATTGTGGGAGCTGCTGCATGTTTCTACAAATCGTATTTTAGATAACATGGCAGTTAATGCCCTGATTGGTCTAGTGGTATTTATCATGCCGGCATATCTTTTTAGCAATTACATGGATGATTTATTACAGCGGATTGAAGAGAAGCTGCTGCAACAAAAGCCCGAAACGCTGATCTCTGAATCACTGGGTGTAGTATTAGGGCTAATAGTTGCGGTTTTGATTTCTACATTATTTTGGCATTCGCAATTATTCCTGCTTCATACAATCCTTCCTGTCATCCTGATGATTATTTTGGGATATCTAGGCTTTATTATTGGTCGTGATCGACTGATAGATTTCCGCCGCACCTTTCTATTTCGCCGGGATAAGTTAGATCCAGAAAACAAAATTGATACTGTGGCTGCAGACAACGTTTTGGCACGGCGTGCAGGAGAAAACTTCTACCGCTATAAATTATTAGATACCAATATTTTAATTGATGGTCGTATCTATGACTTAGCGAAAACGGGTTTTTTAGAAGGAACTTTGATTGTTCCTAATTTCGTTTTATACGAACTACAATACATTGCTGATTCTGGTGATAGTATCAAACGCGTTCGGGGGCGCCGAGGACTGGATATCCTTAATAAACTGCGGAGTGAACAAATTGTCCCTATTCAAATGTATGATGGTGATTTTGAGGATATTACAGAAGTTGATAGCAAGTTGATCAAGTTAGCTAAATTGCTAGATGCGGAGATTGTTACTAATGACTACAATTTGAATAAGGTGAGTCAGTTTCAAAATGTTAAAGTGTTAAATGTGAATGCTCTGGCTAAATCACTAAAACCACGGGTGATTCCTGGTGAAAAACTTGAAGTTATGGTGATTAAGAAAGGAACGGAACGGCAACAAGGAGTGGCTTATCTAGACGATGGGACCATGATTGTTGTTGAAGATGGTTATTATTATATGAATAAGACTATCGAAGTTGAGGTTACTAGTGCTCTGCAGACAGACGCTGGACGAATGATTTTTGCTAAGCTAGCCCATTCGCGGCGCAAGCTAAAAGCACAGTCTCCTGCTAAAGACCAGGAGCAGGAAAGTAATTTACCCCAAAAAAGAAAATAATAACTCGGGATAGTTTATTTTTTGGAATATTCATTGTAAACTTTAAAGAGTATCGACAAAATGAAAAAGAAAGAGGCGCTTAAATTGGCAGACAAAAAAATTCGTGTTCGTTATGCACCAAGTCCAACAGGGCACTTGCATATCGGGAATGCACGGACAGCATTATTCAACTATTTATTTGCACGGCATAATAAAGGAACTTTTGTGATCCGGATTGAAGACACAGATACTAAGAGAAATATTGCTGACGGTGAAAAGAGCCAATTAGACAACTTAAAATGGTTAGGGATGGACTGGGATGAAGGTCCAGATAAGCCAGGTGAATATGGTCCTTACCGCCAATCTGAACGTAAAGGGATCTATCAACCGTTGATTCAAGAACTTTTGGAAAAGGGCTTGGCATACAAATCCTATATGACAGAAGAAGAATTGCAGAACCAACGGGAAGAACAAAAGGCCCGTGGGGAAGCTCCACGTTATGTCTATGAATACGAAGGTATGTCTGACGAAGAGATTGCTGCTAAGCAAGCTGCTGCAGAAGCTCAAGGCTTGAAACCAGTTATCAGAATTCGGGTACCACACAACAAGGTATACGAATGGGATGATATGGTTAAGGGACACATTAGTTTTAAATCCGATACAATCGGTGGCGACTTTGTTATTCAAAAGCGTGATGGGATGCCAACATACAACTTCGCCGTTGTTGTTGACGACCACTTGATGGAAATCACCCATGTTTTACGCGGAGATGACCACGTAGCTAATACTCCAAAGCAATTAGTAGTTTACGAAGCATTTGGTTGGGAAGCTCCGGCATTCGGTCATATGTCACTGATCATTAACTCTGAAACAGGTAAGAAGTTGAGTAAGCGGGATGAATCAGTATTGCAGTTTATTGAACAGTACCGTGATTTAGGCTACTTGCCAGAAGCTATGTTCAACTTTATTACCCTCTTAGGCTGGTCACCTGTTGGTGAATCAGAAATCTTTAACCGCAAACAATTCATTAAGATGTTTGATTACAAGCGGTTGAGTAAGTCACCAGCTGCTTTTGACAACAAGAAGATGGAATGGATCAATAACCAGTATGTTAAGTCCGCTCCTTCCGATGAAATTACGGCATCATCGCTACAACAGTTAATTAAGGCAGACTTAATTCCAGCTAACCCAAGCGTGTATGAAATTGAATGGGTACGGCAATTGATGGAATTATACAAGATGCAGATGTCATATACAGGTCAGTTAGCTGAAATGGCATCAGTATTCTTTACTGAACCACCTAAGTTAGATGAAGCTGCCAAGAAGGAATTAGCTGATGAAACAGCACCGGTTGTGTTGAATGAATTTGCTAAGCAAGTTAACGAACTACCAATTTTTGATGCCTTTGACATCCAAGCTGTTATTCGGAACGTTCAAAAAGAAACTGGTGTCCGGGGACGGAAACTGTATATGCCAATTCGGATTGCGACAACACGGGCAATGCACGGTCCAGATTTGGCACCTTCCATTGAATTATTAGGGAAAGAAAAAGCTTTAAAGCATTTACAACAAACTTTAGATGAAATGGCTGAATAGAAGTGTGAAAAAGGCGCCTAGTCATGGTTAGCGCCGTTGCGCAATTAAAAGCCAACTGGAAAGGACTGTGACATAAGTGCGTCACAGCCCTTTTTTGCTAGTTTAAGAAGTGAGGTACAAAATGATTCATCTTTATAATACTTTGACACGAGAAAAAGAGGTTTTTAAACCTTTACAACCTGGAAAAGTGACGATGTATGTCTGCGGTCCAACAGTATACAATTATATCCATATTGGCAATGCACGGAGCGCGGTAGCATTTGATACTATTCGGCGGTATTTTGAATATCGCGGATATCAGGTAAACTATGTTTCCAACTTTACAGATGTGGATGACAAAATTATCAAGGCTAGCCACGAGATGAACCTTTCTGTCCCTGAAGTGACGGAAAAATTTATTCAGGCTTTTTATGCGGATACGGATGCCTTAAATATCAAGCGAGCAACTAAGAATCCACGAGTGATGGAAAATATGGACGAAATCATCGCATTTGTGGATGCTTTGATTACCAAGGGCTATGCCTATGAAGCTGATGGTGATGTCTACTACCGGGCGCGGAAGTTTGCTCATTATGGTCAACTATCCGGCCAAGCAATTGATGAATTAGAACTTGGAGCAAGTGAACGGGTAACAGATATTGACCAGGAAAAGAAAGAAGATCCGTTGGATTTTGCTCTGTGGAAAAAGGCTAAACCGGGTGAGATTTCATGGACTTCTCCATGGGGAGAAGGGCGGCCAGGATGGCATATTGAATGCTCTGTGATGGCAACAAAATATTTAGGAGATACAATTGATATTCACGCCGGGGGCCAGGATTTAGAGTTTCCTCACCATGAAAATGAGATTGCACAGAGTGAAGCTAAAACGGGACAGAAATTTGCTAATTACTGGTTGCACAATGGCTTTGTAACAATTGGCAATGATGACGAAAAGATGAGCAAGTCGCTAGGGAATTTTGTTACTGTTCATGATCTCGTTCAAGAAGTAGACCCACAAGTTTTGCGGTTCTTTATGGCAACAACCCAATACCGGCGACCAATTCGTTATTCACAGGATAACTTGGATGAGGCACGGAACAATTTAGCCAAACTTAAGCATGCATGGGACAACCTTAATTATCGTGTGGCTAATGATGCCACTACTGCTCCATTGACTGCAGCTGATCATGTTTGGATTGAACAAATGGCCGCTTATCAAATGAAGTTCCTTAAAGCAATGGATGATGACTTCAATGTTCAAAACGGGATCGCCGTAGTTTATGAATTAGCTAAAGCAATGAATCGGTATACAGAAGAAGCTACTGTTAGTCGTGGAGTGGCTGATGAAATGTTGCATGAATTTATGCGGATGATTGCGATTTTTGGGATTGAGTTTAAAAATGAAGAACTTCTTGATACAGAAATTGAGCAATTAATTCATGAACGTGATGCTGCTCGGACAGAAAAGAATTTTGCGCGGAGTGATGAAATTCGTGATCAATTGAAAGAACAGGGAATCATTTTAGAAGATACCCCGCATGGAACGAGATGGAGAAGAGAGTAAAATAATGGATTACAATGCAATGAATGGAATCGCTTTAGCATATATGGGCGATGCGATCTATGAAGTATATATTCGTGAACACCTCCTTAAAGGTGGTTTAACCAAACCCAATAAGTTACAAAAGTTAGCTACACATTATGTGTCTGCCAAAGCACAAGCATTTTTGATTGAAAAGATGAAGGCAGCAGATTTATTGACTACCGAAGAAAAAGAGTTTTTTAAACGGGGACGGAATGCGAAGAGTCATACTAAAGCTAAGAATACTTCAGTGGGAACTTATCGAATTTCAACGGGGTTTGAAGCACTCTTTGGCTACCTTTTTTTAAGTGGACAGAAAGAACGTTTGGATGAACTAGCCCAATGGTGTATCACAACAGTTGAAAAAGAAGGGAAGTAACGTATGGGTAAACAACTTAAAAGTGACTTTGTAATTGGGCGTCATCCCGCCCAAGCAGCATTAAAAAGCCAACAGCCGATCAACAAGGTGTTTTTACAATCTGGGTTGAAGGCAGATGTTTTAAAAGAAATCGAAAAGCAAGCTAAGCAACGGGGGATTATTGTTTCTTGGGTTCCCAAGACTAAGTTAGACACCCTGGTTGACCACCAGAACCACCAAGGAGTGGTAGTGGCAGTGGCACCGTATGAGTATGCTAGCATTGATGACCTGTTTGCGGTAGCAGCTCAGCGCGAAGAAGATCCTTTTTTCTTGATTTTGGATGGAATTGAGGATCCACATAATTTGGGATCAATCATGCGAACAGCTGATGCTGCTGGCGTGCATGGAATTATCATCCCTAAGCGGCGGGCAGTTCAACTGACTGCAACCGTAGCGAAAACTTCGACTGGGGCGATCGAATATATGCCAGTGGCACGGGTGACGAACTTGGTTCAAACTGCTAAAGAGCTTAAACAAAGAGGGCTATGGCTGTTCGGAACTGATATGCAGGGAACTGATTATCGTAAGTGGGATGCTCATGGACCAGTAGCTTTAGTTATTGGCAATGAAGGTAAAGGAATCTCGCCGTTATTGAAAAAGAATTGTGATGAAATGTTAACAATTCCGATGGTTGGTCATGTTCAATCACTCAATGCCAGTGTGGCAGCTAGCCTGTTGATTTACCAAGGATTTACCTCGCGGGGGCGGTAATCATGATCAAGAAGAATATTCTGATAGTTGATGCATACAACATGATCGGGAATTGGCCAGAATTGGATCGCCTAAAGAAAGCTGATCGGTTAGAAGAAGCGCGCGATCAATTATTGCATATTCTTTCCAATTATAAGCGTCAGACAACATATGATATCATCGTAGTGTTTGATGCGATGTATGTTCCAGGACTATCGCGTAGCTACGAGCAATATGATTTGCGGGTAGTTTGGACAGCAGAAGAACAGACAGCAGATTCTTATATCGAATCGTTAGCTGGAGAACTCCAAAATGCCCTGACGCAAGTGACGGTAGCTACAAGTGATCAAGCTGAGCAGTGGACTGTTTTTGCCCAAGGAGCAATGCGGGTGCCGGCGTGGGAGCTATATCAAAATATCAAACGGGCTAAACATGAGGTGCGGCAGCAAGCGCGGCAATATCAAGATGAGGCCTCGGTTCGGCGTTCACCCTGGGATCAAGAGCAACTGGATAAATTAGCTGCATTACGGGATGAGTTGTCACAAAGGTGATTTGACAGGTGACTTTTGCCCGTGCTAAAGTTGGAAAGAATAGAGAGTTAAGAAAGCGAGACAAAAATGGCAAATAAGAGAAAAGTCGCATTGGCTTGTTCTGTTTGTGGTTCCCGCAATTATACAGCGACAGAGAATCCAAATCGAACAGACCGGTTGGAGATCAAAAAGTATTGTAAGTATTGTGGCAAGCATACTTTACATCGAGAAACTAAATAGAGCTGGTTGACAGGAGGGGTGAGAATGAAGTTTTTTAAGAGCGTGGCCAAAACAATGAAGGATACAACCTGGGAAACAGGTCGAGAACTATCACGGGATACTACTACAGTAGTGGTTATGTCGTTATTCTTTATTGCGTTTTTCGCCTTAGTTGATTATGTGGTCTTATGGGCATTACAGTTTGTCGGTTAATTAATATCCTGGTGTATTGCAGCAGAGTTTGCTATAATACCTGGGGTGGTAAAACTTCGGGTGTAAATTCGGGGTTTTTTTATTTTGGCAGATTGTAAAATTTAAGTTGAACATTTTAGTGGACAGAAAAACCCATAAAGGTCTTTAATGGTGTCGTTACAACATTCCATTAGAAAGAAGGACCTTTATGGGCACCACTATCTTATCATTTTCAGACCGCATTGTCATCGAAACGCTTCGTCATGAAAAGCGATCTCTTCGATATATCGCTGATTACCTGGGCTTTAGTAAGACTACTATCTTTAATGAAATTCACCGGTTAAAGGGTGAATACCATGCGACTAGTGCGCAAGCCGACCACGAAACTAAACTTAGTTATCGTGGTCGTAAATGCTCATTAACGGCTAACCTCAAGCGACTAATCGAAGACAAGATCAAGATTCAGAAATGGTCAATTGAACAAGTAGCCCATGTGGTTAGGATCGCCTACAAGACTATCTATAACTGGGTCGATCAAGGACTTCTAGATATTCGGATGACTGATTTACCTGACCATGGTATTCGTCGTAAGCGTGCTAAAGAAACCCGTGGGACTTTCAGTCATGGTCGTTCGATTGAAGATCGTCCAGCTGAAGCTTCTGATCGTAATATTGCAGGCCATTTTGAAGCTGATACAGTTTTATCTGGCAAGCGCAAAGGTCAAGCAGTAGCCACGTTTGTCGAACGCAAGAGTCGCCTTACTATCGTTAAACGGCTTGGTGGACGAGATAGCACTTCAATGACTAAGGCTATCCTTGAGTTAGCTAATCAATTAGGAACTAATCTCAAGACACTGACGGTTGATCACGGGAAAGAGTTCGCCAACTACCAATCAATTGAGAAAAATACCGGCGTGCCGTTGTACTTTGCCCATGCTTATTCTCCGCATGAACGTGGTAGTAATGAGAATCGTAATCGAGTGTTACGGCGATTTATTCCTAAGGGTCAGCCAATTGAAGAGATTAGTGATGATGAATTGATTCAGATTAACTGGTATCTGAATTCACGGCCACTCAAATGTTTGAACTGGCGAACTCCAATTGAGATCTTTTTGCTTAATCTGCGTCATTAAATTTGTTCAAGTTATTTATTGCAATCTACCTTTTACATAAAATTAATTTAAGGAGAATGTTACATGGTTGAATCAGCGGAAAAGAAATGGTACGTTTTACACACTTATGCTGGCTACGAAAACAAGGTTAAAACTAACCTTGAATCACGGGCACAGTCTATGGGGATGGCAGACTATATTTTTCGGGTAGTTGTTCCGGAAGAAGAACGCATCGAAACAACTAAGACGGGAAAGGAAAAAGTCGAAATGTCCAAGACTTTCCCAGGTTATGTTCTAGTAGAAATGGTAATGACTGACCGCTCATGGTTTGTTGTACGGAATACTCCAGGGGTTACCGGTTTCGTAGGCTCTCACGGGTCAGGAAGCAAACCTGCGCCACTATTGGATGAAGAAATTGATGAAATCTTGAGTCAATTAGGGATGAAGTCAAAAGTGGTTAACTTTGCTGGTAATATTGGAGATGCAGTGAAGATTGTCGATGGAGCGTTTGAAGGCTTAATTGGCAAAATTATTGAAATTGACGAAGAAAAGATGAAGTTAAAAGTTACGATCGATATGTTCGGTCGGGAAACTGCAACTGAATTAAACTTTGATCAAGTGGAAACTTTGGTTTGATCAACAAACTAAACTGATATAGGAGGATGGTACTATGCAGAAACGTCAGCTCGTAGGATGGGGTGGTTTGGCATTAGGAGCATCCTCCTTTTTAGTAGCACGGTGGCATCAATTCGGGACGGTAGAGCGTTTAAGCGGGGGCAAGCCAACTGGCAGTCCGATTCCAACGTTATTTATTCACGGCTATGCTGGAACCAGATTATCAACTGGTCCGTTAATTCGCAGGTTGGCGAAGCGGGGCTGGGGGCAAAAGACGGCTGTGGTGCGGATTAAAGATAAGCAGCATTTTAAAATGATCGGTGATCCCAGCTTGCCTGGTTCAATGGTCCAGGTGTTGTTCACTAACAACCGCCTAAATATTATGGCTCAGACTATGTGGCTGTATCATTTGTTAGCAGTTCTTCACTGGCGTTATCGGATTGACCGCGTCAATATTGTGGCTCATTCGATGGGGGCAGTGACTGTCTTACGGTATTTGATGTTATATGGGCAGAATCCAGCTGTCTCGTTGGTCAATAAAGTTGTTATGCTAGGGGGACCTTTTAATGATACCGACCCGGGAAAAAACACATTCCCTATTGAAGACTACCCCTTAACTGTTAATGGGCCAAGTAGACAAACGCCGTTGTACCAATGGTTTGCGGATCATCAACAATGGATTGATCCGCGAACGCAATTTTTAAATATTGCGGGTGATATTGGTCATGGGCGCCATTCAGACGGCATAGTGGCAGTAAATTCGGTATTAGCTTTGCGCTATTTATTGCCACCAGCTAATTATTACGAACAAGTAGTAGTGACAGGGTGCCGGGCAGCCCACTCGCTGCTACATGAAAATAAAGAAGTTGACCAACTAATTGGTCATTTTCTTTTTAAAAGATGAGTTTTCACCTTTGAAAAGGATATTGCACAGAACAAATGAGTGTGCTATATTATTCAAGTATGCTTTAGTGCATACACGTGGGAGACCAAATTTACATGGTCATCCGTACCACACACGGACTTTAAGGAGGTATTACCGTGGCTAAAGAAGTAGTAAATGTAGTTAAATTACAAATTCCTGCTGGTAAAGCTACTCCAGCTCCACCAGTTGGTCCTGCATTGGGTCAAGCAGGTATTAACATTATGGGATTCACAAAGGAATTCAACGCACGTACAGCTGATCAAGCTGGTATGATTATTCCTGTTGTGATTAATGTTTACGATGATCGTTCATTCGATTTCGTTACTAAGACTCCACCTGCTGCAGTTTTACTTAAGAAAGCTGCTGGTGTTGAAAAGGGTTCTGGCGAACCTAACACAAAGAAGGTTGCTACTGTAACTTCTGCTCAAGTTAGAGAAATCGCTGAATCAAAGATGCAAGATCTAAACGCTGCAGATGTTGAAGCTGCTATGCGCATGATTGAAGGTACTGCACGGAGCATGGGCTTCGTTGTTGAAGACTAATTCTTTAACACGGGTTTTTGCTTCTCAGACGGACACTTTACGAAAGTAAGCGTGTCAAGTGGGAGGTTTATCCGATAGACCACATATTGCAAGGAGGAAATACACTAATGGCAAAGAAAAAGAGTAAGAAGTATTTAGAAGCTGCTAAGCAAGTTGAAGCTGGCAAGCAATACGAAGCTAAAGAAGCTATTGAATTGGTAAAGAAGATTGATTTTGCTAACTTTGATGCAACTGTTGAAGTAGCATTCAATTTGAACCTTGATACTAAGCAAGCTGACCAACAATTACGTGGTGCTGTTGTTTTACCTAACGGTACTGGCCGTGACCAAACTGTTGTTGTTTTTGCTAAGGGTGCTAAGGCTGATGAAGCTAAGGCTGCTGGTGCAGACTTCGTTGGTGACGATGACTTGGTTGCTAAGATCCAAGATGGTTGGTTGGACTTCGATGTTGCAATCGCAACACCAGATATGATGGCCCAAGTAGGTCGTTTAGGTCGGGTATTAGGTCCTAAGGGCTTAATGCCAAACCCAAAGACTGGTACAGTTACTATGGATGTTAAGAAGGCCGTTGAAGATTCTAAGGCTGGTAAGGTAACTTACCGGACTGACCGTGACGGTAACGTCCACGTACCATTTGGTAAGGTATCATTCGATACTGAAGCATTACTTGGTAACTTTAACACTATCTACTCAACTATTGCTAAGTTACGTCCAGCTGCAGTTAAGGGTATTTACATGAAGCACGTTTCTGTTGCTTCCACATTCGGCCCAAGTGTAACTGTGGACACAACTACTTTATAAGATAGTTTATAAAAAAATGCTTGACCTTAACTGGGTTTAATGTTAACCTAGTTAAGGTCAATTTTTTAATTATGATTCTACCGAAGACTCAGGTGGCTCACGCCTTAAACATTGCCTGCCGAGGAGTATATTATTTGTACCTCTCTCTGTGTCTTGGTGGACATAGGGTTTTTTATTTTTATAGAGAACTCTGACACAATGACTAGGAGGTGAATCAAAGTTATGAGTAAAGAAGTTATTGCCAAAAAGGCTGCACTGGTTGATGAAGTTGTTGAAAAGTTTGCTAACGCTTCATCAGCAGTTGTTGTTGACTACCGTGGTTTAACGGTAGAAGAAGTAACTGAATTACGTAAGCAATTGCGTGAAGCTGGCGTTGAAATGCGTGTTATCAAGAACACTTTCTTGAAGCGTGCTGCTGACAAGGCTGGTTACGAAGGACTTGACGATGCATTCGTTGGCCCAACTGCTGTTGCTTTCGGTTCAGATGATGCTACTGCACCAGCCCGGATTTTGGTTAAGTTTGCTAAGGATCATGACGCTTTGACTGTTAAGGGTGGTATGATCGAAGGTAAAGTTGTTACTCTCGAAGAAATCAACGAACTTTCCCAACTTCCAGATCGCGATGGTATGCTTTCAATGCTGCTTTCTGTATTGCAAGCACCAGTTCGCAACTTTGCTTACGCTGTCAAGGCTGTTGCCGACAAGGGCGAAGAAGACGCTGCTTAATGCAGGTTGCGTAAGTACAACATTTTAGATATATAATTACCAAATATTGGAGGAATAAAACAATGGCATTAGATACAGAAAAGATCATTGCTGACTTAAAAGAAGCTAGCATTCTTGAATTAAACGACTTAGTTAAAGCTATCGAAGAAGAATTCGGTGTTTCTGCTGCTGCTCCTGTTGCAGTTGCAGGTGCTGCTGGTGGCGACGCTGCTGAAAAGAGCGAATTCGATGTTGAATTAACTTCTGCAGGTTCTGCAAAGGTTAAGGTTATCAAGGCAGTTAAGGACATTACTGGTCTTGGCTTGAAGGATGCTAAGGGCTTAGTTGACGGTGCTCCTTCCGTACTTAAGGAAGGCGTTGCTAAGGACGAAGCTGAAGAAATGAAGGCTAAGTTAGAAGAACTTGGCGCATCAGTTACTCTTAAGTAATTAACGCACTAAAGTAATAGCGCTGGAAGCGAGTTTCGTTTCCAGCGCTATTTTTTATGATTTTGTATTAAAATTAGGTAGTGCGCTTATTTATCAAAGCCCCAAGATGGTTAAAATCCCTCTTAAGATGAGTGCGAGAGGGATACTGATGAGAATTGATAACAAGTGAGCAAGGATAAAGTAGAGAAGTAAAATTAAGATTGAAAACCACTACCACTTTGACCATGCTTTCCTGGCTGTGGCTGTAACAAGTCCAAAATAAATTTTTACGCGAGGGTCAGCTGCTTCATTTTCACTGGCTAAGGTATCGATAACTTGGAGAGGTACTGCTAATTTGGATGACAATATAGCTACAAATACGAATGGAAAAACTAACCGTGAAAAAAGTTCAATTCACGAACCAGCAGCAAAGGGAAGACTATTGATAATACTGTGGATATAAAATTATAGTGTGGAAAGAATCCACACATGATGATAGGACATAAAAGAAATAAAAATCTCGTGTAAAACTAGAAGCACAAAATAGGAAACTATTTTCCTAATAGTGTCAGCTATTTTTTTCGGACGCATACGTAACCTCCTAACAAAAAATTACATATATATTTATATCAAAAAAGATGATATATCAATCTAAAAGCACAAAAGAAAGTAGGAACTAATATGCAAAATCGTTATGTCAAACCCCAGAATGTTAAAGAAGCGATGATAATTATCCAAGACTTGTTCAACAAGTATCGGCATGAACCGTTGACGAATGAGTTACTCCGGTACCATCAAAATTTAACTAATCGGTTACAAACTGATATTTACCAAGCAGCCCAACTAGAAGGAAATGATTTTCAAACTAAACAGTTAGCTGGCATGATCACGGCGATGCAGGACTGGACGCGGCTAAAAGTTGCTGGGCGCCCGTTTCGGGGGAAAATGAAGAATTTTAAATTGGTCGAACAAAAACACCAAAAAATCAAACGTGTAACCCGGAAAGGGCGCGCGGGGCATAAATATCATGTTGCGCATCATTAGACGCAGCAATGATAAGAGGCTGGTCGTTACCGGTCTTTTTTGTTCGCACTTAGCTATTACAAAGTATAGTAAATTAAAAAAACAAACTAATAATTAATATTAAAATCAAACTTGTAAGTGCTGGGTCACACTGGTGGCCGTCTTACTATGGACGTTAAGAATTACTTCGACTTTGGAAGTCCGTTCGACCAAAGTCATAACGGCGTCCTGATGTCCTTTACCCTGGACGGTGTCGGCTTCAAGGTGGCCGAATTCACGGTTAAAGTTGGGAAAGTCGATAGCCCGTTGGTGAATGCTTTGGACAAGTTGACCAGCCTTCCCCCGCCGTTCTATGTAACCATTGGGGCGACGTTTGCCTTTCATCGGCAAAGTCCGCACATCAAAGGTACCCCACTCAAAAAGGCGGTAAAGCGTCCGCATACTACAGCTGAGTGGCCGTTCAGCGCGTCCCATAATTGTGTCTGGCGTCCAGCTTTGAGACACTTTGGCTTTGATATAAGTTACCTCATCAGTGGGCAATTGAATGGCCTTCCGACCGCAATGAGTCTTGTTTTTACGATAGTGTTGGCAATACTCTTGGAGCGTGTGGCCGGCGGCCAGAAAGCGATAAACTCGGTAGACGGTTTCTAAGCTCCGGTGCAAAAGTTTGGCGGCCCGGTAGGCTTTTACTCCTTGGTCACGAAAATTAGCGATCATCGTTAGTTCGTCTATGGTAAGATGATGGTAGGTCATTTGTGGTGTCCTTTCTTTTGATGTATAGGTATTCAAAAGTCTACCACAAATGGCTTTTTATTTTTCTAACTTAATTTTATAATTATATATAAATACGGTTACAAAGCTAGTATTTATAAATGTAATTTTTGCAACAGAACCTAGTAAAGAGAAGCGTGTTCTAGGTTAAAAACTGTTCAGAAAAATGGGAGAAAGGAAAGTATCGATCTTTAAATGTAGTTAGCCGACTACAAAGACACGTTGATATCAGGTTGCCAATATGGTCGGAAAAAATAACACTCAACTTCGCAAGCAAAAGGCTGCTATGCAAAAGCCAAGGTATGGTTTGCGCAAATTAACGGTTGGCTTTGCATCGGTTCTTTTAGGTACAATGTTTGTATTTGCAAAGGGTCAACTAGTCCAAGCTGATGAAACTGGAAATGCACTGCCAACGGTGCAAACAACCGGTGATGCAATAACTAGCAAGGATTCAGGGAATAGTGAGTTAACAGAAGTTACCAGCACTCAATCTCAGCCGAAAACAACGACTGCTGTTTCTGATGAGTCATCTACTACAAATACGAGTAGCCAGAACGTACCAGCGACAGATACTAGTGTGGCAAGTAGCAGTACGACTGGGGATACGGTGCCACCTGCTACTTCGGTAGATACAACAGTGAATGAAACCTCGCCTGCAACAGAAAGTAATGCCCCTATCCAACCACGGGTACGAGCAGCTGCGCCAAATGTTACGACATCAGTGGCGAACGATGGTCTGACCGCTACTGATAATAATGGCAGAACTTTGCGTATTAGCCGCAGCACCCTGGGGAATGATGGCTCTAATAGTGGGATTACTGTCAGTCTAAGTGGGACAATCAATACCGGTGACGTTTACATCGTTAAAGTTCCTAACTATCTATTTTCACTTAATGATAATGCGGTTATGACAGCGGGGGCGTTAACTGGAGCTGGAACTGTTAAGCGGACATCAGAAAAGATTGATGGGATTAGCTATAATGTTTATACTTTCCAGTTTACTAACAACTTCACTATTAGTTCCCAAGGGTTACAGATTATCATCAATGATGGCAATAACTATACGGGTCAAGGGAGACCAAGTGATGTAATCAAAGATGGGGACGCTATTAGAAAAATTTACTGGAGTCATTACAATAGCAATGACACAACAACGCCAATAGAGAATCCTCCATTAACATATACAACTAAGATCCATACTAGTTTGGACAATGCGCAACTTATTCAAACTAAACCTGATCCGAAGACGGTTAATAAACTGTTGCCGGATGTCACATATGAGTTTGAACTTGATATTCGACAAGCAACTGGGATCCAAGATGACCAAAGCTATTCTTCTAACAAGATTAACTCAGCCCGTAATTATGGCGCTCAGATTGTAATTCCGGTACCAGCAGACTTCATTTTGGATGAAGCTGCCTCCCGGTTAGCTAGTCAGTTAAAAGATGGTGATCAAACAACGATTACGCAAGTAGGTGGTAAAGGCGGAAACATTGTCATCACTGTTCCCAAGGGATATGGGGCCCAAGGCTATGAAGTTCAAACAGGATATAAGTTAGTGGGAAAATTTGAAGCTGAACGTCCAGAGACTACTTCGACTTTAACTGCAGCAGGACCGATCACGATACAAGAGCAGATCCTAACTGAAGATGGTTTGACAACTATCTCCAAAACACTGGCTCCATGGCAGATTACGATGTTAGGAAAGGATGCTATTCCTGACCAAGGAAAACTGCCACTGTATTCATGGGGAAATAATAATTCTAATTTATTTAGTCAAACAGTTGCGACGAAGATTACCAACTATTTCTCCTTTACTAATCAAACTTCAGTTGAGTTTAAGAATAGCCTGCACATTGTTGCAGAGTTTCCTAAGGAACTGGCTATTACGGGTTTTAGAACGCCACAGTTAAACGAGGCAGCGCGGCGGGGGACAACAGCTTATACTTACACAGCTTACTTAACTGATGGGACCGTTTTGACGGGAACTATTAAAGCAGGGGAGGCAGTAACTGCGCCGACAGGGAAGTTACTCCAAAAGGTAGAGCTTATTCCAGATGTCTGGGCAGTGGGGGCCGAAACGAATAAATATGTTAACTATTACATCACTGGTAATTTTGGGACAAACCAGTATGATAGTCCGGAATCTTTCGTTGTGTATGGGACCTTGGCACCAGCCACCGATGAGGCCGATCCGTTACCTGCTGATCTGAGGATTAGTACTAAATTTACAGTTTGGTCACCAGAGTTTGGAAATGGAACTGCTTATACTAATACTTCAAACCAACGGGTCCAAAGTGTAGCTGATTTGAAGTCAGATGCCGGAGCCACTGGTTCACAAACATCTAATCAATATTACAGTGAAGACTTAAACTGGAAATCATATGGTAGTATCAGCATCGCCAACGCCAATAGTTCGTCCATCGGAACAAAGTACATCCATGAACCAATCTTCTACTACGTCTTACCAGAGCATATGAACTTTCCTGGTACGTGGAAAGATATTGGTTTACCAAATCCAGGAGAAAAGGGAGTAGTAGAGCCCAAGCTGACTAAATTTATGTATAATGGGCGCGAAGTTATCAAGCTAGATTATACGGGAACAGGATTTAACTTTGACGTCAAAGCTGGTAACTATGTCAATGGTTCTAACCAAATGCCGATTGCTATTGATCCGGATGCTGAAGCAGGTTCATATGGTTGGCAAGTATACATGTTCACCCGGACAGGGATGGTTAACACCTCCAAAGAAGTGCTGAATCCTGAAGAAGATGTCAAAGGTTATACTCAAGGGATTACTGACAGTGGAGTTAGTGGTAAGTTGTACCTATTAGGTTCAGGGACTTTTACAATTAAGACCCCACCAATTGCTTATGTCCCAAATACCGCTCAGGGGAACCAGGACGTTAAACCGGTTCAAATTGGGACTTCAGACGACAAAGGAAGCGACCAAATGGCGTACTTTGTACGGCTGGCAAATTATAGTACTGATGGCATTAAACAGGGATATTTGGTCTCTAACTTACCACAGAGTTCGGATACAAGTTTTACTTTCCATTTGACCCGGGCGGTTGAATTTGAACCGCGTAGTACTGCGTTTGGTGTGAATGATTTTGAAATTTTGTACTCATATGATACACAAACATTGCCAAATCAAACGCAAAAAGGTTACTTACCGTCGACAGTAGGCTTTATGACCGCGGATCAGGTTGATGATTGGTCTAAAGTTAAAGCAGTGATGGTTCGTTTCTTACGGACGATTGACTCTATCACAGCAGTGGGACAGTTCATTTTCCATGGGACTGATCCAAACTTTATCAATGATGCGAATAAGACAGGGTATCTGGATACAGCCTTGATGGGTGAAGGAATGACACCGTTTATTTCTACCCGGGCGGGGATAAAGATTACAGGGGAGTCTACTGTTAAAGTACGACTACATTATGTTGATGAGAATGGTCAGGACCACTACATTGATGTTCCGGCCTTAACGAAGACATATAGTGACAATCAAGATACGCTGAAGTTATCCGATTTTGCGGTTACAAATATTCCTGCTGATTTGATTCCAGCTCACTATCAGTTAGTAGCGGGACAAACGCCGACGATAATCAAGACTGGAAAGTATAGTACGGGTCAGGCTGGCTTTGATCAGATCGTTGCTTATTATTTCGATGGTGATACCGTTCAGTTTGAATTGGAACATATCATTGATCGGGTCACTAAAACGATAACACGGACAGATAAGTTCGAATATGATCCAAGTGCACCATTGTATCAACAAGATGGTGATAATAGCATTGCTGTTCCAGTTATCAAGACCTATACTGTAACCCAAATGACAGATGAAGTTACAGGCGAAGTCACTTATTTGTATCAGGAACAAGGAACAACCACCACCGGGACAGAAGCAACATTTACGATTCCAGGGGTAACCGTTCCGAAAAAAGCGGGATACTTGGCAGGAACAGCCGCTTCAGAAATTGCCACAAAGGGAATCACTTTTGATATTGCAGCTGAATTTGCTAAACATCCAGAAGATACAATAGCATTTACCAATACAGTTACCTATACTGCTCTACCACAAGAATTTCACTACGTAGTAATTGATGACACCGATAATAAGGTCATCATCCCTGACCTGAAGATCGCAACGGGAGTCACTGATGGAGCGATTGATGACGAGAATAAGACAGTTTATTGGGATGTTTTCAATCGTTTAAATCAAGGGATTGATGACGGTTATGATTTGAGTTATGTACATTACTACGATACCGATCAAGGAAAATTTATTGATTCTGATGATGGGTTGGGGATGCCGAAGACATATTCAGCTGATCCAAGCAAAAATATCGTAACTATGCATTTGATTCACAGTAACCAGTTCACCTTAGAAACAAAGACGGTAACGCGGACAATCAATTTCTGGGATGCGGATCAAGATCGCTTGATTAATGACGCAAATGGACGGGTAACTACAACACAATATCCTCAGACTGTGAAGCAAGTAGTGACCTTAAAGCGCTACGCAATTTATGACATGATCACTAAAGCCTTGGTTGGTTATTATAAGCCAAGTCAAGTGGATGTGATTTTTGAAGGTTCAGGTGTAGTGCCAAAAGTAGGGGAAAAATGGATTCCATATGCTGAAGCAACTGAGGATACTGCTGGGTACGAAGCAACAGATGAAACAAGTTGGCAAGCAGTAGCAACGTATGATTTGACGAAGTTTGGTTATGAAAAGGCCACGGATAGTAATGACCGAGCTTTAGCGTCGATTGCAGCTCAGGATGTTGATGCAACAACGGCAGATACGACAGTAGATGTCTTTTACCATGAAAAGTGGGTTAGTGTGACACCAGATAATCCGCCCACTGTCGGTGAAAAAGTTGCTGGTAGTGATGATAATTCGCCGGTTTATCCTGCAAATGAATACGCCAGCCATGTGCAAGATTATGAATCAACTTCAACCCGGACAATTCACTATCGGTATGCACAAGGAACTTCTAAGAATGGGGTTGATGTTTCAGGGCAACCAGTAGCTGGCTTAAATGATATTCACCAAACAGTTAAGTTCTACCGGCAAGTAGAAATTAACTTGGTAACGGGAGAATTATCAGTTCGCAACATATGGATACCAGTAAGTACTACAACCGAAGATCAAAATGGTAATTCAACCACCATTACCAGCGGTGCAGTGGGAGATTATGCTAGTGTGCCTACCCCATACTATGATCCGAATAAGCCAACAGAATATGACTTTTTGAAAGGATACACTCCTCAAGAAGCGATAGTAAAATCGATTGCTGCTATTCAGGGCGTGAATGCTGGTGATGTCTATGTTGTTATTTCTCCTAATACATCATTAGCCCAAGTAGCGTACATTGACCAAGATACCGGCAATACACTATTTACTGACGGAATTAATGGTAATTCAGGGGACACAATTAATTACACTACCCAGGAACGGTTAGCACAGTTAGCCAAAGCAGGTTACAAGCTGGTATCTGATGGCTGGACGACTAATCCTGAGGGACTAAATAAGGAATATCTAGAATCATATGATAATAGTGAACTAGTTGATACCGATGCTGGAAAAGTCCCGCTGAAAATTAAGCAGATCTGGAAAGTTTATGTTGGGCACAAGCATGTCACAGTTACTGCTGAAGCAGGAAAAGCAACGATAGATCAACTGACAGATGGTGATGGTTATACACATAACTACCCGCAAGGCGTTGACCAGAAAGATCTGAATACCACTGTTACTCGGCAGATTTCCTTTGTTTACAAGGATGGACGCGAAGCGTTCGCTCCTGTCATCCAAGAATCACATTGGACGCGGAAGGCTGATATTGATCTGGTTAAACTTGCCCAGGGCAGTGATGACGCAGTGCATTATTCTAAGTGGGTTCATGGGACCACTGATGTAACAACACCGGTATACTTTGATGCTTATAATTTAACCGCTAATAAGCACACCCTTGCAGGATATACAGCGAATACAGAGACAGTTGCGAGCGAGCGGATTGCCTTTGATTTGGCTGGTAAGCCGAAAAATGGTGGGGACGAAGTTGTCATCTATACTCCGAAGGAACAAAAAACAAATATCACGTTTGTTGATAAAGAAACGGGGAAGGTCATCACTCCGACATATGAAATCACGGGACATACAGATGAAACCATCACTTTGAAACAAGACGATGGGAGCTTTAAAACTCCATCAGGGATCGAAATCAAAGTTCCAGCTGGATGGAGACTGGTTACAGGACAGGAGATTCCTACGACGATTACGTTTACTGGTGATCATACTCCTGACCAAAAGATTTTGATTGAACATGCTACTGTTTTAGTGACACCGGATGATCCTAAAACGACGACCGATCCTCTCCCAGATAATCCTAATCTGACATATACGACCGGGTTAGAAGCAGGTGATCTAAATCAAACGGTAACGCGGACAATTATCGTCTACCTCCCAGATGGTACTACCAAGCAATTAGTACAAACGGTTAAGTTCCAGCGGAGTGCGCTTGTAGATGAAGTTACTAAGCATGTTACCTACAATCCATGGGAACTTGTTGCTGGTTATCGGGATTCATTTGCTAGTGTAGGAGCACCCGAAATCGTAGGGCAACTCGATGGATATACGCCAACCAACGCTGCGCCTGAGATGGACAATATCCAGCCGTTGGATAAAGACACAGTATTCACAATCCGGTATACAGCTAATCCACAGAATGCTCAGATAAAGCTAGTGGACGATAATGCCAACGGTCAAATTTTGAATCAGTTGACTGCAAGTGGCAATTTTGCCGAGCAAATTGTGTTTACCAAAAACGGGCAAAATCTAGAACAAATTATTGCCACTTTAGAAGCTAAAGGCTACATTGTGAACGCAGATGCAACGGATAATTTTGCTAAAGGGACGACTTATCAAAGCGACGATCGGCATAATCAATTTGTCCTGCATTTTAAACATAAGCAAGTGGTAGCGCACAGAACTAAGACAATTACAGAAGTAATTCACTACGTCTTTGCCGATGCTACACATTCCCAAGCGGCGGATGATTACCAGACAGAGCCAGGCTTGACAGTGATTCAAGATGGGGTTACTGACTTGGTAACTAAGACCACTATTTGGAATTCGGCTTGGCACCAAAAAGTGACTTTTGCAGCAGTTGATAGTCCGAAAATTCAGGGCTATACGGCCGACCAGTCAGAAGTATCTTCGGTAGTAGTATTGATTACGAATGACAATTTTGCTGATCCAAAATTAAATACTGTTGAAAGAACAGTGATTTATAGTCCTAATAAGCAGGGCGCGACGGTAATTTATGTTGATGATGACAACAATCAACTACAAATTGGTGATCCACAAATGATCAATGGACAAACTGACCAGAAAGTCGCTACTAACATTATCAATCCGGATCCGAATAGGTATGTCTTGGTACCAGGTTATCCAACGGAGATTAACTTTACTGCTGATGGAACCCATGATGGTGAACAAATTGTTGTGCACCTTAAGCACAAGTTGGTAGCCCAAGAGCGAACTAAGACCGTTACGATGACAGTGACCTATAACTTACCAACAGGACCACAAAAGGTAGCAAAGACCCTAGTCTTTACTCAAGGGGGAATCAAAGATATGGCTACCGGAGTGGTTGTTTGGGATCATGATTGGAATGACCAGGCAAGTTTTGCCACCTTGAACAGTCCAGACATCGAAGGATATACTCCAGAGATGGACAGTGTTGGCGGTGACACAGTTGTTGTTAGCAATGCTACTTGGGACGAGAACCTAGATAAAGCATATGTCGTTAACTACACTCCAAACCCTGAAACAGTCACAGTACAGCATATAACGACTGATGGGCAGCCGTTGCATCCAAGTGAAAACTTGACTGGTGTCTATGGTGGAGAGTACACTGCGACTGCGAAGGATATTCCAGGATACCACTTGGTTAGCGGTTCCACACAAGTAACCGGAACTTATCAAGTGGATAATCACGCCGTAGTCTTTGTTTACGCACCTGATGAAGAGCAAGTAGTGGTGCATTATCAAACCGCTGATGGACACCACTTGGCTCCAAGTACAGTTTTAACAGGAACATTTGGGGCAGCATTTACTGCACAGGCTATACAGATACCTGGTTATCACTTACAAAGTGCAGCCCCTAGTGTCAGCGGACAATTTAAGCTGGTAAATGATGAAATTATTTTCATTTACGCACCAGATAATCAGCCACAGATGCCAGAAGATGACGCAGATAAGAACAATGCGCCCGGGACAATGGCTGATAAGAAGGTTGCGCTTAGTGACCAACAAAATCCAAGTCCAGCTCAAGCGGAAAGTAAAACAGAGCAATTAGCGCGGCTACCGCAAACGGGTGCCGAAGAAACCACCAGTGAGACGGTGTGGGGGTTACTCCTGATAATGCTGGCAGGATTATTAAGAATCGATCTGAAAAATAAAAAGAAAAAGCACGATTGAGCTAAATAACACCTAACAACGAAGGATAATTCGCAGTTTATTACTGTGAGTTATCCTTTTTTGCTAAAAATGTTTTTAATCTACGTTAGTTAGTTGAATAATTAACTAATTTCGTTGATAATGAGAATAGATAAAGCATACTTGGGGAGGAAAAATAGGTGACAACTATACTAAAAAAAGCACGTACTTTTTTTGATCGCAATGCGCTATTGCTGAAATTATTATTTGTAACATCAGTGGTAATCTTTGTGATTTTTGAAGTAGCAAAAATTTTTCGCGATGTAGATTGGAATCGGGTTGGACAGGGATTGGCTGATCAGTCACCAATCGAAATAGGGTTGATGTTGTTAGGCGGAATGGTAGCAGTATTACCGATGTTGGGGTATGACTTTGCTATTGTGAAGTTTTTACCAGGAAAATTCACAATCCCGTATATCATCCGAAGCGGATGGACAACTAACAGTTTTACTAATATCGCTGGCTTTGGCGGGGTTTTAGGGGCAACGTTGCGGGCCCATTTTTACAGTCAAAATGCAACTAAAAAGCAGGTATTATATGCCTTATCCAAGGTAGCGTTATTTTTGGTTGCGGGTTTGTCTATTTTGTGTTGGCTAGCTTTAGGAATGATTTTTATTGGGCAAATCGGAGTTCAATTTGCTAATTATTGGATTTGGTTAGCTGGTGGAGCTTTGTATTTCCCAGTATTATTTACTGTTACCAAACTAAAAAGTGCATCCTTTTTTGAAGACCTAACGCTGGGGATTGAGCTGCGGTTAATCGCTGGATCGCTATTTGAGTGGTTATTTGCGGCCGGGTTCTTTATGATGATTGGCTGGGTTATGCATGTATCTGTGAACTTAGCTGCAATTTTCCCCCTGTATGTTATTGCATCAGTTTTAGGGGTCATTTCAATGGTACCTGGGGGCTTAGGTTCCTTTGACGTCTTCATGATGATGGGGATGAGCACCCTAGGCATTGCAACAGACCAAGCTGTTGTTTGGTGTTTATTCTTTCGGATCTTTTATTATATTGTTCCCTTTATCATTGGCTTAATCTTTTTTGCCCACAGCATGGGAGGACGGGTCAATGAGTATTTGGATGGTTTGCCCCAAGCTGCTTTCCAAAAAATTGCGCATATCCTAGTGACTTGCTTCATGTATTTCTCAGGTATCTTTTTATTATTGGAAGCAGCGGTCCCTAATTATACATTCAGTAACAAGTTTTTGTTGCAGCTATATCCATATACCCTCTTTTTCTTGAGTCAATCATCGGACATCATCTTTGCAGTTCTTTTGATTATTTTAGGTCGGGCGATTGCACTAAAGGTTAAGCGGGCTTTTTGGCCGGCATTGCTATTATTGGTAGCGGGTGTGGCCAACACTATTTTTTGGGATTCTTCGTCGCCGGTGTTTATTGCTTTCCTAGTTTTAGTAGTGATTGCAGTGGCCTTTGCCAAAAAAGAGCTTTATCGTGAACAGTTACGTTATTCCATTAACGAATTGATTGTTGACGGGTCGATCTTTGTGATGACGCTGGTGATCTATCTTATTGTTGGAGTATTAAACACGCCATCATTTATGCGCCATCATAAGACGCCTGCCGTTTTCCTATTTCCTGGTTTGAAAATTTGGCTGTCGGGATTGATTGCACTTTCAATTGCTGCATTGCTGGGAATGATTCTGATCCGCTATTTAGGAGCAGCCAATGATCCTTTCAAGCTAAATAATTATGATGAAGAACGTATTCATAAGATAATTGCCCAGTTTGGGGGCAATGAAGTAAGTCAGTTGGCTTATTTGCGTGACAAAAATATTTATTACTATCAAGTTAACGGTGAGGATCAACTTTTCTTCATGTATCGGCGCAACGCTAATAAATTATTGATCATGGGAGAACCGGTCGGTAATCAGGAATATTTACGAAGTGCAATCTTGGATTTTATGAAGGTTGCTGATCGGTTTGGCTACAGCCTGGTATTTTATGAAACAAATCAGGAAGTCGCCTCATTGCTCCATGATTATGGGTTTGATTTTATTAAAATCGGTGAAGAAGGGTATGTTGATCTGCCCAACTTCAGTATGGCGGGGAAGAAGCGGCGGCCATTACGGAACTTAGTTAACAAATTTGAACGTGAAGGTTATGAGTTTGCTTTATTACAACCACCATTTGATGCGGCGACAATGGCTGATTTGCGTAGCGTTTCAGATGAATGGTTAGGGCAAGAAGTCGAAAAAGGCTTCTCATTAGGTTTTTTTGACGAAGAATACCTACAACAGCAACCGATAGCAGTGGTAAAAAACCAATACGGACGCTTGGTGGCCTTTGCTAATATTATGCCAATGGAGGAGGGCGTACTTTCAATTGATCTTATGCGCCACCGCCATGATGGTGTTCCTTCTGGAGTAATGGACATTCTATTTATCAAGTTGTTTGAATATGGACAGCAAAATGGATATCAGCGGTTTGATATGGGAATGGCTCCGTTAGCAAACGTAGGAAATTCGGAGTTTAGTTTCCTCGAAGAAAAAATTGCCCATTTGATCTATGAATATGGATACCGTTTTTACTCGTTCCAAGGATTACGGTCATTTAAAAATAAATACGTTACCCAATGGTATCCTAAATACATTGCTTACCGGAAGAAGAGTTCACTAGTTACTACCATGATCCAATTATTTGCGGTAGTGAACGTTCCGGTTAAAAAAGAGAAGAATACCACGGGGTTACCTGATTTATGGCAAAGATGGTTGCCACGATTTTTACGTAACTAATAATGAATGAAAAAACTAGAGTTTTAGCTGGAGTTTAGAAAACAGTAATAATAAAACCGTTAGAAAGTAACGTTTTCAGTAACGCAATTTCTAACGGTTTTTGTATTATTGGTATCTATTTATGAATTTGAACCAAGTGGGCAATATATTGAGCAAATTCCGCGTCATCATTGAGGGCAGGAACAAGATCTAAAGTTTGCCCGCCATGGGCTAGGAAATTAGCTTTATTTTCGATACCATTTTCATGTAAAGTTTCTAAACAATCAGCTGTGAATGATGGACAAACTAATAAAACTTTTCGTATGCCTGCATCAGCCGCTTGGACAAGACTTTCATGGAGATATGGTTGGAGCCACGGGGTTGGTCCAAACCGTGATTGGTAGGTGAATTTAATTTTGTCTGATGTTAAAGTTAAAGCTGCTTGTAACTTGCGCGAAGTAACCATGGTTTCATCCTGGTAAGGATCCCCGCGTTTAATCATAGAGACAGGAACCCCGTGATAGGAAACAAACAATTGGTCATAGTCACCTGCTGTCCACAATTGGTTGATCCTATTAACCAGAAGCGCAATATAAGCATCGTCGCCACCGAAGCGCTTAATAATTGTTGCATTTGGAGCAACCGCTGCAACTTGGTCGATAATGGACTTAGTAGTGGACTTACTGTAATGAGGAAAAAGTGGGAGAACAGTGATGTGGTGACATTTTTGTTGCAACTTGGTAATTTGACTGGCAATTGTTGGTTGCCCATAGGTCATAGCCATTGTCACTTCCCAGTCAGGAAGTAAAGTGCGAACTTTTTTAGTTAAATTATAGGTATGGACGATGAGAGGAGATCCCGCATCGGTCCATATTTCCCGATAAAGCTGAGCTGATTTAGCCGGCCGTGACCGTAAAATCATCCCATGCAAGATTGGTTTCCAAAATCAGCGGGGCATTTCAATTACATTGGGATCACCCAGGAATTCGGCGAGATATTGGCGTACATCAGCCACACTTGTGGAACGGGGGGAACCAAGGTTTACGAGGAGTAAGCCGTTTTCTTTCAAAAATAATCTTCCTTAATACTAAGGCTAAGAAGTTAGTCGGTAGTGTGTAAAAATATTTTCTAATATAACCGGATTAGTCATGCTGGTGTTGCTTATGCGCTAAGTGTGCGCTATGGGCTATTCCCCACGCATGAAGGGCATCGAGGGTCGGAATCAATTCCTGACCATGTGCAGATAACTGGTATTCGACCTTAGGGGGCACAACCGGATAGACCTTGCGATTAACTAAATCATCTTCCTCCAGTTCTTTTAACGTTTGTGTAAGCATCTTTTTAGTTATTCCAGGTAGTGCGCGGTATAAGTCAGAAAAGCGTAACACTTGTTGAGCGCGTAGTTGAATTAAAATAGGGATTTTCCATTTGCCCAATAAACTTTTGAGACCATCATCGATGTGACAGTCCAGTGGTTCAAAACTCATCGGTATTCCTCCTGCGACTTTTTAAGTTTTATTATACGGATCAATTTTGTGCTTGCCAAATTAAACGGTATCTTTAAAGTAACCTGATTACTCTGAAGTGCCGTCTTGGCAATCTAGGGATTTTTATTTATATTTCTTACATAGAGTAAGTTATGGAGTGGAGGTTATCCAAATGACAATGGCAGATTATCGGATTCATCCAGAAAATGGTTTAGAAGTAGGAATCTATACGTTAGGGGATAGGATGCCTGACCCAACTACGGGCAAAATTAGTAGTGAAAAGCAACGAATTGATGAGTTAGTCGAAGAAGCTACGTATGCAGAGCAAGCAGGTTTAGACTACTATGGTTTGGGCGAAAGTCATCAGCAATATTTTACTAACCAGGCACATACAGTCATTTTGGGAGCTATTGCTAATGCAACGCGAAAGATTAAGATCGGGTCGGCTGCTTCTATTGTGTCGACCACAGATCCAGTTAGACTTTTTGAAGATTTTGCTACATTAGACTTGTTGTCTAATGGGCGGGCCGAAATTGTTGGCGGACGAGCATCACGTTTAGGGATTTTTGATTTGCTTGGTTACAAATATGAAGATTATGCTGAACTTTTCGAAGAAAAATTTGATTTATTATTGCAGATCGCAGCCAATGAACGAGTTACGTTGTCAGGCAAGTTTCGCGCTCCATTAAATGATATTGCTGTGTATCCTCGGCCTTTAAATGGAAAGATGCCTATTTGGCGAGCGGTTGGTGGACCAGCTGAGAGTGCGATTAAAGCAGGGCGAGCAGGTGTTCCCATGGTGATTACAACCCTTGCTGGGCCGGTATCACGTTTCAAGGAGTCGGTGGATATTTATCGTGACGTTTTACGCGAAAATGGATATGATCCAGCAGAAATTCCGGTAACAACTGCGGGATTATTTTATGTAGCTGAAGATATGACCACAGCGCTACGGGAGTATTATCCACATGTTGATGAGGGAATGCGGTTAGCTAATGGTTATGGCTTTGATAAACGGGCCTTTGCTGCCCAACGCGACCCGCTACAATCAATGAATGTTGGTGACCCAGAAGCTGTTGTTGAAAAGGTCCTTTATCAGTATGAACAGTTTGGGATGCAACGCTATATCGCCCAACTTGACTTTGCAGGAATGCCCCACAAACAAGTGATGAGACAAATTGATTATTTAGGGGAGAAGATTGTTCCTGTTGTTAAGCAGTATACCCGGGCATATCCGAAGAAGTAGGTGAAATAATGAAAATAGTACTTGTATCAGGTGCTGTTATTGGTTCGAAAACGGTAACAATTTTGAACAAACTAAAAGATGCTCTCCAAGCACAAAGCAACCAAGTTGAGGTGGTTTTGCTGGATTTACGACAATTGCAGATGGTATTTAGTGATGGACGTGATTTTCGTGAGTACAGTGGTGACACTCTCCGTGTGGCAACAGAAATCATGAGTGCGGACGCTTTGGTCTTGGGATCACCAGTATACCAGGCAGGAATCTCTGGGGCGTTAAAGAATGTCTTAGATTTACTTCCCGCACGAGCACTGGCAGACAAGGTGACCACAGCTGTGATAACAGCGGGCTCACCCCGCCATTTTTTGGTGGCTGATTACCAGCTTAAACCGATTTTAAACTTCATGAAGGCAGTCCCATTAGCAAGCAGTTTATACGTGGAGAGCAAAGATATTGCTGGTGATGAAATCATTACCGGAGAGATTATTACGCGTATTGACCGATTAGCCAGTGACTTGTTATTGACGACTGAGACGTATCAAGCACAACTGCAAAGATTAGAAGATAGCCTTTTCTAGCGTCAAAGAATTAGTGGTATAAATTTTATAAAAAGCTTTGGCTATATAATAAAAATAGCGGCAAGCAAGAAACAATATTTCTTGCCTGCCGCTTGTTTAGTTATGGAAATATTTATTTTTGATCGTCATCGTCAAAGCGGAATAGATAGTCATCATCATTCATTGCTTCAACGTTCCCCAACAGATAACCATTACCGACTTGGGAGAAGAAGTCATGGTTAGAAGTGGTAGTAGAGATCCCGTTCATGACTACCGGGTTGACGTCCTCAGCAGTATCTGGGAATAAGGGATCCATACCAAGGTTCATCAAGGCTTTGTTAGCATTGTAACGTAAGAAAGTGAGCACTTCTTCTGTCCAACCAACTTGGTCATAAAGAAGGTGGGTGTATTGTTCTTCATTAGCATAAAGATCATAGAGAAGATCGTACATCCATTCTTTAAAGCTTTCTTGCTCCTCAGCATTCAATTCGTTAAAACCAAGTTGAAACTTATAGCCAATATATGTGCCGTGAACAGATTCATCCCGCAGGATCAACTTGATAATTTCAGCAACGTTAGCCAGTTTATTGTGGCCTAACCAGTATAGCGGAGTGTAGAAACCTGAATAGAATAAGAAAGTTTCCAGGAAAACAGAAGCGACTTTCTTTTCTAATGGTTTACCGTGACGATAAATGTCATTAATTTTTTGAGCTTTATATTGCAGTGTTTCATTGCTGTTAGTCCAAGCAAAGATCTCTTCAATTTCTTTAGGAGTGTTTAACGTTGAAAAGATTGAAGAATAACTTTTAGCGTGGACAGACTCCATAAATTGAATATTGTTAAGTACAGCATTTTCCTCTTGTGTACGTGCATCTGCCATCAAAGATGACATTCCATCTTGTGATTGCAAGGTGTCCAACAGGGTTAGTCCCCCGAAAACTTTCCCTACGACATCTTTATCGGCGTCAGATAAAGTGCGCCAGTCCGCAAGGTCGTTAGAAAGGGGAATTCGTGTATCTAACCAGAATTGTTCAGTTAATTTTTCCCAAGTAGCTTTGTCAATGCTATCTTCAATGTCATTCCAGTTGATAGCTAAGTAATTTCCTTTTTTGTCTAGACGTTCCATGAACGGATTATTCCTCCTTAATTAAAATCAACACCTAGTTAAATTGAGCAGCTTTCACATTGGTTTGCGCCGACTTCTTCCTGATCATCAGTGAAAGTCCGAATATAGTAGATAGACTTGATGCCTTTTGCATAGGCATAGTTTCGTAAGATGGACAAATCTCTAGTTGTCATCTTGTTTGTCCGGTTCTTCTTCCACTCATACAAACCTTCAGGAATAGTTGACCGCATAAAGAGAGTTAAACTCATTCCTTGGTCGACATGTTGTTGAGCAGCCGCATAGGTGTCAATAACTTTCCGCATGTCAGTATCATAAGCTGACTTGTAGTACTTGATAGTATCGTTAGAAAGGTATGGAGCTGGATAATAGATCTTCCCAATCTTTCGTTCCTGTCGTTCTTCAATCCGGTTGATAATTGGATGAAGACTGGCAGTAGTGTCATTAATGTAAGAAATTGATCCGTTAGGAGCAACAGCCATTCGGTTTTGATGGTAGAGCCCATCAAGCATTACAGCTTCCTTGAGTTTGGCCCAATCAGATGGTTGGGGGATGAAAGTGCCTGCAAAAAGTTCCTTAACCCGGTCAGTTTGCGGAGCATAAGATTTAGTTACATATTTGTCAAAGTAAGTCCCATCAGCATACTTACTTTTAGCAAAATTTGCAAAAGTCGTTTGTCGTTCTCGAGCAATAGTATTTGAGGCTTTAAGAGTCCAGTAATTTAAGAGCATAAAATAGACACTAGTAAAGTCTAAAGCTTCTGGAGAACCGTACTCAATGTGATTCTTAGCCAAAAAGGCATGCAATCCCATAGCACCTAAACCAATAGTATGTGCAATCGCATTGCCATGTTCAACTGATGGAACGACATCGATTGCAGAGTGGTCAGTCACAAATGTCAAAGCTCGGGTCATAGTCATAACGGACTTACCAAAATCAGGTGAAGCCATCAGGTTAACGATATTAGTTGAACCTAGATTACAACTAATATCAGTGCCAAGTTCGTCAAATTCCTGGCGATTATTAACGCGTGAAGGACGTTGAACTTGCAGAATTTCTGAACAAAGATTACTCATGATGATTTTGCCATCGATTGGGTTAGCCTTGTTAGCAGTATCGATGTTGATAACATAGGGGTAACCTGATTCTTGTTGGAGTTTGGAAATTTCTTCTTCCAATTCCCGGGCTTTAATTTTCTTCTTAGGAATAGCAGGGTTAGCTACCATATTGTCATATTCTTTAGTGATATCAACATATGAGAATGGTTTACCATAGGCGCGCTCAACCCCCCATGGGTCAAAGAGATACATGTCGGCATTCTTTTGTACCAATTCATAATATTTATCAGGTACAATAACTCCTAAAGATAAGGTCTTAACCCGGATTTTTTCGTCAGCATTTTCCTTTTTGGCGGAAAGAAAAGCAATAATATCAGGATGAAAGACATTCAAATACACAACTCCTGCACCTTGACGTTGGCCAAGTTGGTTGGAATAGGAAAAGCTATCTTCCAGGAGTTTCATGACAGGAATGACCCCGGAAGCAGCTCCTTGAATTCCCTTGATAGGGGCGCCAGCTCCCCGTAAGTTGGATAGGGTGATCCCAACACCGCCCCCAATCCGTGAGAGTTGTAAGGCAGAATTGATTCCTCGTCCAATTGAGTTCATATCATCAGTAATTTGGATTAAGAAACAGGACACCAACTCACCCCGCCGCTTGCGACCGGCATTGAGGAAGGTTGGAGTAGCTGGTTGATAACGCTGGTGAATAATCTCATCTGCTAAAGCCATAGCCAATTCCTCATTACCATCAGCAGCAAAAAGAGCATTGGCTGCTACCCGATCAATGAAGTTTTCCAGATAATATGCTCCATCGTTAGTTTTTAAAGCATATTGGGCATAGAATTTATAAGCGGCCATGAAGGTCTTAAAGTGAAAGTTGGCTTGACGTAAAAATGCGTATAACTTTTCAATGAAGCTAAAGTCATACTTATGAATAAATTCAGCTTCATAATAATCATTGGCAATGAGATAATCAAAGCGTTCCTTTAGATTGGCAAACCGTTTGGTGTTGGGGCCAACGTTTTCTTCGAGAAAGCTAGCTAGAGCTTCCTTATCTTTATTCAATGGAATTTGCCCATTAACAGGGAGATTGATCTCATTATTGAGATCATAATAACGAACTTTGCTGATATCAATATCTTTAAGACTCAAGTTTCTTCACCGCTTTCCTGAAATTTTCTACATCGCGTGGTGTGCCGTTGAATTCAAAGGCATAAATAATTGGTTTTTGGTATTTGTGAGCCAGTTCTTTAGCAGTGATAATAAATAATTCCGCAAAATTACGGTTACCATTGCCAATAATTCCTTTTAAATTTTTAGAATTTGTTCCATAACTTAAAAATTCGTCCACAGGTTCCGTGATAGCAGGGTCACTATACGACGGAACGATGAGGACGAACGGCTCGTTGACTTCATGTTCTGGATCAATCCCATCAATTTCGTAAGGATCACTAACAGCAAGTTTTTTGACAAACCGCCGTGTCTGACCTGTCACAGTAAAATAGACAACTTTCATTAGTCAGCGATGAGCCTCCTTAAAAGATCAGGACGAAAACCATTGATTACAGGTTCGTTGTTTTCTTCGATCACCGGAACAGTTTGGAAGCCGTGATCACGGAGATAATCAATGTATTGTGGTTCTTGTGAAATATTTTTTTCTTCAAAACTGATGTTGTGTTGTTCTAAGAATTTCTTAGTCATCTTGCACTGGATACAGTTATTTTTAGTAAAAACAGTTAGCTTCATTGTGCTCACTCCCTCGATAATTAACGTAATTCAGTATACAATATTTTGGGAATAAATCAACAAAAAGCAATCGTAAAACACAAGATATAGGGGGTTAAAAAACACCCTCAATACCATATATAGAGTTATTTAAGAAAGCGGATACCAATAGAAATTGCTTTATCACGCGAAAATTCGTATGATATAAAACAGAATATGAACGTAAATTACAGAAAGGATACAAAAATGCCAAATTATTATTACACAGAAAATCCAGATGTAGATCATGCAGAACAACGCTGGGATTTTATACTTCTGGATCAGACACTAACTTTTATTACTGATAATGGTGTTTTTTCTAAGAATACTGTGGATTATGGTAGTCGTGTGCTATTGACTGCGGTAGCACCAACCTTAACTACCGCAGCAAAAATTCTAGATGTGGGATGTGGCTATGGCCCGATTGGATTAGCTTTGGCAAAATCTTTCCCAGCAAGCCAAGTTGATATGGTAGATGTTAATAACCGGGCATTAGCGTTATGTCAACGAAATGCTACGATTAACAAAATTAAGAACGTCAAAATCTGGCCTTCAAACTGCTACCAGGATGTTGAAGATGCTGATTATGATGCGATCATTTCCAATCCGCCGGTCCGAGCAGGAAAACAAGTAGTACATACCATTTTAGCGGAAGCATATGCCCACTTGTTGCCAGGAGGGACTTTAACCATTGTTCTTCAAAAGAAGCAGGGAGCTCCATCGGCTAAAAAGAAGATGTTAGAAGTTTTTGGTAATTGTACAACTTTGACGCGGGATAAAGGGTACTTCATTTTGCAAAGTATTAAATAGGAAGGATTAAGAAAATGGAGCTTAGTGAATTTGAAAAGTACAAGTTTATGCGGGAAGCGTTGTATGAAGCTAAGAAAGCTCAAAACATAGGTGAAATCCCCATTGGATGTGTAATTGTTCACGATGGTGAAATTATTGGGCGAGGGCATAATCTGCGTGAGCACAGTCAAGATGCGGTTCATCATGCTGAAGTGATGGCTATCGAAGAGGCTTGTTTACGCACAGGATCATGGCGATTGGAAAATACTCAGTTATTTGTTACCTTGGAACCATGTGCAATGTGCTGTGGAGCAATTATCAATTCTCGAATTCCAGAAGTTTATTATGGGACTAAAGATCCCAAAGCAGGTTGTGCAGGGAGTTTGATGAATTTGTTAGGGGATAAACGCTTCAATCACCAGGCACAGGTTGAGTACGGAATTATGGAAGAAGCGTCAGCTAAAATTTTGCGTGACTTCTTTCGCTATATTCGGAAACAACAAAAAATCAGGAAGCAGCAGCGTAGGCTGGCGCAACAAAAGAAAGATAAATCAATACTGGAAAAATAATTGTGATCGTGTTAAGATATATTTTGCCGCAAGGCCTTAAGGCAATGTTGTCCTTACGAACCGTGTCAGGTCCGGAAGGAAGCAGCACTAAGTTTGGTTCAGCATGTGCCTTTTGTGATATGAATGCAAGCTCCTGGTCTGTTAAGGCGAGGAGATTTTTTGTTATAATGGGGGAAATGTTTTATTAGAATGGGAAGGAATGCAGGATGAGTTATCAAGCATTATACCGGGTATGGCGTCCTCAGCGTTTTGCTGATTTGGTGGGGCAAGAACTGATTACTAAGACGTTGCGGAACGCGTTAGTAACGAAGCAAACAAGCCATGCATATCTTTTTTGTGGACCGCGGGGAACAGGAAAAACTTCGGCTGCTAAAATTTTTGCTAAGGCAATTAATTGCCACCAACAAAAAGATGGCGAACCATGTAATGAATGTGAAACCTGTCGGGCAATTACAGCCGGCCGTTTAAACGACGTAATTGAAATTGATGCTGCTTCAAACAACGGTGTTGAAGAAATCCGTGACATACGAGATAAAGTAAAATATGCGCCGACACAAGCAGACTATAAAGTTTATATCATTGATGAAGTTCACATGTTATCCACGGGTGCGTTTAATGCCTTATTAAAAACGTTAGAAGAACCCCCAGCTAATGTAATTTTTATCTTAGCTACTACGGAACCACATAAGATTCCAGCAACGATTATTTCCCGAACCCAACGGTTTGATTTTAAGCGGATCACATTAGCTGCGTTGCTACACCGTATGGAATACATTCTTCAGCAAAAAGAGATTAAATATGATCAACAGGCTTTGCAGGTGATTGCTAAAGCAGCCGAAGGGGGAATGCGAGATGCATTGAGCATTCTAGATCAAGTCTTATCATTTGGTGAAAACGAAGTCACATTAGATAATGCCTTATTAGTAACTGGAAGTGTAACGCGACAAGAATTACATAATTATTTAGCTCAAGTGTTAAATCATGACACGGCAGCGGCGTTGATAACCATTCAGAAACTACTCCAGGATGGCAAAGATCCTAGTCGTTTGATTGAGGACTTGATTATGTATTGTCGAGATTTACTGCTGTATCAAGAAGCACCAGAAATTGTTGAAGCAAATCGGATGGGTGTCATTGACGATAGCTTTAAAGAATTTGCGCAGGCGACAGCAGCTGATCGTCTATATCAGATGATTGATGTGTTGAATGAACAACAAGAAAATATGCGGTTCACAACACACCAATCTGTCTACTTAGAGGTAATGACTGTCAAGTTGACACAAGCTTCGCAAATGACACCCAAGCAAGCACCGGTTGCTACGATGGATACGGGACTTCAAACAGAAATTAAGCAACTTCAACAAGAAGTGGCAACGCTGAAGCAAGAACTTAATCGTCGAAGTCAACCAGGGGCTACTGTTACCGAGGTTAATTCTCAAGTAAAACCACAAGCTGTAACACGGAAGCCGATTGCTAAAATTAAGGTTGATCTCGAGCGGGTATATTCGGTATTGCGAGCTGCAACCCGTGAGGATAAACAAGCTGTAACAGCTGTGTGGGACCAGGTTCTCTCACAATTGGCAATACCACAACGGGCAATCATGTCGGTGGCCCAACCCTTAGCAGCCGCCCCTAGCCAACTCTTATTAGGGTTTAAGCAGAGTTTTCTTTGTAAAAAGGCTATTGCAGATGAAGAACTGCAGGTTGCAGTGACTAAACAATTAGAATTGTTATTAGGCAGGGAATTTAAACTGGTTTTCATTCCGCAAGACCAGTGGCTAGAGATTCGTACAACCTATGTTGACCAACTGCATAAAGGGAAACAGAAGTCTCAGGCAACAACTTCCTCAAAAGAAGAGGCGCCTACTGCTTCACAACCGGTAGCGCCACTAGTCGCTGAAGCCAATAAAATTTTTGGGGAAGATATTGTTAAAGTTAAAAATGATTAATTTAAAAGTGAGGTAATATGTAATGATGCGTGGAATGAATATGTCAGCAATGATGAAACAAGTTAAGCAAATGCAAAAGAAGATGAAACAAGATCAGGAAACGTTAAATGCGACGGTTTTCACAGGACATGCGCCAGAAGATTTAGTAGTTGTTAAATTTACTGGTGACCGTAAAATGACTGATTTGACAATCAAACCGGAAGCAGTAGATCCGGATGATGTAGAAATGTTACAAGATTTGTTGGTGGCTGCTATCAACGATGCGATGGGCCAAATTGATAGTCAAACCCAAAAGACAATGGGAAAGTATGCACAAAATATCCCGGGTCTATAATTTGAGTTAAAAGGGGCGAAAACGGTGCAGTATCCAGAACCGATTGAGAAGTTGATTGAAAGTTATATGCGCTTGCCGGGAATTGGTAATAAGAACGCTACGCGGTTAGCTTTTTATACCATAGATATGGATGAAGAAGATGTTACAAAGTTTGCTAAAGCTTTGATTTCAGCTAAGCGTGACCTGCACTATTGTCAAATTTGTGGCAATATTACTGAAGATGAGCCGTGTGAAATCTGCCAGGATCAGACACGGGACCAGCATCAGCTAATTGTGGTAGAGCAACCTAAAGACGTGATGGTATTTGAAAAAATGAACGAATATCATGGACTGTATCATGTCCTCCATGGGGTTTTATCGCCGACTGATGGGACAACGCCTGATGACCTAAACATTGCTAGTTTATTGAAGCGGCTGCAGGAGCATGAGGAAATTACAGAAGTAATCCTAGCAACAAATGCAACTACTGAGGGTGAAGCAACGGCAATGTATTTATCGCGATTAATCAAGCCTGCTCAAATCAAGGTTACACGGCTGGCACATGGTTTGGCTGTGGGAAGCGATATTGAATACGCAGATGAAATGACCCTAGCGCGCGCAATGCAAGGTCGGCAAGAGATGTGAGGGATCAAGATGTTTGGTTTATGGAAGAAACAGCAATTAAAGAAGCAATATGACGAAATGCTCTTGGCTGATATTGATACTGCTAAGCGTAATTGGGACAACGCCCGCCAAACGCAGGCGGCAGTGTATGATAGTGATGAGCAATTGGTGGCTGAAACAGAATTAGCTAAAGCCAAATATTATTTTCTTTATTTAGAAGCAAAAAGGCGTCAAATTAAAGGTCATATCCAATCGTCGGTAATTGATCACTGATGATGGATGTATGAAAATTAGTATACAAATCGTTTGGAAAAGATTATCAGGCTTTTTCAAACGATTTTTTTGTTCTTTATGATATCATTTAGATATCATAAAGATAGAGGAATATGAAATATGCGACAAAGTGAGATGACTACTTTTTTACTTCGACTACCACAGGCACTAAAGCGTCAGTTAGAAGAAAAAGCACAAGCTGATAAGCGGAGTGTCAATAGTACGGTGGTTGATATTATTAGTCAGGCTCTAGCAGTTCACCCCACCGGTACATCGCTAGAACAACGTAATTTTATTGGGCAAAAGGTTACTGCTAAGCAGATTGACGCAGTGAATGGATTAGTTCATTTGCAAGGGATTTACTATCGTTATTTAATTGAGGGAAACCAAGAATACACACCGACTGAAGATTATATTGTGATTGAAGCGGTGGGGAATATTTTAACTTTACGACCGCTAATGAAATTGGGAGGGGATTAAATGTTAGGAGTTAAAATTGTACAGCAGAATTGTCAGGGTTTAGTAGAGACGTTAGGCAAGTATAGTCGCAGTGTGGAAGCGGGATTACACTTCTACATTCCATTTTTGCAAAATATTCAGGTAGTTGAATTGGCAATGCACCCATTGCGGTTAGCACAATATTCTGTAATCACAAAGGATAATGCGGATATTGAAGCTAGCGTGACGCTCAATTATCACGTGACAGATGCTAAAAAATATACCTATGAAAATACAGATTCGGTAGAATCAATGGCTCAATTAGTGCGGGGACACCTCCGAGATATTATTGGGCGAATGGAGTTGAATGAAGCTTTGGGATCAACTTCCAAAATTAATGCCGAATTGGCAAGTGCGATTGGGGATTTAACTAATATCTATGGTATCAATGTTGACCGGGTTAATATTGATGAACTAACACCTTCGACAGAGATTCAACGCGCTATGGACAAACAATTAACAGCAGATCGTGAGCGAATTGCAGCAATTGCACGTGC
This sequence comes from Ligilactobacillus saerimneri, assembly GCF_036689625.1. Classification (NCBI taxonomy): domain Bacteria; kingdom Bacillati; phylum Bacillota; class Bacilli; order Lactobacillales; family Lactobacillaceae; genus Ligilactobacillus; species Ligilactobacillus saerimneri. The sequence continues at coordinate 353,378 of NZ_CP144759.1, forward strand.
TGAAGGGGAAGCCCGTAATATTAAGCTGACTACCGATGCCAAGAATAAAGCGTTGGTCGAAACAGCTCGCGCTGAAGCAGAAGCGACTCGGCAACGGGCTGATGCGGAAAGTTATCGTATTGAAAAGATACGAACAGCATTGCAACAAGTTGATAGCAACTATTTCCGGGATCAAAGCATTCAGGCATTTACTAGCCTAGCAAAATCAGATACAAACTTGGTGGTTTTAAGCAAAGATGATATTACGGAACTAGGCAAAGTTCCGGTTATCCAAAAGATGTTGGAAACACAAGACAAGAAATAAGCAGACAGTATGAAGTACAGAAAAAAAGCTACGGAAATACCGTGGCTTTTTTGTTTACATTTGAACAAAGAAAATGAGCTCCGATGGTACCATTTATTTGCTGTTGATAGCAGGCGGTTTTTTTCATAAAATAAATAGTTAGATACTATGCGAGAATTGAGGTTTTTGTTGTGCGGGGACTTTTTATTACGTTTGAAGGGCTCGACGGCTCCGGAAAGACCAGTGTTTTGAACCAGGTCAAAGCAGATTTGGAAACTACTGGAAAAAAGAATTACATTTTTACTAGAGAACCAGGTGGTAACCGAATCGCAGAATCAGTACGGACAATTATTTTAGATAAGAAGAACACTGAAATGGCTGCGCGAACAGAAGCACTGTTATACGCTGCCGCCCGTTCACAACATGTTGTTGAAACAATTGAACCTGCTTTAGCTGCAGGTAAGGTGGTCTTTTGTGATCGTTATGTGGATAGTTCATTGGTTTATCAAGGAGCGGGACGACATATTGGGATTGATGAAGTGGCAGCGATTAATTCGTTTGCAACGCAAGGCTTGGAAGCAGATCTGACATTTTATTTTAAAATCCAGCCCCAAGTAGGATTGGAGCGGATCAAGGATCATCGTCAAGACCAAATTGATCGGATGGACTCACAAGACGTGAGCTTTTATGAAGAAACATATGCCGCCTATGAACGGCTAGCGCAAGAAAATCCTAGCCGTTATGTAGTAATTGATGCTAATCGTCCATTAGCAGAGGTCGTAGCGGCCGTTTCCCAACAACTTAGTCAACGGGTTGGTCAATACTTAGAATAAAGTGAGGGAAGACAGGATGGCAGAACAGAATTTAACAACAGCACAAACGCAATTACGTCAGCATTTTGCGCAGTTAGTAACACAGAAGAAGCTTGTTCATGCCTACCTGTTTGCTGGGCCACAAGGAGTAGGGAAAAAAGCGCTGGCACTATGGGTAGCACAAGGAATTTTTTGTGAAGCAGTTCGAGCAGGAGTCCCTTGTGGGCGTTGTAATGAATGTCGGCGGATCGCAGAGCATAACCATCCAGATGTGGTTGAGATAGTTCCAGATGGTTTATCGATTAAGGTCGACCAAATTCGTTTTCTCAAAGCTGAATTTACTAAAAGTGGGGTTGAGAGTCGGCGGAAGGTCTTTATCATTCAAGAAGCTGAGCGTATGACCAACGGGGCTGCTAATAGTTTATTGAAATTTTTGGAAGAACCAAGTGGTGATGTGACGGCATTTTTACTTTCTGCAAACACGAGTCAGATATTACCAACTATTCTGTCACGGTGTCAGTTAATAGAACTACCACGTTTACCTAAAGAACAATTGCAGCAGCAACTAATTCAAAACGGAATAGGAGCTAAGCAAGCTCGAATTCTAGCTAATGTGACAGAAAGTGTACCAGCCGCTGAACAGCTGCAAGCTAATGAACACTTTGATAGTTTAGTTAAATTAACACAGCAGTGGTTTAATATGGTTATTCGGCATGATCCGATGGCCTTTGTACTTGTCCAAAGTAAGCTAATGCCGGAGATTGTTGGTCGTGATGAACGAGAACTTTGCTTACAACTTGTCATGTTGCTGGCACGAGATTTGCTTTTACAGCATTTAGAGCAAGATGAAGAAGTTGTTTTTACAGAAACTAGTATAGAAACACTAGGAACAGTAAAAACAGCGCGTTTAGTAACGGCGATAGAATTAGTACTGAAGCAATCACGAAGTTTAACGGTTAACGTTAGTTTTCAGACAATATTAGAAAAATTAACCTTGCGTCTGATGGATCTTTATACGCCAGGAACAGGGTCGAGGTGACAACAATGGATAAAAGAGAATTAGCTAATAGCATTGATGAAATTGAAGCACAGGCACGGATGTTGTTACAAAATATTGAAGTCATAAAAAAAGAAATGGAAAAAATCGTGGAGAAGAATGCAGAATTAGAGATTGAAAACCAGCACATCCATGAGCGGTTGCAAGAATTAGCAGCCAAGGACAAGAGTCGCGGACCAAAAGAATTATCAAAGTCACGGAAAAATTTGGAAAAATTATACGAAGAAGGATTTCATGTGTGCAATGTAGATAATATGTATGGTTCACGTCGCTTAAATGATGAGCCATGTGTATTTTGTCAAGATGTTATCTATGGGGAGAGAAAGTAATGGCAATCGAAGCACAGAGTAGTTTTAAAGGAGAGAATGTTACTGGGTGTCTTTATTTAGTGCCAACTCCAATTGGAAATTTAGGCGATATGACTGTACGGGCCCAAGAAGTCTTGCAAGCAGTTGATGTGATTGCGGCTGAAGACACCCGAAATACAGGCAAACTTTTGCAACATTTTGCAATTACCACACCGCAAATTAGCTTCCATGAGCACAATACCCAGGAGCGTATCCCCCAATTAGTTGCCAAAATGCAAGCAGGACAAGATGTAGCTCAGGTGAGTGACGCGGGTATGCCTTCGATTAGTGATCCGGGGCATGAACTAGTAGTAGCCTGCATTGCAGCAGGGATCCCGGTAGTTCCATTACCAGGTCCCAATGCAGGACTGACAGCTCTGATTGCTTCTGGTTTAGCTCCACAACCATTCTACTTTTATGGTTTCTTACCTCGCAAAACAGGACAGCAACAAGCGGAACTGGCTAAACTAAATCAGCAAACATGTTCGATCATTCTATATGAAGCACCCCATCGCTTAGCAAAAACTTTACAAAATATTGCTACAATATGTGGGACAGAGCGTCAAATTGTTTTATGTCGGGAACTGACTAAACGGTATGAAGAATTTTTGCGCGGGACAGTTGCTGATGCACTCCAATGGGCGCAAACTAACCCGATTAAGGGGGAGTTTGTTCTTATTCTAGCTGGTAATGATCATCCAGAAACAATGACACCAGTAGTAGACCAGACCTTATCGTTAGCTCAACAGGTGGCACAACTGATGGATGCGGAAGGGTTGAAACCCAACCAAGCTATTAAACGGGTGGCAAAAGAAAATAAGGTTGCTCGACAAGTTGTGTACAATGAATTTCATCATTTGGATTAATGATTACAGAAAGAAGATTTAACATGCCAGGAAAAAAATATAGTGAGCAACACCGTGTTGTCTATTACGATACGGACCTAACAGGACGTCTAAACGTTGGTAAATTAGGTGATATCTTGATGCTTGTATCGAATGATCAAAGCAATGATTTAGGCGTTTCCTTACAGAATATGAAGGAAGCAGGGTTAGGTTGGGTTGTGACCCAGCATGTATTAACGGTTGACCGAATGCCACGGGTAGGAGAAGAATTAACGATTACTACCCAAGCAACAAGTTATAACCGCTATTTTTGTTATCGGGATTTCTTTGTTCAAGATCAATCGGGAAAGCAAGTTGCCAAGATGCATAGTGTTTTTGTGATGATGGATCTAAAGCAAAGAAAAATGGTCCGCTTGGTGGATGAGTTTATTAATCCATATAGTGCTGACTACACAACAAAGATTGAACGATTGTCACAGCCACAGATGCAAGGAGAAGTTACAGAGCATAATGAACGGACCTATCGCGTTCGTTACACAGATATTGACATCAATCGTCACGTCAATAACATTCATTATATTGATTGGATGGTGGATGCCTTGGATAAAGATTTTCTGAGTCAACATGATCTGGTATCTTTAAATATTGTCTATAAGAAAGAAGTAGCATATGGAGATACAGTCCATAGCCGGGTAGCTAAGAATGGCTTAGTTACTTACCATGAGATCATCAATGATGATGCTATCAGCTGTGTGGCTGAATGTCATTGGCAACCAGTAAAGGAAGATTAGATGGAGTATAGAGAGGAACATGATAGTTTAGGCATAATCAAGGTCCCAAAGACGGCACTTTGGGGAGCACAAACAGAACGGAGCCGCCACAATTTTGCCGTAGGTCCAGTAATGCCGGAGCTTGTGATACGTGCACTGATCAATATTAAGAAGGCAGCTGCACGGGTTAATAAGCAACTGGGACAGCTAGACGAACGGCGGGCGCTTTTAATAGAGCAGGCTTGTGATCAAATTTTGACAATGCCAGAGATGATGAGTTCGTTCCCGTTGAAAGTTTATCAAACTGGGAGTGGCACCCAGTCCAATATGAACGTTAATGAAGTGATCAGTCATGTGGCACATGAGCTTGATCCCCATTTGCTTATACATCCCAACGACCATGTTAATATGGCACAAAGCTCAAATGATACTTTCCCTACGGCAATGCAGATTGCGGCGTTTCAGGAAACTAAACGAGTACTAACGGTGCTAGAAAAAGTTGACCAGACTTTAAAGGGCAAACAGGAAGAATTTTGGCAAGTAGTAAAAATTGGTCGCACTCACTTACAAGACGCCGTACCAATGACTTTTGGACAAGAAATTTCAGGTTGGCGTGCAGCTTTAAACCATAGCCGGCAGGCATTACAAGCTAATTTAATGCTCCTAGCAGAATTGCCCATCGGGGGAACAGCAATTGGAACAGGATTGAATGTTCCTGAAGGATTCGATCAGGCGATGGTCACTGAATTAGGCAAGATTTATCGGTTAAAGTTAGTGTGTGCTCCCAATAAGTTTCAAGGGTTGGCAAACCATACGGGAATAAATATTATTCACGGAATATTTAAATCGTTAGCTAGTGACTTGATAAAGATCGGTAATGATATTCGTTTTTTGGCTAGCGGACCGCGAGCTGGTTATGAAGAATTAGTTATTCCAGCTAATGAGCCAGGTTCATCCATTATGCCAGGTAAAGTTAATCCGACGCAGATTGAGGCCCTAACAATGGCGGCAACAACTGTTATGGGAAATGATACCACGATCACATTTGCTGCTAGTCAGGGAAACTTTGAGATGAATGTCTATAAGCCGGTTATTATCCAAGCTTTCTTGGCTTCGGCAGACCTTTTGGCAGGGGTGACCGCATCATTTGAAGAACATTGTTTGCGGGGGTTAACTGTCAATCAACAACGAATGCATGAATTAGTGGACAATTCATTAATGTTGGTAACTGCACTTAGCCCACATATTGGTTATGAAAAAAGCGCTGAGATCGCACTGACAGCACAGCGTCAGCAGCTAACATTACGGCAGGCTGCCCTGCAGTCGGGATATTTAACTGCAGATGAATATGATCAATGGATTGAACCATTGGCGATGACTAACAGCCAATGCATAGACTAACTGCTTGCCATTCCAGTTATGGGCGGTATAATAGCTTGTTGGATTTATCAAGTAAATAGAACAACGGAGATAAGAAATAATGAAGATTCTCGCAATTGATACAGCTAATACTTCACTAAGTGTAGCTGTTATATCTGAGAAAAAACTACTGGCTCAGGTAACGACTAACGTCGGCAGAAATCATAGTGTAAACTTGATGCCACTAGTTGATGAGATGCTTAAACAAAGTCACTTAACTATTGATGCAATTGATCGTTTCGTAGTATCCCAGGGACCAGGGTCATATACAGGATTACGGATTGGAGTGACTACTGCTAAGGTATTGGCAGATACGTTGAATAAGGAACTAGTTGGAGTATCTAGTCTTAAAGTGTTAGCAGCTGCCCTGCCACAAGATACTTCAGAATTATTGGTACCGCTCTTTGATGCTAGGCGGGACAATGTTTTTGCTGGCATTTACCAATATCAGGATGGAGAATTACAAACTGTTCTTCCTGACCAGCATATTGCTTTTACTAAACTATGTTCATTTCTCACAGAAAAAGGCGTAAAGGTGCGTTTTGTGGGGGCAGATGTAGCTCATTTTGCAGAGCAACTTGCACAATTAGACTTGGATTATCGGATAAGTGAGGGTAATTTCAATTACCCTCAGGCATATGTTTTGGGATTACTAGGTGGCAAGCAAGCGCCAGTTACGATTGCAAATTTTGTTCCTGAGTATCACCGGTTGACCCAAGCAGAAATTCAATGGCAAGAAAGCCACCCAGAAAAGGAAAACGATAACTATGTTGAAAGAACTTAAAAATTTGTTGGATGAATTTATTCCAACTCATAAACAAGAAGTTGACTTTGATAATCAAAATGTGGAAGTTTCTAAGTATAAATACTTGCTGACTAGAGCAATCGTCCCAGATGTGCCTGAATTGGTTAGCTTGGATAAAATTACTTATGGTGATTTGCCACCTTTAACCAAGGAAGTGGTTGAACGTGAAGTTCAAAACCATAAAGATGCTCTATTTTTAGTGGTTCGACACGAGGATCAATTGGTGGCGGCGATTATTTGTCGGATCCTTACTGATCGCCAGGAGGTAATTATTGACTGGCTTGGAGTTGCTAAAGAATTTCGTCACCGGGGAATTGCCAAGAAGATGGTGGAGACGGTTGTAGCTAAGGCAGAAAACTTGGGTCTGCGGTATGTGAAAGTTTTAGTGGATGCGGATGATGCGTATAGTCAGAATTTATTTACAGTCGCTGGTTTTACCCATCACACTAACTCTGATGATATGATTTATACCATTGCATAGTAGGGGATTGAGAATTGTGGCAAATGAAGAAAGAAATTTAATCCTAGCATTTGAATCAAGCTGTGATGAAACAAGCGTAGCCGTAATAGAAGATGGGCATAAGATTTTGTCTAATATCGTGGCAACGCAGATCAAGAGCCATAAGCGGTTCGGTGGAGTGGTTCCAGAAGTTGCTAGTCGGCACCATATTGAACAGATTACTTTGTGTATTGATGATGCTTTGGCTGAAGCACAGGTCACATATGATGATTTGACAGCTGTTGCTGTTACCTATGGTCCTGGTTTGGTAGGAGCCTTACTAGTCGGGGTAGCAGCTGCTAAAGCAGTTGCTTTTGCCCACAACTTACCTCTGATCCCGGTTAACCATATGGCGGGACATATTTATGCGGCCCGTTTTGTGGCGCCAATTGAATTTCCAGCATTAGCATTACTTGTTTCAGGCGGGCACACGGAGTTAGTGTACTTACCCGGACCAAATCAATTTGAAATAATTGGAGAAACACGCGATGATGCTGCTGGTGAAGCCTATGACAAAGTGGGGCGCGTCTTGGGATTAACCTATCCAGCCGGAAAGCAAATCGATGAGTTGGCTCATCAAGGGCAAGATACATTCCATTTCCCCCGGGCAATGGTTAAAGAAGAAAATTTTGATTTTAGTTTTAGTGGTTTGAAGAGTGCTTTTATCAATACTGTGCACCATGCTGATCAGATCGGCGAAGCACTCAATCGCGCGGATTTAGCGGCTAGTTTTCAACAAAGCGTAGTTGACGTTCTGGTGGCTAAGACAGATCGGGCATTGACAGAATTTCCGGTACGGCAGTTGATTTTGGCAGGAGGTGTAGCTGCTAATAGTGGCCTCCGGGCTGATCTAACAGCGATGATGGAAAAGCACCATCCGGAAGTAGCACTATTAAAGGCACCGTTAGCTTTATGTGGTGACAACGCTGCTATGATCGGAGCGGCAGGTTATGTTGCTTGGCAACATGGGGTAAGGGCAGATTTAGCCCTTAATGCTGATCCAAGTTTGGAATTTGACTGGCGGTCAGGAATGTTACCATAGGAAAAAGCTGAGAACATTGCGTTCTCAGCTTTTTTTGTAGTTAATTTAGAAGAATTATTCGAATGATTCAAGAACCATACTTGCTTCAGTCCATTGCTCCTCAGTTGTTTCAATCTGTGAGGTAACAGTATCCAATTTAACCTGTAAAGCAGACATTTTAGCAGGATCATTGAAATTTTCTGGCTGAGTCATTTGTTTTTCCAGACTATTTTTCTGTTCTTCCAAATGGTTAAGTTGTTCTTCTAATTTAGCAACAGTGCGTTCTGCTTTCCGTTGCTGACGTTGCAGTTCCTTGCTTTGCTGATAGTCAAGCTTGCTTTGGGAAACGGGTGCTGGTTGCGGTGCAGTCGAAGGCTGGGCCGCTTCTTTAGCAGCCTGTATTTCTTCTTGTTCAGCTTTTTTCTGAACATAATAGTCATAGTCACCGAGGTAAAGGGTACTACCTTCGGGAGTGATTTCCAATACACTTGAAGCAGTTTTGTTAATGAAGTAGCGGTCGTGGGAGACAAATAGGACCGTACCATCGAATTCTTCAATAGCCTTTTCAAGCACTTCTTTACTGTCAATATCAAGGTGGTTAGTTGGTTCGTCTAGAATCAAAAAATTATCCTTATCTAAGGCTAATTTAGTGAGCAACAAGCGAGCTTTCTCTCCCCCCGAGAGGTTATGGACAACTTTCATAACATCATCGCCACGGAAGAGGAATGATCCTAGAATAGAGCGAACATCTTTTTCAGGCATTAAAGGATGATCATCCCAGATTTCATTGAGGACGGTCTTTTTATCATGCAAGTTATGCTGCTCCTGGTCATAGTAGCCAACTTGAACGTTAGTTCCAAAACTAGCTGTTCCCTTTAAGAAAGGAATCTTACCCAAGATACTTTTGAGGAGAGTAGACTTCCCAATTCCATTAGGTCCAACAATGGCAAGCCGTTTATGTTTGCGAAGGTCGATATTAATGGGACCAGAAATTACGTGATCATTATAACCAATAGCAGCATCAGCAACTGTTAAAACGACATTTCCACTTGTTTTAGCAGCTGTAAATGCAAAACGAGGACCTTCCAAATCGTTAGTAGGACGTTCTAGGCGGTCCATCTTTTCTAACTGTTTTCGTCGGCTTTGAGCTCGCTTGGTAGTGGAAGCCCGAACAATGTTTTTTTGCACAAAGTCTTCCATTTTTTTGATTTCCACTTGTTGCTTTTCGTATTCCTTCCAAGCTTTAAGTTGTCGTTGTTCGCGTTCAGTCACATAGTGACTATAATTTCCTTTATAATAAGCGGAATGGTGGTGACTAATTTCATATACTTCGTTGACGACTTTATCCAGGAAATATTGGTCGTGAGAAACTATCAGTAGCGCACCGTGGTATGCTTGAAGATAATTTTCTAACCATGTCAAAGTATCAATGTCTAAGTGGTTGGTTGGTTCGTCAAGAATCAATAAATCGCGTTTTTCCAAAAGGAGTTTGGCTAAAGCTAAGCGGGTTTTTTGCCCACCGGATAATGAAGAAACAGGACGGTCGAAATCGGCTGGCTCGAATTGAAAGCCATGAAGCACAGCCTTGATTTCATTCTCATACCCGTAGCCGTTTTGTTCCTTGAAATCATGCTGGAGTTGGTCATATCGCCGCAGGATTTGCTCATATTCGGGGCTACCAGCCAACTGAGGATCAGCCATTTTTTCTTCTAATGAATGGATTTGTTGTTCCATTTCTTTGAGATAAGTGAAGACACTTTCCATCTCAGCTAGCATTGTTCGTGAAGACTCCAGACCTGAATTTTGAGCTAGGTAGCCGATTGTAATACCGTGCTTTTTAACAATCTCGCCGGCATCAGGCTCGGTTTCATCAACGATCATTTTTAGCAAAGTGGTTTTACCCACTCCGTTACGCCCGACTAGGGCAATCCGCGAATTGTCTTGAATATCAAGATTGATATTTTCAAACAAAACGTCAGCGCCGAAATAACGAGCTACATTTTGAGCTTGTAATAAAATCATTTTTTCACCTACTTTATTTTGAGTGGCATTGTCCAGTGAGGGTTATATCTATTATGGTAAAATTAAATAGAAATAATAGCAAAAAAGGAGCTAGGACAATGGCTGATATGAAGATACCGCGGGCAACAGCAAAACGGTTACCCATCTATTATCAATACCTTAACATTTTAGCAGATGCAGGCCAAAAAAGAATCTCCTCGAGTGAATTTGCCGCTGGAGTTAAGGTTGATCCGCGGACTATTCGCCGCGATTTTTCTCATTTTGGAACATTGGGGAAAAGAGGTTATGGGTATGATGTAGCTGACTTATTAGCTTTTTTCAAAAAAATATTAAAGCAAGACCAAGTAACCAAAGTTGCCTTAGTCGGGGTCGGAAACTTAGGCCACGCGTTATTGAACTTTAATTTTCACCGCGACAATAATATTGCAATTCGAGCGGCATTTGATATTGATCCAGCTGTGGTGGGAACTACGATTGATGACATTCGGGTTTATCCATTAACAGAGTTGCAAAACCAATTACAAGAGCAAGCGATCAAGGTGGTAATTTTGACAGTTCCAGAAGCAGCAGCACAGACGGTCACAGATCAGCTGATCGCAGCTGGAGTAGAAGGAATCATGAATTTTACCCCAACTAGAATCAATGTGCCAGCAACGGTTATTGTCCAAAATGTAAATTTGACGAGTGAATTACAAACTTTGATTTACTTTTTGAATCATCGCTCGTTAGATCAGCAAGGAACAAATAAAGAATAATTGTCTTTTGTGACTGAGCAGAGTGTATGGCGGGACGTTCAAACTACTCTGCTTTTTGTATGACAACTTTTTAGCACTCGGAGGTTAAAAGTGCTAAAAAATGCTTGCAATTAAAAATGAAAATGGTTATAGTAATAACTGTAATCAGTTAGCACTCAAAGTGCTAGACTGCTAATCACAAATTTTGGAGGGATAACAAGTGCTTAAACCATTAGGAGATCGTGTGATCTTAGAAGTTCAAAAGGAAGAAGAAATGAAAGTTGGAAGCTTGGTTCTGGCAAGTAACGCTAAGGACAAGCCAACTCAAGGCACAGTAGTGGCTGTTGGTGAAGGACGGACCCTCGATAACGGCGCAAAGGTTGCTCCAAGTGTAAAGAAGGGCGACAAGGTTATTTTTGATAAGTACGCCGGGACTAACGTTAAGTATGAAGACCAAGAATACTTGGTAGTACGGGCCAATGACATCATGGCAATTATTGAGTAATTAAACGAAAAATTGTTTTAACGAGGTGTAATTAAGAATGGCAAAAGAAATTAAGTTTGGTGAAGATGCACGGGCAAAAATGCTTGCTGGTGTAGATAAGTTAGCTAATACTGTAAAGACAACTATCGGTCCTAAGGGACGGAACGTTGTCGTTGAACAATCTTACGGTGCCCCAACAAGTACAAATGACGGGGTTACTATTGCTAAGGCAATTGAATTAGAAGATCACTTTGAAAACATGGGGGCAAAGTTAGTTTCTGAAGTTGCCCAAAAGACCAATGATATTGCTGGGGACGGGACAACAACTGCTACCGTATTGACCCAAGCAATTGTAAATGAAGGAATGAAGAATGTTACTGCAGGGGCAAACCCTGTTGGCATTCGGCGGGGGATTGAAAAGGCAACTAAGGTTGCTGTTGATGCCCTCCACAAGATGGCTCACAAGGTAGAATCCAAGTCTGACATTGCTCAAGTTGCAGCTATTTCTTCAGCTAGTGAAGAAGTTGGTAATTTAATTGCTGACGCAATGGAAAAGGTTGGCAATGATGGTGTCATCTCTATTGAAGAATCTAAAGGGATTGATACATCCCTTGATGTCGTTGAAGGGATGCAATTTGATCGCGGTTACTTATCCCAATATATGGTAACTGATGATGACAAGATGGAAGCTAACTTGGACAAGCCTTACATCTTGTTGACTGACAAGAAGATTTCTAACATCCAAGAAATGATGCCACTATTGAACCAAATTGTTCAACAAGGTCGGGCATTGTTGATCATTGCTGATGATGTTGATGGTGAAGCTTTACCTACATTAGTTCTGAACAAGATGCGGGGAACATTTAATGTAGTCGCCGTAAAGGCTCCTGGTTTTGGTGATCGGCGGAAGGCAATGTTACAAGATATTGCTATCTTAACTGGTGCAACAGTGATTACTGATGACCTTGGTTTGCAATTGAAAGACACGACTCTCGATCAATTAGGGACAGCAGGCAAAGTTACTGTTACAAAGGACAGCACAACGGTGGTTGAAGGTGCAGGCGATAAGGCTGCTATTGCTGAACGGATTGACCAATTGAAGAAGCAAATCGGTGAAACTACTTCTGAATTTGACAGAGAAAAGCTCCAAGAACGGTTAGCTAAGCTCTCTGGTGGGGTAGCTGTTATCAAGGTTGGTGCTGCTACTGATACAGAATTGAAGGAACGTAAGTACAGAATTGAAGATGCTTTGAACGCTACACGGGCAGCGGTTGAAGAAGGCTTTGTTCCTGGTGGTGGTACTGCTTTAGTTAATGTAATTTCTGCCGTGGCTGAATTACATGCTGAAGGCGATGAACAAACAGGGATCAATATTGTTAAGCGCGCCTTGGAAGAACCAGTTCGGCAAATTGCCCAAAATGCTGGTAAAGAAGGTTCTGTCATCGTTGAAAAGTTAAAGAGTGAAAAGCCAGGCGTTGGTTACAATGCAGCTACTGATGAATGGGTTGATATGGTTGAAGCTGGGATCATTGATCCAACTAAGGTAACTCGTTCTGCATTGCAAAACGCAGCTAGTGTTTCAGCGGTATTGTTAACTACTGAAGCAGTTGTGGCTGATAAGCCAGAAGAACATGCGCCAGTTGCACCACAACCTGGTGCTGGCATGGGCGGCATGATGTAATAAACTGATATATAACTGTATAAATAACTAATATGCTGAAAGAGTGCACTGTAAAGTGCTCCTAATGAATGCTGGAAAGAAGCTAGTGTTTAAGGAGACCTTATGGTGCACTTTTTTATAGTAACTTGCAAGCATAGGGGAAGTTGGGTACAATATTATGGTTTGTTAAGCATTATTTAATGTCTAATAGTAGAATTGCCATTTGTGTAGCTAAAACGCTACCAAATTTTTTTGACTTTTAGCTAAATATTGCAATATAGTGATATTAGTTGATTTGTTACTTTTAGGAGGATTATAATGTGGCGCTACATTAAACGCTTTTTAATCGGTGAACCACTGAAAACAGAAGAAGAAAGTGGCCAGTCACTGACCAAGTTCAAGGCATTGGCGCTCCTTTCGTCTGACGCCTTGTCATCCGTAGCATATGGACCAGAGCAAATTACGACTGTACTGTTAGTATTGTCAGCAGCAGCAACATGGTATGCCTTACCAGCAGCCCTAATTGTTCTGGTATTACTTTTTGCAATTACAATGTCGTACCGACAGATTATTCATGCATACCCCTCTGGCGGGGGTGCATATGTGGTTGCAACAGAGAACTGGGGGACCAATGCAGGGCTTGTAGCTGGTGGTTCCTTGTTGGTTGATTATATGCTAACTGTGGCCGTTTCAGTCACCTCAGGTACTGAAGCAATCACTTCTGCCCTACCGGGATTAAGAAAGTATGCCATTACTATTTCGATCTTAATCGTTTTGTTTATCATGATTCTCAATCTTCGTGGAATGCGTGAATCAGCTTCTTTCTTAACCGTGCCAGTGTACTCGTTTGTGATTATGATGGCCCTTTTGGTAGGCGCAGGTTTATATAATATTGTAACGGGAAATGTAGAGTTCCAAGGGGCAGCTCATATCGGTGAGACTGTTCCAGGCATGAGCTTAGTACTATTTTTACGGGCTTTCTCAGCTGGATCATCCTCATTGACGGGGGTCGAAGCTATCAGCAATGCTGTGCCTAACTTTAAGCAACCAAAGAGCAAAAATGCTGCTAACACTTTAGCGATTATGTCATTGATCTTGGCATCAATTTTTGCGGGAATTATTTTCTTAAGCTATTATTTGGGCGTCATGCCTAATAACAAGCAAACGGTACTTTCTCAAATTGGGATCGCTGTCTTTGGACATGGGGTACTTTTTTATCTATTACAGCTGGCAACTGCTATGATCCTGGCAGTTGCGGCCAATACGGGGTTCTCAGCTTTCCCTATTTTGGCATATAACCTTGCTAAAGATAAATTTGTTCCTCGACAATTCATGGATAAAGGGGACCGACTAGGGTACTCTAATGGGATTATTGCCTTAGCTATTGGCGCAATTGCCTTGATTTTGATCTTTAATGGCTCAACCAATTCTTTAATTCCCTTGTATGCAGTAGGGGTCTTCGTTCCCTTTACTCTGTCACAATCAGGGATGATTGTGCATTGGTTTAAACATCGGGGAAAACATTGGATTTTCAACTCCTTGATTAACCTCTTAGGGGCCTTGATTTCATTGGCGTTAGTCATTTTCTTGTTCTGCTTGCACTTTGAAAATGTTTGGCCATACTTGATTATTATGCCGGTGTTATTATTTGGTTTTTACAAGATCCACAGTCATTATCAATCAGTTGCAGAACAGTTGCGGTTAAATACAGAAGTACCCCAACTTTATGATTACGATGGCTCAACAGTGATCGTTTTGGTTAGCAGCGTAACGCATGTTACTACCGGAGCGATTAATTATGCGCGGTCAATTGGAGATTATGTGATTGCTATGCACGTTTCTTTTGATACTAATCCCCAAAAGGAAAAAGAAACTGAAGAAGAGTTTAAACAAGCCTTTCCAGATGTACGCTTTGTAAATATTCATTCTTCGTATCGTTCTGTGGCGAAACCAGTGTTACGGTTTGCAGACGTGATTGCTTCCAATGCAGCTAAACGTAACTATACAGTGACAGTATTAGTACCACAGTTTATTCCAAAGAAACCGTGGCAAATGGCTTTGCACAATCAAACAAGCCTGAAACTACGGGCAACCCTTAATTCACGGGAAAACATTATTGTTTCCACGTATAATTATCATTTAGATGAATAGCTTAAAAACAGGGGCAACTTGGTAATGGATTACCAGGTTGCCCCTGTTTTGAATTTTATTGTTCTGTTTGATGAGGATCATAAGGTAGTTCGTTATAAATCAAGTCACCGGTGGTGATGGTAACTTGGGCGTTGAGAAAGTCATATACCTGTTGTTGCAATGTAGAGCTCTGTTCTTCATCAATAGCGATTTCAAGGGTGACTTGATCAGTAAATTGGGTGTCCAGGATACTAATGTTTTTATTTTCTAAATAGTTTTGTAATTTTCCGAGGAGGGGATAAGCAATGGTAAAGAAAACCTGTTGCTGAACAACTCGACGGACAAGACCAATTTCTGTTAACGCATGGGAAGTAGCATTGCTATATGCACGAATCAACCCACCAGCCCCAAGCTTGATGCCACCGAAGTAACGTGTGACCACAGCACAGACATTGCGAACGGCGAGATTTTGGAGAACTTTGAGAATGGGAACACCTGCAGTTCCAGAAGGCTCACCGTCATCGCTTTGGCGTTGGATCTCGTCATGCATCCCCAAAACGTAGGCAAAGCAGTTATGGGTAGCCTTATAGTGCTCTTTACGAACTTGGGCGATAAACGCCTGCGCTTCTTCTTCGGTAGTTACACGGGCCAAGCTACAAATGAATTCTGATTTGCGGATTACAATTTGAGCGTGGCCGTTTTCTTTGAGAGTAATGTAGTTTTCTTGAAGCATTACGCAATATTCCTTTCATAAGTTAGTATGCTTGGCTTGTTTATAAGTAATAGATATTTCGTAGTTATATGTTAAGGAGGAAATATCATGAAAGATGAGCAAGCCATTAGTAGTTTTTATGGACGCGCGGTTAAAGCAGGACCCAGAGTTATCCCAGAGAAATGCCAGAAACAACCAGCGATAGTTCGACTGGGTAAGAGAAAATGGCGCTGTGCGCGCTGCCAAAGTTGGCTAAGTGAAAAAGAAAATAAGTTACCGTCAGGAGAAATTTACTGTTCAAACTGTATTACCTTGGGACGGCTTACTTCTGCAGATACATTATACACTATTCCAGAACCAAATCATTTTGCTCAACCTACCCAGCCTGTTTTAGCCTGGACAGGACAACTGTCTAACTTACAACAAAAATGTAGTAGCCAGATGTTAAAGGCTGTTCAAGCTCAACACGACTTTCTTTTGTGGGCAGTTACGGGAGCGGGCAAAACGGAAATAACTTTTGCTAGCTTGGCGTGGGCCTTAGAAAAACAGTGGCGAATTGCCTTTGTGACACCCCGAATTGATGTTTGTAATGAACTGTATCCACGCTTACAGCAGGCTTTCCCCACAGTATCAATTTTACTTCAGCATGGGCAAGCACAGATTCCGTATCAATACCGACAGCTCACAGTGTGTACAGTTCAACAATTATTACATTTTGTGGCAGCTTTCGATTTGATTATTATCGATGAAGTTGACGCTTATCCATTTGTTAATAATCAGTTGTTGCACCAGGCTGTCCAGCGGGCCCGGAAAGCTACTGGTGTGACGTGCCAATTAACGGCTACTCCACCAGCGAAACTAGTACGGACATTTCGTCGTGATGCTAATAAAGAGTTGGCAGTTCTGCCCTTGCGCTTTCACCAGCAACCACTTCCGCAGCTAACCATTAAAGTGTGCTCAACCACTCCGGCGATTTTAGCAGGACAAACCCAGCGTTATGTGTGGTGGATGAACACAATTGCGCGCTGGGTTCAAGCGGGCTATCCTTTTTTAGTCTTTGTGGCTGTGGTGGAACAATTGGAAATGATTTATCGCTACATCAAGCACCACCTAACAACAAGTTCCATTCGGGGAACAACGGTTCATGCGGGAGATCCGTTTCGGGTTCAAAAAGTGGCGGCTTTTCGTAACCGTGAATATACATTTTTAGTGACAACAACTATATTAGAACGCGGAGTGACTTTTCCTAACCTCCAGGTACTGATTTTGGCGGCGAATGCTAGACATTTTACCGCTAACACCTTAATTCAAATTGCAGGACGAGTAGGGCGAAAGAGTGCTGCGCCAACAGGGGAAGTTTTGGCAGTATGTCAGCAATATACACGGGCGCTAAAACGAGCTCGGCGGGAGATTGCTTTTCTCAATCGGCAGGGGAAAAATTTGGTGACAAAATGAAACGGTGTTTATTATGCCAACAGTTACTTTGCTGGCAGCCAGATATGAAGTGGTTCTTTTCTAGACAGGCGGTAACTATCCCAACTATATGCTCATGGTGTCAGCAACAATTTGCACCTATCGAGAAAGCCCAAGCATGCCCTGGTTGTGCTTATCCTGATACGGGGGGCAAAGTATTTTTAGATTGTCAGCGGTGGCAACACACTAAACAGTTGTTAAATAATCAAGCATTATATCGGTATAAAACGCCAGCGATGGTTGATTTTTTTGAACGGTATAAATTCCAGGGTGATTACCGCTTGCGCTGGGTATTTGCGGCTGCTTATCAAAAATTAGTGCGTCAGTATCCGAGGCGGCAATGGCTCTACGTCCCAATTCCGGTGGATGAGGAAACATTTGTTAATCGTGGCTTTAATCAGGTAGTAGGTTTGTGTCCAGAACTACGCTTGACCCACTGTTTACGGGTTATCCAAACTAAAGGACGGATCAAGCAGTCACATAAAAATAGGCTTGAAAGGCTACAAACACCGCAACCATTCGCATTGAATGCAACGCTTGATCTACATAATAAACAAATTGTCTTATTAGATGATATTTATACAACTGGTCAAACATTGTATCATGCTCAAGCCGTACTGGTGGCAGCTGGGGCCCGTGTTGTGCGAGCGGTTACTCTCGCACGGTGAAAGGAAAAGTAAAGTTTAAGAGTCCGATAAAAATTTGTCTAATAAAGCGCATTCCTTTATAATATACGTAGAGAGAAATATCAGAATGATTTGATGGTAATTCTCTTCGGCTAGACGCAGAGCCTAAGCTGTGAAAGGAGAGGTTTTCTATGTTAAAATACAATGTTCGTGGTGAAAATATCGAAGTTACAAGTGCTTTGAGAGAATATGTTGAAAAGAAGATCAGCAAGCTAGAAAAGTTTTTCGAAGATACTTCTAACTCCACAGCACACGTAAATATGAAGGTATATTCTGACAAGAATGCTAAGGTTGAGGTTACGATTCCGTTACCTTACTTGGTACTTAGAGCAGAGGAAACCTCACCAGATATGTATGCTAGTGTTGACCTGGTAACTGATAAGCTGGAACGGCAAATCAGAAAATATAAGACTAAGGTTAACCGCAAATCACGGGAAAAAGGCTTCAAGAACTTGGATTTTGTTCCTAGTGAAACTGAAGAAGCTCCTGAAAAGAGCTTTGATATTGTGCGGACCAAGCAAGTTTCTATCAAACCAATGGATAGTGAAGAAGCCATCTTGCAAATGGATATGTTAGGTCATGATTTCTTTATCTACCAAGATGCAGAATCAGATGGCATTAACATTGTTTACCGTCGTCGTGACGGTCGTTATGGCTTAATCGAAGCAAGCGACATCGAATAATTGATATCACACTACTTGTCATCTGACGAGTGCGGCTGCATCCTGAGGGATGTGGCTTTTTTATTTTTGCGTGAGAAAACAAAGAATTCTTTCTAATCAAGGGCAATGATGATAAAATAAAACATGGTATTCTCTATTTTAATAAGTGAGAATAAGGTGAAATTAAACGATAAAAATAATTATGAGTGTAGGAAGGAAACTTAAACTATGGCAAATTTCCTAAGAAAATGGGTTGAAAGCGACAAGCGCGAAGTTAAGCGGCTAAGTCGTTTAGCCAATAAAGTTGAAGCGTATGCTGATGAGATGGCAGCATTATCTGATGATGAGCTCAAGGCTAAGACGCCTGAATTCAAGCAACGTTATGCCAACGGTGAAAGCTTGGATGATTTACTTCCAGAAGCGTTCGCTGTTGTTCGCGAAGCGGCCAAGCGGGTGTTAGGCTTGTATCCTTTCCATGTCCAAATTATTGGGGGAATTGTACTCCACCAAGGTAACATCGCCGAAATGCGGACTGGGGAAGGGAAGACATTAACTGCCACCATGCCAGTGTACTTGAATGCCCTATCAGGTGACGGGGTGCACGTGGTTACTGTGAATGAGTATCTATCGGCCCGGGATGCTACTGAAATGGGTGAGTTATATTCTTGGTTAGGAATGACGGTCGGCTTAAATATCTCCGAAAAAACTCCCGAAGAAAAGCGGGCAGCATATAATGCCGACATTACTTATTCCACTAACAGTGAGTTAGGGTTCGACTACTTGCGGGATAATATGGTGGCTTACAAAGAAGATATGGTACAACGACCATTAAACTTTGTTATCGTGGACGAAGTGGACTCAATTCTGATTGACGAAGCTCGGACACCACTAATCATTTCTGGGCAAGCAAAGGGATCAACTAACCTATATATTCGGACTGATCGCTTTGCTAAGACCTTGACTAAAGATGAAGATTATAAAGTCGATTTGGAATCAAAAACAGTGTCCTTGACTGAAAAAGGGATCAAGAAAGGGGAAAAGTACTTCAACTTGCGCAACCTCTTTGATCCTGAAAATGCAGCGCTTAACCACCACTTAGACAATGCCTTGAGAGCAAACTTCATCATGTTGCGGGACAAGGATTATGTTGTCCAAGACGGTGAAGTATTGATTGTTGACCAATTTACCGGGCGGATCATGGACGGACGGCGGTATTCTGATGGGTTACACCAAGCAATCGAAGCTAAAGAACATGTTGATATTGAAGAAGAAACTAAAACAATGGCCAACATTACTTATCAGAACTTTTTCAGAATGTACCGTAAATTGGCCGGAATGACAGGGACTGCCAAAACTGAACAAGAAGAATTCCGGGAAATTTATAACATGGAAGTTATTTCCATCCCAACTAATAAGCCAGTGGCCCGGGAAGATCGGCCAGATTTGCTTTACCCAACCTTAAAGAGCAAATTTAAGGCAGTAGTTGAGGATATCAAAGAACGGAATGCTAAGGGGCAACCTGTTCTAGTGGGGACAGTAGCAGTTGAAACGTCTGAGTATCTCTCACATTTGCTTGATCAAGCAGGAATTAAGCATGCAGTTTTAAATGCTAAGAATCACGCTAAAGAAGCCGAAATCATCATGAATGCTGGGCAAAAAGGTGCGGTTACAATCGCAACTAACATGGCCGGCCGGGGGACTGACATCAAGTTAGGACCAGGAGTGCGCGAACTCGGCGGCTTGGCTGTTATCGGGACAGAACGACACGAATCACGCCGGATCGATAATCAGTTGCGGGGCCGTTCAGGTCGTCAGGGTGATCCTGGGGTAACCCAATTCTACCTTTCATTGGAAGATGACTTGATGTTGCGCTTTGGTTCGGAACGAGTTAAAGAATTCTTGAACAAGATGAAGGCGGCTGATGATGATGTGGTTATCCAATCGCGCTTAATAACCCGCCAAGTTGAATCAGCTCAAAAACGAGTAGAAGGTAACAACTATGACACGCGGAAGCAAGTGCTCCAGTATGATGATGTTATGCGGGCACAACGTGAAGTTATCTACCGGCAGAGACAGCAAGTCATCATGGAGGAAAAAACCTTGAAGCCTGTTATTATGCCGATGATTGAGCGAACAGTTAAGCACCAAGTAGAGAATCACACTCAGGGTGACAAAAAAGAGTGGGATCTCCAAGGCATTGTTGACTTTGCTATTTCATACATGGTGCCAGAAGGAAGTATTTCAATTGATGATTTAGAAAACAAGAAACCCGAAGAAATGATTGCTTATCTGATGAAGCGGGCTGAAGCAATTTACAAGACTAAAGAGAAGCAATTATATGATCCTAGTCAAATTCTTGAGTTTGAAAAGGTTGTTATTTTGCGGGTGGTTGACTCCTTATGGACAGATCATATTGATGAAATGGACCAATTACGTCAGTCAATTGGTTTACGGGGCTATGGACAATTGAACCCATTAGTTGAATATCAACAAGATGGTTATAAGATGTTTGAAACCATGATCGGTGAAATTGAGGCGGATGTAACACGACTCTTCATGAAAGCTGAAATTCGCCAAAACATGACGCGGTAATTAAAAATGATTTAAACGGAGGACTGTTTTCCATGCAGCCCTCTTTTTGGAGGTAAATTTTATGGAAATAAGTGATTATCGGCACGAAATTGCAGAGATGCAAGCGCAGATTGATGACTTTAGGAGGTCTCTTTGACCTTGATGGTCTCAACGAAAGGATTGCTGAAAATGAAGCTCGGATGGCTGAGCCGGGCTTTTGGGATGATGGTGTAGCAGCACAAAAGTTAATTACAGCAAATAACATCCTCAAGAATAAATACGATAATTTTCATCAATTAGATGCAGCCGTAGCTGATCTGAACGTCTTGCTAGAACTGGTCCAGGAAGATCCTGACGATTCCGAAATGTTAGCTGACTTGGAAAAAAACTTTACTCAGACGCAAAAGTTGTTACAACAGTACCAATTGGGTGTCCTTTTAGATGGAGAATATGATAGTAATAATGCCATCTTGGAAATACACCCTGGTGCTGGGGGAACTGAATCGCAAGACTGGGGCTCAATGCTTTTTAGAATGTATACCCGGTGGGCAGAACAACATGATTTCACCTTAGAAACATTAGACTACCAGGCAGGCGATGAAGCTGGCATTAAGAGCGTTTATTTTATGGTTAAAGGAACCAACGCTTATGGGTATTTGCGGAGTGAAAAAGGAGTTCACCGTCTGGTGCGAATCTCACCGTTCGATGCAGCCGGACGACGGCACACATCATTTGCTTCGGTTAATGTTATGCCCGAACTGGATGATTCTGTGGAAGTAGATTTGCGACCAGAAGACATCAAGATGGAAGTCTTTCGGGCTAGTGGTGCTGGGGGACAGCACATCAATAAAACTTCATCGGCTGTGCGGTTAATTCACGAGCCGACAGGAATTGTTGTTTCTAGTCAGGCAGAACGGTCGCAGTTCCAAAACCGGGCAACAGCGGAAAAAATGCTGCGGGCTAAGTTATATCAATTACAAATAGAAGAACAAGAGAAAAAGAAAGCCGAGATACAAGGACAACAATTGGATATCGGTTGGGGCTCACAGATCCGTTCATATGTTTTCCACCCGTATTCAATGGTGAAAGATCACCGGACGGGATATGAAACTGGTAATGTTCAAGCAGTTATGGACGGGGACTTGGATGGTTTTATCAATGCTTACTTACAGTGGAATTTACAAAAGAAGAATCCCCAATAAGAAGATAGGAAATAATTTTAGCATCCTTGAGATGTTAGGCTTGCGGTTATTTTCCCCGTTAGCTGTGAAACATTAATAAATTAAGACCGAAGCTGGTGAGAAAATATTATTTTCTCCCAGCTTCTTTTGCTAGCGTTACTACTTGCCACCTAACAGGTTTGTTTGAGCAAAATTATAATTTTAGGATAGAGAGGTTTCCGTTAATCACATTTTCACTTGGGGGAGGCAAGAATTATACAGTTAAGGGGCGTTTGGCTATTAAATAGCTCAGAAAAAGCGGTTTAATGATGATATACTAAATGATAAGAAGAAATGAAGGGGAGGACTGGAGTGGCTTATTATATTTATTGTTTTCTAGCGCTAGGATTGGCCGTTGTCAATGTGCTGTATTCCTATCGGATCAGGGAAGAAAGAAAATTATTTCGGGTTGCCGTTAACAAAGATTTTTATGAAGGACGACATTTTATCAAGCACATGTTCCTATTGGGCTTAGGGGCGTCGGCTATTACTACTTTGCTAGGAGTGGTATTACCGAAGCACCTGATGTTTTTGTGGGTAGGGGCCAGCCTCCTACCATTATTAAGCGCGGGGCTTGTTAGTCTAGGGAGCTGGGCGTTACTTGGTGCTGGAATTGTGTATTATGTTGGCACTTGGCTAAAGAGCGGTTCCTTTTTTACTGACACGCATGTTCATGGTACTTGGGAAGCAGGCTTTTTGTTATTGGTCGTTATATATTATGGCAGTAAGCTTTTGTTGACCCACAACGTTCGGGCAGAGTGGCTCAGCCCGCGGATCAAAGCAGGGAAGCGGGGGCGTCGGGTTGCCTATTATCATTGGCGTGAACTTACGATTCTACCAGTAGTGACTTTTTTACCCCAAGGACACATGCAACCATTGTTTAGTTGGTGGCCCGTCCTGAACTTCCATGGCAATCATTACACCTTGCTAGTCCTTCCGTTGGTTGTGACAGCTGTTTTGAATGTTAGCAAACGCCTCCCACATGAATCAATTACTACCTACCAGCAGGAACTGCGGTGGCTGCTAGGACTAGCTGTAATTATGCTAGGCATCACCTGGTTTTTCCCACAAGCATTCCCTTATTTAGGAAGCTTACTTTTAGTTATAGAGCTAGTATGGGGAATTAAACGGCGACGGTTAGAGCGCCAAGCGCCTAATTGGTATGTGGAAACCAATCAAGGTGTGAGAGTTATCGCTGTGCAACCTGAAACACCAGCTGCTAAAATGAACTTGCAACCAGGGGATATTATCTTAGAATGCAATAATATTCCTGTGGGAAGTGAGGAAGAGTTATATTCTGCCTTGCAAAAAAATCCTGTGTATTGTCATCTCAAGGTCGAAACTTATACTGGGGATCTTAAGATTAAGGAAAGTGCGATTTACACTGACTCACCACATGAGATCGGTTTGATATTATTTCATTAGGGGGAAACAGCTATGATTTTTACCAATCAACTAGGCTTCTTTCAGCGGGTACTAGTTAATGGGATTGCGTTCATTGCACTCGCTGGTTTAATGCCCAAACAGTTCTATGTTTCGGGGATCTTAGTAGCCTTTGTGGCAGCGATCGTTTTAGGTTTGCTCAATGCTTTGGTTAAACCAATACTAATTTTATTATCTTTACCGATTACTGTTCTTAGTATGGGCTTGTTTTATTTTGTGATTAACGCTTTGATGCTACAGATGACTTCGGCTTTCATGGGAAGTTCATTTCACTTTGCTAGCTTTGGGGTGACATTTTTGGTAGCTTTGATCCTAAGTGCGGTAAATGTCATCATTAGTACTTATTTACAGCGTCATTAAGGAGGTTGTTTTATGGCTGGAAAAGTCAGTGTGGCCAGTCTAGTTCAGGCCTGCAAGTTGAATGTTTATATTGGGGAAAAATATACTAAAGAGCGGTATATTACAGTCAGTGATATTTCCCGTCCTGGGTTAGAATTGACGGGGTATTTTGATTACTATCCTGAAGACCGGATCCAATTATTTGGGATGACAGAAGTATCCTATGCCCAAAAAATGGAGCCGACGACGAAAAAGAAATACATGGAAATGCTCTGTGGGGAAGAAACACCGTGTTTTATTGTTTCGCGTGATTTGACGGTACCTATGGAGCTAGAAGAAGCGGCTAATGCCCACCAAATTCCTATTTTAAGAACAAAATTGGCGACGACCCGGATTCTGTCCAAGATGACTAACTATCTTGAAGGGGAACTTGCGCCACGGCAGTCTATTCACGGCGTGCTGATGGATATCTATGGTCTCGGGGTGTTGATTACAGGGGACTCAGGAATCGGTAAGTCTGAAACGGCCTTAGACCTAATTAAACGGGGCCACCGTCTGATTGCTGACGACCGGGTAGAGGTTTACCAACAAGATGAACAAACTATTATTGGGGAATCACCGAAAATTTTACGCCACTTACTAGAAATTAGGGGTGTCGGAATTATTGATGTGATGAACCTTTATGGGGCTGGAGCGGTCAAGTCGGAAACAGAAATTCAGTTGATTGTTCACTTGGAAAACTGGGCTAAGGGCAAGCAATTTGACCGCTTAGGAACAGGTGAGGTCCAAGCACGGATCTTCGATGTGGATATTCCTAAAATCAATATTCCGGTAATGATTGGGCGAAACATCGCGATTATTATTGAAGCGGCCGCAATGAACTACCGGGCCAAGACGATGGGGTATGATGCAACGAAGAAGTTCCAGAGTAATCTAGCGGAATTGATCCACGAAAATTCTGTTCAAGAAAAGAAATAATGAGAGGGATGGAAGCCGTGTTAGCCAAGATTGATCCAATCGCATTTGAACTAGGACCCATCCCAGTTCACTGGTATGGAATCATTATTGCTTCTGCCATGGTTTTGGCTGTTTTTCTAGCAGTTAATGAAGGGCAAAAGCGTGGAATCAAAGAAGATACAATTTATGATTTGCTCTTATGGGGATTACCGCTGGCATTGATTTGTGCTCGTTTGTATTATGTCATTTTCCAATGGCAGTATTACCGAGTGTATCCAAGTGAAATTTATCGTATCTGGGACGGTGGAATTGCTATTTACGGGGGCTTGATTGGAGCCTTCATTGTAGTGCTAGTTTTATGTAAACGCCAGGAGATTTCGGCGTGGTTAATGCTGGACGTTGTGGCCCCAACAGTTATCTTAGCGCAAGGAATTGGACGCTGGGGCAACTTTGTTAATCAAGAAGCCCATGGTAGAGCGACAAGTCGTTTCTTTTTACAAAGGTTGCATCTGCCAGAGTGGATTATCAATCAGATGCGGATCAATGGTGTATACTACCAGCCTACTTTTTTATATGAATCAGTCTGGGATATTTTGGGCTTTATCCTCCTTATTAGCTTGCGGCACCGACTACACTTATTCAAGCAGGGAGAAATTTTCTTGGCTTATCTTATCTGGTATGCACTCGGACGCTTCTTCATTGAAGGAATGCGGACGGATAGTTTGATGCTGGGGGCCTTGCGAGTATCACAATGGCTCTCCTTACTGCTCTTTATTGGAGCAATAATAGTTGGAGTTTGGCGGCGACGCAATGATCCTGCTTTAGCGTGGTATCTGGATGCTGAGGATTGATTTTTTCTAAATAAGAGCATATAATTTAGTCACTAACAAAAAGTAAGTTATAATTAAATTGAATTCAAGCGTGAAAGAGAGTGAAACGCATGGCAAACAAAAAATATGACGTGATTGTAATTGGGGCAGGTCCTGGTGGGATGACTGCAGCTTTGTACGCTTCACGCGCTAACTTATCAGTATTAATGCTTGATCGCGGTGTTTACGGTGGTCAAATGAATAATACTGCGGAAGTTGAAAACTATCCGGGCTTCAAGTCAATCTTAGGTCCAGATTTGGCCAAAGAAATGTATGATAGTTCAACACAATTTGGCGCAGAATATGCGTACGGGACGGTTACCGGAGTAACTGTCCAAGCGGACGGGACTAAGTTGGTTACAACAGAAGATGATACTTTTGAAACCAAGGCACTAATTATTGCTACTGGATCAGAGCACCGCAAATTAGGTGTTCCTGGCGAAGAAGAATATGGTGGCCGGGGTGTTTCGTACTGCGCGGTCTGCGACGGAGCTTTCTTTAGAAATAAAGATGTTGCAGTAGTCGGCGGTGGCGATTCAGCCATTGAAGAAGGGACTTATTTAGCACAAATCGTTGATAGTGTTAACGTTTTCCACCGGCGTGATCAACTGCGGGCACAAAAGATCTTGCAAGATCGTGCCTTTGCAAATGAAAAGATGCACTTTACATGGGATACGGTCGTAACTGAAATCGTTGGTGATGGGCAAAAAGTTACTGGAGTTAAGACCCATAATAAAAAGACAGGTGAAGACCGTGAAGTGCC
The DNA here is from genome assembly GCF_036689625.1 of Ligilactobacillus saerimneri. Classification (NCBI taxonomy): domain Bacteria; kingdom Bacillati; phylum Bacillota; class Bacilli; order Lactobacillales; family Lactobacillaceae; genus Ligilactobacillus; species Ligilactobacillus saerimneri. Next base: position 379,961 of record NZ_CP144759.1, read on the forward strand.
AGTGGCAGCTGTCTTTATTTATGTTGGGATTTTACCAATCACTGAACCATTCAAGGATTTGGGGATCACTGACGAAGAAGGCTGGATTGTTACTGACGACCAGATGAAGACCAAGATTCCGGGGATCTTCGCTGTGGGGGATGTCCGCAAGAAGAACTTGCGTCAAATCACAACTGCTGTTGGTGATGGTGGTATTGCCGGACAACAAGCATTCAATTATATTGAAGAAACTAAATAACCAAGATGAATGACCAGCTGGGGAGAATTGTTTCTGCCTAGCTGGTTATTTTTTTGTGGAAATTTTATCGAGAAATAACTTGGAAAAATTAAATGAAATTTGACGTAAGAAGTTAGATTTAGGTGGTAGATACCCGGCATATAGTAAAATAGGTGCTAAATGAGGAAGAATATGATCAATACAGCGCATATTTATATATATGTCGGGTCTAAAAGGTAAAAAGAGATACTAGTGCGCAAATTAGATAATAAAAAATGATTTTAAATGAGAAACAACAGAGAAATAAGAAAACGCTACAAAAATATAGTATAATGATCGTGTCTTAATTGAATTGATGTGAGGAGCGATTTTTTTGAGCTGGAAAGATACATATCAAAAATGGAACGAATTTCAAGGTCTTGATCAGACTTTGCGGGCTGAACTAGATAGTTTAGCTGGCAACGATAAAGAACTAGAGGATGCTTTTTATACGCCGATGGAGTTTGGAACTGCAGGAATGCGGGGCGTCTTAGGCGTTGGCATCAACCGGATGAATATTTACACTGTGCGGCAAGCTACTGAGGGATTGGCACGATTTATGGATCAATTAGATGCTGTTACCCGGCAACGGGGGGTAGCGATTAGTTATGATTCGCGTCATGGTTCACGAGAATTTGCCTATGATTCAGCTCGGGTCTTGGGTGCGCACGGGATCCCGACTTATATTTTTGAAAGTTTGCGGCCTACACCCGAATTGTCATTTACTATTCGGCACCTGAATACCTACGCAGGGATCATGGTTACGGCTAGTCATAACCCTAAGCAGTACAACGGCTATAAGATTTATGGGGAAGATGGGGCACAGATGCCACCGAAGGAATCTGATTTGATTACTAAATATATCCGGAGCGTCGATGATCTCTTTATGATTAAATTGGCTGATCAGGAAGAATTACTGACCAATAACCTGATGACGATCATTGGCGATGAAGTCGACCGGGCTTATCTAGACCATGTTAAGACGGTTACGATTGATCATGATTTAGTTGCCCAAGAAGGGAAACAAATGAAGCTAATCTTCACGCCACTACATGGGACTGGGGCTAAGATTGGATCACAAGCTCTCCGGGAAGCGGGCTTTGAAGAATTTACTATGGTTCCAGAACAAGCACAACCAGATGGAGATTTTAGCACAGTAGCTAAACCTAATCCTGAAGATCCAGCTGCCTTTGATATGGCAATTGCTTTAGGCAAAAAGGAAGGGGCGGACCTGCTGATTGCGATTGACCCTGACGCCGACCGGTTGGGGGCTGCTGTTCGGCAACCTAACGGTGATTACCAATTATTAACTGGAAACCAAATCGCCGCCTTGCTGCTGGATTATATTTTGGCAGCTAAGCAGCGGCAGAACACCCTGCCAGCTAACGCGGCAGTGGTGAAGTCGATCGTTTCTAGTGAATTTGCCACGGCGATTGCAGACCACTATGGCGCCAAGATGATCAATGTATTAACTGGCTTTAAATTTATCGCTGAACAAATTAAAGAATACGAACAAACCCAAAACCATACCTTTGAATTTGGCTTTGAAGAAAGTTTTGGCTATTTAATCAAACCATTTGTGCGGGATAAGGATGCCATTCAATCTACTGTGATGTTGGCTGAAGTAGCAGCTTACTATAAGCACCAAGGCATGAACCTATATGATGGCTTACAAGCCTTGTTCAATAAGTATGGATATTTTGCTGAAAAGACAATCTCTCATGTTTTAGCTGGGGTTGAAGGGCCAGCTAAGATTGCTGCCATTATGGCTGACTTCCGGGCCAATGCGCCAGCAGCATTTGCTGGGGTAGCAGTGGCAGCTGTCGAAGATTTTGCTAGCGGCGAAAAGAAGTATGCCGATGGGCATGTTGAAATGATGACCTTGCCAAAAGCTAACGTCTTGAAGTATCTGTTGGCTGACGGCAGCTGGATTGCTGTTCGGCCTTCAGGAACTGAACCAAAGATCAAGTTCTATATTGGTGCTCAAGATAATACAGCGGCCGGTGTCCACGCCAAACGCCAATCCTTTGAAAAAGCAATTACGGAATTTTTGAATAAGTAGGTTTGCTCATAAGTATGGGTTGACTTAAAAAGCAGGGGCTCTATTTAATCCCCTGTTTTTTTGTGATTAAAAATGGATAAGGAACAATTAGAAGACAAAATTAATTAGAAAGTATGTTCGCTGTGGTAGAATTACCTTATGAATTATTTGTTACGGGAGTGAACATGATGATTACTAAGCGCGCTAACCGACCGTTTAAACTAGTGTCTAAGTATCAGCCGACTGGTGATCAACCCCAAGCGATTGCAACGCTCAGTCAGGGGATTTTAGCCGGAGAAAAAGCCCAAATTTTGTTGGGAGCCACTGGGACAGGGAAAACCTTTACAATTTCGAATGTAATTCAAAAAGTGAATAAGCCTACTTTAGTTTTGGCCCATAATAAGACTTTGGCTGGACAATTATATAGCGAATTTAAAGAATTTTTCCCTGATAATGCCGTCGAGTATTTTGTTAGTTACTACGATTATTATCAACCGGAAGCATACGTTCCTTCGAGTGATACCTATATTGAAAAAGATGCAAGTATTAATGACGAAATTGACCAACTGCGGCATTCAGCGACCAGCTCTTTGCTTGAGCGTAATGATGTGATCGTTGTAGCCTCGGTATCTTCCATTTTTGGTTTGGGGGATCCACGTGAGTATGCAGAGCACGCTCTTTCTTTACGCACTGGGCAGGAAATACCACGCGATCAGGTCTTGCGGGAATTGGTTGATATGCAGTTTGATCGCAACGACATCGATTTCCAGCGGGGACGGTTTAGAGTACGGGGAGACATTGTCGAACTGTATCCTGCTTCGCATGATGAGCGGGCTTTGCGGATTGAATTTTTTGGTGATGAAATTGATCGGATCCGGGAAATCGATCCTTTGACGGGAGAAGTCTTTGGCGATCGGGACCATATTGTGATTTTCCCAGCGACACACTTTGTTACGAACGATGCAACTTTGGAGACGGCAATCACAGGGATTGAGGCGGAACTAAAGGAACGGGTAGCGGAACTGACTGCGCAGGGGAAATTATTGGAAGCCCAACGTTTGCAACAACGGACAACTTACGACATTGAGATGCTACGCGAAGTCGGTTACTGCAATGGAATTGAGAATTATTCTCGTTTCATGGAAGGGCGTAAGGCCGGTGAACCGCCATATACTTTGCTAGATTTCTTCCCAGATGATTTCTTGATTGTAGTTGATGAATCACATGTAACGATGCCCCAGGTTCGGGGAATGTATAACGGTGATAAGGCTCGAAAACAGATGCTGATTGACTATGGGTTCAGACTTCCAAGTGCACTGGACAACCGGCCATTGACCTTGAGTGAATTTGAACGCCGGGTGCACCAAATCGTCTATATGTCAGCTACTCCTGGTCCGTATGAGCAAGAACAAACAGACCATGTGGTTGAGCAAATTATCCGACCAACAGGACTATTGGATCCAACGATTGAAGTCCGACCAGTGATGGGGCAAATGGAAGATTTGGTGGGAGAAATTAATCAAAGAGTAGCAAAAGACGAGCGGGTTTTTGTCACAACTTTGACTAAGAAAATGGCAGAAGATTTAACTGACTATTTCAAAGAACTAGGGATTAAGGTTAAGTACTTACACTCAGATATCAAGACTTTAGAGCGGACGGAGATCATCCGCGACTTACGGTTAGGAAAATTTGATGTTTTAATTGGGATCAACCTCTTGCGGGAAGGAATCGATGTACCAGAAGTATCATTGATTGCTATTCTTGATGCTGATAAAGAAGGTTTCTTGCGGAATGAACGTTCGTTGATTCAAACGATTGGCCGGGCTGCGCGGAATGCTCATGGGCATGTCATTATGTATGCCGATACTGTCACGGCTTCAATGCAAGCGGCAATTGATGAAACGAAAAGACGGCGGACACTACAAGAGCAATATAATCAGGAACATGGATTGGTACCACAGACAATCAAAAAACCAATTCGGGCAGCTATTTCACCGGTGACTAAGAGTGAAGCTGAGCGGGATGAACAAGCTAACTTGGCCGATATTAAATTCAATACGCTCAGCAAGGATGAGCAGCACCAGATTATTGCTAACTTGCAAAAGCAAATGAAAGAAGCAGCTAAAAAGCTGGACTTTGAAGAAGCGGCAGCATTACGGGACACAATTTTAGAATTACAATCTGAAGCTAAAAAATAATTTTAAGGGGGAAATGGTGTGGTACAGAATAAGATTAGTATTCGGGGAGCACGTGAGCATAATTTGCAAAACGTTAACCTCGATATTCCCAAGAACAAGCTCGTAGTTATGACGGGTCTTTCCGGTTCGGGGAAGAGTTCGCTAGCATTTGATACGCTGTATGCCGAAGGACAACGGCGGTATGTTGAGAGTTTATCTTCATATGCACGACAATTTTTAGGCCAGATGGATAAACCAGATGTTGATTCTATTGATGGTCTGTCACCGGCAATTTCGATTGATCAAAAGACAACTTCTAAGAATCCCCGTTCGACTGTGGGGACAGTAACGGAGATTAATGATTATTTCCGTTTGTTATGGGCTCGGGTCGGAACTCCGATCTGTCCCAACGATGGGCATGTAATTGAAAGCCAATCACCTGAACAGATGGTTGACCGGGTATTACAACTGCCAGAGCGGACGCGGATGCAAATTATGGCTCCGGTTGTCCGCGCTAAGAAAGGCCAACATAAAAACTTACTGGCTAAGATTAAGCGGGAAGGCTTTGTTCGGTTAATTATTGATGGTGAACCCCATGAGATTGAAGAAGACATTGAACTAGACAAAAACAAGAAGCATGATATTGCAGTGGTTGTTGATCGGATCATCCTCAAAGAGGGAGTTCGGTCCCGGTTGTTTGATTCATTTGAAGCAGCCCTGAAACTAGCCGGAGGTTATGTAGCTGTTGATATTATCGGGGGCGAAACCCTGCAGTTTTCAGAATATTTTGCTTGCCCTTACTGTGGCTTTACGATCGGGGAATTGGAACCGCGGCTGTTCTCGTTCAATGCTCCGTTTGGAGCTTGTCCCGACTGTGATGGATTAGGGGAAAAGCTGGAGGTAGACTTTGACTTAGTCGTGCCTGACCCAAGCAAAACCCTGAATGAGGGTGCATTAGCACCATGGAGTTCAACTTCTTCAAAGTATTATCCAACGATGCTTCAGCAAGCATGTGCTGAGTTTGAAATTGATATGGACACACCGTTCAATGAACTTCCCCAGGCGCAACGAGACCTAATCCTTTATGGGAGTGGGGACAAGACCTTCCATTTCCATGTGTTGTCAGATTTTGGTGGGATTAAAGATGTTGATATGGCATTTGAAGGAATTATGAATCTCATCGACCGCCGCTACCGCAATTCTGCTAGTGACTTCACTACTAATAACATGCGGCAGTATATGACGAGCTTGACTTGTCAAACTTGTCAAGGTTACCGCTTAAATCCCAAAGCGTTAGCTGTCAAGATTGCGGGAAAGCATATCGGGGAAGTGTCCGACCTAGCTATTGGTGCTAGTTTAACCTTCTTTAAGCATTTGGAATTTAGCGATCAGAAACAAGAGATTGCTCGACCAATTCTCAAAGAAATAATCGACCGCTTGACTTTCTTAGAAAATGTGGGCTTAGATTACTTAACGTTGAGTCGTTCCGCCCGGACTCTTTCTGGGGGTGAAGCCCAACGGATTCGGTTAGCAACCCAGATTGGATCGAACCTTTCCGGGGTAATGTATATTCTCGATGAACCATCGATTGGTTTGCACCAACGCGACAATGATCGGCTGATTGCATCCCTCAAGAAGATGCGTGATCTCGGTAATACCTTGATTGTGGTTGAACATGACGAAGATACAATGCGGGCAGCGGATTATATTGTTGACATGGGTCCAGGAGCTGGCGAATTAGGGGGTAAAGTTATGGCTGCCGGGACCCCCAAACAGGTAGCCCGGTCCCGGCGTTCTTTAACTGGGCAGTACTTAGCAGGCAAAAAGTATATTCCGATCCCGGCGCACCGACGTGAAGGTAATGGTAAAGTAATCCGTGTGTTAGGAGCTGCTGCCAATAATTTGCAGCAGATTGATGTTACTTTTCCATTAGGGAAATTCATTGCGGTAACGGGAGTATCTGGTTCAGGTAAATCAACCCTGGTTAACCTAATTTTGAAGCGGGCCCTAGCTCAAAAATTGAACGGTAACTCAGCCAAGCCTGGAAAGTATCAGCGCTTAGAAGGGATTGAAAATATCGACAAAATCATCGATATTGACCAAAGCCCAATTGGGCGGACACCGCGTAGTAATCCGGCGACCTATACCGGGGTTTTTGATGATATTCGTGGTTTATTTGCCCAGACTAACCAGGCCAAAATGCGGGGTTATACTAAGGGACGTTTCTCCTTTAATGTTAAAGGTGGTCGGTGTGAAGCCTGCAAGGGTGATGGTATCATCAAAATTGAAATGAACTTCTTGCCGGATGTCTATGTCCCATGTGAAGTATGTCACGGGACACGGTATAATTCGGAAACTTTGGAAGTAGAATATAAAGGGAAAACAATCGCTGATGTGTTGAACATGACAGTGAGTGAAGCGTTGAAATTCTTTGCAGCAATTCCTAAAATTCGGCGGAAACTCCAAACGATTGCTGATGTTGGACTAGGGTATGTTCATTTAGGTCAATCAGCAACAACCCTTTCTGGGGGGGAAGCTCAACGGATGAAGTTAGCATCAGAATTGCACAAGCAATCAAATGGCAAAACCTTTTATATTTTGGATGAACCGACTACCGGCCTTCATGCTGATGATATTAAACGGTTGTTAACCGTGTTAGAACGGCTAGTGGATAAAGGCAATACAGTCTTAGTAATTGAGCACAACCTGGATGTAATCAAGACTGCTGATTACTTGATTGATCTTGGCCCGAACGGGGGTGAAGGCGGCGGGCAAATCGTCGCCCTAGGGACACCGGAAGAAGTTGCTCAAGAACCAGCAAGTTATACCGGCCAGTACCTGCAGCGGGTTTTAGCTACAGGGCACTACGAAAAAAATAACTAGCGGCACTATGAAGGGAGGTTGAACGCAGAACTATTTTCTGGTCAGCCTCTTTTTGCTTACGCAAGTTATTCCAGAATGATCCAGAGAAAATTAAAAGTGGTCAACGTGAGTGATTACACCAATGACTGCAACTCACTTTTTTAAAGGGAATGTGGTATACTTCAATGATGATATTACAGGGGAGGTAGCAGGGAGTTGCTACCGCTTGCGAAGAAGACATTTAATTTATAGGACGGTAAGGTGAGAAAATGACAGCAAATTATCGGAGTGTCTTTGATATTATTGGCCCAACAATGATCGGACCTTCCAGTTCCCATACTGCGGGGGCGGTCAAGATCGGGCGGGCAGCCCGCAAGATATTTGTGGGCCAATTTCACACCGTTCAAGTTGACTACTATGAATCATTTGCAGCAACGCATAAAGGGCACGGGACCGACTATGCAATCATTGCTGGAGTTTTAGGTTTTAAAGAAGACGATCCGCGGGTTCCTGATGCAGTTACAATTGCACGGGACCGGGGGATTAAGATTGTTTTCATTGAGCATACCATTCCTAGCCCAATTGGACACCCCAATACGGCGATTGTGACGCTTGAAGGGCACCACGAAAAAATCAAGCTGGCAGGTTGTTCAATTGGGGGTGGAACGATAGAAGTTCGGCAAATAGAACTTTTAGGACAAAGAATTAAACTTCGCGGGCCATTACCAACTTTAGTTTGTATGGGACCACGTAAGAATTTGTTATTAGCTGAAGAAAAATTAAAGAATGAACATATCAATGTTCTTCATAAGCGACTTTCGAAGTTTAAATATGAGTTTATTCAGGAATTGAATACAGATAAGTTAACTCCGCCGCAAACACTAAATAAGTTGGCACAGATGTGTTCACGGATAATCGAATTATAGAGAGGTAATGGCGATGTATCAGACGGTAGCAGATTTAATTGCAGCTGCAGAACGACAGCACCAGCCCTTATGGCGCTTAGTGCTTGACCAAGAAATGGAATATAGTAAGCAACCAGAAGCGGCAATTATGGAACGGATGCGGGGACAACTGCGGGTAATGGAAGAAGCGGCCCGTAAAGGAGCTGCAGGGGTTCAGTCACCAACTGGATTAAGTGGTGGTGACGCCGCAAAGATCAAACGTTACCGCGAAAATGGTGGCGGGTTAGCGGGAGATACCATGCTTTGGGCGATTCAAAATGCGATCGCAACTAATGAGGTTAATGCTGCTATGGGAGTGATTTGTGCCACGCCAACAGCGGGATCGTCCGGAACAATCCCCGGTACTTTGTTTTCCTTAGATCAACGTTTCCACTATACGGATGATGAAAAAGTTCACTTTTTGCTAACTGCGGGAGGCTTTGGGATGATTACCGCTAATAATGCAATGATCGCCGGAGCGACTGGAGGTTGTCAGGCTGAAGTAGGCAGTGCATCGGCGATGGCAGCTGCAGCTGCAGTTGAAATCAATGGTGGGACACCGCGGCAATCAGCAGAGGCTTTTGCGATGGCAATGAGTAACCTTTTAGGTTTGGTTTGTGACCCAGTAGCAGGTTTGGTTGAATTACCGTGTGTCAAACGCAATGTTGCTGGTGCAGTTAATGCTTTAGCGGCGGCGGACATGGCTCTGGCAGGGATCTCAAACCGAATCCCAGCCGATGAAGTAATTGATGCAATGCGCCGTATTGGCAAACAGATGCCGGCTTCGTTGCGGGAAACCGGGCGAGGCGGAATTGCGACTACGCCGACAGCCTTGAAAATGAAGATGCGAATTTTTGGCGAAGATGTCACTAATGAAGATGATGGCGCCGTAAAATAAGATGAAACACCCGGTATGATATAATAAAAAGAGTCAATTTGAGGAAGTGGTATGATGGGGGAACAAATTCAATTAGTTATTATTACAGGAATGAGCGGTGCTGGTAAGACCGTTGCAATGCAAAGCTTCGAAGATTTAGGCTATTTTTGCGTTGATAATATGCCACCAGCACTGTTACCTAAGTTTTGGGAATTGGTACAAGAATCAGGTAAGATCACTAAGATTGCCCTGGTGATTGATTTACGGTCCCGGGCTTTTTATGATGAAATAATTGAAATGTTACGCAATATCAGTGATGATGGACAGATTGAACCGCGGATCCTTTTCTTAGACTCATCTGATGCTGAATTGGTATCCCGGTATAAGGAAACACGTCGTGCTCATCCGTTAGCAATGGAGGGGCGGATCCTAGATGGAGTTCATTTGGAACGGAAGTTATTGGCTGACATAAGGGGACAAGCGCAGATCATCATTGATACAAGCGACCTATCGCCGCGTCAGCTACGGGAAGAAATTTTCCATAACTTTGAAACGCAGAATAGTTCGCCTTTCCATGTAGTGGTGATGTCATTTGGATTCAAGTATGGGATTCCAATTGATGCTGATATTGTGATGGATGTCCGCTTCCTCCCTAATCCATTTTACATTCCTAAGCTTCGTCCTAAGACAGGGTTAGACCAGGATGTGTATGATTATGTAATGGCATCTGAGCGAACAGAGGAATTTTACCAACGCTTTATTGGACTGTTGCAGTATGTATTGCCAGGTTATGTTGCCGAAGGCAAGTCCAGTGTCACCATTGCGATTGGGTGTACTGGTGGTCAGCACCGGTCCGTTGCTTTGACCGAGCGGGTGGGGCATGCACTAGCTGATGATTATCAAGTACGGATTGCCCACCGGGATGTGGAGAAGCATAAGCAGGAAAAGGCAGGAAAGACGAATGAAAAGTAATTGTCAAAGAAGGAAACGGCCGCGGATTGTGGTGATCGGTGGCGGGACAGGTCTCCCGGTGCTGCTTAAGAGTCTTCGTAAGCGGGATGCAGACATTTCAGCGGTGGTTACAGTTGCCGATGACGGTGGATCTTCGGGGGTTATTCGCGATTATATCAACGTAGTCCCACCTGGCGATATTCGTAATTGTTTAGTGGCGCTGTCCAACCTTCCAGAATTTGAAAAAAAGATTTTTCAATACCGGTTTAAATCTGAAGATAAGTTCTTCTCGGGGCATGCGATTGGCAATTTAATCATTGCCGCTATCTCTGAGATGGAGGATGAAGGGATATTTACAGCTGTCCAACTTCTTTCTGAGATGATGAAGGTGGATGGACATGTTTATCCAGCCGCTGAAGAAGCACTAACCTTAAATGCAGAATTTACTGATGGGACCACAGTGGCTGGGGAAGCTGAGATCACCCACGCTGACAAGATGATTAAGCGCGTGTGGGTGACAGCTAATGATGGAAGTGAGCCCCAGGCAATGCCTGAAGTGATCCAGGCCATTGAGGAAGCAGACCAGATAGTCTTGGGACCGGGAAGTTTATTTACGAGTATTTTGCCAAACTTGATGATTAAGAATGTCGGACAAGCAGTTTGTCAGACTGAAGCAGAAGTGGTTTATATCTGCAACATTATGACCCAACTAGGGGAAACAGAGCACTTTACTGATGCCGACCATGTTCGGGTTCTCAATAGTCACTTGGGGCAAAACTTTATTGACACAGTTTTGGTTAATACTGAACCAGTTCCTCAAGATTACATGGATCGCCAAAAATATGACGAATACCTGTACCAGGTTAAATATGATTTCAAGGGGTTGCGGGCCCAAGGTTGTCGGGTGATTTCGGATAACTTTTTACAGTTGCGCGATAAGGGTGTTTTTCATAACGGTGATCAAGTTGTTGATGAGTTGATGCGCCTTACGGGCCGGCCGTTGTCATGGCGCAGTGATAATTTTAATTAAAATAAGGGGGTGTTAGCCGGATGTCTTATGCCAGTGACGTAAAGAAGGAACTGACACGTTTAGAAGTTCATATGGACAATGCTAAGGCGGAATTGATGGCTTTAATCCGAATGAATGGTTCGGTCAGCATTGTGCAACATCATTTTGTGCTCAATGTCCAAACGGAGAACCCGGCGATTGCCCGGCGTATTTATCAACTGCTCAAGCAGTTTTACGATGTCGAAAGTGAGTTGCTGGTTCGGCGGAAGATGAAGCTTAAAAAGAATAACCTGTATATTGTACGTTTAAAGTCAGGCAGTGACTATGTACTTAATGATTTGGATATTCTTGCCGGTTTTCAAGTGAAAAAGACCGTACCAGTTGACTTACTGAAAAATGATGCGATGGTTCGATCGTACCTGCGGGGGGCATTTTTGGCTGCCGGATCGGTAAATAATCCCGAAACCAGCCGTTACCACCTGGAAATCTATTCGTTGTATGAAGAACATAATCAGATGATTTGTGAAATGATCAACCGCTACCACCTAAACGCCCGGGTTACTGAACGCCGAAGTGGGTATATTACCTACCTCAAAGAAGCCGAAAAGATTGCTGATTTCTTGCAACTCATTGGAGCGACTAACTCGATGTTACGCTTTGAAGATATTCGGATCGTCCGCGATATGCGTAATTCAGTAAATCGAATTGTGAATTGCGAGACAGCTAATATGAATAAAGTAGCTGACGCAGCTAATAAGCAACTAGCTAATATACGGTATATCGAGCAAACGGTGGGGTTGGAACACTTACCACCAAAATTGCAAGCAGTTGCTGTTGCGCGGATTGCCAACCCAGAAGTCAGCCTTAAAGAATTGGGAGAATTAATTTCTGGGGGACCCATCTCCAAGTCGGGGGTTAACCACCGCTTACGAAAGCTCAATGAATATGCGGAAAAGCTACGTTCAGGTGCTGGAGTATAAAAAAATTAACAACATGTAAAAATTTTACTTGTCAAACGATGATTCGTGGGGTATAGTATTACTTGCATGTTGATATTGCGTCCTTAGTGTAATGGATCGCACGCGAGATTCCGGTTCTCGAAATCGGGGTTCGACTCCCCGGGGACGCACTACTTGTTGAGGCCACATGGTAATTACCATGTGGTTTTTGTTTTATCTACTCGAGCAAACAGATGAGCATAATTGCATATGGATTTAATCAGAACATATAATTTGACCATTACTGACCAAAAGAGTAAACTAGCAGTATATTCAAAGGAGTGCTAAACTCAACTTATACACAAATAGGTTATCAGGGAGGTTTACGGAATGAACTTAGTTCCTACAGTTATTGAACAATCTTCTCGTGGCGAACGAGCTTATGATATTTATTCACGGTTGTTGAAGGATCGGATCATTATGGTATCTGGTGAAATCAATGATGATATGGCTAACGCTATCATCGCCCAGTTACTTTTCTTAGATGCACAAGATTCTGAAAAAGATATTTACATGTATATCAACTCACCAGGTGGATCAGTTTCTGCTGGTTTGGCGATTTATGACACTATGAACTTTGTTAAAGCGGATGTGCAAACCATTGTAATGGGGATGGCTGCTTCAATGGCATCTGTATTAGCAACCGCTGGGACCAAGGGTAAGCGGTTTGCTTTACCACACTCTGAAATCATGATCCACCAACCTCTAGGTGGGGCTCAAGGGCAATCAACTGAAATTCAGATTGCGGCTCAACATATCCTCAAGACGCGGGAATTAATCAATCAAATTTTGGCTGAACACACAGGACAAACAGTTGATAAGATCAATGAAGATACTGATCGGGACAACTTTATGACTGCTCAACAAGCCTTAGAATATGGTTTGATTGACCAAGTGATGGTTAACAAGAGTAAATAACGAACATTAAATTGAAATAAGTATTCTAATTCGGGATTTAATCCCATTGAAGCCGTGATGTGATGCGCATTACGGCTTTTTCTGTCTGTGTGGAAAAATCGCTTACTTTTCTTGCAAAATTAAAATTCACCTGATATAATTCAAAGTGTAATCGAGGTATGGGGATGATTCTGTGAGTCATGTTTATACTTTGTTTTTTTGGAATCACTGGGTCGTTTGACGGCACTGATGGTCAAAAAACGTCCCATAAGAAAGAGGAACTTGCTATGAACCAGGATTTAAAATGGGTCAAAGCCATCGCTCCTGATATGGTCGATGTCATTGAACAACGCTTTAATGTCCTGCGCAATATTGATTGGTCAGCTCCTATTGGCCGGCGGACGCTCGCTCAGAGCTTAGACATTAGTGAGCGTGTGTTGCGAACTGAAACCGACTTTTTGAGAAAACAAGACTTGATTACATCAACAAGGTCTGGAATGGTTTTGACTGCTAAAGGAAAAGAAACTGTTCGGGGTTTGGCCCCATTGATTGAACAACTATCAGGGATGCAGCAGTTAGAGCGGCAGTTATGCCGCAAACTTGGTTTACGCCAATGTTATGTTGTGCCTGGAGATAGTGATCTCCAGTTCCAAGTAGTTGACGCAATGGGCAAAGTATTAAATAATAAACTTAAAGACCTTTTACCCGCAGGAACAAATGTTATCGCAGTAATGGGTGGGTCAACAATGGCTGAAGTTGCTAAACAACTAACAGCTGATCTTTCTGTTAATCGTCAGTTGACTTTTGTTCCTGCTCGTGGGGGTGTCGGTGAACGAATCGACATCCAGGCAAATAATATTAGTGCTCAGATGGCATTGCGGACTAATAGTTTGCACCGCGCTTTGTATGTGCCAGAGCACGTGAGCGAGGATACTTATCGACCTTTACTTGCTGAACCAAGTGTTCGACAAGTTGTCGATTTGATTCGCCACTCAAATGCAGCTATTCATAGTATAGGCGAAGCAGTGAAGATGGCCGAACGGCGGGCTATGCCCCCCGAGGTGATCGCACAGTTGCAAGCTGAGCATGCAGTTGGTGAAGCCTTTGGTTATTTCTTTAACGAAGAAGGTGCAATTGTACATCGTATCCCTAGAATTGGGTTACAGTTAGAGGACCTCGCCACAATGGATTGTGTAGTTGCGGTTGCCGGTGGTGCTTCTAAAGCCAAGGCAATTACCGCCTACGTTAAAATTGCTCCCCCGCAAACATGTCTGATTACAGACGAGGGAGCCGCAAGGATGATTTTAAACTAGTAATGCTTACCACATTACTTTTTAAAATAAATTTTCATTTCCTAAAGGAGGAAATTTTAGTATGACTACTAAAGTTGGTATTAATGGTTTTGGCCGTATCGGTCGTTTAGCATTCCGTCGTATTTTTGCTACATCTAAGGATCTCGAAGTTGTTGCTATCAACGACTTGACTTCTCCAGCAATGTTAGCACACCTTTTGAAGTATGACACTGCTCATGGTCAATTTGAAGGTGAAGTTTCCGCAACTGAAAACGCACTTGTTGTTAACGGTAAGGAAATCCCTGTTTACGCTGAAGCAGATGCCCACAACATTCCTTGGGTAAAGAACGATGGTGTTGAATTAGTTCTTGAATCAACTGGTTTCTACACTTCTGCAGAAAAGGCACAAGCACACTTAGACGCTGGTGCAAAGCGTGTATTGATCTCTGCTCCTGCAGGTCAAATGAAGACTATCGTTTACGGTGTTAACGATGACACTATCACTGCAGACGACAAGATCGTTTCAGCTGCTTCATGTACTACAAACTGCCTTGCTCCTTTAGCAAACGCTGTTAACAAGGAATTCGGCATCCAAGCTGGTACTATGACTACTGTTCACGCATACACTGCAACTCAAAAGTTACAAGATGGTCCAGATCGTAAGAACAACTTCCGTAACGCACGTGCTGCTGCACAAAACACAATTCCTCACTCAACTGGTGCTGCTAAGGCTATCGGTTTGGTTATCCCAGAATTGAACGGCAAGTTAGATGGTCACGCACTTCGTGTTCCTACTATCACTGGTTCATTAACTGAATTAGTTGTAACTCTTGACAAGGATGTTACTGCTGAAGAAGTTAACGCAGCTGTTAAGAAGTACACTGAAAACAATGCATCATTCGGCTACAACGATGACGAAATCGTTTCATCCGATATCATTGGTACAACTTACGGTTCTGTCTTTGACCCAACTCAAACTCAAGTATTGGGTGAAGGCGCAAGCCAAGTTGTTAAGGTTGTTGCATGGTACGACAACGAATCTGGCTTTACTGCACAAATGATCCGTACATTAGAAAAGTTTGCAAGCATGATCAACTAATTTGATTTATTCAAATTACTAATGCTGTAAATGCTCGAGGCGGGAGGAGGTAATAACTCCTTTCGCCTTTTCTTTTAAAAAATCAATGGAGGTTTGCTATTCATGGCTAAACTTATTGTTTCTGACTTACACGATTTAGAAGGTAAAAAAGTTTTAATCCGTGTTGACTTCAACGTTCCAGTTAAGAACGGTGTGATTGGTGACGACAACCGGATGGTAGCTGCATTGCCAACTATCAACTACGTTATCGAACACGGTGGTAAGGCAATCTTGTTCTCTCACCTTGGCCGGATCAAGACTGAAGAAGATAAGAAGGAATTAACTCTCAAGCCTGTTGCCCAACACTTGGCTGACTTGTTAAACAAGAAGGTTACCTTTGTACCAACTACTCGTGGCAAGCAATTAGAAGATGCTATCGCTGCTATGGAAAACGGTGATGTTCTCTTAGTTGAAAACACACGTTTCGAAGATCTTGATGGCAAGAAGGAATCTGGTAACGATCCAGAATTAGGCGCATACTGGGCATCCTTGGGTGATGTTTACGTTAACGACGCTTTCGGTACTGCACACCGTTCCCACGCTTCTAACGTAGGGATTGCTTCCAACATGGAAAAGGAAGGTAAGCAAGCAGCTGCTGGTTTCTTATTGGAAAAGGAAATCAAGTTCTTGGGTGAAGCTGTGGACAACCCTGTACACCCATTCGTTGCTATTCTTGGTGGGGCTAAGGTTTCTGACAAGATTGGTGTTATCGAAAACTTGATCAACAAAGCTGACAAGATCATTATCGGTGGTGGGATGACTTATACATTCTACGCTGCAAAGGGTATCAAGATCGGTAACTCCTTGGTTGAAGAAGATAAGATCGACTTAGCTAAGTCCTTATTAGAAAAGGCTGGCGACAAGTTAGTATTGCCAGTTGACAACGTTGTTGCTAACAAGTTTGACAATGATGCTGATAGCATGGTTGTTGAAGGTGATATTCCTGACGGCTACATGGCCCTTGATATTGGACCTAAGTCAGTTGCAGAATTCAAGGAAGTCTTGAAGGATGCTAAGACTGTTGTTTGGAACGGACCAATGGGTGTCTTCGAAATGCCTAACTTCGCTAAGGGTACTTTGGAAGTTGGTAAGTTCTTAGGTGAATTAACTGACGCAACTACAATCGTTGGTGGTGGTGACTCAACTGCCGCAGTTAAGGAATTAGGCGTTGCTGACAAGTTGACTCACATCTCCACTGGTGGTGGTGCTTCCTTGAACTACCTCGAAGGTAAGACTTTACCAGGGATTGCTGCTGTTTCTGAAAAATAAGCACACTGGTCATTAAAATCACTTAATTTGGGAAAGGATGTATTTAATTTGCGTACTCCAATTATTGCTGGTAACTGGAAGATGAACATGAACCCAACGCAAACTGCAGAATTTGTGCAAGCCGTTAAGGATCAATTACCAGAATCATCTGTTGTTGAAACTGTTATTGCTGCACCAGCTGTTGATTTGCCAGCATTGCTTGAAAATGCTCAAGGTTCACAATTACATGTTGCCGCTGAAAACTGCTACTTTGAAGATGAAGGTGCCTTCACTGGTGAAACTTCACCTAAGGTTTTACATGAAATGGGTGTTGACTACGTTATCATCGGCCACTCCGAACGGCGTGATTACTTCCATGAAACTGATGAAGACATCAACAAGAAAGCTCACGCAATTTTCAAGAACGAAATGACACCAATCATCTGCTGTGGTGAAAGTCTTGAAATTCGTGAAGCAGGTAAGGCTGAAGAATGGGTTAAGGGCCAAATCGAAGCTGCATTGAAGGGTCTTTCTGCTGACCAAGTTGCTAGCTTAGTAATTGCCTACGAACCAATCTGGGCAATCGGAACTGGTAAGACTGCTACTGCTGACCAAGCAGAAGAAATCTGTGCCGTAATCCGGGCAACTGTTGCTGACTTATACGATGAAGAAACAGCTGCTAATGTTCGTATTCAATACGGTGGCTCTGTCAAGCCAGCTAACGTTAAGGAATTAATGGCTAAGGAAAACATCGATGGTGGTTTAGTTGGTGGTGCTTCCTTACAACCAGAATCATTCTTACAATTAGCACATTTCAACGACTAATTCTTTAACGGATTTTCATTGAAACTAAGTAAAAAAACTTATAAAATGAGCTTGGGAAAAGTTTTCTCAAACAGATTTAAAACTCAAAGGAGAGAATTACATGTCTGCAATTACAGAAATTTATGCACGCGAAGTCTTAGATTCACGTGGTAACCCAACAGTTGAAGCTGAAGTTTACACTGAATTAGGTGGCTTTGGCCGTGGAATTGTGCCTTCTGGTGCTTCTACTGGTGAACACGAAGCTGTTGAATTACGTGACGGTGACAAGTCTCGTTACATGGGCAAGGGCGTTTTGAAGGCTGTTGCTAACGTTAACGATGTTATCGCTAAGGAAATCATCGGCATGGAAGTTACTGACCAAGTTGCAATCGACAAGGCTATGATTGCTTTGGACGGTACTCCAAACAAGGGTAAGTTAGGTGCAAACGCAATCCTGGCTGTATCAATCGCTGTTGCTCGCGCAGCTGCTGATGAATTACGTGTACCTCTGTACAACTACATTGGTGGTTTCAACGCTCACGTTTTACCAACTCCAATGATGAACGTTATCAACGGTGGTGCTCACTCTGATAACAAGGTTGACTTCCAAGAATTCATGATTATGCCTGTTGGTGCTAACTCCATCAAAGAAGCTGTTCGGATGGGTTCAGAAACTTTCCACAACTTACAAAAGTTACTGGCTGCTGACGGCAAGGTAACTTCTGTTGGTGACGAAGGTGGTTTTGCTCCTGACTTTGCTAACAACGAAGAACCACTTGAATACTTGATCAACGCTATTGAAGCTGCTGGCTACAAGCCAGGTAAGGACATTGCCATCGCAGTTGACGTTGCTTCTTCCGAACTTTGGGACAACGACTCCAAGAAGTACAAGTTACGTTGGTCAACTGGTGAAGAATTCACTACTGAAGAATTCATCAAGTACCTTGAAGGTTTAGTTGCTAAGTACCCAATCATCTCCATCGAAGATCCTATCGATGAAAACAACTGGGATGACTGGACAACTATCACTTCTGAACTTGGTAAGAAGGTTCAATTAGTTGGTGACGACTTCTTCGTTACAAACACTGAATACTTACGTAAGGGTATCAAGATGGGTGCTGCCAACTCTATCTTAATCAAGGTTAACCAAATCGGTACTTTGACTGAAACTATGGAAGCTATCGAAATGGCTAAGGAAGCTGGCTACACTGCTATCGTTTCCCACCGTTCTGGTGAAACTGAAGATACTACAATCGCTGACTTGGTTGTTGCTACTAACGCCGGCCAAATCAAGACTGGTTCTATGAGCCGGACTGACCGTCTTGCTAAGTACAACCAATTAATGCGGATTGAAGATCAATTGACTGCTGATGTTGCAGAATACAAGGGTATCCACTCATTCTACAACTTGAGCGAACAAGCTCGTCAAGACATCATCAACAAGTAATCAATCTTATTTAAGATAGGTTATAATAAAACAAGAGGCTGCTTTTGCTGCCTCTTGTTTTTCTGTACATATTAATTTAGGGAGTAGTTTCACCATGAAAGCAAAAGCTTTTGTACCCAAAAGGACATTAAATACAACACGTTTTTTGTACATTATTAAAGGACTCTTGGTTGGATTGTTAGTAGGCTTGGTAGTGAGTCTCTTTCGGTTAGCGATTGAGCACCTCTTATTGGCGGTTAAATCTTTTTTTCAATTAACCCATAGCAATCCATGGCTATTATTATTGTGGTTACCAGTTGCTCTGGTAATTTGCCTGGTAAATGGTTATCTGATCAAGACCACCCCCCATATCAAGGGATCTGGGATTCCCCAAGTTGAAGGACAATTAGCGGGCGACCTAGAAATGCAGTGGTGGCCAGTTTTGTGGAAAAAATGGATTGGGGGCGTCCTTGGTATTGGCTCAGGCCTCTTTTTAGGACGGGAAGGTCCCTCAATTCAGTTGGGGGCTGCGATCGGCCAAGGGGTTGCTGAAACAATGAAAAAGCGGGGCTCAAGTCGTCGGGTACTGATCGCTGGGGGAGCAGCAGCCGGGTTGTCGGCAGCTTTTAATGCTCCGATTGCTTCGAGTCTGTTTATTGTTGAGGAAGTTTATCACAATTTCTCGCCATTGGTGTGGACAACTGCTTTAGCGGCTTCAGTTTCAGCTAACTATGTTTCTATGACAATTTTTGGCCTGAAACCAGTGCTTTTACTGGATCCTAGTTCGGCTTTTCCAGTCAAAGATTATTGGCAACTGATTCTTTTGGGGATTGTCTTGGGGCTGTTGGGCTTGGTTTACCAGTACCTAACCCTCAACGCTGGGAAGTTTTATCGTCGCATTCCGGGAATTAACATGAATTATGTTTCATTTATTCCCCTGTTGTTACTAATTCCTATTGCGTATTGGTATCCTGTAACATTAGGTGGGGGAAATGCTTTGATCACAGGGCTGCGTGACCTGCCGGCGAGCGTCGTATTTTTGGCTGGAATCTTTGTTTTACGGTTACTTTTTTCAGTCATGTCCTATGGAACAGGACTACCAGGTGGGATTTTCTTGCCCATCTTGTCCTTAGGGGCAGTAATTGGTGCTTGTTTTGGACAAGGAATGGTTGCTTTGGGGCTAACTTCTTCTGCCCTGGTAGTTGACTTTATTATCTATGCCATGGCCGGGTACTTTGCTTGTATCGGGAAGGCTCCATTTACAGCTATCCTGTTGATTACTGAAATGGTTGGCTCACTCCAACACCTGATGCCATTGGCAGTGGTGTCGTTAATTGCGTACACAGTAGTTGATTTACTGAGGGGGGCACCGATCTATGAAGCCATGCTCAAGGTACTTTTGCGGTCGGACACAGAATATGTTCCGGGTGACTACCAAGATCGCTTAGAGATTCCTGTTTTTGCTGGGTCATACTTGCAGGATAAACAAGTTCGCGATATTCCATGGCCCAAAAACTGTCTTTTGATTTCAATTATGCGCGGTGAAAGTGAATTGCTGCCGCATGGGGATACTGTTATGCGGTGTGGTGATACTTTAGTCGTTTTGACCAAGCACCATGTTCGAGCAGAAGTAAAACGTCAAATTTCTGCTTTAGCTGAACGCAAAGAAACAGAACCAATAGCTGGCAAGTAGCAATGAAAAATTAGCTAGTCACATTGGAAAAAGCAAGTTAATTATGCTAAAATCAGATAATGTATATTGAAGAGTAGAGTAAGGAGGGTGCTTTAGTGCATAATACACTCTTAACATTACTTTTGGTCGTTTCTGTATTGATCATTATTGCGGTGTTGATGCAGCCGGCTAAAACGGATAATGCGGCCGGTTCGCTAACTGGTGGCACCTCAGAATTGTTTAGTAAACAAAAGCCACGTGGGTTTGAAGCCTTTATGCAAAAAGTTACTACAGTATTAGGAGTGTTATTCTTCGTACTCGCACTGATACTGGAATATATTTCAGCACATTAACTTTAACCTATTGGAATTTAACCTTCTGCATGTGATATACAGGAGGTTTTTTTATTGAAAAAGTCGAAATAATAACATTACTGAGATAAGCGAGGAATTTAATGGAAAAAGAACAGTTAAAAGTCGACCTGATGTCACGCTTCATGGCATCGGCAACGGATGAATTTACCGTACAACAATTAGTGGACGAGCTACAAATGACTAAGGCGGGCCAGTTTAAGTTTGTCGTCAAGGCACTGGCTGACCTTGAACATGAACATAAAATTACTTTGAACCAAAATGGTGCTTTCACTCTGGCTGAAGATAAGACTAAGCCTAAGTTTGAAGGGGTCTTTCATGCAAATGACCGGGGTTTTGGTTTTGTTACTATTGATCCGGAAGAACAAGATTTCTTTATCAATCCGACCCAAACCAAGTCGGCCCTCAATGGCGATACTGTTGAAGTTGAGATGGTAACGCCAGGTGATCCTGAAAAAGGAATTCGCCCAGAAGGTAAAGTGACAGCGATCAAGGAACACGCTTTGACCCAAGTGGTAGGGGCGTTTGAAGTCAATGATGAAGAACAGCTTCCTAAAGGAATTTTGGGAACAATGCACATCAAAGACAAGAAGCTGTCAATGTATCGCTTCATGGTGGAAGACACTGGACTTCACCCAGTACCAGGAGAAGTAATTTTGGCTGATATTTCAGCCTATCCAGACCCTCATTTGCCGGGGATTATCAAGGTAGTTGCGATTAAGACCATTGGGAACGTCAACGACCCAGGAATGGATATTTTGGAAATTGTTTACCAACACAACATTCCAACTGCCTTTCCTGAAGATGTTTTGGAACAAATCAAAGATATTCCTGATGAAGTAACAACTGCGGAAAAAGAAGGACGGCGGGATTTAACCGACCAAAAATTAGTTACAATTGATAGTATTGAATCCAAAGACTTGGATGATGCGGTCAACGTATGGCAACTGCCTAATGGTAATTACCACCTTGGCGTTCACATTGCGGATGTATCCCACTACGTAACGCCTGGAACACCTTTAGATCGCGAAGCCTTTGA
This sequence comes from Ligilactobacillus saerimneri, assembly GCF_036689625.1. Lineage (NCBI taxonomy): Bacteria > Bacillati > Bacillota > Bacilli > Lactobacillales > Lactobacillaceae > Ligilactobacillus > Ligilactobacillus saerimneri. Next base: position 401,963 of record NZ_CP144759.1, read on the forward strand.
ACGGGGAACGTCGGTTTATTTGACCGACCGGGTAATTCCGATGTTGCCACCAAAGTTATCTAATGGGATTTGTTCACTGAACCCCCACGTAGAGCGATTGGCAATGACTTGTGAGATGGAAATTACTCCTCAAGGGGAAGTTGTCGCTCATGAAATTTTCCCTAGTGTAATCAAGTCTACGGAGCGGATGACTTACGTTGCTATTAACAAAATTTTGGAATCAGATGATGCCAAACTAAAAGAACGGTATGCAGACTTAGTACCAATGTTCCAAGATATGAAGGCTTTGCACAAAATCTTACTCAAGATGCGTAAAAAGCGGGGTGCAATCGAATTTGAGGATACTGAAGCTAAGATTATTGTTGACGAGCAAGGGCACCCAGTAGATATCCAACTCCGGGAACGGGGAACGAGTGAACGAATGGTTGAATCGTTTATGTTAGCAGCCAATGAAACAGTTGCTAAGCATTTTAACGACCTGCACGTGCCGTTCTTGTACCGGATCCACGAAAAACCCAAAGATGAAAAAATCAAGTCATTTTACGAAGTATTGGCTTCCTTTGGGATTGAAGTCCATGGCAAGATTGCAGACTTGGAGCCAAAAGTTTTGCAACAGATCCTCAAGAAGGTTGCCGGCAAGCCAGAGGAACCGATGATTTCGACGTTAATGCTACGCTCAATGCAACAAGCCAAGTATTCTGACCAGCCACTGGGCCACTTTGGGTTAGCGGCGGTTGACTATACCCACTTTACCTCACCAATTCGGCGGTATCCGGACTTGATGGTTCACCGGATGGCTCGCTATTATCGTGAAAACGGTATTGGTAAGGATGCTCAAGCAGAATTTATCAACAAGCTACCTGAGATTGCTACTCATAGTTCTGAGATGGAACGCCGGGCAATTGATGCTGAACGGGATACCGACGCTACCAAGAAGGCTGAGTACATGTCTGACCGTGTCGGTGAGGTCTTTGAAGCAATTGTTAGTTCCGTGACTAAGTTTGGGATGTTCGTACAACTTCCAAATACGGTTGAAGGCCTGATTCACATTAGTGAATTAGGGGATGACTACTACATCTTCTTAGAAAAGCAAATGGCGTTAGTGGGGCGGCGGTATAAACGAACCTTTAGAATTGGTCAACCAATCAAAGTAAAGCTGATTGCGGTAAATGTTGAGCAAAAAGAAATTAACTTCAAGCTAGTTAATGCCAAAGAAATGCCAACCAGTGATCTTTTAGAACGGTTCAAGGATGAAATTCCGGAACGGGATCGCGAGCGGATGGAGGGCAATAAGTATTTCCATAAGCGGAAGTTTGATGACAAGAAGGGTAAAAACTTCAAAGGTGGCTTCAAGAAGAAATACGACCGACACGATAAGCGGGAACACCGGGGCAACAATAAAGACCGTCACCATCGGAACTTTAAGAAACGAAAGTATTAAAAAAACAAATAGTTGTGATGAGGAGGTTTGAACAGCTATGAAGAAAAAACAATTCGACAAACCATTAGCACAGAATAAAAAAGCACGTCACGACTACAATATTTTGAGTACCGTCGAAGCGGGAATTGTGCTTACGGGAACAGAAATTAAATCTGTCCGAGCCAGCCGCATCACTTTGAAAGATGGGTTTGCTCAGATTCGCAATGGGGAAGCATGGTTGATGAATGTGCATATTTCACCATATGATCATGGTAATATTTTTAATCATGACCCGTTACGGAACCGCAAGCTTTTGCTCCACAAAAAGGAGATCCAACGGTTAGTTGGAGAAACAAGCAATAAAGGAATTACACTTGTTCCGCTCAAAGTCTATATCAAAAATGGCTTTGCCAAAGTTTTGCTTGGTGTTGCCAAAGGGAAACATGATTACGACAAGCGGGAAACTATTAAGCGGCGGGATCAAGAACGTGAAATTCGGCGAACCCTCAAGAATTTTCGCTAGGAAAACATATCCACAACAAACCCCTGGGAAGGACGATAGTCCGTTTCCCAGGGGTTTTGTATTATGGTCAGTAAATAATATTAAGTAAATTCGTTTGCCACCCGAATGATTAATTCCCGTAATTCGAGTCGCTTTAAGTAAGTGGCAGGTAACCAGTTAGTATCCTGCTGGCAGATACCGACAATTTGCCCAGTTAAGGCACCAGTTGAATCTGAATCACCACCATGGTTGACAGCGACTTCAATAGCTCGCAGGGGATGGTCCGAATATTTGAGCGCACAGTAAAGTGCAATGGCCAGGGTTTCTTCAGCAACCCAACCAGCTCCCAGTTGGGCGATATTAGTTTGGTCGGGAGCAGAATTGGTAGTTAAATTAATGGCTGTTTGGATACAATTGGCGAAGGTTGTGCAAGCAGGAAGCAAGGCCAAATGCTCTAGAGTAAAATCCAGTGTTGTGTACACAGTAGCGGGGGTAAGCGGGGCTCCTCCTAATAAAGAATGAATTAGGCCAGCCATAAAGCCAGCGGCTAGGCTGCTCAAAGGATGCCCATGAGTAAGAGCAGCACTACGGGCGCCGAGGGCGATGGTTACTGCTAATGGTTCGGAGAGAAAGCCTACCGGGGCAACTCGCATTAGGGCCCCACAGCCTTTACTATTATTGAGCGGTTGGCTTAAAGTTCCTGGTAACTGATGAGCAAGTGCTTGGAGGCAGGTTCGTCCAGGTTCGCGACTGTTAAACAGGTCAGGATAGGAAGTTAGGTAGCTACTAGGGGGATGAGCCATAGCAGTTTGATCTGATTTCCACTGGGTTTCGAGCCAGTCTTGATAACTGCGCCAGAGATTGGTTAGGTGATCGCCTGGTGATAAAAGTCCCAGGGCTGTAAATAAAGTCATTTGTGTGTCATCGGAAATTAAGGGGCGTACTGGAAAGTTAGTGAAGGTCAGGTATTTTACCCCATAGCAATGGTAGACTTCGGTTGGTGATAACATAAATTCGATGGGATAACCTAAAGAATCTCCCAGGGCACCTCCCAGTAGGCAGTTAGTAATTTTTGTATTCGGTAGATTGCAATAAATAACTTGAACAAATTTAATGACGCAGATTAAGCAAAAAGATCTCAATTGGAGTTCGCCAGTTCAAACATTTGAGTGGCCGTGAATTCAGATACCAGTTAATCTGAATCAATTCATCATCACTAATCTCTTCAATTGGCTGACCCTTAGGAATAAATCGCCGTAACACTCGATTACGATTCTCATTACTACCACGTTCATGCGGAGAATAAGCATGGGCAAAGTACAACGGCACGCCGGTATTTTTCTCAATTGATTGGTAGTTGGCGAACTCTTTCCCGTGATCAACCGTCAGTGTCTTGAGATTAGTTCCTAATTGATTAGCTAACTCAAGGATAGCCTTAGTCATTGAAGTGCTATCTCGTCCACCAAGCCGTTTAACGATAGTAAGGCGACTCTTGCGTTCGACAAACGTGGCTACTGCTTGACCTTTGCGCTTGCCAGATAAAACTGTATCAGCTTCAAAATGGCCTGCAATATTACGATCAGAAGCTTCAGCTGGACGATCTTCAATCGAACGACCATGACTGAAAGTCCCACGGGTTTCTTTAGCACGCTTACGACGAATACCATGGTCAGGTAAATCAGTCATCCGAATATCTAGAAGTCCTTGATCGACCCAGTTATAGATAGTCTTGTAGGCGATCCTAACCACATGGGCTACTTGTTCAATTGACCATTTCTGAATCTTGATCTTGTCTTCGATTAGTCGCTTGAGGTTAGCCGTTAATGAGCATTTACGACCACGATAACTAAGTTTAGTTTCGTGGTCGGCTTGCGCACTAGTCGCATGGTATTCACCCTTTAACCGGTGAATTTCATTAAAGATAGTAGTCTTACTAAAGCCCAGGTAATCAGCGATATATCGAAGAGATCGCTTTTCATGACGAAGCGTTTCGATGACAATGCGGTCTGAAAATGATAAGATAGTGGTGCCCATAAAGGTCCTTCTTTCTAATGGAATGTTGTAACGACACCATTAAAGACCTTTATGGGTTTTTCTGTCCACTAAAATGTTCAACTTAAATTTTACAATCTGCCATTCATAAAAAGAGTTGCACCTCACATTGAATTTATAGTTTTTTAGATAGACGAGAAATTATGATAAACAGATAATTGTCGTAATTTAAATTTTATTATTTTAATTAATTTTACTGTTTATATAAAAACTATTTTCTTTATAACTTTTCGAAAAAATAGTAATATTTGGCGAAAATTAAATAATTAGCTTAGATAAAATGTACAGACAAGTCATTCGAACCGCAAGACAGGACTTATAATCTGAAAGATACTGTTAAGCCACAAAACTTCATCACAAATATCAATGATTTACCACAAGGGACAACTTTTGAATGGAACGGCAATGATAGTGTGATTGATACGATTACCGCAGGTTCGAAGATTGGGGAAGTATTGGTAACTTATCCAGATGGTTCCAGTGAGCTAGTAGTTGTTCATGTTGAAGTTAAGAATGCTAATGGCTCCAACACCCAAGCAACTAATGCTACAATCGCAACGCAGGTTCAAGAAGTGCCATTCGGTACTAGTGTAAATGGGAAAAGAATATCGATCAAGCTAATAGTACAGGCTTAGATAAACGTGATACTAGCACACTGATGATACTATCCCGGGTAATCAAGTAGTAGGTGGCCCAACAATGGGCGAGAAGATCGCCCCAACAGTTCCGGGTGACACGGCCAAAGTTGACGATCCAACAAACCTGACTGATGAAGAGAAGCGACAGGTTAAGGAAAGTATTGAAAATGCCAATAAGAACCAGTTCCCAGAAGGTACTCAGGTAACTATTGGTAATGATGGTACGGCTACGATCACCTATCCAGATGGTTCACAGGACGTTATTCCCGGAAGCCAGTTGGTAACCAAGCAAGGAAGTGACGTTGCTAACATCGGTGATGTAAAGAATAACGGTCAAGGAACGACAGCATCGACTCAAGGAGAAACCGCTGATACGACAGCGAAGAAGTTGCCACAAACAGGTGAGCAAGATGCTTCAGCTACTACGGCAACAGGTTTGGGCTTGATCATTCTGAGCTTACTTGGTTTGTTTGGCCTCGGCAGCAAGAAGAGAAAAGAAGATTAGTAGTTAGTCAGAATAACTCACTAGTCTGAAGAGGCACGAAAAGGACGGCAATTGCCGTCCTTTTTGTGTTGTATGATTATCCAAAAAGGAGACTGGCTAAACCAGTCTCCTTTGTTATTTGAAGTATATTTAAAACGTTTTATTAATTTACAATTAAAAATATATGTGTTTTTATTAAAATTATACTTGACATACAACTATCATTATATTAGTATAATGATAACTTTCTCATCGGAAAGTCATCATTTTATTAGGAGGATAGCTTATGGAGAAAAAGCAAAATCAACCTTGGTGGGGTTTAGCCTTTGTTTGGGCAGGTGCTTTGGTTTCAATTCCAAGTATTATCTTGGGGGGAACTTTAGTGGCTGGGATGACCTTTAGCAAGACACTTCTCACCGCATTAGTAGGATACTCACTGGTGGTGGTTATCATGATTTTCCAAGGGATGCAAAGCTCTGACTTAGGTCAACCAACTGTTAAGGCGGCTGAGTATGCCTTTGGGAAGAAGGGGTCACAACGGGTAATCTCTTTGTTAATCACGATTGGATGTTTAGGTTGGTTTGGGATTCAGGCCAATGTTGCTGGGGCATCATTTGTTAAGTTATTGCAATCATTCAATATTACTATTCCCGTCTGGTTTGCAGATGTGTTATGGGGCGTAATCATGGTAGCCACAGCGATTTATGGGATCAAAGCAGTTCGGTGGTTAACATATATTGCCGTTCCATACTTGATCATTGTTGTGATTTATGGCCTGTTTGTCGCATTACATACGACATCATGGCAAAGCTTACTGAGCTACCAACCACAGACGACAATGTCGTTTGCTAGTGGTTTGACAACAACATTGGGAGGCTTCGCTTTAGGGGCAGTTATTGCGGGGGATTATTCGCAGTACACAGCCAAACGGAGTGATGTTGTCAAAGCAGCTATTTTCGGAGTGATTCCAGCAGGGGTGCTGATGATTGCCGTGGGGGCAATTCTAGCTATTGCTTATCATTCCAATGACATCAGTACCTTATTTGTTCGGGTGGCAACACCGATTGTCGGGGGCTTAGCACTAGTTTTAGCTACTTGGAAAGTTAATGTAATTAACGCTTTTTCTGGTGGGATTGCCTTTAACAATTTGTTTGGCATTCCTCAGAAATACCAAAAAGTTATGGTTTTTGGCGTTGGGATGGTCGGAACAGTGTTAGCAATCGTTGGGATCATGAATTACTTTGAACCAGCAATGAGCCTTTTGGGGGCAATGGTTCCGCCAGCAGCTGGAGTGATGTGCGCCACATATTGGGTTATCAACAAAGGTAAAGTTGATGCTGAAGCAGTGGTTCCTGACTATAAATGGATCGGGATCGTTTCTTGGGTCCTGGGAGCTGTGATTGCTGCTGTTCCAGTAGTGCTGAGTTTCTTCCCGCAGGCACCGCACTTTGCAATCAACCCATTAACGGGGATCGTGGTGTCCTTAGTTGCATACTTAGTACTCCATAAATTTGCTGGCAACGCTGAAACTGAGGAGGTTGACGCATGAGAAATTTGACAAGAGAAAATATTGAAAACATTGCTACCGGGGCCTCTTTCATGGGTGCTGGTGGTGGAGGGAACCCCTATATCGGTAAGCTGATGGTTTTGGCAGCTTTGCAACAAGGGGGACAGCCAATCACCTTGTTAGATGTGACTGAGGTTGATCCGGATGCTTTATACATCCAAGTAGCCTGCATGGGGGCTCCGTCTGTTATGATGGAAAAATTTCCCCGCGGGGACGAATTCCAAAAGGTTATTCGAGCTTTAGAAAAACACCTGGGCAAGCAGGTCAAAGGAACATTTCCAATTGAAGCTGGTGGGGTTAACTCGATGATCCCCCTGGTATTAGCTGCTCAGACGGGCTTACCTGTGGTCGATTGTGACTCGATGGGGCGGGCCTTTCCAGAGCTGCAGATGACAACTTTACATTTAGCAGGGGTCCGTTGTGCACCGATGGTAGTTGCTGATGAAAAGGGCAATTTAAGTGTTCTGGAAACAGTAACTGATAAGTGGGCTGAATTATTAGCGCGGGATATGACCGTAGAGATGGGAGCGACCGCATGTGTTGCCCAGTATGCTTCCACAGGGCAACAATTGCAAGATGGTGCTATTCACGGGATTGTTACTAAGTGTGAACAGATCGGAGCAATTGTTCATGACCACAAATTAGGAACGCAAGAAAAGCGCCAAGCTATTGTAGAAGTGACCGGTGGCTACCACTTATTTGATGGTAAGGTTGTCGATGTAATTCAAAAAGTTGTTGGGGGCTTTAACCGGGGGACTATCGTCTTGGAAGGCCTGAATGCAAGTACGGGTCAGACAATGGAGATTAGTTACCAAAATGAAAATCTCGTAGCCCATATTGATGGGCAGCTGGTAATCAGTGTTCCCGATTTGATCTGCTTTGCGGATGTTGATTCATTGGTACCGATTACCACCGAAGAAGTAAAGTATGGCAAGCGAATGACAGTCTTTGGTTTGCCAAGTGATGACAAGTGGCGGACAGAAGCCGGAGTTGACCTGGTAGGACCACGGTATTTTGGTTTTGACTTTGACTTTGTAACTGTGGAAGAACTTCTTCACGAAAGAGGTGCAAAATAATGGCATATCGTTTAGGAATTGATGTTGGTGGGACTAATACTGATGCGGTTATTTTAGATGAAAACAACCGGGTGTTGGCTCAAACCAAGACGCATACAACGGAAGATATTGGCTCGGGAATTGCAACAGCAATTCAGCAAGTATTTGCAGATACAGAAATTGCTAAAGAAGATGTCACGATTGCAATGCTGGGAACAACCCAGTGTACCAATGCAATTGTTGAACGAAAGAAGTTGATTTCTGTTGGGGTACTACGGGTGGCTGCACCTGCTACTCATTCGATCCCTCCATTTACCGACTGGGATCCAGAACTGGTAGCAGCTATTCGCCCCCAAACAGCGATTGTTTCCGGAGGTCATGAATACGATGGGCGGCTGATTGCAGCGGTTGATGAAGATGAAGTGCGGACGGTTCTCGAACAATGGCGGGGAAAGGTCGATGCAGTAGCAATCGTGGGCGCCTTTTCGGCCTTGAATGCGGATCAAGAAGAACAGGTACGCGCAGTCGTGGCCCAAGTCTACGGAAAAGATTTTCCAGTATCGTTGTCGTCAGCGATCGGATCACTGGGATTGATCGAACGGGAAAATGCAACAGTTTTGAATTCGGCCTTATTCGCGGTTATCGAAAAAGTTACCAGCGGCTTTGCCAATTCATTGCGGGACGTAGGCGTTACTGATGCTAGTTTGTTCTTGTGTCAAAATGATGGGACTTTGATGGCATTGGATTATGTACAAAAGTATCCTATTTTTACCATCGGTAGTGGGCCAACAAACAGTATCCGTGGAGCTGCGTTCCTGTCGGAGCTGAAGGATGCAATTGTGCTAGACATCGGGGGAACCACCTCTGACTTAGGGGTTTTGGTGAATGGTTTTCCCCGGGAATCATCGATTGCAGTCAATGTTGGTGGAGTAAAGACGAATTTCAGAATGCCTGATATCAACTCAATCGGGATCGGTGGTGGGACAGTTGTCCACCAACACGATGATGGGACGTTTACGGTTGGCCCGGATAGTGTTGGATACCGGATTACAGAAAAAGCCCTTGTCTTTGGGGGTGATGTCTTGACTTTAACAGATGTTGCTGTGCGGTTAGGTAAGGCCAACCTGGGAGATCCAGAAAAGGTTGCCCACGTGGACTTTGATTTAGCCCAAAAAGTGGAGCAGCAAGTCAAGCAGATGTTGGAAGATGCGATTGATTCGATGAAGACCCAAGCGGGAGATGTTGATTTAGTTCTCGTTGGTGGGGGTGCGATCGTAGCGCCAGCTACCCTTAATGGGGTTAAGCAAATTCACCAGGACCAATTAGGAGCAGTTGCCAACGCTATTGGGGCTACTATTGCTCAAGTTGGGGGCGAATACGAGAAGATGTATTCTTATGATGCAGTTGACCGAGAAGATGCTTTGGCGGATGCGACAGAGGCTGCTAAACAACAAGCCTTGAAAGCCGGGGCACGGGCTGAAACGGTTAAGTTGGTTGAAATGACCGAAACGGCGATTGCATACGCACCGGGGAATACGACCCGGGTTAAAGCCAAGGTTGTGGGTGAGATTGAATTAGATACCTTGGGCTAAAGTACAATCAAAAATAAAATGTTATATACATTGTGAAAAGAAGGGAGATTAACGCCCTTCTTTTTTGCTGTGCTAGTTAAAAATGGATATAGGGAAGTGTGATCTGGATTCTTGTGTTTTATAAAACAACATATTATAATGTAAATAATAAAATAACAAGAGACGATAAAAATGAAAATCACTATCTTAGGTAAAGGTAATATGGGTCAGGCGATTGGCAAGAACTTAGCTATGGGGAACGAAGTTGAATATTTTGGATCTCACGACGTCGTTTCAAATTTTGGTGATTTAGTTGTGCTAGCGGTTCCATATCCAGCTTTGGCTAAAATTGCTGACCAATATCATCAAGAATTAGCAGGGAAGGTAGTTGTTGATATTACTAATCCGTTGAACTTTGATACTTGGGATGAATTGATGGTGCCTGCAGATAGCTCAGCTGCCCAAGAACTGCAAAAACTACTTCCGGAAAGCAAGGTTCTTAAAGCCTTCAATACAACATTTGCTGGGACTTTGACCAGTGGTAAGGTGGGAACAACCCCAACAACAGTTTTGGTAGCTGGAGACGATGCGGCTGCCAAGGAAAAATTATTTACTGCGCTAGCAGCTAGCCCACTGCAAGTACTAGACGCGGGGAAACTGAAGCGGGCTCGGGAAATGGAAGCAATGGCCTTCTTGCAAATGACCTTAGCTGCTGGAGAAAAAATTTCCTGGAATGGTGGTTTTGGGGTTAATAAATAATAGCTGACTAATTTGAATAAATATTATTCTGACTTAACGCAAAAGAAAGGTGAGTGGGAAATAACCTTTGTGGCAAGTCGTTGAGCTAAGCTAGGACAAGGGAAGGCGCAAGCGCGGCAATCTGAATCCGTACTTAGCTACTAGACTTGCGGGTATTTTCCACGTTATCGTTACCCTTAGTGCATAAAAAGCGGGAATGGAGAAAACATTTTTCTCTATTCCCGCTTTTAAATTGATCATGATGGGCATTAACAAAAGTTAATCAATCCATCAAATTAATTCTTTCTCCGTTTCCGGTCAACGCCACTTAAGCCCAAGGCACCCAAGAACATGGTTGCAGCTAATGCCAATAGTGAGTGATCATTTTCACCAGTTTGAGGCAATTTCCGCTCTTGCAAGCGAGTAGCTACAGTTACTGGTGCTTTAGAGGTCTTAGGCACCACGTGTGGTTTAACGGAAGTGTCCTTTGCAGTAACTTTAGTAGATGGTTCAGTGGTTGGTTGCTCTGGCTTGCTTGGTTCAGTAGGCTTAGTTGGTTCGTTTGGCTTATTTGGTTCATCAGGCTTATCAGGAACAACGATGATTTGATCTTTCTTATTTACAAAGAGGATCTCGTAAGTATCGATCATTGCATCACTAGCAACCTTGGTCAACTGTCCCATTTGTTCAACATGGTAACCGGCACTAGCTGATTCAACTAACTTAAACTGTGCGCCAGTTGGTAACCCAGTAATAGTTCCTACCCAGTTGCCTTTTTCATCAACGTGGCTAGCATCCAGGGTCACTGTTCCGACAAGTTTTTGTTGGCCATCAACTTCTTGGTAAACATCAACCGTAATAGACTGTGGACGCTTAGTCGTTTCGTTGTCATCATCCCATTGCTTTACCACTTTAATCGTAACCGTCTTGTCCTTCTTAGTGTTAGCTAAGGTAAGGTTATACACATCGACTTGTGGATCAGGCGAATCAACCTTGGTCAAGTTACCAACCTCTTCTGTATAGTCTGGAATATCATCCCCGTTAATGTCTACCGGTTCTTCGGCAAACTGGTAGTCGATGTTAGTTGGGAGATCTTTCAAGGTGGCTTGCCAGTTGTTTTCTTTTGATAAAGTAATAGTAGTTACTTTATAAGTTACCCCGTCAATTACAGTTGTCACATCAACTAAGACATGGTCAGGGCGATCTTGTTCGCTGTCATTGTGCCATACTTTTTTAATAACAATATCCTTGGTGCGGCTATCTTCAGCAGCAAAACCGGAGAACATACCACCGTTACCACCGATCCCACCACCAAAGGCGGCGATATTATTATGGATTTGGACTGATGCCAGCATCTTGGCTAACTTCTTTGCGTCCTCACTCAGATTGCTCTTGAGCCCAGTATCATCCGGAATCGTAGCATCTGTTAATGGATCACCGTTCAGGGTATCGCGGTCGTGGGTCCAGTTAGCATCACTACCACCGAGCGCACGGCTATGAACTTCGACATTAACGCCAGTATTCTTTTCTTCGTGATAGAAATCAGCCCCCATGTTTTGGGCAGTATTATCAAAGAGGGCCCAGCCATTAGTGATGTTGATCGTTGTATCACCAGTTGGGCAAGCCCAGATCCCACCACCAACACCGCCAACGAAGATATCTTTAAAGACCGTATCGCCGCTGTTATTTAAAACGGTTGTTGGGTCATCTGGATTGGTAACTGAGACTAATTTTCCGTGGAGAATGTCCGGACCATCAATAGTTACGGTCCCAGTGGTAGATTTACCACTAATAATATTTGTAATTGTTGCCTGATAAGTGTTAGGACTTTCTTTAACCGCTGTATTGAGGGAAATCTTATAGATGGTATCACCGATCTTGAACGTCATTCCGTTACTATTGTCACTAGCTTGGTTTTCATAAATCGCAGCGTTTGAGATCCGCAAGTTATATGGTACTTGTCCTACATAGATCCCACCACCTTGGATGTTGGCAATATTATTGGAAATGACAGCACGTTTAATCTCTACCCCGTCGGTGTTGATATACATACCCCCGCCGACATCAGCAGAAATATTTTTATCAATCAGGACGTCATCAAGCACAACGTGGGTGTTATTTGTTTTTTCATTGTTAGGGGTTGGTTCTTCGTAAATAGCCAGTCCACCACCACCACGGGTACCATTGATCCGAGTATATGGGTTGTCTAGAATTTCATCGCCAATGTAGCCGACTTTATTCTTGGTGATTTCCGTCTTGCCATCGATTGTTACGTTTGCTAGTCCAATGATAGCAATCCCCCCACCAGCGACTGCACCGGTATTGCCCGTGATCTTGGCCCCGTTGATAGTTACTTGGGCGTTCGGGAGTTTTTCGTAGTTGCCAAGTGTGACGATCTGGCGACCTCCGATCATGATTGCACCATAGTAGCCCCCAATGTTGTCTTCAAAAGTTGTCCCTTTGATGTCAACCTTACAGCCCGGATTGATAGCTAAGGCTCCGGCAGCTAGTGGCACTTGTGGATCTTGCTTATTGGCTGATCCGTACACTTGGCCTGGAAGAGAACCTGGTTGAATAGAGTTGTTACTGAAAACAACGTCAGCCCCCATACTACCTTGAGCTTGACCGCTTGTTCCAGGATATGTGAAGAAAGTGACCCCAGCTGAGTAATTATAGGTAGTAATATAAGTGATCCCGGTAGCAAATAAAGTATTGTTCCGAATTGAAGTATGTCCGGTTAGGTCTAATCGGGACTGACCCCCAACCACAAGGACCGTTCCGCCAGGAATATATGGGTAAAAGCCAAAACCAGCGGCAGTATAGAAGTCGTGGACATCTACGTTGTTAAACGTAGCATGACCATAAATAGCAATGTTAGCTTTAGGATTTTTGCTATCTAGATACGTTACCCAACCACTATTTTTAGGGGGGAGCTGCATACCGGGTTGTTCTGTGGCCGGATTTGGATTTTCACCATTTGGCCGTGTCAAAGCAATTCCTGCCAACCCAGTAGTTGGATCATAACTCCCATCTAAGTATAAATTACCTCCTGTTTGGACGAACCATTGGTCACCTAAAAAGATCGTCCGCCGTTGACCATCATTAGTAATATGAATATTTTGTCCCTTTTTGATGACCACAGTTGTGTTACCAAGATTGATATCGTTAACCAGGCGGAGAACAGTTTCGGTACCATCGGTAGCAGCGTTGGTAATCGCGTTGATGAAGGTATCTGCGTCGTTAATATCTTGCGCAGTTGTAGCTGCCGCTAAGCGGGCGGTAGCTTTGGGGGTTGCCGTTTGCACTTTATTTGCTGTATATAAGGAAGATGTAGATTTATTTTCTGGATTGGCAGTTGACGCTTGAGTTTGTTGATTAGAAGTAGTTACTGAATTACTAGGAGTGTTCGTTGCTTTTACTTCAGAGTTGCTAGGATCTTTAGTTGCTGAAACCGTGGAAGTATTGGTTGTGGGTTCAGGAGTGGCTGTCTGATCAGTTGGGGATGGAGTGGCATTTTCACCACTGTTTGTCTCCGTTGAAGAAGCGGTTGTTGCAGATGAGTTGTGCAGGACGACCTGCTTTTCCAGATGGGCAGTTGTCGTTGCATCAGCAGTGGCATGTTCCGTATTATCAGCATTAGTTGGAGCTGAAGTAGTAGCAGCGTGAGCCGTAGTGCTGTTGCCGAGATAAAAGGCAGTCCCAATTAATACTGAAGCCACACCAACTGACAATTTTCTAAGCGCATAACGTGGCTTTTGATTAGCTGTTTGCTTGCTTTTTTCAAACTGATTGTTACGTGAAAACATAGTGATCCTCCCCTTTAAAATAAACATATATTATAAGTTAACCATAACACTATTACGCTTTTTAGGTAGCACTTTTTTGATTGCTATAGCGGGGATTGACACACTTTAGCCACTATATCTATGTTATTTTAATAAAAATTGCTTTATTTTTAAAAAATAAAAATAAAGCTTAAGCTGGTGCTGAGAGGAGCAAGAAGTTGCTAACATATCTTTTGGTATAATATGGGGCAAAGAGGTGGAAAAATGACAGATGAGATCAAGCAATTTTGGCAAGCGTTTTGTCGCAAGCATAATTTAGCCCTAGACACCCCGGTTGAAGCGTGGGCCTTTGGCGATTCACAAGCAATGGCAGATGACCTAGCTCAATTGGTGGATCAAGGGATTAAAACAGCAACCACATCGGCGTTTGAGCTTTATCAACCAGGAGAACATGTGCCAGCAGTGGGGGAATACAATATCATTCTTGATGGGCGCGACCACCCAGTGTGTGTGACGCGGACAGAAGTGGTCTATATTGTCCCTTATAACCAAGTGACACCAGAACATGCTTACCATGAAGGTGAAGGCGACCGGTCATTAGCCTACTGGCGCCAAGTACATACTGAATTCTTCCAACGCGAATTCCGCGAAGAAGCTGGAAAAGAGTTTTATGAACAGGCACCGATGCTGTGTGAAGTTTTTAAGAAAATTGACTAGGTGAAAAGAACTGTCCCAAAAATCTCCCCATCAAGGGGAGATTTTTATTTATATTTAGTAAACAAGATATAGAGTAATGAATTGCGTAATGATAGGAGAGGCTCCAATGAGTCATGCACAAATGAAACGTGAACAGAGGATAGGCTTGGCGGAAGTAGAACAAACCGGACTGGGAGAAGTTAACAATGCTAAACTTAATCAGCTCCTGTATCAATTGCGAACTCAAAAACGACACCAGGCGCAAACAGTGATGAGCGAACAAACCGCCGCCAAGGTCTTATCACAACCGGTACCTGCGCCCCAACCAGAGGTTACTTCGCTAGTTGAACTCCGCCAAGTACTTAATAGCACAGCCCCAATTTTGATTCTTGACCTGGAATTTTATGGGGGAAAGGGAACTCGCGTTGCTCAGTTGGCTGGGCAGGTCTACGGAAGTCATGAAAGGTTCAACTACTTAGTGTTTGCTCCGGAAGCCATGACAGATGCGCAACAATTAAAATTTTTGAAAGAGACCAACTTACCGTACTTAGATGCGACTAAGTTAGATCTTACAGCGGTCACAGAACGGGTCAACCAGTTTATGCACCGCCAACAAATTGATTATATTTTGAGTTACGACAATCATCTGGACTGGCGCATCTTGAATGAAGAAGCCAAACGCTATCATTGGACGCCTGACCAGTGCTTTTGGAAGAAGCCCCAAGACCTAGACTTAGAAGCGATCTTACGTCAGGACGCATTAGCGGGAAAAACAGGAATTTCGTTACAAAGTTTAGTGGGACTATTGGGGATCAACCACGAATTGCCATTTCATCAAGCACAAAACGATGTGACTTATATGGCGCGGGTTTTGCAATATTATGCGCACAACATTAATGAAGAAATAATCTAACTTTATAATCAATATTGGGATGGCAGAGCATTGTTAACCAGTGTTGATTTTTTTATTTGTATATAAACACTTGGATAACAATATAGTAATTTTTATTTATTTTACGATAAGAAAGAACATAATTTTGGTCTTGCGTTTGCTAGACCTCTGATATATTATTTTTATGTCATACGTTTAGCATGTCTTATTTTTAAATGCTTATATATCAAGTTGTTGATCATGGTTACCTGAAACATGTATTTTAAAAACAAGGCACTTGCGTTAGAGAAAAAGTTAGAGAGATAGAGAAAAAATGAAGGGGAAAATATGGTAGGTAAGAGTAACATTAATCTACGTCGTGAAAAAAATAGTTATCGGACTAAACACTTTGCTATTAGGAAGACTAAATGGGGTGTGGCTTCAATTGCTGTGGCAACACTCTTATATTTTGGTGGTAATCAGGTCGTTCATGCAGATAGTAGTATTCAATCTACGAGCACTGTGGCAAAGACGGCAACCACGACATCAACGCCAGCAGTAAATGACTTACAAGCCCAAACAACAGCTGCAAATCGGGAAGCACTCAAAGATGCCAAGCAAAATTTGGACCAAGCCGTAGCAACAGCCGAACAGGCTGGTTTTGTAGTCAAAAAAGATGATCCAACTATCACTACTGGAGATGTCAGTGATGGACGTGCTGGCAAGCAATTTGTTGCTACCACTACCAAGGACTATAACGATCAAGCAACAATGATCCAGCAACAAGTTGAAGCAGACAAAGCCAAGTTGGCACAATGGGAACAAGAACGGGCTGAGCAGGAAAAACATTATGATCCTAACCAGGCCATTCCAGCGACAGATGTTGCCCACGTGGAAAATACCTTCGAATATAATTCGCATGCCAAGGATGTCGATGCGTATTATGTTGAACAGGAAAATGGGCAAGAAAAGTTACGGCCTATTTCCCTGACGGACGCAAATTTCAATGTTTTGCCAGATCAAAGTGGACAACCGCGCAACTTTGGCGAGAACGACAACCCAGTTCGTCTACAAGTGAATGACGTAACAGCTAATACTGTAATTCGGATTAAGTGGACGGATGTGCTGACTGACGTTAATACGGGTAAGCACTATGATATGATTATCGAACTGTCCGACCCAATTTTGGACAAACGTTATCGTGAAGGTACCGGTTATTATGAAATTTATCGCGATGTTAACAGTGGGATTGTTTTTGACCGAATTACAGCCTTGAAGTTAACCAAGTATTTGGTAGAAACGGGAACTAATAATGTTTACGAAGGGGAAGATTATTTTACCCAGGACACATTGAACCGCCAGATTCCAGCTGCAGGTGTAACGCCATATGATGCGCCTGATGTTGCGCGAGCAGAATTTGTTAAACCGATTGATGGTAGTCTGGCAGCCTTTATTCCTAAGGGTTCACATATTATGGCAACGCCCCAAGATATAAGTAGTGGTAATTCTGGAGCTAAGGAATTAATTGCCAAGATTAACCAAACGCGACCAGCGGATCAACAATTGAGCAATACAGTTTATTACTCTGAAGGTTTCGATAAGTATCTTGCAGGTGCAGAATCAATTGTATTCTTGACCAAGGGAAAGGCATCCTTTATCTTGGGAACAATTAACCCGGTTACTAATAATGATGCTGATACAGTCCATATTCCACGACCAGACGATCCTAAAAAGTTAGATTTTGTTTGGCGTGATTACTCTCAAGTGGGCTTTGGTATTTTAGATAAGTCAGTCTTCCAAAGCGATGTTAAACCAACGATCACATACCATTACGATGAGTTACAGACACCAGAAACAGCAGTCGCACAACGCAAAGTTAGCTATCAATATGCTCCCGAAGTGACGGGATCTACTCCTGAATTACCTGCCACAGTCACACAGACAAGTTCCTACCAAAGAACAGCTACGGTTGACTATGCACAATACCTCCAGGACGGAACGGGAGTTGTGACAACGGCATGGCAAAATACAACGCCAAAGCAATTTACTCAAGTAGATACGCCCATTCAAAAAGGGTATTATGCTGACCGAGTAAGCGTAGGAGCAGTGGCTGATACAGCGGTTAGTGTAGACAACGCTGGTAATACAACTGGGGTTGAAGATGAAGTGGTGACTTACCACGCTTTAGGAAACATTGTGCCTCAAACTAAGAATGGACACGAAATTCCTACTAATGATGGGGGTAATTATCGGACACCATATAATAATGATCCAACAGACCCGACTAAGGCAACTAATACTCCATACCCCGAGATTCCAGGGTATCATCCCCTTAGTGGAACGAGTGTGACTCCGTGGGATCCGGGACAGGATACGCCAGTGGTTTATGTAGCTGACAACCAAGAATTATATTTACGTGTTTTTGATGACCAAACCCATCAGCAATTAGACAGTACAATGGTAACTAATAAGTTCATTGGAGCTAGCGATGCTGCTTTCCCGACGACTGATGTTGCTAATAATTTACAACGACTCCTGGCATACTACCAAGAGCGAGGATATGTTTTACACGGAACACTTCCGGATGGGACGGGTTATTTTGATCGGAACACGCAACAAGCTCAATACCTTGACTTACACCTGGTTCATGGTAATGAAGTAGTAACCAATAATAAAACTCCCGGTCAACTGATCAACCCAGCTGATCCTAACTCACCAACCTATCCAACAGCAGCCCAAGATGTAATGCGACCAGTTAGTCAGCGGATCACATATAGTGGGGCTGGAACAGCAACACCTTCTGATAAGGTAACGACAGTACCAGAGGCTTTGAAGCGGACAGTAACAGTGGATAAAGTGACTGGTGAAATAGTACAAACTACTCCATGGTCAACGTATACATTCAGTAATGTATCCAGTCCGAAGATCCCAGGATATACAGCTGATCAAACGCAAGCTGGTGCGGGAACGGCCACGGCTGAGCAACCAGAAGTTTCTGCACACGTAAATTATGCACCTGATTATCAGGAAGTAATCATTCGGGCATACGATGTTAATAACCCAGAACATGTAACGATGATCACTGTCCCGGCAGGGTTAGCAACCAAGATTGCAGGGCATACGGGGGAAGTAATAACTGTGGATGCCACTGTTACAGCCATAAAGTCCGCCTTGACTCAGGCCGGCTATGTTTTTGTAAAGCAAACGCAACCTGCGCAGTTAATTTTTGATAATACCACTAATACTGGGACAGGTGACCAAGAACCACAGTATATTGACCTAGAATTTGTTCATGGAAGCCAAAATCTGGATCACAACCTAGACACAAGATCTGATCTTCATGGACAAATTAGCCGTCAAATTCGGTACGTATATGGAGCTGATGTTCCCCAAAAGCGAGCTGGGAGCATGGCGGCACCAACTGTTGTTCAAACGTTAGTAACATATCGTGACGGGCAACAGGACTTGGTAACTGGCCAGATCACATATACGCCATGGCAAGTTGAAGCTGACCAATTTGCAGGCCAAACTTCTCCAAAACTACCAGGCTACATTGCTGACCAGACATTTGTTGATCCTGCAGAAGTTCAAAGCTTGGCTGGACAGCCGCAAGATGGTAATGAAGTAGTAGTGACATATACGGCTACTGATCCGGAAACTTTCATTAAATATGTGGATGATGATAATAACGGTGAACAAGTGGGGGCTAAGGTTCGGCTAGTGGGGCGGACGCTTGAAACAATCACTCCGCATTATGCTATTCCGGCTGGTTATGAATATGTTGGTGGAAAGCAGGCAACATACACCTTTACTGCAACGGAAAACCCAGAAATAGTAGTGCATTTACGTCACCAGCGTCAAACGACGACAGAGATGACTTACCACCACAGAACAGTTCACTATCAAACAACAGATGGAACAGAAGCTCCGCAAGATGTGGTTCAAACCTCAACCTGGACCCGCACAGTTACTGTGGACTTAGTTACTGGACAGGTAGTAACACAGACATCATGGCAACCAACTACAACAGAATATGCTACGGTGGTCACGCCGAACCGTACCGGTTATATGCCTGACCGTTTAGCAGTTGCTAACCAAGCGGTTGTCCCAACTGATATGGCAGTTACTGTAACTTATACACCAATTGCTAAGCAGACCCAGGTAACACCAACTAATAGGAACGTAGTACCACAACAGGTGGTTACCACAGAAGCACCACAACCAACCAAACAAGTTAAGCAAGCAGTGAGAGCAAGAGTGGCACTGCCACAAACGGGTGCTAAAACTAATACAATGACGGCCGTTTACGGCTTAGCAATGGCGATGATTGGAACTATTTGGGGACTGTTTAGTTGGAAGCAAAGCCAAAAGAAGCATGATCGTTAAACTGAAATATGCAGAGTGGTAAAATAATTGCAGATGAAGATTAATGGATATGGGGAGGAAAACGATGACGATTTTAGTGAAAATCCTCGGGACATTGGTTGCACTGGAATTCTTTTACATCATGTACTTGGAGACGTTTGCGACCACTTCAGCCAAAACGGCGCAAGTTTTTCAGATGGAAGTCAGTGAACTGCAGCGCCCAACGGTAAATACGTTGTTCAAAAACCAGGGGATTTACAATGGTTTATTAGCAGTATTGATCTTGTTAGCCTTATATGTCTTTGTAAGTAAGGTTGCCGTAATGATTCTTATGGGATATATCATCCTAGTGGCACTATACGGCAGTGTTACTAGCAATCCAAAAATCATTATGATGCAAGGGGGCTTAGCAATCCTCACTTTGATTGCCGGCCTTATATAAGATATTTACATTGGAAAAGAAGGTACCAGAAAGTGTGATGTGACTTGTGGTATCTTCTTTTTTGTTAGGAGAAAATATTCTCTGACCAAGATAAAATGAAATAAAAAATAGATGAGAGAATAACGAAAAAATGTCCCCTAGTGCGGTATTTTTTCCTCATAAAGGGACAAAAAATAACTTTTTTAATCCCGCAAATGGCTTGCAATATGCCTTACGGATGTGCTTAAATTAACCAAAATTTAGGTCTAAAATAGGGAGAAAAGTGAGTATATTACTAAATGATAAGACAGAATTTTTAAAATATTTCAGGGATGATGATCATGGTTGAATTTTATTTAGCGCAAGCCCCAGATTTAGCCCGTATTGTGGAGATCTATAATCAAAGTATTCCAACCCGGTTGGCCACTGCAGACCTTACACCAGTGACGGTTGACCAGAAAAAGGATTGGTTTGCTTCATTGTACAGCCACCCATCCATTGTGGGTGATAAAGCAGGAGGCAAAGATTGCGGGATGGATCGGGTTGGAACCCTTTTACGGGCGTCCTGCTTATGAACATACAGCAGAAGTAGCAATCTATATTGATAGTTATTACCACCACCATGGTCTAGGAAAAAAGGCAGTGGCTTTTGCATTAGAACAAGCGCCACGCTTGGGCTTAACCGCTTTAGTGGCATATGTCTTTGGACACAACTTACCTAGTCAAAAACCATTTGCTCATTTTGGGTTCAAACCATGGGGGCACTTACCAGGTGTGGCGGTTTTGGATGGTCAAGAACGGGATCTCGATATTTTGGGCTATCGCTTTGCTGACACAGATTAAGTTAATTGAACGCCAAAGAGGCGGAGAGAATCTTATTGTTCTCCCCGCCTCTTGGGCTAGAAATTATTTTTTAGCTTTGTCTAATGTTGACCTTTGATAACGATCTGACGGACAGGTAAAGCGATCAAAGGTGCCAATATAGCTGTAGTTATCATTTCAATCAAGCCATTGGAACCAGCAATTGTCATTAATACGGTTCCAAGAGCAGTTACATCGGTATGGTAGAAACTAGCAACTGAGCTAGTCCGGGCAAAAATGTAAATCCCGCCCAAGACTAAAACCGTATTAGTTAAAGCTCCTAGGCCACCGGCTAACATCGCTCCCCACCGGGGAAAACGGTTCTTTAAAAACAGGAAGGTATAGCCGGCAACTACCCCAACTAAAATCCGTGGCAAAATTGCAATTAGAGGGTTAGTAAAGACCAGGGGTGCGAGGGGACTAGAGGGATAGGTAAAAGCCCGGACCCAAGTCAAAACACCCCAGAATCCTCCTAAGAAAGCGCCCTCCCCAGGGCCAAGGATGATCGCAACAGCGGTTACGGTAATTGGTAAGGTTGTAATTGATAGTGGCCCTAAAGGGATGTTTCCCAGCAGGGGGAGAAAGTCCTGTAGGAGGACCAAAGCTACTAGTAATCCCCGCCGGGTTAAGCGTTTAATGCGTAATTGTTGTGTCATTAGTAGTATCGTACCTTTATCTTTTTTAGGTACGATACCATAAAATTATGGGAAATGCGAATCAAATAGCATCATCCTCATTTAAGAGAACCCGGAGAACTTCAATCCGGTGTTGTAAGGCCTTACCGGTATCAGTATCGGCAACTTTTTTACGGCGCTCGACCTGGTTAACGGTTTTTATTTTAGAGAGATTATCGTGCCGTTTTTCAATGATTTCTTGTTTTGAGGTAAATGGATGGTGGGTTACCAATTGCAAACCATATGAGTTATAGAGCAAAGTGCAGCCACCAATTCCAGTTGTATGGTGATAGGCTTTAGAGTAACCACCGTCGATAACAAGCATCTTGGTGTGGGCCATGATCCCACTCTGCCCTTTTTTAATCGGGGTATGGCCATTGATAATATGACCACTGTGCGGATCAAGATCGAACTCAACCAGAATGTTTTGGCAGAATTTTTCATCTTTACGCAGGTCAAAGTAGGCATTTTTTTCTTCGTGGTGCGTTTTCTTATCTTTGATGAAATAGCGCTCAAAGGTGGTCATTTTCTTTTTACCAAATAGGGGGGAATGCTCGCCTTCCCAAAGATACCAGAGTAAGTCAGTAGCAAAATCGTCAGTTTGATCCGGATGGGCATAGGCCGTTTCAATTTGTTCTTGGCAAAAATCAAGCAACTGTTTACCAGCATAGGTGTGGCCGTTGAAAACTACTTTTTGCCATTTTCCATCCGCAGTGACAGGGAGGCAACCATGGACTAAAAGATTACCGTTATAGCATTTATACAAACTTCCCTTGTGGAGCATAAAATCAAGATGACGTTTAAGTTTAGTTGAGTTTTGGAATGAAAGCAATAACGAATTGATGATCTCGTTTTCTTCCGGTGTCAGTTTGTTAGGATTTTTTGGATCAATCATCTGGAAACAAGTATTTTCCAAGGGATAGGTCTTGCCATCGATGGCTAGAGTTTGCTGCTTATAGTCGATTTGCCGGAGTAGATTGCGGGCGTCCATTTTAAACTCTGGTCGGCGTTCAATCGTTTGTCCTTCCAGCTTGAACTGCATGATGGCAATTGCCTGGTGAATCCGCGTTAGTTGCTCTTTTTCCCCAGTAAAGGAATAACTGTCACCGGGAACAAGTTTAGGGAAAAAACTAGGATTTTCACCATAGTGTTGTTCGGCAAATGCTACCAGGTGGCGGAGATTGATCCCATAAGCATCCTCAACGATATTCAAGTTATTGTAGCGGGCACAGATCCGCAACAAAGTTAACATGCACAGCTTAGAGCCTGCCATTGCTCCTAGCCACAAGATGTCATGATTTCCCCATTGGATATCCACTGAAGGATAGGCGATCAAGCGTTCCATGATCTTATCGGGCTGATCACCACGGTCGTAAACGTCACCTACAACGTGGAGGTGGTCAACGACTAAGCGTTGAATGCTATAACAAGTAGCGATGATAAATGGTTCTGCCTGGTGCAAAGACAGCATGTCGGTCAAGAGTTGGCTTGAATACTCATGCTTGTTAAAATCACGGGCATCATTGTAGAGGAACTCCTCGGTAATATAGGCAAAGTTAGGATCGAGGGCCTTCCGCACTTTAGACCGCGTATATTTGCTAGCGGCTGCCTGGAGTAGGGTTAGAAGCCGAGAAACAACATCCAGATACCATTGATCAAGGGCATCGCCATGGAGATGCTTTTTTTGATGGTCAATTTCATCTTCGGGATAATAAACGAGGATTGCGAGATCTTCGATGTGGCGTGGAGTTAAAAAACCATCCATGTGAGCATGAATTTTTTGTTTAATACTGCCGGAACCATTTCGCAAAACATAGTCGAAGGCATCGAATTCGCCGTGCAAATCGCTGACAAAATGTTCAGTTGCTTTAGGTAAATGGAGGATAGCCTTCAAGTTCATGATTTCAGTAATGACCGCCTGTTTGGTCGGGAATTTTTGTCTGATCAAACGGGCTGAAAATGCGTCAATGTGCGAATTAATACTTGGTTGTTCCATATTCTTTCACCTTGATACTTACAAATGCTTAAATAAAATTCTTATAAAATACAGCTTATAAGCGATTTTTATCATAGAAATAATGAAATGTCAAAAACAGGTAATGAAAAGTGCATTAGTGTGCACTTCTATGCAGAATTATGCCAAGCAGATGCACGTTGCCAGCAAAAATTAAGCTTTCTCATTAGCAAAATATCAATGAAAATATTTCTCATCGTTTTTTTATCAGAAAAAACTAATCATAAAATTAAAAGGTTGACTATTTATTCAGTTTGATTAATGATAGGGGTGTTGAAAGTAACCGCTTTCAAATGCAAGAAAGTCTACTCAGAAAGAGGAGTTAATTTAACATGAATAAAGAAAAAGCTAATGTTCTTTGGTTTGATGATTTACATCGTACTGATGTTGATCTTGTTGGTGGGAAGTCATCTTCCTTAGGGGAAATGACCTCATCAACCAATATCCCAGTTCCATATGGGTTTGCAACCACCGCACGTGGCTACCGCTACTTTATGGAAAAGACAGGGATCAATGACAAGGTTAATGAACTCCTTGCTAGCATCAAGGATTACGAAAATTCTGATGAATTACATAAAACTTGTGTGGAAATTCGGCGGATGATTGTAGAAGCTGAAATGCCAAAAGATTTAGCGGATGATATCAAGCATGCCTACGATAAGTTGGGTAAAAAGATGGGGCAAAAGAACCCATTCGTAGCGGTTCGTTCTAGTGCCACTGCTGAAGACTTACCAGATGCTTCGTTTGCCGGGCAACAAGAATCATATTTAAATGTTGTGGGACGTGACGATGTGGTCAAGAAGGTACAAGAATGTTATTCTTCCTTGTTTACTGATCGGGCAACATACTATCGGCAAAAGCAAGGCTTCCCACACGAAAAGGTCGCTTTGTCAGCTGCAGTCCAAATGATGGTCTTCTCTGAAGCATCCGGGATTATGTTCTCAGTTAACGTTGCCAATGGGGATGACAGCAAGATCACCATTGATGCTATCTGGGGCTTGGGTGAATATATTGTTTTAGGGAAAGTAACCCCTGACCATTATTTAGTAGATAAAGAAACAATGAAGATTACTTCCAAGTCTGTTACCGACAAGCAAGTACAATTGTTACGGAAAGAAGATGGTGGGGTAGTAGAAGCTCCCGTGCCAAAGGAATTGGTAAGTAAACAAGTATTAACTGATGAACAAATCATCGAACTGGCTGGCTATGCAAAGCAAATTGAAGAGCACTACGGTTGCTACATGGATATGGAATTTGCTTTAGACAAGAACACCCAGAAGTTATGGTTAGTACAGGCGCGGCCAGAGACTGTATGGTCCATCAAGAATAAGGAAGTTAAACGGGAAGACTCAGCCGTACAAGTAGCTGATGTCAGTGATGCTAAGGTACTGGTAAAAGGTCTACCAGCTAGTCCAGGAGTGGCTTCCGGGACAGTGCACGTGATTGCTAGTCCGGATGATATCGACCAATTCAATGAAGGCGAAATCCTGGTTACTATGATGACTTCACCTGACTGGGTTCCTGCGATGAAGAAAGCTAAAGCAATCATTACCAACAATGGGGGGATGACTTGCCACGCCGCAATCGTTTCGCGGGAGATGCAGATTCCATGTATCGTGGGGACTAATAGTCGTGGTGTAGCTGCCATGGACGTTCTCAAGACCGGCGATCAAGTAACAGTTGATGCCAAGAACGGGGTTGTTTATTCGGGTCATGTTGAAGCTATTGTTGCTCCACATACAGAAGAAAAAGAACAACAAACTGCAGTAGCAGAATACTTTGCTCCAACTGCTACCCGGGTAATGATGAACTTAGGCGATCCTGATTTGGTAAACAAGTATGCTTCCCTACCTGCTGATGGGATCGGGTTGATGCGTGAAGAGTTCATTTGGACAACATACATTCACGAACACCCATTGTACCTTTTAGAAAAAGGACAACCAGAAAAAGTAGTAGATATGTTAGCTAACGGGATCAGTAAAGTGGCCCGGGCAATGGCTCCGCGGCCAGTGGTACTGCGGTTCTCTGACTTCAAATCCAGCGAATACCGGAACTTGAAGGGTGGGGACAAGTATGAACCGCACGAACCATCAGATCTGCTTGGTTGGCGGGGAGCATCTCGGTACTATGATCCGAAGTATATTGAAGCCTTCAAGTTAGAATTGGCTGCAGTTCGGCGGGTTCGTGAAGACTTCTCCTTAAAGAACTTGCACGTTATGATCCCATTTGTCCGGACAGTTGCTGAAGCAGAAAAAGTTACGGCTATTATGCGTGATGCAGGCTTGGTTCGTTCTGCTGACTTTAAGGTATACATGATGGCTGAAATTCCAGCTAACATTATCTTGGCTGACCAGTTCAACAAGTACATTGATGGGTATTCAATCGGCTCCAATGATTTAACTATGCTATTATTGGGTTGTGACCGGAACAATGATACAGTGGCTAGCCTCTTTGATGAGCGGAACTTAGTAGTTAAGCGGGCTATCCGGCATTTAATCCAGACAGCACATAAGGATGGCAAGACGGTTTCAATCTGTGGGCAGGCCCCATCTGAATATCCAGAGTTTACTGAATTCTTGATTAGAAGCGGGATTGATTATGTTTCAGTTAACCCAGATATGGTGAAGTTGACTAAGCGTAATGTCGCCCACTTCGAACAACGGATCATGTTAGACAAGGCAACAGGTCTGGGCAAACAAGAAGCAGAAGACTTAGAATGGTAATCAATAATTAAATACTGGTGGCAGTTAATGCTACCAAATAATAAAGGTCCAGAAGCTGGCAATGCCAGGGTCTGGGCCTTTGTTGTTCTCTAGTCAGTAAGGTAAACTAGGTATGAGGTGGTAAAGCAATGCAAGAATTGATGTACTACACCAGTCCCTTTGGTCCCTTAACAGTTGCAGCGGATGACCAGGGAATAGTAGGTACTTGGTGGGATACAGATCGTTATTATGGTGATATACTGGAAGCTAATGCGCGCCAAGTTTCACCCCAAGCCAATACTTTTCTCAGGCACGCGCAAGTGTGGTTGACAGAATATTTTGCAGGGGAAATTCCTGGTAAACTTCCCCCGCTCCACCTGGTAGGGACACCTTTTCAAAGGGAAGTTTGGCAGGTGTTGTTGACGATTCCCTATGGGCAAACTATGACTTATGGTATGATTGCTCATGTTTTGGAGCAAAGACGAAAGAAACCAATGTCAGCACAGGCTGTGGGAACGGCAGTTGGGCGGAACCACGTGAGCTTATTCGTGCCCTGTCACCGGGTTGTGGGGCAAAGGACAGGTGCCAAACGCTTTTTATATGCAGCTGGACCGGATAAAAAGCGGGCCTTATTGGAATGGGAAGCTACTGTATGGACAAAAGCAGAGGACAAAGCTGAATAGGAACTCACCGGCTATAAAGATAAAAGCGATCTAGTCAGACCAACTCTGGTAAAATTAAAGTAACACGAAGACAGAAAGGTGGCACTTCTATGATCAACTTTGGAATTATTGGAACTAATTTCATTACCAAGCAATTCATTGTGGCCGCAGAAAATACGGGACGGATGCGGTTAACCGCTGTATATTCGCGTACCCAAGCTAAAGCACAGATGTTTGCTTCTGCTTACCGGTATGTAACAGTGATCCATGATGACTTGGCAGATTTTTTGGCTGATGACAGTTTTTCAACGGTTTATATTGCTTCACCGAATAGTTTGCACTTTGACCAGGCCTGCCAGGCAATTACTGCGGGAAAAAATGTTATTTTGGAAAAACCAGCGACAACTTCACCTGCCCAAATGCAAGTCATTCAGGACTTACTTCAAGCTCATCCACAAGTGCACTTCTTTGAAGCAGCCCGGCACATTCATGAACCAAACTTTAAGGTTGTCCAAGAACAAGTAGTAAAGTTTGACCAAGTTCAAGGGGCCAACCTAACCTATGAGAAATATTCATCTAAGTTTGATAGTTACTTGGCAGGTAATAACCCTAACGTCTTTACCCTAGAGTTTGCTGGCGGCGCCCTGCAAGATTTAGGTGTCTATTTGGTTTATGAAGCAGTGGCTTTATTTGGAATGCCCCAGGCTAGCACGTATGCTGCCCAAAAACTGGAAAGTGGCGTGGATGGAAAAGGAACTGCAATCCTTGATTATGGGGACTTTAAGGTAGTGCTCAATATGGGGAAGATGAATAATTCGTACCTCCCGGGTGAAATTTATGCGGGCAAACAGACATTGATTTTAGCTAATAATGCAGCTGATATGGAAAAGATCAGCTTGGTGGATGCCCAGGGACAAGTACATGTTTTGGCTAATAACCGTCCTAATAATCCGATGACAGCAGAAATCAATGATTTTGCGGATGTGTTAGAAAATCCAACTGCTTTGGCTAACCAGCAAAAGGAACAAGCATGGTTCCAACTAGCTGTTCAGGTTAATCAAGTAATGTATGATTTGCGGCAGAGTGCCCAAATTGAATTTCCAACAGATAATAAGTAAAAGGAGAAAAAATGAATAGTAATTTTGAAAGAGAATTTGAGCGTCAAGGCTTTACTCAGTTAACTGCCATTCAAGAGGCAGTTTATCAGCCTTTGGCAGCAGGACGTAGTGTTCTAGGATTGGCGCCAACCGGTTCAGGCAAAACCCTGGCTTATGCTTGGCCTTTGCTGGAAAATTTGCTGCCACATGATGGTGTCCAGTTAGTCATTATGGCACCTTCACAAGAGTTAGCAATGCAAATCACGGATGTCCTGCGGGAGTGGGTCAAATTGGTTGATCTGCAAGTTACACCATTGATCGGGGGAGCAAACCTTAAACGGCAGATCGAAAAACTCAAAAAACATCCTGAAGTGGTTGTTGGGACGCCAGGACGGATTTTGAATTTAATTAACCAACGTAAGTTGAAGATGCACAAGGTCCAAGCGGTCGTGATCGATGAAGCCGATGAGATGTTAGATTCAGAAAAAATGCCGATTTGCCGGGAGATTATCGGGCACACTGTGGCCGATGTCCAACTAGCATTCTTCTCAGCCACTGATGCACCGATTTTGCATAAAATCCACCAGTGGTTTGGGGTCGAACCCCAGATTATTGATGTGCGCACTAGCGATGATTCACAAGGGCACGTTGATCACTATCTGATTGAAACACCGACGCGCAAGCGGGCTGACATGTTACGGCGCTTAGCTCACGTCAAAAAAATGCGGGGGCTAGTCTTCTTCAACCAAGCAGCGGTGGCTAATGAAGTAACACAAAAATTATTGCACAGCCATGTCAAGGTGGCATTATTGTCTGGGGATGAACATAAAGCCCAACGGGTGCAGGCCTTAAAGCAACTTCGCCAGGGCAAGATTACGTTTCTTTTGACGACTGACGTGGCAGCACGGGGATTGGATATTCCAGACCTGCCGGCAGTTATCAACTTTGATTTGCCTAAGGATATGAATACTTATATTCACCGGGTAGGGCGAACAGGTCGAATGGGTGCTTCCGGGATGGTAGTTAACTTAGGGAATGAACATGACCTGCGGCAGTTCAAACAGTTAATGCGACCAGCTGCTGTGCAACCAGTTACAGCATATATCTTTGAAAATCAAATTGTGACGACCAAACCAGAAACACCCGTAAAAAAACGGACTCCACGCCAAGGTTACCGTTCTAGACTTAACAATAATGGCGCTAAAAAACCTAAAAAGAAACGCCGTTTACGTGATCAAAAGAATAAGGGAAAGAGAAAGAAAAAGTAAAGAGTTCAGGATTGCTTGGCAGAAAATGAACGCAGAGGTTATAGTTAAATTAACCTATTGAAAAGAGGCGGTTAGGATGAAATTAACTACAAGAATCAATGTTTCAGCTGACTATTTATTTACGCGGTTGGTCGATGTTCTTTTGTATGATATTTTGCGACAAACTAACCGTGCATTAACTCTGAATGACTTGGAAGGCTTTGAATATAAAACTGATTATGGGACTGAACGTGTTGTTACCCGGATCAGTAACGTGCAACCCGGCAGGGGTTATCGTATCGACATGCGGGATAGTCAAGGGCAAGTCAAATTCATCGAACGGTTGAAACTGCGGGCCTTACGCCCAGACCAAGTCGAAGTTCAGTTGTCCAAAGCTACTCCTACTACCTGGTATAACCCGGTACGGTGGGGGCAAGAACTCCTGTACCGCCACAATCTTAAAAAGATGTTACGAACATTTGAATATGGTTACTAAATAGCGACTGTTTAAGGAAGATGACCAGTTTGACAAACAAAAAAGGGGCATCTATACTTAAATAGTTGTTTTGTGCTCGTAGCTCAGCAGGATAGAGCAACTGCCTCCTAAGCAGTAGGTCATCGGTTCAATTCCGATCGAGCACATTAGTACAATGATTCCCGTTAGCACAGGTTTGGTCTGAGCTAGCGGGTTTTTTACAAGAGAAAAGAGGGACTCAAGATGAAGCAACATGATTATTGGAACCAGGTAGCAGCGACAAAACAGTTTACAACTCCCTTTCAAGCAGATGTTTTTGCTCAGTACGTTGAGCCATCCGCCCAAATTTTAGACGTTGGTTGTGGATACGGACGAACGTTACACCAACTAGCAACCGCTGGTTTTACTAACCTGCTCGGAGTGGACTTTGCCGAGGAGATGATCCAACTGGGCCAGACCCAGTATCCAGACCTTGACTTGCGAGTTATGGCGCCAGGTGTGTTGCCGTTAGCAACTGCTAGTTGTGATGCAGTGATCTTGTTTGCTGTCTTGACTTGTATCGCAAATGATCAGGAGCAAGAACAACTCATAGCAGAGATTCAGCGGGTTCTCAAGCCTGGGGGGATCTTGTACGTCAATGACTTTTTGCTGAATTCTGATGTTCGTAACCAGCAACGCTACCAGCAGTATAAAAGCCAACATGGGGGGCCTTATGGGGTTTTTGAGTTGCCGGAAGGAGCTGTTTGTCGGCACCATGATCCGCAGTGGATAAAGCATTTATTGCATTCGTTTACCCAACTTGAGTACCACCCCTTAACTTTTACCACAATGAATGGACATCAATCCAACGGTTTTTATTACTTAGGGCGGAACAAATAAAAAGCTGTGCTTACTAGCTTTGTGAAAGCTAATAAGCACAGCTTTTTGTGTGGGCAATTTAGGCCCAATCACCATTTCTAAAGACTGGAACCACAGTTCCGTCAGCTTTGATCCCGTCAATATTCATGTCAGCTGAGCCAACCATGAAATCAACATGGGTGTGGCTGGTATTGATACCATGGGCCCGGAGTTCTTCTTCGGACATCTTAGTTCCCCCTTGAATCGAGAAGGAGTATGCCTCACCGAGGGCTAAGTGGTTGCTGGCATTTTCATCGAAAAGTGTTTCCAAGAAAGTGATCTTGGATTGGGAAATTGGTGAAGGATCAGGGACTAAAGCAACTTCTCCCAAGAAGCGAGCACTATCATCACTGTCAAGGAGATGGTCGATCACTTCTTGACCGCTGCTAGCAGTAGCCTTGACTACCCGACCGTCCTTGAATTCAAAACGCAAATCGCGCAGTACCGTTCCTCCATAGTTGAGGGGCTTAGTCGCACTGACATAGCCATTAACACGGCGGAAATCAGGTGCGGTAAATACTTCTTCGGTTGGCATGTTGGCAAAGAAACGGGTCCCCGCAGCATCTAAACTACTTGCCCCTTCCCAGTTGTGGTTTTTAGGAAGACCAATGGTCAAATCCGTAACTGGTGAAGTGTAATGGAGGGCAGTAAATTGTTCGCGGTTGAGCCAGGCAGCTTTCTCATGCAAGACTTGGTCATGCTGGTCCCAAGCGGCAACTGGATCAGGCGTATTGATCCGGGTAGTAGTAAAGATTTCTTCCCAAAGCTTGGCGACAGCTGCTGTTTCATCTAGTTCAGGGAAGACCTTAGTTGCCCAAGGAGCACTCGCAGCTGCTACAACGGTCCAAGTTAAATCATTGTCGGTAGTAGCCTTCATCATCGGACGTTTAGCCAAACTCATCGCCTTTTGGTGCGCAGCAATTCGTTGATTATCTAACCCGACTAAGGCTTCGGGGTCAGAAGAAATAACTGAGATTCGTGCCGCTCGCTTATCGGCAATATACTGGGCTTCACTTTTAATATAATCGGGAATGTTGGTCAGCCGGTCTGCGCTCGCATGTGCGATAAATTGGCGCATTAAGAAGTCATCTTGCCATTTAACAATCACATCAGCAGCCCCAGCTTGGTAGGCAGCAGCGACGATAAGGTGGGCCAGTTCCTGTTGTTCAATGCCAATGGTTAATACCACGGTCTGTCCAGGTTGCACGTTAACCCCAGTTGTGACGATCAAGTTGGCGTATTTTTCTAATTTAGTATGCAAATCTTCAGCCATTGCAAACGCTCCTTTACATTATGATTGATTGCAGTATATCACATTCGTCTTTTTTGCGGGAGGATAAAAGTTTGCAAGAAAAAATGTGAATGGGAGATAACCTTTACAGTAAGTTGTTACGCTAAACTTGAGCGAAGGTTAGCCGAAATGCGATGACTTTTATTCATGCTTAGATATTAGACTCACAGCTATTTTTTACGTTATCTGAGAAATATTAGTCAATAAAGAGCGATGCAGGGAGAAAACATTGTTTTCTCCCTGCATCATTGGAATAGCTAAAAAGTAATCAAGTTAGGCATTACGTCTACGGAATATCCAAAAGCCCCATCGGATCAAGCCCCAGCTGAGGAGGACCAATGTAGTTCCCAATGAGATCCATGTGCCTAGTTTGAGCCATGGAGTGTGGTAAACAAACCGAACTTTGTGTTTGCCTTGGGGAACTTTGACCCCGACAAAGGCCCGATTAGTCCGTAAGGTTGAAACTTTGTGACCATCAATATAAGTGGTCCAGCCATCAGAATATGGGATGGAGGAAGTAAGCACACCGGCTTGGGAGTGGTTACTAATTCCTGTGACTGTATCCCGTCCGACCTTGAGGTGGGATAGCTGATTCTTTTGGATGGTTTGAACATGCTTTTGGTAAGTCTTACCCAGGGGTTCAGCATACACCTTGAGCTTGAAGTTGTACCGCCCGATTCGGGATAGGTTGAGCATGATTTTGTTGGGCATCGTCGTGAAATACCCCAGGTTGAGGGTTGTTTTTGTTAGTGGATAGTAAAACGACGTGTCGCTAGTTGGAAGCTGGCGGACTGCGACAGTATTCTTTTTAGCAGTAGCCGTCAACGTGAAGTTGTGGTCGGACTTCATTTTAGTGATGTAATTCCGTGTGCCCTTGATCTCATCATTGAGTGTATTGAACGGAATGGTATTGGTTAAGTTTTCTTGAGCATGGTAATCATTGTTAGCTTGAATCGTTTCACTCCGGGTCAGGGGTTCAAATTTGATGTCCGTTAGCTCAAGGTGCACTTCCATGTTCTTGTATTTCTTGTAGTCGGGGATAGTGATGTAGTATTGTTCATTCGTATTTTGCTTGACGATTGCCTGACCAGTGATGTTTCCTGGGTCATCACTTTGTGGATCAGTAGGGATCGTCGTGTACAGGCTATAAGGCACATCTGCCACGGGGGCTTTTTTGGCCCGCGGTAATCCCTGGGCAGACTTGGTGGAAGGCATGACTACCCCAGTCGTAAGTTGGGCTTCCTTAGCAGTTGCATTCAGCTGGTGGTAAGTTTTAGGGGTGACTACCTTTCCTTGCCAGTAGACCAGCGGAAAGTTGTTGGCACTGTCGTAGCGGACAACTTGCCCTGGTAATTGGTTCCCATAAAGATCAGTGTATAGCGGTGTTTGCGCGGTTGCTGAGAACCCATATGGAATCTTACTACTGTTAGGATTATTTGTTTTGCCAAAGATGTATTTAGTCCCTAAAAGATTGGTGAGGATAGTACGGTCGTCTGCCTGTCCTACTGGAATATTTCCCAAAGTTTGCCGGTTTTGCAATTCTTGCATCAACTGCCCAATGTATTTATTCTGGAGCGAATAAAAAGAATTGATGCTATTGATTCCCGTATAGATGGGATTAGCAATGGCTAAGTTTTGGGGAGTACTACTGGAAGGTCCCCCTAGCAAGTAGTTATCACTGATCGTTGATGACCGGTAAAAACTCTTTTGATCCAGATCAGTCGTCAAGCCCTTGTAAAAATCAGTTGTCAAAGCTTCGTAGCCTCCAATAGGGAGGAAGCTGGTAGCAAAGTTATTGTTAAACGGAGCAGCAAAATAAACACAGTTTAAAATAACGTTAGCAAGAACTGTTCCCACCAATAACCGGCGTCCATGAACCACTTGGTGGAAGTTAACCCAGTATAGGATAAACAGGGTCCCCCAAAGGAAAATGATCGGTACAAACAGTTCATCAGCGTTTTGAATAAAGAATAGGACCACCAAAATGACGGTATAACCACTGGTGATCAGGGTTAGCCGGCGCAGGGTCTGGCTATCCAGTGCCCGAACGTTATGGACTAAAAGCATCGTAGCGACCGCCCCAATGAGGTACAAAACAAAAGTCCACCGGTTAGACGGGGACATCATCCCATTCAAGACAGCTGCTACCGCCGGGAAGAGGAGGGCGATCAGGCTACCAATAATGCTGATTGTGAGGAGCTTGAGTTGCTTGTAGTTAAGGAGGACGTAGGCAAAACCAAAGAAAGCGATCGCTGCGAACCCCAAACTAGTCCAGTACAGTTGGTTATTGGTTGTTCCTTCGATCAGCTTACTTGGCAAGAGTAAGTAATAATATAGCGGGTAGACTTTTAACCCGTTAGCGAAGCTTGATTCACTTCTGGTTGAGTGTAAGACATCATAGATTTCCGGCAGTAACACAACGGCTGATAGTAACAAGGAAATCAGGGTTGCCTTGGCAAACTGCCAGATTGTTGCCAGGAGGGGACGTTGTTTCCGGTAGTATAACCAGTAACGAAGAACCAAGAACACGATTGCCCCAATTCCAAGCATATAGGCAAAATAGAAGTTATTAATCAACATCCAAGTAAAAACGAAAGTCAACCGCCGGTAAGTCCGTGTTTGAAGTGTACGTTCAATTTCTAAAACCAGCAATGGGAAGAGAATAAACGCCGTTGTAAACATCGGTTGGGCGAGTGAGGCGTACTCGAGGTAGGAGTTAAAGAGGTAAACTAGGCTCCCAGCTGTGATTGATGCCACCCCGAAAGGACGATTTTTCCAGGTGAGGTGAGCAGCAAAATAACAAAAAGCTAACCCCGCACAATAAAGGCGGATGCCTAAAATAACTTGGTACCCAACAGCAACTTTAGCTGCAGGAAATAATAAGATCAGATAAGAAAAAATATCACCAATATTGTAATAAGCATAGATTGAAAGCACATCAGCCCCCAATCCAAACTTCCATGACCACTGATC
The DNA here is from genome assembly GCF_036689625.1 of Ligilactobacillus saerimneri. NCBI lineage: Bacteria > Bacillati > Bacillota > Bacilli > Lactobacillales > Lactobacillaceae > Ligilactobacillus > Ligilactobacillus saerimneri. Next base: position 437,021 of record NZ_CP144759.1, read on the forward strand.
AGCTGATAGTGGATGTTTGAAAAAATCTAAGACAGATGATCTAAAACTTTGAAGAAGCGGAAGATGCTGGGTAGCGGCATCTGTCGAACGAATAAGCGTGTGACCAGTGATAAAAAAGACACCGTAGTACGCGATCACAGTGCAGATAAAGAATAAAGTATAGTAAAAAAGAATCTTTTTTATCCTGGATTTAGTCTGCTTATCAAAAGAAATAGACACAAAAAAACCCCCTTACCCAGCAATTATACAATGATCAATAGTCATTGGATAGGATAAAGCGGTATTTGTATTACTTCTTTAATTTATTATTGAAAATAAGATATTTGCTAAATAGGTAGTTAAGCAAAACGATCACTACTTGGTCAACCAGCTTCGTGAGTAGTCCGTTGGCATGAAGTAAAGAGATCCCCACAAACATAATCCCCGCGTCGAGCACATAGGAGAGAGCTCGGTAAAAGAAAAACGCCCCCAATTCAGTAAAAAAATTGCTGACCGTGGTGTAGTGTGACCCAAAAACCCAGACTTTATTGGTAAAAAAGGCAAAGAGCACGGACAAAAGCCAGGCTAAGAAGTTGGCGACTTGGTAATGGAGCGGAATCCAAGTTGTAAACAAGGCATACACTCCGAAGTTGACTACGGTCGTGGCTCCGCCAAAAAAGAGGTAGGCGAGGATAGCCCGATACTTATGAACTAAGGTTAAGATTTTATCCATGGATTAATTATTGTACCTTGGCAGCCAATTCAGCAGCAAAAGCATCGAGTTTTTGAATATCCGCGTCTTCATCAGGTGCGAGGTTGATCATGACTGGGGCTGCGCCTCGGGTCCCGTTGGCTTGGGCGAGTTGTTGGTCAAAATCAATGACTGCTTTGCAGTAGTCATCGCCATAGAAAGTGTCGCCTGATCCAGCTACCCCGAAAACTAATCCGTTGAGGTCCGTGTCGGCTAGTTCTTCATAAAAGTCTAATCCTTCATCAGGAAGTGAACCTTCATCATAAGTGTATGGACAGATGACGCAGATATCATAATCTAAGATCTCACTTACTTCAACCATTGAAATATCATCGACCTCAGTGGCAATCCCGTTATTTTCTAGTGCTTCTGCAACAATATCAGCAATATCTTCATTATTACCAGTAATTGATGCAAAGAGGACTTTGGCTTGAGCCATTGTATCCCTTCCTTCCAGTATTTATGCTGCTATTATAGTAGCATAGTTTAGAATAGTTTTCTGGTTAATTTTCAGTAACTAATGTGTAAAACTAACTATTTGTTGCGAATTAGGATATAATAGGGCGTGTTATATATTGGATAAATGGAGGCAACGATTTAATGATTACTTTGAAATCACCGCGTGAAATTAAAGCGATGGCTGAGTCAGGGGCAATCCTGGCGGGAATGTTAAATGGATTGAAAGACATTATTAAGCCGGGGATTTCTAGTTGGGAAATTGAAAAATTTGCTCGGAAATATTTTAAAGAACACGATGCGATCCCAGCTGAGATGGGGTTTGAAGGCTATAAATATGCAACCTGTGTCAGTGTCAATGATGAAATCTGCCATGGTTTCCCACGGAAAAATTTGCTCCTTAAAAACCACGATGTGGTTAAGGTGGATACAGTGGTGGACTACCACGGAGCAATGAGTGATTCTTGCATGACCTATGTTGTCGGAGAATCAACTCCTGAAATCGATAAATTAGTAGAAGTGACGGAAAAAGCACTCTATATCGGGATTGACCAAGCAGTGATTGGTAACCGGATCGGTGATATTGGAGCAGCTATCCAGCACTATGTTGAAGATGAGAACGGTTTTGGTGATGTGCGGGAATACATCGGCCACGGGATTGGACCAACAATGCACGAAGCCCCAGATGTTCCTCACTTTGGTGAAGCTGGGCATGGGGTCCGGCTCCGTGAGGGCATGACGATCACTATTGAACCCATGGTTAATGCTGGCGATTGGCGGGCTGACTCCAGTGCTCCGGATGGATGGACCGTCAAAACGATGGATGGCAGCTTGTCAGCCCAGTTTGAACATACGATTGTGATTACCAAGGATGGTCCTAAGATCTTGACTTCACGCGACAAGGTTAAAGATGCCAAGTACCTAATGGATTTTGATCAGTTGGGCTAAAAAGATAGGTAATACAGAATGGAAGATGAATTGTTAGCATCTTCCTTTTTTTGTGCGTACTGTTTGTCTCGGTAATTTATATTGTTTGGGGCAGACTTCCCCTAAAAATCTGGGAGATCTCTGCTATAATCGAACTAGGAAAATAGCGGAACAATGGAGGCTGGCTATGAAATTATTAATGATTGAAGACAATAAGTCCGTTGTTGAGATGATGGCAATCTTCTTCAAGAAAGAACAGTGGGAAGTAACCTATGTTTATGATGGGATCACTGCTGTTGAAGAATTCAATAAAGATCCGCAGGGATGGGATATTATTACCCTGGACCTTAACTTACCGGGCAAAGATGGGATGGAAGTTGCAGCCGAGATCCGCAAGGTGTCGCAGACAGTTCCTTTGATTATCATCACAGCCCGCGATACTGATAGTGATCAGGTGCTGGGCTTGGAGATGGGGGCAGATGACTATGTGGTCAAGCCATTTTCGCCAATTACTTTAATTGCCCGAATTAAGGCGCTCCACCGTCGGGCTGAATTACCGCGAACTAGCGAGGGAGGAGGCAGCAGTGCGGAGGCAAGTGTTGCCTTTGATGTTACTACCGCCAACTTCCAGCTCAACAGCAAAACGCGGGAAGCCTACTTGGGCGGGCGTGAAATCCCCGACCTAACTCCCAAAGAGTTTGACTTACTCAAGGCGATGGCCCAAAAACCTAAACAGGTTTTTTCACGGGAACAACTCCTGCAACTGGTCTGGGGCTATGAATATTATGGAGATGAGCGGACGGTAGATGCCCATATCAAGAAGTTGCGACGGAAGATTGAAAACGTTGGCCCCCAAGTTATCAAGACCGTCTGGGGCGTGGGGTACAAGTTTGATGATACTGAGGAATAAACTATGAAAATCCTTTATCGAAACATGCTAATCTTTTTTGCGGTAATCTTTGCGATTCTGTCAATAGTGCTCTTCGCCTTTTTCCATGTTTCGCGGCAAGTAGTTTATCAGGAAGCCTGGAACCGACTCGAAAACTACGCTAAAAGCATTGCTACCCAGTCATTACGGGTTGATCCTGATGGTGACTTGGAAATTGATCCCACCAGTTTGGTGACTACAGACCGTTTTTTGCGCGACCAGCACACCAACATTACGATCTACCAGAGTCCTAAGACAGTGATCTTTCCTGTGCGGAGTTACCGCTTTCCGATCGGTCAAGCAGACTGGCAACGGTTGAAAAAAGGAGAAATAATCCGCCGGAAACGGGACAACGGTCAGCGGGTTAAGCTTAATACGCGGGTGGTTAAGAAGCCAGCCTTGGAGGATAACTTGGTTAACAAAGTGACCCAAAATGTTTCTGGCGAGATGACAGATGTTTTCTATCCTTACCGTGATCGCAATGGTCGCTTGCTGGCTGTGATCGGGGTAGGGACAATGGTTTCCAATGTGGAAGCCAACTTTCAACAGGTCCAGCAAAACCTGATCTTTATCCTCTTGGTAATGGGGATCTTGAGCGTGACGGTTTCGTATGTACTGGCCTACCTCACGACTAAAAGGTTGGACCAGATGCGAATTGCTGCCCGCAAGGTGGCTAATGGTGACTTCAGTGTACGTCTCCCAGTAAAAAATGCCACTGGGGGCTCAGAATTGGATAATCTTACCCAGGATTTTAACAAGATGGTCCAGTCCCTTAAATCATCCCAAGAAGAGATTACGCGCCAAGAAGAACGGCGCAAACGCTTTATGGCGGATGTCGCCCATGAAATGCGGACACCCCTGACAACGATCAACGGTTTGTTAGAAGGTTTGGCCTATGATGCGATCCCAGAGGAAAGTAAGGGGCAAAGTGTAGAGCTGATGCGCAATGAAACTAAGCGCTTGATCAGATTGGTCAATGAAAACCTGGACTATGAAAAAATTCGGGCTGGCCAGATCATTATGTTCAAGAAAACCTTCGACAGTGTGGCAGTCCTCAAAAATATTGTCGAACAATTGGACCAGAAAGCCCAGGAAGCAGGGGATCACTTTGAGTTGAACTTACCTAGTGAATTGCCAGTATATGCCGATTATGACCGCTTCATCCAGGTCATGTTTAATATCATGCAAAATGCAGTTCAGTTTACTAGTAACGGTAAGATCTATGTTTCGGCAGAACGCGGTTACCAGCAATCAATTTTTAGGATTACAGATGAAGGGATCGGGATGACGCCAGATCAAGTTAAAAATATTTGGGAGCGTTACTATAAAGCGGACTTGTCGCGAACCAACACAAAGTATGGGGAATCCGGCTTGGGCCTGGCTATCGTTCAAGAGCTCATGCAGCTCCATGGCGGTAAAGTCGAAGTAACCAGCAAGCCTGGTAAAGGCTCAACTTTTACGATCATCTTCCCGGATGAAAAACCAGTAGAGCAATAAGAAAAAACCTGGTGGCAATTTCGCCATCAGGTTTTTAGTAGCTATTGTTGGGTCTTGTTACCGGTAGAAGTCGGGGTGCTGCTAGCTTTGCTTTCAGCCTGGGCAACGCTCTTGTCATTCTTATCGGTAGTCTTGAGCTCAGGGGCATCCGACTTGTAATCGTCGATCGTTGTATGGTTATCATTTTTGGACCACAAGCTAGTTGACTTGCGTTGCAAGATACTTTGGATCTGGGTAATGGCTGCAAAATCATTCTTGTAGTCGTAATTCTTCGGATCAACCGGCGTAAAGCCGTTAGGAACGTAGAAGCGCAAGAGGTTCTTGTCATTTAATGAATCTGACAAGGACAAGGCATGGTCGGTATATTCCTGGTTGGCTTTGACTTCTTTTTGGAGTTTGGCACTAGGGTGGGTAATCTCTTGGCCAGAGCCGTTATCATAAATCTTATTGCTAATAACTGATACATCCGGTGAAGTATAGTCACCATTGCGGAAGGCGACGACTTGTTTGTGCTGTGGTGAAAACAGGTCGGTTCCAAACTGCAGGTAGGACTGACTATTAATTCCCAGCAGGTGGAGCAAGGTTGGCAAGACGTCGATTTCACCCCCGTATTGGGTTTGCACCCCACCATCAGTAACACCTGGAATATGGATCATGAACGGAACCCGTTGCATTTGCATATCATCAAAGCTATTCCAAGTATCCGCGGACTTGTTCAGGAGGGGAGCAAGCTTGAGATTACGTGAGTCGGAGATCCCGTAGTGGTCACCATAGAGCACAATCACAGAGTTATCATAGAGTCCGGACTTCTTGAGGTAGTTGAAAAACTCTTCGACTGCCTGGTCAAGATAGTGCGCGGTGACAAAGTAATTATTGACTGAGTTATCACTGGTATCCGCCTTGTCGAAGCTGGTATTTTGTTCATCCAGCTCGAACGGGAAGTGGTTGCTGACGGTAATAAACTTGGCGTAGAACGGCTGTTGGAGTCGTTCCAGGTACTTGACAGAATCATGGAACAGTAGTTTATCTTTGAGCCCATATTCAGTGAGGTTATTGGCGTCTGTATTGTAGTAACTCGCATCGAAGAAGTATTGGTAACCAAGATTTTTATAAACATTGTCCCGGTTCCAAAATGATCCCTTGTTACCATGGAAGACAGCCGTCGAATACCCCTGGGTTTGGTTGAGGATGGCAGGGGCGCCTTCGAACGTATTGTCTGTCCCTAAAGCTGAGAAAAGTGACCCCTGGGGAAGCCCATAGGTGCTGGTTTCCAGCATATTTTCTGCGTCAGAGGTCTTTCCTTGACCTACTTGGTTGAAGAAGTTGGCAAAGCTATACGTTGACTTGTCGTTGTATAGACTATTGAGGAAAGGCGTTACTTCCTTATCATTGAGCTTGTAGTTAATCAAGAACTGCTGGAAGCTCTCTAGGTGGATGATGATCACATTTTTTCCCTTGGCAATCCCAAACTTCTTGGCGTCAGGTTGGGCATAGTTTTGCTGGGTAAAATCAATGACCTGATTGAGGTTAGCGCTGCTGGCCTTACTCCGAGCTTGGTTAGTTCGGGCAGTTTTGAGACCATCATAAACCGTAAAAGCATCGATCCCTAAATACTTAACCAGGTAATTGCGGTCAAAGGTCCGAACTAAAAGCTGGGGCCGGTCGATTTCGCCTAAGGTTAAGTTAAAAAAGAAGAGCATAATTGCTAATGAAGAAACAGCAGCGGCTTCCCTAGTCCGCAACGGCCGGGGATCAAGTTTGATGAACCGAGTTACTAAGCCGAGTAAAACCAAAATAACATCAATTACAATAATGATATCGGCCGGCTTTAACAGGGAAAGGGAACTAGTGCTGAGCCCTTGAGAAACTGCTGAATAGCCAAAGATAACATTCATTGTCATAAAGTCGGTAAATTCCCGATAATAAATGACGTTGAACAATAAAAGGGCGGTATTGGCAATATAGATGAGAACCGCCGTGATATAAAACGGAAGTGTCCGTTTGGTGTAAAGACTTATCCCGCTAAGCAGGAGAGTGGTGGCGATCGGATTGATCAAGAGAATAAGCAACTGGTAGGCCGACGACACTCCCAGATTGAAGTCGATCAGATATACCAGAATAGTCTTAATCCAAAATAATGTACAGATGAGAGTGAAAAACCCCCACCTAGTATTAATGAAGTTTCTAAATTTTTGCCAAGCCACGATCATAGTCGTCCTTTCGTACAAGTATGAATTATCTAATTTATGATAAACCGAATGGCGGTAAAAGGCTATGTGATTATCACAATTTTAGGAAAGACTTAGAAATAATTTATTGGAGAAATGGGAAGACAATCAACTTTTGTAAGTATTTTTCAGCAAACATAATAATTTGTCGTTAAATTTTCCCATTTTAGGCTGGAATATTGTATAATGAAGAGGATTACAATAATAACAATTCAAGTTTTTAAAGGAGAGATACAAGCGATGGCTCATATTTCATTTGATAGCTCAAACTTAACTAAGTTTGTTAACGATAACGAACTTAACGAAATGCAAGCACTCGTTAACGCCGTAGATAGCGAATTACGCGAAGGTACTGGTGCTGGTAACGATTTCCGGGGCTTTTTGAACCTGCCAGTTGATTATGATAAGGAAGAATTCGCCCGCATTAAAGCAGCTGCTAAAAAGATCCAATCTGATTCTGACATCTTAGTTGTGATTGGGATCGGGGGTTCTTATTTAGGAGCACGGGCCGCAATCGACTTTTTGAACCACACTTTCTACAATTACTTACCAGCTGAAAAGCGCAACGCACCACAAATTTTCTTTGCGGGGAACTCAATCTCTGGGAACTACCTCCACGACTTGATCGACTTGATCGGGGACAAGGACTTCTCGATCAACGTGATTTCTAAGTCAGGGACAACTACTGAACCTTCAATCGCCTTCCGGGTATTAAAGGAAGTCTTGATCAAGAAGTATGGTGAAGAAGCTGCTAAGGAACGGATCTATGCTACTACTGACCGTGCACGTGGTGCCCTCAAGACAGAAGCAGATGCAGAAGGTTATGAAACATTTGTTATTCCTGATGATGTCGGTGGTCGTTTCTCTGTTTTAACACCAGTTGGTTTGTTACCAATCGCCGTTTCTGGCGCAAATATCGATGACCTGATGCAAGGGGCTGCAGATGCACGGACTGCATACTCCAACCCTGACTTGAAGGTCAACGAAGCATACCAATATGCTGCTTTGCGGAACATCTTGTACCGCAAGGGTTACACTACTGAAATCTTAGAAAACTACGAACCAACATTGACTTACTTCTCTGAATGGTGGAAGCAATTAATGGGTGAATCAGAAGGTAAGGATCAAAAGGGAATTTATCCTTCATCTGCTAACTTCTCCACTGATTTGCACTCATTAGGGCAATACATCCAAGAAGGGCGCCGGAACTTGATGGAAACTGTTATCAAGGTTGGCAAGCCAACTAACGATGTAGTGATCCCAATGGACGAAAAGAACTTGGATGGCTTTAACTACGTTGGCAACAAGGAAATGGACTTCGTAAATACTAAAGCCTTCCAAGGGGTTGTTTTGGCCCACACAGATGGTAATGTACCAAACATGATTGTGAACATTCCTGACCAAACAGCTTACACATTAGGCTACACAATTTACTTCTTCGAAATTGCTGTGGCAATCTCCGGTTACCTGAACGGGATCAATCCATTCAACCAACCAGGGGTAGAAGCATACAAGAAGAATATGTTTGCCCTCTTGGGTCGGCCTGGTTTTGAAGAATTAACTAAGGAATTAAACGAACGCTTGAACAAATAAGCATAGTACCAATAACGGATCGGACCACCAGGGTGGTTTGGTCCGTTATTTTTGCTTTGGGGGAAGTATTGGCATTTCTATATAAATACCCTAAAATAGAAGTAGTGAACTAGAGGGGGACTAATAATGCTAGCAAAAGCAGTGGCAGCTATGTTGGAAGAAAGACAAGCACACTTCTTGATTCCAGCTTCGATTGTTGCTAATGTGCAAGAAGATAATCATCTCGACCATGCCTTTATGGTGCTCACCAAGGTTCGCTATGCGAAGATCCCAGTTTTGGACAATGAGCAGCGCTTCAAAGGACTAATATCATTGGCGATGATTACGGACAAGATGATGGGATTGAACGGGATTGACCCAGGTCATTTGGGGAGTATGGTGGTCAAAGACGTGATGGAAAAGGATGTACCAACGATTACCCTCCCATACGATATGGAGAAGATCCTGCACTTGTTGGTTGACCAACCATTTTTGGTGGTAGTTGACCAGCACCAAACCTTCACGGGGATTGTGACGCGACGGGAAGTGATGAAATGTGTTAACTACATTGCGCATGATCTCGAGCGCCAGTATATGGTAACGCCACTCCCTGCACAACAAGATGATAAAAAATAGGAGGTCATATTAAATGGCTAAATTAGATGCAAACGATATTATCAGAACAATTGCTGAGTCAAAGGGGAAAACCCCAGTTAAGGTTCACGTTAAGGGGGACCTGGCTGGATTAGAGATTCCAGCCACAGTTGATGCATATATCAACGATAAGTTTGGAGTATTATTTGGTGATTGGAAAGACGTGGAACCAGTCTTGGCTGATGCGCATGTGACTGGCTACCACGTTGAAAATGATGGTCGCAACACTGGTGTACCAATGGTTGACAAAAAGAAGTTCAACGCCCGGATCGAACCAGGTGCTATTATCCGTGATCAAGTTGAAATTGGGGATAATGCTGTAATCATGATGGGTGCTGTGATCAATATCGGAGCTGAAATTGGTGACAAGACAATGATCGACATGGGGGCTGTACTTGGCGGCCGTGCGATCGTGGGTAAGAACTGCCACATCGGGGCTGGTTCAGTCTTAGCCGGAGTGGTAGAACCACCTTCTGCAACTCCAGTTGTGATCGAAGATGATGTTATCATTGGCGCTAATGCCGTTGTCTTAGAGGGTGTTCGCGTTGGTAAAGGTGCGATTGTTGGTGCTGGTGCCGTGGTAACCAAGGATGTTGCCCCATATACGGTAGTAGTTGGGATGCCGGCCAAGAAGATCAAGGACGTGGCTCAAGTAGCTGATGGCAAGAAGGAAATTGTCGAAGACTTGCGGAACGTCAATAACGACTAACAACAAGCAAATAATTATTTAAGTACAGCAAGACTGCAAACTAGATTTTTAGTTTGCAGTCTTTTTAATCATTTGTTTAAGTTCATTTTAAAACGAAAGCATAGCTTATTTTAAACGCTAGGTTACAAGAAAACACACCTGGAACAACTGATACAGGACATATTGAACAATATGCGCTGCTTACATTAGAAAAAACCGCGTGGTCACGCGGTTTCAATGCTGCACATATTTTTTTATAGGTCGGGTGTACTTATTAAAAACACCAGCAGCCTAAAAAATTTTCTTGGCTTAACGACCAAATGAGTTGCCTCCCTATTTTTTAGCCGCAAAGGAAATTTGGTTTGGTTTACCAAACCATTTTTGATTGATCCGGTCTAGACTTCCGTCGTGGGCCATCTGAGTGAACACTTGATTGATTTTACGCCGTAAGGTTCGGTCCCCCTTGCGCATACCAACGACAAAGTCCTCACTGGGAAAGCCAACGGTTAAAGTGCGGTAACTTTGGGGATCTTTTTGGTGGGCAATATAATAATTGGCATAAACACTATCAATTACCATTCCCTGGATCCGGTTAGCGTTCAAATCCAAAAAAGCGTTGGTAAAGGTGTCATACTGAATGGCTTGCCGGGGATAACGCTTTAAATACTGCGGGTAGTCGTTGTAGGCTGTATAGCCAGATGAGCCGCTTTGCAAGCCAACGACTTTACCTTGCATTTGGATGGGACTGGTAATGCCAGTAGTTTTTTTACTAACAAGAATTTGCTTATTTTTGAGATAAGTGTGGCTGAAAGCAACGGTTTTAGCCCGGGCTGGGGTCTTGGTGTAACCATTCCAAATAAGGTCGATTGTCCCGTTACGCAGTTCGGTTTCTTTCATAGACCAGTCGATTGTTTGGAAACTAATCCGCAAACCGAGGCGTTTTCCCACCGCCCTTGCTAAGTCGATGTCATACCCAGCAAGTGTTCCGTCTTTTTGGCGGAAGCCCATCGGGACGAAGCTATCATCTAGACCAACGACGAGTGTCTTTCGTTGGCTAATTTTGTTCCAAGTATCGGTTTGGTTGGCCCGACTAGTTACACTTTGGTGCTGGCAGCCAGCTAGTGGCGCTACCAATAGCCCAATGAGTACCATGCCCCAAGCCCATAGTTTGATCTTTTTCATAACCAGACCCCCTTACGCTTGGACCGGAGTAACAGTCAGAGTCTGATCAGCAATTGCAGCTGCAAAGTCCCAATCGTGGGTGACAACAATTTGAGTCATTCCCTGAGCTTTTAAGGACAGAATGATCTCTTTAACTGCCTGGGATAGGGTGGGATCAAGGGCTGAGGTTGGTTCGTCGTAGCACAAAAATTGTGGTTTCATCGCCAAAGCCCGCGCGATAGCGACGCGTTGCTTTTGTCCCCCGGATAGCTGGTAAGGGTAAAGGTCAGCCTTATCTGCTAGGGAAAGCTGAGTTAAGAGAGTTCGGGCTGCTTTTTGGGCAGTCGGCATATCCTGCTTGAGTACCAAGTGTGGGGCTAAGGTAATATTTTCTAAAACTGTTAGGTGAGGAAACAAATTGTAGTCTTGAAAGACGACCCCGATGACGGCTTCACTAGTCGTTGCTTGGGGATCAAAGGGGTGGCCATCAACCAAAAGTTGACCACTATCAATGGTTTCCAGACCACTGATACAGCGGAGGAGGGTGGTTTTCCCACCCCCGGATTCACCGACAATACATAGGATACTGCCATCTTCCACCTGAAGGTTGAGGTCGGTGATGATTTGGCGACTGCCAAAGCTCTTGTTGATATTGCGTAATTCTAACATGGTAACCCCTCCTTAACGCCAGTAGCTAAACCGCTGTTCAACCTTGTTCAAGATCAAAGTTAAAAGGGCGGTCAATACCAGATAAATCAACCCTACTAAAAGCAAGGGAACTAGCGTCACGTCCCGTGCTGTTGCGATGTTTCCTGCCCGCAGGAGGTCACCTAACCCGATCACGTAGACCAGGCTGGAATCTTTGACGAGGTTGATGACTTCGTTTCCCACGGCGGGAAGGACAATTTTAATGACCTGAGGTGCAACGATCCGACTAATTGTTTGCCAGTAAGTAAGGCGTAAAACGCGGGCACTTTCGTATTGGCCCTGGTCAATTGCCTGCAGTCCACCTCGGAAGATCTCAGCAAAATAAGCAGTATAGTTGAGAATAAATGCTACTAGCGCCGCTTCGTAGCGGGGTAAGGTCAGCCAGCTAGCTAGAATCGGGAGGCCATAAAAAACAAAGATCAGTTGTAAGAGAAGAGGGGTCCCCCGCATCAGCCAGACATAACAATGCAAACTAGCGCGTAAGGGGTGCCAGCGGGAAAGCAAGCCTAAAGCGACGAGTAAACCGAGGGGTAAAGCCCCCACTAGAGTCCAAGCAAAAACAGCTAGAGTTAATTTGACCCCCGCCAAAAGCGACGGAAGTATTTCTAAGATATAAGTCATGGAATCCCTCCTTTTTGATCCAAAACAAAAAGCCCTCCGAGCATTATGCTCAGAGGGCGTTGATAACGCGGTCCCACCTCAAATATGTTAACTTCTCACAAAGTTAACCTCAGCGAGTTAAAAACTCTCCTGCTAACGGGCAGACCCGGCCCCGCCTACTATTAAGGGTTCAACGGGGCAACTGGCAGATGTGGTTCAGCTAGGAAGTTTGCTTTCTCTTTCCACCAGCCGAGAAATCTCTGCCCAAACTACCTAACCTAATCTTCTGGTCGTTGTCTTTAATTCGTTTTTAATGTAGTTTAGAATTTATCATTACCATAAGACCATGTCAAGGAATTTTCATTATCATTGCAGAAAATTTTCCCCGGGTACCCAAACTATCGTGACTAGAGTATCATAAGGGGGAGATTAAAATTGAGATGAGGAGCGGGATAAAATGGCATTAAGCGAGCCAGAACTGATTCAGATTAGACGTAAATTACACCAGATCCCAGAAATCGGGATGGAAGAATTTGAAACGCAAAAGGAATTATTAAAGATTATCCAGGCCATGCCTCAGGACCACCTCGAGGTCAAAACCTGGAAAACAGCAATCATGGTCCATGTTTTAGGGACAGATGGAAGCAAGACGATTGGTTATCGGACTGACATTGACGGTTTGCCAGTAACGGAAGCCACGGGCCTGCCGTATGCTTCCCAGCACCCAGGGCGGATGCATGCGTGTGGGCATGACATTCATATGACAGTAGCTTTGGGGATTTTGAGTCACTTTGCAGAAGTTAAGCCGGCTTGCAATTTGACTTTCATCTTCCAACCTGCCGAAGAAAACGCTAGTGGGGGCAAGCAACTCTATGAAAGTGGGGCACTGGATGCTTGGATGCCTGATGAAATCTATGCCTTCCATGACAATCCCCAACTACCAGCAGGAGCAATTGGTTGTCGACAGGGGACGCTGTTTGCCGGAACCTGTGAGATTCACGCTCATTTTACGGGCAAGAGTGGGCATGCTGCTTATCCTCACCAGGCCAACGATATGGTGGTAGCGGGTGCACAGTTTGTCAACCAGATTCAGACCATTGTCAGCCGCAACGTTGATCCGATTCAGTCAGGGGTAGTGACCCTGGGGCATTTTAGTGCCGGAACGACAGGGAATGTTATCGCCGGGGAATGCCAAATTGACGGGACAATTCGGGCTTTGACCCAGGTTAATAACCAGCTGATTCAAAAGCGGGTGCGGGCGATTGCGGAAGGAGTCGCCCAGAGCTTTGCTTGCGAATTGGACTTAGATTTGCATCAGGGAGGATATTTGCCGGTAGAAAATAATCCCCAAACCACGGCAGATTTCATCGCCTATATGCAACAAAAGCCGGAAGTCGAATTTATTGAGACGGCTCCGGCCATGACGGGGGAGGACTTTGGCTTTTTGATCTCCAAAATCCCCGGGACAATGTTCTGGTTGGGGGTGGAGAGTCCATATTCCCTTCATTCTGAACACTTAGCACCTAAGGAAGAAGCTATCATGAAGGGAGTTACTGCAATGGTGGGCTTCTTGGAACACCGGCAACACGTAGTTTTTACAGCCCAGTATGAATAATTGAACGATTAATATGACTAGGGGCTAGGAGAAAATTTTGTTTTCTCTTAGCCCCTATTTTTTATGCATTGTGGAAAAAACAGTCAGTCTAGTACCTAAGTGCGAACGATGACGGCTGCACTTTGCGCCAACCATCCTTTGATTTGAGATGAACGGCTTGACACAAGAGTTCTTTTCTCTTCATTTGCTAACTATTTAATTTTTGCTGGGTAGTTACCGGCAATTCGATTCCTGCTTGCTGTAAAGCTGCCAAGTAGGCTGCTAAAAACTGTTGTTTAACCTTAGCCTGCTGGCCATTTTGGGCAAAGACCGATGTTTGGAGGACTAACTGGCCACTGGGGAGTTCAACAACCCCGATCAAGGCCGGAGCTTGGGTCACTGCATCAAGCTGCGGCGTCAGATCTTTATTAACCTGCATGATGATCTCTTCCATTTTTTCAATGTCCATATTGGGCGTGATGGGAATATTGATTAGTGCTTGCATATCATTGCGGGACATGTTGCTGACAATAGTAATACTACGGTTAGGGATATAGGTCAGTGTTCCATCATAACCTTTGACCTGGGTAGTTCGAAGACCAACAGCATGGATTGTCCCGGTGATAGTACCAATTTTGACTGCATCACCGACAGCAAATTGTTGTTCCATTAGGATGAAAAGGCCGGTGACAACGTCGGTAACAAAACCTTGGGCCCCCAAGCCGATCGCAACACTGACGATTCCCGCCCCAGCGATCAGGGTGCCAACGGGGATTCCCATCACCGAGAGGACGGCATAGAAGTAAAAGAACAAGACGGTATAGTGAAAGATGTTTAAGCTCAAGGTGTAGATTGAACCAGCCCGCCCTTTGGTGTAGTCATTGCCCTTGCGAGCCCGGCGAAAAGCATTTTTAATCAGTTTTTTACCGACCGAATTGATGATGAAAAAGAGCAAGCTTAAAGCAAGAATAATGATAATTGTGTTAACAATCTTAGCAAAGATTTCATCCCAGTTGAGATTAGTGATGTACTTGGTAATAAAGTGTGAATCTTTGTTGAGTTGGTGGTTAATGATTGGACTTAAAAGCATAATTGACTCCTCGTTACATAGTGATTGACTATCTCAATGATACCAAACAATCAGGCTTGGAACAGTTTCCATTTACATTTGAAGTTTATAAATATTGATGATATTCTTAGATTAACAAGGAGGGTCTCTAGGATGAACTTAACTTTTGGTCAACTTGCCGGGCTGATCGCAGCTTTTACTTTTTTACTTTTAGTTGTTTTCATCTGTGTTTCTTTGAGTAAACTAACGCAGACGATTAATGAAATGAATAAAAGTATTAAGACGCTTACCGATGATGCTGATGGGATCGCCCACGAAGTAGAAGATTTGGTACAAAAGACTAATACGTTAATGGCTGACATCAACCAGAAGTCAGCCAAGATTGACCCAGTATTTGACGCTGCCGCTGATTTGGCCAAGAGCGTTTCAGACCTTAACACTGCAGGGCAAGATCTAGCTGGGCATCTCAAAGATTCCGTTCAAAAGACGACCAAGATGTCATTGGCGTACAATACTGGACGTAAAGCTTTTAAGGTTTATCGTGCCTTTAAAGCACGCAAGCAAACAACAGATTCAGAAAGGAAGTAGTGATTATGAAAAACAAGTGGTTACTAGGATTGGGTGCAGCAGCTGCTGGGACAGCTTTTTATGTTGCTAAGATGAGCACTGAAAAACGGGCGCAACTCAAGCGTCAACTCGACGAGTCAGTTGACCAGGGCAAACAAACAGCGCTCAAATACTACAAGTATTTTGCAGAATATATGGATGAAACCACTACTGAACAAACTTTTTCTGAATGGATGAAGGACCAAGTGGGAACAGTGAAGGGGAAGTTTGCAGACCAACAAGACAACATGCAAGCAACTTTAGCCTCACTGAAGCAGAGTACAGCTGACCTCAAGGACCGGTTAAACCAGGTCAAAGAAGATATGCAAACTCCTGCTGAAGAAGAAGCTTACCAAGATGACATCGTTGTTGACAGTGGGATCTTTACCGAAGAAGATGAACCACGGGTGCAAGTCTTCTATCCCCACACTGAAGACTAGGATGGGTTAAACAAGACTGATGCCTATTACCTACTAAGGAGAACGAGTGCTCCTTACAGGCAATAGGTATTTTTTATTGCCAAATACCGCCATGAAAAAGAGCCCCACAATTAAGTGGAGCTCTTCTTTAGTATCTTATTCGAATGTTAGCAACTAACCTAAATGCGTAAGCTTAATTACCGCAGGGGGATAACCCGCAATTCCTTGGAAGTATGAGTAAATGGTTCCACCCCAGTTTCAGTAACGTGAACACAATCTTCGATGCGGACCCCAGCAAAGCCTGGAATGTAGATCCCAGGTTCAATGGAGAAGCACATGCCGGGTTGAAGTTCCATATTGTTTCCTTCCATGATAGATGGAAATTCGTGTTCACTTTGTCCCATCCCATGACCCAAGCGGTGGATGAAGTATTCGCCATAACCAGCCTTGGAGATCACATCCCGTGCGATTTGGTCCAGTTCAGCTGCGGTCATCCCTGGCTTAGCTTTAGCTTGCGCAGTAAGTTGGGCTTCCAAGCAAACATTGTAGATATCTTTTTGCTTATCATCGATTTCGCCAAAGGCCACAGTCCGTGAAGCATCAGAGATATAACCTTGGTAAACTACCCCGAGGTCAAAGAGGGTAAGGGCGTTTGGTTGGATTAGGTCCGTCTTTGGTGCGCCATGTGGGTCAGCAGCGTTAGCACCTGATTGGACAATAGTATCGAAACTCATGTGCATGATGCCTTGCTTCCGCATTGCGTAATCAATTTCAGCTGCGACATCTTGTTCGGACATATTTTGAGCTAGTGCATTGAAACCAACAGTAAAGGCCTTGTCTGCGTATTGACCAGCCACAATTAATTTTTGAATTTCATCTGGTGTT
Source organism: Ligilactobacillus saerimneri (assembly GCF_036689625.1). Lineage (NCBI taxonomy): Bacteria > Bacillati > Bacillota > Bacilli > Lactobacillales > Lactobacillaceae > Ligilactobacillus > Ligilactobacillus saerimneri. Next base: position 453,743 of record NZ_CP144759.1, read on the forward strand.
TTCAGTAACTTTTCTTGTTGGATCACAGGAGTCAGGTCGCCAGCAAATTCAGCTTGTGGGAATTGGTGCCGCACTGCTTCATAGCGTTCCACTGTTAATGATCCCTTTTCGATTGCCCACTGGGTGGGGTTGTTTTTCCGGTCATTGATGTGTTGCTTGATCAATGCAAAAGGATCTTCATGGTCAAGATAACCATAAACAGGATATTGCCAGCCAGCTTGCTTGACTGAGCCGACTTCTAGGGCTGGCGCAAAGATAAATGGATCTTGATCCGGGAAGATAAACAAGGCTAAGACCCGTTCAACTGGGTCACTGCTAAAGCCAGTGAAGTATTCGATATTCTTCCAATCACTGACATATGCAATATCAAGATTATTGGTTGCTAGCCAATTTTGAACAGTAGTGATATGTGACATAATGATGTACTCCTTTATAAAAATTAAAGCTAATATTAATTATAGCACACGGTTCCAAGCCTTTATGAAAACCAAATGAAAAAACAGATTGAAACGCTTGCAATGAAAGATGAAATCTGCTAGAGTGATTAAGCATTACGGATGAAAATCGTTATGAAAACTAAACAATGGGAGGCTACATTATGGAAAAACAAACTGTAACAATCTACGATGTTGCGCGTGAAGCTGCAGTGTCGATGGCGACTGTGTCACGGGTGGTTAATGGTAATCCTAACGTTAAACCAGCAACCCGGAAAAAAGTGCTGGAAGTTATTGACCGCTTAGACTACCGTCCTAACGCGGTTGCTCGGGGCCTGGCTAGCAAAAAGACAACTACTGTTGGGGTAATCATTCCTGACGTAACTAATGTTTACTTTTCAACATTAGCCCGGGGTATTGATGATGTGGCAACGATGTACAAGTACAACATCATCTTGGCCAACTCTGACGATAATAAAGAAAAAGAAATTCAAGTTTTAAACACCTTATTAGCTAAGCAAGTTGATGGTATCATTTTCATGGGAAACCACATGGACGACCAGTTGCGGGAAGAATTCAAACGGACGCGGACCCCAATCGTTTTGGCGGGGTCAGTGGATCCTGAAAACGAAGTTGAAAGTGTCCACATCGACTACGTAGCTGCTGTTAAGGAAGCTGTGCGTGATTTGATTTCCCATGGCAACGACCGCATTGCTTTCATTTCCGGTCCACTATCTGACCCAATTAACGGTGAATACCGGTTGAAGGGTTATAAAGAAATTCTGGCTGAAAACAACATCGAATTTGACGAGAATTTGATTTTTGAAACAGATTACAGTTACCATGCTGGGGAAACAATCTGGCCAGCATTGGCTGCAGCGGGGGTTACTGCTGCTTATGTGGGTGATGATCGGTTAGCGGCTGGAGTTTTGAATAGTGCCCTGGATGCTGGGGTCAAAGTCCCAGAAGAATTTGAATTGGTTACTAGCAACAACTCCGAGATTACCCAGATGGTACGGCCAAAGTTATCTTCAATTACCCAACCCCTATATGATATTGGGGCAGTATCCATGCGGTACTTGACGAAGATGATGAATAAAGAAGAAAACGTCGAAGAAGACAAGACAATTCTCTTACCTTACGGGTACGTTAAACGTGCATCAACTAAATAAGTTATTGAATAAGGAGAGCCATATAACCAGCTCTTCTTATTTTTTATCCCAAGAGGGCGAGAATACTGCCACTTCTATAAGTGGCAGATGAATCGCCTTTTTAAATACTTCGTGTTTCTTTTTTGGTAAAATAAAGGCATAATTCTAAGGAAAGCGAGGTTAAAAAACATGGTACTTAAGGCAATCAAAGCTAGAATCTATCCTAATCAAACACAAAAAGAACAATTGCTAGTTAATTTTGGCTGTGTTCGTTTTGTATGGAATCAAATGCTAAATATGCAGATTGAACGTCATAAAAATAATAAAGACGCAAAGTATCAAAATCATTTTGCTATGAATAATATGTTAAAAGCCATGAAGTTAGAATATCCATGGTTAAAACAAGCAGAATCAACCTCACTTCAAGTAGTTAACCGTAATTTAGATGACGCATTTAAACGCTTTTTCAACAAGAAACTAAGAAATGGTTTTCCAAGATTTAAACGCAAAAAATACGCTCAAGCATATACCAGTAAAGCTATTCAAAATAATATCCAAGTTTTAGATCATCATCACATTAAGTTACCTAAACTAGGAGTAGTTAAGTATCGTACTGGTAGGAAAATTACAGGTAAAATCAAAGCTGTTACCCTTAGAATTAACAGTCAAGGTCAATATTATATTTCTGTTCTAACTGAAAGTGAAAATCAAACTTTTAAAAAGACAGGAAAAGTAATTGGACTTGATTTAGGCTTGTCTGATTTAATCATTACTTCTGATGGAATTAAACATGATACAATCCGTTTTGATAAAGACATGCAAGCTAAATTAAGATTACATGAACGTAAATTAGCACGTCGTTTACACAAGGCTAAAGTTGAAATTGCTTTTGATAGACACGAAAAAGTACTTTTTCCTAGAACAAAATTAACACAATTTCCACGCTATCAAGCTGAGAGAAAAACAGTGGCTAAATTAAAAAATAGAGTAGCTAACCAACGCTTAGATTACTTACATAAAATCACCACGAAATTAGTTAAAGATTACGATGTAATCGTAGTTGAAAAATTAAATACCAACGGTATGTTAAAAAACCATCGTCTATCCAGATCAATTGTCAATGCAGCTTGGTCTAAGTTGGTTAGTCTTTTAGACTACAAATGTACCTGGTATGGAAAACAACTAATCATTGTTGACCCTAAAAATACTAGTCGTATCTGTTCTAATTGTGGTAAGAAAAATCATAATTTTGATAAGTTAACACAACAAGAATGGCTAGATACTCGTGAATGGGGTTGTCCTAATTGTCAAACACATCACGATCGTGATGTGAATGCCGCTAAAAATATCTTAGCTAGAGGTTTAAAAACTCTAGCTTAAACAAAAAAGGTATGGAACGTACCTTAGTAAAATAGCCTGAACCTCTACTGTTTAAAATACGTTTTAAATAGCAAGTTATGGGTGTTCCTAGAATCCCCAGCTTCAAATCGTTAAGAAACGGAGTTTTAGGATAAGTTGGGGTAGTTCAATAACTAGCTTCGACTTATAGTACTAGTAAAGAGGGGAAAGAATGAAAAAACGTCAGCTTAATCCTAATATCTACCTTGGAATCGTGGTTGTAATCATGGTAGTGCTGTTTTATAGTTCGGCCCAGACTTACCACCAGCAGACGATTGTGCCCCAGCTCCATCACTTTTTGTCAGGCCGGCCGGGATTGAAGCTCCTCCAAGGAATTGATTTTACGTATGCCGGAGAACATGTATCATTATCTGCTTTAGGCTACGCTAAAATGGTAGAGTTTTTCATCCGAAAGTGTGCCCACTATGGGACATATTTTTTAATGGGATGGTTTATGGTCCTTGGCCTCAAGGACCGCCTCCGAAATCTCGGGTTGACTGGAGTAGTTTGCTACCTGGCCTGTCTAGGTTATGCTGCCAGCGATGAGTTTCACCAGATGCTGACGGGTGGGCGGACGCCGCTTTTTCAAGACGTTATGCTAGATGGTACCGGAGCCTTGACTGCCATTTTGATCTTGGTGATTTACTTTGGCATTCGGCAAAGAAAACGGTCGCATTGATTAGGCGGATAGGATTGTAAAATTCAAATTTCTTTGGTAATATTTAATTTGGCTATATATTGCCAGTTATCAAGATTGGAAAGAGGTAGTAAAAATGTCAGGACATTCAAAATGGCATAACATCCAAGGCAGAAAGTCTGCTCAAGATGCTAAACGTGGAAAAATTTTCCAAAAAATATCACGAGAGATCTATGTGGCTGCAAAGAGTGGCGGTCCTGACCCAGATTCTAACCCGCAATTACGGTTAATGATCGACAAAGCTCGTAGCGCTAACATGCCAAAGGACAACATCAAGCGTGCCCTTGATAAGGCTTCTGGTGCTGGTGGTGAAGACTACGAAGAAATCACTTACGAAGGTTATGGCCCAGCAGGTGTTGCTATCTTAGTTCACGCTTTGACTGACAACCGTAACCGGACAGCATCTGCTGTGCGTGGTGACTTCAACCGTAATGGTGGTAGTCTTGGTGAAACTGGTTCCGTTAGTTTCATGTTCAACCGTAAGGGCTACATTGCAATTGCTCGTGAAGGTTTGGACGTTGATGAAGACCAAATGTTTGAAGACGTTATCGAAGCTGGGGCAGAAGATTTACAATCAGCAGATGAAGTCTTTGAAATCTATACTGATCCAAAGGCATTCACTGATGTTAAGGCTGAATTGGAAAAGAAGTATGATTTAGCTACTGCTGAATTAACAATGATTCCAACAACCACTGTTCCTGTACCGGAAGACAAGGTTGAACAGCTTAACCGCCTGATTGAAAAGCTTGAAGATGAAGACGACGTTTCCGAAGTGTTCACTTCTGCTGAATACCCTGAAGACTAATTCAATACCAGTTAGTGGGACAACCCAGTAACATAGAATCGAGATTAGACCCGGACTTTCTTCCGGGTCTTTTTTGTTAGAATTCCCCCTCCTTTCGTATTTAGATTGTAAAGGAGGGATTTTTTATGCAAAGAGCAGCGCACAAGGTACTCACAGCAGCTGCGGAGATGGTAGCGGGGGATATCTATTTTCTTCCTCGCCACGGGGAATATTTGATTTGCTTTGACTGTCAGGGGCTACACTATGAATACCGACGTGTTCCCCATACAGAGGGGCAAAAGATGATCAACTACCTGAAGTTTAATAGTGATATGTCCTTGACGGAAAAGCGTCGCCCCCAGTTGGGAGCGTGGCAGTTTAAACATGCGGACCAGACTATTCACTGTCGTTTGTCGGCGGTTGGGGACTACCGTGACCGGGAGTCCCTGGTAATCCGCCTGCTGTATCCCTATGCCCAGCTCAAGCAGGGGTATTTCTTTGCTGACCAGTGGCAGCGGATTAGCCAAGCGTGCCAACAACGAGGCTTAGTTTTATTTGCCGGGCCGATGGGGAGTGGTAAGACGACAGCGATGTATCATTTTGCCCGCCAATTGACGGGTAAGATGGTGCTGTGTATTGAGGACCCGATCGAGATTCAAGAAGAGCGTTTTCTCCAAATCCAGGTTAATGACCGGGCGGATATGACCTATGAACAGCTATTGCGGGTAGCATTACGTCACCATCCAGATGTGTTCATAATTGGTGAGATTCGGGATACAGGCACAGCTCAGATTGCTGTCCGGGCAGCTCTGAGTGGGCATTTAGTCTTGAGCACGGTCCATGCCCGTAACGTGTATGGGGTATACCAGCGCTTAGTAAATTTGGGGGTCGACGAGCAGGAGTTAGGCCAGGTATTGAATTTAATTTCATACCAGCGGTTACTGCCAACTATTCAAGGTGACCAGCGAGTCCTTTTCGATCAAGTGGTTGGTTGGGATCAAGAAGCACTGCGAAGGCCCCAGGCAGGAATGACGACGGAATGGAGGGAGAACCTTGCGCGATGTCAACAAGCGGGGTGGATCACCCCACAAACAGTGGCCGCTTTCCAAGAAGGCTAATCCTAAGGCTAACCGCCAGGCTGCTAAGTATTTACGCCCACCCAAAACACGCTTACCGTTGCGCCAGCAAGTGTTATTTTTCTCATTGTTGGCCGACTTATTACAGGCAGGTTTTCAATTGCAAACAGCACTTACTATGATGCAGAGATTAGCACCGGAACTAAAATCATTTTTGACGCAAATTAATACACAATTGCAAGCAGGACAAAGTTTAGGGCAGGCATTGGCAGGTAGGATTGCTACTAATTCTTATAGTCAGATCATGATTGCAGAAAAGCATGGCTTTTTGGACCAGAGTTTACAACAGCTGGGACAATTGCTGACTACCCGAACACGCCAAAAGGCCCGTTTGCGAGCACTATTAGCATACCCAGTGGCTTTGTTTGTTGTGATTGGTGGGATTATTGTGGCGGTCAAAATATGGTTATTTCCGCAGTTAACTCATTTTAGCAATTTTGACCAAACCAACTTTATCAGTTGGTGGTTAGTACTCAAGTATATAGGAGTAGTGTTACTAAGCGTTTTAGTGGTGTATTTATTGCGGGTCGGTTGGTGGTGGCGGAAACAAGGAGCGGTAGTACGGAGCAGCTGGTATGTGAGTTTACCAATTATCGGTAAACTGTATTCACAATATAGTTACTATTATCTTTCCTTTAATATCGGAATGCTGCTGAAAAGTGGGATGGACCTCAAGCAGATTAGGGAATATCTCTTGGTTTTTGACCCTGCATCATTGTTTTATCAGTTAGGGGAACGGTTAGAACGGCATATCAATTCTGGTCAGAGCTTATCAACATTTATTCGGCATTATCCTTTTTTACCGCCAGAGTTGACTTATTTCATCGGTAAGGGGCAGACTTTGTCTCAACTGGGGACAGAACTTTTAGTTTATTCCAAGCTAGCCTACAAGAAGTTATTGCAAAAGAGTGAACGGATGATGAACTACATTCAACCTCTCCTCTTTGTTATTATTGCTTGCCTGATTATTGGCACTTACTTGGCGATTCTATTACCCCTATATCATAGTTTGGAAGGAGTATATGTATATAAATGAAGAAATATTTGGCTAAAAAGGTACCGGCTTTTACCTTGTTAGAGATGGTAGTGGTGTTATTTATTATTTCGCTACTGGTGTTGATCATTCTCCCCAATGTGGCTGCCCAACGAAAAAATGCCAGTAAAATTAACCGTAATGCATTACAAACTGAGCTTAATACGCAGGCGCAGTTGTATATGAATGACCATAACGTGAATAGTGTGACGGTTGCTGACTTAGAACAAGCTAAGTATCTTACTGCTAGTCAGGTAGAAGCAATCAAGCGGGAACATTTAGAGATTAGCCATGAAAAATAAACGCTATAGGGCCTTTTCTTTGGTCGAAATGCTCGTCGTGTTGGCGATAACAGCAGCATTAATACTTTTGGGGTTTCCGCCGGCACGCCAGACGTGGCAAAGTACGCAGGAACGAATATTTTGGCACCGCTTCGATACGGAGTGGGATCGAACTGTCCAATACATGACTGCTAATAAAAGTGCGCGCTTATGTTTTTATCGCGATGAAGTTGTTTTTATGCGGGGGGAGCGTAATAGTTGGGGACATTTGCCCTACCCCCACCGTCTCCGACCGCGGACTTACTATGAAATCAAGCTGACCGCGACCGGCAATGTGATGCCTCAGTCAGTATACTTGGACGCTAGGCAACCAGGACCCGGTTATCGTGTGGCTTTTCAGTTGGGAGTAGGAGGACGTTATGCAATTTATCAAACCTAAACATAAAGCTTTTGTGCTAGCTGAAGCTTTGTTAGGCCTAACTTTCATCAGTTTAGGGATCATGCTTGTTGCATGCAATCAACAGGTTTTAGTCCGCCGTGAACGGCAAGTATATGCTCAATTAAACCAGTCTTACCAGCAGCTCAATTGGAGTCGTCAGCGCTTGTATGAGGTGAAAGAAGATGAACTACCGCCAAAAGTCCCCCAAGAGTAAAGCATTCACTTTACTTGAAACGATCATTGCCCTAGGGATTACAGCTGTGACTATTCTTTTGATTAATGGATTAGCCCAGATACTCTATTCACCGCAACGGACTACGCAGCAACAAGACAGAGTGATGTGGGAACACCTGATTACAGTTCTGACAATGGACCGCCTGCAGCTACAACCTTGTTCTGAGTCAGATTCGTTAATGGTATTTTATTCGCCGCCAGAAAAAGCATATTACTGTTTACTTCATAAACCTGATAAAAAAGAACTAATTATGAAAAAAGCCCTCACGCCTGCCCGACCAAGTGACTTTAAGGGACGGATTCCGTTGTTATATCATGTCGATCAAATTCACTATACATACCAGGCGGGCATTTTGACTATAAAAGCCACCATCAGTGGCAGGCAGTACCAACGAAGGGTGGTGATGGCTCCATATGCTGAAAGTTAGATACCGGCGGACTAAGGCTTATACGATGGTTACATGCTTATTGTTGTTGGGAATTTTGGGAATGGTGGCAGTCGGACAGAGTTTGTGTTATTACGCCCGAATCATGAGTTATCAGGAAATGATCAATACCAACCAAGCACAAACGGTAATGAACCGCTTGCGTTACGACCAGCGCCATGCAGGGACTTATCCGGAAGGAAAGGTTGTCTGGCAAGGGGGACATTATGTTGTAACTTTGTCCAATAACCAGCAGTATTGCTTTGAAAAATAAGGCGGGTAGCTTGAAATCATGCTTAAATCTATATAGAATTGAAAAAGTGATCCATAAAAGGACTAGTTTTAGTTGAGCTTACCGGAATAGCAGCCTTGAAGCAGGATGTTTATTGGACCAAGTAGTATCCACGGTAAGAAGATATAGAAAGGAAAAGCTAAATAGTTGCTCATTTAAAGCCACATCTGGGCCAAGCAACTATTATAGTAGGAAGGAAAATGGCACTTAATCCCAAAGTTGAACCTAATTTGCAGGTCCTAGGGCAAACAATTGCTTTACTGCAAGAAGATATGGACCTCGATTATTTTGATGCCTTGATTGAAACAGGGGACAACCTCCTGACAGGGGAGATCCAGGTTGAAGATGGGCATCCCAAGCCAGCGACTGTTGCTAAATTACAGGACCTGTATGACCAAGTCGATCTAACTACCTTAGCAGCGGATGATGTTCGTTTGTTAGTGCAATTATTGATTCTTAAAGGTTATAAGCAAGAAGTAATTCAACCTAACCACCAGATGACGCCAGATACAATCGGGTTGTTACTGGCTAATATCCTAACAGTGATTTTCCGTAATCATCACCAGCTCAGCTTGCTGGATATGGGGGTAGGAACAGGTAATTTATTGTTTACCTTGTTGAACCACCTGCCTGACCAAGATGTAACGGGAATGGGAGTTGACAACGATGATACACTGTTGACGTTGGCAAGCTTGAGTGGCCAGTTACAACAAATCAAAGTGGACTTATTCCACCAGGATGGGTTGGATCCATTATTGGTTCCAGCGGTCGATGCTGTTGTCAGTGATTTACCGGTTGGGTACTATCCGATTGATGAAAAAGCACAAAAATTTGCAACTCATAACCAAGAAGGGCATTCGTTTGCGCATCACTTACTGATTGAGCAAAGTTTGAATACGCTCAAACCCGGTGGTGTAGGGGTGTTTATTGTTCCAGCTGGTTTATTCCAGACACCGGCCGGACTCCCATTAGTGAAGTACATCCAACAGGTTGGATATTTGCAAGCATTACTAAATTTACCTCAAGGCTTATTTGGAAATACGCAAGCACGCAAAGCTATTTTGCTAGTACAAAAGCAGGGGGGCAATGCCCAGCAAGCTAGCCAAGTTTTGTTGGGGGACTTCCCTGAGATTAAGAATCAAGACGAATTTGCCAAGTTTGTGCATGAATTGGAAGCATTTCTGGTAGCCAATGTTGTAGTGAAATAGTGTGGTTTTTTAGGCGGTATAGTTACTAGGGGAACTTGCCGCAGGATTGATAGTGCCTGGGAAGGATTTTTTCTTCCGCAGACGCTAGCAGGAATACGGACGGAAAAGAATGACCGCATGAGTTGAACATTCTTTTCCGTCCGTATTCATATTATTCACATTTTATGCTCATAAAAACGAACTTTGCCCTGGGGAGTGCTTAGTTGCTTTTTTTCATGAAAAAGAAGTGCACTTATTAAAGTTTTTTTAAAGGGCAAACGATGAATTTACTATAAATTAAAAATAATGTAACATTTGAAACACATTTATGTAATAATTAGAAACAGTGTCAAACATTATTGAAGGAGTTACGATATGTCCGAGAAAAAAGAATATGCCCGAAGTCTGAAAAGTCGTCACGTTCAGTTGATTGCGCTGGGGGGCACGATCGGAACTGGGTTATTCCTAGGGTCTGGTAAGTCGATTCACTCAGCGGGGCCGGCAATTGTCCTAGCGTATTTGATCACTGGTGCGATTTGCTTTTTACTGATGCGGGCCATGGGGGAGTTGCTACTCTCTGACCTGGATACGCATTCGTTTATTGATTTTATCGCCAAGTACCTCGGGAAAGATGTCGGTATTATTGCCGGTTGGACCTATTGGGTGTGCTGGATTACCATCGCTATGGCTGATGTTACGGCGAGTGGGATGTATATCAAATACTGGTTCCCCCATATTCCCCAGTGGTTACCCGGGCTGATATTGATCGGGTTGTTGCTGTTAATTAACCTGATCACGGTCGGGTTATTCGGGGAGATGGAGTTTTGGTTTGCTTTGATCAAGATTGTTGCGATTGTTGCGCTCATCATCGCGGGAATCGTTTTAGTTGCAGTCAACTACCAAACACCAGTGGGACATGCCAGCTTGAGTAACCTCTTTAGCGAAGGGGGCTTTTTACCCCAGGGGTGGAAAGGCTTCGTTCTTTCATTCCAAATGGTAACGTTTGGTTTCATTGGGATTGAAATGGTTGGGGTAACTGCTTCTGAAGCTGAAGATCCAGAAACAGTTATTCCTAAGGCAATCAACGAGATTCCTACGCGGGTAATCTTGTTTTACGTTGGATCGTTGCTGGCATTAATGTGTATTTATCCATGGAATTACATTACTGCTTCTTCCAGTCCCTTTGTTCAGGTGTTTGAAAATATTGGGGTGACTATGGCTGCAGGAATCATCAACTTTGTTGTCCTGACGGCTGCTGCTTCAGCAACTAACAGTTCCTTGTTTACAACCGGACGGATGTTATTTTCTTTGAATTACCATGGCAAATCAAAATTTGCCCGGAAGATGAGCACGCTCTCACGGACCCAGGTCCCAGCTAACGGCTTGATCTTCTCTGCAATGGTAATCGCAATTTCAGTTATTGCTAACTTCATCATTCCTAATACATCCTTATTTAACTTTGTTTCGAGTGTCGCAACGACGTGCTTCTTGTTCATTTGGGGAGCAATTGTTGTTGCCCATATCAAGTACCGGAAGTCACTCTCAGCGCAAGCAGAACAAAAATTAACGTTCAAAATGCCGTTGTATCCTCTTTCCAACTACTTGGTATTGGCATTTTTGGTCTTTATTGCGGTAGTATTATGCTTGGAAAAGACCACCTTATACGCACTGATTGCTGCGATCATTTGGTTTATTGCCCTTTATGTAGCCATCCGGATGCGTCATCGTGAAAATAATTAATATCATTGACCGGGAATAGGAGAACCTGGTCGTTTAATCTGAGGTGGGAAGTGCTAACTAATCTAGTTGGTGTGGCCCACCTCTTTATTATTTGTCAAATAAACAAGGAAGTGAAAAAATGGACTTTTTTACTGCGGATACTCATTTCTTTCATCCAGGGATCGTGCATAATGCCAGGTTTGCTGACCGCCATTTCTTGACTATTGGCGAGATGAATGAGCAAATTGTTAATAGCTGGAATGCTGCGGTAGCACCAACTGATCAGGTGTATCATTTGGGCGATATTGCTCTCATTAGTACTAAGGCAGCGGAATTAGCCCGGTTATTAAGTTTGTTATTGCGCCTCAATGGTAACATCTGCTTTATTAAGGGAAACCATGACAACCAAACACTGTTTAAGTATCTTGCCAAGCATAATATAACTGTCAATGGTAAGCCCAAGTTTACCTTTCATGAAGTAGGGATTCGTCTTAAATTTGCCAAGTATCAGTTCTTTTTGACCCACTACCCAATGATCGTGGGCCCGGCCAAAAATCGGATCAATTTACACGGGCATATTCATAACCGTGCTGTCAACATGGCAGAAAATATCAACGTTGGTGTGGATAGCCCTGAGAAGGATTATCTGCACCGGTCCATCCCTTTTGGCACACCTTTTAGCCGGGATGATATTGTGATGATGGTGACAGAAAAGAAAATTGATTATCAAAAGCGGCGATAAAGAAAAATAGCATTGAAATAAGATTTCTGTTTATAATTGAAGTATATTGTTTGATGGAGGGGAGCTAGTGAATAGCGAGAAAAAAGAGCGACGTCAAGAACAATTGGCTAAAAAGGCCGAAACGATCAAGGCTTTTGCTAGTCATATTAAGATGAAAAATGCGACGGAACTAACGATTGATGGTCATCCGTATCGGTTAATCAGTAACTACCGTGAGGGGTTTAATATTGAAAAATTGGAAGAACGGTTTAGCAGTATTTTAACCAAATACGACTATATTCTGGGTGATTGGGGTTATGACCAATTACGGTTGCGGGGATTTTATGCCAGCAATAGTAAGCAGGGAAGTTCAGGACAAAACATTGACCACATTCAAGATTACCTGGACGAATACTGTAATTTCGGTTGTGCATACTTTATCCTCCAAAACCTTGGAGAATCCAAACCAGGACGTAAACCCCGGCGCAATAACAAAAGAGGTTATCATTCTGCAGAAAAGCGGAATGCTAATGGCGAAAAAACGTACCGATCCCGGCGGCGGAACCCTAAGCATAAAAATTATAATAAAAAGCGTTCACACGATAATAAGACAAATCGTGGTTTTACAATTAGGCAGAAGTGAGGTAAGAGATAGTGAAGAGTTATCAAGGATATATGATTGATTTAGATGGGACGATGTATCGGGGAAAAGAAAAGATCCCGGCGGCCCAACGGTTTATTAAACGACTTCAAGAGAAAGGTAAGCAGATCCTATTTGTGACTAATAATAGTACCAAGACACCAGAAAAGGTGGTTGCTAACTTAGGGGACAACTTCGATATCCATGTTACCCCTGACCAGGTATATACTAGTGCATTAGCAACAGCGGATTATCTGGCTGACTTGGATCCTAAAAAACGATCTGTATACGCAATTGGTGAATTAGGCCTAAAACAGGCTTTGTTGGACCAGGGTTTTCAGTTTGAAGAAACTACCCCAGATTATGCAGTGGTAGGTTTGGATTATGATGTGACTTACCACAAGTTTGAACTAGCTACTTTAGCAATCAAGCGTGGGGCTAAGTTTATCGGAACCAATGCAGATACTAACTTGCCCAATGAACGGGGCTTAGTTCCAGGAGCAGGTTCAATCATCGCCTTGGTAGAACGAGCTACCCAACAAAAAGCAACTTATATTGGCAAACCTGAGACCATTATTATGGAAAAAGCATTGAAGCGGTTAGGGTTAGCCAAAGACGAAGTAGTAATGGTTGGTGATAACTACATGACGGATATTTCGGCAGGGATCAATTTTGGGATTGACACGATGTTGGTTTATACCGGGGTTTCTACTAAAGAGCAGGTAGCCCAAAAGCCGCAACAGCCAACGATTGAGTTGGATACGCTGGATGATTGGGTGATTGAATAAGGATGACCAGATTATGCCAAGTAAAAAGCGGGGAATAATCTGTGGTCTAGTTATTAGTGGCTGGATATTACTAGGGGCAATTATTATTACGGTAAATTGTCTGCCCTTATATTGGGTCTTGGTTCGCCACTATCACTGGGGCCAAAGCTTGGGACTTAATGACCAAGCTGCTTTCCGAGAATACTTGCGGGTGTGGCAATTCCTTAACTTTCCTACCCGGACAACAATCGGCGGTCACCTGGCTTTATCTGTACCAGCACAGACCCATTTTCAGGATGTTAAACACCTAGTTTGGGGAGTGTATATTGGTTTTATCGGGATGACAGCGCTCATTAAACCAGTATGGCGGTGGAGTCATGATGCATACTCGCTGTGGCTCGCCCGGCTGGTATTGCGTGGTGTTGCTGGTATTAGCATTTGTTTAGCAAGTTTAGCAATAGTTGATTTTAATGATTTCTTTGTCATTTTTCATCAACTATTGTTCCGTAATCAGGATTGGCTGTTTGATCCACGACGAGATCAGATCATTAATTTATTGCCGAGCTATTATTTTGCTATATGCTTTGGATTATTCTTTGCGCTCATTATTGGGGGGATCTTGCTGGGAATCTGGGTGTTATTTACTCAACGACAACGTGAATAAGAAAAAAGGATCGTGGCTTCAAACCGCGATCCTTTTGTTTTATATCAATTATTTACTCAAGCGCGCCTTGAGCGCACCAACCACTGCTGGAATTAAGGAAACAACAATGATGCCCAAAATGATCAGGGAAAAATGTTCCTTAACGATCGTGAAGTTACCAAAGAAGTAACCTCCGCTACAACAGATGATTACCCACAGGACGTTCCCTAAAAGATTGTAATGAAGGAAGGTTTTGTAGGGGAAACCGCTGCTAGCAGCTACAAACGGAACTAACGTCCGAATGATTGGCATGAAGCGGGCGATGATGATGGCCTTTCCTCCGTGCTTTTCAAAGAAAAGTTCAGTTTTAACTAAATCATCTTTGCGGATAAAGCGACTCAAAAATGAATTCTTAGTTAGGGAGTGACCGACTTTATGACCAATCGCATAGTTAGAAGAATCTCCCAACATGGATGCGATGAAGAAGCAAGCCACAAAGATCCAAATATCAAGGTGATACTTAGAGTTGGCCGCCATCGCAGCTGCCGCAAAGAGCAAGGAATCCCCCGGCAAGAACGGCATGATGACTACCCCAGTTTCAACAAAGATGATGGCGAATAAGATTAAATATGTCCAATCGCCAAACATATTAACAATCGTGATTAAGTGTTCGTCAATGTGGAGGATAAAATCAATTAAGTAACTCATGATCCACTAGTCCTTTACAAAATTTTTGATGAGTTGTGTACTATGGAGAGCTTGGTTTCGGTCTGGATAGATCGCATTGAGGGCGGCGTTGATTGCAATAGGTGCTTCGCCCCAGCCAGTAGCAATCAAAGGTGTCTTGCCAGGATAAGAGGCTGCGTCGCCAATGGCAAAGATATTAGGGCGTGAAGTCATCATCGTCCGATCAACGGTGATACCGCGTTTGTCAGTATCAAGCCCCCAGCTGCGGACCATATTGTTGTTGGAAATAAATCCATAGTTCACTAGTAGTTTATCAACAACCAGTTCCTCACTTGTAGTGCTCCTAGCCTTTTTTAAAGTTAATTTTAATTTTTCATTGTGGTCAGCCAAAGCACGGATGGTATAAGGAGTGGCCAGCTTAACGCCTGCAGGTTCCAATTTTGCGACTGAACTTTCAAGTGCCCGAAACTGATCTCGCCGGTGAATCAGGGTTACTGAGTGCGCAACTTCGGCCAAGTGCAAGGCCCAATCAACCGCGGAATCACCGCCGCCAGCGATGGCAATGTCTTGATCAATAAAAGGTGTCTGGTCCTTAACAAAATAAAAGACTTTGGTTCCTTCTAGGGGACCTGCTTCTGGTAAACGGAGTTTACGGGGTTGGAAAGCTCCTGCTCCGGTAGCAACGATGATTGTCTTGGTAAAGCTGGAACCTTGGTTCGTAACCACTTCATACCCCTGGTCGGTCGTGATGATTTCTTGGACAGTTTGATTGAGCTTGATTTCAGGTCCATAGTGTTGGGCCTGGCGGGTTAAATTGTCAATCAATTCTTGCCCCGTCAAACGGGTAAAGCCGGGGATATCGTAGATTTCTTTAGCAGGGAAAAGGGCACTGACTTGCCCACCACTCTGATCGAGACTTTCAATCACTTGGGTTTGGGCAAGGTGCATCCGAGCGTATGTCGCAGCGAACAAGCCCACCGGTCCGCCACCGATAATATTTATATCATAGTAGTTTTTCAATTCTCGTTTCCTCCACAATGAAGTAATAGCATTACTAACGATACACTGAACATGAATTAAAAGCAAAGTATCGCTCTAAAGTGAAAACAATAGTAGCATAGTAGGTTTCGTGTTAAAATATTTTTGATTGCCAAAACTAAATATTAGGAAGTGATGTTGATGTATCCACAATTAGCAGTAAATACAGATACGACGCCACAGGTAACAATTACGACCAACCTGGGGGATATTACATGTGTCCTTTTTCCAGAACTAGCGCCCAAAGCAGTTGAAAACTTCATGACTTTAGCGCGTAATGGTTACTATGATGGGACAATTTTCCACCGGGTGATCTATGATTTCATGATTCAAGGGGGAGACCCAACCGGAACCGGTATGGGGGGTAGCAGTATCTGGGAAAAAGAATTTGAAGATGAATTTTCTGACCAGTTGTTTAACCTCCGCGGAGCATTGTCAATGGCCAATGCTGGTCCAAACACTAATGGAAGTCAGTTCTTTATCGTCCAAAACAAGAACCTCCCTGATTCAATGGCAGCTGAAATGAAGCGGGCGCATTATCCTGAAGAAATCGTAGCTGCTTATCAAAAGGGGGGCACACCGTGGCTTGATCACCGTCATACCGTTTTCGGTCAAGTGGTAGCTGGAATGGAAGTTGTAGACAAGATCGCTAAAGAACCAACGATGCCAGGAGACAAACCTGGTCGGGATATTGTGATCGAAAAGATTGCGGTGAAGGATCGGGATTAATATGCGATATAGAATTGGGATGGTTATTGAGGGCAAAGTGACGGGGATTCAACCCTATGGAGCATTTGTTTCCCTTGATAATGATACCCAGGGGTTGATTCACATCTCCGAGTGTCGCAATGGTTATATTAGTGATATCTACGACTTACTCCAAGTAGGACAACGGGTTCGGGTGATGATCATTGATATTGATGAGTATACGCAAAAGATCAGTTTATCGTTGCGGTGCTTAGAGAAAAAGTTTGACTTTTACCACACAAACGTTGCGCCCAACCAGTATAAACATTACTGGACTAACCGCCATGTTGAGGAAGGGTTTGCCCCGATTGCAGACCGCCTTGATGAGTGGGTTGAGCAAGCTTTGGCGGATATCGATAAAAAAAGTGAAAAAAGTTCTTGACCCTATGGGTAGGAATTGATATTATAAATCTCGTTGCTGATAAGGAGTTATCAAATCACTTCTTACGGCAGTGAGATTTTTTAAATTTTATGCTTGACGCATGAAACTTGAAATGCTATTATGAATGAGTTGTTTCAAGCAAACAACTTTTTATAAAGTAGATCTTTGAAAACTGAACAAAGTTTCGACAAATCAAATGTGTAGGGCTTCTTGCTAGACGCAAGAGCAAAACATTTGCGAATGTCAATTCGCTAGTAATTTTTACGAGTCTAATCGACTTAAGATTTTAAATCGAGAGTTTGATCCTGGCTCAGGATGAACGCTGGCGGCGTGCCTAATACATGCAAGTCGAGCGCATCGGCCCAACTGATTGAAGATGCTTGCATCCGATTGACGATGGTTTACCGATGAGCGGCGGACGGGTGAGTAACACGTAGGTAACCTGCCCAGAAGCGGGGGATAACACCTGGAAACAGATGCTAATACCGCATAGGTCATTTGACCGCATGGTCAAATGATTAAAGATGGCTCTGCTATCACTTCTGGATGGACCTGCGGCGTATTAGCTAGTTGGTAAGGTAACGGCTTACCAAGGCAATGATACGTAGCCGAGTTGAGAGACTGATCGGCCACATTGGGACTGAGACACGGCCCAGACTCCTACGGGAGGCAGCAGTAGGGAATCTTCCACAATGGACGCAAGTCTGATGGAGCAACGCCGCGTGAGCGAAGAAGGTCTTCGGATCGTAAAACTCTGTTGTTAGAGAAGAACACGGGTGAGAGTAACTGTTCACCTGTTGACGGTATCTAACCAGCAAGTCACGGCTAACTACGTGCCAGCAGCCGCGGTAATACGTAGGTGGCAAGCGTTATCCGGATTTATTGGGCGTAAAGGGAACGCAGGCGGTTCTTTAAGTCTGATGTGAAAGCCTTCGGCTTAACCGAAGATGTGCATTGGAAACTGGGGAACTTGAGTGCAGAAGAGGAGAGTGGAACTCCATGTGTAGCGGTGAAATGCGTAGATATATGGAAGAACACCAGTGGCGAAAGCGGCTCTCTGGTCTGTAACTGACGCTGAGGTTCGAAAGCGTGGGTAGCGAACAGGATTAGATACCCTGGTAGTCCACGCCGTAAACGATGAATGCTAGGTGTTGGAGGGTTTCCGCCCTTCAGTGCCGCAGCTAACGCACTAAGCATTCCGCCTGGGGAGTACGACCGCAAGGTTGAAACTCAAAGGAATTGACGGGGGCCCGCACAAGCGGTGGAGCATGTGGTTTAATTCGAAGCTACGCGAAGAACCTTACCAGGTCTTGACATCTTTTGACCACCTAAGAGATTAGGTTTTCCCTTCGGGGACAAAATGACAGGTGGTGCATGGTTGTCGTCAGCTCGTGTCGTGAGATGTTGGGTTAAGTCCCGCAACGAGCGCAACCCTTGTTGTCAGTTGCCAGCATTCAGTTGGGCACTCTGGCGAGACTGCCGGTGACAAACCGGAGGAAGGTGGGGATGACGTCAAATCATCATGCCCCTTATGACCTGGGCTACACACGTGCTACAATGGGCAGTACAACGAGTCGCGAAACCGCGAGGTTTAGCAAATCTCTTAAAGCTGCTCTCAGTTCGGACTGCAGGCTGCAACTCGCCTGCACGAAGTCGGAATCGCTAGTAATCGCGAATCAGCATGTCGCGGTGAATACGTTCCCGGGCCTTGTACACACCGCCCGTCACACCATGAGAGTTTGTAACACCCAAAGCCGGTGGGGTAACCTTTTGGAGCCAGCCGTCTAAGGTGGGACAGATGATTGGGGTGAAGTCGTAACAAGGTAGCCGTAGGAGAACCTGCGGCTGGATCACCTCCTTTCTAAGGAATAATACGGAACCTACACGTTAGTTGAAACTTTGTTTAGTTTTGAGAGATTTACT
>NZ_CP144759.1:477500-1090000 GCF_036689625.1 Ligilactobacillus saerimneri
TAACATGGGTTCAAATCCCGTACGGGTCATCAATATTATTATCGCGGGATGGAGCAGTCTGGTAGCTCGTCGGGCTCATAACCCGAAGGTCGTTGGTTCAAATCCGGCTCCCGCAATTTTGGTCCTATGGTGTAGGGGTTATCACGCCTGCCTGTCACGCAGGAGATCACCGGTTCAAATCCGGTTAGGACCGTTTATAGTTTTGATGGAGCATCCTATCTTATAGGGTGTTTTTTTATTACTATTGTGTTAAACTTGATGAGTTACAACTCATTCCCGATAGGATTCACCATGTGTGAAGATGCCTTGTAACCACAAATAATAACTATTAATGGGGGAATTTATACCATGTCAGAAAGACGTTTATTTACATCGGAATCAGTTTCAGAAGGACACCCAGATAAAATTGCTGATCAAATTAGTGATGCGATCTTGGATGAACTGTTGAAGCAGGATAAGGATTCACGGGTGGCGGTAGAAACATCTGTCACTACTGGTTTAGTGCTGGTATTTGGGGAAGTTTCAACTAAAGCATATGTAAATATCCAAGAGATTGTACGGAGAACTATTCGTGAGATTGGGTATACTGATGGTAAGTATGGCTTTGATGCTGACAACTGTGCAGTAATCACAGCAATTGATGAACAGTCACCAGATATTGCCCAAGGGGTTGATGATTCGGTTGAAAGTCGCGCTAATGGGGAAGATCCGCTGGACAAGATCGGTGCGGGAGACCAAGGCCTTATGTTTGGTTTTGCAACTGATGAAACACCAGAATATATGCCTTTGGCTTTGATGTTAAGCCATAAGTTGATGAAGCGGACGGCTCAGTTACGCAAGGACGGGATTTTGACCTACCTGCGGCCAGATGCCAAAGCTGAAGTTACGATTGAATATGATGAAAATAACCATCCGCGCCGAGTTGATACGGTGGTCTTGAGTACGCAACACGATCCAGAAATATCATTGGATCAGATCAAACGAGACGTGATGGAACATGTCATTCGCCATGTAATCCCAGCCAAGTATCTGGATGAGCGGACTAAATACTTTATCAACCCAACCGGGCGTTTTGTCATTGGTGGTCCGCAAGGGGATGCCGGTTTAACAGGACGGAAGATCATTGTAGATACTTATGGTGGGGCTGCTCATCATGGTGGTGGGGCCTTCTCTGGTAAGGATGCTACCAAGGTTGACCGGTCAGCTAGTTATGCTGCCCGGTATATCGCTAAAAACATTGTTGCTGCGGGGATCGCACACCAAGTAGAAGTTCAGATCGCCTATGCTATCGGGGTCGCTGAACCAGTTTCGGTAGCAGTCGACACCTTTGGTACTAGTACGGTTGATCAAGCTGCCTTGATCAAGGCAATTCGGAAGATCTTTGATTTACGGCCAGCTGGAATTATCCAAATGCTCGACCTCAAACGTCCAATCTATAAGCAAACAGCCGCTTATGGACACTTTGGTCGGACTGATGTCGACCTGCCGTGGGAACACACGGATAAGGTCGCAGCACTAAAAGCTGAACTGAATATTGATTAATATAATTTGCTAATAGTCGGAGCCTCTGCAAGCTCCAGGATTTAGTTGATTAAATTATAAATTGAAAACTACGTTCATTTACTAGCTGGAATTTTTATCCCTGGTTTTTGAATCTTTCAAGGAATAATATAACCTAATCAACAAACTGGAGAACTTTGCGGGGGCTCTTTAAATTTAAACAATAAAATTAATGTATTCTTTAAACTTGTGCTTTATAATAATACTAGGTATCAAATTTTTATAATTTTGGTGAGTAATAGAGAGGGAGGTTCATCGTGAAAAAGAGAAAAGAGCGTTTAGAAGAACAACAAAGATATAAATTTAACCGCAACTTAAATGACTTTAAAAAGGCAACGACATTTGTCGGGACTACACTCCTGATGGGGGCATCGATTCTGGCAGGTGGCAAAACCAAAGCCGATATGGTTAAGAGCGGAAGTCCAGAAATGACGCAAAGCGATGATCACGACCAACAGGACCTGACAAAGCAACAGGACAGCTTGCGTGATCAAGTACGACCACAAGTTGTGGCTGCTAACAGTGCTCAAGCAGAGCAAGAAGCCACTAGCAAAGATTTGACTCAACAGGATGAAACTACGCTGACTTCTGAAACTAAGGAGCAAACAGCTACGGATTCGTCTGCCAAAACAGGATCAGCAGACTTAGTTACAGCAGATCAAGTCCAGGAAGTAGCTACTAGTGGCAAGCCAACTGTCCAAGAATACAAGAGCAGTGCAGTAGTGACTGCCACTGCTAATAGTCAGGACCTGACAAACAAGGCTACGTCAGCAGCAAACACTACTGACCAGGCCCCAACGACTACTGCTAACCAGGCAAGTGAGCAACCACAGACGCAGGCTACCCAAAATACCCAAGCAACAACGGCAGCTCAAACAACTACAAGTCAAGCTACCACGCCTGCTAAGCCAACTACCACCACGACAACGACGAATACAGTCACCTTGAAGACAACTACATCCTTGAAGTTGGCCCAAATTCAAAAGGCAACATACAGTCAGTCGGCTCTCAAGCAGATGAAGGTAGCGCGGCCAACAGTTACATATAGTACCAATACACCGGCTGGGGTCTTTATCAATAATATTAAAGATGCAGCCGTCCAAGTAGCTAACAAGTATGGGCTGTATGCTTCGTTGATGATTGCCCAAGCGGGATTGGAAAGTGCCTGGGGCAACAGTGCCTTGGCAACCAAGGCTTATAATTTATTCGGGGTTAAATGGACTGGCCGAGGGGCATATATCACAATGCCAACCCAGGAATACTATGGGGGGAGTTATCACACTGTATATGCCAAGTTCCAGCGCTATGATAGCTACTATGATGCCTTGACGGGCTATGCTAATATGATTGCTTCGAACTTCTTCCGGTCAACTAAGGCGAACGCTGCTACGGTAGAACAGGCAGCTGAAAACCTCCGTAACGGGAAGTACGGGACCTATGCAACGGCTCCTAACTATGCTTCATCATTGATCCGGGTAATCAATAGTTACAATTTGAAACAGTTTGACGGGGCGAGTGCAAGTACCAATACCAATACTGGCAACTCGTTGAATAATACGGCTAAGACTTATACAGTCCAAGCCGGGGACAGCGTCTGGGGAATTTCCCAACAAACCGGGGTTTCAATGGACAACTTACGGTCCTGGAATAAGATCCAAAACAACTTTATCTATCCGGGTCAAGTCTTACAGCTAGTCGCTCCGGGAACGACAACTCAGACTAATACCAATACAACTAATACCAACGGCGATAAGACTTACACGGTTAAAGCCGGGGACAGCGTCTGGGGAATTTCCCACCAGACCGGGGTGTCTATGAGTGACTTGCGGGCTTGGAACAATATTCAAAATAACTTCATCTATCCAGGGCAGAAGTTAATTATTGCCAAGAAAGCTAATAATAATCAAAACACCCACACTAATACCAGCACGAATAACAAGACCTACACGGTCAAAGCTGGCGACAGTGTCTGGGCTATCGCCCAAAAGACTGGGGTGTCAATGGATACATTGCGGTCCTTGAATAACATCAAGAACAACTTCATCTATCCGGGGCAACAACTCAAGTTGAGCAACGCAAGCTCAAATACAAGTAACCCAGGCAAGACCAATGCAACAACTAACAGTGGTAAAACTTACACTGTGAAGTCCGGCGACAGTGTCTGGGCCATCGCCCAAAAGACCGGGGTGTCAATGGATATGTTGCGGTCCTTGAATAACATCAAGAACAACTTCATCTATCCGGGGCAACAACTCAAGTTGAGCAACGCAAGCTCAAATACAAGTAACCCAGGCAAGACCAATGCAACAACTAACAGTGGCAAAACTTACACTGTGAAGTCTGGGGACAGCGTCTGGGCCATCGCTCAAAAGACTGGGGTTTCAATGGATACGTTGCGGTCCTTAAACAACATCCAGGGGAACTTCATTTATCCAGGCCAACAACTACGGTTGAGTGGTTCTAATAGCAGTCAGACTACGACTAAGACTAATAGCAACACCTCAAGCACAGGGACTTACCAAGTTAAGAGTGGGGATTCCTTGTGGAAGATTGCGATGGAACACGGGACCACTATCGAACGGTTGCGGTCACTGAATAAGATCACCGGGAGCATGATCTACCCAGGGCAACACCTACGCTTCTAATTGATCTTGCAATCAAAATGGTGATTTGCTAAGATGAAAGAAATCAATATCTGTGAGCATTGACAGAGGAATAGTAAGATTACAGCGACTTGGCAGAGAGCAGGGGTTAGGTGTGAACCCTGCAAGGAGCTTGATCTGAACTCACCCCTAGTGCTTTTTTGCTGAACTAACAGTAGGCAAAAACGGAACCACCGTTAACGGTTTGAGGGTCACCATGAGAATGGTGGAATGATAGGTGGTACCGCGAGTTTTCGTCCTATACAGTTGTCGTAGACTGTATAGGACTTTTTTGATTGAAAGAATAGAGAAAGGATTAGCGACAATGGCATATAATCACAAAAGTATTGAAAAGAAATGGCAAAAATACTGGTTAGAGCACAAAACATTTAAGACAACGGAAGATCCGGAAAAGAAGAACTTCTATGCCTTAGATATGTTCCCCTATCCATCTGGACAAGGCTTGCACGTAGGACACCCTGAAGGGTACACGGCAACGGATATTATTGCCCGGATGAAGCGGATGCAAGGCTACAATGTTTTGCACCCAATGGGATGGGATGCCTTTGGTCTGCCAGCAGAGCAATATGCCCTCAAGACAGGACATACGCCAAAGGAATTCACTAAGAAAAATATCAATAACTTCCGCCGGCAGATCCAATCACTCGGTTTGTCTTATGATTGGGACCGGGAAGTTAATACCACTGATGAAGAATACTACAAGTGGACTCAGTGGATTTTTGAACAACTCTACAAGAAGGGCTTGGCTTATGAAGCCGAAGTTCCGGTTAACTGGAGCCCAGACTTGGGCACAGTTGTGGCCAACGAAGAAGTGATCAACGGCAAGACAGAACGGGGCGGTTTCCCAGTTATCAGAAAGCCAATGCGCCAATGGATGCTCAAGATCACGGCTTATGCAGACCGGTTAATCGATGACTTAAAGGATCTCGATTGGCCTAAGTCAATCAAGGACCAACAGATCAACTGGATCGGTCGGTCAGTGGGGGCAAGCGTCTTCTTTGACGTTGCCGGAATGGACGATGCCAAGATCGAAGTGTTCACTACTCGGCCAGATACTTTATTTGGGGCAGCTTACATCGTTTTAGCCCCAGAACATGACCTGGTTAAGCAGTTGACGACACCAGCCCACCAAGCAGCGGTTGATGAATACATCGAAGCAGCTTCCCACCGGTCTGACTTGGAGCGGACTGAACTGAACAAAGACAAGACTGGGGTCTTTACTGGTGCTTATGCGATCAACCCTGTTAACGGCAAACAACTGCCAATCTGGATCAGTGACTATGTTTTAGCCTCCTATGGGACGGGGGCTGTGATGGGGTCACCAGCCCATGATGAACGGGACTGGCACTTTGCTAAGAAGTATGACCTGCCAATTATTCCGGTTATTGCTGGGGGCGATGTGGAAGAAGCACCATATACGGGTGAAGGTCCGCACATCAATTCAGAATTCTTGGATGGCATGGACAAGAAAGAAGCCATCGCAACAATGATTGAATGGTTGGAAGAACATGACGCTGGCCACAGCAAGGTTAACTACCGGCTGCGGGATTGGTTGTTCTCACGGCAAAGATACTGGGGGGAACCAATTCCAGTTATTCACTGGGAAGACGGGGAAACCACCCTGGTGCCAGAAGAAGAATTGCCATTGAAGTTACCTGTAACTGATAACATCAAGCCATCCGGTACAGGCGAAAGCCCTCTGGCTAACTTGGATGACTGGGTTAATGTGGTCGATGAAAATGGACGGAAAGGGAAACGGGAAACTAACACGATGCCACAATGGGCCGGCAGTTCCTGGTACTACCTCCGCTACATTGATCCACACAACCGGGCAGCTTTGGCAGACTATGAAAAGCTCAAGCAGTGGTTGCCAATCGATTTGTATGTCGGTGGGGCTGAACATGCGGTCTTGCACTTGTTGTACGCACGTTTCTGGCACAAGTTCCTCTATGACCTCGGAGTAGTTCCAACCAAGGAACCATTCCAAAAGTTGGTTAACCAAGGGATGATCCTGGGGAAGAACCACGAAAAGATGTCCAAGTCTAAAGGCAACGTGGTTAACCCTGATGACATCGTCGAAGAATACGGGGCAGATACCCTCCGGATGTACGAAATGTTTATGGGACCATTGGATGCTTCTATTCCATGGAGTGAAAAAGGTCTTGGTGGGGCTAACCGCTTCGTTCATCGGATCTGGAACTTAATGATCGATGATAACGATCAATTGCGGGACCGGGTAACAACGCTGAACGATGGCGCTTTGGATAAGATCTACAACCAAACGGTGAAGAAGGTCACTGAAGATTATGAAGAATTGCACTTCAACACAGCCATCTCCCAGATGATGATCTTTGTCAATGAAGCCCACAAAGCTGACGCTTTACCACTGGAATACATGGAGGGCTTTGTCAAGTTGGTTGCACCAATCGCACCGCACATTGCAGAAGAACTGTGGACGAAGTTAGGCCATGTGGGAACAATTAGTTACCAACCATGGCCAACTTATGACGAAAGCAAGTTAGTCGAAACAACGGTTGAAATTGTTGTACAGATTAACGGAAAGGTCCGGCAACATCTCGAAGTGGCTAAGGATGCTAATAAGGAAGACCTAGAAAAGGTTGCCTTGGCCGACGAACGGATCCAAGCAGAGTTAGCCGATAAAAACATTGTGCGGGTGATCGCAGTTCCTGGCCGGTTGGTCAACATCGTAGTTAAATAACTAGTAAATAAATCCTGTGCGGACTGAAAAAAGGTCCGCTACCCCTAAGCTGGAGGAATCTGGCTTAGGGTTTTTTGTTTTAGCTAGATAGAGATGAAAATCATTTTATGCAAAGCTATAACTTATATTAAATGATTAATAAGCCTGTTGATGGCTAGGAGGACAATCTTTGAATGGGCAATGAAGGGGGATAAAGACTAGTAGTAAATCTTTCGAACAATTAGCTTGAATTTATATATATATATATAATGTTATTGATTAAATTGGTTTTAACAAAAGTTTAAGCATTAGAGGGGGATACATACTATGGTTTCTCACAATACGAAAAAAGCATTGACGATTGCGGGTGCAGGTTTAGCAACCCTAGCAGGTTCTTCTGTTTTAAGTAGTAATGTTAGCGCTGACGCTGTTGCGCCAGATACAACTGACGTTACTAACACAACAACAGATACCCCACAAGCCCAACATGAAGCAGCGTTAAAAGCGCTAGACGAAGCAAAGGCTAAAGATGAACAAGCAACCCAGGCATTAAATGATGCCAAAAAGGAAGCTGATCAAGCGCAAGCTAACAAAGATCAAGCCCAAGATACCGTTAACCAACAACAAGGGCAAGTTGATCAAGCTCAAAAAGATACTAATCAAGCACAAGAGACAGTTAACAAGGCTCAAGACGATGTTGCTAAGGCGCAAGAAAACGCTAAGGACGCAACACCAGAAAATATTGCTAACACAGAAAAAGCAATTAAAGATCAACAGGATAAGATTCAACAAGACACTACTGCCGTTGATCAAGCAACTCAAGCAGTACGGGATGCAAACCAAAATGTTGATCAGGCTCAGCAGACAGCTGACCAAGCCCAAACAAATGTTAATGACAAGCAAAGTGCAACTGACAAGGCACAACAAGACTTGGACAAGGCTAACGAAGCTTTAGCAGACAATGATGTTGAAAAAGCTCAGAATGATTACAACCAAGCTCAAGCAAACACTAAGCAAGCACAACAAGATGATGCTAACGCTAAGCAAGCTGTTACTGATACTCAGAATGCATTAGAGCAAGCTAACCAAAAGGTTGGCGATGCCTTAAATACTGCTACTGAAGCTCAAAAGACAGCGGACAATGCTCAAGCAGATTATGATGCCAAGAACCAAGTGGTTAACCAGTCACAACAGAAGGTTAACAAGGACTTAGCTGACATTAAAGCAGTCGAAGAAGCTATGGCTAACCAAAACGTGATTAACTTGCCGGATGGTTATGTAGATGCATTGAAAGAGTTAGTCACTGGTGATTTTCAGAAAGCCGATGAGTTACTAGCACAACTTGGTAAAAAAGGAATGGATTTGAATGAGTATCATGCTAGTGAAACAGATAAAAACCGCAAGGTAGTATTTTCACCTGACCAACCGTTAAGCGATGATATTGAATTAGAGTTAACTCAATTTGCTGCTCAATTACTTGACACTTTAGCAGCTCAATTTGGATCAACTTCACATAAGATTAATGGTGGTTCTTTAGCCTTTGCCAAAGATATTTCCATGCGTTACGATGCGGATCAATGGAATATTTTTAATAAAGATGACCATGACAAGGTAGCTATCAATGAATCTGCTAAAGAGTTTGGTTTATCGTATGCCCCAAAAATGAATATGAATTATTACGAGAATTTAATGAGTGGGGATTACTTTAATAGAGAACCAAAAGAAAGAACGACAACTATGGCTGACTTAAAGGCCAAAGTGTATAGAGCAATTCAGGTAATGTTGTTTGATGATAGAGAAAGTAACTGGGGACATGCTACTTCTTTAATGGGATTCAATCGTTCTATGGGAACGCAGTATAAAAATATCAGAGCTTTAGGTGTCATGGTTGATGCCATGGAACAAGTTCACATCATCCAAGTTGAAGAAGAAGAGATGGCGCAATACGATCCATTAAACCCTTACTCCAATATCCAAGAAAACAGTAAGTATAACCAACTTGCTCAAACAACCTTTGCCACTCCTGATGCTAACAAGTTAGCGGAACAAAAGGCACAATTGCAAACACAACTAAAGGCTGACCAAACTGATTTGGGCAACAAGCAACAAGTAGCTAGTGAAGCTTTGACTGTAAAACAACAAGCTGATAAAGGTTTAGCAACAGCTAACCAAAACCTGGCAACGGCTAGAACATCCCAACAGCAAGCACAACAAGCAGCTAGCGCTGCTAAGACTACTGCTGATCAAGCGGCTCAAGCATTGACCACATCAACCAATAACGAGCAAGCAGCTAAGGAAAAATTAGCAGCTGTGAGTGCAGATGAAGCTACTAAGCAAGAAGCGGTTAACCAGGCTCAAGCAGCCTTGAAGACTGCTCAAGATGAGTTAGCTCAAGCCCAACAAGACTTAGCTACTAAGCAAGCAACATTAAAGGATGCTCAAAACGATTTAGCTACTAAGCAAACAGCAGTTAAGACCGCTCAGGATCAAGAACAAGCTGATCGGGATCAATTAACTAAGTTGCAACAACAATTAGCTGATTACCAAAATGCACCTGTGTTAGTTCAAGCTGCTCAAGATAAGTTAGCTCAAGCCCAACAAGACTTAGCTACTAAGCAAACAGCACTGAAAGATGCTCAAGATGCTTTAGCTACTAAACAAGCAGCCTTGAAAGAAGCTCAAGACAACTTCGATCAAGCGCAAGCTAAGTTGGACACAGCTCAAGCTAATAAGGATCAAGCTGATCAAGAATTAGCTGTAGCGATCGAAGCAGCTAAGACTAACGCTGAAAAGTATGGTGACCAAGTAGTAGTTAACCCAGTAAGCGTCACTGAAGGAGCTAAGGAGTTACCAGAATTGACTTTAGCTAACCCACAGGCTTTACCAGTTGCACGCAATACTATGGCCTTGTTTGCTCAAGTAGCACAAAGCCTGACGGCTTTGCCATACGGAACAACCGTGGCTTGGAATGACGCTACTAAGGCATTAGCTGATATGCAAAAGGCTGGTCAGTATACAGAACAGGCTCTAGTTACCTTCCCAGATGGAACAACCAAGGTAGTTGACTTTAAGTTAACGGTAACAGCAGTAGCTAAAGAAACAACACCAAGTCAACCAAATACTAGTCATCACCAAGACAACATTGAACCATTAGATGGCATTACAGATGCACAAAAAGCCAGCTTTGCTGGGTATCATGTCCTTGATGGCCGGGTAGTGGATGCTAATGGTAAGCCAGTTGCTGGCTGGACAATCCGCCAAGGGATCATTTACAATGCCGAAGGAGTGGCGGTAGCTAAGGTCGGGACACCAATGGCGACACCAACTAAAGCTGAAACAACACTCAAGCGGACAACTACCTTGCCACAAACAGGTGAAGATGAATCTTCCTGGTTGAGTGCATTAGGATTGACTGTTCTGGGAACGGTTAGTGCTTTAGGAGCAACCTTAGGATTACGGAAGCAAAACTGATAAAATTGTAAAAAAAACTACCACAAAAACGTGGCTGGGAGAAAGTTCTATTTCTTCATCAGCTACGTTTTTTAATTTGCTAAGGGCACATTAAAACGGGGAATAGCGGGGAAAATGTTTGGCTGACCTACGTGGGGTACCATACCGCCAGGTTGCCAAGGGGAAATTTTTTGCATAGAATAAATGTACCAATTAAATTAAAAAGAGAGGTACAACCATGAAGAAAGACTTATCCCGGGAGCTCAGCGGGCGCCATGTCTGGATGATGACAATCGGGGGCGCAATCGGAACAGGGTTGTTTTTAGGTTCAGGGACAGCAATCCAACAAGCAGGACCGAGTATCATGGGCGGCTACTTGTTGGCAGCTGGGTTTACCTACCTGATGTTGCGGGCATTGGGGGAATTGATCCTAGCTGACCCGAGCAAGGGGTCCTTTATTGAAGTGGTGCGGACCTATTTGGGACCGCGATGGGAATTCATCGTGGGGTGGACCTATTGGCTTTGTTGGGAGAGCTTGGCAATGACCAACCTTACTGCTAGTGGGATCTATATGCACTACTGGTTCCCCCATGTTCCCCAGTGGTTAATTGTCTTGATCTTTTTGATCGCTTTAGTGGCAATTAACCTGACAAACGTGGGCTTGTTTGCGCGCTTGGAAGCAGGTTTTGCTAGTATCAAGGTGATTGCGATCCTAGCCCTGATCGCCGTCGGAATTGTCCTGCTCGGGGGACACTTCCAGGTAGGGGGACAAGCGGTAGCATTGCAAAACCTCGGTTTGCACGGGGGCTTTTTCCCGCATGGAATGAAGGGGATGTTACTTTGCTTACCGATGGTAATCTTTGCGTATACGGGAATTGAAATGGTGGGGTTAACAGCTGGAGAAACCAAGACCCCTGAAAAGGACATCCCGCAAGCCATCAATTCGATCGGACCGCAGATCAGCCTGTTTTACATTGGCGCCTTGTTTGTCTTAATGTGCATTATTCCCTGGGACCAAGTAAGTGTGACCGGATCACCGTTCGTTCAGGTGTTTGGTGCCTTGGGGATCAAAGCAGCTGCTAGTATCATTAACTTTGTGGTGCTGACGGCCGCTTTATCATCGTGCAACAGCGCGATCTTCAGTACAAGCCGGATTATCCATTCATTAGCCCAAAACAACCAAGCTCCAGTTTATTTTGGGCAAACTAACCAGCGAAATGTACCGTTGCGGGCCTTACTCTTGTCGAGTGGGTGCTTGTTGTTGATCGTGGGTTTGAATTTTGTCTTGCCAGCAGCGGTCTTTACCATCATTTCGGGGGTGGCAACGGTTAGCTTTATCTTTGTCTGGATCATCTTGCTTATTTGCCATATTAAGTATCGGCAGGGACAAGCTGGGTCTGATGTGATGACCATGCCCCTTTTCCCAGTAACTAACTGGCTGACAATAGCCTTTTTTGGGGCGGTTTTGGTCCTCCTCCTCTTTACTCCAGCGACACGCTTATCCCTCTTTTGGACCATCGGCTGGTTCATTCTCATCGGTGGGGCAAGCTTAGTGTTTGACCACAAGGAGGCGGTGGAACATGCGGATTGATAAGTTTCTTGTTCAAGCTCAGGTGACGACCCGGTCCCAAGCGCATAAGCTGATCAAGCAAAAGCAGGTCGTGGTCAATGACCAGGTAGTTAAGGCCTTTAAACAACAAATAGACGAAAATAACGACGTTGTTCAAGTGGCCGGAAAGGTTATTCACTACCAAAAGTATTACTATTACCTGCTCAATAAACCCCAAGGCGTGATAACTGCGACTAAAGATGCCCAACACCGGACGGTAGTCGACTTGTTAGCCAAGGATGACTATCGGGCGGACATCGTGCCGGTAGGCCGGTTGGACAAAGACACCACAGGGTTGTTGGTGCTAACCAATGATGGAAAGCTCAACCATAATCTGATGAGCCCTGTTAACCATGTGGAGAAAGAATACGAGGCACTAGTTGCCGGTCCGGTTGACCAGACAACTAGTGATCAGTTTGCTCAGGGGTTAATTCTGCGGGATGGGTTAAAAACGCAACCCGCCCACCTGACGATCATCCAGGCTGATCCTAAGCAACAGGCCAGTCTTGTCCGAGTGGTCATCAAGGAAGGAAAGTACCACCAGGTAAAACGAATGTTTGCGGCCACTGGGGGCCGGGTGGTTGAACTCAAGCGGGTACGTTTGGGCAGTTTACAGTTAGATGAAACAGCTTTACCCCCGGGGCAATACCGGGCGTTAACACTAGCTGAACTGGCCCAATTAAAGCAAAATAATTAATTAAAACTAGGTTTGAATCCGCATTATTAGGATTTGAACCTGGTTTTTGTGTGTTATGGGGTTTGTAATTGGTGGATAAAGGTCGGTAAGTGGTCAATCAAGACACTGGGGACCACCACGTGCTGGGTTAATGCCAGCTGGTCGGCTAAGGCACTATGGGTGTAGACTGCGGCGTTGACCACGGCTGTTAATGGAGCTGGGCTAAATTGACCGAGAAAAGCAGCGATGATGCCAGTCAGAGTATCGCCCATCCCGCCGGTCGCCATTGCGGGGCCACCTACTGTTAATTGACTGGTATTCCCGTCGGCATGGTAGATTGTTGTGTGGTACTTCTTCAAAACGACTGTTGCCTGGAACCTTTGCTGTGCTTGGCGGTTGGAAACATCATCTTGTTCAGTGACAGTTAACCCCGTCAATCGTTGCCACTCGCCGGGATGGGGCGTAAAGATTACGTGCTGTGCAGGGAGGAGGGCTTGGAGTTTAGGATCTTGGGCCAATAGTGTTAGGGCTGACCCGTCAACGATCAAATAGTGGGCGGGATCAAAGTTGGTTAGGACGATTTGCAGGATCTCATGCGAACGACTACTAGTGCCTAAGCCAGGACCAACGATCGTGACCGTTGCTTGGGCGACGGCTGCCGAAAGGGCGACTTTGTCAAAATAATTGATGTACATTGCTTCTGGCACAACAGCATGGAGGGCGGGGAGGTTGTCCTTACTGGTTGCAACTGTCACCAGGCCAGCACCAGAATAAACAGCGGCTTTGGCCGCCATAGTGATTGCACCGCCAAAGTTTTCGTTACCACCGACGGCTAAGATCCGGCCAAAGCTCCCCTTGTAACTATCAGTTAGGCGGGGTGTGAGCACTGCTTGGACTTGTTGCTGAGTTATTTTTTCCATGGATTCACCTTCTAAATTGTTTGCAGTTTATTATAATCAAGATTCAGGTTGGTTGTTAAAAATTGAGCAGGGTTAGGCTTTATAGTCAGGCGTTTAACCCGTGACTTGTGGTTACTTTCCCCATTATCTGGGGGCATAAGAAACAAAAAAGAGGTTGGCTAAGCCAACCTCTAAATTATCCGTTTAGGAAATTAATTACTTAACTTCAACTGGAGTTTCAGGTTCGTTACCTTCAACCAATGCCAAGTTGTTGTCAAATGCCTTAACAACCATGTTCCGTACGGCGTGAGTAGTGTAGAAGGCAGTGTGTGGAGTTACCAGAACGTTTGGACGATCGATCAGGTCAGCCAAGTGTGCATCTGGGAATTCCTTACCTTGCCAGTCTTCGTTGAAGACCCCAACTTCGCCTTCGTAAGTATCCATAACGTAACCGAAGACCTTGCCAGAATCTAAACCACGAACAACAGCTTGAGTATCAACAAGCGGACCACGAGAAACGTTAACGATCACAACGCCGTCCTTCATTTCAGCGATAGTGTCATCGTTGATCATGTGTACGTTTGCTGGTACATCAGGAACGTGCAAGGAGATAACGTCAGCTTGCTTGTATAAGTCATCCAAGCTATCTACATAGTAGCCCTTTTCTTCCAACTTAGGGTTCTTGAAGATATCGTATGCGATAACCTTTGCGCCGAAGCCTTCCATGATTTGCATGAATACTTGGCCGATGTGACCTGTACCAACAACACCAACAACTTGGTCACGAACTTCACGACCGATAGTTGGAGCCCAACGTAAGTCACGCTTGGCCATCTTTTCGTCCATGCGCTTGTCTTGACGTAAGATCCGTGCAGCTTGGATAGCAGCGTGTTCAGCGATAGCGTTTGGTGAGTATACAGGAACGTTAGTGATTTGGAAACCTAATTCCTTTGCCTTTGCCATGTCGATGTTGTCGATACCAACATTACGCAATGACATCTTAGTAATACCGTTGTCAGCTAATGCTTGTAAAGTTTCAGCAGTGTAGTCTAATTGTTGGTAAACAACCGCACCGTCAGCGCCCTTAGCCAAGCTAGCTGTTTCAGGTGTCAACAGCTTGTCAGTAAATTCAACTTCAACTTCTGGATGAGCCTTTTCCCATTCTTTTACGAATGGTTGTTCATCTTCACGAATAGCATAAGCAAAAATCTTTGTCATGATTCCGCCTCCAAATAAAATAATTAGTTTTCAGTATTATTATAGCTACTTATACGGTTTTTTCAAAATAAAAATGTAAAAATAAGTAATTTTTTGCAAAAAAACCGCAAAAAGCGTGAAAATTGACCAAAGATGAGAATTAACAGAATCCATGATAAAATAATATTAACTACAAAATAGAGGTGATCCTATGACAATTGATTGGCAACAAGAAGTTGAAAAACGCAAAGACGATATCATTGCCGACTTGGAACGGATGCTCCGAGTAAAGAGTGTTCGAGATGAAAGTCAGGCCACAGCGGATGCTCCCCTTGGCCCTGGTCCCAAGGCAGCCCTGGACGAATTTCTCAAGATCGCTGAACGTGACGGCTTCGAAACAATGGAACTAGACGGCATGGCTGGTCACATCCAATACGGTGAAGGTGATACAGACCTGGGGATTTTGGCCCACGTTGACGTAATGCCAGCTGGTAACGGCTGGGATACTGACCCATTTGAACCAGTGATCAAGGATGGCAACTTGTATGCTCGTGGTGCTTCTGATGACAAGGGGCCAAGTATGGCTGCCTACTACGGGATGAAGATTGTTAAAGAATTGGGCCTACCTGTGAACAAGAAAATCCGGTTCATCTTGGGGACTGACGAAGAAAGTTCCTGGCGTGGGATGAAGCACTACTTTGCTTCTATGCCACAACCAGACCTGGGCTTTTCACCTGATGCCTTTTTCCCAATCATTAACGGGGAAAAGGGGAATGTCAGCTTCTTCTTACACTTTGCTGGAAGTAACGAAGGTGCATGGCAACTGCGGTCCTTTGAAGGGGGCTTGCGGGAAAACATGGTGCCACGGGATGCTCAAGCAGAGATCACGACACCAGATGCTGACCAAGTTAAGCAGGCTTTTGCAGACTTTGTCGCTGCTAACCCCATCGAAGGGACAGTTACGGAAAATGGCGATAGCTTGACATTAGCAGTAGTCGGTAAGGCTGCTCACGGTCAAGAACCACGAAACGGGGAAAATGCGGCTACTTACTTAGCATTGTTCCTCTCCCAGTTTGCCTTTGGAGGCGATGCTGCTAACTACCTCAACTTTACTGCCAAGTATATCCATGACGATTCACGGATGGAACACCTCGGCATGGCATTCACTGACGAAGTGATGGGCGACTTAACGATGAACGCTGGGGTCTTCACTTTCACTGCCGAAAAGGGTGGGACAATCACTCTGAACTTCCGTTATCCAAAGGGAATGGATGAATCTGACTTGCAAGCTGGTTTGGCTAAGGCAACGGCTGCTATGGGCGTAAAACTAGAAGCAGGCGAAGGGATGGTACCACACTACGTGGACCCAAGTGATCCAATCGTCCAAAAACTGTTGGCTGTTTATAACCGCCAAACTGGTTCCAACGCTGAAGGTATGGTAGTCGGTGGTGGGACATATGGCCGCCTCTTAGAACGTGGGGTTGCCTTTGGGGCTATGTTCCCAGATACGCCAGATACGATGCACCAAGCTAATGAATATATCCGGCTTAAGGACTTGTTCGGGGCGACTGCAATCTACGCTGAAGCTATCTACGAATTAGTTAAATAGATAAACGTCTAAAGACCTAAAAGAGGTTGCCAATTTACGGCAACCTCTTTTTAGATTCTTTATTTAATATCATTGAACTAAATAATCTCACGCTTGGGACAAATGGTCGCGCCGAGCAAACCAGGCGAAGGCCAAAGGCAAAAGGATAAAGCCAACGATCATCCCGCCGATAGCATACCAGTTGATGGCTCCGTTGAGGGTAAACTCACCCACCCAATCATACTTGATTAACAGGAGAATAGTGACGACCATCCCTAAGGCTGGAATCACAACGTCCGTCCACCAATTGTGGGGAGCTGGGAGGAGGGGTTCTTGGGCCTTGCCATAGTAAAACATAATGACGGCAAGCGGAATTACTGCAAATTCAAAGAACCGCACCATGGCACTGAGGAGGATAATGGCAGGAACACTATAATTAAATGCCATCGGAATGATCAGAGCCAAGATGACCGTAATCAGGTAGGCCCGTGCAGGGAAGTCGCGGTGGTTCCGGTGAGCCAGCCACTGGGGAACCTGACCTTCAGTAGCCATGGCTTCAAGAATCCGTGGGGTGTTGAAGGACGCTGCAATGTTGATCCCAAACATGGAGATCAACGCCCCAGTCAAGATGAGGTTACGCAACCATGGATTAGTAAAGATCGCCGCTAAAGCTACTACCTGCTTGGTAGTAACGATAGCCTGGGGGTTAACCATGATCGCAACGGTGATCGTTCCGATGTAAACGAGCGCAATCAAGATGATTGCTAAAGGAATTGCCCGCGGAAGGTTCTTTTCTGGGGCTTCCATATCAGCAGAACCCGAAGCCACGCTTTCGAACCCAGTAAAAGCATAAAAGGCGGTTGCGACAGCCATAACAAAGGTTGACGTGGTAACCGGAGGGATCAAGGCATGGTTGTGCCCATCAGTTAGGTGTGCGAGCGTAGCGGCGTTACTGTGGCCACTCTTGATTACTAAGACCGTTCCGGCAATGATTAGCAGTGCTAAGGCTGCCACTTTACCGATGGTTGCGAGGTTATTGATGAAAGCAAACAGGGGCTCACCGCCAAAATTAATTAGAGTAATAATCGCCATCAGGATGATGAAGCAGGCAGTAACGAGCCAGAAGTTGTTGGTATCGCCCCCGAAGATCGAGAGGGTTGATTTGATAACACTGACTGCCATCACCCCCCAGGCCACAGCGGCGGAGAAATAACGGACTGTCCCCATGTAAAATCCAAACCGTGGCCCGAAAGCAGCTTTGGCATAAGCATATGCCGAGCCACTTTTTGTGACGTACTTAGCAGCGACGGCGAAAGTTACGGCTAAACATGCTGCTAACAAAGCCGCTGCGATGTAGGCGAGGGGGCCAAGCTTCCCCACCATGGTAATGACTACGCCCGGAGTGAGGAAGATCCCCGAGCCGACGATCGAATTGATAGCTAACAGGACAATCGACCAGAAACCGAGTTTTTTACTTGTCATGCTAAATCCCCCTTACTGGCTTGGATGACGAAAGCTCGGAATAATTTGTTCATTTCAGGAACAAAGTTATGGAGCATTTCAGGATGCCATTGGACGGCCAAGACCTGGTTGTGGGGATCTTCGAGGCCTTCGATGACCCCGTCTTTGGCCCGGGCAGTGACGGTTAACCCCAGGCCGACTTCCTTAACGGCTTGGTGGTGGAAAGAATTGATCCGAATGCTTTCTTGACCAAAGATTGTCCGCAACTGGGAACCAGCAGCTAGATTGGCAGTTTGGGAAGTTTGCCCCGGGTATCCTTTTTGGGCATGTTGATACGGGTTACCCGGGATAGCACTGAGGTCCTGGTAGAGGGAACCACCCCGGGCGACATTGATTAGCTGGAGGCCACGACAAATCCCCAAAACGGGCTTGTGGAGGTGGGAAGCAGCCCGCAAGAGGCTGATTTCAAAAGCGTCGCGGGTAGCCCAGGTTTCGCCGATTTGTTGGCTGGGTTCTTCCCCGTAATAACTTGGGTCGACATCTTGGCCCCCGGAGATAACGAGTCCGTCAAGATGGCGCATGATCGCTGGAGCCGAATTCAAATCATAGTTGATGGGGATAATAAAAGGGACGCCACCGTTTTGCTTAATCGCAGTGACGTAGTCTTCATTGACGTAGCTACGGTGGTAGCCGGGGAAGGGGCCAGCGTCGTTGAGGACCCCGCCGGTAATTCCAATAACTGGCAAATCAATCACTCCTTTAAAAAGTAAAGGCGCCATTCGCAAGAAGTGGCGCCAGGAAAATTGCCCGTAAGCAAAAGTCACTTATTTTATGAAAGTTAATGGGTTTAGGATACTCCGGAAAACGGGGACCGTCAAGCCAAGGCCACTGTCTTCGGGGGATAAAAAATTATTGGCTAGCGTAAAGAAAAATTATTGGGGCAAGGGGTACTTTTGTTCATAAAGACAGGACATATAGCAAAATAGGTGCGAGTAAAAGAATAATAAGATTGATCGGGCGCGGTCAGATACAACGGCGCATATTTTACGATAGGTCGGGTCATGTTAGGCAAAATGGGAAAAGCGTAAAAATTAGATCCTGAAAAATAAAATGAAATAAAGAATCTAGTTTGCAGGCACCAAGAACACCCCCAGTTGGACGAGAAAATTGCTATAATTAAAAATAAATACAAAAAAATGATAGGAATTTGTAGGAGAGATATTATGCACAGCACAGCACAGTACAGCACAGCACAGCACAGCACAGCACAGCACAGCACAGCACAGCACAGCACAGCACAGCACAGCACAGCACAGCACAGCACAGCACAGCACAGCACAGCACAGCACAGCACAGCACAGCACAGCACAGCACAGCACAGCACAGCACAGCCTTGATTATTTAGGTCAAGGTTTATTTGTCAAGCTTTTTTCCAAGAGTTCACTAATTTCTAAGGAATTAGTGGGCTCTTTTTGTGTAAGTGAAGGAGGTGTTTCCTTTGCTTACTGATAACGAAAAATTTAATGCGCAAGTAAAGCCAAACACTGCCTTTTTAACTGAGCTAAAAAGTAAATTACCAGAATTTTTTGACCGGGAAGACAACTTTGATATGGGAAAGTTCCGGCAACAGTTAGCGGACAAAAATATTAATGAGCTAAAGGACGGCTACCAACTCAACTTTATCGGTAAGGACTATGCTCGCCGCCAAGCAGGGGAAATGCCGACAACGGTTATTGTGCCAGACGAAGAACAAAACCAGGGAGCAGGAAAAGACAGTCACAATCTCTTTTTCACTGGGGATAACCTGGAAGTCTTGCGTCACCTGCAAGCAAATTACGCTGGAAAGGTTGATGTGATCTACATCGATCCACCATACAACACAGGGAACGGGGACTTTGTCTATCCGGATGCTTTCGAATACTCAGACAAGCAACTACATGACATGCTGGGGATGAGTGATGACCAGATCGAACGTCTGAAG
This sequence comes from Ligilactobacillus saerimneri, assembly GCF_036689625.1. Classification (NCBI taxonomy): domain Bacteria; kingdom Bacillati; phylum Bacillota; class Bacilli; order Lactobacillales; family Lactobacillaceae; genus Ligilactobacillus; species Ligilactobacillus saerimneri. The sequence continues at coordinate 497,283 of NZ_CP144759.1, forward strand.
AGTATCCAGGGCAAGTCGAGCCATTCGGCCTGGTTGACGTTTATGTATCCAAGGTTGGTAGTGGCGAAGAGATTGTTGTCTGATATAGGTTGCATAATGATTTCGATTGATGAGAATGAAGATTATAATCTTAAAGCCATAATGATGGATGTATTTGGAGAATATAATTTTATGGGACAGGTTATTAGAAAAACACGTTCTTCTGCAAATGATACAAACAATGGATTTAATCAGCAACATGAATCTTTATATATGGTAGATTGCAATAAATAACTTGAACAAATTTAATGACGCAGATTAAGCAAAAAGATCTCAATTGGAGTTCGCCAGTTCAAACATTTGAGTGGCCGTGAATTCAGATACCAGTTAATCTGAATCAATTCATCATCACTAATCTCTTCAATTGGCTGACCCTTAGGAATAAATCGCCGTAACACTCGATTACGATTCTCATTACTACCACGTTCATGCGGAGAATAAGCATGGGCAAAGTACAACGGCACGCCGGTATTTTTCTCAATTGATTGGTAGTTGGCGAACTCTTTCCCGTGATCAACCGTCAGTGTCTTGAGATTAGTTCCTAATTGATTAGCTAACTCAAGGATAGCCTTAGTCATTGAAGTGCTATCTCGTCCACCAAGCCGTTTAACGATAGTAAGGCGACTCTTGCGTTCGACAAACGTGGCTACTGCTTGACCTTTGCGCTTGCCAGATAAAACTGTATCAGCTTCAAAATGGCCTGCAATATTACGATCAGAAGCTTCAGCTGGACGATCTTCAATCGAACGACCATGACTGAAAGTCCCACGGGTTTCTTTAGCACGCTTACGACGAATACCATGGTCAGGTAAATCAGTCATCCGAATATCTAGAAGTCCTTGATCGACCCAGTTATAGATAGTCTTGTAGGCGATCCTAACCACATGGGCTACTTGTTCAATTGACCATTTCTGAATCTTGATCTTGTCTTCGATTAGTCGCTTGAGGTTAGCCGTTAATGAGCATTTACGACCACGATAACTAAGTTTAGTTTCGTGGTCGGCTTGCGCACTAGTCGCATGGTATTCACCCTTTAACCGGTGAATTTCATTAAAGATAGTAGTCTTACTAAAGCCCAGGTAATCAGCGATATATCGAAGAGATCGCTTTTCATGACGAAGCGTTTCGATGACAATGCGGTCTGAAAATGATAAGATAGTGGTGCCCATAAAGGTCCTTCTTTCTAATGGAATGTTGTAACGACACCATTAAAGACCTTTATGGGTTTTTCTGTCCACTAAAATGTTCAACTTAAATTTTACAATCTGCCATATTTATTCTAGAAATGCAGATTCATTTAAAATGACAGGTGACCTTAAGGACTTCAAACAATATAGTAATCCTGATGATGATCCAAATGGTGACTGGAAGATGTCAGATCCAAGTGCAAGAAGTGGTTCAGAAAGTACGAACTTTGAAATTGTTAATCCATATACCGGAAAAAAAGATTTGCCACCAAAAGGAAGATACTGGGCTTTCTCAAAATTTACTATGGAAAAATGGATAGAAGAAGGTAAATTTGTATTTAAAAAGAGTCATGAAGAGAATGAAAGAGGCTTCTTTATAAAAAAGTATGTAAAGGAATTACGAAGTAAAAATAAACAAGTAGATTCACTATTTGGTATAGATAATGCATACATGAATCAAACGGCTACAAAGTATATAAGAGATGATATTTTTAAAGGTGAGGACATGTTTACTAGTCCGAAACCGCTGGAATTCATTAAAAAGCTCATATTATATACAAGTCAATCTGATTCAACCGTACTCGACTTCTTCGCCGGTTCTGCCACCACCGCCGATGCCGTTATGCAGCTCAATGCCGAGGATGGGGGCCACCGCAAATTTATCATGGTGCAACTCCCAGAGCCAACCTTCACCACAAATAGTGATGGCAAGGAAGTGCCAACTAAAGGGGGGAAAGCTGCTTATGATGCGGGGTTCCGGTCTATTGACGAAATTTCCCGTGAACGGATCCGGCGGGCAGCTGCTAAGATCAAAGCTGACAATGAATTGACTTTACCGGCTGACTTTGATGGTAGTTTCAAGCACTACCGGGTAGTCAAGCCCACAAAGCAACTCCTACTTGAAATTGAAGATTTTGATCCCCAAGGGACGGCCTTGTTCAACGACATGCTTAACTCCTATGCCAGTGATGCTTTGGGCGTAGCTGGTGGAGCAACGGGGGCTCAGACTATTCTAACGACCTGGCTAGCTAAGGATGGCTATGCTTTTGATACGGAAACAAAAAACATTGACCTTGCGGGCTATCGGGCTACATTGGTTAATGACAACCGCCTATATTTGATCAATCCGGGCTGGGGTGCCAAGAACACCGAAGCACTCTTGAACCAACTGGGCACTTACCAGTTGGATGTTCAGGCTGTGGTGCTGTTTGGTTATTCCTTTAATATCGCAGAACTGCGTGAACTGGAAAATGGACTCAAACAGGTCGACCGTCACATCAGTTTGATTAAGAGGTACTAATGATGAAGATTAAGCTTGAAACTTTACACCACCAGACTGAAGCCTTAGCTGCGATTGACCAAGCGTTTTTAGGGCTTGATACCACGACCAATGATCCTGACGCTAAATACATCTACGCTAACCCCCTGGTCAAATACCGCTACCAGGACAAGGCCAACATTGATATCAAGATGGAAACAGGAACGGGTAAAACTTATGTTTACACCCGCCTGATGTATGAACTCCATCAAAAGTACGGCTTATTTAAATTCGTCATTGCCGTTCCTAGTCCAAGTATCAAAGAAGGAACCAAGAGTTTTATCACTAGTGACTATGCCCGCCAGCACTTTGGCCAGTTCTATGAAAATACCCAGATCCAGCTGAATGTCATCAATGCCGGGGATTTCAACTCTCGTTCAAAGCGCCGAAATTTTCCCGCCCAACTACTGGACTTTGTTGAAGGGACGCGCCAGAACGCCAACCAGATTCAGGTGTTATTGATCAATGCAGGTATGCTGAATTCTAAGTCGATGAATCGGGATGATTATGACCAAACCCTCCTTGGAGGGGAAACTTCCCCCCTGAAAGCAATTGCGGCTACGCGGCCGATTGTCATCATCGATGAACCCCACCGGTTCCCCCGCGGAAAGAAATTTTATACGAAAATCGAAGAACTCCACCCCCAGTTAATTGTGCGCTTTGGGGCGACGTTCCCAGAGGTAACAACAGGGCGGGGAAAAAACAAGGTGACTAAGCCGGATTATTATCGGGGGCATCCGCAATTTGACCTCAATGCTGTCGATAGTTTTAACCAGGGCTTGGTGAAGGCGATTGACATTGACTATCCTGATATGGCTGAAGCAGACGCAAACAACCGCTACCGGGTCAAAGCCACCAAGGCGAAGGAGTTGATTTTGACCAAACGGGGCAAAGAATACACGGTTAGTGTCGGGGAAAACCTAGCTGATATTGACCCTGATTTTGCGGGAAATATTACCTATGCCGGCGGGACGGACCGTGAATTATCTAACGGTTTGGCCCTGGCCAAAGACATGGAGTTGATTCCAGGCACTTTTGCTGAGTCCTACCAGGACCAGATCATCAGTCAGGCACTAGACCGCCACTTTGAAGCCGAGCAGCGAAACTTCTTGCGGGCAGAAGCGGGGATTAATGCTCCTAAAATCAAAACTTTGTCGCTCTTTTTCATTGACAGCATTAGCAGTTTTCGCAGTGCCGAGCAGGGAAAAGGTTGGCTGGCCCAACACTTTGAAGAACTGTTGGCGCAGAAGTTGCAAACATTGATCGAGCATTACGAGCTGACGATGAATCCGCGGGAAGAAGAATATCGCAGTTTCCTCCAGGCCACCCTGACTAGTCTGCGGTCGGACCACCAAGACGTGTATGCAGGCTACTTCAGCGAAGACCGGGGGAGCAGTGATGACGATATTCAAGCTGAAGTCGAAGATATCTTGCAAAATAAAGAGAAACTACTCAGCTTTAAGGATGCGAATGGTAACTGGTTAACCCGAAGGTTCCTCTTTTCCAAGTGGACCTTACGCGAGGGTTGGGACAATCCCAACGTCTTTGTGATTGCCAAGCTTCGGACCTCTGGTTCAGAGATTAGCAAGATTCAAGAAGTGGGGCGGGGGCTGCGTTTACCTGTTGACGAAACGGGCCACCGGTTAACCCAGGACGAATGGCCGAGCAGGCTGTCGTTTTTAATCGGGTATGATGAGCATGACTTTGCTGAAAAGCTCGTTGGTGAAATCAATAGCGATATCCCAGTTAGCTTGGACCATACCCAATTAACGGATGAAATGGTGCGGTTAGTGGTTAAGGCCAAGAAAGCGGCTAATCCAGATGAGGATGAATCAGCATTAACCGAAAAAATTATTGAAGAATTGGGTGACCGGGGAATTATCAATTTTTCCCATAAATTTAAAGCCAAGGTGAACTTTGAAGGACAGGAAATGTCAGGCTATGAAGCCTTTATGCGGATGTATCCTGAACTTGCCCACCAGACTCAGGTGGCCCAGGATAAGGTCCGAAATATGAAGCACAACCGCGCCCAAACAACCGTCAAATTGCAAAAGTCAAACTGGAACCAACTTAAAGATTTGTGGTTACAGTTAGCGCAGCGCCAGATGGTTAAGTTTGATGATGAGGTTAACCAATCCAGTGCTACTATTGCTAGCGATATCTTTAAAGACCAGGATCAGTGTATTTTTGTGAAGGATGTCAAACAAAATATTCACCAGGAACTTGCGACTGCTGATGGGGAAGCTGTCCTGCGCGAAACCCAGCAAGACTACCACGGCAAATACCGGACGATGAAATACGGGGCCTTTCTCAAACAATTAGTATTGCAGACTGATTTACCGCCAGCTTTACTTAACGAATTGATGATTACAGCTATGCGGGATCGGTTGGGCAATGATACTGATTACATCAACGAGAAAACCCTCGGGAATATTGTGCGGGAGTTTAATAAGCGCTTCAAAGAAAATGTTTGGCAACGGTATTCATACGTCCCGCTACAATTCTCGGCATCAACGTCGATCTATGATGCCCAAAAACAAGAATTTGTCGATGAGTTGCCAGCCAATGTGCTGGGGGTCTATGCAGCTGAAGCGACGAAAGATGACCGGTACTTGTATGACCGACCACCACTCCGGTATGACAGCAGTGACCCTGAATTGAAGATCCTTAAACGGACCTATGGTGATAAAATTACTGTCTTTGGTAAGCTCCCCAAGCGTGCAATCAAGATTCCACGTTTTGACAGGGGGACCACGACACCTGACTTTATTTTTAAAGTGGAACGGGAAGACCACCCAGTTTATGTCATTATCGAAACCAAGGCTGAAAATATGCGACTAGGGGACGAAGAAATCCGAGTGATTCAAAAGAAGTACTTCGATCAACTGCAGGCTAGTGGGGTATATTACCGGATGGCAACCAGTGAGGATGAGGTGCATACATTAGTAAATAAGATTGCAAGAGGGGAGATTGAACCAGATGATATCACTCATTGAGTTGGCTAAAGCAGGCACGATTGAGAAAACGGGGGCGAAACCGAAACTTCCAATTAGGATTGATGGGGTGAGTTCGGCGACACTTGATGTATATAAAATTCCTTTGGAATACCTGTATTACAATGATCGCAATGGACGGATTGCAACGGGAATTTCTCAGTATAATGAAGAATTGCGCCCAGCAAACGACCGCGAAGACCCAGCATACAATGATTTTGTTGCTAGTCTCCTTAAAAAGGATAATGCTCCTGCATTAAAACGGACTAAGAAATCAATCGCTACGGCAGGACAACAGGTGTATGGATATGTTCTAGATGATGGGCGCATCGTTGATGGTAATCGGCGGTACACAGCCTTGCGGGAACTTTGCCAGGAAACGGGTCAAACTACATACTTTGAAGCTGTTGTTTTGCCTTTCTCTTATAACAATTCTGCCGAACGGGCTAAAATCAAGAAACTTGAGTTAGCTATCCAGATGGGGATTGAGGAGCGCCAAGATTATGATCCGGTCGACTTAGCAGTAGATATTTATCAAACGACTTCAGGTAGTGACCCAATTATGACCCTGGCTGACTATGCTGCTGGAGCAAATATGAAGCTCAAAAAAGCTACCGAATACTATCACGGGGCATTTTATATGCGAGAATTCTTGAAATTCATTGGGACTGCGCCCCAAAATTTTCAGCTCATAAAGGAAAATAAAATTTGGACATTATTTTTAGTGCTGAGTAAAAGTCTAGCCAAGAACTTTGCGGATGACGCTGAATCCCAAGTATGTAAGAATCAGACGATGGAATCTTACTTTGGTTTCATTCTCCATCAAATACATGTTGGAGTAACAGGAAACACTGCCAGAAACCATGCCCGTGATTTTATGCGGTGCATTGTTGCCACCGAAAATAATGAAAAATTTAATGATGCAGTCTTTGATGTTGTCGAAGACTTGGCCGATTCATTGTAGGAGAGTTCGATTGATACAACTGCTGACTTGATGAAAGGATTGACCGAAGAAAACGATCTAATCACTGAGTTCGGTGATGTCTATGATACTTATCTTCGGGATGCTAAGAACGGGGAATCAGTCGAAAAATTCATCAACAGTGTGAAAAAATCAGTCCAAGAATTCCAAAGAATAAAAAACGATGGTGGATTAGCAGGAAAACTTCGGTTTACCGACTTTTCAAATGCACAATTGCAAGAGTTACAAACTTATATGCGTGATCTCAACCAAGTAAGTAAGGAGCTGTTTAAGCAGTATGGCAACGAAGTCCACTAGTAATCCCAGAATTATTCAAACAGCAGGGGGATCTTTCCAACTATGTGATGATGAGCAACATACTTTAGAAACGCAGATTGCCCAGCGCGCTTTGCGGATTTTTGCACCTTACTTTGCAGATGAAAACGCAAGAATTTTTAAGCAAGATTTGACTTATGTGCAGTTGCTGAATTTAGTTGATAAACTAAACCGGCGTTTAGCCAGAAAAGACCTTCCCCAGGTTGAAATGGGACAGAAGTTCAAGCAGTTTATTGAACAACGAAAGTATTTTATTAAAGAGCAGAGTCAAGCAGGGATCACAATCAAAGCAGATGACCCGCGGTGGCAGGCAGAATTTGAACGCTTCAACGAGATCGTTAGTGCAGAAGTGACCCGGCCTTTAAAACCGGCACAAGCTAAGGCCAGTTTTTTCTTAGCAGTTATGAAAAAGGCGGCCAACTTTTCAGTGCCAGGAGCTGGCAAAACAGCAATGATGTACGGGGCTTTTGCTTACCTTTCTAGTTCGCAAGTAAGGGAAGTAAACAAGTTACTAGTAATATCGCCATTGAATGCTTTTGCAGCTTGGCGTACCGAGTTTACAGCTGTTTTTGGACCCAAAAGAACCTTGAATTATATGAATATGCGGGATGAGCGTTACCGCAATGATGATGGCGCAGTTAAACGCAATTGGGCTAATGCCGATGTGGTTACGATTAATTATGAATCATTGCTGAGCAAACTAACCGTTCTTAACGAACTAATTGACAGCCAAACCATGCTAGTATTTGATGAAGTTCATCGGATAAAGGGAGTTGGAGGGAAGCGTGCTCAGGCAGCTTTAGGGTTGAGCAAAGCGCCATATTACCGGTATGTTCTAACCGGAACGCCGATTCCCAACGGTTTTCGCGATATTTATAACTTCTTGCATTTGATGTATCCAGACGAATATTCATCTTTTTTGCTTGGGATTTGGCAACTTTAAATAAAATTGACGCCCCAGAAGTGAACCAGAAACTAGCACCATTTTTCTGGCGGACAAATAAAGCTGACTTGCAAGTGCCCAAACCAGATCCTGATATTATCAGGCAGGTTGAGCCGACAGTGTTACAGCAGAAATTAGCCCAGGCAATTTATAAAACTGAAAAAGGTACGTTAGCGACTTTTATTCGTTTGTTACAAGCGTCAACTAATCCTATGCTCCTGCGGGATAATATTAATTACCGCGAATTAGGGCTAGTTGATGCTGACTCTAGTGACTGGAATCAAAATAACACGAAGATCAAGCAAGAGAACGCCAGCAGTGGCAATAACTATCGCAGGTTTAACCTTGACCAAATTCGTTCACCTAAGTTTGAAATGGGAATCGACTTGATTCGAAAATTAGTAGCTGAAGGCAAGAAAGTACTGGTATGGGCAATGTTTGTTGGTACAATGCAGAAAATTACGACTACTTTGCGGGAAATGGGAATCAACACCACGTTGATTTATGGGGCTACTCCCAAAGAAGAACGCGAAGAAATGATTAACAATTTTCGTACCGGAACCGCACAGGTATTGGTTTCAAATCCGAATACTTTAGGAGAATCAATTTCATTGCACCAGACAGTTCATGACGCAGTATATTTTGAATATAATTTCAACTTAACTTTTATGATTCAGTCGCGTGACCGTATTAACCGGTTGGGCCTGCCGCATGACCAATACACGCGGTATTACTATTTGATGACAACAGGGGACACGGCTCATATGAGTTTTATTGATCAAGCGGTTTATCACCGGTTGAAAGACAAGGAACAAACTATGCTTGAGGCAATCGACGGCCAAATGTTGGTTCCGGAATATACCGATGATTATTTGACAGAAGTAAAGAATATTGTCCTCGGTAGATATAAATAACACCAGGGCGGGAAGGCACCCATTCGAGGTACTTTCCCGCCCTGTTTAAGTGGAATTATTTAATTAGATAAAACTAACCTACTTAGTGATTGCCTTGAAAGCGGCAGCTTGCTTGGTCATTCCGCGTTCGGAAGCTAAGCGTTCAATTGAAGAAGCACCGAAGAAACCGTCGATTTCAGGAACATTCTTGATAACATAAGCAGCATCTTCCGGATCGGCAATCGGACCACCGTGGCAGATAACCTTGATTTCAGGGTTAACCTTGCGGCCGGCTACAATGATCTTCCGGATCCGGTCACAGCAGTCATCCAAGGTCAAAGCAGTTTCTGCTCCGATAGAACCCTTGGTAGTCAAGCCCATGTGGGCAACAAGAATGTCAGCCCCGGCTTCAGCCATGGCAGCAGCTTGGTTTTCATCGAAAACATATGGGCAGGTTACCATATCTAGTTCGTGTGCTTTCCGAATCATATCGACTTCAAGATCGTATCCCATTCCAGTTTCTTCCAGGTTAGCCCGGAATTTACCATCAATTAAGCCAACAGTTGGGAAGTTTTGGACCCCGTTGAAGCCTTGTTCCTTGAGTTGTTTCAAAAAGATGTCCATGACACGGAAAGGATCTGTCCCGCAGACCCCCGCCAGAACAGGAGTCTTTTTAACGATCGGCAGTACTTCTTGGCCCATTTCTTGAACGATCTTATTTGCGTCCCCATAGGAGAGTAAGCCAGAGAGTGAGCCGCGTCCAGCCATCCGGAAGCGACCAGAGTTGTAGATAATCAGCATATCAACATCAGCTTGTTCACTACATTTAGCGGTAATTCCAGTTCCGGCACCAACACCGACCAAAATCTTGCCGGCTTTTACTTGGTTGTCAAAATCTTTGAGAATTTCTTGGCGTGTCTTGTTTAACATTGTTTTTCCTCCAATTTATTCGGCTTGCTTTGCAGCTTGGGCTGCAATGAGTTGTAGCAATTGTTGGGCGGCGTATTCAGCAAAGGCTTGATCGTTGATGTGGTGGTCGACTTTTTCGACTGTTACCAAGGGGTTATCAAGCTGACCAGTGATTGCATCAAAAAGGGCCGCTCTAGCGCTCAAGCTTTCAAATGGTTGTCCAGGAGCATCGATCATCGAAACGCCCTGTGTCGGCAGGAGAACCTTCATTGATGCTTGAGCTTGGTTCCACCGCTGTGCCAGTTCCTGTCCAATTTGGGTGCTTTCGACCTCATTAGTTCGCATCAAGGTTACAGTTGGATTGTGCTGGTACAAGTTGCGGTCCTGGTAACGTGGGGGAACAGTGGCACGGGGACCAAAGTTAGCCATGTCACAGGCGCCAACCGAAACTACTTGGGGAGTTTGGCTAGCAACTGCCGCCTCACAACGGTTAGGACCAGCAGATAGGACCCCACCACAGACTTCATCGCACCACTCGGTGGTAGTTAGGTCGAGGATCCCAGCAAAGAATCCTTGCTTGATCAAGTGTTCCATGGGTTTGCCCCCAGTACCTGTGGCGTGGAATACTAAGACTTCATAACCCTGTTTCTCAAGGTAAGCTTTAGCATAGTCAACACACGGTGTGGTCACGCCGAACATTGTGGCACCAATTAGGGGCTTAGTTTTTTCTTTTGATGCCGGTAAGGTGGCATCAAGTTGCAGCATGCCTGCAATGGCAAGCATGGCATTTTTGAAAATGGTCGTAGAAATCTTATTCAGACCAGCAACGTCAACGATAGATGGCATCATGATGATGTCACTTGTGCCAACATATTGGGATGTATCCCCAGAAGCCATCGTGGAAACAATAACTTTGGGAACACCCAGCGGCAGGGCCCGCATGGCTGGTGCTACAAGGGAAGTTCCCCCGGAACCACCACAGGTAATGATGCCGTCGAACTCACCCGCAGCATAAAGCTGGGGGAGGAGCTTTTCCATCCCTTGAGATAGAGCACGGGTTGCCAGTGCCCGATCCTGACGATCAACTAGGGTGGCAATATCATAACCGGCGGCCGCTGCAATTGTTGCGTTACTTACATCGGGGGTAAATTTGGGAGCAAAGACGCCCGTATGAATCATGTATGGCTTCAACCCCAAGTCGTAGGCGAGTTGCTTAAGGTAGGCAAACTCCGTTCCTTTCGTATCGAAGGTTCCGGCAATCGCTAATTTTTTCAAACAAAGATCCTCCTTAAATAAATTAAGTAGGTTAGCTAACTTACGTTATAAATAGTAACCGCTTTCAAAACGAGATAACATGTCTTTATGTTAGGGAATGATGTGGTTATGTATAGAGTTACGATAATTACGCGGACTATATCCAAATTTTATTTTGAAGATTTTGGAGAATTGCGCGTAGTTATGGTAGCCGACCCGGTGACTGATTTCTTTACAAGACAAATCAGTTTTACGGAGCAACTTTTGAGCCAAATTCAGGCGGTACTCAACGAGGTAGGAAGTAAAGGAAGTCCCTACTTTTTGTTTGAATAATGAACTGAGGTATGCCGGTGAAATGTGCAGTGTCAAAGCCAAGTCGCCAAGTTGAATATTACGCATATAGTTTGCTTCGATGTACTTTTGCACGAAATACACATAGTCTGGTTTACTTTCCGGATGAGGAAGTTTAACCCGTTGGTTTTTGAATTTTTTGGCAGTGGTAACGATGGCTTGTTCCATCGGAATGCGGTCAAAGGTCGACCCACCAATATAGCAGTCACACTGGGTATTTTGGTAGAAATAGTCCATATCAATCACGGTATTAGCCATTCCGGAGTAAATAGCTGTGATGATCTGAGGGTTTTCTTTTTTACAAAAACGGAAAATCGTGGCGGCGGTGTTTTTAGCTTCATTGATACTGCGGCTTTGTTTGGCTCCGAGATAACCACCCAGGGTCAACCCCAAGTGGACACAGATAATGTCTGCCTGAGCAGCCAGCATCGCCCGGGCTTCGGCAATAGTGGTAACAAATGCAACCGTAAAGAGTCCTAGTTCGTGAGCCTGTTTGAGGGCGGTAACTTCTTGGGCAAAAGTAGTGCCTTCCTGCTCAAGTGCAGTCCGAAATTTGCCATCGATTAGAGAAAGAGTGGGAAAATTGGTAACCCCTGCAAAGCCGGCCGCCTGGATGGCGGGAAGGTAGGTTTTTAGGTCAAGGTTAGGATCTTGGGCAAAGAGGCCAAAGATCACAGGCGTTTTGTGGATGAGGGGGAAGAGTTCGCGGGTGCCCATTTCCATGACTATGTCATTGTTGTTGCCGTAGCAAAGATAACTTGCGAGTGAACTGCGTCCCATGATGCGGTATTTACCGGCTGCAACCGCTAGTAAAAAATCAGTCCCACCCCAAACAGTATATTTAGCGGTAATTCCTGAACCGACACATGCTCCGATGATATGGCCGTTGACGGCGATCTGGGCATGAAAGATTTTACGGATTAAATTGGCGTCCATTGTTTACACCTCATTCATATGGTCTTATATCAATTATTGAAAGAAAATCCCATAAAAACAATAATTGTTAAAACGTTTTCATTTTAAAGAATTGAAGTTTTAGTTTATACCTCAGCTAGAAGGGGTTGGCAGGATGGAGAGTGAAAAATGCCCCTTAGATTGGCGAAATTTTTCCTATAATCATGAGTGATGAAGAGATTTAAATCGAGGAGGGAGAAATATGAAAAAAGCTAAAAGAAAAATAGTTAACAAGAAAATAATTGTTCGCAGTGGCTGGTGTTTGTGGGAGTTCATTTCGCTTTTGCCTTTCTTATTTTTATTTTCCAATACAGGTTTACCGACTTTGGCAGATTTTCTTTGCTTTACATGTATAATCGGTATGTTTATTTGGATACCAACCATTATGGCAATTGATGCCATTGAAAAGCGTAAAGGTGGTAAGTTGCACAGTTATGAATTGTTGGAAAAGTGGCACAGAAGAACAAAAAAGGAATGGTTAGAAGGACTATTGCTGGCTATTATTGTAGCTCCCATAGCAATCTTCCTTAGTATTTATGTCATCCCAGTGGTCGATAAAATATTGGATTTTTTTGTTCAGCTTGTTTTTTGGGGATTCTTCTTTGGAATAGCTGGATTTATTATGCTTATAGGAAAGATTTTCCACTTATAGCATAATAGACCTGTTTAAGCAAAAAGTTACAGCTGCTAATCATGATGGATTTTGAGATTAGTTAAATGAGCATACTAATCACTAGTAACGAGGTGATCTTTGGATGTCAGAGGTTGCTTCCTTGCTTATTGAGTAGTTTTTGTAAATACGGGACAACTTTTTCATCGGATAGGTCAGCTAGAGTAGTAACCCACTTGTATTGGTCATGCTCCTCAAAATCTAAGGTAACATCAGCTTTTGAGGAGGGGAGTAAGTGGGCAGCGTAAACGAGCCTAGTAAATACTAACTGACCGTCTAAATTGCTGTCTTCATGAATAATGTCTTCAAGTTCAATCTCTAAACCAACTTCTTCGCGACATTCTCTAATGGCAGCTGCTCTCGGTAATTCACCAACTTCGACTTGACCTCCAGGGATGTCCCAATAAGCTGGATAAACATTTTTCTGACCACGCTTGATTCTAGTACGTCTTATTACTAAATATTTTCCTTGAGATTTGACTAAACTATGTGTAATTAACCTATTTTCCATAAATTTTTCCCCTTAGTTTTAAGTCAATAAATTATCGCATAATTTACAAATAGTGGCTAGCTAATAAAAAATATTGCTATTGGTAAAGAATAGAAAGAGAGCAGATGTGATGGATAACACACATAATATATACCATATATGGCTTAAATATCGAAAGTAAGGGGCCACCAAGATTTTATAATTAATACATTAAATGATGTCAATAGCTGTCAATGGATGTCTATTTTAGTTTAAAGAGCATATAACTGTGAAAGCATAAAAAACAGCGCCTTGGCTACCTAACCAAAGCGCTGGAAGTATTTTTTAATTATGATTACTTGAACAGACGTTTAATGATCTGATTTAATAACCACTTAACGAGCCGACTAGGCACGAATAAAATAATTACACACCCATGAAACATGGAAGGTACCTCCTTCCCGCACGAGTCCAAGATAGTGTTTCTTGGCTTAAAGTGTGCTTCCTTGTTGTAACATGGACAACTACGTGCTAAAATGAGTTTAATAAAATAATTACACCAGTGTGCACGTTCGGAGTAGTGACCCGGACAACCAGCTGGCATAGGGCCTCTTAACCGAGGCTCTTTTTTATTCGTCTATAATTGCAATGTGATTACAGATATAAATGAAAATGTATAGAGTATCATAGCTCTTTATACCAGTCCTAGCTCAGGACTGGTATTTTTTATATCTCAGACAATAAAAAAACCGCCTATAAAGACGGTGCTTTTAAACATTCGTATTGATAGCCGGTTGTATTTTTTTGCAACAGTTTATCAAAAAACTAGTGTTTTTCAGTGTTAAGTGAAAAATAAAAACGCCGGTATGACGGGCTTTTTAACACCCACCAACACCGGCAAAAACGTAAATTATGTCGCAAAAAGATGATACCAGGACAACAATTTAGACAACAAAACAACAAAAATATCTTTTTTAATACGTTATAAAACAAAAGAACGTTGATAAATCAACGTTCCTGCTTTCTAATTCGTTATAATTTTTAACAAAATGCCCTCGGCAGGAGTCGAACCTGTACTGGGAAATCCCAACAGCGACCTGAACGCTGCGCGTCTGCCAATTCCGCCACGAGGGCAACAAATAACTTACCTGATATAGTATACAAAACCAGTTAGGCTTTGTCCAATCTTTTTTAGATTTTTCCCATAGGGTAAGATAGGAAACCATTGTGCCTTTGTTTGCGTTTGCAATATGGTAACATTATAATGAGATAAATTTAATATTTTAAGGAGGAGATAACAGTTAACCAAAATATAGAATAATGTACATTAAAACGGTATAATATCATAGAGAAATATAAAATGTGGAGATGATATTATGCCAATATTAAAGCCAAAAGATATGGCAGAGAAACTTGGTATAACGGTCAGAACCTTACAAAAATGGGATAACCAAGGGATTCTAAAAGCATATCGTACACCTACCAATCGAAGATACTACACAGAAGAACAATACTTACAATACATCGGTAAGCCTTTAGACAGTGAACAGGTTCGAAAAAATGTAGCTTATGCTCGAGTTTCGACCTACGGTCAAAAAGATGATTTGGCTGATCAAATTGCATTTATTCGCCAGTTTGCGAATGCCAAAGGGGTTATTATTGACGAAGCAATCACTGATATTGGGAGTGGGCTGAACTATAACCGGAAAAAATGGAACCAATTGCTTGATGAGGTAATGCAAAACAAGGTCGCAACGATCTACATTACCTATAAAGACCGTTTTATTCGGTTTGGGTATGAATGGTTTGAGCACTTATGTCAAAAGCATGGTACTGAAATTGTAGTCCTTAATAATCCTGACACCAGTCCTGATAAAGAATTGGTGGACGACTTAGTAAATATCATTCATGTGTTTTCATGTCGCCTGTATGGGCTACGAAAATATAAAAAGAAGTTGCAGGATGATAGTTCTTTGAAGGGTGGAAATAAGTATGCTGCGCACGCAAAAGGTAAAACTATATCCGAATCGAACGATGAAAAAGGTGCTCGATGACTTGTGTGATTATCGGCGCTATTGCTGGAACCAAGGCTTAGCGCTTTGGAATGATATGTATGACGCTGCAGTGATTCTTAATGATAAAAAGCAGCACCCTAGTGAACGCAAGGTACGTGACGAATTAGTTGCTGACAAAGCTGACTGGCAGTACCAACTATCAGCGCGGTGTTTACAGTTAGCTATTTCTGACCTTGGTAAGGCTTGGAAAAATTTCTTGAACAAAGCTCAGACAGATTGGGGCAAGCCCCGTTTCAAGTCCAAAAAGGCACCCCGTCAGGGGTTTAAGACTGATCGTGCTAAGTTGGTCAATGGGCGGTTACGTTTGGATAGGCCACATGGCGTTAAAGAAAAATGGTCTGATATTAAACTTAGTGGCGCCAAAGATTTGACCGGCAAGCTAAGGGTTGTGTCTATCTATCGGGAAAACGGACAGTATTGGGCTAGTTTCCCCCTAGAAGTCACAATACCTTCAAAGCCAAAAACCGGCGCAAAAACAGCGGTCGATGTGAATGTTGGTCATCTTAATTACACTGATGGTAAAATCAGAACCCTTCCCTGTCAGCTCCAAAAAATCTACAAACGAATTAAGCACTATCAACGGCAACTAGCCCACAAGCGCAAGATTAACGGAGATCGGGCAACCCAGAGTATTAATTACGTTAAGACGAGAGCCAAGTTACAGCGTGATTATCACCGGGTTACCAATATTCAACACGATTTGGTCCAAAAATTTACAACTAAACTAGTAAACAATTACGACCAAGTAGTGATTGAAGACCTAGCCGTTAAAAAAATGCAGATGACGCATGTGGCTTCTAAAGGGCTTCATCGATCATTGTTTGGTTATTTCCGCCAGGTTTTGACCTACAAGTGTGATTGGTATGAGAGAGAATTAGTCGTTGCCGACCGGTTCTACCCCAGCACACAACGCTGTTCGGTATGCGGTCATATCAAACAAGGTGATGATAAGGTTACCTTAGCTGGTAATAAGAAGTGCCACACCAAGCATGAAGAATATATTTGTTATGAATGTGGTGCGGTTATGGATCGTGATGAAAATGCGGTTGCCAATCTTTTGGCGTTAATTTAAGAAAATTTATGAGCCGGGCTAACGGCTCGGAGAGTGATCCAAAGCTCTCCTTCAGTACTATCAGAGGCAGTCAATGTCGCTTCCTTCTTGTTAAGGTTGTGGGGATACTGTTGGTGACGGTAGTGAATAAAATTAGGAAAGGAAAAACTATATTTCTTTCTCACAATATAAAAGTTATTAACTTCTATATTGTTCTACATTTTATATAGCAGAAAAGATATGAAATATGCACTTAATTGGGACTTAGATTCCATCTTTGCCGGGGGAAGCAATTCACCAGCGTTACAAGCAGAACTGCAACATTTGCAAACACAGATCCACCAGTATCACCAGGCGGTTGTAGC
The DNA here is from genome assembly GCF_036689625.1 of Ligilactobacillus saerimneri. NCBI lineage: Bacteria > Bacillati > Bacillota > Bacilli > Lactobacillales > Lactobacillaceae > Ligilactobacillus > Ligilactobacillus saerimneri. The sequence goes on from NZ_CP144759.1 coordinate 514,051, forward strand.
CTTTACCCCTAATACAAATACGGAAGAAGCAGATCTCAAAGCTTTATTAGCTTTGGCAGAGGAGATTGAGAAAAACTTCGCTGAGTGTGGAGCCTTTATCGAAGCTTTGAATTCAGCTGACATCCACGATCAAAAAGCCAAGTTATTAACCGGACAATTATATAGTCAAATGCCCGCCTGGCAACTGGCGCAAACGGGATTGAAGAAGAAATTTGCCAGTTATACCGCGACTGCATGGCACGCTTTGATGCAAGATTTTGCCCCGGTCGCTTTCCGGTTAAGTGAGATGCGCCGTGACGGCCAAGAATTACTCGATGAAAATGCCGAAAATATCATCAATACTTTGAACCTGGACGGGCAAAGCGCCTGGAGCCAGCATTATGACACAATCGTTGCTGGGATTCAGATTCCATTCCAAGATCAACAGTTATCTGCTGGGCAGGCTTTCAACATGATGATGGCGAGTCCGGACGCTAAGGTACGCCAAGAATTATTTGCTAAATGGGAACAAGCCTGGAGTGCGCAGGCAGCAGTTTTTGCCGACACATTGAATCACCTTGACGGCTTCCGACTGAATAATTATCGTCTCCACGGGGTGGATGATTTCATGAAAGAACCGCTCGAATATAACCGTATCGACCAGGAAACGCTCACTGCTATGTGGGACACAGTTGCCCGCAATAAGCAACCATTAGTGGATTTCTTGACTAGAAAAGCACAACTTTTTGGTAAAGAAAAAATGGAGTGGCAAGACCAAGATGCCCCAGTGCTCCTAGGGAATTTCAAAGAACGCCGGTATACTTTTGATGAAGCTGCTGACTTTATCGTTGCTAATTTCAACAAATTCTCGCCTAAGATGGCGACTTTGGCCCAGCGAGCATTTGATAATGCTTGGATTGAAGCAGAGGATCGTCCCGGAAAGCGGCCAGGAGGCTACTGCACCAGCTTGCCTAAGCTACAAGAATCACGGATCTTCATGACTTATGGTGAGTCGGTCAACGAAGTTGCCACCCTGGCACACGAATTAGGCCATGCTTTCCACAGTGATGTGATGTGGGATCTTCCTAGTTTGAATCAAGACTATGCAATGAATGTGGCTGAAACAGCTAGCACCTTTGCGGAGTTGATCGTGGCTGATGCTACTTTGCGGGAAGCACAAACTGATGAAGAACGGATCAACCTTTTAGATGTTAAGATTCAAAATGCCGTAGCAATGTTTATGAATATTCATGCGCGGTTCATCTTTGAGCAAAACTTCTATGCTGCCCGTCAAAAAGGACTAGTCGCTGCTGATGACATCACGCGGATGATGGTGGAAGCCCAACAAGAAGCTTATGCCAATGGCTTAGCAACGTACCACCCACATTTCTGGGCTGCTAAGTTACACTTCTTCATTGATGATGTTCCTTTCTATAACTTCCCATATACTTTTGGCTACCTCTTTAGTTTAGGGATTTATGCCCGCGCACAGCAACACGGTCCAGGATTTGAAGACCAATACATCGCCTTGTTGCGGGATACTGCCAGCATGACTACCGAAGATCTGGCTCAAAAGCACTTAGGAGTGGATCTTCACCAAGCTGATTTTTGGCAAGCTGGCATCGACATGGTTCTGCATGATATCCAGACTTTCATGCAATTAACAGAAAAGTACGTACAATAAGCTCGGGCACCTAAATTAATTTGGAATAGATTAAATTTCAGCAGGGAATTATGATAAAATATAACTAAAGAATGGACTCTAGATAGGAGTGATTTGGTTGGAACAACAATATAAAAATATTCTGGTACCAGTTGATGGGTCAGAAATTGCTGAGAAAGCATTAGAAACAGCGATCGAAATTGCCAAGCGGAACGAAGCACATTTGGATATCTTAAATGTTATCGAATTGAAGCAGTTCTCTGTTAGCTATGCCGGAATGGTTGATACAAATGGTGATGTTGTTTACCAAACATTTGAAGATGTTGAAAACTATCTTGAAGAATTAAAAGAAGAGGTTATTAAGCGGGGCCAAAAAGACGTGAGTGTTCATGTACGCTTTGGGTCGCCACGGACAGTTATTGCCCAGGAATTCCCTAATGATCATCATACTGACATGATTGTCATGGGACCAACGGGCTTAAACCCTGTTGAACGGGTCTTAGTCGGGGCCGTTACTGACTATGTAACCCGGGTGGCCGCTTGTGATGTGATGATTGCCCGTTAAGAGGTATTTATTCTTTGCAAGGATCAAGCGGGAGCATTACCATTTTGGATAAGATATAAAGAAGTTGAGCTATTCAGCTTCTTTTTAATTTAAGCCAGAAAGGCAGGAACAAAAGAATGACTTTTCAGACAGTGTTGGTAGTCTGTTTGTGGATGACAATCCTGACTTTAATCGTTTTTAATGCATGGTTACGGCAGGAAATCAAGCGGGAACAGCGTAAAATTGATATGTTTAAGTCCCACCGGGTCAGTAAAAAGATTGAGCAGAAGTTACACCGTCATGCTTATGAGATCAAGCGTTGGCGGACTTTAAGCCGGATCTTGGCTTTAGTTACCCTGGTAGCATTGGTGGTAATGGGGACAGCAGAGGGGAGTTACTTTATGATGCTATATCTGTTTTCCCTGACAATCGCTCATACCAACCAGTTATCATTAGCACGCTTTTTTGCTAAATAATGCAGGAGGAACATCATGATTAAGCGTTACGGGCGTTCTTTGCTCCACGCAGCCTTACCAGTAGTGATTTTGTTGGCGTTAGTCAACTTGCTTGATACTGCCGCATACCGGTATGTGCTGAATTATTTCATAATGAGTAATTATCTATTCTTTTTTCCATTTAATGAAGAGCAAAACTGGCAACAAGAGCAGGCAACAGTAACTTCACATCAGGAAACCCTGCGGCGGGCGCGCGAAGAATACCAGTTGGAAATGGACTCCGACTCTGAACCTATGACCCGAAGTCGAGCGGAAGCCCAGGAGCGGAGTATCGTTTTGAGCGACTTATTTATTCAGTTGGCACGCAATGCCTTGCTGGTAATTGTGGCCCCGATTGTCTTTTTGTATCATTATCTAGGTAAGAATTAATTGTATTAGCATAGAGAGGAATCGAATCGTGAAAAAAATTTGTGTATTCTGTGGGTCTAATTCCGGTGACGATCAGCAATATCAGGAGCAAGTCCAGCGTTTAGCCCAGTACCTGAAAACCAGTGCTGCCAGCTTGGTTTACGGGGGTGGTCGTCTGGGAATGATGGGCGAGATTTTTGCGGCTGTGCGGGCGCAAGGTTGTCCTATTATCGGAATTGTGCCTGAAATCTTACGCAAGGAGGCGGTGACTGCTGCTTCAGGCGTAACTTTAGAATATGTTAGTGATATGTCGGCGCGAAAAAAGCGGATGTTGGAGTTGGCAGATGCGTTTGTGATCTTGCCAGGAGGTTTAGGTACAATGGAAGAATTCTTCCAAGTTTATTCCTGGAACCAACTCGGGATCAACCGCAAGCCGATTGTTGTGACTAATATTGATGGTTACTATGACCAGTTACTTGCTTTCTTGCAGGATGTCGTCGACCACGGTTTCATGCCCCAGGCGAACCTAGATAGTTTGATCGTTACCCAAGATGTGGCCAAGGGCTTAAAAGAAGCGGAAAATTACCGTTATCAAAAAGTAAACAAGTGGAAATGATTTTAGATTAACAAGTTCTCATTTGAAAAATGAAACTTGTTATTTATTTTTAATCAGATATAATTATAGAAATGTACGATAAAAAACGAAGATAACTATTAGGAGGAATATATGCATAAGATATGGAAGAGGTTTACCCTCAAAGAAGATCCGAGTGTATATCAAGACAAAGACTCCCACTTGATGCAAGTTCTTACGGTCAAAGATTTCTTGGCCTTAGGGGTAGGAACGATTGTTTCGACATCAATTTTTACTTTACCAGGGGTGGTAGCAGCCCGCTATGCGGGACCAGCCGTAGCAATTTCAGAAATTTTGGCGGCGGTTGTTGCTGGTTTTGTTGCTCTAGCCTATGCTGAAATGGCGTCAGCGATGCCATTTGCCGGTTCAGCATATTCGTGGATCAGTGTGATTTTTGGCGAAGGTTTCGGGTGGATTGCTGGTTGGTCACTGTTGGCTGAGTATTTTATTGCGGTAGCCTTTGTGGCATCTGGCTTATCGGCCAACTTTCGCGGGTTGATTCAGCCGCTCTTTAGTCTTCCACCGCAACTATCCAATGCCTTTGGGGTTAAAGGCGGGATGTTTGACTTGGTGGCTGCATTGGTAATCATTATGATTGCTTATCTGTTATCACGGGGTGTTTCTGAAGCGGCCCGAATCCAAAATATCTTAGTGGTTTTAAAAGTAATTGCTATTTTTATTTTTATTCTCGTAGGGATCACAGCCTTACACCCAGAAAACTACTTACCGTTTATTCCTGCTGCCAAAGCTAACCCTGATGGGACAGTCTTTGGGGGATGGCGTGGTATTTATGCCGGGGTTTCATCTATTTTCCTGTCATATATTGGGTTTGACTCGATTGCAGCCAATTCAGCAGAAGCCAAAGACCCGGCTAAGACAATGCCCCGGGGGATCATCGGGTCACTGATTATCGCAGTTGCTTTGTTCGTATCGGTTTCCCTGGTTTTAGTGGGAATGTTCAAATATACTAACTATGCGAATAATGCTGAACCAGTAGGCTGGGCCCTACGGACTGCTGGTCACCCAATTGTTGCGACAGTTGTACAAACTATCGCTATTGTGGGGATGTTCACGGCGCTAAATGGGATGATGATGGCTGGTTCTCGTTTGTTATATTCATTTGGCCGTGACGGGATGTTGCCCCAGTGGTTAGGTAAATTGAGTAAAAATAAGCAACCCTTGAACGCTTTAACAGTCCTGACGATCATCGGCGTTGTCTTAGGGGCTGTTTCACCATTTGAATTCCTGTCACAGTTAGTTTCAGCAGGGACCTTGGTGGCCTTTATGTTTGTTTCAATTGGGATCTATGCTTTGCGGCCCCGTGAAGGTAAGGATATTCCAGAACCAGGCTTTAAGGTGCCGTTCTATCCGGTATTACCATTTGTAGGCTTTTTAGGGGCGTTGATCGTGTTCTTAGGTTTAGACATTGATGCAAAGATTTACATTGGTGTATGGTTTATTATCGGATTGGTCATGTATTTCACGTATGGGGCCAAGCACTCAGCGCTAAATGATAGAAAATAATTTAACTTAAATTGAGGCTAGGAGAAAATTCTGTTTTCTCGTTAGTCTCATTTTTTTAATTTGCAAAGAGCCCACAAATAGCATGGGAAATATCGCAAATTTGAGAGCAAAGAACGAACGACTTGCTGCGAAGATGAATTCTTATTCACGTTTTTATTGTAAGTAGTAAAGGCTAAAAAAGCTTGATATAGTAAGGGTTTGTACCCAAGAAACAAAACCAGAGCGATATTTTATGAGATTTTGGGTTGATTTCTCATTTTATTTTAGTTATAGTATAAACATCTTAACGAGGAGGTTAGAACGATGCAAACAAGATTAGCTATGACAAACACACAAGCTAAACGTTTCGTAGGTAAATCAGCTAAACCAATGCAGCTGGATATATCTACGCTTTTTGTGTTGCATCGCCTAAACTTAAGTTAGGAACTGCTCAAAGATAAAATACAAAAATCATTAAAAGATATATTTAGCTGTATTCTTAGAATTTTCTTAGGATACAGCTTTTTTTATGCAAAAAGAGAGGGTGAAGATAATGACGAATAGACTTGATTTGGTAGACACAAACGCAGCTGGACATATTGCCATTGGTGGGGTGGATGCACTCAAATTGACACAACAGTACGGTACGCCACTGATCGCATATGATACTGGTGCTATCCGGCGGCAGATTCGAAGCTTCCAACGGGTCTTTGAAGATTTAAATATTGCTCACCGGGTTGTTTATGCCAGCAAGGCTTTTTCGTCATTGGCAATGTATCAGCTTGCAGCTGAGAGCAATATTGGCTGTGATGTTGTATCAGGTGGTGAACTGTATGCTGCCCTAAAGGGTGGAATGCGTCCTGAGATGATTGAGTTCCACGGGAACAATAAGCTTCCTCATGAATTGGAATATGCAGTGGATGCACAAATTGGTTGTATTGTAGTTGATAACTTCCAGGAGTTACATACTCTACAAGCTATTTTGGCTGACCGCCAACAAACAATGCGGGTTATGTTACGAGTTGCCCCAGGAATCTTAGCTGAAACCCACGAATACATCTCAACTGGGCAAGAAAAGTCCAAGTTTGGTTTTGATATTCGCAGTGGGCAAGCTGCCCGCGCTCTCCAAGAGATGTTGGCTGATGACCATTTAGATGTAATTGGGGTTCATTGTCACATTGGTTCTCAAATTTTTGATGTACAAGGTTTTATTGGAGCAGCCAAGAAGATGGCCCTGTTATTACGTGATTGGAACCAGGAATTTGGCTTTGACGCCCAAGTGTTGAATTTGGGTGGCGGCTTTGGGATCAAGTACACTGGTGAAGATGATCCACTACCAGCCGAAGAGTTTGTAAAGACAATCATCGAAGTGGTGGAATACAAGGTTAACAAGTATCATCTGCAAATGCCGGCAATTTGGGTTGAACCAGGCCGAGCCCTAGTAGGGGATGCAGCTACTACCCTGTATACAATTGGTTCTAGCAAGCATGTAGCCGGGGTCTGCGACTATATTTCTGTTGATGGTGGGATGGGGGATAATATCCGTCCAGCCCTCTACCATGCAAAGTATGAAGCTTTACTGGCCGACCGGCCTCATGCAGAAAATACGCAGGTCGCAACCGTTGTGGGCAAGTACTGTGAATCAGGGGACATCCTAGTTGAAGATTGTCCTTTGCCTCCAACGCATCCAGGAGATGTGTTGGCAGTGCCAGCTACTGGTGCATATGGATATACGATGGCAAGCAACTATAACCGCAATCCTCGTCCAGCAGTCGTCTTTTGTGAAAATGGTGAGTCACGTTTGGTGATTAGACGGGAAACGTACGCGGATATGTTACGGTGCGAAGTAGGGATCGCTCAATAATTATATGGAAATATCTAGCTCGGAGTAACCATTGTTAGTGCCATTATGTAGTGTGACATACGGTAAATGGCGGACAAGTGTGGGCATCTTTCCTTATGTTTAGGCAAAGAAATTGTTCGTCAAAAAAGAGGCGGGAAAATTTCCCCGCCTCTTTTAAATTTACATATTTAAATAGTTATTTTATCCAATAGTCAAGTCAGGCCACCGTTCTTGCCAGTGGTTGAAATGCAACCGACGTTGGTATTTAGGATGTTGCTCCGTTCCCACAGCAAAAGCCGGGGTCGGGGCCACCCGTAAAGCAAAAGCATCCTCCAACCCGTAAGGAGCAATCACGGTGAGCTCACCGCCAGGTAAAAGCTGAATTCCCACCGCACTGCATTTTTCTGGTTGGGCCGCTACTGCTTCAGAGATACTTAATTGATTGGGCGCTAGAGCGGCATGTTCCGGCAGACCGAGGTTAGTCAATTCCCAGAAATACTGGGAGTGATTTTGGCTTAGCTGGGCTTGGGTAGTCAGGAAATCTTCATAAGATTCACTGATGTTACGGTAATAAACCGTGATTTTATCCCATAGCACAGATGATGGCTGCTTGGTTATAGCATTCCAGATTAAGTTACGGATTGGATCGCCAACGATAGTTGCTTCCCGTAGGTGTTGCTGCCGGAGAATGGTAATGACATTCAACAGGTGGTGGTCGTTTTTGACCAACGTGAGTAGGCGTTCTTCGAGATTCATGATCTTCTTCCTCTCCAAAATTACTGCTATTAATTGTAACTTTTTTATAGGAGAAATACCAGAATAGACAATAATCTAACTATGCTATTGATAATAGATGAAAATCGCAGGGCAATTTGGTATAGTTGAGGGGTATCAATTTTAGGTTCAATGGAGGTTAGTGAATTGAGTAAAATTCTAGCTATTAATTCGGGTAGTTCAAGTTTAAAGTTCAAACTTTTTGAAATGCCAGCTGAACGAATTGTGGCATCAGGATTGATTGAAAGAATAGGTATCAGCGCGCCCCAGGTTACGATTAAGAATGCTGATGGTCAGGCGATGTTCCAACAGACTGAAGATATCCCAGATCACAAACGGGCAGTTGAGTTGCTCCTGGACCTACTCTTGCGGTTAAAAATCGTTACTAGTTATGATGAAATTGCTGGTGTTGGTCACCGGGTTGTAGCCGGCGGCGAATATTTCGATCATTCCGTAATTGTTACTGATGATGTAAAAAAGAAGATTGCAGAGTTAAAAGAATTTGCCCCGTTGCACAATCCTGCTAACTTGATGGGAATTGAGGCATTTGAGCGGGCATTGCCCCATGCAGTTGCGGTGGCATGTTTTGACACAGCTTTCCACCGGACGCTACCAGAAACTAACTATGTATATAGTGTCCCTTATGAATGGTATGAAAAGTATGGAGTGCGCCGGTTTGGGGCCCATGGCTTAAGCCACAAGTATGTTGTGGGAGAAGCTGCTAAGTTGATGAAGAAGCCATTGGCTGATCTTAAGTTGATTAGCTGTCACCTGGGGTCAGGCGCTTCGATCTGTGCTGTGAAAAATGGTAAGTCCTATGATACTTCAATGGGCTTTTCACCTCTGAGTGGGATTACGATGCAAACCCGGTCTGGGGACGTAGATGTGTCCTTGGTTGCCTATATGCGCGAAAAACTTGGGGTTAGCATGGATGAAATGATCTACCTGCTCAATAACAAGTCCGGCTTGCTAGGAATCTCTGGTTTCTCGCCAGATATGCGTGACTTGTTAGCCCAAATGGACACCAACCACCGGGCTAAATTGGCAGTGGATATCTTCGTCAAAAATGTTGTCAAGTTCATCGGACAGTATGTAGCTGAAGTTGGTGGGATCGACGGTCTGATTTTCACGGCGGGGATCGGCGAAGCATCTGGTCCAATCAAGCGGAGAATCATGAAGCGGTTAGCTTTTATGGGGATCACGATTGCTGAGGATAAACTGGATGTTACCGGTCAGGACGTGATTATTTCTGGACCTGATTCTAAGGTAACAGTTATGACTATTCCAACTAATGAAGAATTAGTCATTGCCCGCGATGTGATGGACTACTTAGCATAAAATTAAGGCAGGGACTAGGAAGTTTGCACTGATGTGAACTACAATAGTTGCCTGCTTTTTTAGTGGAGAAATGCTATAATTATAATGTCAGGAATGCATAAAATGAGGTGTACCGATGAGTAATACAAAAGAGATCCAAGCCGATTATCAGGCGTATCGGAAGGAACTTGATAAGTACACTGAATTATGTGCCCAAACACCGGCCAATTCAACTGCTTATCAAGTTTACAAGCATAAGAAAGAAGAAGCATGGAAAAATTGTGACCGTCTGGAGGTTGTCCTGCAGGCGATCGCTGTGGCCGAGGATTGATTAAAGATAATGCTAAAACAAGAGTCCCCAACCAGGAGCTTAATGCTAGGTTGGGGACTCTTTTAATTATTATTTGGTGGTTAGGGATCGTTGCTGCTTTAATTGGGCGAAGCGGTCAGGTTTGAGCTTACCCAAGTTGACCAACTCTTGTTCAATCAGATTCAAAACGGTATTACGATCGTTAGGATTCTCCACAAAATCGTACCGGTCACCATCAATAATCAGTAGGGGCGAGAGGTCGTAGGCTTTTTCCCAAGCGTCATAGTAACGGAGAAGACGCTTGTAGTAAGCAACCAAGCCAGGATCAGTCGATAATTGTTCGTAGGTGCGGCCTCTTTTTTGAATTCGTTTAATCATTGTAGTATAGGAAACTTTGATCAGGATCATCAAGTCCGGTGACTTGTCTTGCTTGATATGCTTTAATTCATTGAGCATTTCTGCAAGCAATTCCTGGTAGATCTGATATTCCAATGCGGTGGCATTGCCAAGGTCGGTATTCATCTTCATAAACATTGCATCCTCGTAGATGGAACGATCGAGGATATTGTTTTCTCCTTGTGCAGCCTGTTTCATCATCTGAAAGCGCCGGTTCAAGAAGAATGTCTGCAACAGGTAAGTATAAGGGTTTGTGGCGTCTTTATCGCCAGCAGCCCGTTTTTTATTGGCAATCTCATTTCCTTTGTAAAAAAGCGGTAAGACTGGGTTATCAGCCACCGGTTCAAAGAATGGCTTTGTCCCTAGTTCAGTAGCAAGTAGGTTAGTGAGGGTCGACTTACCTGACCCGATCACACCAGCAATGGTTATCAAACTTAACAACTCCTTTTTATAGCACTTGCTATTGTACCCGTTTCGTAGGGGACATTCAACGGAGAAGACGGTAACCTGCGAGATGAGATAAACCTAACCAACTTTAGTATGATTTCATGATACAATGAAAATATTGAAAAATAATTCTTATTTAAAGAGGAGATTTGGAATGCTTTCAAGATATACTCGGCCAGAAATGGCGGCTATTTGGAGTGAACATAAGAAGTATGAATGTTGGTTAGCAGTAGAGTTGGCAGCCGATGAAGCATGGGCTGAACTCGGCCACATTCCTGCAGCTGATGTTGCCAAGCTCAAGCAAAATGCCAAGTTTGATGTCGACCGTATTGCTGAGATCGAAGCAATTACGCACCATGATGTGATTGCTTTTACCCGGAACCTGTCTGAATCATTAGGACCAGAAAAAAAGTGGGTTCATTACGGTTTAACGAGTACAGACGTAGTGGACACAGCGCAGGGCTATCGCTTAAAGCAGGCAAATGATATCTTACGTCAAGACCTGCAACAATTGGCTGATGTGATCGGTCAACGTGCACAAGAATTTAAGTATACGGTTTGCATGGGGCGGACCCATGGTGTCCATGCCGAACCAACAACTTTTGGGTTGAAGTTAGCCCGCTGGTATTCTGAAATGAAACGGAATATCGAACGCTTTGACCATGCAGCACGGGGAGTTGAAGCAGGTAAGATCTCTGGCGCAGTTGGTACGTTTGCTGAAGTGCCACCGTTTGTTGAAGAATATGTCTGCAATAAATTAGGGATCCGCCCCCAAGAAATTTCAACCCAAGTGTTGCCACGGGACTTACATGCCGAATATATCGCTGCACTGGCTTTGATTGCAACGAGTTTGGAAGAATTTGCAACCGAGATTCGGAGCTTGCAACGGACAGAAATTCATGAAGTTGAAGAGCACTTTGCCAAAGGACAAAAGGGTTCTTCAGCAATGCCACATAAGCGGAACCCGATTGGTTCGGAAAACATTTCAGGTTTGGCTCGCGTGTGCCGGGGACATATTGTTACTGCCTATGAAAATATTACTTTATGGCATGAACGTGACATCTCTCATTCATCGGCAGAGCGGATTATCTTACCGGATACTACATCCTTACTAGACTATATGCTGCACCGGTTTACCTGCATTATCAAAAACCTTGACGTTTTCCCAGAAACAATGAAGAAAAACATGGACAAGACGCTGGGCTTGATTTATAGTGGCCGGGTGCTTTTGAAGCTAGTCGAATCTGGTCTGAGTCGTGAAGAGGCTTACGATTTGATCCAGCCGTATACGGCACAATGTTGGGCTGAACAAGTGCCGTTTAGACCACTTTTAGAAGCCGATCCAACGGTGCAAAAGCAATTATCAAAAGCAGACTTAGATGATGCCTTTGATTATCACTGGCATTTACGCCATGTCGATGATATTTTCCGGCGGGTTGGTTTAGATTAAATAGGACAATTTGATAATTTTGTATAAAGGAGGTTGGTTTTGCCAGCCTCCTTTGCTATTTTTATTGGAGTTGGCTGTTGAAGTAAAAATATTACTTGCAAGTTGTTTTTCAATCTGTTAGTATTCAATCACGGAATTAAAAGGAGCATAGACATGGAAAAGAAGTTTGCAATTGGTGATACAGTAAAGTGTCAGAAATTTGCCTCTTTAAATCATGACTTCGAGGGAAAGATTCAAAAGATTTACGAAAACTCTGCTATGGTGGAGATTACCAACTATCATCAAGAAGATACGATTGCAGTTGGTGACTTTCATAACCGAGCTGTAGTTAGCTTGAAGAAAATGAAAAAAATTAGTGCATAAAGTGCTGACATTTAAAAAACTGTGTGGTATACTAAACCACGTTATGCGGGTATAGTTTAGTGGTAAAACGATAGCTTCCCAAGCTACTGTCGCGAGTTCGATTCTCGTTACCCGCTTATAAGCCGTCAGGTATTGATTCGATGATAGAAACTAGTAGGATATGAAACTCTTTAGCGAGTCTGGGTTGATGGGAGCCAGGTGAGGGCAGTATCTGAATCGCACTTCTTATGAATCACATCGTAAATAGTTGAGTGGACTTTTTATCAATTAGAGTGGTACCGCGGGAAATCTCGTCTCTTACATTTCAGATGTAAGAGATTTTTTATTTAGGAGGAAAAAATGGACTACAAACAAAAAATTGCTGATTTAATTGCTGCAGCTGTTGACAATCAATTAACTGCTGACCAAATTAGTGCCAAGATTGAAGTACCCAAGACTTTAGACTTAGGGGACTATGCCTTTCCAGCTTTCATGCTGGCTAAGATTTTGCGTAAGGCACCCCAAGCTATCGCCCAAGACTTAGTGGCTAAGTTACCGCAAGATGGTTTTGAAAAGATCGAAGCAGTGGGCCCATATATCAACTTCTTCTTAGATAAGCAAGCATACAGTCAAGAAATTTTACAGAACGTGTTGACTGCGGGCGCTCACTATGGGGATCAAAATCTCGGTGACCAGGGCAACGTTCCAATTGATATGTCATCACCTAACATTGCTAAACCAATGTCAATGGGACACTTGCGGTCAACTGTGATTGGAAATTCAATTGCTGAATTATTGAAAAAGACCAACTATAAGCCAATCAAGATTGACTACTTAGGTGACTGGGGAACTCAGTTTGGGAAACTGATCCAAGCCTACAAGATGTGGGGCAATGAGGCGGATGTCAAAAACGACCCAATCAATACGCTACTCAAGTATTATGTTCACTTCCACGAAGAAGCTGACAAGGATCCTGAACTAAATGATAAGGCACGGGCATGGTTCAAAAAGCTACAAGATGGTGACCAAGAAGCAACTGAACTTTGGCAATGGTTCCGGTCTGAATCCTTAAATTACTTTATGAAGATTTACAAGGAGTTAGGGGTAGAGTTTGACTCCTTTAATGGGGAATCCTTCTTTAACGACAAGATGGATGAAATTATTGAACTCTTACGAGAAAAGAACCTCTTAAAAGAAAGTCAAGGGGCACAAATTGTCGATTTAGATAAGTATGACCTCAACCCAGCTTTAATTTTACGGTCTGATGGGGGTACTTTGTACATCACGCGGGACCTAGCTGCTGCCTTGTACCGGTATCGGACATACAACTTCAAGCAATCATTATACGTAGTGGGGTCTGAACAAACGGGACACTTCCAACAGTTGAAAGCTGTTCTCAAGGAAATGGGCTACGACTGGAGCGATGACATCAAGCATATTCCATTCGGCTTGATCACTTCTGGTGGTAAGAAGTTATCCACCCGGAAGGGACGGGTAATCCTCCTTGAAAACGTCTTGAATGATGCGGTGGACTTGGCTTACAAGCAAATCGAAGCTAAGAACCCAGACTTGGCTAACAAGCAAGAAGTAGCGCATGACGTTGGGGTCGGAGCAGTAATCTTCCATGATTTGAAGAATGACCGGATGAACAACTTTGACTTTGACCTAGAAGAGGTTGTCCGTTTTGAAGGGGAAACAGGCCCATACGTTCAATACTCACACGCACGGGCAATGAGTATCCTGCGGAAAGCTAATATGGACATCCCAACGGATCAAGCATACGCCCTGGACGATCCAGAAGCATGGGAAACGCTACGGTTATTGGGTGACTTCCCAGCAACGGTTAAGCGGGCAGTTGAAGAATACGAACCATCTGTGATTGCGAAGTATGCTATTCACTTGGCCAAGGCTTTCAACAAGTACTATGCACATTCCCGGATCCTAACTGATGATGAACAAAAGGCATCCCGGTTGGCAATGGTTAAGAGTTTAACGATCGTTTTGAAGGAATCCTTGCGGCTATTAGGCGTCCAAGCACCAGACGAAATGTAATATTAGAAAATAAGAAAGAAACTGGAAAAACGCTGTGTTTTCCAGTTTTATTTTTTAGGGGAAGGAAGTTTTTCAAGTTGGCATATTATAAGATAAGTATGTGAAAATTACTTACGCACACAACTGAAATATGCTAGCGTAATAAGTGTTATACAAGAAACGATTAAAATACTTACCTCATGGACTACGGGTGGTAGGTTATTTTAATTCGTTTTTATTTTGGAGATGGAAAATGGAAGAATTATTTGTCAAAGCACCAGTCAAGAAAGTTTACTTTCAGTTAGCTCTCCCAGTGGTCTTGGGGATGTTGACAACGATGATTTATAGTTTGGCAGATACGATGTTTGTTGCTAAAACAGGTGATCCGAATCTAGTGGCAGGAATTACCATTGGGGCCCCGCTGTTTACCTTTTTATTAGCGGTTGCAGATATCTTTGGATTAGGTGGTAGTTCAGTTATCTCGCGCTTGTTTGGTGAGAAAAACTATACCTTAAGTCGGCGGGTAAGCAGTTTTAGCATTTATTGGGGAATACTCACTAGCATCGTGTTGACGGTGCTCCTTTTATGGTTTGAAAAACCAATCCTGTTGATCTTAGGGGCCAAAGCAACAACCTATCAGGATGCAGCCGCTTTTTATCGTGTTTTAGCTGTTGGAGCGTTTGCAGTTGTTTTTTCAGTCATTCCCCAAAATCTTATCCGAACTGAGGGGCTGGCTTTTCAAGCAATGCTAGCCAGCATGATAGGGACAATTTTGGCAATTATTTTAGATCCAATATTTCTCTTTGGTTTGAAGATGGGCGCTCTAGGAGTGGGGATTGCCAATGTTACCGGCTACCTGGTAACGGATCTTATCTTGGTCTATTTCATTTGGCAGCGGGCACAATATGTTAGCTTGGACCCCCGCTTAGCCTGCCTTGATGGACGAACGGTCAAAGAGGTTATTGCGATTGGGATTCCTAGTTCTATTACTAACTTTGCGCAGACCTTTGGGATGGCGCTTTTGAATTCATCGTTAGCTGTTTATGGAGCCCAGCAAGTGGCAGCAATGGGGATTACGCAAAAAATTTACGGAGTGGTCATCTTGGTGATTGTTGGCTTCACTTTTGGGGCGCAACCGCTGATTGGCTACAACTACGGGGCTAAGAATTGGTCACGTTTAAAAGAAATTTCACACTTTGATATGCTGGTTCAGATAGTTTATGCCATCATTGTTGGTGGAGTCTTGATTATTGCTGCACATCCGGTAACAGGACTGTTCATGAACCAACCAGAAATCGTAACAGCTGGGGCATACATGTTGCGGGCAACTCTGCTGACTACTCCTCTGGTAGGGTTGATCCTGGTTTATACAACAGTTTTTCAATCAATAGGGAATGCTTGGGCGGCTTTTGCAATGGCAGTTAGTCGACAAGGAATTATCTATTTCATTGCATTGGAAATATTGAAGATGACCAATGGGTATCACGGAATTGTTTGGGCCCAGGCTGTGGCAGACTTGATTACTTGTCTTTGTGGATATCTTATCTACCGGTATGTATTTCAGAATAAGGAACAATGATAGGGATGACATTGGAGCTCGTCCTTGAACACTAGACGTAAATATGCTATACTTTGTTTGTTAATTGTATAGCTCGTAAAAGAGTGAGCAGTATGCTCACTTTTTTTATTGGGTTTTTCTTTAAAAGGATGTAAAGGAGGTCTGTTAGCAAGTGAGTAACGTAGTTGAAGTAGTCACTGAAATGGTCAACCCAATTTTAGCGGAACACCATTTTGACTTGTTTGACATTGAGTTTGTTAAGGAAGGCAAGAGTTGGTACTTACGGGTTTACATTGATAAGCCGGGAGGAATCAACATTGAAGAATGTGCCCTAGTCAGTGATCAACTGAGCGAAAAACTTGATAATTGTGACCCTGATCCGATCCCCCAGGCATACTACCTTGAGGTGTCATCACCCGGGGCAGAACGCCCATTAAAGCGGGAACAGGATTATCAACAGGCACTAGCAAATCAAGAATATATCAATGTTTCCTTGTACCAGCAGATTGCTGGTAAGAAAGTTTATGAAGGTAACCTCATCGCATTAGATGATGAACACTTAGTGCTGGAATATATGGATAAGACACGCAAGAAAACAGTCGATATTCCCCGCAAACAGGTTGCCAAGGCGCGTTTAGCAATTAAGTTTTAAGAATAAGGAGTCAAAGAAGCATGAGTAAGGAATTACTAAATGCATTAGATACGCTGGAAAAAGAAAAAGGCGTTAAGAAAGAGATCGTCATTGAAGCAATGGAAGCAGCGTTAGTTTCTGCTTACAAGCGCAACTATGACCAGGCCCAAAACGTGGAAGTTGAGTTTGACCAAAACAAAGGTGACATGCACGTTTATGCGGTTAAGACAGTGGTTGAAGAAGCACTGGATCCATTGTTGGAAGTTAGTTTGAAGGATGCTTTGCAAAAAAACAAAGCTTACGAAATTGGCGATACGATCAAGTTTGAAGTCACCCCTAAGAATTTCGGGCGGATTGCTGCGCAAACTGCTAAGCAAGTAATCTTGCAACGGATGCGGGAAGCAGAACGAAGTGTTATCTATGATAAGTACATTCGCTACGAAGATGAAATCGTTACGGGTGAAGTTGAACGGAGTGACAGTCGGGGCAATATCTACGTAAATATTGGGACGATCGAAGCTTTGATGTCTAAGCGGGACCAAATTCCAACGGAAGAATATGAGGCCCACCAACGGATCAAAGTGTATGTTTACAAAGTTGAAAACGTAACACGGGGACCACAGGTTTTCGTAAGTCGGTCACATCCAGACCTGTTGAAGCGATTATTTGAAAATGAAGTTCCAGAACTGTACGATGGAACTGTCGAAATCGTTTCGATTGCCCGGGAAGCTGGCGATCGGGCCAAGATCGCAGTTCGTTCTAATGATGACAATATCGATCCAGTTGGTACTTGTGTAGGACCACGAGGCCAACGGGTGCAAACGATTGTCAATGAACTCCATGGGGAAAACATGGACATTGTTGAATGGAAAGAAGATCCAGCTGAGTTCATCTCCAATGCACTGAATCCAGCTGATGTCTTAGAAGTACGGTTCAATCCAGAAAACGACCGCGAATGTACAGTGGCTGTTCCTGATGACCAATTATCATTGGCTATCGGTAAGAAGGGACAAAACGTCCGCTTAGCTGCCCGGTTGACTGGCTTCAAGATTGATATTAAGTCTGAAAGTGAGATGCCTTCATACGAAGATTATCTTGCAGAAATTGCTGCAGCCAAGGAAGCTGCACTGGAACCAATTATTTTTTATCCGCAAAACGATGCTACGGACCAAGAATAATTACTAGAGGAGAAGTCTATTATGGTACAACGTAAAATTCCAATGCGTAAAGACATTGTGACCGGCGAGATGAAACCGAAAAAAGAATTAGTGCGAGTTGTCAAAAACAAGCAAAATGAAGTTAGCATCGACCCTACGGGGAAGAAAGCCGGACGCGGTGCTTACATCTTTTTAGATGTTGCTATCGCAAAGTTAGCCAAGAAAAAGAGAACTTTTGATAAGGCTTTTGGACTGAAAATTGCTGATGAATTCTATGATGAGTTAATTGCATATGTTGACCACCAGGTAGAACGTGCAAAGTTATTTGGCAATGAAAAATAAGCAACAAGTTTTGAATATGCTTGGACTTGCCCGGCGTGCACAAAAGCTGACAACGGGTGAGGACCGGGTTTTAGCAGCTATTCGTGGGCGTCAAACCGGACTGGTCTTTTTTGCTAGTGATGGTGGGGCGAGTTCGCGTAAGAAATTTACGGATAAGTGTCAATCGTACAATGTCTATTTGTGCACAGAGTTTACGCGTGCAGAGCTGAGTTACGCGATTGGCAGTTCACGGTCATTACTGGCTGTTATGGATCAAGGCTTTAGTACCAAAATGAAACAATTATTAACAACCTCCTAGGTTCAGACAGGATTTTCCTGTCGACCGACTGGAGGACAGGCGAATCCGCGTAAGGTTACGATTAGGAGTGTGATCAGATGACTAAAAAACGCATCTATGAATTAGCCAAAGAGCTCAAGATGAGCAGTAAACAAGTAATTAAAATTGCTAAAGAGCAGGGGTTGACGGTGGGCAACCACATGTCAACTGTGAATGCTGGAGAGGAGCAAGTTATCAAGAAAGCAATGAAGGGTAATACTACTTCCCCAAAACAACAACCAAAATCAGAAAAGAAAGCACCGGCTAACAAGCACACTGAGCACAAGAAGCCAGTGCAATCTGCACCAAAATCACGGGATTTCCGCAAGAAGCATGAACAACCTGCAGGCCGCGACGAGCGCCGGGCTATGCGGGATGAAGATAGCAACCAACGGAACAACCGTGGTGGTAACGGCAAGTTCAACCGGAATAACAACTTTCAAAATGGGGGACGCAAGCGGTTCAACAAGAAAAATAAAAAGAACCGCCACAACAACCGGCAACAAAACAAGAAGCCAGTCCCACAAAGAAAGAACAAGCCATTACCAGAAACATTGGTTTACACAGTCGGCATGAATGTTGCTGAAATTGCCAAGAAAATCCACCGGGAACCAGCCGAAATTATCAAGAAGCTGTTCATGATGGGGGTTATGGTTAACCAAAACCAATCCTTAGACAAAGACACAATTGAATTATTGGCTGCTGATTATGGCATCAATGCCGAAGAAAAAGTTGAAGTCGATGTGGCTGATATTGATAAGTTCTTCCAAGATGAAGAAAAGAATACTGAGCATTTAGCTCCACGCCCACCAGTAGTAACAATCATGGGTCACGTTGACCACGGTAAAACTACTTTGCTGGACAAGTTCCGTCATTCCCACATTACTGATAGTGAAGCTGGGGGAATCACGCAACACATCGGGGCTTATCAGATCAAGCATGATGATAAGACAATTACTTTCTTGGATACACCAGGGCACGCAGCCTTCACTAACATGCGGGCTCGGGGGGCGTTCATCACTGACATTACTGTTTTAGTGGTGGCTGCCGATGATGGGGTAATGCCACAGACAATCGAAGCGATCAACCACGCTAAAGCAGCTAACGTGCCAATTATTGTGGCGGTTAACAAGATTGACAAGCCTGGGGCTAATCCAAACCACGTAATGGAACAATTGATGGAATATGAATTGATTCCAGAAGACTGGGGTGGCGATACAATCTTCGTCCAAATTTCAGCTAAGTTCGGCAAGAACCTGGATGAATTATTAGATATGATTCTTTTACAAGCTGAAATTCTTGAACTCAAAGCTAACCCAGACCAAAATGGGGCTGGTTCTGTAATCGAAGCCCGGTTAGATAAAGGGAAAGGTTCCGTAGCTTCCCTCTTAGTTCAACAAGGAACACTCCGGGTAGGGGACCCAATCGTTGTCGGCAATACCTTCGGCCGTGTGCGGACGATGACCGATGCGTATGGGCACAGTATCAAAGAAGCTACCCCATCAATGCCAGTGGAAATTACTGGTTTGAACGATGTGCCTGACTCAGGGGAACGGTTTGTTGTCTTTGATGATGAAAAGACAGCCCGGGCTGCTGGTGAAGAAAGAGCTAAACGGGCATTGATGAAGGAACGGTCTGAAACCCAACGGGTAACATTGGACAACCTCTTTGACACGATGAAACAAGAAGATATGAAACAGGTAAATGTGATCATCAAGGCTGACGTACAAGGCTCGGTTGAAGCTTTAGCTGGGTCCTTGAAGAAGATCGATGTTGAAGGTGTCCGCGTTAATATCATTCACCAGGCTGTTGGTGCAATCAATGAAAGTGACGTTACCTTGGCCGAAGCTTCAGGAGCAATCATCGTCGGCTTTAACGTGCGGCCAACTGTTGATGCCAAGAAACAAGCAGAAATGGATAAGGTAGATATTCGTTTACACCGGGTGATCTACCAAGCTATTGATGAAATCGAAAGTGCCATGAAAGGGAAGCTGGAACCAGAGTTCAAAGAAAAGATCACTGGTCAGGTGGAAATTCGGCAGACTTACAAAGTTTCTCGGCTTGGAACGATCGGTGGGGGCTACGTAACTGACGGTTATATTCGTCGGGATAGTGGTGTCCGGATTATCAGAAACGGGATTGTTATCTATGAAGGCGAATTAGCTAGTTTGAAGCGCTTCAAAGATGACGTGAAGGAAGTCAAGCAAGGGTATGAATGTGGTTTAATGATTGAAAACTACAACGATATCAAGGTTGGCGACCAAATCGAAGCATATGTTATGGAAGAAGTTCCAGTAGAATAGTCTGAGGTGACAGTATGGTTAAAGAACATCGCGTTGGACGGTTAGCCAAGGAAATCGAACGTGAAGTGAGCGATATTTTGCTGAAACGGGTGCGTGATCCGCGGGTTCAAGACATTACCATCACAGGGGTAGATGTTTCCGGGGACTTGCAACATGCAACTATCTATTACAGTATTTTATCCGACAAGGCTTCTGATGCGCAAAAAGCGCAACAAGGTTTGGACAAGGCAACAGGTTTGATTCGTGGAGAACTGGGACGCCGGTTAACAATTTATGTGACGCCGGAAATCAAGTTTGAACGGGATGAATCTGTCCGCTATGGCGACCGAATCGACCAATTATTAAATGATTTAAAAAAGAACAACTCATTTTAAAGTTACTTTAAGATGAGGTTACTGAGGAGTGTTGGATCCTTGTGCAGATCCAGCACTCCTTTTCAGTATCGAGAATGGTATAATAACAAAGATTTACCACGTGATTGAGGAGTGATGGAGAGTGGACGGAATCGTACCTTTGTTTAAAGAGCGCGGAATGACTAGTGCAGCCTGTGTTGCTCGGTGTCGGGGAATTTTTCAAACTCGACGTGTCGGCCATAGTGGGACATTAGATCCTAATGTTGATGGAGTTTTACCGGTATGTATCGGCAAAGCAACTAAGCTAGTAAATTATTTGATGGCGTCAGGTAAAATCTACCAAGGAGAAATCACCCTGGGTTTTGCTACTGAAACCGAAGACCTGGATGGAGCTGAAATCGCGCGGCAACCATTGACACGTCCGTTTACCACTACTGAAATCGTGGCTGCGATGGAACAGTTGGTGGGTGATATTGTACAGATTCCCCCAATGTATTCGGCTGTTAAGGTCAAGGGGAAACGCCTCTACGAGTATGCTCGGGCTGGCGAAAAAGTGGATCGTCCCCAACGGTTAATCCATGTTGATTATTTCAAGCAGCGACAAGTAGCGACTTTTGATTCACAGACTGGCTTACAGAAAATTTATTTTGAAGTTGGTTGTGGTAAGGGGACATATGTCCGGACTCTAGCGGTTGACTTGGGAAAGATCCTCGGTGTTCCAGCAGTAATGTCAGATTTAACGCGGCTGAAAAGCGGGGGGATCACTGTTGGTCAAACTCTAACTTTAGACCAACTCCAACAAGCTAAAGACCAAGACAAACTAGATCAAGTGCTCCTACCGGTGGCAACAGCTCTGCGGGACCTACCAGCAGTAGCTGTGACTTCAGATCAGTGGCGGATAGTTAAAAATGGGGGCTTTTTAGCTTTACCTGAATACCAGGATAAAACCAAGGTGACGCTGACTTACCATGGCAAAGTACGGTGTGTCTACCAATACGATACGCAACGCCAAGTCTTTCGACCAGAAACAATGATTGATTTGAGCGAATAAGAAGGTGATAGAGTGCGAATAATTCGATTAACTGATCCATATGACCAGGCGCAGATTCCTAATTCAGATGTTGTCTTAGCAATGGGCTTCTTTGATGGCGTTCACCGAGGCCACCAACGGGTAATCAATGTAGCTCGCAAGAAAGCTCACAATACATACCTGCCCCTAGCTGTATTGACATTTGATATCTATCCCAAGATTTTCTTTACAGATGTTACCAAGGATACCATGCGCTATTTAACGCTTAATCAGGAAAAAATTGAGCGGATGGAAGCGTTAGGAGTAGATATTTTATACATTGTTACTTTTGATGAAAATTTAGCATATATGCCACCGCAGGAATTTATTGATAAATATGCCGTTGCTCTCCGGGCACGTTACTTAGTCGCAGGGGCGGACTTTACTTATGGCCCCCCAGCTATTGCTACTATGCCTCTTCTGCCTGAGTATGCCCAGGGACGGTTTAACATTATGTGTGTCAACCACCTTTGTGATGGCGACCAAAAAGTTAGTTCAACCCGGATCAGACAGGCCCTAGCCACTGGACAGATGACGGAGGCCAACCGCCTATTGGGCTACCACTATCAGGTCCATGGCAAAGTTGTTCATGGTTTCCAGCGCGGTAGAGAGCTAGGTTTTCCTACCCTCAACGTTTTACCGTGGGCCCAGGAACGAATCCCTGGAGATGGGGTCTATGCTGTTCGCGTGTGTTTGGACGGTGAGAGTACTTGGTACCAGGGAATGGCGTCAATTGGCAATAACGAAACTTTCGGGAATGATCTTGCCCGAACTGTCGAGATCAATTTGTTCAATTTTAACCGTCAAGTTTATGGACGGCAGGTAACGGTTGAATGGATGTATTATTTGCGGCCAATGATTAAATTTGACGGTATTGATGAGCTGATCTGTCAATTGCAAGCAGACCGTGCCCGAAGTCGAAAGCTCTTAGCTAGTTTATAGATAGTATATTAACTGGTAAGCGGTATCAAAAAACTGTATAATTATTTGTGAATATGATTAACAGTTGAGTAGGTGAGCAAGATGGCACGTTTAAGTTGGCACAGAGATTACACAACGAATAGTTTATTTGGCGTGCATTGCACCAAAATAGTTCACTATTGCTTATTTTAATAAGGGATAGTGAACTTTTTTATTAGTGCACCTAGATAAGAGGGAACACAATGGTGGTGGAATAGGAATGAACACAAATGAATATAATGAAGTTGACTTATTAAATTTAATTGAAGCTTTACTCCACCGATGGTGGGTCATCATCGCGGGAACAATAGTGTGTGCTGTAATTGGCTATGTTTGGAGCGCCTGGGTCGTAACTCCAACTTATGTTTCAACAACTAAGATCTATATTACTGGAAAGCAAACAACACGGAATGGAAACTATAACGGGTCGACCACCCAAATCCTAACCGGATCATTGTTACAACAAAAAATGATCAACCAGCAACAATCACTAGGGCTAAAACCTTTGCAGACCTTTTACAGGCAGGGGCCTTGCGTAAGAATATCCCGGTTTTGTTCATGGGTTTAGCAGAAGCAGAGGCTACCAAACTTTTTGCTAATACTTACCTAGCTTTACGCGTAGCCTATTTTAATGAACTGGATACATATGCGGAGGTTCATGACTTAAACACGCAGGAGATTATTAAAGCTGTTTGCTTGGATCCACGGATCGGTGATTATTACAATAATCCATCTTTTGGCTATGGTGGCTACTGTTTACCTAAAGATACAAAACAGTTATTGGCCAATTATCAGGATGTTCCAGAAGAATTAATTGAAGCAATTGTCACCGCTAATAGTACGCGGAAGGATTTTATTGCTGACCAGATCCTCAAACGGACCGGTTATTATGACTATACTAATGATTTAGTGTACAGTTCTCAAAAGGAACGAGCAGTAGTGATCGGTGTTTATCGGCTCACTATGAAAACAAACTCGGATAATTTCCGTGAGTCTGCGATTCAGGGTGTGATCAAGCGGATTCGTGCTAAAGGAGCCAAAGTAATCATTTATGAACCATTGTTGGCACAGACGGATACCTTTTTTGGCAATCCAGTTATTAACAATTTGCAGCAGTTCAAAGAAATGAGTGAACTGATTATTACTAACCGGTATAGTGACGAATTGAGTGATGTGCAAGATAAACTTTATACACGGGATCTTTTTCATCAAAATTAGAAAAGTAACCAGCGGCTGGGAGAAACTTTTCACAGCCGCTTAGTTTATTTAGTACTAACTTTTTGCTCCCGATAAAAAGGATACGGGATGACGATGATATTTTCATAAAAAAAGAATGATATTTAAAGTATTTTATGTAAGCGCTATTTTTAATGTGATATAGTTACGCAAAAAGGAGGTGAAAACATGGATATTGCGGCTTCACTGCATGAAGCTGGTCTCAGTCAAGCTGAGTGTGAATACTTGGTAGCCAACTGTCCTTTAACAGCATACAAGCAAGGAACAACGATTGCTGACGAAGAGCTGGAAGGAAACCTTTTTTATGTTCTGAAAGGGTTAGTTAAAGTTGACTTATTGGAACAAGATGGCAAACCATTTTCCCGCTTTATTGCTACCAAACACTTTTTTCCTTTTGGGCGGTGTTGCCAAAAGAAAAGTTTCATTAAGAATCAGTATTACTTTATGGCTTGGACAGATGTGGTAGCATTGAAGATCAATCCCCATGCGTTGCGTGCGTTAGAAGCAATGAACCTGAGATGGAAACATGTATTATTTGAGGACTGCTTTTATCAGGGAACGATTAGCGAGGACATGACCTTAGCGGTTTCGCAGCCTGCTGCTCCTGATCGCATATGGATGACAATTTTGGCACTAGCCCACTATTTTGGGGACACCAGGCAAAGTTTTGTCTACTTACCACAGACTTTTACCCGGGATGTGATTGCTAATATTGCCAACTCTACTTTACCAACAATCAGCAAAACCCTGCGGGCTCGCGTTTGTGCCCAAGAAGCGTTAACCCGCCGCGGAGTGATTGCTGTTCGTCAGACTGTTCTGAAAAAGAAGTATGGTTAATGATATAATGGATTTTGGATATTTATGAAGAATAATGAATAGGAGAAAAATGATGAAGAAAGAAGAGCGGCAAGCCATAATTGAACGTGTAATTGTCCAAAATCGCATTGGAACGCAAGAAGAACTAATCAAAATACTTAAAGATCGGGGAATCAAGGCAACTCAAGCCACGATTTCACGAGATATTAGAGAATTACATATTACCAAAAAGGCTGACAATACCGGACAGGTACGCTATGTGGTCTATAAGCACCAACCAGCGGACCAGAGCGAACGCCTCTATAAAAGTATTAGAGATAATGTCAGTCGGGTTGATCAGGTACAATTTATGCTGATTGTCCATACGATTGCGCGTAATGCCAACGGCCTGGGAGCAGTCATTGATGATTACCAGATCCCGCATGTTTTAGGGACACTGGCAGGGTACGACACACTAGTCTTGATCTGCGATAGTGTGGAAAGTGCCAGTCAGGTAGGGAGTATGATTAAACAACATATGAAAAATGCTTAAGAATTTTCTTAAAATGCCCCTATCATTGAGAATGTGATAAAATAGGCAAAAACGAATAAAGGAATATTAAGGTTAATGAAGAATGTACCATGGTTAACAAATTTGTGGGAATTTATTAAGCGAAAATGGCATCGGTACCAGGTGACGCGGTGGTTGATAGTAGTTGGTCTAACGATCATCTTCCTCAGCTCGACTTACCTGGTTTTTGTTGCTAAAACGGCTGATGTTAAAAGTTTAAATTCTAAGCTTAAACAAACAACAACAATTTATGACCACAATAATAACAAAGCGGGGTATCTTTATTCCCAAAAGGGAACATGGGTCGATTTGGACCAGATTTCACCGCATGTTGAAGCAGCGGTGTTATCAACGGAAGACCGCAATTTTTATAAAGAATACGGTTTTTCAGTTAAAGGTATTGCCCGGGCTGGTTTGTTATATGTCAAAAACAAACTTCTCCACCGAGACTATATCAGTGGTGGGGGGAGCACCATTACCCAACAGCTGGCGAAAAATGCTTTCTTAACCCAACAACAGACTTTTTCGCGGAAAGCCAAAGAGATTTTTATTGCCATGCAGATTGAGAATACGTATTCCAAAAAGCAGATTTTAGCAATGTATCTAAACAATGCTTATTTTGGCAATGGGGTCTGGGGTGTCCAAGATGCAGCCCGCAAGTATTTCGGAATTAATGCTAGTCAACTAAGTGTTCCCCAAGCGGCCACCTTGGCGGGGATGCTGACTAGCCCTAATGGGTTTAATCCCAAAGACCATCCGCAAGCTGCAACGCAGCGACGGAATGTGGTTTTAAGTTTAATGCATGAAAATAACAAACTCAGTCAAGATGAAATGGTTCAATACCAGAAAACTGCGATGACTACAAGCGATCGCTACCAGTACAAATCAGGCTACCGGTACCCATATTTCTTCGATGCAGTGATCAACGAAGCCATTAATGAGTATGACCTATCTGAAAAAGATGTGATGAACGGAGCATACAAGATTTATACTACTTTGGATCAAACATACCAACAAAAGATGCAAAATGCTTTTGCAAATGATGCTCTTTTTCCTTACAACGCAACTGATGGCGCCCAAGCACAGGGAGCTTCGATCGCAGTTGATCCTAAGACTGGTGGGGTAATGGCGGTTGTAGGTGGTCGCTCAGGAAGTCATGTTTTCCGTGGCTACAACCGGGCAACGCAGCTAGTACGGTCTCCAGGTTCAACGATCAAACCATTAGCGGTATACACACCTGCTTTGCAGGATGGCTATCATTACGATTCAATGATTAAAGATGAATATCGTGCTTATGGGACTAATCATTATCAACCGCATAATTGGGATAATCAATATAGTGGTGAATTGCCGATGTACAAAGCATTAGCACTGAGCAAGAATACCTCAGCTGTATGGCTCCTCAATAAAATTGGGGTTAATGCTGGTTACAATTCGGTCAAAAAGTTTGGCTTGCCGGTAAATAAAGATGATAAGAATCTAAGTTTGGCCCTCGGTGGTTTGGATAAAGGGGTCTCACCGCAACAAATGGCAGGGGCATATACGGCATTTGCTGATGATGGC
Organism: Ligilactobacillus saerimneri; assembly: GCF_036689625.1. Classification (NCBI taxonomy): domain Bacteria; kingdom Bacillati; phylum Bacillota; class Bacilli; order Lactobacillales; family Lactobacillaceae; genus Ligilactobacillus; species Ligilactobacillus saerimneri. The sequence goes on from NZ_CP144759.1 coordinate 541,001, forward strand.
ACGCGCCAGACGCCACATTACATTACCAAGATTGTGGACGCAACGGGAAAGACTATTGTTGATGCAGAACCAAAGTCCAAGCGGGTTATGTCTACTAAGGTGGCCAACCAAATGACTAGCATGATGCTAGATGTTTATGCAGCTGGCGGGACTGGATATACAGCCAAGCCTGATGGATATACTATTGCTGGTAAAACAGGGACAACCGAAAATACTGGTAAAGGTAACCAAGCTGATAAGGACCACTGGTATGTTGGCTATACCAAGGATATAGTGGTTGCCACCTGGGTTGGCTTTGATTCAAGTAATCATTCATTGCAAGATGAGGGAGTACGGGGTGGATCACTACTCTTTAAGACCGAAATGGAAGGTATTCTGCCGAATACCGCGCAAACCCAATTTGATGTTCAGTCAGCTTCAACTATGGCCAAAGCTAAACAAGCCAATAGCTCAGAGGGTGAAGATGTTTGGAATGAAATTAAGAACACTGGCGATAACTTGAAGAGTAAAGCTAAAGAGTGGTTCTCAAACAGCAAACAAATAATTAGTAACTGGTTTGGTGGTTAATCAATGTTATAATAAACGTAGTTACATTGAGGAGGAATAATCGTGGTTAATATTTACGATACGGCTAATCAGTTACAAGCTGACTTACGCCAAATTAAAGAATATAAAGAATTGCAAGCTGCTTTTGCGGCCTTGAAGGAAGACGAAGAAGCATATGCGGTTTTCCAAGAATTACGCAAAGCACAAGATGAATTACAAAAGCGGCAACAAGATGGCTCGTTAGCAGATATCAAGCCGGAAGAGGCCAAGAAGATGCACGAAATTGGACAAAAGGCAGCTTCATTCGATGCAGTTAAGCGCCTGATGGAAAAAGAACGGGCCTTGAGCGTGGTTGTTGATGACATTGAACAAGCCTTGTTCAAGCCAATCACTGAATTATACGAATCATAATAACAGTTACTCATATGGACGAATGGCCAAAGAGAGGGAGTGGAGAACAATTATGTCCACTCCCTCTCTTAAAATAGCAAGAGAAGTAGGTGCTGCTCTTGTCAGATGATGGTATGAGGCAAGAGGGGGAACTTTCTTGCATAGAGATGGAGGAAAAATGGCTGAAAAAAGATTATTTGACTACGCAGTGGGTGAACAAATTCACCTGCATGTCCTCCTTAAAGGAGTGGAACGGCGTGTTTCAAAAAATGGTAAACAATACTTGATTTTAACTTTTGCTGACAAATCAGGTGAAGTAATTGCGATGTATTGGGATCCAAGTTCTGAAGACTTAACCCAGTTGGTTCCAGGGGCAGTGGTCTTGCTAACTGGAAGTTTGATTAATTACCAAGATAACCGGCAAGTGCGGATTACGCGGCTGGAACCAGTAACGACGGGGGCTTATGCCGATCCGGGATTATACATGCCGACGGCTCCAGAAGCCCCCAAGGAAATGGCAAATGAGTTTAAAGAATATATTGAAGACATCACTGATCCTGATTGGCAAAAGATTATTTATGCGTTACTGCACAAGTACCAAAAAGACTTTTTTACCTATCCAGCTGCCAAGAAGAATCACCATGCGTTTGTAGCTGGCTTGGCTTACCATACTTTATCGATTTTACGGTTGGCTAAAGCAGTTACCCAACAATATCAACACGTCAATGCCTCATTGTTGTATGCGGGTGCAATCCTTCATGATTTAGGTAAGACGCTCGAGTTGAGTGGACCCGTTGGCACAGAGTATACTTTAGCAGGCAATCTTTTAGGACATATTGTTTTGGTAGACGAAGAAATCATCAAGGTTTGTGATGAGACAGGAATTGACACCAAGAAAGAAAACATCGTGTTACTGCGCCATATGATCTTAGCTCACCACGGGTTGTTAGAGTATGGTTCACCAGTCCGACCTCACCTCTTAGAAGCCGATGTATTGCACCAATTGGATGAACTGGATGCTTCAATTCAGATGGTACGGTCGGCATTGGAAAAGACTGAACCAGGAGAATTTTCTGGACGGATTTTCGCTAAAGATAATTTGAAATTTTACCGGCCCCAAAACTGGTCCGACCAGTCTGAGCAACAAGATGAATAATGTTTAAAACAAAAACCAGACAACAGCTCCGCAGCGGAGATTGTTGTCTGGTTTTTATTTGGTCATGAGAGTATCCCTCATGCTTATTTGTGGCTAAGAGTAACGAATTTAATTACTGCTTGATGAACTTGAAGTATAGTCTGATAAGACATTCTTCAGGTCGTTATCTTTAATGGAGACGTTCCCCTTCTTCAGGACCTTGGAAATAACTGATTGCAAAGTAGTCGTATCGTTCATTTCACTAGCGATAATTTGCTTCTTCAGTTCAGCAGTGTGATCAGACATCTTACCCTTGCCTGGATTCTTGATGGAGTAGATGATGTGATAACCATAACTAGTCTTGACAGGAGTTGTGGTGAAGGTTCCTTGCTTGAGGGCAAAAGCGGCCTTCTTGAAGTCATCATCTAAGTTAGTATCCGTATTGTCGAAAGAATCGAGTTTACCACCATTCTTCTTGCTAGATGAATCAGTGGATTTTTCTTTAGCTAATTTACTGAAGTTTTTGTAACTACCATCTTTTTGTAGTTCTTTAATGATATCTTCAGCTGTACTCTTCTTAGAAACTAGAATATGTGCCACTGTAATCTTAGGTTCATAAGACTTCCATTGACTCTTGAGCATTGAAGGAGTGATCTTAACGTTATCCTTAACCGCTTCTTGTAAGAGAAGGTTGGACCGTAATTGCTTCTTGAAAGCTGATTTGGTCAAGTCATTTTGTTGCAAGACACTGTTAAAGCTAGAACCATACTGGTCCTTGTAATTGGCATATTCTTTGTCAACGTCCTTGTCAGTGACTTTTTTACCGTATTCCTTTTCCAAGACTTTATTTAAGATCATCTGTTGCAATACTTGCTTACCAGATGAAGTCTTTTTCAAACTACTGTAATATTCACTTTCGGTAATCTTACCACCGGAAGTTGTAGCAACCGTTTTGGAGCAGGCTGCCAGGCTGACTGAAGCCAGGATAGTAGCACAAGCAACTAACCATTTTTTCTGCATAAGCATAAACACATCCGTTTCTATCTAAATTGTGAAAAGTAAATTTAATAACATGTCCTACTATACCACAGGACCAGAAACAGGAAGGGGGTAAGTAGTAATTAATTTAAACATTTTTTAGAAAGCGTCCTGACCTACAAGCGTATTAATGGAGCTTTGTTTCCAATGCTGTATTCCATTTTTCTATGGCAGCGGTATAGGCTGCAATTTTATCTTTTAATGGAAGCAAATCTGCTTGGGCAGTCACGACAGTTGCTAATAGACGATTAGTCTTGCCGCTGATTTGTTCCCAAGCAAAAGCCGCATGCTGGAGATCATTTTTAACTTGGTCGAACCCCAAATCTGTTGATCGCTGCTGTTTGAAGTGCCGCCATTCTAAATATCCCCAGGCACTAACACCACCGATAAACGTAAGGGCGATTTTGGTTCTTGTCCGCATGTGCTATTTTTCCAAGTGAGCTACAATCTTGGCAGCTAGTGCTTGGAGTTGTTCAGCGCTGTAATCAGCACTATTATCGCTGAAACGAATGGCAAAAGTATCTGCGCTAGAGTACCGGGGAATAATATGAATGTGGGAGTGGAAGACAGATTGGTAAGCCACTTCACCGTTATTATTAACGATGTTTAAACCTTTGATGGCTGGATCAGAATTTTTAACTGCTCGTGCGATCATAGGGAGCTTACTGAAAACCTTGCTTGCCAAATCAGCATCATATGCGAGAATATCAGCCACATGCTGCTTAGGTACTAACAGGGTATGACCAGGGGTAGTTTGAGAAATATCCATGAAGGCATACACATCATCATCTTCATAGATTTTGACACTAGGGATTTCGCCAGCAATAATTTTACAAAAAATACAATCGTTCATAAATGCTTCCTCCATTAGTGAAAAGTGTTTATTCATGTTTAAAATAATTATACACTAAGAATAAAGAACCGAGTAGATAAAGAGATGAGGGATCATATGTTAACCGTTACCCATTTAACTGGGGGATATTCACGCCTACCAGTGATCAAAGATTTAAACTTTACTGTCAAAGCCGGTGAAATTGTGGGTTTGATCGGCTTGAACGGAGCGGGCAAATCGACCACAATCAATCATTTGATCGGCTTGCTAACGCCCCATACTGGAGAAATTGAATTAAATGGCATTTCTTTGCAGGCCAATCCGCAAAAATATAAAGAGAAATTAGCGTATATTCCTGAGATGCCGGTTCTATATGAAGAACTTACCTTACGGGAACATATTGAAATGGTAATCATGGCTTATCATTTAGATCATGATCAGGCCTGGCAAGATGCCCAGCACTTGTTGCATTTATTCCGGTTGACCAATAAATTAGACTGGTTACCTGCTAATTTTTCCAAAGGGATGAAGCAAAAGGTAATGATCACTTGTGCGTTTATTACCCAGGCCCAACTGTTTATTATTGATGAACCGTTTTTAGGCTTGGACCCGCTAGCAGTCAAAAACCTGTTAACAAGTATTAGAACAAAAGCAGACGCCGGTGCGGGTGTTTTGATGTCAACGCATGTTTTATCAACAGCGCAAACTTACTGTGACCGTTTTATTATGCTGGACCATGGACAAATTATTGCCCACGGGACATTAACCGATTTACAGACCCAAGCGCATATGGCGGACGCTAATTTGACAGATATTTACTTAGCTTTAACACAGGAGGGTGGAAGTGATGAATGATTTATGGCGCCAGCGTCAACGGGCATATCGGCGTTTATTACTGAAATATAGTCGTTATGTGCTCAATGATCACTTTGTCATTGCACTATTATTTATCTTGGGGGGGTTTAGTTTAGGCTACGCCCAGCTAGTGCAAAACCTAACTCCCGAGAACGCGGCTTGGTGGGTCTGGCCGGTAAGTGGAATTTGGCTGTGGGGGTGGCTGTATGTTGGTTCAATCACCACTTTGCTCAAACCACCCGATCCCATTTTTTGGTTACCGCAAGAAAAAGCTAGTGGTCAATATATACAACGGGCGTTTTGGTGGAGTTTATGGCGTAACTGCGGATTACAAATAATTGGACTGGGAATAATAAGCCCTTTAGTATTACGGGGACTAGGCATGAACAGTTGGGACTTACTGGCACTAGGGCTGACCCAATTATTATTAAAGGGTACGTTAACACTGCAAGAATACCGAATTTTGACTAAAAAACGTAACGTACAATTAGCAACTAAGCAAGAATACCTGGTGTTATTTGGTACACAAATTAGTTGCTTGATCCTGGCCTTGAGGGTGACTTGCTGGGGTGGTTTGGCTCTGGCAGCGCTTTGTTTGGGAATAGTCGGGGTAACTACTTACCGGTTGGAAGATTATGGTATTGATTGGCAGCTTGCTTTAGCCAAAGAAAACAGTCGGATGGCGCGCTTGTACCGCTTTTTAAACCTATTTACTGATGTACCAGCAGTTCAAGGGAGTATCAAGCGGCGTAAACTATGGGATAAACTTCTGCCTCAAGCTAAGGGCAATCCATATTTGTATTGTTACTACCGGACTTTAGTGCGCAATCCCAACTTAAGCGGAACCTACTTCCGGTTAGTTGGTGTAGGTGTGCTGGTCGTGCTCCTCATTCCAGGGGTCTGGGTGCGTGGAGCAGTGGCAATGCTATGGCTTTACCTGGTAATGAATCAAATGTTAGGCCTGGCTAGTATCCACCGCAATAATTTGTTTCAATATGTATGGCCACTGCAACCACTTCAACAAAGAAAGGCACTCCAAAAAGTGATGCGCTATCTGCTTGGAGGAGTGACAATTTTGCTAGTAGTCGGGGTTGAAATTGTAACTAAGAATTGGCTCTTAAGTGGGGGGATGCTGGTAATTCTAAGTTGTGAAAACGCCGTCTTAACGGGCTTTTACCTCCCTCAGAAGATGGATAAATTGCTTGACACTCAGAAGTGAAATTTGTAAACTTTAAGAGGTTATCGAATTGAGTAGAGGAGCGAGCCAAGATGGATTTCAATTTGGAAACAAATAGCTGGCAAGTTCTCCCAGTCGGTGGCGACACAGGTATGGCTTATATGGGGGTTAGCAAGAACAAGAAGTTATTCTTGAAGCGAAATACATCTCCATTTTTAGCTGCCTTATCTCTTGAGGGGGTTACCCCACGGTTGATGTGGACGAAACGGATGTCATCTGGTGACACTTTGACGGCCCAAGAATGGTTAAACGGACGAAGCTTACATAAAAGTGAGATGGCTTCAAAGCAGGTTTCTGACCTCTTGTACAAAGTACATCATTCTAAGCTGTTAAAGAAAATGCTAAGACAGGTTGGCGGAACTGTTGTGACCCCAACAAGCCTATTAGACAGTTATTTTGATGGGCTGAGTTCAGACCTGCGGAAGCATCCGTTGTTAGCGCGTGTTGCTACCCAACTGAAGCGGACTATGCCTCAGTTAGACCCAGCAAATTTCGAAGTATGTCACGGCGATTTAAATCATAAAAATTGGTTGTTATCAGATGCTAAACGTTTATATTTAGTAGATTGGGAATCAGCAGTAGTTGGCGACCCAGCATTGGATTTAAGCATGTTAATGTGCCTATATGTCCCACGTGATCAATGGCATGAGTGGCTTGAACGCTATTATGGAAGAGAGATTGATTCCGCTTTTCAAGCGCGAGTTGATTGGTATACAATGATGAACTTATTGTTTTTTATCAAGCATAGTCATGGGCGTGGTCGTTTCCATGAAATGAACCAAGACATATGTAAATTAGCCGATTTTGTCGATACGAAAAACTAAGTAAAATTAATTTAAAATACTTTTATTGAGAGGCTGGGAGAAAATTCTGTTTTCGCACCAGCCTCGTTGTTTATTCACTAATAGCACATAAATTACGTGGCAAATAGCCCCAAGTCTAGAACCTAAGCATGAACGAAGGTCATCACACTTTACATCACCCTCGTCTTAGCTTAGCCCAACGACTTGGCATGAAGGCTATTTTCCGCGCACTTTTTCTAAAGGAGCGATGCACGAGTGCGTTTAAGAAATAAGAAGTGGGCGCGCCCACTAATTGAAAGTAATCCCCAATACATTGTGACAGAACCTGAAAAATGCCGAGGAAAATGGCAAGAGCGCTTCGCCCAAAAGGCACCTCTATACATTGAGGTCGGGATGGGGAAGGGGCGGTTTATCACTGACATGGCCGCAGCGCACCCCGATAAGAATTTCATTGGGATTGAAATTCAAACTGCAGCTGCAGGAATTGCTCTTAAGAAACAGGTGGCCCAAAAGCTGCCAAACTTGCAATTGATTCTGGCAAACGGGGCAGGATTGACGACATTTTTTGCTGATAATGAAGTGGCGGGAATTTACCTGAATTTTTCTGATCCTTGGCCGAAGAAAAAGCAGGCTAAACGGCGATTAACCTACAAGAGTTTCCTGGCGCAGTATGAGCAGGTAATGGCACCGACCGGGCATTTAGAATTCAAGACGGATAATATGGGGCTATTTGAGTTTTCGTTACAGAGCCTTAACAATTACGGAATGAAATTCGATGGTATCTGGCTTGACCTGCATAACAGTCCTGAAGCAGAAGGTAACATAATGACAGAATATGAAGAAAAGTTTAGCCAGTTAGGTCAACCGATTTACAAGTTGACTGCTCATTTTCCCAAAGCAGATCAGTTGTCATCCCAAGTGGATTAATGTATAATTACTTACAATTAATAAGTCAACTGGAGTGTGATTGACATGGAAATGTTAGAAAAAATGAATCAAGCAACCCTAGAAGAAAAGTTAGCAACAGGAAAGTATGTCCTCTTCTTTACTGCTGATTGGTGCCCAGATTGCACATTCATCAAGCCATACATGCCAGAAATTGAAGCACAATTTACAGATTATAAGTTCTTACAAGTTGACCGGGACGAAAACATTGACCTCTGTCAAGAATTGATGGTTATGGGGATTCCAAGTTTCATCGTTTACGAAGATGGCAAGGAAGTTGATCGGTTTGTAAACGGCGATCGTAAGACCAAGGCTGAAGTTGTTGACTTCTTAGCACAAGTGAATTAATTAGAGTTGGAGCTGGGAGAAAATGCTATTTTCTTACCAGCTTTGTTATTTTCCAATCACTTTTAAATAATTGCCGACTGATTATGTTAGAATAGAGCATGATTATTAACGTTGAGTTAATTTTATAATTACTAATTGAATAAGGGAGTTTAAAAAGATGCTAATTGCTAGCTATAATAAAGCCCACTTGGGAGATGTTTTGCTGACGATGGTTCGCCCGGATGAACCAACTCAAGCAAGTGAACGTAAACAAAATATTGTTCGGATTTTTTCACCGGCCACTAACGAAACGTTGGGGTATAACTTCTTTGCTGTTAGCGAGATTGTGCCTGATTTAGCTGGTTCTGGACAGGTGGTTTTACGTCCTGAACAAGTGGATCAATTAAACCAAGCATTGACGGCAGCCGGTTTTCCTGCGGAATTAGTTTATGATAATGATCCTAAATTTGTTGTCGGCCATGTGGAAACAGTAGCAGCTCATCCAGATTCTGACCACCTGCACATCGTACAAGTTACTATTAATGATGGGCAACAATTAACGCTTGTTTGTGGGGCACCTAATATTGCTGTTGACCAACGGGTAGTTGTAGCTAAAGTTGGGGCAATGATGCCAAACGGGTTGATGATTTGGCCAGGCAAACTTCGGGGAGTGGACAGCCCAGGAATGGTTTGTTCAGCGCGTGAATTAGAATTGCCAAATGCACCACAAAAACGCGGAATTTTGGTACTGCCTGAAGACGACAGTCGCTTTGCAGTTGGCGCTGCTTTTGACTTTGCGGCTGGGGCTGAACTGTTCGCATAAAAATATTTCCTAGCAGGACAAAATACTTTGTTAGGAAGCATAACCAGATATTATCCTTACGGGGAGGACAACGAACTAACAGGCTGTCCTCCTCTCTTTTTTGGTAATAAAATTATGCTAGAATAGTTGTGCAACGAATATGAATGAATTAAGTGATAGATAAGGGTGGAAGTGAATGCAACATTATGATGGACCAGCCTTTTTTAGGCAACAAGGAAAAAATGTCCCGCGGGTTAGCCCGCGGCAAAACACCCGTGAGAATTATCATTCTTTGACTGGGGATGATTATCGCGGACCGGTTTATCAGGGGCGAAATACTAAAAAAGCACAATCAGGTACATTACACCGCGAATATACAACGAGGACATTTAAGCCTAAATATGTCCCGCCTTCCACAGCACAGTTTACGCCCAATGAAAGTCGCAAGAAATATACGCAGTTAGTCAAAGAACTGGCTAAAACGGCAGATTCATACTTGTTGTGGGATGAACAACCTAGTAACGAATTAATTATTGATTTGACTGTTCCCGCTGATCAGGGACCAGTTCGGCCGGTTGCCACGACTGAAACAGCACCGGATGAAAAAGCGCAACCAGAAGCGGAGGATACCAAGATTGGTATGATTGATGGTGCGAAGACAGTGGCTGAGAGCCAAGCTGCGGGACATGCTGTACTAGATGTAGAAGCTGGTACAACGCGTCCAACTCCAACCCCAGTGTCACCTACTGCAGATGCAACAGGTGAACCACGGGCGTTAGACCGGTCATTGACTGATATCATGAATGCTGAACAAAATGACCAGCGACATCTGGCTTTGTTTGATGAGCATCGACGCCAAGAGCAGATTAATCAAGGAAAGACGGCACAAACTAGCCAGCCAAAATCAAGTCAGAATGCCATGGTCAAGGATATGGTAGATACGTCAACTCCAAGTGGGCAACCGCTAGTAGCCCCACCAGTATCTGAGCAAGTAAGCAAGAAAGCAGCAATTGCAGATCCTAAAGACATTACGAACGTCCAACCAGCTGCGTCAGAACCGACGGGGGATAAACAGCAGTTTGTTTACCAATTTCCACCATTGAGTTTGCTGCCAGAGCCAGTAGCGGTTGAAAGTAGCACCATGGATGAATGGGTATTGAACCAGATTGATGTTCTCAACGAAACGCTGCAATCGTTCCATGTTGATGCCACGGTTAAAGACTGGACGGTTGGCCCGACAGTCACTCAGTTTGAAGTTAAATTAGGGCGTGGGGTCAAGGTTAGCAAGATCACTAACCTAACTGATGATCTCAAACTTGCATTAGCAGCCAAAGACATCAGAATTGAGGCCCCAATTCCAGGCAAAAGCAGTGTGGGGATTGAAATTCCTAACCTTAAATCACGCCCGGTTATGTTGGCGGAAGTTCTCGAAGCACCGCAATTTAAACAAGCCCAATCACCACTGACAGTCGCATTGGGAGTCGACTTGTTTGGCCGTCCTCAAGTGACCGACCTGCAGAAGATGCCACACGGATTGATTGCTGGAGCGACGGGATCAGGAAAGTCAGTTTTCATCAATAGTTTGTTAGTTTCGCTCCTGTATAAGGCCCAACCGGAAGAAGTCAAACTACTGCTAATTGACCCGAAGGCGGTAGAAATGGCGCCTTACCACGATATTCCTCACTTGTTGGCACCAGTTATTTCTGATCCGCAGGCAGCCGCCGCTGCTCTTAAATGGGTAGTTAACGAAATGGAAGAACGCTACCAACGATTGGCTGCTGCTGGGGTTCGTAATATTGAGGGATTCAATGAGAAAGCACAAGCGCAAGGGGAATATGGTTTGAAGATGCCATATATTGTGATTGTGATCGATGAGTTGGCTGATTTGATGATGGTTGCATCCTCAGAGGTTCAAGATTATATTGCCCGAATTACCCAGAAGGCACGGGCAGCGGGAATTCACCTTTTGATTGCTACGCAACGACCAAGTGTTGACGTTATTACCGGGACAATTAAGAACAACATTCCAACGCGGATTGCTTTTATGGTTGCCAGTCAAGTTGACTCGCGGACGATTATTGATACTGCTGGTGCTGAAAGGTTGCTTGGACGTGGCGATATGCTTTATTTGGGGAACGGAGCTAGCCAACCAGTCCGGTTACAAGGAACATATATTAATGATGAGGTTGACGCTGTAACCGATTATGTTCGGCGCCAAGCCCGGCCCCACTATGCTTTTGATCCGACCGATTTGAAAAAAGAAATTTCTCGGACTAATAGTGAGGACGACCTCTTGCCAGAAGTGTTAGACTATATTGTTAACGAAGACAATATATCAACTTCTAAATTACAGCGGGTGTTTTCGATCGGTTACAACCGGGCAGCCAATATCATTGATGATTTGGAACAACAAGGCCTGGTTTCAGCCGCTAAGGGATCTAAACCTCGGGATGTTTTCTTAACACCAGAAAAGTTGGCACAATTTGAAGACAATTCAGATTTAATCTGAATCTGGTAAGCTTTATATGGTAAACTTATTTTTGATTGTGAAGAAGAAAAGAGGATAACGACTATGGATATGAATACCACATATTTTTTTGTGGGGATTAAAGGAACTGGAATGAGTTCACTAGCCCTGATTTTGCATGATAAGGGGTGCAAAGTTATCGGGTCAGATATCGATAAGTACACTTTTACACAACGGGGACTAGAACAAGCAGGCATTGAGATTTTGTCATTTGATGCCGCTAATATCAAAGCTGGCATGACGATTATTGCTGGTAATGCTTTTGGTGATGACCAAGTTGAAATTCAACGGGCGCACGAACTAGGTTTGCCAGTTTTGACTTATCCTGAAACAGTTGAAATGATTATTGAAGAAACAACAAGTATTGGTGTGGCTGGTGCCCACGGTAAAACCAGTACAACCGGGCTATTGGCTCACGTGCTGGGGGGCGTTTCTCCAACTAGTTACTTGGTAGGGGATGGCTCTGGTAAAGGTCTGCCAGATGCTCGGTTCTTTGTGTTTGAAGCTGATGAATATCGGCGTCATTTTGGGGCATATCATCCTGATTACGCAATCATGACAAATATTGACTTCGATCACCCAGACTACTTCAAGAGCATTGATGATGTGCGCGATGCCTTTGAAACCTTTGCTAAGCAAACTAAGAAGGGCATTTTTGTGTGGGGCGAAGACAAAAACCTACGTAAGCTCCAGGCTCACGCCCCAATTTACTTCTATGGAACTAGTGAAGATGATGATTTCCGGGCTACTAACATTAAGCGGACTACTAAAGGGTCTAGTTTTGATGTGTACCATCATGATGATTTCCTTGGTTCATACGAAATTCCGATGTTTGGTCAACATAATGTTCTCAACAGCCTGGCTGTTATTGCAGTTTCACACATGGAAAAGATCGACCAAGATGAAATTCGGCGGGAACTGTTAACTTTTAAGGGGGTTAAGCGGCGCTTTAGTGAAAAGAAAGTTGCTGATATGGTAATCATCGATGACTATGCGCACCACCCAGCTGAAATTCGGGCAACGTTGGATGCAGCCCGCCAACAGTACCCAGATAAGCAATTAATTGCAGTTTTCCAACCTCATACATTTAGTCGGACAATTGCACTGATGGATGAATTTGCTGCTAGCTTGAGTTTGGCTGATAAAGTTTATCTGACGCCAATCTTTAGTTCGATCCGGGAACATGATGGGAAGGTATCCTCTGATGATTTAGGACGCAAGATTGCCAAGGGTGGCAGTGTCTTGAGTCTGGACAACATGTCACCATTGTTGGAATACCATGATGCAGTAGCAATCTTCATGGGTGCCGGCGACATTCAAAAGTATGAATTTGAGTATGAAAAGTTGTTGAGTAATTTGAGCTTGCGCAACAACTAAAAATGACTATTAAACCAGTTTGTGTATCTTTGAACGAAGTGCCAGACTGGTTTATTTGTATACTACGAATTTAACGATTATTTAATATTAGCAAATACAAGTTTAAAGGCAGGATGTGGTATCCTATAAATAGAATAAGTAGGTAGTTTACACACAAACTGTAAACCATAAGGAAGGAGAATTATCGTGAACGAAGAAAGAAGACTTAGTCAAGCAGGTTTAAATACATTTTTAGCCAAAATGTATGCTTTCATGGGAGCAGCTGTTGGGGTTTCCGCAGTTGTCGCCTTCATTTTGAACAATTATTACCAGTATGAAATGCTGACTTTCTTTGCTACTCATCGCTGGGTTATGTGGGCTTTGTTTATCGCCCAACTTGCTATTGCTTGGACAACATCCCTGCGAATCGACCGAACACCAGCAATGACAGCGGTGGGGTTGTTTGGCTTTGCGGCTATTGAAGGGATCTTTTTTGCAAGTATCCTTACGTTATATACTGGCCAAGATATAACTATGGCCTTTGTTGCAGCAGCTGCTGATTTTATCGTTTTAGCTCTGTTTGGGTTAAACACTAAAAAGAGCTTAGCTGGAGTGGGCCGGCAAGCTATGGCAGCTTTAATTGCCTTGATCATTGTGTCAGTGATTAACCTGTTCTTGCAAAGTACAATGATTGTATTTGTCTTTTCAATCATTGGCGTGGTGATCTTCAGTTTGCTGACAGCTTGGGATTCACAACGGATGAAGGCTTTATATATGACTAATGCTGGCCAGGTTAATGTTACTAATTTAGCCTTGATCGGAGCCTTTCAGTTGTACCTGGATTTCATCAACTTGTTCTTACAGTTATTACAAATTTTTGGTATGGGCGGCGACCGGAAGTAATAAGATTAGCCGCATAGTACCGTGTGATCCTCATCCGAAAAGGGTGAGGATTTTTTTAGATTGTGCCGTAGCAAACAGAGATTTTATTTTACCAAGCAACTGACAGAAAAACTTACTTGGGCGGGAGAACATACGGCATATAGTACAATATGTGCGGCTTTATTAGCATTAAACCGCGTTTTAAGGTAATTTTATTTGCAACACCTATTTTTTTATTGGTCGTGTCTGACCGAATTAATTTGTAAAATGAAATTGAACGAGAAAAAAGAACAAGAAGTATTTGGTCCTACAACCGAGCTTGTTCTTAATGTATGATGAAATTAGGAAATTAAATTCAATTTAGATACGGGGCGAAATTATGACGGGAAAAAATACACGGTTGTTATTAGTAGATGGTAACAGCATTATCTTTCGAGCGTTCTATGCTATCCGAACACAATTAACTAACCATGATGGTTTGCATACCAATGCAATTTATGGCTTTAAATTGATGCTTGATAGCGTTTTGACAACTTATGATCCTTCGCATGTGTTGGTTGCATTTGATGCTGGCAAAAAGACCTTTCGGACAGAGAAATATGCGGCTTACAAAGGGCAACGGGACAAGACACCGAGTGAACTTACCGAACAGTTTGGTTTGGTTAAAGAACTGCTGCAGGCATACGGGATCACTAGTTATGATCTTCCCAATTATGAAGCCGATGATATTATTGGGACGATGGCGGCTCAGGCTGAAGCCGCTGGTTATGATGTCACTGTTGTGACTGGGGACCGTGACTTGACCCAGTTGGCGACGGACAAGGTGACAGTGGCGGTAACTAAGAGTGGGGTAACCCAGATGGAAAACTATACCCCAGCATACGTGCAGGAGAAGTTGGGGGTTACTCCGCGGCAAATTATCGACCTAAAGGCACTTCAAGGAGATTCATCAGATAATTATCCGGGAGTGACTGGGGTCGGTCCGAAGACAGCGGTAAAATTAATCAAGCAATACGAAAGTGTTGAAGCTTTATATGAAAACTTAGCCACCATGAAGAAATCTAAGCTGAAAGAACACCTGGAACAAGACCAGGCCAATGCTTTCTTGGCTAAGGACTTAGCGCGCATTCGGCAAGATGCCCCGGTAGCAGTAACACTCGCTGATACCCAACGGCAACCTGTCGATATTGATCAACTAGTGGACTTATACCAGCGCTTAGATTTCAAGCGCTTTTTGGCGGAAATTCATGCTGACCAGGCCGGACGAGCTGATAAAAAGTCACAATTAGCAGTTGATATTTTGACTAATGTGCAGGACTTAACAACAGTTGAGTATCATGATGGCGATAATTTGGCGTTTGTGATCGAAGTGGATGGTGATAATTATCACCGCGCTCCGTTAGTCGGTTTTGCCTTTAAGATCAACGATCATTATTATGCTAGTCGTGATGTTACTTTATTGCAGGAAAAACCGTTACGCAACTTATTGGAAAGTGCCACTATCCCAGTTGATGTTTTTGATAGCAAGCAGACCTATGTTGCTTTAAATAGGCTAGGAATCACATTGCGGCAAGTTAATTTTGACCTCTTACTGGTGTCATACCTCCTCAATAATGCTGATAATAGCAAGGATATGGGGAAATTAACGCAAGAGCATAATTATTTTGAATTAACAAGCGACGAAAAATTATACGGGAAAGGCGCTAAGCGGGCTTTGCCAGCAGATGATGCAGTCTTTTGTGGGCATCTGGCTCAGAAAACCAAGGCAATTCATGATCTAGAGCAACAGTTGTTAACTGAGCTCCAGCAAAATGAACAGGTACCACTCTACGTAGATATTGAGCGTCCGCTAGCAATAGTCTTAGCGCAAATGGAGATTACTGGGGTCCGGGTTGATACAGATAAACTGATGGAAATGCAGAGTAAGTTTGGGGAGCGCCTGGCTGAGATTCAAACAGCAATTTATGCCGAAGCGGGCGAAGAGTTCAACCTGAATTCGCCAAAGCAACTGGGAGTAATTTTGTTTGAAAAGCTTAAACTACCGGTAATCAAAAAGACGAAGCGGGGCTATTCAACAGCAGTCAGTGTTCTGGAAAAACTACGGGGGATGGCACCAATTATTGATAATATCCTGGCATACCGGCAATTGTCCAAGCTACAATCCACTTATATCGAAGGATTGCTCAAAGTAGTTGCTCCTGAAGATGGGAAGGTTCATACCCGGTATACCCAGACTTTGACGGCCACAGGACGGCTATCGTCGGTAGATCCAAATTTACAAAATATTCCGGTACGGTTAGAAGAAGGCCGCCAGATTCGCCAGGCTTTCGTTCCTAGTCAACCTGGTTGGGAGATCTTTTCTTCTGATTATTCCCAAATTGAATTGCGGGTTTTAGCTCATGTTTCAGGAGATCACAACATGCAACAAGCTTTCCGGGATGATTTTGATATTCATACCAATACTGCAATGCGGATTTTCGGGATCGATGATCCTGAACAAGTGACAGCCAACCAACGGCGTCAGGCAAAAGCAGTTAACTTTGGGATTGTTTATGGGATTAGCGATTTTGGCTTGGCCCAAAATCTGGGGATTAGTCGCCAGCAGGCTAAACGTTTTATTACGACGTATTTAGAAAACTTCCCCGGAGTGGAGCGTTATATGCGTGAGATTGTTGAGTATGCACGCGAAAAAGGTTATGTTGAAACGATTCTGCACCGGCGACGCTACCTGCCAGATATTAAGAGTAAGAACTTTAATTTACGGTCATTTGCGGAACGAACAGCTCTCAATACACCGATCCAAGGAAGTGCAGCCGATATTATCAAGACCGCGATGATCCAGATGCAGGATGCTTTGCAAAGTCGGGGCTTACAAGCACGAATGCTGATGCAAGTTCACGATGAATTAATTTTTGAAGCTCCCCAAGAAGAAATTCCTCTGTTAGAAAAAGTGGTACCAGAGGTTATGGATTCAGCCGTGCAGCTGGATATTCCATTGAAGGTGGAAAGCAAACACGGGGCAACATGGTTTGCTGCTAAATAAGTAACGGTTAAGTGGGAAAGAGAAACGTTGAAGTGTTCAATGTTTCTCTTTTTTAGTAATGAGAAACCCGCCCATATCAGAAGCTAGGAGCAACTGAATGTAAAGGATTGCGGTGGTTTTGTTTTATTATTGTGATTTGTAAATTTGTGATAATATAAAAATTAATAAGGGACGAGGAGGAGCGAAGATGCCAGAATTACCTGAGGTAGAGACGGTACGACGTGGATTGATCAAGTTAGTGCAGGGCAGGACAGTAAAAAAGGTAACGGTCTTATATCCCAAAATGATCGAGAGTGACCTGACGGAGTTTGTGACGCAACTAACGGGTAAAAAGATCCTGACCGTTGACCGGCGGGGAAAATACTTATTATTACGGTTTTCGGGCGATTTGACGGTTGTATCGCATTTACGGATGGAAGGAAAGTATTTTGTTCAACCCCAGACACAACCGTTGGAAAAGCATACCCATGTAGTGTTTGACCTTGATGACGGGCAACAGTTGCGCTACAACGATTCACGTAAATTTGGCAGAATGCGCTTAGTGCAGACAGGACAAGAAAATGACCTCAAGTCACTCCAAAAATTGGGACCAGAGCCATTCGCACCAGAATTTACCGTGGATTACTTTGCGCAAGCACTACACCGGCGCAAAAAAGCTATAAAAACCGCGCTACTTGACCAAACGATTGTGACCGGATTAGGAAACATTTATGTTGATGAGGTTTTATGGATGACCAAGATTCATCCGGAAACTCCTGCTAACCATGTGACACGGTCAGAGATTACTGCCCTGAGGCAAAATATCATTGCAGAGTTACAACGGGCGATTACCGCCGGAGGGACAACCATTCGTTCATATACCGATGCTTTCCGCAATATGGGGGAGTTTCAATTTGCATTAAATGTTTATGGCAATGACGGTCATCCCTGTCCACGGTGTGGTACTATAATTGAAAAAATTAAAGTTGGGCAACGGGGGACACATTTTTGTCCGCAATGTCAAAAGGTAGAATGATGACATACGTTTTAGGAATTACTGGTGGAATAGCTAGTGGAAAATCAACTGTTAGTCAGTATTTAGCGCAAAAAGGGGCTAAAATTATTGATGCCGATGCAATTGCACAGATGATAGTTGCACCCGGAAGCCAGGGGTTGCAACAGGTGATAGCACATTTTGGTAAGGCATATCTTGCCCCAGACGGTAGCTTGTTGAGGCGTAAGCTGGGTCGGTTAGTCTTTTCTGATCCTAAACAATTAGCAAAATTGAATGAGATTACGCACCCGTTAATTAGGGAAGAAATCCTGATGCAGTTGCAAAAGTACCGGCAAAAAGGTGTTGCAGTGGTCGTGTTAGATATCCCATTATTATTTGAAGGGCACTATGAACAATATTGTGATGCCGTATGGGTAACAGTAGTTGACGAAACTATTCAGTTAGCACGATTACAGCAGCGGAACCAGTTACCCAAAGTGGAAGCTCAAGCCCGGATTAAGGCCCAAAAAGACAATACTTGGCGAATTGCCCACGCAGATTGGACTCTTGATACTGGAAAGGGTCCTCTTGGGTGGAAACCACAAGTAGACCAGTGGTTTGAGCTCCGCCAGATTAGATTTTCTAAGAAAAAAGAGTAGGTGAACATAATGAAATGTCCAAAATGTCATGAAGAAGGATCACGGGTGGTTGATAGTCGTCCAGCAGATGAAGGGCATGCAATTCGGCGTCGCCGCGAATGTACAAATTGTGGTTTTCGCTTTACGACTTTTGAGCGGGTAGAAGCCACCCCATTATTGGTTATCAAAAAGAACGGGACGCGGGAAGAGTTTAACCGTGAGAAGATCCTGAAGGGGATCGTGCGGGCGACTGAAAAGCGTCCTGTTGGCATGGATCAAATCACCACGATCGTCAATCAAGTTGAAAATAAGGTGCGGTCAGTGGGGGGAACCGAGGTTTCTAGCCAATTGATCGGTGAATATATCATGGGAATTTTGGCCGATGTTGATGAAGTGGCATATATTCGTTTTGCCAGTGTTTATCGCCAATTCAAGGACATGGCGGCTTTTCGGGATGAGCTAGAAGAATTAATGGCACGGGATAAAAAGGCTAGGAAGTAGAAAGGAAGATCGCGATGGAGCAACAGTGGCAACACTTGGCAGGAAACGATGGCTATGTTGTTATTGCTACCGATAATATTAGTGGGGCGGACTTAGCAACCATTACGCGCCTGTATCAGCCCATCGTTGGGCCAGGAGCCGTGGGCCTATATGCCACACTGCAAACCACGTTGACTCCCGAACCGCTAGTTAGTGAACGGCGTCCTCTAAAAGATCTTTTTGTACAGCTGAATTTTGGGATCGAGGATTTGGCAACTGCAGCCCAACAGTTAGTCCAAGTCAACTTGCTCCAGGTTGTCCGCCAGCACGATCAGCTGGGAAACTGGGTCTTGTTGGTGATGAATCCGCCGTTGTCACCAACTCGTTTTTTTGATGATCCACAATTAAGTGAACGATTGACAGCAAGTATTGGCACGGGGATGGCTGCTGCGTGGAAACGCGAATTATCTTTTAATACGCCTGCAATCCAGCAGCTACTGCGGCAAGCAGTGGGGGACCAAGTACGAGCTAAACAGTCACCTATTTGGGCTGATGTGGCAGTAACCCTGCCAGCCACCAACCCAATTGATTTTGAATTTGTCGACCAGCTTCTACATAAGAAAACTTATCTGGATACAAGTAATTTCAAGCAAAATATCCGGGTTGCTTATAGTGTAGGCGTTATGTACGGACTTAACGAGTTAGCGTTGGTGAATTTGATTGATTCAGTAGCGGATGAACAGGGTCACGTTGATTTTAACCAACTTAGCAACCAGGCAATGGCACGTTATAGTTCACAGGCTAAGGTAGGAAAAAAGAGAACAGCTGCGGACCAAACTTCAACTGAAGTAAAGCTAACAGCAGCTGAGCAAAATTTGGCAACTGCTGCCAAAGCATATCCACCAATGGCGTTTTTGCAGGCTATTTTTGAACAAAAAAATGCTGCGCGCAATACAGCTAGTTTTCCGACACGGGCGGATAAATATGTGGTGCAAAACTTGTTACAGCAAGGAATAGCTCCAGGAATTATTAATATTATGTTGCATTATTATCTGGTGGATCAAAATTTTGATAATTTACGGGCCGGTACGGTTGAACGTACCATTTCCAACTGGGGAGCTAATCGGGTGCAGACACCGGAACAAGCGATTGTTTATGTGCGCCAGTGGAAAGAAAAAAGAACCCAAGATCGCACTGCTCGTAGGCAGAAGCAACGTGTATTTAGTAAAGAAAAGTTACCCCAATGGGCCCAAACACAAGCACAGACACAAAAGCCAGGACAAGAGAAGCGGGCAAATGCGAAAGCTATGGGTCAGTCAGAATCACAGACAAAAAATGATATTGATCAAGGATTAGCCGATTTGGATCGTTTGCTGGGTAAATAAGGAGGAATATTAAATGGAAAACATGGGCAGAATTTTACGGAGTAAATTCCCCCGGGAAAACCTCCATGAATATCAAGAAATACTACGCCAGTTGGCACAGGACAAGGAGATCCAACAGTTTATTATGCAGTCTGAAGTCCCAGACGCCCAGGCTTTTATTGCGACAAATGCAAGTAAATTATATGAGTACTATGACGTTAAGCAAAAAATTGCAGCGGGGCAAAAAACCTTCATGCCGGGCTATACGCCGGCCTTGAGCTTGGTGCGGGGTAAAGTTGAGGTAACTTATATTCCTACCGCTGAATTAGTGCGGAAACAGCAGGCACAGGCAGCTCAAAAGCGGTTTACTACGATCAATGTTCCGAAAAGTATGCGTAATGCAAACTTCAGGAACTATCAGCGGGAAGAAGGGCGCGATGCTGCCTTATTAGCAGCAGTTAATTTCGTTAAAGAGTATGTGTCAAACCCGGGTGAATTTCACCAGGGCTTATACCTAACCGGTCCATTTGGGGTGGGAAAAACGTACTTGATGGCTGCCATGGCTCATGAATTAGCCCGTAAAGATATTGCTTGTACTTTAGCCCATTTTCCATCATTAGCAGTTCGTTTCAAAGATAGTATTTCAGAAAATGTTGTCCTTAAAGAGATCAACGGTATCAAACAAGCGCCAATTTTAATTTTAGATGATATTGGAGCTGAAACGATGAGTGGCTGGTTGCGGGATGATGTTTTAGGGGTTATCTTGGAGTACCGGATGCAAGAGGAATTACCAACCTTCTTCACGTCCAACAAAACGCAAGCTGAACTGGAAGAACATTTAGCATACAGCACTAACTCCGTGGTGGAACCCTTGAAGGCTAAGCGAATTATGGAGCGAGTACGGTATTTATCTAAAGAAATGGCAGTATCGGGCAAGAATTGGCGGCGCAATTAGTTACAAATTTTCCTTGCCTTCAATAACATGTAGTGGTTTAATAAATGTAAATCTAGTTAAGGACAAACGGTCAACCATAAACAGGGATGATTGAGGGACTGAGAACAATCAAAGGTTGACTTACCACCATAACCAATAGAGCTGGATGCAAAGTCGAGCCGGGTAGTTTCCGTTACCAACTATGAGAGGAGTAGACTAGGTCTACTTGAATGTGGGTGGAACCACGTTATTAAAGATGTTAATGACGTCCCTAGTGCCGTATTTAGACGGTGCTAGGGGCTTTTTTATTTAATTTATAAAAAGGAGATTGAGATTATGGCACAAGTTGCAGTAATGTTACCAGACGGTTCAGTTAACAAAATTGATCGTGATTCTCAGGAAGGCTTGCAAGCCCTGCGTGAATCAGTTGCTTTCTTCTTACGGGGAGCATTGACTGATAGTTTTGCTGGGATTCGCTTAGGGGAATATGTCGGCGCTAAAGACAGTGACGAAGGTTTTTACGTTGATTCAGACCGAGATGAGATGCAAGTTTCTGTCGATGAATTAGCGGCTTTAGAAGCAAAAATTAAGGAATTTGCGAAGGCAAACTTGAAGGTTGAACATGTTGTAGGTGATGTTGATGAATTAGCAGCCCAATATGCAGCAGATCCTTATACAGTTGAATTGCTCCAAGAAGCAGCTCAAGACGGTAAGGTAAACCTCTACAAGGCAGGGGATTTTGTTGCTCCTGCCAATGCACCAATCCTGGTATACTCTAACTTAATCAAGAACTACAAGTTATTATCAGTAGCTGGGGCTTACTGGAAGGGAATGTCTTCCAACCCAATGCTGCAACGGATTTATGGGACGGCTTTCTATAAGAAAGATGACTTAGAAGCAGACCTACAACGGCGTCAAGAAGCTAAGGAACGCGACCACCGGGTAATCGGGAGCCAATTGGACCTCTTCTTTGTTGATCCAAAAGTTGGTGCTGGTTTACCATATTGGATGCCAAAGGGGTCCACAATTCGGCGGACGATTGAACGTTACATCATCGACCGGGAAGTAGCCGATGGTTACCAACACGTTTATACTCCGGTCTTGATGAACCTTGATGCTTACAAGACATCAGGTCACTGGGAACACTACCGGGATGACATGTTCCCACCAATGGACATGGGTGATGGCGAAATGTTGGAATTGCGGCCAATGAACTGCCCAAGCCATATCCAAGTCTACAAGCACCACTTGCGGTCCTACCGTGACTTACCATTGCGGATTGCGGAATTAGGGATGATGCACCGTTATGAAAAGTCTGGGGCTTTATCAGGTTTACAACGGGTGCGTGAAATGACGCTCAACGATGGGCACACTTTTGTTACCTTGGATCAAATTCGGAGTGAATTTGCTAAGATCTTGAAGTTGATCATGAGTGTTTATGAAGACTTTGACATTACTGATTACACTTTCCGCCTTTCCTATCGTGATCCTAAGAATACTGAAAAGTATTATGCTAATGACGAAATGTGGGAACAATCCCAATCCATGTTAAAGGCAGCCATGGATGACTTGAACTTGGATTACTATGAAGCTGAAGGGGAAGCCGCATTCTATGGTCCAAAGTTGGACATTCAAACTAAGACAGCTTTGGGAAATGAAGAAACAATGTCTACTATTCAGCTAGACTTCATGTTGCCAGAACGCTTTGGTCTCAAGTACACTGGTAAAGATGGTCAAGAACACCAACCAGTTATGATTCACCGTGGGGTTGTGGGAACAATGGAAAGATTCATTGCCTACTTAACGGAAATCTATAAGGGAGCTTTCCCAACATGGTTAGCACCAGAACAAGTGCACATCATTCCTGTTTCTGATGACAAGCATGGTGAGTACGCTGAAGACTTAGCAGCTAAGTTACGGGCAGCTAACGTGCGGGTTGTGGTTGACCATCGTAACGAAAAGATGGGTTACAAGATTCGGGAAACTCAAACCCAAAAAGTTCCATACACATTGGTTGTCGGAAATGATGAAATGGCTAACCAATCTGTTTCTGTTCGGAAATACGGGGAAGACAAGGCTGCTACGCTTGCATTTACTGACTTTGAAAGTGAACTGCTAGCAGATATTGCAAGTTACAGTCGGAAAAAATAATTGTAAGTCTTGACAGGAAGGATATTGCCTGCTAGACTACTAAGAGTTGAGAAAAAGCAGAAGCACCCGCTTCTCGCCTAAGGGACAGTGGTCCCGGGGCAGATATTAGTGAAATTAATTCCGCTAAAAACGGATTAGGGTGCTGGCTATTATTGAATGCCAGCACCTTTTTTACATCTGTCTGCACTTTCTCTGAATTTATTTGGAGGTGAAGCACCATAGCATTTGATAAGATGGTTAATGAAGGCATTCGGGCTCGCGAAGTTCGGTTGATTGCCAGCGATGGTTCACAGTTGGGCGTAAAGTCCAAGCAGGAAGCTTTAGCCATGGCTGAACAACAAAACTTAGACTTAGTTTTAGTTGCGCCAAAGGCTAAGCCACCGGTAGCACGAATCATGGATTATGGTAAATATCGCTTCGAGTTGCAAAAGAAGCAACGAGAAGCTCGGAAGCGTCAAAAGACTGCCAACGTTAAGGAAGTACGTTTAAGTCCAACAATTGACACTAATGACTTCAATACAAAAGTTAGAAATGCTCACAGATTTATTTCCAAGGGAGATAAGGTACGGGTTTCAATTAGATTTAAAGGCCGTGCAATTACTCACAAGGATATTGGTCGTGAAGTACTTCAAAGATTTGCTGAAGCAACTCAGGATGTTGCCTCCGTTGAATCTAGAGCTAAGATGGATGGGCGTAGCATGTTCTTAGTGTTAGCGCCTAAAACAGATAAGTAATTACTGTTATAACTAGGAGGATATTATTATGCCAAAACAAAAAACACACCGCGCATCAACAAAGCGTTTCAAGCGTACAGGAAATGGTGGTTTAAAGCGTCATCACGGTTTCACTTCACACCGTTTCCACGGCAAGACTAAGAAGCAACGTCGTCAGTTGCGGAAAGCTGCAATGGTATCTGGTTCAGATATGAAGCGGATCAAGCAAATGGTTTCTCAAATGAAGTAAACTTCATTTGCTACAATAGTTAATTTAACGAATTCTCATTATATGAGATGTCGGTTGAGGCCGGCAATTAACAAGGAGGAATTTTAATATGCCACGTGTTAAAGGTGGGGCTGTTACACGCCAACGTCGTAAGAAGATTTTAAAATTAGCAAAGGGTTACCGCGGTTCCAAGCATGCTTTATTCAAGACTGCTAAGGAACAAGTTCTGAAGTCATACTTATACGCTTTCCAAGATCGGCGTAAGACTAAGAACAACTTCCGTAAATTATGGATCGCTCGGATCAACGCAGCTGCTCGTCAAAACGGGATCAGCTACAGCAAGTTGATGCACGGTTTGAAGTTAGCTAATATCGAAGTTAACCGTAAGATGTTAGCTGACTTAGCTGTTAACGATGCAGAAGCATTTACTGCTGTTGTAGAACAAGCTAAGCAAGCTTTAGAAAAGTAATCTTCAATTAAAAAGGCTGAGGCGATATGTCTTAGCCTTTTTAATTTATTAACCAAATAATATGGTTTTGTCCTAAATGGTTGGTATAATTAACAAAGAAGAAAATTTTGAGGAGTAATTGGATGTTAGGCAAATTTAAACCAACATGGATGGTTGAATCAATTTATGATTTATCGCCAGCTGATTTGAAACGCCATGGAATTAAGGTAGTATTGACTGATCTGGATAATACCTTGATCGCTTGGAATAATCCAGATGGCACACCAGAACTAAAGCAGTGGCTTAAAGAAATGCAGCAAGCGCAAATTCCGGTAGTAGTCGTTTCGAATAATAATCACAAGCGGATTGCGCGGGCCCTTGCCAAACTGGAGTTGCCGTTTATCGCCCGGGCCTTGAAGCCATTAACACGGGGGATTAATCTTGCTAAGAAGCGTTATCATTTGGCTGCTGAAGATGTGATCCTGGTTGGAGATCAGCTAATGACAGATATTTGGGCTGCTAATAACGCCCATATTCGCAGTGTTTTAGTGCGGCCTTTGGTAACCTCTGATGCATGGAATACTAAGTTTAACCGAATGCTTGAAGGGCAGGTTAAGCAGAAACTGACACAGCAAGGTTTTGAGTTTAAATGGAGGAAATCACTAGATGACTGAAGAACAATTACATTGTATAGGGTGTGGAGCTGCGATCCAATCTGAGGATCAAGCACAACCTGGTTATACTCCACAAGCAGCGATCAAAAAAGGCTTGGAGAGTGGTCAGTTGTATTGTCAACGTTGTTTTCGGTTACGTCACTACAATGAAGTAACAGATGTCAATATTACGGATAAGGATTTCTTGCGGTTATTGGATAATATCGGCAATACTGATTCACTGATCGTTAATGTGGTTGATATTTTTGATTTCAACGGGTCATTAATCCCAGGGTTACAGCGGTTTGTTGGGGACAACCCAATTATTCTGGTGGGGAATAAAGAAGACCTCTTGCCTAAGTCACTCAAACGCAGTAAGCTTCAAGATTGGATGCGTCAAGAAGCAAACAAGCAAGGCCTATATCCTGAAGCGGTTATTTTAACCAGTGCTAAAAAAGGTTTTGCGATCGAGCAATTGTTACGCTTGATTGATAAATATCGTCAGGGGCGCGATGTACAAGTAGTCGGGGTAACCAATGTCGGGAAGTCAACCTTGATTAACCGAATCATCAAACAACGAATTGGAATTCAAGATCTGATTACAACGTCTCGTTTTCCAGGAACAACCTTGGATCGGATCGAAATACCGTTTGGTGACGGCAAGAACATGATTGATACTCCCGGGATTATCCATAAAGGACAAATGGCGCACTATCTGACGGGGAAAGCGTTAAAACTGGCAACCCCGCAGAAAGAAATCAAGCCGAAAGTGTATCAGCTTAATGGGGAACAAACCCTATTTTTAGGGGCCCTAGCACGGTTTGACTTCATTAGTGGACCTAAAGGGGTCACTGTTTATGTAGACAACAATTTGATGATCCACCGGACCAAGATGGCAAACGCAGATAACTTCTATACTAAACATGCAGGGGAGTTACTCCAACCGCCTAACCAAGAAGATATGGCTGATTTCCCACCGCTCAAACGGTTTGAGTTTACAGTGAGTGAAAAAACAGATATTGTTTTCGCTGGTTTGGGGTGGATAACTGTCAAACCTGGGGCCAAAGTAGCAGCTTGGGCACCGGAAAACGTTGACGTGGTGGTCCGCAGAGCAATGATCTAATAGATAATATTCATGGAGGGAATTATGCGCGGAAAGCAAAAGAGATATTTACGTAGTCAAGCCCACAATATGCGGCCGGTTTTTCAAATT
Organism: Ligilactobacillus saerimneri; assembly: GCF_036689625.1. Taxonomy (NCBI): domain Bacteria; kingdom Bacillati; phylum Bacillota; class Bacilli; order Lactobacillales; family Lactobacillaceae; genus Ligilactobacillus; species Ligilactobacillus saerimneri. Next base: position 567,515 of record NZ_CP144759.1, read on the forward strand.
GGTAAAGACGGGTTGAGTACTGAGTGGCTCAAACAAGTTGAAGAAGCGGTTGAGAAACGGGAATTAATCAAAGTTAATATTTTACAAAATTCAATCATTGAACCTGAAGAAGTGGTAGCATTTCTGGCAGAACACAGTAAGATTGAAGTGGTTCAGGTTATTGGACATGTGCTCGTTTTGTACAAAAAGTCTAGTAAGCCCAAAAACCGCCATTACTCCTTAGAAGTTGAAGCACTGTAGGAAGCAGAGGGGAGTTGATTGGTGGTGGCTACCAAAACGATAACAGATACTGCGGTTGAAACCGTTGTAACTCCTGAATTGACTGGAAAAAAGAAACGAGTAGGAATTTTGGGTGGAACATTTAATCCACCACATATGGGACACTTAATGATTGCAGAGCAAGTGGGGACTCAGTTGGGGTTGGATAAGGTATTATTTATGCCCGACAATATTCCGCCCCATGTGGATCATAAAGCTGCAATCAATGGTTACCGGCGGTTAAAAATGCTCCAATTAGCTATTGCTGATAATAGTTTATTTGCTACTGAAGATATTGAGTTACACCGGGGTGGTATTAGTTATACGGTAGATACGATTAAAGAGTTACGCCGGCTTCATCCTGATACGGATTATTACTTTATCATTGGTGGCGATATGGTGGAGTACCTTCCAAAATGGCGGGAGCCTGAGCAACTAATGCGGATGGTGCAGCTGGTTGGGGTAAAGCGCCCTGGTTATGAGGTGACAACTCCTTACCCTGTGTTGTGGGTCGACACTCCGATGTTGGACATTAGTTCCTCAATAATTCGGGCTAAAGTCAAGCAAGGTCAGTCTATTCGTTACTTGGTTCCAAATGCAGTTGAAGAATATATTCGTGAGAAAGGTCTGTATCAATAATGAAAGAGATTGTTTATCAGGAAAATATTTACCCCGGAACACGGGCAGAGTTGGTTGCACGGTTGCGCGAAGTTCTTTCAGACCACCGTTTTCAGCATGTGCTGGGAGTTGAACAAGCAGCGATCAAATTAGCAGAACAGAATGGATGTTCAGTAGAAAAAGCTAGTGTGGCAGCCCTTCTGCATGACTATACTAAAGAACGATCAGCAGAGGACTTTATTGCAGCTATTAAAGCATACCATCTGGATCCGGATTTATTACGGTGGGGGAATTTCATCTGGCACGGTGTAGTTGGTGCTGAAATGGTGAAAACTGAATTACATGTTACCGATGAGGAAATTTTAAATGCTATTAGACGTCATACTGTTGGTGCTGTCACGATGACTACTTTGGACAAGATTGTCTATGTAGCTGATTATATCGAAGCAGGACGTTCTTTCCCTGGTGTTGAACAGGCGCGGAAGTTAGCAGCAACCGATTTGGACCAAGCAGTGAGTTTTGAAACTAAGCATACAATTCAATTTTTGATGGAACAGAATAAACCAGTCTATCCGCAAGCTATTCTGACATATAATCGCTGGGTAGCAGGGAAAAAATAGGAGGATATATGAACAGTAAAGAGTTATTAGAAACAGTCGTTAAAGCAGCCGACAGCAAGCGGGCAGAGGATACAGTTGCGTTGGATGTTCAAAAAATTAGTATTTTAGCTGATTATTTTGTAATTACTCAGGCAACATCTGACCGACAGGTTAAGGCTATTGCTGAAGCTATTGATGAAGAAGTTAGTGCCCAAGGTGGAACAGTTCGTGATATCGAAGGTAAGAATGAAGCTAACTGGGTGCTGTTGGACTTGGGGGATGTGATTGTTCATGTCTTCAAAGAAGAAACGCGGAAATTCTATAATTTAGAAAAATTCTGGGCAGACGCTGATCGGGTAGATATCAGCGCATGGTTGAAATAATTGATATATACAACTTTTGCACAATTATACGATAACTTAATGGATCCAACTATGTATGAACACTGGTTGGATTTTGTTAAACGTTCTCAGATCCCCACCACAGCCAACTTACTGGACTTAGCCTGTGGGTCTGGACGACAAGCGGTTAAACTTAAACAAGCAGGGTACCAACACGTAACGGGGTTGGACTTATCAGAAGAAATGTTGGCATTAGCAGCGATGCATGCTCAAGAAGCCCAACTTGATTTGCCATTGATTGCTGGTAATATGCTGAATTTACAGGACCTACCGCTTTATGACTGTGTGGTCTGTTTTGCTGATTCACTTTGTTATTTGGCAGATGAAGCTGAGGTTCAACAAGCCATGTTAGAGGTTTGTCAGCATTTAAATGCTGGTGGTAAGTTTTTATTTGACGTAATCACCCCTTATCAAACTGATGTCGGTTACGCCGACTATATGTATAACTATCAAGATGAGAAGACAGCATTTATGTGGGAAAGTTACCATGGTGACGTGCCTGCGAGTGTTATTCACGAGTTGACTTTTTTTGTCAGAGATAACGATGGACGGTATGAAAAGTTAACTGAGACACATTATCAACGGACATATTCATTAGACAAGTACCGGGCGATGCTCAAACATGCGGGCTTTAAGCATGTGCATGTGAGCGCTGACTTCGGTAGGGCAGAGCCACAGGCTGATACTAACCGGTGGTTTTTTGTCTGTGAAAAATAGGAGGGGCAATGCACGCAACGGGAATTATTGCAGAATACAATCCATTTCATAATGGACACCAATATCAAATCAATTGGGTTAAGGAACATTTTCCCGCCACAACTCTGATTATTGCCATGAGTGGCAACTATTTACAGCGGGGGGAACCAGCTTGCTTTGATAAGTGGGTGCGGGCCCGTGAAGCCTTGCAGGCAGGTGCTGATTTAGTAGTTGAGATTCCCTTTGGTTTGTGTATGCAACCAGCTGACCGGTTTGCTCAGAGTGGGGTGGCAGTATTGCAGCAATTGGGAGTTGAGAATCTGGTTTTTGGAGCGGAGCATAGTAACTATGATTTCAAAGATCTAGCTCAAAAGAGTCAAGATCTCACTTGGGATTATCAACGATATAATATCTCGTATGCTGCATTGTATCAGCAGGCAGTCAAGGAAGCCGTGGGTTTTGAAATCACCCAGCCCAATGACTTATTGGGGTTGGCGTATGCGCGGGCTGCCTTAACACTTGCTCCCACTTTAAACCTTGTGCCCATCCAGCGCCAAGCAGCTGGCTATCATGATCAAAAGCTTCCTACTGGGGGCCATATCGCCAGTGCAACGGCCATTCGCCAAAATATCCATGAACCTGATATGGTCAAAGAATTTGTAGGTGCACAAACATGGATGGATATTAAACAGGAAACCAGTGTCACTTGGACAAACTTGTGGCCTTTGCTCCGATACCGCTTGTTGACAGCGACGCCTGAGCAATTAGCCACGATTTATGGAATGGCTGAAGGTATTCAATACCGGATGCAAGAGCAGTTGCAACTAGCTCCGGTATCGCTTGATTTTGATGCCTGGCTTAAAAAAGTAAAAACTAAACGCTTCACTTATACGCGGTTATCACGGTTAGCACTAGCTACTGTTTTGAATATCAGTACGGCTGAAGTAGAACAAGCCTGGGCCCATCCCTTCGTGCGGATCCTAGGCTTTAACCGAACGGGACAAAAATACCTATCAATCCAGAAGAAAAAAATAACGTGGCCCGTAGTGACTAATGTTAACAAGGAGCTGAAAAAGACCTTGTTATCCCTGGATTACCGTGTGGGCAAAGTTTATCAAATGTTCAACTATCAAGAACAAGATATGCGGCGAGCACCCATCAGAATAGGCATTTGAGGTGTCAAGGAAAAAGCATTGACAAAGGTTGTGTCGACAGGTATAATCAATCATGTTGCATTAGGAGGAAATAAGCATGAAGTGGTCGTTAAATGAGTTACGGCGAACGGGTGCTGAACCCTTATCTTTCAAAGAAACAATTGATTTAACTGAACAATTAAAGGCTAAGCGAGCAGATATTCAAGATGTCTCTGCCGTCACGGTAGATGGTTTCTTTACCAATGATCGTTTTGGGATTGTTGTTTATGCTAAAGTTGAAGTTTCTTTGGTTGTTCCATCAACTCGTTCCTTAACTCCTGTTACTCTCAACTTATCTTTTGATTTTACCGAACATTACTTGAGTAAGTTTGAAAAACAAAAGGTAGACGAGTTTGAAGGCGATGACGTAGTTATCGTATTAGATGATGATTATGTTGATCTCCAACCAGTTATTTGCGACAATATTTTATTGCAAATTCCGATGCAGGTTTTAACGGTTGCCGAGGCGGAAGGTGTTGCCCAGCTTGAACAAGGTGAGGGGTGGCAGGTTGAAGTTGAGGACCAAACCGACACACAAAAAAAGAAGGATCAAATTGATCCCCGTTTGGCAAAACTGAAAGATTTTTTTGCCACAACGGATGATTAGTTGCAAAATTGATTAAAGATCAGTAAAATTCTTCTTGTTGAAGATTTTAATTAAGGGAGGGAAACTCAATGGCTGTACCAGCACGTAGAACATCAAAGACACGTAAGAGATTACGTCGGACACACTACAAGTTGCAAGTTCCTGGCATGTCTGCATGCCCAAACTGTGGTGAATTACGTAAGTCACACCACGTTTGTGCAAACTGCGGTTACTATGGTGACAAGCAAGTTGTTGATGCAAAGTAATTTCTAAAATTCACTAGGGACCATGGCCCTTGCGAGTTTTAGCATAGCATCCTGGACGGAAGGTTCAGGGTGCTATTTTATTTTTCTTACTTTAAGGCAAAATAAGTGTTTTTCCATGGTAAAATGATAAGGCGAATAAAAGGAGTGGAGTTATATGCAAGTCAATAATGTAAACCTCCGGATCAGTGCAGTGCGCCCGGATCAATACCCTAAAGATGGCTTTCCAGAAGTTGCGTTTGCGGGGCGTTCTAATGTTGGTAAATCATCACTTACCAACGTGCTCATCAACCGGCGTAATTATGCGCGGACATCAAGCCAACCGGGAAAGACGCAAACGTTGAATTTCTATGATATCGAGTCAAAATTATTCTTCGTTGATGTTCCAGGCTATGGTTATGCCAAAGTTTCTCAAAAAGAACGGGAAAAATGGGCGCGTATGATTGAAACATACTTTTCTGAACGGCAGCCGTTACGTGGGGTAGTAACACTTGTTGATGCACGCCATGAACCGACTAAGTTAGACAAGCAGATGGTAGATTTTTTGCATTACTATGATTTGCCGTTGCTGGTCGTTGGAACTAAGGTGGATAAAGTCCCTAAGAGTCGGCGTAATCGTTGTGTTAGCCAGATTAGAAAGGGCTTAGCTCTCCGTCAAGCTGATCAAGTTGTTTTGTTCTCAGCAGTTGACAAGACGGGAAAAGACGATGTATGGGCTTGGATTGAAAAACAAACAGGCGTTAAGTAGGAGGCAGCATGATGGAATTTAATGAGTATCAAAAGGCAGCAAACCGCACACTTTACGGGACAGAACAAGTGCTAACTAATTGTGCAATGGGATTATCAGCCGAAAGTGGCCAGTTGATCAATTTGATCAAGGATTACACTTTTAAAGGGAAGAAACTAGACCGAGCACAGATGGTTCACGAAATGGGCGATGTACTCTGGTACTTATCACAGATTGCAGAGTGGGCTGATATTCCTTTCGATGAAGTTGCGCAAAATAATATCGATACTTTAAACAAGCGTTATCCAAATGGCTTTGCGCCCGATAAATAATATTTAGCTAAAAAAGGCAGCTACCACGAACTACTAGTGACCTAGTGTTTCGTGATAGCTGCCTTTCGCGTAGTTATTTTTTATCAGCTTTTTGTGCTGGTTGCTTTTTCTTATCCGAATCCTTTTCAGGAAGGTCGATCTTTTTGTCAGGATCGATAGCAAATTTATCAAAAAGCTTTTCTAAATTATTTTGCCGATTAATCTTGAGTCCCATAAGTTCACTTCCTTGCCCAGTGTTGTTGTGCCTAGAATAACAGCTTTACTTAGGAAAAGCAACGTCCTTATTTGTATAAAAAGTGATAAAATGCAAATAAACGTTGCATAATTATTCGTTTGGTGTATAATTCATATCATAAATTATTTGTACAAGGAATGGGAGAATGCCATGAAAAGATTCGTAAAACTAATATTAGCATTGTTTATTACTCTGAGTTGTATTGTGGCGCCATTGGCTAGCACAGCCAAGGCAGCAACGAATGATCAGAGCTCAACTAAGGAAGCAACGGAGTCATTGGCTGCCGTTAAAAAGCGGGGGAAATTAGTCGTTGGTGTGAGTGCCGATTATCCACCGTATGAGTTTACTGCCAAGGTTGGGGGTAAAACTGAATACGTTGGGATGGATATTGAGATTGCTAAGCAAGTAGCCAAGGACATGGGGGTTAAATTAGAAATTAAAAATATGGACTTTGACTCCCTACTGGTGGCTTTAGAAACCCATAAAATCGACGCAACTATTTCGGGGATTAATCCTACTCCTGAAAGAAGAAAGAATGTTGACTTCACCGATTTGTATTACTCAGGTAAGCAAGTGATTCTAATCAACAAACGGACCGCAAGTGAATACAAGAATGCAGCTTCATTTGATGGTAAGAAAGTTGGAGCCCAAACGGGGTCATTACTTTATGACTTGGTGAAAAAACAAATGCCTAAAGCCCAAGTTAAAGGATTGGCTAAGTTAAATAATCTTGTTATCGCTCTTAAATCAAATAAGGTTGATGGCGTGGCAATGGACTACCCAACAGCCAAGGCATATGCAGAGAACAATCCTGATTTGACCACTATGGATCCACATTTCATCGTTGACAAGGATCAAACCGGGTATGCTATGGCTTTTGCCAAAGGTGCAGATAGTTTGGTTGCTTCAGCGAACAAGACGATCGCTAAGATTAAACAAAAAGATTTGATTACGAGTGAATACATTCCCCAGGCAAGTAAGTACATGACACAATCGACTAAAGAAAATAAGATGGTTGACTATTGGACTTATTTTGCCAAAGGGGTGGAATATACCTTAATCATTACAATCGTTTCAGTATTCTTTGGTGCGATTTTAGGGACATTATTAGCGATTATGCGGTTAGCCCACAACAAGGTTATTCATTATTTGGCAGTAGCATATATTGAGTTTGTCAGAGGAACACCGTTGATGGTGCAAGTGATGTTTGTTTACTTCGGAATCGGGGCGGTAATCCAAAGTATGCCAGCACTGGTAGCCGGGATCATTGCTACCTCGTTGAATTCTGCGGCCTATGTTGCCGAGATCATTCGTTCCGGGATCGATTCCATTCCTGTGGGACAAACTGAAGCGGCAAGAAGTTTAGGGATGTCACAAGCAAAGGCTTACCGGTATGTGATCTTGCCTCAAGCGTTGAAAAATATTTGGCCTGCCTTAGGGAATGAATTTATTACTTTAATCAAGGAAAGTTCGATTGTTTCAGTTATTGGGGTTGCTGACTTGATGTATCAAACACAACTAGTCCAATCAGCTACGTACAAGGGGGTTGCGCCATTGTTCGTAACAATGTTGATTTACTTCGTCTTAACCTTTACTCTTTCCAAGGTCTTAAATCACGTAGAAAGGAAAATGAACCATGCCTAACTTGATTGAAATTAAAAATTTAAAAAAAGTATATGGACAGACAGCTGTCCTCGATGGAATTAACCAAGAAGTCAAGCAGGGGGAAGTGGTTTGTATCATTGGTCCTTCTGGTGCGGGAAAGAGTACGCTGTTGCGGTGTTTTAACCAGTTAGAACAAGCAACTGCGGGGCAAATCCTCTTTGAAGGTCAAGATATTACGCAGGCTAAGGACCAAGACCTTAATCAATTACGGGAAAAAATGGGAATGGTGTTCCAAAGTTTTAATTTGTTTCCTAATATGAGTGTGCTTGATAATGTGAAAATTGCACAGATTAAAGTTAAAGGGACCACTGATGCAGCTGCTACAAAGAAAGCAGAAAAACTCTTGGCTAAGGTTGGTCTGTTAGATAAAAAAGATCAGTTCCCTCAAAGTTTGTCCGGGGGACAACAACAACGGGTGGCGATTGCGCGGACTTTGGCTATGGATCCGGATGTGATTTTATTTGACGAGCCAACTAGTGCGCTGGATCCCGAAATGGTAGGTGAAGTTCTGAAAGTAATGAAGGACTTAGCCAATAGCGGGATGACGATGGTGATTGTTACCCATGAAATGGGATTTGCTAAGGAAGTGGCAGATAAAATTTGGTTTTTAGCGGACGGGAATATTCAAGAAGATGTTACGCCAGAAGAATTTTTTGCTGCCCCTAAGACAGCACGGGCCCAAGAATTTTTGAAGAAAGTTCTGTATTAGGAACAAAGCGTAGTACAGATAGTCGGCATCAATTAAGGTAAATGAAATAAGATGGAAAATCGTGGTGGACCATTATTTTCTATCTTTTTTGTTGTCTAAAATATTAGTTAGCGGGTTACGCAATATGGAGCGGGATTAGCGTTTTAGGCGGTGTTTACGGGGGAATAAGTTATAATATCAATTGTAGAAAATAACAGAGAGGAGGAGTAGGTGTGGCTACTCGCCATATTGAAAATAAATTAAAATTATTACCGGACTTACCGGGATGCTACATTATGAAAGACATTAATGCGCATGTGATTTATGTCGGTAAAGCTAAAAATTTAAAAAACCGAGTCCGCTCTTATTTTAAGAGTTCCCATGAAGGTAAGTGGGCAGCCCTCGTTGCAGAAATACGTGACTTTGAAACTATTGTGACTTCGACCAATAAAGAAGCATTCTTACTTGAAATCACACTTATTCAGAAGTACAAACCGTATTACAACATCCGGTTGAAGGATGGAACAGGTTATCCCTATATTAAAATTACTAACGAAAAAGATCCGCAGCTCAAAATTGTGAGTCAAATTAGAAAAGATGGTGGCTATTATTTTGGTCCCTATCCCAATGTGTACGCAGCTACGGAGACAATGCACTTGTTGGAAAAAGTATATCCATTGCGTCGGTGCAATGGATATCAGAAACGTCCCTGTCTGTATTACCACATGGGTCAGTGTTTAGGTGCTTGTTTTCGGGAAGTGCCCGCAGCAGAGTATGAACGTCAAATTGCCAAGATAAAATCCTTTTTAAATGGTAACGTTGGGCGAATTAAACATGATTTGGAAAAGAAAATGACCCAGGCAGCAGCTAACCTTGAATACGAACGAGCAGCCGAACTGCGTGACCAAATCAACTATATTGAGCAAACTGTTGAAAAGCAAAAGATTATTTCACGAGATAATACCCCGCGGGATATTTTTGGCTACTACATGGATAAGGGATGGATCTCAATTCAGATTTTCTTTATTCGTCAGGCACGCTTGATGAAAAGAGAAAAACGCCTGTTTCCATGTATTGATGATCCTGAGTCAGAACTAGCAACGTTTATTTTGCAGTTTTATCAGCAAAAGAATCACGTATTGCCAAAGGAAATTTTGGTGGCTAAAGAGGTAGAGCGGCAGATCTTGACGGATATCCTTGCGGTGCCAGTCCGGACCCCCCAGCGGGGACAGAAGCGTTCGTTGCTTGAAATGGCAGAAAAGAATGCCCGGTTAACTTTAGAAGATAAGTTCCGTCTTATGGAGCTTGATGACCGTAAAACTGTGGGGGCAATGAACGAAGTAATGACAGCACTCGGGTTGCCGCATGGACATAGGATTGAAGCATTTGACCATTCGCATATTCAAGGTGTTGATCCGGTCTCAGCCATGGTGTGCTTTGTTGATGGGCGCCCGGAAAAAACAGAGTACCGTAAATATAAGTTACAAACGGTCCAAAACCATGCGGATGAAGCGCAAAGTACGCGGGAAGTGATTTACCGCCGTTACAGTCGTCTATTAAAAGAAAAGAAAAATCTCCCCGACCTGATCTTAATGGATGGAGGAATTGTCCAGGTCGAAGCGGCGGTGGATGTTTTGCATAACCAATTGGGGATAGCAATTCCAGTTGCAGGGATGGTTAAAAATGACAAGCATAAAACAGCTGATTTAATGGATGCTACTGGCAAAAAGTTGGCTTTAGACCGCCAAAGCGAGGGTTTTTATCTTCTGCAACGAATTCAGGATGAAGTACACCGTTTTGCCATCACTTTCCACCGGCAAACCCATAGCAAGAATTCGTTGGCTTCACGTCTAGAGTTGATCCCAGGTGTTGGCCCCAAAACAAGGATTAAACTCTTGAAAGAATACGGGTCTCTCAATAAAATAGCCGAAGCACCACTAGCGGAGATTGAAGCTTTAGGGATATCACAAAAGGTAGCCCAAGTGATTAAAGCGAGCTTGATAAAGGAACGCAAAAAGTAATAAAGGTCAGGATAGGATAAAGCATAAACTGGCAACGGCGCGAAAGCGGAAACAGCGCGGTTTAAATGCCGAGATCATGTTCACATCGCTGATTTTTTAAGTTATAATTTAAAATATTGCAAAGAACGAGGACCTTTTAATTAAGGTAGAAAGGAGTCGACTATGTTTGTCGATCAGGTCAAAATTACAGTTAAAGCAGGGAAGGGTGGCGACGGCGCGGTTGCCTTTCGCCGAGAAAAATTTGTTCCTAATGGCGGTCCTGCTGGTGGTGATGGCGGTCGTGGTGGCAGCGTGATCCTTAGGGTCAACGAAGGTTTACGCACATTAATGGATTTTCGCTATCACCGCATTTTTAAGGCTCAGGCCGGTGAAAAGGGCATGAATAAAGGTATGTATGGGCGGAAAGCACCTGATCTGGTAATTGACGTTCCGGAAGGGACAACGGTAACTGATGTTGATACCGGGGAAGTTCTCGGTGACTTGGTTACTGCTGGTCAGGAACTAGTTGTTGCTCCTGGTGGTCGTGGTGGCCGTGGGAACATTCACTTTGCTAGTGCTAAAAATCCGGCTCCCGAAATTGCTGAAAATGGTGAACCGGGGGTTGAACGTAATATTCGCTTAGAACTGCAAGTATTAGCTGATGTGGGATTAGTTGGTTTCCCTTCAGTGGGGAAATCAACCCTGTTAGCGGCGGTAACCAGTGCTAAGCCAAAGATTGCTGATTATCACTTTACCACGTTAGTACCTAATTTAGGGATGGTTCAACTAGATGACGGACGTGATTTTGCCATGGCTGACTTGCCAGGATTGATCGAAGGTGCTTCACAAGGTGTCGGCTTGGGAATTCAGTTCTTGCGCCATGTTGAGCGTACGCGGGTGATTTTGCATCTGATCGATATGTCTGGACTTGAAGGCCGGGATCCGTATGCGGATTTTACTGCTATCAACCAGGAATTAGCCCAGTACGATCCAGAATTATTGCGACGCCCACAGATTGTAGTTGGTTCTAAGATGGACATGCCTGATGCAGCTGAAAACTTGCGCCAATTTCAAGCTCAGCTCCAGGCAGAGGATAGTTCAGTCAATGTTGTTAAAGTGATGGGGATCTCATCATTGACGCACCAGGGCTTACAAGACCTTATGCGGGAGACGGCTACATTATTAGCTGAAACACCACAGTTTGAAACACGTTCAGAGCGGAAACTTAGAGAACAAATGGAACAACAAACTTACCAGTTCGAAGAAGAGAAGCCACCATTTGAAATTCACCGTGATTCTGCTGGTGTTTGGATTTTATCTGGTGATGAACTAGAAAAACTCTTCAAGATGACGAATATTGATCATGATGAAAGCTTGATGCGGTTTGCTCGTCAATTGCGCCATATGGGGGTCGATGAAGCCCTACGGCAAAAGGGTGCCAAATCAGGAGACACGGTTCAAATTGGTAGTTTTATGTTTGACTTTGTTGAGTAAAGAGGATTAGTGATGAAAAAAAGGTATATTACAGGTTTTGATGGATTGAGAACCTTGGCAGTTGTCGGGGTAATTCTCTATCATATTATGCCATTTAAGTTCCAAGGGGGCTTTTTGGGAGTGCCGATTTTCTTAGTCTTGTCGGGGTATCTAATTACTGACCATCTCGTATTAGAGTATGAACAAACCGGTACGATCGACCTCAAAAATTTCTATATTAAGCGGGTCAAACGCCTTTATCCGGGTCTAATCACAATGCTGATGGCGACAACAGCGTACATCACTTTGTTCCAACGGCAATTGTTGGTAAATATTCGGGGTGTGATTGTTACCAACTTGCTTTATGTATATAACTGGTTCGAAATAGCGCATGGAGAATCCTATTTTGATAAGTTTGGTAACCAATCACCGTTCACTCATTTATGGACATTAGCAATCGAAGGGCAATTTTATCTTTTTTGGCCATTGATTATGTTGGCTTTACTAGTGTTCGTACGCAAAAAGCAACCGATTTTTGACGTTTTATTTATTGGTAGTTTTGTTTCCGCTCTGTTGATGGCTGTTATGTTTCATCCTAACCAAGACCCATCCCGGGTTTATTACGGGACTGATACGCGTTTGTTCTCAATTTTCTTGGGAGCATCTTTAGCCATTATCTGGCCAAGTGGACGTTTGCGCCAACGTCTGGATGGGCGCCTACGACTGATGCTAGATGGGATTGGAATTGTCTCTTTACTATTGATGCTGTGGATGTTTATGACTACATCGGGGCAAAGTGATTTAGTTTATCGGGGTGGTATGTATTTCTTCTCCTTGTTGGCAACGTTGCTGATCGCAGCCGTTGCTCATCCGGGGGCAGACCTGAACCGGATGCTTTCCAATCCCGTTTTCACATGGGTTGGCCGGCGAAGCTACGGAATTTATATTTACCAATATCCGGTTTTGATTTTCTATGAAAGTGCAGTTAAGAACATTGCTGCCCACCCATGGTTACATGCAATCATTGAAATCATTATCATTTGTTTGATTAGTGAGTTTTCATATCGGTGCATTGAAAAGAAATTGAGTAAGTTTGACTACTCACAAACATGGCAGGTCTTGCGGGATAGTTTCCGCAAAAACTCTCCTTTCAAATGGCGGCAAGTAGGAATTGTAACCGCAACGGCGGTGACAGTGATTGCATTATTTGGGATCATTAATCAGCCGGACGCCAGTGCTGTTCAAAAGGATAACCAATTGCAGCAAGTTATCCAAAAAAATGAACAGGCTACAGCTAAGCGCAAGAAGGGTAAGAAGCTAACTGCTAAGGAAAAGCAAGAACAAAAGGCAGCCCAGGCTTCAGCCCAAAAGGGATTGACCGCGGCTCAGAAGAAACGGGCTCAGACGTTGCAAGTCACAGCAGTAGGGGACTCGGTGATGGCCGACGGGATGGAAACTTTACAGAACATCTTCCCGCAAATGTATGTTGACGTTGACGCTAAGGTTGGCCGGCAAGTAGCAGAAATTGTTCCCATTTTACAAGCGCTCAAGAATCAAGGTAAACTTGCTGATACTGTTCTGATCGGTGAAGGGACTAACGGTCCATTTACGCAGCAAACGTTGGATCAAATTATGACGATTACCAAGGGACATAAAGTTTATTGGATTAACGTTCATGTTCCGACTAAGAACTGGCAAAACCAAGTTAATAGTGACCTTGAGGCAGCGGCTAAGAAATACCATAATCTAACAATAATTGACTGGTATAGTAAGAGTAACAACCACCCAGACTGGTTCTACTCAGACAACGTTCACCCGAACCCGAATGGTTTGAAGTATTATGGTGATGTCGTTGCACGGGCAATTTTAAAAAAGAAATAAACGTTAATACAGATTTGCTGGGTACAGTGAGTTTGATTATTAAGAGACTAGTTTTTTGACTGGTCTCTTTTTTATTTGCCTAATGAAGCAGAGCCAAAGATAGCCGTGACTTTCGCCTGGCATTGGTCCAGTGCCTGCTAAAAGGCCATTTCTCATTTGCGTTATTTATAGGACAACAGCTCAACGGAGGAGCATTTTTTGGTCGGTAATTCGGAACCCAAATAGTGGTCTTTGCTCATCAAAAATGGCTAGATTAATTGGCCAGGAAGGAGGAAGTGGTTGGAGTGAGAAGAGAAATTCTCCCAGAGTGATGGTGGGATTGCCAGGAGTAGCTGCCGTCAGAACTACACTTTGCGAAGTTTTTGTAAATGAAAGTGGCAGGTGGTTTTTATGTCCTTGATAATAAATAAAATGTGTTGGGGTAATATCAGTGGCTAAAATTTGAAATTCGTTGATTGTCATAAATAGTCCTCGCAGAATAGATATAATGAGTTATTGCTGAATTAATGCTACAATAGAATGTAAAAACTTTTTTTGTGTTTATTATAAACCAGTAGGTAAATACCGAAAAGATTATAAACAGTAAGGATTTTGATAATGGAAATTGAATTTTTAGGAACGGGGGCGGGTTCGCCTTCAAAAAGTCGCAATGTTACAGCTACGGCATTGAAATTACTCGATGAGTGCAATTCAATTTGGTTGTTTGATGCCGGTGAAGGAACACAGCATCAGATCTTAAGGACTAATATTCGTCCGCGGAAAATCAATAAAATTTTTATTACGCACTTACATGGTGATCATATTTTTGGGTTACCAGGCTTTTTAAGTAGTCGTTCTTTTCAAAGTGGGGACCATATCGAACCATTAACCATTTATGGACCCAAAGGGATTGAACAATTTGTCAAAACAAGTTTACAAGTATCCCAGTCTAAATTATCTTATCCCTTGAATTTTGTTGAGATTAAAAATGAGGGTTTACTTTTGGACGATGAACAATTCCAAGTGTACGGGCGCTTTTTAGACCATCGGATTCAATGCATTGGGTATCGTATTGTTGAAAAAGATCGTCCAGGCGAACTCCTAGTAGACAAGTTGCAAGCCTTAGGTGTGCCTTCAGGACCTGTTTATGGCCAATTAAAGGCAGGGGCGACGGTAACTTTAGCAGATGGTCGAACCATCAACGGGCAGGACTTCATCGGCAAACCTAAACCAGGGCGGATCGTAACTATTTTAGGTGATACCCGCCAAGTACCGGCTATTTTTGACTTAGCAAAAGATGCCAATGTTTTGGTCCACGAAAGCACCTTTGGTAAAGGGGAAGCGCGTTTGGCGCACAACTATTACCACTCTACATGCCAACAAGCAGCAACAATTGCAGCCAAGGCTGGGGTCCACCATTTATATTTGACCCATATTTCAGCTCGTTATGTAGGTAAAGCAGCTAGAAAGTTGGAAAATGATGCACGCAAGATTTTTCCAGCCACTAAAGTAGTCCATGATTTTGATTCCTATCCCATTGAATTAGATTAAGAAAGGATGCGTTTTAAATGCGTGGTTATCGGCAACTGAAAAATTTAAAGGGACGTGTTGTAGTTATTACTGGTGCTTCATCTGGTTTGGGCGAACAGTTTGCTTATCAAGCAGCTAGAGAAGGTGCAATTGTAGTGGGGTGTGCGCGTCGTCAAGATAAACTGGACCAAGTAGCACGCCAATGCCAACATTTGTCTGGACAACCAGCATATGGGCTAGCAGTAGATATGACTGATCCGGCTCAGATTCAAGCAGTTATTGCGCAGGTTGAACGTGAAATTGGACCGATTGCAGTTTTGATTAACAATGCTGGTTTTGGCTTGATGGAAGATTTCTTGAATTTTGATATGGCAACTGCCGAAAAGATGATGCGGGTCAATGTTTTAGGCTTGATGTATGCGACCCAGGAAGTAGCTTTAAAGATGGCAGAACGTCAATATGGCGCGATTATCAATGTTGCTTCTATGGCAGGCAAGATGGCGACGCCAAAATCAACGGTGTATTCAGCCACTAAATTTGCAGTTTTAGGCTTCTCCAACGCTCTGCGACTGGAACTCAAGCCTCTGGGAATTTCTGTTTTGACGGTTAACCCAGGCCCAATTGCGACTAACTTCTTTAATATTGCCGATAAGTCGGGACAGTATTTAGCTAAACTCGGCAAGATTGTTTTGCAGCCAGAAGATGTTGCCGCTAAGGTTTTGGCTACCGTCGGCACAAGTCGGCGCGAAGTCAATCTGCCGGGGATAATGGAAGTTGGTGCGCGTTTGTATAGTCTTTTCCCAGGGCTAGGGGATGTCTTAGCAGGTGGATTGTTCAACAAGAAATAAGGTGAGAAGATGAGAAAGCAAATCAATCTAATTATTGGTGTTGTGTTGGTATTAATTATTGCTGTTTTTTCGTACTTGAATCGGCAACTAGTAACAATTAACTTTGGGTTGGTAGCGACCACGATGCCATTGATTGTGGTCCTAATTGCTTGTGTACTATTAGGGATCATCTTGGCAACGTTATTTACTGCTAATAGTATGCATAAAATGCGCAAAAAGATTGCTGACCAGGAAGAAAGATTACAGGCATTGCTCCGTGGCCGTCGCAGTCCGGAGCAACAAACCCCAAAAGAAACGGAGTCTTAGAATTTGTTTGAACGAAAGTATGATTGGGTGCAGTCAGAAGAACCAGCGGATGATCAGGTTGAGGCGTTGCACCAAGCCACAGGGCTAAGCCCATTAGTGGTGCGGATCCTTATTGCGCGGGGTTATGATACTGCTGATAAGATCAAACGGTTTATGACAGTCGACGAGAAAAGCTTTTATGATCCTTTCTTGATGCATGATATGGAGCAGGCATGTCAACGAATTCAGGATGCCATAGTTGCAGATGAAAAGATCATGATCTATGGTGACTATGATGTTGATGGGATTACCAGTACAGCTATCATGTATGAAACGCTGACCAGCTACCTGGGTGCCCAAAACGTTGCATATTATATTCCGGATCGCTTCAATGATGGGTATGGGCCAA
This sequence comes from Ligilactobacillus saerimneri, assembly GCF_036689625.1. Taxonomy (NCBI): domain Bacteria; kingdom Bacillati; phylum Bacillota; class Bacilli; order Lactobacillales; family Lactobacillaceae; genus Ligilactobacillus; species Ligilactobacillus saerimneri. The sequence continues at coordinate 584,181 of NZ_CP144759.1, forward strand.
ACCGCCAAGTTTATGAACGGATGGTAGCGGATGGAGTGCAGTTGCTCATTACGGTTGATAATGGGGTCAGTGGTAAGGACGAAGTGGCTTATGCCCAGGCCAATGGTGTAGATGTAATCATCACTGACCACCATGAACTTCCAAGTGAATTGCCAGAAGCAGTGGCTATTGTTCACCCCGCACACCCAGCAGGGAAATACCCATTTAAATCACTTTCTGGTGCTGGAGTGGCCTTGATGGTAGCAGCAGCTTTACTAGAGGAATTTCCCCAGGAAATGTTTGACCTGGCTACACTGGGCACAGTGGCAGATGTAATGCCATTAGTGGATGAAAATCGGGCTCTAGTTAAGGTGGGCTTACAAGTGTTACAAAATACTAGTCGACCTGGCTTGCAAGCACTATATAAAGAAGCTGAAGTTGATGCTGCTCATTTGAATGAAGAAACGATTCAATTTGCGCTAGCCCCCCGGCTTAATTCCCTGGGACGAATGGGCAGTGCAGCTATTGCAGTGCAACTGTTAACTAGTTTAGATGATGAACTTGTGGCTGATTTAGCGCAACAAGTAGAAGAAGTTAATGCTAAACGCAAGCAAACAGTTGATACTGAAAATGAACAGGCACAAGAGTTATTGGATCCAGAGCAGAAGGTAAACATCTTAGCACAAGTAGGTTGGCATGAAGGTGTTTCGGGGATTTTAGCGGGAAGAATATTAGAGCAGACCAATAAGCCGACAATTATTTTTAGTATCGATCAGACAACAGGCTTGGCCAAAGGTTCAGGGCGGTCGAATGACAATTTCGACTTATTTGCAGCGTTGGATCCCCACCGTGATTTGTTTGAAAATTTTGGTGGCCATAAAAAAGCCTGCGGATTAACGATCAAGAAAGAAAAATTACCTGAATTAACAACACTCTTGCAGACAGAGGCCCAAAAGCAAGGGATAAAAACTGTTTCTAAGCCCACTCAACACTTGGCAACAACGTTAAGAGTTGATGATATTACGGTTAACTTAATCAAAGAGCTATCTCAATTAGGGCCGTTTGGTGAAGAAAATCCAGCTCCTGTGTTTGCTTTTAAAGACTACGAGCTGGTCCAGGCAAAAACCATCGGCAAAAATAATAATTATTTGCGCTTGTTGTTGAAACAAAAAGGTGGGACCATTGCTGCTTTATCATTTGCGCCCCTCTCGCAAGCCCAGTTAGCGGCGATTGTTGCTGATCCTAGTCCAGTGACTTTTATTGGAACTTTGGCATTAAATTACTGGCGCAATACCGTTACACCGCAGATTATGATCACGGATTTAGAATATGCAGGAATAAGGATCCTTGATCAACGTACTACACGGTTAACAGCGCAACGGTTGACAACAACTGGGACTTATATTTGTTTTAATGAAAAACTTGCCCAAACTATCAAACCGCTCTTACCACAAGCAGCAACTTTACGCTTAGTAACAGAAGTCATGGAGCAGGCATCAGCTACCACCCCCCTACGAGTGGATGAACTAGTGTTAGTTGACATGCCCCAGAGCTTAACTGAGTTACAAGAATTATTGCAGGTGGTAGCACCCCAAACTATTCGGGCTATTTTGTACGTTAAAGATGAGGCGTATATGAACGGGATGCCGACCCGGGCTGATTTTGCTAATGTTTATCGGTTTGTTAGTCGACAACAGAATTTTGACATTCGGACTAATTTACCTAAAATGGTAAAGTATTTTCATTTGCAAAGGGAGCAAATCATTTTCATTCTACAGGTGTTTTTTGAAGTAGGATTTGTTAAAATTAACGATGGTGTGTTATCTGGTCAACAGGTGACAGGTCATTTTAATCTCAAACAAACTAATACTTATCAAAGGCGTCTAGAAATGATGGCTATCCAAGAAAAACTCTTTTATAGTGATTTTGCGCAACTAAGAGAGTGGCTCCAAAAGCAGTTAAAGAGTTAGGAAAAAGGAGAAATAACAATAATGGCTTTAGATTTATACCAATACATTGCAAGCATTCCAGATTATCCTGAAAAAGGGATTATTTTTCGGGATATTTCCCCACTGATGGCAGATGGTGAAGCTTATCAGGAAGCTACTGACCGCATTGTTGCCTTTGCGCAAAACAAAGGTGTGGAAATGATCGTAGGACCAGAAGCACGGGGCTTTATCGTTGGTTGTCCAGTTGCATATAAACTGGGTGTCGGTTTTGCGCCTGCGCGGAAGAAAGGCAAGCTTCCTCGGGCAACAATTAAGGCAGAATATGATTTGGAATATGGAAAGTCAGCATTGTATATGCACAAAGATGCTGTCAAGCCAGGACAAAAAGTATTGGTGTGTGATGATCTGCTGGCAACGGGGGGAACCATCCGGGCAACGATAGACCTGGTGGAACAACTCGGCGGTGAGGTTGTAGGCTGTGCCTTCCTAGTTGAATTAGCCGAACTTAATGGTCGCGAAAAACTGAAAGACTATGATACTTTGGCTTTAATGAAATATTAAACAATTCTTTAGAAGTTGATTTGACACGAAAAACGTTGTCAAATCAACTTTTTTTGTCACTATAATAGTTAGTTATTCAACTAACTAGGATAAAATGCCAAAACTTCCTTGTAATTTTTTTGCAATAGTGTAACAATAAGGCAATGTTAGAAGTTGATACAAAATTTTAATACTTTATAGGGAGGTCAGAATGAAAGAATTATGGCTTAAATTACGTAATAACGAAGTAGCAATTTTTCTAGCTAAAACAGTTTTTTACTTCGTTGTAATTTTCTTCCTAGTTTACTTATATAGTTATAGTGGAATTAATCAACCTCATTTTATTTACAATGAGTTCTAGTTTGGAGATGAAGAAATGACAACTAATTTAATTACCCAGATTGATTCTTGGGCTGTTAATGATCCAGAACGGGTTGCCTACAATTTCCTTGGACAGAAAAATACTTATGGTGAGCTTAAGCAATATTCAGATGCTTTAGCTGCCCGAATTAAAAAATTAGGGCTTTCACGAGAACAACCGATTATTGTGTACGGCGGACAAACATTTGCCATGATTGCAACTTTTCTAGGGATTGTTAAGGCCGGACATGCTTATATTCCAGTTGATGCGCACTCGCCATTAAAGCGGCTGCAAGACATCAAGCAAATTGCTCAGCCAGCAGCTTGTGTGGCTGTGAATGATCTACCCGTTAATGATTGGGACATTCCGGTAATCACAGCTGATGAATTAGACCACCTTTTCACTAATAGTGCAAACATTGTTGATCCGGTAACACCTGCTGATTATGTAGCAGGTGACGATACTTACTATATTATCTTTACTTCCGGGACAACAGGGATGCCAAAGGGGGTACAAATCAGTCACGATAACTTGCAGAGCTTTACAGACTGGATGGCAGAAGATTTTGGAATTAACCACCCAATGGTTACATTATCCCAGCCGCCATATTCATTTGATTTGTCGGTAATGGATTTGTATCCAACATTACTTCATGGTGGGATGTTAGATGTTTTGCCTCAAGAAACAACTGCAAACTTCAAAGAATTATTTGCTGCTTTGCCCAAATATCAAATTGAAAACTGGGTTTCAACCCCTTCATTTATCGAAATGTGCTTGCTCTCACCGGATTTCAATGAACAAAGCAATCCAACTATCAAGAATATTTTGTTCTGTGGTGAGGAACTAACGCATGCCACTGCAGCTGCAGTTAAGCAACGGTTCCCTAAGGCACACGTTTATAATACCTATGGACCAACAGAAACAACAGTAGCGGTGACAGCAGTTGAGATTACTAATGAAATTTTGGATAGCTATCAACGGTTACCAATTGGCTGGCCTAAAAATGGAACTCCAGTAGTGCTGCTAAATGAAGATAACCAGTTAGTGGACCAAGGCGAAGATGGCGAAATTGTTATTATGGGGCCGAGTGTTTCCAAGGGTTATCTCAATAACCCTGAAAAAACCAACCAAGCCTTCATCGAAGTCGATGGAAAGCGGGCATATAAGACTGGTGATTTAGGCCAATATGATGAAAATGGGCAGCTCTTATACAAAGGTCGGGTCGACTTCCAAGTCAAGCTTCATGGCTTCAGAATTGAACTAGAAGAGGTTGATCAACACTTAACACATGTAGCTGAAGTAGCTCAGGCTATCACAGTTCCACGGTATGGAGCTAACCACAAAGTGCAGCAACTAGTGGCCTATATTGTGCCCCAAGACAAAGATTTTGCTGGTAAGGAACGTGAGTTGACCCAAAGTATCAAGGCACAACTACAAAAAAATATGATGTCGTATATGATGCCAGGGCGGTTTGTATTCGTTGATGCGATTCCATTAACCCCGAATGGCAAGTTAGATCGAAAACTATTGATGAGTGAGGTCAATGGCAAATGATTAGTATGCAACCTTACCAAAATCCAACCTACTTTCTCTATTTGACGGTTGCCTTGCTTCCAATCATGATTGGTTTGTTACGGGGAAAACGGTATCGTTTATATGAAACAGTAATTTCGCTAGCTTTTCTAGTTTTGACCTTTGGGGGTAATGTTTGGATCCAAGGTGTTTCATTGATTGGCTATATCATTTATGAAGTTGCTTTGATCTTTGGATATTTTCATTATCGGCAGAAGAAGAACGCCAGTTGGGTCTTTTATTTGCTAGTGTTCTTGGCGATAGTTCCTCTGGCTATCGTCAAGTTGGAACCAGTGTTCCAGCTAGGGAAAATCTCACTCTTTGGTTTTTTGGGAATCTCATATTTAACATTTAAAGCAGTTCAGATAATTATGGAGATTCGGGACGGAGCAATTAAGGAAGTTAACCTAATGTTAACGTTACAATTCTTATTATTCTTTCCCACTATTTCTTCTGGACCAATCGATCGGTACCGGCGCTTTATCAAGGACTATACCCAGGTTCCTGATCAAGATAAGTATTTAACAATGTTAGGCAAGGCCGTGCATTACATTTTCTTAGGCTTCCTGTACAAGTTTGCGTTAGCATATTTCTTTGGAACAGTGATGTTACCTAAGATTCAAATGATTGCTTTAGCTCATCATGGTCTTTCCTGGTGGGTAGTGGCATATATGTATTGCTACTCAATGGACTTGTTCTTTGATTTTGCAGGCTATAGTTTGTTTGCCGTAGGGACAAGTTATATTATGGGGATCGAAACACCGGTTAACTTTAATAAACCGTTCATTTCCAAAAATATTAAAGAATTCTGGAATCGGTGGCATATGACTTTGTCATTTTGGTTCCGTGACTATATCTATATGCGGCTAGTGTTCTTGATGATGAAGAAACGGTGGGTAAAAAGTCGGGTGGCAATGGCCAATATTGGCTATATCACACTTTTCCTCATCATGGGAATTTGGCATGGATTGACTTGGTACTATATTGTCTACGGGATTTTCCATGCTTGTGCAATCATCATCAACGATATGTGGTTACGCTTCAAGAAGAAACATCGGCAAGCAATCCCACATAATAAGTTCACGGAGATGTTTGCGATCTTCCTGACCTTTAACCTAGTGTGCTTTAGTTTCCTAATTTTCTCAGGCTTTTTTGATAAGTTATATTTCATGCATTAAGATAAAGGAGTAAATAACAATGAAAGATACAGTTTTAGATATTTTGGCTGATTTAACAGGTAGTGATGAAGTTAAGACTAACTTAGATACAGAATTATTTAACTCTGGTTTGCTTGACTCAATGGCAACAGTTCAATTATTGCTGGAACTCCAAACGCAATTAGGGGTTGATGTGCCAGTATCTGAATTTGAACGCTCTGAATGGGATACACCAAATAAGATCATTGCAAAGGTTGAAGAATTAGGATAATGAAAATTAGAAGAGCTTTATTCAAAATATTTGGCCCGGTAATTTTGGCTGCTCTTTTAGTTGTTGCCGTTTTGATTATTCCTTTTGCATCTAGTGGTTTTAATCACCAGACGATTGAACGGGCTGCTGTCTCGCAATCCAAGAATGTATTCAAGGGTGTAGCGGTTAAGCGGCAAGCACTAACAGAAAATTATGTTCCATTTATGGGATCGTCAGAGTTATCCCGGATGGACAGTTTCCATCCGTCGGTGTTAGCCCAGTATTATCACCGGGACTATCGTCCATTTCTCTTGGGGGCAGCTGGTTCTCAATCGTTAGCCCATTATTGGGGAATGCAAGGGATTAACCATGAGTTGCAAAACAAAAAAGCAGTGATGATTGTGTCACCCCAGTGGTTTGTTAAGCAAGGGCAGAATCCGATTGCATTTATGCAATATCATTCCAATTTGCAGACCGTTACATGGTTGTTACAGGCCACTAATAATAAGGGTGACCGGTATGCAGCCCAACGTTTACTGGACATGCAAGTTGACAAGGCGGACTCACGGTTGGACTTGATGGTAGAAAAGATTGCCGATGGTAAACAACTATCTCAAGCAGACCGCACATATTTGCAGCTTGAGAAGAATTCCTTAGCTAACCAGGATCGGTGGTTCTCAACGTTATCGATGAAAAACCGGACAGATCGGATTAATAAGGCGGCTGGTCAGTTGCCATCGTCACCATATAACGTCAAGCGGTTGGATGCAATTGCTTATGAAATGGGAGATAAAGCAACTACTAATAACCAGTTCCGGGTAAGCAATAAATTCTGGAATAAGCGCCTTAAGGGGAATTATCGTAAGTTGAAGGGTGAACAAAAGAACTTTAACTACGTTCAATCACCTGAGTTTGCTGATTTCCAATTGGTTTTGAACCAGTTCCATAAGGATAATATGGACGTTATGTTTGTCATTCCACCAGTTAATAAACGCTGGTCACAATATACTGGCTTGTCGATGGCGATGTTACGCCAGTTTGACCGTAAGATTAATTATCAATTGCGGTCCCAAGGGTTTACTAATATCGTCGACTTGTCCAACGATGGGGGAGAAGACTTCTTCATGCAAGACACTATCCACCTAGGTTGGCGGGGATGGTTAAAGGTTGACCAACACGTGGCTCCATTCTTGGAAGGAAAATACCAACGGCCTCATTACCAAATGAATGACTATTTTTATAGTAAGCAATGGCAGGATATGGCTAATAGCCAGCTGAACCATTACCTAGCTAAAAATTAAATAGATAGTTCGACGAAGATTCTCATCCCTAACGGGGTGGGAATTTTTTAGTTGTAAAATTTCTTCACAAAAGCAATCACAGGATTACGCTTCTTTTGGCAAGCATAATATGGCCAGATAGTAAAAATGATGCGAGGGCAATACCACCTTTGTTTTGGTAGTTAGAATATTCGTGATGCCGTGTCAGATAGGAAAGGGGGCCACAGAAAAACATTTTCGGTAGGAATTCTACGGTGAATCCCAATGCAAGAAGTTAAAGTTTAAAAAATATAGTAGATAAAAAACCACCTAGAGAAAAACTCCCAGGTGGTTTTAGAGGATAGATACTATGAGTTAATGTGTACGTCGCCAATACAGGTAGCTAGTGATCACTAGTGAAGTGATAGTTACTAATAAGCCAACTCCAAGCAAAGGCGGCCAGTAAGTCATGGTAATTCTATGCTTGCCAGGGGCAACATTGAAGGCTAAAAATGTATTTTGTACTTGGTATGGAGTAACTTTTTTACCATCAACCTGAATGTGCCACCCCTTGTCATAAGGGATAGTAGTAGTCAAAATTTTTCCGGTTGGCATTGTAATGGTCCCCGTAATTTGGTGGGCATTATACCGCTGGATATGAAGTGTGTGCTTTTGGATTTGCTGGATTTTTTGTTTAACTAAGCTGTCGTTCATTTGATATAAGACAAAGTCATTGAGCCAGAGGCTATTTTTCTTAAAGTGTGCGCTCAAGGTAAAGGTCTGACCCTTAGCATGACTTGCCAAAGGAACAATAACAGTATGGCGGAATGTACTGTAATACCGTAAAGGATGACCGTTAAGATATAAGTCGACATTATCCTTATCCAACCCACTGCCCAAAGTGATGTAGTAAGTATTATTTGTCTTGGCCTTGAAACGAAAGTTAACTTGCGCTGCCTTATCAGCGGTGATTTTAGTGAGATTAGCACCGGTGAGAGTAGTTTGTTCCTTGACGTTAGTAAAGGAAACTAAATCAAAGTTGGCAGCTGTGAAGTAAGTCGTTGAAGGCATTGAAGCGGACACAGCATTTAACCAGTTAGTCTGATAGGCCACGGGGTTGTTATACAGAGTTTGTATTTTCTTGATAAGGGGCGAGGCCGCATAGGCAATGCTTGTCGTCAAAGAATTCTTATAAATTAAAGTATTCTTTGTTCCGTATAAAGGAAGCATGCTCTGAACACGGACGTTTTCGCCGGTGACATTAGCCACTGCTTTGCTAGTCACGTCCTGGGGGGTAAGGTAGTACTTGTAGTCCATCAAAGCATCAGTAATAGCTGTTCCCCCAGTGTAAGTGACATAGTTGTCACCATCAGGTTGACCAATTTGTCCGTAGAAATCAGGAATGCTTTTTTCTAACGCTGAGCTGAAATATGAACCAGCATTGAGATTATGGGCCAGACCGTCATTTTTGGTACGTTCATACGTTTGCGCTACACGGTACCATGAGGAATCGTGGTGGTGTAAGTAAGTGCTATCAGCTTTCAATGCGGTACTTGGGAGAGTGTAGTCTTGAACGGATAAGTATGAAATATTTTTCAATGAATTAGTGGCGTTAACAAATATTTCTACTACCATGACTAAAAACAATAAACCACATTTAATTCTGTCCAGTAGTTGGGAATGGTTGTCGAGCCAAAGGATCATCAAAGTGACCACACCCAACAGCCCCGTGATGATAATATTGCTAGCAGTCAAGTAATCAAATTTGGCTTTGTGCAACCAAGTATAGGCGATCATCCCACCATAGAGGATAATAATCAGGGCAGAAGCACTCCAGGTAAGATTGAGTTGCGCTTGTGAAAAAGCCCGGCAAGCAATGAAGATAATCCAGAAGCTAACAAGGTAAGAGAAGCGATAAGGGTACCAAACAGGAAACTGCATCCCATGCCAGAGCAGATCAAGGGGTTCAAAGCACAATGATAATATTAAAAATGTCGATACTAGACCAGTAGCCAATTTTTCGCGCCAACTGATATGCCGAAGGCAAAAATACAGAATGAAGCCAAATAGGGCGCAGCTTCCAACAAAAAGATTAGGTAAGCCCTTGGGCATCTGGTTGAAGTTAAACGCACCAATGATGAACTTGGTAATCATTTTGAGGGGCTGATATTCCAGCGTCCAGTGGATAGTGGTTTCAGTATAAGTCCCTTTACTTGTTGTGAGGGAATAAAGGGTAGGTAGTAAGATCACTCCGGCAAGGCCAGCGCCTAAGAGAGAGCGGGATGTAAATAGCCAGAGCTCACGCGCCAATTTTTGCCAGTGGTGGGTGTAGGTTAATTCGTACCAAGCAAAAAATAGGACTAAAAAGATACATACCATATATCCCATGTAGTAATTGCTAATAATTAACAGCGCTAACCAAAGACTATAAGCTAGGTGCTGCTTTTCTTGCAAGAGGAGTATGAAATAGGTAACCACTAAGGGAAGAAAGACCAAGACATCAAGCCATAAAAGGTTAAGTTGATTGGCAATTCCCCACCCCATTAGGGCATAACAAGTTGCAAAAGCAGGGATCAGGGGGCGTTTTCCAAGCCGTAACCGGGTAAGAAGGTAGGCAAATGAAAGACCAGCACAGCCGTATTTAAGCAGAGTGACGAGCATGACACCAGTTAGGAGCTGTTTGTCAGGGAAAAATAAGAAGATAAGGTTGAAGGGGCTTAAAAGATAGTATGCCCATTCGCCCAGCATGTTGCCCCCGATAGCTTTAGAAAAAGAGTAGAAAAAGCTAGTGGGTGAATGTAATAAAGCGTGCCGATAAAAAGCAAAGAAATCAATATATTGTTGGCCCAGGTCTACGGTTAATAGACTGGAGGGTCCAAATGGATACATCGAACGTGAAATGAAGTATGCAAGCATCAGCCCGACTGGTAAAAGAAAACTCAACCAGTAGGGATACGTATTGTGTAATTTTTTCTTGATGTCTGCAATCATAAAATGTCACCTCAAATGTAATGTCATCCTTAATGATAGTGGATTGTTCCCATCTTGGCTAGGTTAAGGACGAGATGATTGGTCCGAGAATAGAATATATTTTAAAGATAAATAATATAGTAAAAAAAGTAATAAACTTAGGTTAAACTTAACGAAAAATTGATATTTGTCGCCGGGTTGTGCCTGTTTTTGCTAGGGGGTTTATGGTATTATTATGTAGTTATTAAAGAGGATTATTGATACTTTCAAGTAACCGTAAGGAGTTATGAAATTGAAATTTATCAAAAGAAATAAACGAAATACAGCAGGGAGCAATTCAGACATCCCATTTCGTCTGAATTTTTTGTTTTTTATTGTCTTCTTGCTGTTCGCTGCTTTAATTGGTCGCTTAGCCCAGCTCCAAATTATCAACGGGGATAAGTATGAAGCTGAGGCCAACAGTGGCAATACCCGGACAGAGTTGCGGGATGTTGAAAGAGGGATGATTTACGACTCGACGGGCAAGCTGGTGGCTGCTAATAATACTTCACGGGCCATCACTTATACCAAGCCATTAACGGTAACCAACGGAGAGATGTATCATCTAGCCAATAAATTAGTTGGCTACATTAAGGTAAGCACATCCCAGTTAACCGCTACCAACGAAGCTGATTATTATTTAGCTGTTAACAAGCACCAGGTTGCTGTTGACAAGCACATTTCGGGGGCGACTAAGCTAGATAAGTCAACTTTGTATAAGGAAGAAATTGCTTATATTAAACGCCATAAGTTGACAGCTAATTACACTTCCCGTCAGAAGCAGGCAGCAGTGCTCTATTCCAAAATGAGTGGGGCTTACTCACTGTCAACGGTGTATTTGAAATCATCGGGCGTATCAGACCAAGAAATGGCTGATGTTGGATCGCATTTGTCATCGCTCCCTGGAATCAAGATTGGGACAGCGTGGTCACGGAGTTATCCAGATGGGAGTTCAATCAAGTCTGTAATTGGGACGGTAACAACTGAAAAGCAAGGGTTACCTTCTGATAAGATTAACCAATTGCTGGCAGCAGGTTACTCACGCAACGACCGAGTTGGTTCAAGTTATATCGAATCCGAATATGAAAATGTCTTAAAGGGTTCGAAATCAATCGTTAAGGTTGAAACCCAGAATGGGAAAATCACTAAGGAAATTAAAGAGTACGGTGGTAAGCAAGGTGATAGTGTCGTTCTGACGATCAACGCTGCTTTCCAAAAGAAAGTTCAGGATATTGTTTACAGTGCTGCTAGATCCGCTGGTGCTGGCAATGCATATTCACCTGGTGCTTACGCAGTGGTTATGAACCCTAATACAGGGGCAATCTTGGCTATGGGTGGTGCTTCACGTAACCTTTCCACTGGAAAAGTTACCGAAAATGCCTTAGGTGCGATTAACCAGTCATTTGTTATGGGGTCCGTTGTTAAAGGGGCAACTGTTATGGGGGCCCTGCAACAAGGAGTTATCACTCCATCTAACAGTACTTTGGTCGATGAGCCAATTAAAATTGCAGGCACGCCAACCAAGTCATCGTGGTTCAACCGGTCTGGTGGAACTAACATGGCTTTGACGGCTTCAGATGCGCTGATGGTATCTTCTAACGCTTATATGATGAAATTAGCGATGTTAGAAGGACATTTCAACTACGCACCGGGCAAGAGTTTGACTATGTCACCGACGGTCTTCAATACCTTACGAGCTCATTTCCGGCAATTTGGTTTAGGGGTCAAAACAGGGGTCGATATTCCTGGTGAATCAGCTGGGTACGAAGGGCCATCAACCAAGTCAGATATTGGTAAGGCACTTGACTTGTCATTTGGACAGTATGATTCATATACAACAATTCAATTAGCCCAGTATATGTCAACGGTGGCCAATGGCGGTTATCGGTTACAGCCGCATATTTTGCAGTCTATTCGCCAAACCAATCCAGATGGGACACTAGGGGCAACCGAATATGAGGCACAGCCGAAAGTGTTAAACGTAGTTCCGGCAACATCAGCCCAATGGAATGTTGTAAAGACTGGTTTCTATAAAGTGGTTCACGGAACAAGTAATTACCGGACGGGGAGAAAATTGCAAGACCTAAAACCGGAAGTAGCTGCCAAGAGTGGTACCGCCGATACATTCCACGGTACAACGCCAACTACTATGTTAAGTGTAATTTCCTATGCACCTTATAATGACCCACAAGTGGTTGTTGCCGTAGCTTTCCCAGGTTTGAATAGTGGTAGTGAATCTGCTATTAATCTGAATGTAGCACACCAGATTTACGAAGAATACTGGAAGATGGTGCAATCAAGCGATAGTTACAAATAAGTGACTGTTAGTAAGAAAAAGTAAGTTGAATAATGAATATGGCCAACTCAGTAGCCATATAACAATGGGACTGCAAACTAGGGATAGGCGCAGTTCTATTTTTAATTGCTAGGTTATAATGTCTGTCAAGGTGTTTTACTTAACATTTAAGTAAAAAAGACTGGAAATACAGTTTAAAACATGATATGATACTATTCGTTGATAATGCATATGCATTATATCGAAATTGAAACATGTTTGGAGGTTAAGAGCATGCGTGAAAATATTACATTAGAATGCACAGAATGCCATGAACAGACATATCTGACTAGCAAGAATAAGCGTAATAACCCTGATCGCCTTGAGTTAAAGAAATATTGCCCACGTGATCACAAAGTTACTTTACATCGCGAAACAAAATAACAACAGGGGTAAAAAACACCTGTTGTTTTTTTATGCGTAGATTGCAAAGCGCTCACATATGAAGTTAGGTGACAAAGTGAACAGAACAAAAATGACTGTTAGCAATCTGGTTCAGCGTCCGTTGGTAACATATATCTTAATTGGATTTAACCTTGTGGTATTTATGGGGACGGTATTCGCTGGTGGTAGTACGGATATCCGTGTTTTATATATGTTTGGTGCCAAGTTTACCCCGGCACTCCTTCAAGGAGAGTGGTGGCGGTTAATTACGGCCATGTTTTTACATGATGGAATCGGGCATTTATTTATTAACATGGTAACGTTGTACTTTATCGGACCCGAAATCGAGGATTATTATGGACATGCCCGTATGCTAGTAATTTATTTACTTAGCGGGCTATACGGAAACTTATTGAGTGCCTTTTGGGCGCCAACAACTTTAGCCGTGGGTGCTAGTGGAGCCTTGTTTGGTCTTTTTGGTGCCTACTTAATTTTAGGACACCAATCGACTGACGCTCAAATTCAAGCCCAGGCGCGGCAATTTCTTCTTTTTGTTATACTAAATGTAGTTTTAGGTTTTAGTGGTAACACTGACCTGGCAGGGCACGTAGGTGGTCTGATTGCCGGCTGTTTGGTAACGATTAGCCTGGATACTACTTTTGCCACTCGCAAGCAGCTACTAGCGGGTTTATTAACGGTGGGTAGTGCATGTTGGCTGATTTTTAATTTGTAAGTGCCAAGTAAAGGAGTAGTTGTGATGAAATTTGGACCAGAAATGCAAACGTTATATGATGTACAACAATTATTGAAACGTTTTGGAATCTTTGTTTATGTTGGTAAACGCAAGTGGGATATTGAATTGATGGCAATTGAGCTGGATAATTTATTTCGGGCGAATTTGATTACCAAAAAAGAGTTTACGAATGCTAAAATAGTCTTAACGCGTGAGCATCGTATCGAAGAAAAGAGAGATGGGAAAGCGGAGAAGTTTGGAGGAATAAGAATATGACAGACAAGAAACTTATTGGGGTTGACTTAGGTGGAACAACTATCAAGTTTGCAATTTTGACCCCAGAAGGTGAAATCCAACAAAAATGGAGTGTTGAAACCAATGTTCTTGATGAAGGATCACACATTGTACCTGACATTATTGAGTCAATCAACCACCACTTAGACATTTACAACATGAAGCCAGAACAGTTTATCGGTATCGGAATGGGAACGCCGGGGACGATCGACCGGGATAAGGGAACTGTTGTTGGTGCCTACAACTTGAACTGGAAGACGACCCAAAAGATCAAAGAACAGATCGAACAAGGAACTGGGATGAAGTTTGCCTTAGATAATGATGCCAATGTGGCTGCATTGGGTGAACAATGGAAGGGCGCTGGAAATAGTGCCAAGGATGTTACTTTTGTTACCTTAGGGACTGGTGTTGGTGGCGGTGTCATCGTCGATGGCAAGTTAGTTCACGGATTAGGTGCCGGTGGTGAATTAGGACATATCAACGTTGAACCAGGTGGCTTAGCATGTACTTGTGGAAATAATGGTTGCTTAGAATCATATGCTTCTGCTACTGGTGTGGTTCGAGTAGCCCGGAAAATGGCCGAACAGTTTGCTGGTGACTCACAGCTAAAGCAGATGCTTGATGATGGAGATGACATTTCTTCTAAGATTGTATTTGACTTAGCTAAAGAAAACGATGTCCTGGCCTTAATGGTAGTAGATCGGGTATGTTACTACTTAGGTTTGGCATTAGCTAATATTGGTAGTATGTTAAACCCAACTTACATTGTAATCGGTGGTGGTGTTTCTGCTGCCGGTGACTTCCTGTTGACACGGGTTGATAAGTACTTCAAGAACTTTGCTTTCCCAACCGTTAAGACATCGACGAAATTGAAGTTGGCAGAATTAGGTAATGAGGCAGGGGTCATTGGTGCTGCTTCACTTGCTTTACAGTTTGCTGACTAGGAATTAAGGGGCGAACAATTATGTTATTAAAAATCAGCGTTTTAGGTTGGATCAACATTGTTTTGATCATCTTCTTAGCCTATATCGGTGGCTCTACACTGTATACTTACTTTCGGGGGCGGTCGGTTGCCAAGCTGATGACCAATGATGAATTTAAGGCGGGAATGCGTAAGGCACAAATTATTGATGTGCGGGAAAAGAATAGTTTTGATGCTAGTCATATTTTGGGTGCACGCAACATTCCTTATGGCCAATTTAAGTTTTATATGCAATCTTTGAGTAAAGATTTACCAGTATACTTATATGATGATGGTAAGGCATTGAGTACAAGAGCAGCAGTTCAACTGCATAAGGCTGGGTATAAGCAAATCGGGATTCTCAAGGGTGGCTTCACCAACTGGGATGGCAAGAAAAAGAAAGCTAAATTATAAACGAAAAAAAGCGGGTCGGAATTTCTTCCAACCCGCTTTTTTAATGCTTAACCTTGGTGAGCAGACATGCTCTTCCGGAGAGCCCGCCGCTTGTGTTCTTCTAAGATTGCTTCACGTTCTTCAATTGGATCAACAACAGTCTTCTTGAAAGCATAAACACTACCAGCTACCGCACCGATAGTTGTTAAAACGCCGATGAAAAAGCCTTTACCAAAATTTTTCATGTTAATTCCTCCAATCATTAACTAACTATTTTTATTATGAATGATTTTAGGAAAAAATACCAGGGAATAAGTGTATCAGTTTTATAGATTCATAGGTATAATGTACAACTGGGAGGTAGGTAAAGCAGTGACACAAAAAGTTTTAGCAATTGTTGGTCCAACTGCTGTCGGAAAGTCGGCGTTAGCAGTTACCTTGGCCCAGGAATTTGCAGGGCAAGTGATTTCTGGCGATTCAATGCAAGTTTACCAAGGGTTAGACATTGGAACAGCCAAGGTGACGCCACAAGAGATGCAGGGGGTCCCCCATTACCTTATCGATACTAACCAAGTAGATGAACGTTTTTCAGTGGCTGATTTTGTGCAGCAAAGTCGTAAATATATTGGACAAATTGCCGCCCAAGCACAATTACCTATTATTGCTGGAGGAACAGGTTTTTATCTCCAGGCACTGTTTGATAATTTCCAATTAGGAACTGATGATTATGATGCCAGTGAAAAAGAACGAAAACAGTGGCAGCAATTTTTGCATATTCACGGTCCTAAAGCCCTGTGGGATCGGCTCGCTCAAGTTGATCCGCAGGCAGCTGCTAAGATTCCCGTTGGTAATTCCCGGCGGGTGATTCGGGCGTTAGAAGTATATCAAAAAACCGGAAAACTATTTTCTGCGCAACAAGACCAAGTTAGTGGTGAATTTGACCCACTAATTATTGGATTGAACGCAAAACGTAGTCTGGTCTACGAACGGATCAACCAACGAGTAGATCAGATGGTGGTTGCAGGGCTGGTGAATGAAGCACGCTGGTTATATGAACGGGGTGGTTTGAGCTTGCCTGCTGGTAGAGGGATTGGTTATAAGGAATTATACCCATATTTTGCAGGGGAAATTAGCTTAGATGAAGCAGTGATGACAATCAAAAAGAATTCTCGGCACTA
Source organism: Ligilactobacillus saerimneri (assembly GCF_036689625.1). Lineage (NCBI taxonomy): Bacteria > Bacillati > Bacillota > Bacilli > Lactobacillales > Lactobacillaceae > Ligilactobacillus > Ligilactobacillus saerimneri. The sequence continues at coordinate 600,535 of NZ_CP144759.1, forward strand.
TGCTAAGCGTCAATTAACCTGGTTCCGTAATAAAATGAATGTTAAGTGGTTTAATATTGTTGAACATCCAGCTGAGTTGGCCGAAATTCGCCAGCTGATTAATAAATGGTTAAAGGAGTAAATTAATGACTCAATGGTTACAAAAATTTCCGCAGGAATTGCAGGATAAAGTAGCAAAGGTTGAAAAAAAGATTCAACCACAGTTAGATAAGATTGATCAACAAGTTCTCAACAATCAGGCGCGGGTATTAGATGCCTTTCGCAAGTTTCATGTGGCAGAAGAAGATTTGGTCGGATCGACAGGCTATGGGTATGACGATGTTGGTCGTGACAAATTAGAAAATATTTACGCTGACTATTTTAAAGCAGAAGCAGCATTGGTTCGGCCCCAACTAGCATCAGGTACTCATGCCATCACGACTTCGTTAATGGGACAACTCCGTCCTGGTGACCAACTGTTGTATTTAACAGGGATGCCGTATGATACTATCCAACAAGTTATCGGGATTGCGGGTAATAATACCAATACCATGAAGGAATGGGGAATTGATTTTGACTATGTCCCACTGACCGACCACGGAAAAGTCGATTACGAAGAAGCCCAAGCAAAGTTAGCGGCCAACGATAATATTAAAATTGTGGCGATTCAGCGCTCACGGGGATATGCTAGTCGCAATAGTTTTACGGTTGCAGAAATTAAAGACATGATTACATTCGTACGGGGGATTCGACCGGAAGTGATCGTTTTTATTGATAATTGCTATGGCGAATTTTCTGAAGCAGAAGAGGCAACTTTCTATGGGGCAGACATCATGGCGGGTTCCCTCTTTAAGAATGCAGGCGCAGGCTTTGCTAAGACCGGGGCATATATTGTTGGTAAAAAACAGCTGGTAGAGAATGCAGCCAACCGTTTATTGATGCCAGGGGGACATGATGAAGGTGCTACATATTATCACATGCGTGATTTCTATGAAGGCTTCTTTATGGCACCACATACGACTGGACAGGCGATTAAAGGAATGATTTTTACCAGTGCCTTACTCGAAGAAATGGGAATGGATGTTTCGCCAAAATGGAACGAACCGCGGACCGATGTGGTTCAGGCAGTAACCTTTGGCAAAAGGGAGCCCATGATTAAGTTCTGCCAGACAATTCAGCACTATTCACCGCTTAATTCTTTTGTTGCGCCAATCCCAAGTACTATGGATAACTATGCTGACGAAGTAATTATGGCTTCGGGGGCATTTACCGAAGGCTCGACGATTGAATTATCTTCTGATGGACCATTACGTGAACCATACAGCCTTTATATCCAAGGTGGGTTATCGACAGAACACGTTAAGATCGCAATAACTAACGCGGTGAATGAGATTTTCTATCGAAAATAATTCCCGTGTTACATTTTATGACATGGATTGTTGACATGTATAAAGGGGCTTGCTATTATTATGAGCATAAAAGGGAGGTCATTATGAAGGAGAAAGAATTTCGTCGCTCCCTGGCTGTTTTGCCCATCGGAACGGCCATGTCCCTAACAGGATTGTCGGCGCGCCAGATTCGCTATTATGAAAAGAATGAGCTGGTTGTGCCTAAGCGTAACGATACCAACCGCCGGATGTATTCGCTGGATGATATCGATAAGTTGCTTGAGATCAAGGACTATCTTGCAGAGGGAATGACCATTGCTGAAATCAAAAAAATCGGCCAAAAGAAGCCGAAAAAGATCAGTGATGATGATTTGCGACGGTTACTACGTGAAGAATTTATCTCTGCGAGTGGGATGGATAATAATCACTCGGGATTTTCTTTCAAAGATAATAAGCGGCATTTCCAATTTTAAAAACAAGGAGCAAAAAAATGGCTAAAGTAAACTATACTAAAGATGACATTCGGCGCATTGCCAAAGAAGAAAACGTTCAGTTTTTACGGTTAATGTTTACTGATTTATATGGAACAATCAAAAATGTTGAAGTTCCTATTAGTCAATTAGATAAGGTACTGGATAACAAGATGATGTTTGACGGTTCCTCTATTGATGGTTTCGTCAGAATTGAAGAAAGTGACATGTGGTTGTATCCTGATTTATCAACATGGATGATCTTCCCATGGGGAAGTGAACATGGAAAGGTAGCTCGGTTGATCTGTGAAGTGTACAATGCTGATCGGACACCATTCTTAGGTGACCCACGGAATAACCTTATCCGGATTTTGGATGAAATGCGGGAATTAGGCTTTACTGATTTCAATATCGGACCAGAACCAGAATTCTTCCTCTTTAAGTTGGATCCTGAAAAAGGAACACCAACAGTTAACTTGAATGATAAGGGAAGTTACTTTGACTTAGCTCCAGTTGATTTGGGCGAAAATTGTCGGCGTGATATTGTTTTGGAACTTGAAAACATGGGCTTCGACATTGAGGCATCACACCATGAAGTGGCCCCTGGGCAACACGAAATTGACTTCAAATATGCTGATGCCTTACATGCCTGTGACAACATTCAAACCTTCAAGTTGGTAGTTAAGACCGTTGCACGGAAGCATGGCTTACACGCAACTTTCATGCCTAAGCCATTAAACGGAATCAACGGATCAGGGATGCACTTGAATATGTCCTTATTTAACAAGGATGGTAATGTATTCTTTGATGAAAAAGCTCCGGAACAACTTTCTGAACAAGCAATGTACTTCTTGGGCGGTTTGCTCAAGCATGCACGGAATTACACAGCGATTATGAACCCAATTGTTAACTCATACAAGCGGTTAGTACCAGGGTATGAAGCACCGGTTTATGTTGCTTGGTCTGGTCGTAACCGTTCACCATTAGTTCGTGTGCCAATTGCCCGGGGAGTATCCACACGGCTGGAATTACGGAGTGTCGACCCAGCGGCTAATCCATATTTGGCCGTAGCCGCTGTTTTAGCCGCTGGTTTAGATGGTTTGAAGAACAAGATCATGCCACCAAAGGCAGTTGATCGTAACATCTATTCAATGGGTGAAGATGAGCGCAAAGCTAACCAAATCGCAGACCTTCCATCAACACTGCATAATGCACTGAAGGAACTAAGAAACGATCAAGTGATGAAAGATGCATTGGGTACGCACCTGTACAAGAACTTTATGACTGCTAAGGGCATCGAATGGGATGCTTATCGGGAACAGGTTTTTGAATGGGAACGCGACCACTACATGGAAATGTATTAATTCAACTCTCTAACAACTACAAAAAACAAAGCTAAATACTAACAACAAAAATAAAGCGTTGGATGCCGAATGTGCATCCAACGCTTTTTATTAGTGTCTTTAGACCTGGTTGAGCACGCGAACAAAGTGAGTGTGCGAAACAAAAAACCACCTGCTATGCAGGTGGAAGATAAAAATTATATAAATAAAAACCTCTTTTGCTTTAAGATAAAGGTGTCCAAGCCAAAATCAAAAAGGAAAAGAGGTTATACAAAATGGCTAATAAATTGAATAGTTTAGCCCATACGAAATGGTTATGTAAGTACCATATCGTATTTACTCCAAAGTATAGACGGAAAATGATTTACAATCAATATCGCAGAGATTTGCGTGACTATTTAAGACTACTGTGTCGATATAAAGGAGTAGAAATTATTGAAGGACACTTGATGCCTGATCATGTTCATTTGCTAGTAAGTATTCCCCCAAAGTTAAGCGTATCGCAATTTATGGGATATTTAAAAGGTAAGAGTGCATTGATGATGTTTGAACATCATGCCAATTTAAAGTACAAGTTTGGAAACCGTCATTTTTGGGCAGAAGGATATTATGTTAGCACAGTAGGATTGAATGAATCCACTATCAAGAAATATATTCACGATCAAGAAAAACATGATATGGTGATGGATAAATTAACAACGGTTGAATATAGAGACCCTTTTAAGGGTTAGGTGAAGTAATACCAACACTGCTTAAAGCAGTAGCGAAGTAGTCAGAGCATTTTGGCTTGGACGAAGGAAAAGCCAGCGCCTTGAGACGCTGGCTTAACTTATCGGCTTATAGCCGATGTGCAAACCACCCGTTTTACGGGTGGTTATGATTTATTAATGATAGTGAATTTTATGCATGCTCCATTTGAATATTAGTCACTTGGTGCTTAAAGAGGAGCGTTGGTTGCTGATCTAAGACCAAAAAAGCATCATAATTGGCAGGGATAAATTCAACTTGACCATGGCTAGTAAAGAAATCATTCTGATGTTTGATAGTGACTCTAATAGGGGTATCGTTGACGTATGCGGTCCGTAGATATTTTTCAATTAGAACGGGATCGAGATGATACGTTTCTGTATTAGATAAGTCGGGTTTATTAATAAAATTACTATAATATTGTTTGATATTTTGATAAAGTGGAGTTTCTTTGAGACGTGCGAACATATTGTACCCACCTTTCGAACATTTGTTTGCAACAAGTATTATACGAACTTTTGTTCGCTATGTCAAATTATAATTTTGTGATAGAGCTTGAAAAAGAAGGGGGGATAGTGACATAATATTTAAATAAAGACATTAAAATGAGAGGATTTTTGAGCATGGCAAAAAGAGGAATGTTGATTGTACTTTCCGGTCCGTCTGGTGTAGGTAAAGGTACAGTACGGAAAGAGATTTTTTCTCAGGAAGGTAATAAATTTGACTACTCTATTTCTATGACGACCCGGGAAAAGCGACCTGGTGAAGTGGATGGAAAAGACTATTATTTTGTGACCAAGGAAGAGTTTGAAAACGAAATTGCTAACGGCGGAATGTTGGAATATGCGCAATATGTTGACAACTATTATGGGACGCCATTAAAATATGTTAATGAGATGTTAGATAGTGGGAAAGACGTTTTCCTTGAGATCGAAGTTAAAGGCGCCATGCAAGTTCGCAAGAAGTGTCCTGATGGTTTGTTCATTTTCTTAACTCCACCAGATTTGATGGAACTGCGGCAACGTTTGATCAATCGGGGGACAGATGACATTGCCAAAATCAATAAGCGCATGAAGACAGCTGTTGAAGAAATTGAAATGATGCAAAATTATGACTATGCAGTCGTTAACGATGAAGTTCCTCGTGCTGCTGAAAAGATCAAGACGATCATTCGTGCAGAACGGTGGCGAGTAAAACGCTTCTTACCTGATTACAAGAAACAGTTAGGAGATGCTTTGAAATGATTTTATATCCTTCAGTAGATAAATTATTAGAACATGTTAACTCCCGGTACTCACTGTGTGCTTTGGCTTCCAAGCGGGCCCATGAGTTAGAGGCTGGCGAATTACCGATGTTAAATGAATATCAATCCGAAAAGAGTGTCGGAAAAGCGTTAGAAGAAATTGCGGCTGGCGATTTGAAAATTAAAGACTAACGAATGAGTTAAAAAGACTGTGACAGAATTGCTTGTCACAGTCTTTTTACTAGAAAGCTGTTGAAATATATGGGAGGCGAATAAAATGAAAGTGGTTGTCTATGTTACCGGAGGAATTGCTGCTTACAAAGCAGTTAATGTTGTGCGTCTTCTCCAGAAAAATGGGCATGAAGTACGGGTTGCCATGACAGATGCAGCCCAAAAATTCGTTAGCACCACAACTTTTGCAGCATTACTGAAAGAAAAAGTAGTAACTGACCTTTTTATTCAAGGAGAAATTCCACATATTGAATTGGCGGACTGGGCTGATGTGTCATTAGTAGTGCCGGCCACAGCCAATATCTTAGCTAAAATGGCTCAAGGAATAGCTGATGATTTAGTTTCAACTGCTTTGCTAGCGACGGCTACCATGAAATTGGTGGTTCCAGCAATGAACACCAAGATGTGGACTAATCCCGCTACCCAACGTAATATTGCCCTACTAAAAAAAGATGGGGTTAGAGTTCTTACTCCCGTAAGTGGGCCACTAGCTGAAGGATATGCTGGTAAAGGAAGAATGCCTGAACCTGAAGCAATATGGAAATGGTTTTGCAAACAAGTAAACAAAGTTGACGGCAACTTACCATTAGCAGGGCGGAAAGTGGTAATTAGTGCTGGTGCGACCAGCGAGCCGATCGATCCGGTCCGTTATATTACCAATCGTTCCAGTGGGAAAATGGGTGCTGCTTTGGCACAAGTTGCGACCATGTTAGGGGCTGAAACGGTGGTTGTAGCTGGACAGATGCAGGTGGCGTTGCCAACTACTGTGCGTCGTGTCGATGTAACAACGGTTGCTGAGATGAATCAGGCTTTGAACCAGGAATATATCACAGCTGATATTGTAATCATGGCTGCTGCAGTAGCTGATTATCGAGTAGCCGAGGTAGCACCGCAAAAGATCAAGAAGCAAGCAGAAATGGTATTGAAACTTCAAAAAAATGTTGATATCTTGGCCAATCTAGGTGCACGGAAACAGCACCAATTTTTAGTTGGTTTTGCAGCAGAAACTGAAAATTTGGTGGCTAATGCACAACAGAAAATGGAACGGAAGAATGCCGATCTAATTGTAGCTAATGATGTTTCGCGGCGGGATATTGGATTTAATAGTGAACAAAATGAGGTCCAAATTCTCAGACGGCAAAAACCTCCCCGTGTGGTAGCTAAAGCTGATAAAATTGAAGTAGCAAAAGAGATATTTAAGGTGATTATCGAAGATGGAAACTTTAACACCACCGATTAACTTTGTGGATGTAATTGTGGACGTTCCCACCATGCAAACCAATCAGCCATACACATACCGTGTTCCTGCGGTCTTTAGCAAGCGAATTCAAGTGGGAATGCGGGTGGTGGTACCCTTTGGTAAGGGTGACCGGTTGGTGCAAGGATTTGTTGTGGGAACAAAACAGGAAGCCAAGACAACATATGCTTTAAAAGCAGTTCACGATCTAATGGATCTGACACCGGTTTTGAATAAAGAAGCTTTACACCTGGCCCAGTGGATGGCAGGATATACATTTTCATTTACGATTAGTTGTCTTCAAACGATGCTCCCGCGTGTCTTACGAGCAAAATATGGCAAACAAATTGTAATAACAGGCGACAAGTGTACTTTACCCGCGGAAATTAGGGCACTTTTTCAAACACAAACAGCTTTGGATTACTATGATGAGCGCATCACGCCCAGTATGCGGGCTCAGCTAGCAACTTTGCAAAGACAGGGTGAGTTAGCAATAACTTATTTGGTGCAAGATCAGGCAAAGGTGAAAACAGCAATCTGGATTGAACCTGCGGTAGGGAAAGACAAATTGACAGAGATTGCCCAAAGACTACGAAAAAATGCCGTTAATCAGCGCCGCTTAATAACTGCGATGTTGGAATCTATGGCTGGTTTTTGGCAAAAAGATGTGCCAATTCCAGCAGCAACTTTTATTCAAGCAGAAAAACATGGGTGGTTGACACGGGTAGCTAAAGAAGTTTACCGCGATCCGTATCGGGAAACGAATATTTCTGCAAGCCAACCGCCCCAACTCACCCCGGATCAGTTACGGGCTGTGCAGATGATTACTCCCACAATTACCGATAATCAAAACCAAGTCTTTTTGTTACAAGGAGTTACTGGAAGCGGGAAAACGGAAGTTTATTTACAATGTATTGCGCAGGCCCTAATGCAAGGTAAAACTGCTTTGATGTTGGTTCCAGAAATAGCATTGACACCACAAATGGTCCAGCGGGTGCGGGCCCGTTTTGGTAAGCAAGTAGCCGTTTTACATAGTGGTTTGTCAGATGGTGAAAAATATGATGAATGGCGCCGCATTGAGCGGCACGAAGCGCAAGTTGTAGTGGGGGTCCGCTCAGCTATTTTTGCTCCGTTAGATAATATTGGCATCATTATAATTGATGAAGAACATGAAGCTAGTTACAAACAGGAGGAAATGCCTCGTTATCATACCCGTGATGTTGCCAAATGGCGGGCGGCTTGGCATCATTGCCCGTTAATTTTGGGAAGTGCTACTCCATCTCTTGAAACCCGGGCCCGGGCTCAAAAGGGGGTTTATCAGGGAATTGCGATGCCACGGCGAATTAATGGTAAAGGGTTACCACGAGTGCAGCTTGTGGATATGCGTAAAGAGTATAAGCAGTCACAGGAGGCAGATTTTTCGCGCCCAATGGTACAGGCGATTGAGCAGCGCTTATTGAAACATGAACAAGTAGTGTTGATGTTAAATCGCCGGGGATATTCATCTTTTTTGATGTGCCGAGAATGTGGTTTTGTTTTGAAATGTCCAAATTGTGATATTTCACTGACGCTTCATATGGACACCAATAATATGAAATGTCATTATTGTGGGCACATTGAGGATATTCCGCATTTCTGTCCCAATTGTCGGAGTACGAAAATTCGTTATTACGGAACGGGAACTGAGAAAGTTCAAGAAGAATTAGCGCGGTTGTTTCCCCAAGCTCGGGTATTGCGGATGGATGTGGATACGACGCGTAAAAAGGGCGCTCATGAGCGCTTGTTGCAAAAATTTGGTGACCAACAAGCAGATATTTTGTTAGGAACGCAGATGATTGCTAAGGGATTGGACTTTCCCAATGTTACTTTGGTGGGGGTACTTAATGCTGATACGGCATTGAGTTTACCCAATTTCAGGTCAAGTGAGCGGACTTTCCAGTTGTTAACCCAGGTAAGCGGACGGGCTGGACGAGCTGACAAGGAAGGGCTAGTTATAATTCAAACATACAATCCTGAACACTACGCAATTCAAGATGCAAGTCACCAAAATTATGAACAGTTTTACCGGACAGAAATGCAGATTAGACGTCAAATGGGGTATTCACCGTATTATTATAGTATTAAGATTACAGTGAGTGCAGCGACCGAGAGAGCTGCAGCGAAACGCATCTACCAACTTAATGACGAAGTTAAACAAATTTTGTCTCCACAAGCACGGTTAGTTGGACCTAGTCCGCAATCAATTTTGCGGATCAAGAAACGGTATTATTTTCAACTGATAATTAAATATAAAAAAGAACCAGCATTGGATGCTTTTTTGCAAACATTGCTGCAACAAAGTCAAAATGACGAAAGAAACGGGGTTCGCATTATTATTGATCGCGATCCAATCAACAATATATAGAAAAGAGTGAGAAATATGGCAAAAATGGTATTTATGGGTACACCACAGTTTGCGGCAACTATTCTTGAAGACTTAGTGACTACTGATTATGAATTAGTAGCAGTGGTTACTCAACCAGACAAGGCGGTAGGCCGGAAAAGAAAGTTAACTCCTTCTCCGGTGAAAGAAGTAGCGTTGAAGCATGATATTCCAGTATTACAGCCAGCTAAGCTAAGTGGGAGTCCAGAATTAGAGCAGTTATGTGCTTTGAAACCTGATTTTATTGTAACAGCTGCTTACGGACAATTTTTACCAACAAAGTTACTAGATTCAGCGCAAATTGCCGCGATCAATGTGCATGGCTCTTTGCTACCTAAATATCGTGGTGGGGCGCCGGTGCAGTATGCCATCATGAATGGGGAGCAAGAAACCGGAGTTACAATCATGTACATGGTTAAGCAGATGGATGCAGGGGACATGCTTGCGAAACGTGTGATTCCCATCACAGCGACGGATGACACTGCTAGCATCTTTACTAAGATGAGCCAAGTGGGAATTGAACTACTCCATGAAGTGTTACCCCAGTTAGTTCAGGGGACGATCAGTGGTCAGGCTCAAGACGAGGCACAAGCCACTTTTGCCCCGATCATTAAGGCCGATCAAGAACCGTTGACACTAGCACTTACTGCCCAAGAAGTTGATTGGAAAGTCAGAGCTTTACGTCCTAACCCAGGTACGTATTTTAAAGCATTTAATGGTAAGCGGACTAAGATTTGGGATGTAACACCATTATCAGAAAAGACCACTTTGGCAGCCGGAGAAGTTGTTGCAGTGGGAAAACACCAATTGAAAATTGCTGCAGCAGCGGGAACAGTCTACCAGGTGAACCGCCTCCAACCAGCGGGGAAAGCCCAGATGGACATCACTGCTTATCTCAATGGAATGGGTCAAGGAATCAAGGAAGGACAAAAGTTAATTACCGATGAGCAATAAGTTACGTGAAACTCCCCGTTATTTAGCTGTCGAGTTGTTGACCAGAATTAATCAACAGGGAACATACTCAAATTTAGGAATCAATCAAGTTATTAAAAAACACCAGTTAGATGAAAAAGACGCCCATTTTTTTACTAATTTAGTATATGGGACATTGCAGCACCGGTTGACCTTGGAGTATTGGTTGCAACCCTTTATTAAGCAACCACAAAAGGTGGCTCCTTGGGTCCATGAGTTATTATTGCTGTCTTTGTATCAAATGCAGTATCTCACTGCTGTTCCGGAATGGGCGATTTTTAATGAAGCAATTGATATTGCTAAGGTCAAGGGCCATGCAGGTACACGTCGGTTTGTAACGGCTGTTTTACGTTCAATTCAAAGACAGGGTGTGCGTGCAGTCAAAGAAATAAAAGACACAACTAAACGCTTGAGTATAGAAACAAGTACACCACTTTGGTTGGTAAAAGAACTAACGGCTGAACTGGGGTTGAAGAAGACAGCAGCTATTTTAGCTACAACCAACGAACCCTCTAAAAATAGCATTCGTTTTAATATGAGCCAACCAACAGAAGATAAGCTGGCGCAAACGATCAAAGGCCTTCAGGCAGAAGGATTAGAAGTGGAACGAAGTCAAGTTGCTTTCCGTGCCGGAACAGTGACTGCGGGTTTTGCGCCAACTAGCCTTGCTTATCAGCGCGGAGAGCTATCGGTTCAAGATGAAAGTGCGATGTTAGCGGTTGAGTCTATGCAAATTAAACCGGGTGACCAAGTTTTAGATGCCTGTGCTGCTCCAGGAGGGAAGACCACCCAGATCGCTATTGAATTAAATGAAAGTGGTCGTGTTACCGCTTTAGATATTCATGCCCATAAAGTTAAACTAATTGAAGTAAATGCAAAGCGAATTGGAGTGGCTGACTATGTTCAGGCCCAGCAGTTAGATGCGCGTGAAGTTGCTAAGAAATTTGCAGTGGCTAGCTTTGATAAGATATTAGTGGATGCACCTTGTTCAGGATTGGGATTGTTACGGCGCAAGCCAGAAATCAAATACGACAAACGGTTAGCGGACTCACAAAAGCTCCAACAAATTCAATTGGCAATCTTAAATGCAGTTGCGCCTACATTGAAAGAGGGCGGACAATTGACATACAGCACGTGCACCATTTTGCAAGGGGAAAATCAAGATGTGGTCGACCGTTTCTTAGCCCAACATTCAGAGTTTGAACAAATTAAAACCAAAACACACTATGGAATCAAAGATGAACGGGAAGAATTAAGTTTGACAATTTATCCGGATGACTTTAAATCGGACGGGTTCTTTATTGCAACGTTGATCAAGAAAAGTAGGTGAGAAGAAGATGAACTATGCATATGTGACTGACAAGGGGAAAGTACGCTTAAATAATGAGGACCAAGTGGGCTTTTTTACTAGTAAGTCAGGTCTGCATTTAGCAATTGTGGCTGATGGTATTGGTGGTCATCAAGGAGGCGAAGTGGCTTCAGAAATGGTTGTTTCACATTTGGGACACTATTTTTCTGAGAGTAGCTTTACTACTGTTACCGAAGGGCAAGCATGGTTAGAGACAACCGTGGCCGCTGAAAACAGTTTGATCAACAAGCGTGCCCAACAATTTTCAGACTTAAACGGAATGGGAACTACGTTAGTATGCATACTCTTCTTTAATGATCAATACCTGGTGGCTCACCTTGGTGATAGTCGTGCTTATGTATTTCATGTCGGAAGCCTGTGTCAACTAACTGAAGACCATTCATTGGTCAATGAAATGGTGAAGCAGGGTAAAATTAGTGCGTCTGAGGCGCAAAATCACCCCCAAAAGAATATTATTACGCGCACATTAGGCATCGAAAAGGAAGTAGTTTTGGATATTAGTCGCGCCACATATCGGAACGATGATTTATTCATGTTGTGTTCAGACGGATTAACTAATATGGTGTCGACAGCACAAATCGTGCATATTCTTAACGATGTAACTACCTCTTTGAAAGAAAAATGTCAGTTATTGGTTGCCCAAGCCAATGCAGCTGGGGGACCAGATAATATTACTGCCCTCTTAGTTCAACAGGACATGGAGGGAGTACGATGAAAACAGGTTTTATCTTAAACGGACGGTATAAATTTGTCCGTCCCCTGGGAGAAGGGGGGATGGCCAATGTTTATGAGGCATATGACCTTATCTTAAAGCGTCCGGTAACGTTGAAAATGTTGCGATTGGATTGGCGGGATGATCCAGCTGCTATCAGACGCTTTAAACGGGAAGCAATTTCATTAACAGAACTGCATAGTCCCAATATTGTTCAAATCTATGATGTGGACCAAAGCGATGGGATGCAGTATTTAGTAATGGAATATGTTGAAGGGATGGATTTGAAAAAATATTTAAAGCAAAACTATCCTTTGAGCTTTGAACACATAGTAGCAATTATGACCCAGGTGCTCCAAGCAGTAAAAGAAGCTCACCTGCATGGCATTATTCATCGGGATCTTAAACCGCAAAATATTTTGATTGATCAAAATGGGCGTGTGAAGATTACTGATTTTGGAATCTCCGTTATGACAGCTGAAACAACTATGACCCGAACCAACACCTTACTGGGATCAGTCCACTATATTTCGCCAGAACAGGCACGGGGGAGTGTAGTCACCAAACAATCAGATATTTATTCACTGGGGATTATTTTATTTGAATTATTAACCGGTGAAGTGCCCTACCAAGGCGAAACGGCGGTTGTGATTGCACTAAAGCACTACTCCGAACATATTCCAGCATTAGAAAACTATAAGCGAGATATTCCGCAGGCGCTGGCCAATGTAGTCTATCATGCAACGGCCAAGGATCCACATATGCGTTATCGCAACATTGATGAGATGATCGCAGATTTGACGACAGCTTTATCATCAGAACGGATGCAAGAACCAAAATGGGAGCCAGAAGCAGAACAAGAAAAAGAAGTGACTAAGGTTTTACCAGATATCCGACCAATTTTGGCTGAAAAAGATGAGCTGGAAAAGACCAAAGAACTGCCCGATTTGCGCCAGTTAGATGAGCGGGATGTTGATCAGCACCAGGCGACTCAACCAGCACCCGCATTGGGATTACGGACTGCCCAACGTGGTAGTTTACGCCGAAAAGAAATTATTATTGGATCAATTGTTTTTGTAGTAGTAGTGATTTGTGTGGCAATTTTTGCCGTGTTGCACACACCACGGGTAATCACGGTTCCAGATGTTAGAGGGATGTCGAAGGCGGATGCGGTCAGTTTATTGAAGCAAAACCACCTAGAAATCGGACAGATCAACAAAGAGCATAGTGATAAATACACGGCTGGCCAAGTAACCAAGTCAACCCCGAATGGGGGTGCTAAAACGCAGACTAGATCAACGATTAACATAACAGTTTCGCAAGGATTACCTAAGAAACGTTTTGGCAATTATGTTGGTCAGGATTTTCAAACGGTCAAAAGAAAGCTAGAAGCCCAAGGGGTGACAGTCTACCAGAAAAAGGGAATGTCTACGGAATATGCTCCAGGACTGATCATTGATCAAAGTATCATGCAGGATAAAAAAGTGGCCTTCAAACAAACGTCAGTGATGTTCACGGTGAGTCAAGGCCGGAATACAGATCCGTCAGAGCAATTGATAGAATTCAGTGTTCCAGTGACAGTCCCATACGATAATAGTAAAGCTAGTAATAAGGTAGAAGTTTATTTGGGAGATTCTAAGCATAGTTATAGTGAAGTGTATAAAACTTTGCATATCAAGCATGATACGACAGTAACTTTACCCTTTGTGTTACATCCTGATGATATTGGAAAATTTAAATTTGTTAGAGATGGAAAACTGTTATTTAAGAATGATAATGTGCGCAAGTATGCTCCAGAAAAGGATGGTGAATGATGCGCGGACAGATTAGACAATCTTTGAGTGGCTATTATGATGTGATGACAAGTGATGGCCAAGAGTATCGGACACGGGCGCGGGGAAATTTTCGTAAGAAAAAGCAGACACCTTTAGTGGGGGATTTTGTTGATTTTAAAGCTGAAAAAGCAGATGAAGGCTATATTTTAGGCATTCAATCGCGAAAGAACCAGTTGGTGCGCCCACCAGTTGCCAACGTTGATAAGGCTGTAGTTGTGACAGCGTGTGTTGAACCAGATTTTTCGGCCAACTTGTTAGATCGCCAGTTGGTAATGTTGGCTTCCAATGGTATTGAACCGTTAATTTATTTTTCTAAATATGATTTAGTCAGCACAGCGGATCAGCGCCAAGTATTGGCGGAGATCGCTACATACTATCGTCAATATTATCCGACTTTTATTCCTCAGACACCGGCAGAGCAAAAGCAAGTGCAAGCGGAGCTTCTCTCTGAGCTTCAAGGACAGGTGTGCGTTGTCATGGGGCAAACTGGTGCGGGAAAATCAACTTTATTGAACCAACTTGACCCAGCTCTCCAACTTGAAACTGGGGAAGTTTCCAAAGCGTTGAGCCGAGGGAAACATACTACCAGAAAGGTAAGTCTATTGGACATCCATGGAGCTTTAATTGCTGATACACCAGGCTTTTCATCATTTGAACTTAGCAATTTAACCAAAGAAGACTTACCACGTTTATACCCAGATTTTCAAGAGTATGCCACCGCATGCAAGTTCCGCGGATGTTCTCACATTAAAGAACCACAATGTGCGGTTCGGGATGCAGTGGCAAGTGAAAAAATATGGTCCAGTCGCTATGAAAACTACCTACAATTCTATAAAATGGTAGTTGATGATGAGAAAAAGAAGTATCGCTAATATTTGAGGTGGAAATTATGAAGATAGCACCATCGATTTTAAGTGCTGATTTTGCAAATTTACAAACAGACGTTGAAAAAGTTGAACAAGCTCAGGTGGATATGCTCCACATTGATGTGATGGATGGACACTTTGTTCCTAATTTGACTTTTGGACCCAATGTCGTGGCAGCATTGCGCCCACATTCACAACTTGTTTTTGATTGCCATTTAATGATTGAAAACCCAGAAAACTATGTAGAAGCATTCGCTGACGCAGGGGCTGATTTAATTGGAGTCCAGTATGAATCAACACCTAATATTCATCGGGCTTTGGACATGATCAAGAAAAAGGGCAAGTTGGCTGAAATCGTTATTAATCCCGGAACACCAGTGAGTGCAATTAGCTCATTATTGGCAATGGTTGACCAAGTGTTGGTTATGACTGTTGATCCCGGTTTTGGCGGACAAAAATTCATGCCTGAGATGTTGGATAAAGTAGCCGAATTAGCTCAAATTAAGCAGGAAAAAGGTTACCATTATGAAATTCAAGTTGACGGTGGTGTAAATGACCAAACAATTAAGCAGTGTGCACAAGCAGGGGCTACAGTGGCAGTAGCAGGCTCCTTTGTTTTTAAGGGTGACCCAGCTGTCCAAGTTGAAAAGTTACGCCAAGCAACAGTTGAGGAAGCGCTATAAATGCTAATCAATTTATTGGTTGGAGGACCCGAGGCTGTTTTGCCATCAGGTTTCTATGAATGGGCACAAACCCAACCCAATTGGGTCGGAGCTGACCAAGGAGCAGTGCGCTTGCTGGCTCATGGTATTACACCATGCCTTGCTGTGGGGGATTTTGATTCATCGACAGCGCAAGAAATAGCCATGGTCCAACAACAGATTAAACGGACTGTTATTGATCCCCAAAAGGATGACATTACGGATACGGAAATGGCCTTGCGTTATATTCGTCACTATTTTCCTGGGGTGACTCAAGTTAATATATTTGGGGCGACTGGAGCACGGATGGATCAACTATTAGCTAATCTTCTATTCGTTTTAAAGCCAGAGTTTGAGTATTTTTTAGATAAGGTAAAACTCTACGATCGGAATAATACAGTTTCTTTTTACCGTCCTGGTCAGTACACCTTGGTAAAAGAACAAGGGATGAAATATTTGGCATTTGTTCCTTTAACACCAGTGCAAGGTTTAGAGTTACCGGATGAGAAATATCGGTTACCCAAAACGGATTTTTTATTACCAATATCACTATCTAGCAATGAGTTCATTGGGGATAAGGGGCATTTTACTTTTAGCCGTGGCGTTGTTGCGGTGATTCAAAGTTGTGATTGATATACTAAAAAGAGGGAGAGTAAACCCACTGAAAGTCAGTGAAGGTTACTCTCCCTCTTTAATTTTTGTATAAAAAAACTCGTACCGTAATGGAACGAGTTGGTTTTAATGGTTATTAGACCCGAGTAACTTTACCAGACTTCAATGCTCTAGCAGAAACCCAAACCTTCTTTGGCTTACCATCGACCAGGATGCGAACTTTTTGCAAGTTTGGCTTCCAGCTACGGTTAGATGAGTTCAAAGCGTGAGAACGCTTCTTACCGAAGGATGTCTTACGGCCTGTAATATAATCTTTTGCCATCTCAATAAACCCTCCTTTAACAAAAAACTTCAAGCACTTACGCTAATTCACTATATTAAATTAGCATAGTTATTTAGAGAATGCAAGAATAATCTGTAAAGTAATTTTCCTTCACAGCTTAAATTGAACGAATTAAGCCAAACTAAATGGAACAGTAGAGAAAGAAATTGACAAGCGTATTTTGTTTTGCTAGCATTGTTTGCTATAATTACAATAAGATTGTCGTAATTACTCAAGGAGGCTGTATTAAATGGCTGTAAAAATGCAAAGCAAGTTCGGTAACATCGATATTAGTAATGAAGTTATTGCAACTGTTGTCGGTGGTGCCGCAACTGAAATTTTCGGAATCGTTGGTATGGCTAGCAAAAATCAAATTAAAGACAATTTAAATGAAATTTTAAAGCGTGACAATTATTCTAAGGGTGTTGTCGTACGTCAAGAAGATGAAGGCGTAGCGATTGATCTTTACATAATTGTTAGTTATGGGACAAAGATTTCTGAAGTTTGCCATAATGTACAGGATAAAGTTAAATATAATTTGAAATCCATGTTAGGAGTAACCGCACATTCCGTGAACGTTTATGTTCAAGGCGTTCGAGTGACAGCTGACTAAGCTGACTGCGGTCTAAGGAGGAAGTTTCAAGGTGAAAGTTACAACGATTACTGGAGCGGAATTTCAAAAGATGGTCCGCGTCAGTTCTCAACGCTTAAATGATAATGCGGATTTTATTAACAGACTGAATGTTTTCCCCGTGCCTGATGGTGATACGGGAACAAATATGAGTTTATCCTTCGCTAGTGGATATAAATATCTGAGTGATGTTAATTCGGAAAGCACTGGTGAATTAGCTTCAGCATTAGCCAAGGGGTTGTTAATGGGAGCACGGGGGAATTCTGGTGTTATTCTCTCACAGATTTTCCGTGGTTTTCATAAGTCAGTTGGGGATAAGCAACAGTTATCAGCTCAAGACCTGACTGATGCGATTTCTTCTGGGGTAAAAATGGCTTATAAGGCCGTGATGAAGCCACAAGAAGGGACAATCTTGACGGTTGCTCGGAAAGCAGCTGAAGCAGTGCGAAAAGAAGTCAAAAAAACGGACGATTGTGTAGCAATTATGAAGGTCGCTTATGAGGCGGCTGAAGAAGCCCTCAAAATGACACCAGAATTGCTGCCTGTTTTGAAAGAAGTAGGCGTTGTTGATTCGGGTGGTCAAGGGCTAGTCTTTGTTTACCAAGGATTCTATGATGCTCTTTCTGGTAATGTTCGGCCAGAAGATGAACAAAAACACACCCCATCACTAGGTGAGATGCCAGAAATGGTAGGGGCCGAACATGCACAATCTAAGTTGAACGTTGAAGATATTAAAAATGGTTACTGTACACAAATTATGGTGCGTATCGGACGCGGAAAGCAAGTAACCCAGAAATTTGACTATGATACTTTCTACAATTATTTGGCTGACCTAGGTGACAGCCTTTTGGTAATCAACGATGATGAAGTAGTTAAAGTTCACGTTCACACCGAATACCCAGGTAAAGTGTTGTCATGGGGGCAACAATTTGGTGACCTCCAAACTGTTAAAGTTGACAATATGCGTTGGCAACAAGAAGAAATTATCATCAATGATAAGAAGGAAGAAGCAGAAGCTGCGCAGCCGGTTACTAATGATATTGCTGGCGACTATGGCATCGTTGCGGTTGCTTCAGGTGCAGGGATCACTGATATTCTCAAGAGTCTTGGAGCGACTTACATTCTTAGTGGTGGGCAAACTATGAACCCATCTACTAAGGATATTGTTGATGCTATCAATAGTACTCAAGCTGAAAAAGTAATTGTCTTACCAAATAACAAGAACATCTTGTTAGCGGCTGACCAAGCAGCAACGGTTGTTGATGCTGAAGTAGCTGTGGTACCAACAGCTTCCATTTCAGAAGCAATGACAGCACTGTTAGCCTTTGAAAAGACCAAAACTCTGGCTGAGAACCGCCAGGATATGACCGATAGCTTGCAAGATGTTACTTTCGGTAAAGTAACAAATGCCGTGCGTGATACCACGATTGAAGGTAAAGAGATCAAAAATGGCCAGTTTATGGGCATAATTGGCAAGAAAATCGAGATTGTGGCTGAAAATGTCCAACAAGCAACTGTCAAAATGATTGAAAAGATGGTTGATGAAGATAGTGAAATAGTTACTATTCTCTTTGGTGCTGACGGCAGTCAACAAGAGGCTGAAGCAATCAAGGATGCAGTTTTAGCTATTGATGAAGATTTAGAAGTAGAAATATACGAAGGAGACCAACCGGTATACCAATACATGGTTTCTGTTGAATAATATTAAAGGCTGGTTATGAACCAGTCTTTTTTGTTAGGGAGGTAGCACAGTGGTAGACATTTTAACAACACCAGTGACAGAACTTAAGGGTGTGGGTCCAAGAAAAGCTAGTGCGCTCAATAAATTAGGGATTAATACAATTAATGATCTACTGACATATTTTCCCTTTCGTTATGAGGATGTTGGTGTCAAGGATTTGACGGCAGTTCAGGATCATCAAAAAGTGGCTTTGAAAGGTATAGTGGCGACTGATCCAACGGTGATCAGATTTGGTCGCTACAAGAGCCGGCTCAATTTTAATTTATTGATTGATCATAATGTAGTACGGGTAACTTTTTTCAACCAACCGTATTTAAGTAAAAAATTACAACGGGGAGAAGAAGTGATTTTATACGGCACGTATGATGTTGCTCGGCAAAGTCTCTCAGGGATCAAGATCATTGCTGAAGATACAAGCCAGCGGAATAATTTCACTGGTGTATATAATTCATCTAAAGAAATCAAGGCTGGGACAATTAAAAAATTGGTTCATCAAGCTTATGAAAATTACCACGGAAGCATTCGTGATATTATTCCGGGGTCTTTGCGCCGAAAATTCCGTTTACTTTCACGCGAGCAAATGATTAAAGGAATGCACTTTCCTGTGAATGCGGAAGAAGCAACTCAGGCACGGCGAACAGCTATTTTTGAGGAATTTTTCTTATTTCAAGCCGGACTACAAGAATTACGTAAACTGCGTCGCCAAGAGCAGCAAGGGGTAAAAATAGACTATGATAATAAAAAGCTGCGGGAATTTATCCAGCAAATCCCCTTTGAGCTAACAAAAGCTCAAAAGCGTGTAGTCAATGAAATCTGCTCCGATATGCATCGTCCAATACATATGAATCGGTTGCTTCAGGGAGATGTTGGTTCCGGAAAAACCATTGTGGCTACAATTGCGATGTATGCAGCGGTAACAGCAGGGTGGCAAAGTGTCTTGATGGCGCCAACGGAAATTTTAGCAGAGCAGCATGCTGATAAGCTGGCTACATTGTTGAGTCCTATGGGAGTTAACGTTGCTTTGGTGACCGGAAACACCGTTCGTAATCCCCGGCTACGGCGCGAATTATTGACCCACATTGAACACGGAGATGTGGACATCATTATTGGAACTCAGGCATTGATCCAAGAACGGGTGCACTTTGCACAGCTGGGCTTGGTAATTATCGATGAGCAACACCGTTTTGGGGTAGAGCAGCGGCAAACGTTATTGGCGAAAGGGGGTAACCCAGATGTCTTAACAATGACTGCTACACCAATCCCACGGACATTAGCAATTACAACATATGGAGAAATGGACTTATCGGTAATTGATGAGTTGCCTGCCGGGCGAAAACAGGTCCAAACTGTATGGTATAACAAAAAACAAGTAGGACAAGTGCGGTCATTGCTGCGAGAGCAACTGGACCAAGGTGCTCAAGCTTACGTTATATCGCCATTAATTGAAAAATCCGCCGTTATTGATCTCAAAAATGCCGAAGAAGTTTATCAAAATCTCAAAGATCATTTTGAACCACGTTACTCAGTAGGATTGTTGCATGGTAACATGACAAATGACGAGAAGAATCAAGTGATGCAAGCTTTTAAAGCAGGTGAACTAGCAATTCTGGCTTCGACCACAGTGATCGAAGTGGGGGTGGATGTTCCTAATGCAACTGTGATGGTAATTTTAGATGCTGATCGATTTGGCTTAGCACAACTGCATCAGTTACGGGGGCGCGTTGGTCGAGGCGATCAACAATCATATTGTGTGTTGGTAGCAGATCCTAAAAATGATTTTGGTAAAAAACGCATGGAAACAATGGTGGCAACTACCAATGGCTTTGTCATTGCACAAAAGGACCTGGAATTGCGGGGACAAGGTGATCTGTTAGGAAAAAAGCAGTCAGGATTACCAAGTTTTAAAGTTGGTGATCCAGTAACTAATCTCAATATATTACAAGTAGCACAACAAGCCGCACATGATATAATAAATGCTGATGATTATACGACTAACAACGAAAATCGAGTCTTAATTGAATACTTGCACCAGCAGATTGATAATGGATCTCGAGCCTAGTTAAGAAAGAAGGATTGATGATGAAGATTGCAGTCGATGCAATGGGTGGCGATTATGCGCCACAAAGTGTTGTAGCAGGGGTTGAGCGGGCCCGTGACGAATTTAAGGATGTTGAGTTTTTACTCTTTGGAAATCAGGCTCAGCTTACTGAATTGATCAAAGACAAAGAACGGCTTACGATTATTCCAACTACTGAGTTAATTACAATGAACGATGAACCAGTTAAGGCTATTCGCAAGAAGAAAGATTCCTCATTGGTGCGGGCAGCCCAAGCGGTTAAAGATGGGGTAGCAGATGCGCTATTTTCATGTGGCAATACAGGAGCTTTATTGGCTGCCGGATTGTTTATTATTGGACGAATTCGAGGTGTTGCTCGCCCAGGCTTACTGTCAACTTTGCCGATCATTTCTGGACAAGAAGGAGTTTTTAATCTCTTAGATAGTGGAGCTAATGCGGACGGAAAACCTGAGCACCTCTACCAATATGCTCTACTTGGAAAATATTATGCTGAGAGTGTTCGGGGAATTGATAACCCCCGGATTGGGTTGCTTAACAATGGGACTGAACCGCATAAGGGGAGCAAGTTAACGGTAGCAGCGCACCAGTTGATCAGTGCGGATCCAAGTTTGAATTTTGTAGGGAATGTTGAAGCACGTGATATGGCTAATGGAAGCTGTGATGTAATTGTTGCTGACGGCTTTACCGGAAATGCGGCCCTTAAGTCCATGGAAGGAACTGCCAAGGGAATTATGACTATGCTTAAAGATGCCATTATGACAAGCGGGGTTAAAGGAAAGTTGGGTGCCTTGCTCCTTAAACCTAGTCTCATGAAATTAAAACAACGAATGGATCAATCAACCTACGGTGGAGCAGTCCTTTTGGGAGCCAAAGCACCGGTTGTTAAAGCACATGGTGCTAGTGATGCCCGAACAGTATATTATACTGTAAAGCAGATCCGGGCAATGGTAGCAGGGCAGATGATTCCTAAATTTACAGCTTATTTAGCTACTCAGCAAAGCCGGGAAGATAGCTAGACTTTTATATGAAATACGGTTACAATGGGAATGTTAACTGTAAGTTGTGGAGGAAAGAAACATGACTGAACAAGAAGTATTTACGAAGATCGCGGCATTGATTGAAAAGCACTTCAATATTGCCACAGATAAAATTACCAACGAGCTTAATTTTCAAACTGATTTAGATGCGGATTCAATCGATAAAGTTGAATTTGTGTTAGAGTTAGAAGATGAGTTTGGGGCGGAAATTTCTGACGAGGATGCAGAAAAGCTTGCCACAGTTGGCGATGCGGTTCAATATATTTTAGCGCACCAAAACTAATGATTAGGGCTGGCAGAGATGCCGGCTTTTTTTGACGAAAGTAAATTGATAGTGAAGAGGGGTTAGACAGTGATTATAGGATTAACACAGATGTTGCATGATGATTTTGGAATTGATTTTCACAATCCAGATTTGTTAGATGAGGCCTTTACCCACGCTTCATATGCTAACGAACATAAACGTGAACACTTGAAATATTATGAAAGAATTGAATTTTTGGGTGATGCGGTTATGCAACTGTGCGTTTCGGAGTATTTATTCAAACGGTATCCACTGATGCCAGAAGGAAAGCTCTCCCGTTTGCGGGCAGCAATGGTTCGGGAAGAAAGTTTTAGTAAATTTGCTGTGGAATGTCATTTTGATGAATATATTCGTTTAGGTAAAGGTGAAGAAAAGTCGAATGCACGGCAACGGCCAGCTTTATTATGTGATATTTTTGAAGCGTTTATAGGAGCATTGTATCTGGATCAGGGTAAAGATGAAGTAGTACGGTTTATTCAACGGGTAGTTTTCCCTAAATTGGATATGGGATGGTATGATCAACTTTTGGATCATAAGACTGAACTGCAAGAATTTCTGCAGCAATCCGGGGAACGTACTATTGTTTATAAGGAAATCGGTGAAACTGGCCCAGATAATGACAAACACTATGCTATGGAAGTTAGTGTCGATGGCAAAGTGATTGGCAAAGGTGAGGGACATTCTAAGAAAGCTGCGGAACAAGCAGCTGCCTTCCAGGCACTAAAAGAGCTAAGAGGATAATGATGAGAGGAATTGTGCGTAGCCAATGAAATTAAAATCGTTGACCATAAGCGGCTTTAAATCATTTGCCGACAAAACCAAGATTGATTTTTTTGAAGGGATCACTGGAATTGTTGGCCCCAATGGGAGTGGCAAGAGTAATATCATTGAAGCCCTGCAATGGGTGTTAGGAGAACAATCTGCCAAGAACCTGCGGGGAGGCAAGATGAATGATGTGATTTTTGCTGGTTCGCAGACAAGGTCCCCATTGAACCGTGCAGAAGTTGAGCTGGTGCTGGATAATAGTGACCGTTTTTTGGCAATTGCTACTGATGAGGTGGCTATTACTAGGCGTATTTACCGGAATGGCGATAGCGAATATCTCATTAATCATAACCGGGTAAGGTTGCGTGATATCAGTGATTTATTTATTGATACTGGTCTAGGAAAAGAATCTTTTTCCATTATTTCGCAAGGCAAAGTAGAAGCAATTTTCAATAGTAAGCCGCTTGACCGGCGAATGTACATTGAAGAAGTTGCAGGTGTCTTAAAGTACAAGAAAGAGAAACAGCAAGCTGAAAATAAATTGGTCGATACTACTGCTCACTTAGAGCGGTTAAATGACATTGTTATTGAGTTACGTCGACGCCGTGATCCGCTAGAAGAACAAGCAAGTATTGCACGTGACTATTTGGAGCAGAAACGCAAATTTGACTATTACAAAAAGAGTCATTTGGTATTACAAATTCAAGCGGGAATGCAGCGTAGTCAGAATATTGATCACGAACTAACCCTCTGTGAACAGGCTGTGATCAAATATGCGGGACAAGTAGAAAAATTAAGTAATTTGCTAGCTACAACCAAGGAAAAACAAGAGCAGCTTGATGAGCAGATTGATCAAGTGCAACATCAAGTCCAGGTCTATGCAACTCAAAGGGAATATTTTGCGGGGCAAACACAAGTTATTGATCAGCAAGCACACTATACTGCTGTGCGCCAAGATGAATTAGCCCAACAAATTTCAGCTAATCGAGCAACTTTGGTTGAAACTAAGGAACATGCACAAGAGTTAGTCCAGCAGATTATCCAGTGGCAAAAGCAATTGATAGCTGCTGAAAATAGTAAGCAAGAAATAGCTAATGGAGTGGCTGAACAAGATAATGTAGTGGCAGAATTGAAGCAACAACAAGCTCAACAAGTAAAATTGTTGCAACAACAAGCCCAACTCCAAAGTGAAAAAAAGTATCTTACCCAAGAGCAAACTGATAGTGTGCAGCAACATACTAAGGATCGTGATGAGCAGGTAGCTGTCATAGGACAACTTGAATCATTACAACATGAAGCTCAATTAGCCACGCATAAAATAGAAGAGCTAGAAACTGCGATTGCGGCCGGCCGTGAGCAATTAGAACAATTAGAGACTGTATATCAAAAGCAAAAGTTACGAGTACAAAACACTACTGACCAGTGGCAAAAGGGAAATCAAGTGTTGCAGCGGGCACAGACTCACTATGATACCTTAGTAAATATTAATGCTAAATACAGTGGGTATTATCAAGGAGCTCGCGAAGTATTACGCAACAAAAATCAGTTAGCAGGAATTATTGGCTCTGTGGCAGAAACAATTGAGGTATCACAGCAATACCTCACTGCGATTTCAACTGCTTTGGGGAGTCAGGCTCAAAATATAATTGTGACCGATGAACAAGCCGCTCAAAGAGGCATCAACTATTTACGGTCCAAGCGGTTAGGGCGAGCAACTTTTCTTCCCCGAACAACAGTACAGCCCTATCAACTCTCCATTAGTCAAAAGCAGCAAATTGCTCAAATGCCAGGTTTAGTAGGGATTGCTAGTGAATTGGTTGGTTATCCTAAGCAAGATGCTAATATTATTCAACGCCTGTTAGGGACAACAATTATTGCAACTACGATGGAAGCAGCAACAGTAATCGCACAGAGGTTACATTATAGTAGAAAAATAGTCACCCTAGCTGGCGATGTCATTAGCACTGGTGGATCTTTCACTGGGGGAGCATATCGTAAGGAGAATAATGGAGTCTTAGGGCAGAGTCAAGAAATCACTGCTTTAAGCCAACAAATCAAGGATATGCAAGCCAAATTAGCTGTAATTGTTCAGCAAAAAACGGAGGCACAAAAACAGTGCCAAGATGTTGCCACCCAGGTAACTAAAGTCCAAACAGACCTACAAGAGCTGCAGCAAGATGAACAAGAAAAACGAGGACAGTATGCAATCCTTGCGGCAAAAGTTGTCCAGATTCAAGAAGAAGTAGCACGGGTTCGCGCACGTAATGCAACAGCTGATGATAAAGAAAGGAAAATTGCCACCCAATTAGGAACAATCGTAAAGAAGTTGCGTCAGGTTGAGCAAGCACTTGTCGTCAATGAACAAGCTCAAAAGCGGTTAGAGAAACAAATTACTGCGCACCAAGTAAACAAACAAGCAACGCAAGTCCAAAAGCAACAATTAAATGAAAAAATTGTTGCGCTAACGGAACGGATCCAAGCGTTAAAAGTTCAACAAAAAGAAGTTGTTAACCAGCAGGAAAGATTACAAACTGTGGTTGCAAGCGATCAAGCTGCGCTGAAGAAGATTCGAGCACAGAAAAATGTCAGCTCACAACAAGCCCAGGAGCTAAAACAAAAACAAATTGCAACTGAGGAAAATTATCAGCAATTACAGCAGAAACTAAAGAAATTACAAGCACAACGGCAAAACTGGCGTCAAAAGCGCGATGAAAATGAGCGTGATTATCAACAAGCTAGTGAGCGCTTAAATGGAGCTAAACTGAACCGTAAGGATATTGATAGTCAAAAACAGCGGACGGAAGAAAAACTAGATACCGCCTTGCAAGAACTACAAGCAAAGTTCAGCATTAGCTATGAGCAAGCAGCTCGCGACAACCAGGAGGATAACCTGGAAGAAGTTGAACGTCAATTGCGGATGCTTCACCGTGGCTTAGCTGAACTAGGGACTGTTAATGTCCACGCAATTGAAGAGTTTAAAGAAGTCGATAAACGGTATCAATTTTTACTGGAACAGCAAGATGACCTATTAGCGGCTAAAGCCCAGTTAGAAAACACTATGGCCGAGATGGATGATGAAGTGACTACGCGGTTTGCGGATGCATTTGCAGCAGTGCAGGCCAAGTTTACAGCCATTTTCCCACAAATTTTTGGTGGTGGTAGGGCAGAACTGATCCTGACTGATCCTGAGGATATGCTTCATACTGGCATTGATATCATGGCACAACCACCTGGTAAAAAGTTTCGCCAGTTGAGTTTATTATCGGGTGGTGAACGGTCACTGGTTGCAATTACACTATTATTTGCCATCTTACAGGTAAAACCAGTACCGTTTGCAATCTTAGATGAAGCGGAAGCGGCTCTTGATGATGCAAATATTGAACGCTACTCGCGTTATTTGCAGAAGTTAGATAAAGATACGCAATTTATTGTGATCACGCACCGTAAAGGAACAATGCTGCAAGCTAATGTTTTGTATGGAGTTACGATGCAGGAGTCAGGTGTGTCCCAAGTGGTTTCGCTTGCTTTGGGGAGTTTAATACCAAAAGCAGATTAAGTTTGTTAAAATAATAAGTAAATGTAACGAAGCGGGAGTGAATTGAGAATGGGCTTATTTGACAAAATTAAACGAGCCTTCACAGGTGAACAACAAGCGCCTAGTAAAGAAGAAACTCACTATGAGAATGGCTTGAAGAAGAGTCGGCAGGGCTTTGGGGCCAAACTGAACGCCTTATTTGCTAATTTTCGAACTGTGGATGAAGATTTCTTTGATGATTTAGAGGAAACTTTAATTGAAGCTGATGTTGGCTATGATATTGCGCTAAAAATCAGTGATGCTTTGCGTGATGAAGTTAAGTTGGAAAATGCTAAATCTAAAGAAGAAGTTTCTAACGTTATCATCAATAAGTTAGTAGAGATTTATGAAGAAGAAGGAAAAGATGAAGATCGGCGGTTGCAGACTGCAGCTGCTGGCCCAACTGTCTATTTCTTTGTTGGGGTTAATGGGGTCGGTAAAACGACAACGATCGGTAAGTTAGCACATCGTTATCAAGAACAAGGACAAAAAGTTTTACTAGCAGCAGCTGACACATTTCGTGCTGGTGCGATTCAGCAACTTGAAAAATGGGGCGAAAGAGTTGGTGTTCCAGTTGTCAGCAAGGGGCCTAATAGTGATCCGGCAGCAGTAGTATATGATGCAGTTCAAAAGGCTAAACAAGAAGATTATGACATTTTACTTGTAGATACGGCTGGACGTCTACAAAACAAAGTTAATTTAATGAAGGAATTAGAAAAAATGGCGCGGGTTATCGCGCGGGAGATTCCTGAGGCCCCACATGAAGTTCTATTAGCTTTGGATGCTACTACTGGTCAAAATGCATTGACACAGGCCAAACAATTTAAAGAAGTAACCAATGTGACGGGAATTGTGTTGACTAAGTTAGATGGTACGGCTCGGGGAGGCATTGTACTGGCTATTCGAAATGAGTTGCATATTCCAGTTAAATTAGTTGGCTTGGGTGAACAAATGGATGATCTGCGTGACTTTAATCCTGAAGAATTTGTTTATGGCTTGTTTAAAGGTCTAGTAGTAGACAGTAAAACAGAAGCAAGTGATGATAGTGATTCTGAATAGGTGAAACTTATGGAGATTGCGAAAACAAATCGGATTAATGCGCTGTTTGAATTTTATGAGCCGTTATTGACCAAAAAACAAACAGATTATGTTGCGCTTTACTATCGTGATGACTATTCACTGGGAGAAATAGCGGAAAATTATGCTGTTTCCCGCCAAGCTGTGTATGATAATATTCGGCGAACAGAGAAAATCTTAGAAGAATATGAAGCTAAGCTTCATTTATATAGTAATTTTATTAAGATTAGTACCAACGTCGACAAGCTCAATCAGTACGTACAGACGCGTTATCCTGCAGACCAGGAATTACAAACTTTGGTGCAAAATTTAGAAAAACTAGAAGAATAGGTTGGTGAAGACCATATGGCATTTGAAGGCTTGACCGAAAGACTACAAAATGCAATCGCAAAATTACGGCGGAAAGGAAAAATTAGCGAGAATGATGTTAAAGAAGTTATGCGGGAAATCCGCCTCGCGCTACTTGAAGCCGACGTTAACTTTAAAGTTGTTAAAGATTTTGTAAAACAAGTTCGAACACGAGCAGTTGGTTCGGAAGTGTTGGAATCATTAACGCCTGCACAGCAAATCGTTAAAATTGTTAACGAAGAGTTGATCAAGGTGATGGGGGATGAAGCTGTCCCGCTTAATCACTCTAAGAAGATTCCTACTATTATTATGATGGTGGGTTTACAAGGGGCAGGTAAAACGACCACTGCTAGCAAGTTGGCTGCCAAACTGAAACGTGAGAATAAAGCGCGGCCACTGATGATTGCAGCCGATGTGTACCGGCCAGCCGCAATTGAACAATTAAAGATTTTGGGCAAAGAAAATGATATTCCAGTTTTTGAAATGGGAACGGATGTATCACCGGTTGAAATTGTTCGGCAAGGTTTAGCCCAAGCAACTGCAAATAAAAATGACTATGTTTTTATTGATACGGCCGGTCGACTGCAAATTGATGAGAAATTGATGGCAGAGTTAGCTCAGATAGAAGAGCTAGCGCAACCGGATGAAATTCTACTCACAGTTGATGCTATGACAGGGCAAAATGCTGTGGAAGTGGCACAAGGCTTTAATGATCAGTTGAATATCACTGGGGTTGTTTTGACCAAGTTGGATGGTGACACTCGTGGTGGGGCTGCTTTATCCATTCGCGCGGTTACTGGTAAGCCAATTAAGTTCATTGGACAAGGCGAAAAGATGGATGATCTTGACGTCTTCTATCCTGACCGGATGGCTTCACGGATTCTCGGGATGGGTGATATGCTGACTTTGATTGAAAAAGCTCAGCGTGATTATGACGCCGAAAAAGCTAAGAAATTAGAAGAAAAGATGCGGGAAAACACCTTTGACTTTAACGATTTCTTAGACCAAATGAATCAGATTCAAAACATGGGATCTCTGCAAGATATTATTAAAATGATCCCGGGGTTAGCTAATAATCCGGCCTTGAAGAATGCTAATATCGATCCCAAGGATATGGAGCGGACAAAAGCAATTGTTTACTCCATGACAAAAGCAGAACGGGAAAATCCTGATTTGTTGAACCCAAGTCGGCGGCGGCGGATTGCTGCTGGTTCAGGACGTCCTATTCAAGAAGTAAACAGAATGATTAAGCAATTCAAACAGATGCGTGATATGATGAGTAAAGTTTCCAAGGGTAACTTTGGGGGCATGGAGCAGATGTTTGGTAATGGAATGGGTGGCCGCTTAGCTAAGATGTCAATGAATAGAATGGTAAGAAAACAAAAAAAGTTAAAGCAAAAGCGGATGAAACAACTACGGCGTAAGGGACGGCGATAAAAAAATCACCCTGTCAAGAATTTATCCTTTACACCGAATAAATTTCCTGGTATATTATTTATCGTTGAGAAGAATAATAGGAGGTGGAAACACATGTCAGTTAAGATTCGTTTAAAGCGTATGGGTTCTAAGAAGCGTCCATTTTACCGTATTGTTGTTGCTGATTCACGTTCACCACGTGATGGCCGTTTCATCGAATCTGTAGGTACTTATAATCCATTAACAGAACCAGAAACAGTAACTCTTGAAGAAGAAAGCATTTTGGGCTGGTTGAACAACGGTGCTCAACCATCAGATACAGTTCGTAACATTCTTTCTCGTCAAGGCGTTATGAAGAAGTTCCACGAAGCTAAGTTTTCTAAGAAATAAGGTAAGTTAAGATGACTCAAGCAGACGTCAAGCAATTGCTACAAACCATTGTAGAGCCGTTAGTCACTGCACCTGAGCAGGTTAAGGTTACTATTGATCAGGACGAGTTTTATCTGAAATTAAACTTATTTGTCGCCCCGGAAGATATTGGTCGGGTGATTGGAAAGCATGGGCGGGTGGCTTCGGCTATTCGGACCATCATTTATAGTGTACGTTTGGACGAACCAAAAGAGATTCGTTTAAATATTGTGGACGATTAAAAAGACTCTTGTGTAAACTTTATGTTTGCCAAGAGCCTTTTTTGTAAGTTTAATAAAAGAAGGGAGAATTCGATGGAATTTTATAATGTTGGTACTATTGTAAATACTCACGGCATTAGAGGCGAAGTTAGGGTAATGGTGACATCGGACTTTGCTGATGAACGTTTCCAACCGGGGAACACAGTGTATTTATTTCCGCAGGGGGCAACAAGCCCGGTTGCAGTTGAGATTGCCCGCCACCGCAGGCACAAAAATTTTGAACTGCTAACTTTTGTGGGGATGGAAAATATTAACGATGTCGAACAATTTAAGGGTGCGGCAATTAAAGTCGACAGCACACAGCATCAAGAACTGGAAGAAGGAACATATTACTATGACCAAATCATTGGTTTAGTAGTAGAAACACTTGCCGGTGAAGAATTAGGAAAAATCAAAGAAATTATCCCTACTAACGGAGCAAATGATGTATGGGTAGTGCAACGTATAGGCCAAAAAGATCTACTATTACCAGTTATTGATGACGTTGTGAAAGAGGTTGATTTGGCAGCGCAAAAGGTTACGGTTGATTTATTGGAAGGACTGGATGATTAATGCAGATAGATATTTTAAGTCTTTTTCCAGAAATGTTTTCAGGAACACTAACGGAGTCGATTATTGGTAAAGCAATTGAAAAAGACTTGTTGGATGTCGAAGTGACCGATTTTAGAGATTACACAACTAACAAACAGCACCATGTTGATGATGAACCATACGGTGGTGGAGCTGGAATGTTGCTACAAGCTCAACCAATTTTTGATGCCTTAGATGCGATTGAAGCCAAAAAAGGTGGTTTGGGACGAGTTATCCTATTAGATCCAGCGGGAAGACAGTTCACACAGGAAGTAGCGGAAGAACTATCCCAGGAAGATCATTTAACCTTTATTTGCGGACATTATGAAGGTTATGATGAACGTATCCGGACACGAGTAACAGATGAAATCTCCCTAGGTGATTTCGTGTTAACAGGGGGCGAGCTTGGAGCGATGGTTGTGTTAGATGCGACGGTGCGCTTATTGCCAAACGTTTTGGGTAACGCCGCTTCAGCTGCAGGAGATTCTTTTTCTAATGGTTTATTAGAATATCCACAGTATACTCGTCCGGCTGATTTTCGGGGTCTTAAAGTACCAGCAGTATTGACCAGTGGTAATCACCAAAAGATTGCTGAATGGCGACGAAAAGAATCATTGCGGCGGACATTTTTACGGCGTCCAGATTTATTGAAAAATGTAACATTGGATGATCAGGATCGTAAATGGCTGCGTGAATTTGCAACTATGACTAATAAAGATGAAAATTAAATGCTTGATTTGCTTTACAAGTCTGAGCAGTTATTGTAAAGTATTATTTGGCTATTGCCACAAAAACGATATTCCGCTGCAACTGGACAAGAATGTCGGAGAAAGGAAGAAATAGATTTATGTCAGTTAATCCATTAATCGAAAAGATTACCCAATCACAATTACGTGATGATATTCCAGATTTCCGTCCTGGTGATACAGTACGGGTTCACGCTTTAATCGTTGAAGGTAAGCGTGAACGTGTTCAGATCTTCGAAGGCGTTGTTATCAAGCGTCGGGGCGAAGGTGTAAGTGAAACTTATACAGTTCGTAAGATGAGTAGTGGCGTTGGTGTTGAACGTACTTTCCCTGTTCACACACCACGTGTTGAAAAGATTGAAGTCGTACGCCATGGTCGTGTACGCCGTGCTAAGCTCTACTACTTACGTGAACGTAATGGTAAGGCTGCTCGTATCGCTGAAAAGCGTCGTGACAAGTAATAATGTCATATTAAAGTCTGTGTTTTAAAGCACAGGCTTTTTTATTTTTCTAAAATTTAAAAGTATTCTGTAATATACATAACTAATACATATCGTATTCAGCAGTTTTAGAGTAGGAGGTGCGAAATGAAGAATGAATTAGAAACACTTAGGCTCCAAGAGAATATTGCTGGTTTCACATCAGTTGCTCTGATGTGGATGCTGAAACATCTGGGGGATGAGGATGGGGCAGTTCGTGATGAGTTGGTCACAGCTTTATTTGCCCGTGGCTTTGAAGAGCATATTCTGACAGACAAACAAAAAAAGCAAATCATTTAGTATCTAATTGATAACAATTGTCTTTTTCAAGCAATTAATGAAAAATCAGACAAAGTATATTTGCGCAGTTTTACAGCCCTTTTGATCAGTATAATTTTGAAAGACGATGCAAGGACACGTTTTTTTAATAACGAACAAGTAGCTTATTTCTTCAAACTGGCCAATACATATATTTTTGCAGAAAAAGATTTTCGCGGTTATGATTCGACCAATGGTTGGGGACATGCTCTTGCTCATGCAAGTGATCTTTTGGTGAGTGCCATGCGCCATCCAGATTATGAGTTACAGGTTGCAGAATTTTTTGGCAATCTGGAGGAGCTAATTCTTCATATCCAACAGCCATTATTTGATAATGAAGCGAAGCGCTTAGGGCGCGTGCTCAACCAAGCATTTAAAATGCCCAATCTTACGGGGAACGATTTTATTTATTACTGTGACCGCATTGATCGTATTTGTTGGCAGAAACATCAACAAGTAAAGGATCCTCAACCAGACTATTGCCTTGATTTTTGGATAGAAACATTGAATGCAGTATTCTTCATTAGTGATGTGCATGATTTGAAAGAATATTGTGACATGAAAGTACAGAATTACTATACAAACTTGGGTTACCAGGGTTAATTGAAAGTTGGACAGCAAAATAATTTTTGCTATTTTAGCTGTTGGTCTACCAAGGTCTGGGGAATTTATGGTACTATAAAACCAAATGGTTAAGAATAAGATACTGTAATATCTTAGCAACTTAGGAGGAAGATTATGGTAGCGGATAATATCAAATACAAACGTGTCCTGCTTAAACTAAGTGGGGAAGCATTGGCAGGAGAAAATGAAAAGGGAATTAACCCCCTAGAAATCAAAAAAGTTGCTGAAGAAATTAAAGAAGTTCATGATTTAGGTGTTCAGATTGCAATCGTTGTTGGCGGTGGCAACATGTGGCGGGGTGTCACTGGTGCTAAGATCGGTATGGAAAGAGCCCAAGCTGACTACATTGGGATGTTAGGGACAGTTATGAACGCTTTAGCCCTCCAAGATAGTCTTGAAGCAATTGGAGCTCCAACACGGGTACAGACAGCGATTGAAATGCGCCAAATCGCTGAACCATATATTAGAAGAAAGGCAATGCGCCACTTAGAAAAGGGTCGGATTGTCATTTTTGCGGCTGGAACTGGGTCACCATATTTCTCAACTGATACCACAGCAGCATTACGGGCTTCAGAAATTAATGCTGATGTAATTTTAATGGCTAAAAATGGTGTGGATGGAATTTATTCAGCTGATCCAAAGAAAGATGCTTCAGCGGTTAAATTTGATAAATTAACCCATATGGATATTATTAATAAGGGTCTGTCAGTGATGGACACAACTGCTTCATCATTATCAATGGATAATGATATTCCGTTGGTTGTCTTTAATATGAATCAACATGGCAACATTAAAGAAGTAGTTGAAGGTAAGAATATCGGAACAACAGTGGAAGGAAAATAATTATGCAAGTAAATGATCCAATGATTAAAGAAAACCAAGAACGCATGGCCAAGACCGAAGACGCTTTACGGCGTGAATTAGGTAAAATCCGTGCTGGACGGGCTAATGCCAGTCTGTTAAATCAAGTAATGGTTAACTATTATGGAGCTCCAACTCCATTAAATCAGATGGCACAGATCACGGTTCCTGAAGCACGAGTGCTATTGGTTAACCCATACGACAAGTCATCATTGAAAGATGTGGAACATGCTTTGTTAGCTGCTAACTTAGGTATTTCCCCAGCGAATGATGGTGATGTTATTCGTCTAGTTATTCCACAATTAACAGAAGAACGGCGGAAAGAAATTGCTAAGGAAGTTAAAGCCAAGGCCGAAGAAGCTAAGGTTGCAATTCGGAATATCCGGCGTGATATCATGGATGCTTTGAAGAAGAGTGAAAAAGACGGTGAATTAACTGAGGATGATTTGCACGATTTAGAAGATGTAGCACAAAAGGTTACTGATCAATCAATTAAGAATATCGATGCCATCCGTGCCGAAAAGGAAAAAGAAATTCTGGAAGGCTAATTTAGTAAGCAAAGAGGACATAAAAAGGCAATCCCAGGTAGCTTGACTGCTGTTTTGCCTTTTTTTATTTTATGAAATTGCAAGGATAGATATAATGGTAGACAATAATCAAGAAATTATTATGGACCGAGTGCCAGCTCATGTGGCTATTATTATGGATGGCAACGGTAGATGGGCCAAAAAAAGATTTCTGCCACGAATTGCTGGTCATAAAGAAGGGATGGAAACTGTACGTAAGATTACGCGGGCAGCAAACGACTTAGGTGTAAAAGTTTTAACTCTTTATGCATTTTCAACTGAAAACTGGAAAAGACCATCAAAGGAAGTCAACTATTTGATGAGTTTGCCCGTGACCTTCTTTAATAAATTTGTACCTGAATTAATCGCTCAAAATGTGCGTGTGAATGTTATGGGGTATATTGATCAATTACCTGTAAAAACACAACAAGCTGTTAAGGATGCGATTGCTAAAACAGCAAACAATACAGGAATGGTACTTAATTTTGCTCTTAATTATGGGGGAAGGGCAGAAATTGTTTCAGCTGTTCAAAATATTGCCCAAAAAGTTGCTGCCAAGACTATGGATGTTGCTGATATTGACGAACAAGTGGTCAGTCAGGCATTGATGACCGGAAGTTTGGGCCAATATGCTGATCCTGATCTTTTGATTCGTACGAGTGGTGAAGAACGAATTTCTAACTTTTTGCTCTGGCAATTAGCATACAGTGAGATGGTATTCACTGATGTTTTATGGCCAGACTATTCTGCTGAAGATCTTAAATACGCTATAATTAAATACCAGCAACGTGACCGCCGCTTTGGTGGTGTACAAGAAAAGGAGAGCGAATAAATGAAACAAAGAGTTATTACTGCAGTAATTGCATTAATTATTTTTATTCCATTACTGTATGTAGGCGGAATGCCATTTGCAATTTTAGCAACTCTTTTAGGGTTGATTGGAATTTCAGAAATTTTAGTCATGAAAAAGAAGTTATTGGTTTCGCCAGAAGCGATTTTGGCTTTCTTAATGACCTTTACACTGGTAGAGCCCGTACCAATGTTGGGACATATTGATCGTACCGCTGTATTATCGATCTGTTCTTTATGCATGCTATTGTTAACTGTTACCTCTAAGAATCGTTTCAGTTTTGATGATGCGGGGGTATTGATTTTAGGTTCCTTATATGTCGGAATGGGTTTCCATTATATGATTATGGCGCGTGATGCAGGTCTTTTGACAATTTTGTACGCTTTTTTGATTGTTTGGTTAACCGATTCAGGTGCTTATTTAATTGGAAGAAAAATTGGTAAACATAAATTAGCCCCACATGTTAGCCCCAATAAAACGTGGGAAGGTTCAATTGGTGGAACAGTACTAGCAGTGCTTGTGTTAGCTGTTTACTTGTATTTCTTCCCACAACGGTACTCATATTCAATGATGTTGTTGTTGACATTGATTTTCTCAGTTGGTGGACAGTTAGGCGATCTAGTAGAATCTGCTTTGAAACGCCATTATGGAGTTAAAGATTCAGGAAAGATTCTTCCTGGCCACGGGGGGATTTTAGATCGTTTTGACTCGATCATGTTTATTTTACCGATTATGTTTTTGCTAAATGTAATTTAGTATGTAAATGAAAGGGGCCAGAGTTTGGTTAAAACAGTTATTGCATTTATCATTATTTTTGGCGTTCTGGTCTTTGTCCATGAATTTGGGCATTATTTCTTTGCGCGGCGAGCTGGTATTTTGGTACGTGAATTCTCCATCGGAGTGGGACCGAAGTTATTTGCTTTTCGCCGTGGTTCAACGACATTTACCATTCGGATTTTGCCCCTAGGGGGATATGTGCGTTTAGCGGGACTGGAAGATGATCAGGATTACCTTCAAAAAGGAATGCCGATTGTAGTGGCACTGGACGATAATAACCACGTTGTGCGAATTGATGCTTCAAAGAAGCACCACTTGATGACTGGGATGCCACTTGAAGTGACTGCTTGGGATTTAGAAAAAGAATTATGGCTTGAGGGGTACACTGATAGTGAAGAAAATGATTTGCGCCGGTTATCAGTTGATCATGACGCTACGATTATTGAAGCTGATGGAACCGAGTTACAGATTGCACCATTAGATGTGCAGTTTCAATCCGCAAGCGTCATGAAGCGGATAATCACCAATGCAGCCGGTGCGTTTAATAACTTCTTACTTGCGATTATTGCTTTCTTTTTAATCGCGGTCCTTCAAGGGGGCGTAGCTAGTAGCACCAATCAAGTCGCTAAGGTGATGCCTCATTCGGTTGCTGCCGATGCAGGGATTAAGGCCAATGATCGAATTATAAGAATTAATGGTGATAGGACAGCAACTTGGGACCAAGTGGCCACAGCTATTGGCAACCATCCTGGTAAAAAAATTACAATCACTGTTCAGCGCAAGCATGATACACATGAAATCGCCATGACCCCGCAAGTTAAAATAGAAAACGGACGCAAAACAGGGATCATTGGAATCACTGCTAAACTGGAATATGATCGGTCACCGGGAGCAATTATAGGTTATGGTTTTAAGGAAACTGCTACGATGGTTGCAACAATCTTTAGTGCATTGGGGCGGATGTTCACCCATGG
Organism: Ligilactobacillus saerimneri; assembly: GCF_036689625.1. NCBI lineage: Bacteria > Bacillati > Bacillota > Bacilli > Lactobacillales > Lactobacillaceae > Ligilactobacillus > Ligilactobacillus saerimneri. The sequence goes on from NZ_CP144759.1 coordinate 637,408, forward strand.
AGTAAGTCTAAACGACTTTGGGGGACCAGTCGCAATGTATTCCTATACTTCGGAAGCAGCCCAATATGGGGTGTTGAGTGTAGTTGGTTTGTTGGCTGTTTTGTCAGTTAATTTAGGAGTAGTCAATCTTTTGCCCATTCCAGCACTAGATGGTGGTAAAATATTGTTGAATATTATTGAAGGTGTCCGGGGAAAACCACTTGATCCGGAAAAAGAAGGCCTAATCACTATGATTGGCTTTGGGTTCTTGTTGCTATTGATGATTTTTGTTACATGGAATGATTTCCAACGGTTTTTCCTGCATTAAAAAATAATTGATAATTTGAAAGGGGATTTGTTCAGATAATGAAGCAATCCAAAGTACTGATACCAACGTTGAAAGAGGTACCAAGTGACGCAGAAACTATCAGCCATCAGTTGATGTTGCGTGCCGGCTATATTAAACAAGTTTCTGCAGGTGTATATGCATATCTGCCATTAGGGTATAAAGTTTTACAGAATATTGAAAAGATTATCCGTGAAGAAATGGAAAAGATTGATGCCATTGAAATGCTAATGCCAGATGTGATTCCAGCAGAACTTTGGCAAGAATCAGGACGATATGATACATACGGGCCTGAATTATATAAGTTTAAAGACCGCCATGACCGGGACTTTATTTTGGGACCAACTCACGAAGAAACATTCACAACGTTAATTCGGGATACAATTAAATCCTATAAGAAGTTGCCATTAGTTCTCTATCAAATTCAGATGAAATACCGGGATGAAAAGCGGCCTCGGAACGGTCTTTTGCGGGGACGTGAATTTCTGATGCAAGATGCTTATTCATTTAGTACAGATGATGAGAGTTTAGATCAAATCTTCATGCAAATGGATAAAGCTTATCAAACAATATTTGACCGGTGTGGTCTAGATTATCGGGGAATCATTGGCGATGCCGGCGCTATGGGTGGTAGCCATTCCAAAGAATTCCAAGCAATTGCTGATATTGGTGAAGATATTATTGTTTATTCTGACCAGAGTGATTATGCTGCTAATATTGAAATGGCTAAGAACTTGCGGACATTACAGCAATCACACGAGCAACCAAGTGAGCTAAAGAAGGTGCCAACACCAGGAGCTAAGACTATTGATGAAGTGGCTCAGTTCTTGGACCTAGATACGGGAAACATGATCAAGACGTTATTGTTTGTAGCTGATGACGAACCGGTACTGGTTTTGATGCGGGGCAATGATCAAGTAAATGAAGTTAAATTAAAAAATACTCTGCACGCAAATAATTTACGGCCTGCAACTGATGAAGAAGCAGTTACTTATTTAGGAGCTGACTTTGGTTCCTTAGGCCCAGTAGGTGTGTCAGGAGTTAAGACCTTGGCGGACTTGGACATTGAAAAAATGGTTAATATTGCCGTTGGTGCTAACGAAAATGGATTCCATTACTTGAATGCCAACCTTGACCGTGACTTCACAGTTGATGAATTTGCTGATTTGCGGACAGTTCAAGAGGGAGAATTATCTCCTGATGGTGAAGGTAAACTGCAATTCACTCGTGGAATTGAAATTGGACACATTTTTGAACTGGGGACCAGGTACTCTGACTCAATGAAGGCATTGGTATTGGATGAAAACGGCCGTCAGTTGCCAGTTAAGATGGGATCATATGGGATTGGGGTTTCACGGCTCCTATCTGCAATTGTTGAGCAATACAGTGATGAAAACGGGATCACATGGCCACGATCAATTGCACCATATGATATTCATGTGATTCCAGTCAACGTTAAGAAAGCTGAACAGAGAGAATTAGCGGAACAAATCACTGCTGACTTGGAAGCACAAGGTTACCGAGTATTGGAAGATGACCGTAAGGAACGGGCAGGAGTTAAGTTTGCTGATGCTGACTTGATTGGTTTGCCTGTGCGTATCACTGTTGGTAAGAAAGCCAGTGAAGGAATCGTTGAGATTAAGTTGCGTAAAACGGGTGAAACATTAGAAGTCAAGACTGATGAATTACTCAACTCATTAGCAATTTTATTAAAAGATAAGCAATAATCTGGTACAAGGGTCCTCTATCATGTATAACGATACGTGGTAGAGGATTTTTAAACGCTCAAAATGATAGTGAAAGGAGATAGACTGTGGCAGAAGATAAAAAGACACTGTTTCATAATTTGTTAGATCAGATTGCATGGTCACAGGATGAACGGGGAGTATTTGCGGATGCGACGATTGATGAAGTGGATGTGCATACGCAGTCGCAACGTTGGGATTTTCATATCACTCTTGATGATATTCTTCCATACGCGACTTTTTTACGCTTTGAACAAAGTATTAGCAAGGCATTCGCACATATTGCACCGGTGCGCTTGTTCATTCAAGCTCGTAGTGCGCAGGTAACTACACCTGATTTAGGAGATTATTGGCCATGGGTCATTGCCAATACGGGACTCAATTCCCCATTACTGGCTGAAATTGGTCGAAGTCAAGCTCCATACCTAGAAGAAAAGCGGGTATTTATAACTGTTGAAAATGATGTGATCAAGAATTTTCTTGTGAATCAAGCTTTAGGTCCAATTGAAGAAGCATATCAGCGAGTGGGCTTTCCGCGCTTTTCTATTAAGACCTTAGTTGACCAGACTAAATCGCAAGAGAAGATCCAACAGTTACGCTCAGAAAAAGCAAAAAACGACCAAGAGTTGGCGCGCCGAGCGATGGAAGCTATTAAGAAACAAAATCAGCAACATCCAAAAGCAGCTAAGCCACAAAATAGTGTTTCCGGACCTACCCAGTTAGGGACACAGATAAAAGATACGGAACCGATTCGGCAAATGATTACGATCCAGGAAGAAGAGCGGATGGTAGTTGTTCAGGGATACATCTTTGACAAAGAAATTCGAAAGTTTCGTTCAGGGCGACAACTTCTCTTGATAAAAGTCACTGATTATAGCTCGTCAATGATCGTCAAAATGTTTTCACGGGGTGAAGATGACGAGGCACTGTTTGCTACGATTGAAACCGGACAATGGGTCAAAGTTCGGGGAAGTGTGCAAGAAGATGATTATAGCCATGATTTGACTATTACCGCTAAAGGAATTCAACAAGTTGAACATGCTAGTCGTCAGGATACAAGTCAGACCGGTAAGAGAGTCGAGCTTCACCTCCACTCCAATATGAGTATGATGGATGCCACTACTAGCATTGGGGCTTATGTCAAACAAGCACTCAAATGGGGGCATAAAGCAATTGCAATTACCGATCATGGTACTCTGCAGGCATTTCCTGAAGCACATAATGCTGCTAATGGAAAAGATATTAAGATCCTGTATGGGGTTGAAGCCAACCTAGTAGATGACGGGATTCCAATTGCATATAATGAGGTGCATCGGAACTTAAAAGAAACAACGTATGTAATCTTTGATACAGAAACGACGGGTTTATCTGCACGCTATGACAAAGTGATTGAATTGGCTGCTGTAAAGATGCAGGGTGGAACTGTAATTGACCGTTTCGATGAATTTATTGATCCAGGCCATCCGCTATCACAGACGACGATCAATTTGACAAGTATTACCGATGAGATGGTAAGAGGGTCAAAAACGGAAGAAGAAGTCTTTCGGATGTTTAAAGACTTCTGTCGTGACGCAGTGATTGTTGGACATAATGCAACTTTTGACGTGGATTTCATGAACGTCGGATATCAGCGGCATGGGATGGATCCTATTACAGAACCGTGGATCGATACTTTACCACTGGCCCGTTTCCTTTATCCAGAAATGCGGGGCTTTAGATTAAATACTTTAGCCAAGAAATTGAATGTAACTTTGGAACACCATCACCGCGCGATTTATGATGCTGAAGCTACCGGGTACATTTACTATGCGATGCTTAAAGATGCTGAAACTAGGTTTGAAATTCAGTATCATGATCAGTTTAATGAACATATTGGTGAAAATGATGCCTATAAGCATGAACATCCTAGCCATGCCATAATTTTGGCGCAAACACAAGCTGGTTTGAAAAACCTCTTTAAATTGGCTTCTGAGTCAATGGTTAATTATTTTTATCGTGTGCCACGCATTCCCCGTTCTTTGTTGCAGAAATACCGGGAAGGGCTTTTGGTCGGGAGTGCATGCGCTGAAGGCGAAGTATTTACTGCGATGATGCAAAAGGGTTATCAGGATGCAAAGGAAAAAGCTGCTTTCTATGACTATTTGGAAGTTCAGCCTAAAGCCTTGTATCAGCCATTAATTGAACAAGAATTAGTGAGAGATGAGCATAACCTTGAGGAAATCATTGCTAATATGGTAGAACTGGGGCACGAACTAGGAAAACCAGTAGTTGCTACGGGTGATGTTCATTTCATGAACAAAGAAGACAGTATTTATCGGGAAGTATTGATTAACTCACAGGGAGGAGCCAATCCTTTAAATCGGCTACGACAATTGCCTGACGCTCATTTCCGAACAACTGATGAAATGCTGGCAGACTTTGCCTTCTTAGGTCAGGAAACGGCGCAAGAAATAGTGATCGATAATCCTAACAAGGTAGCCGATATGGTAGATGAGATCTCTCCAGTTAAGGATAAATTGTACACGCCTAAAATGGAGGGAGCGGAAGACAATATTCGCAATCTGACAATGAATACAGCCCATGAATGGTACGGTGATCCCTTGCCGGAGATCGTAGATCAACGGCTGCAAAAAGAATTGAAGTCGATCATTGGGAATGGGTTCTCAGTGATTTATCTGATTTCGCAAATGTTAGTGTTTAAATCCAATAAGGATGGATACCTGGTTGGTTCACGGGGATCTGTCGGTTCAAGTCTAGTGGCTACAATGACAGGGATTACAGAAGTTAACCCTTTGCCACCACATTACCGGTGCCCACAGTGTAAGTGGTCTCATTTCTATGTCAAAGGAGAATATGGTTCTGGATATGACTTGCCAGATAAAGATTGTCCCGAGTGTGGTGCCCACTTGATTAAGGACGGGCAGGATATTCCTTTCGAAACCTTCTTAGGATTCAAAGGGAATAAGGTTCCTGATATCGATTTGAATTTCTCTGGGGATTACCAGCCGATTGCCCATAATTATACTAAAGTTTTGTTCGGAGAAAACAATGTTTTTCGGGCAGGAACAATCGGTACTATTGCAGATAAAACAGCATATGGCTATGTTAAGGCATATGAGCGTGATAAAGGATTGCATTTACGTAATGCGGAGATTGATCGTTTGGCCAAAGGAACAACAGGGGTCAAACGGACTACGGGGCAACACCCAGCCGGAATTCTGGTTGTACCTGATTATATGGATATTTATGATTTTACTCCTATCCAATACCCAGCCGATGATCAGACAGCAGCTTGGAAGACAACGCACTTTGACTTCCACTCTATTCACGATAATATCCTGAAATTAGATATTTTAGGCCACGATGATCCGACGATGATCAGAATGTTGCAAGATCTTTCGGGAATTGATCCTAAAACTATTCCAATGGATGATCCGGGAGTGATGAAGCTCTTTTCTGGGACAGATGTTCTGGGGGTAACACCTGAACAGATTCAGTCAAAGACAGGAACACTCGGTGTGCCAGAATTTGGAACACGATTTGTGCGTGAAATGTTAGATCAAACGCATCCAGACACTTTTGCTTCCTTATTAAAGATCTCTGGTTTGTCACACGGGACAGATGTGTGGTTAGGTAACGCTCAAGATCTGATTAAAAACGGGACAGTGACGATTGAAAATGTTATCGGTTGTCGTGATGATATCATGATGGATTTGATTCACTATGGAATGCCAAATGATTTGTCCTTTAAGATCATGGAACACGTTCGGAAGGGACGGGGGATTCCAGATGAGTGGCAAGAAGAAATGAAGAAGAATGTTCCTGATTGGTATATTGATGCTTGCTTGAAAATTAAGTACATGTTTCCTAAGGCCCATGCGACAGCGTACATTATGATGGCCTTGCGGATTGCATATTTTAAAGTTTATTTCCCAATTGTGTATTATGCAGCTTACTTCTCAGTTCGGGCTGACGATTTTGACCTTGTGGCTATGTCTCGTGGGAAAGAAGCAGTTAAAGAAGCAATGAAGGAAATTAATGATAAAGGGAACGATGCATCTGCTAAAGAGAAAAATCTGTTGACAGTGTTGGAACTAGCTAATGAAATGCTTGAACGCGGTTTTAGTTTCAAGATGGTTGATTTGGATAAGTCGGATGCTGCTGATTGGTTGATTGACGGTAAAAATTTGATTGCCCCATTCTCAGCTATTCCGGGCTTAGGTTTAAACGTAGCTAAGCAAATTGTTGCTGCGCGGGAAGAAAAACCATTCTTATCTAAAGAAGATCTTGCACAGCGGGGCAAAGTTTCGCAAACTTTGATTGACTTTATGGATACCAATAATGTTCTAGCAGATTTACCTGACGCTAATCAGTTAAGCTTGTTCTAATTAAGAATTTATAAGACGGTTTGTGTTTTTTAGGCACAGACCGTTTTTTTTTGAAAAATTAATTAGGAAGAATGTTTGAATATTTCTTAGCACTCGCTTGACAACACTGCTAAATGAAGGTATATTTGATAATGTAATTTAGCACTTGATCTATTTAAGTGCTAAAAAGAGGTGATGATGATGTTAACGAAACGGCAGTTGTTAATTTTGGAAGCAATAATTCGAGATTACACAAGTGCAGGTCAGCCTATTGGCTCAAAGACGTTGCAGAATCAATTACCAGTTCATGTAAGTTCAGCGACTATTCGTAATGAGATGGCGACTTTAGAAAAATTAGGATACTTAATTAAAGAGCATTCTAGTTCTGGTCGTTATCCATCTCTAAAGGGGTATCGTTTCTATGTTGACCACCTGGTTAAACCAGAAAAGATTAACAAAGAGGATATTCAAGGGATTAGAGCATCGTTTGGAAGTGAATTTCAAAAGGTGGACGAAATTGTTGCTACTTCAGCTCGTGTTTTATCAGAGATCACTAATTATACTGCTATCTCATTGAAGCCGGATTCAAAAGAAGTCCGTTTGGAAGGTTTTCGGATGATTCCTTTTGGTGAGCAACAGGTGATGGTGATTTTGGTCACGAGTGATGGTTCGGTGGAAAGTCAGATTTTCTCCTTACCTGAAGGTATCACTGGGGAGGTTTTGGAACCAGTGATAAGAATTATTAATGACCAGGTAGTTGGCTATCCACTTAGTCAGATTGCTGACCGCTTACAAGAGAGTATCGTTTTGCTGACCAAGTATCTACGGCAACCAGAAGGCTTTCTTGATGTATTTGGTCGGGCTTTGGATAAGTCGCTCCAAAGTCAATTTTATGTTGGTGGCAAGATGAACTTACTGAACTTTATTGATAGTGATAATGTTGATCAAGTCAAAGCATTATATTCACTAGTTGATCATTCGCAAGATATCAGTGCTTTGTTAGGTGATGTTGGACCGAATGATATTACTGTCAAGTTTGGTGACGAGCTACAGAACCAACCAGGGAATTATAGTTTGATTTCTGCTCATTACAATATTGAAAACCATGGGCAAGGGATCATTGCATTATTGGGGCCAACTAATATGCCATACTCGAAGCTGATTGGCTTGTTAGGAGTGTTCAGACAGGAATTGACCCAACGCTTGATCGATTATTATCGTAATCTTGATAGTTAGAAAAGGGGTGTTGGTTTGACTGAGAAAGATAAGCAAGCTAAATCAGTGGAAACAACAGTTGATGAGAAAAAAGAAACTGCTACTGCTGCACAGAAAGAGCAAGATGATACTGCAAAACTGTTAGCAGAATTGCAGCAAAAGAATGAAGAACTAGAAAATAAGTATCTGCGTGCAGCTGCGGAGATTCAAAATATGACCCGGCGTTTCAAAAAAGAGCAAGAACAGTTGCTTAGATACGAGGGTCAAGCACTAGCGCGGGATATTCTTCCTGTGGTCGATAACTTGCAACGTGCACTCTTAACTGAAGCAGATGACGATGCTTCGCGCCAACTTAAGCATGGAATTGAGTTGGTAGCAAAAGACTTAGAGAAGGCATTGAAAGATAATAAAATCACTCAAATTGATGCCTTGAATCAACCTTTTGATCCACAATTTCACCAGGCAGTTAAAACTGTTCCGGCTGAAAATGAAGATCAAAAAGATCATGTCATTGAAGTGTATCAAGAAGGTTACTTACTGAGAGACCGCGTATTGAGACCAGCAATGGTTGTTGTGGCACAATAAATTACGAGAGAGGTAGAAAGCATATGTCAAAGATTATTGGTATTGACTTAGGGACAACTAACTCTGCAGTAGCTGTCCTTGAAGGTAAGGATCCAAAAATTATTACTAATCCAGAAGGAAATCGGACTACTCCTTCCGTTGTTTCTTTCAAGAATGGTGAACACCAAGTAGGGGAAGTGGCTAAGCGGCAAGCTATCACTAACCCCGATACAGTTTCATCCATTAAGAGTCACATGGGTGAAGCAGGCTACAAAGTGAATGTGGCTGGCAAAGATTACACTCCTCAAGAAATTTCTGCAATGATTTTACAATACATTAAGGATTATGCAGAATCATATTTGGGAGAAAAAGTTACTGAAGCTGTTATTACTGTTCCAGCTTACTTTAATGACGCACAACGGCAAGCAACTAAGGATGCTGGGAAGATTGCTGGTTTAGATGTTAAGCGGATCATTAACGAACCAACTGCAGCTTCTTTGGCTTATGGCTTGGATAAGCAAGATAAAGATGAAAAGATTTTAGTTTATGACCTTGGCGGGGGTACTTTTGACGTTTCTATTCTTGAATTAGGGGACGGTGTATTCCAAGTATTGTCTACTAATGGGGATACTCACCTTGGTGGTAATGACTTTGACCAAGCAATTATTGATTGGTTGGTTGCTGAGTTTAAGCGTGATAATGGCATTGATCTTTCTCAAGATAAAATGGCAATGCAACGGTTGAAGGATGCAGCTGAAAAGGCAAAGAAGGATCTTTCTGGGATTCAATCAGCACAAATCTCACTACCATTTATCACTGCTGGTGCTAATGGACCATTGCACTTAGAGACTACTTTAACTCGGGCTAAGTTCAATGAATTAACTGCTGACTTAGTTGAACGGACTAAGGCACCAGTTATGAACGCATTAAGTGATGCGGGCTTATCTGCTTCTGATATTGATGAAGTGATTTTGAATGGTGGTTCAACTCGGATTCCTGCTGTTCAAGAAATGGTTAAGAACTTAATGGGTAAGGAACCTAACCACTCAATTAACCCTGATGAAGCCGTAGCTTTAGGGGCTGCTATTCAAGGTGGTGTGATTACTGGTGATGTTAAAGACGTTGTCTTGTTGGATGTTACACCATTGTCATTAGGGATCGAAACAATGGGTGGTGTCTTCACTAAGTTGATTGACCGGAATACCACAATCCCAACTTCTAAGAGCCAAGTATTCTCTACTGCAGCTGACAACCAACCTGCTGTGGATATTCACGTTCTCCAGGGTGAACGGCCAATGGCTGCTGATAACAAGACTTTGGGTCGGTTCCAATTGACGGATATTCCACCTGCACCACGTGGTGTGCCACAAATTCAAGTGACATTTGATATTGATAAGAATGGTATTGTTAATGTATCAGCTAAGGATATGGGCACTAACAAGGAACAAAAGATTACTATCAAGAGTTCCTCAGGTCTTTCAGATGAAGAAATCGAACGGATGGTAAAAGAAGCTAAGGAAAACGAAGCTTCTGACAAGAAGCGCAAGGAAGAAGTTGATTTGCGCAATGAAGTAGATCAATTACTCTTCACTACTGAAAAGACGCTCAAGGAATTGGACGGCAAGGTTTCAGCTGATGAAGTAAAGAAGGCTGAAGATGCACGGGATGCATTGAAGAAAGCTCAAGAAGCCAACGATCTTGAAGCAATGAAGACGAAGAAAGATGAATTGAACAATGTCATTCAAGAACTCTCCGTCAAGTTATACCAACAAGCTCAACAAGCACAAAATGATGCACAAGCTAATGGTAATAACACAACAAATAATGATGACAATACTGTTGATGGTGATTTCAAAGAAGTTAACCCAGACGACAAAAAGTAATTAGTTAAATAATTATTGATAGAAAGTCAAGGCCAGTCGGTGGGCTTTGACTTTTTATTTTTAAATATGCTAGTCTTTTGATAGTATTTTGTCCGTAAGGTTGGAGGGTAATTATGGCAGAACAGATTGATCCATATAAAGTTTTGGGCGTTTCTAAAGATGCGTCTGATGCAGATATTAAGAAAGCATATCGGCACTTATCTAAAAAGTACCACCCTGATCTTAACCATGAGGCAGGGGCAGAAGAAAAGTTTAAGCAGGTTAATGATGCTTATGATATTCTCAAAGATCCACAAAAGAAAGCTCAGTATGACCAGTTCGGTTCTACTGGCGGTCAAGGCTTCGGTGGTGCCGGTGGGTATGGCAATGCTGGCGGTTTTGACGGCTTTGGTGGCTTTGGCGATATGGGTGACATCTTTAGTTCATTCTTTGGTGGTGGCCGGACGCAATCACGAACAGCACCACGACAGGGACGTGATCTCCAATATACTTTGAATTTAAAGTTTGAAGAAGCTATCTTTGGTAAAAAAGAAACTATCAAGTATAGCCGCCAAGCAGAATGTAAAACTTGTCATGGTTCAGGTGCTAAGGCAGGCACTTCACCTGTCACATGTTCTAAGTGTGGCGGTCGTGGCTTTATCCAAGTACAACGGCAAACACCGTTGGGACGGGTGATGACACAACAGGAATGTGATGTTTGTCATGGTACTGGTAAAGAGATCAAAGAAAAATGTGAAGTTTGTCATGGGGTTGGACATGTTTCCGAACAACATGAAGTTGAAGTCACTATTCCTGCTGGGATTGAGAACGGTAACCAGATGCGGTTACAAGGTCAAGGTGAAGCAGGAATTAATGGTGGTCCTTATGGTGATCTTTATATCATCTTTGTAGTTGAACCAAGTAAGATTTTCGAACGGGACGGAGCCGATATTTACTATGAACAGCCAATCAGTTTCGTGCAGGCTGCTCTGGGAGACGAGATTCGAGTTAAAACCGTCCATGGTGATGTCGATATGAAAATCCCTGCGGGGACACAGACAGGAACTGTATTCAGATTACGTGGGAAAGGAGCTCCACGTTTGCGTGGTAAAGGGAACGGTGATGAAAAAGTCACTGTAACGATTGAGACACCAAAGAAACTAAACAAGAAGCAAAAGTTAGCATTGAAGGCTTTTGCTGAAGCTTCTGGTTTTAAGCCAGCAAATGAAAAGGGTTCTTTTTTTGACCGACTAAAAAATCTGTAAACGATATTTAATGGCGGGACTGATCTAACAGCTTTAGATTAGACCGTCATTTTTATTATATAACAATATATAGTGATTCGGTGTATTGACAATGCCATATATAGTGGTATTATAGGTAGGTCATATTTTAGAGAGAGAGGTTGATTACTTGTGAAAAGTGAGCGCAATATTCAAGAAAATTATTTTGTGTGGCTTTGGAATCAGTTAAAGGGATGGCCAGTCCAAAACTACATGTTATGGTTTTTTGCTTTTGGATTTCAGTTGGCGTTATTGGTTAGCCAACCATTTACCACAGTAACTGTGGTTACATTTATTGGGACAATGTTAGGGACAGCTTGTGTGCTAGCCATCAATGCTACTAAGGCAATTAATGGCTGGTTAGGATTGATTTCTGCAGCATGCTTCATCTATGCCAGCTGGGCAGCCAAAAACTATCTTGCAATTTTTGAACAAGTTGCCTACATTATCACCTTAGACTTACCGGTTATCATTGCGATTAATTCATGGAATGATGATACTAAGAATAATTTACGGAAGTTCGGCGGAAAAGAATGGTTGGTTGCAATTATCGGTACAGTAATCGTATATGTTGTTTCAGGGTTCTTGATTGGGCATTATACCAATGATCCTCGTCCATGGATTGATGCGATTAGCTTTGCAATTTCCTTGACTGCTGGTATCATGTGTTTCTTGCGTTACAGCAACCAATATTTTTGGTGGTTAGCTTCGGGGATTTTTCAATTGATTCTATGGGGCGTGACATTTGCCCAAGGAGATGCTACATTAGCGATGGCAATCAATTCTTTAATCTATGTTGCCAACGATATTTTAGCCTTCACTGTGTCCCCATGGTTCAACCGGGGCCGGAAAAAAGCTGGTTTGAAGGAAATATAGTAATTTATTAAGTAGATAATAGAGAAGCTTTAAGCAGGGATAACCTTTCCTTGCTTAAAGCTTTTTTGTGTTATGAAACTTCTTACCTGAATTTTTGAAAAAAAGGCTGTATCATGATGAATTTCAGACAATTAAATTTCCTCCCGCATTCCGAAAAGATTACTTTGGCTATGCAGGGTTACTACTCGGATTATCTTACGGAGGTTTTTTGTTACTAGGAGTGCGATTTGTTTTTCCAAAAATAGATGGATATCTGTTAGCTCAAAATGGGGCATCGTTGTTAGGCGCGATAATCATTGCACCATTGATTGAAGAAGTGGTTTTTCGGGGGGTGATTTTCACACAGCTCACTAAGCACTATAACTTGAAAGTAGGGTTGTGGGGCTCAGCGCTTATATTTGGAGCAGTTCACCTAATGAATGGTAGTTTGGACTGGATAAGTGCAATTCAACTCGTCATTGCTGGAACAGTAATGGGAATGCTTCTAAATACTATATATATCAAAGAAAAAACCATCTGGACTAGCTTTACTGTTCATGCTTTGTACAATATGATGGGGAGCTTGGTTCCCATAGGTAGCCGCATAAGCCCAGATTGGTTTATGCAGTTGGCCCTAAAAAATAATAATCGGTTACTTACGGGTGGGGAATACGGTATTGACTGTAGTTTAATCAATATTAGTGCCTATTTAATCGTCATAATAATTATTGTATATAGGTATAAAAAGAAAGAATCCTTGAATGGATTGATAGATCAGGCAAACACAAAAAAGCCTTAGATAAAAGCTGGGCAACTTTCATCTAAGGCTCAAAATTAAAATAAGTGATTCGGGAGAGATTCGAACTCTCGACCTACGGTTTAGAAGACCGTTGCTCTATCCAGCTGAGCTACCGAACCAACAACAGATATTATTATATTGGCTTGGGTAAACAATGTCAATTATTTTCTGGTATTAGGCCAACATTAATTGTTATTATCACGATAAAATTCATTGACAAGGATTGTTTTAATTGCTAATATATTATCGTTGTATTTGTGCATACCACAACTGCAACCGCACGTTTTAAGTTTGAAGTGTCTTCTGGTTATCAGGAGACCACTAAATTACGGCGAGTCTAAGTCAATTATAAGGAGGTGCACATGATGTACGCAATTATTAAAACTGGCGGTAAGCAACTTAAAGTTGAAGAAGGCCAAACTATCTACGTTGAAAAGCTTAATGCTAACGCAGGTGACAAGGTTACTTTTGACCAAGTAGTATTCGTTGGCGGTGAAAAGACTGTTATCGGTACTCCTGTTGTTGAAGGCGCTAGTGTCGAAGCTACTGTTGAAAAGCAAGGTCGTGCTAAGAAGGTTGTAACTTACAAGTACAAGCCAAAGAAGCACTCACACACTAAGCAAGGTCACCGTCAACCATACACTAAGTTGGTTGTTAACAAGATCAATGCTTAATGAAAAGGCAAGGTGATTGCAATGATTCGGGTTAAATTTTATTACCATGAAAAGCAATTATCTGGCTTCCAATTGCGGGGTCACGCTGATTCGGGTCCATATGGACAAGATATTGTGTGTGCAGCCGTTTCAATGCTAACAATCAATACGATTAATAGCATTGAGGAGTTGGCTGGGATCAACCCCGATGATTTTCAGCAGTATTATGCCAATCAGAAAGATGGTGGCGATATTAAGTTTAAACTGACTGCCGCTCAGGCTCAGGATGAACGCATTGCTTTACTTTTAGCGTCTTTCAAACTAGGCATTAAAACCACTGCAGAACAATATAAAGATTTTATTACGATAAAAAATTAACATGCGGAGGTGAATTGATATGTTAAAAATGGATTTACAATTCTTCTCAAAGCACAAGGGTGGCGGTTCTTCCACTAACGGTCGTGACTCCAATCCTAAGTATTTGGGTTCAAAAGTTGCTGATGGTCAAGAAGTAACTGGTGGTTCAATCTTATACCGTCAACGCGGTACTAAGATCTACCCAGGTGAAAACGTTGGTATGGGTAAGGATAACACTCTTTACGCAAAGGTTGCTGGCGTTGTTCGTTTCGAACGTATGGGTCGTTCTAAGCGCAAAGCTTCTGTTTACCCAGTTGCTGAATAATAATTAGTAAGCTATGTTCATATGAGCATAGCTTTTTATTTTCCATACTGAAATATTGATTGAGGAGGGAAAACTATGTTATATAACGCAAAACGCGTTGTTGCATTACGCCGAGAAATGCAACGATTAAAGGTTGATGCTTTTTTGGTAACAGATAGGGCCAACATTAAATATATTAGTGGCTTTACCGGTGACGATGGAATATTGCTAGTGACAGAGAACCAGCAGTATATTATTACAGATAGTCGATTTGAACAACAAGTTAAAACAGATAATCCAGAGTGGAATTTTTGTAACACACGCGATTATTTAGGCTCAGCTTTAAAGATTGCTGCCCAAAAGCACCTAGTTGCTATGGCCTTTGAAAGCAACATTGATTATGCTAGCTATGATTTTTTAGATGAGAATGCTGTCTGTGATATTGTTCCATTTACAGGTGTGATTGAACGTTTGCGTTCCTTTAAGGATGATGACGAAGTAGCGCTCCTCAAGCAAAGCTGTATCCTAGCAGGAAAAGGATATCAATATATCCTTGATACAATTCATCCTGGGCAAACCGAAGCACAAGTAGCAACAGAATTAGACTATTTCATGAAAATGAACGGTGCAAGTCAGTGGTCTTTTGAAACGATTGTTGCGAGTGGCGAAAGGACTACATGGCCTCACGGGACGTTTACCAATAAAAAGTTAAATGATGGTGACTTAATAACGCTTGATTTTGGATATTACTATCAAGATTATACTTCTGATGTCACTAGAACGTTTAGTTTAGGTAAGCAAGTCAATGCTCAGGTCAAGGATATTTATGAAACGGTTCTTGAAGCTAATCAGCGAACAATCGCAGCAATCAAGCCAGGGATAACTGGGCGTGAATTGGATGCCATTGGTCGTGAATACATAGCACAAAAAGGATATGGAGAGTATTTTAATCATGGGATGGGCCATGGAATTGGGTTGTCAATCCATGAGTTGCCGAACGTTGGGCGCTCCTATTCAGACCAGATGATGCCAGGACAAGTGGTGACAATTGAACCAGGGATTTATGTTCCAGGTGTCGGCGGTGTACGGATTGAAGATGATATTTTGATTACGCCTACGGGTCATGAAAATCTAACCCCTTTTTCTAAGGTATATACGGAAGTATAACCGTTTGGGAAAGTGTTTGTCCTGGACTTTAACTTGACGAGGGCGGTTCTACATGTGAGAATATATTTAAGTACAATGGGTGTAGCTTGTAGTGAAATCAAGCTAAGCGTTGTTTTAGGAGGAAGAAGTATATGATTTCTGTAAATGATTTTAAAAACGGTTTAACGATCGAAGTAGATGGTCAATTATGGCGGGTAATTGAATTCTTACACGTTAAGCCAGGTAAAGGTTCAGCATTTGTGCGTTCTAAATTGAAGAACTTGCGTAATGGTGCTGTTCAAGAAAAAACTTTCCGTGCTGGTGAAAAAGTACAACAAGCTCAAATTGACACCAAGAGCATGCAATACCTCTATAATGATGGAGATAGCTATGTCTTCATGGATACTAATACTTATGAACAAATTGCTATTCCAGCAGCTAATATGCAAGATGAATTGAAGTACTTGAAGGAAAACATGGAAGTTTCTGTAATCATGTTTGGTTCAGAAACATTAGGGATTGAATTGCCAAACGTAGTTGAATTAACAGTTACTGAAACTGAACCAACTATTAAGGGGAATACAGCTTCTGGTGGATCCAAGCCAGCAACTATGGAAACTGGTTTGGTAACACAAGTGCCATTCTTCATCAACGAAGGGGACGTGCTTAAGATCAATACCAGCGATGGGACATACATCTCACGTGCTTAATGTGTGATAACACGATAGGAGGTTGGAACGATGGCAGAAGATAATAGTATTCTGTTAGCAAACAAAGAGCCTAACTTGGGGCAAATTAGAATTGCACCAGAGGTTATTGAAATTATCATTGGGATTGCTGCAAGCCAGGTAGAAGGCGTGTATTCAATGCAGGGGTCATTTGCTAATAATGTTTCCGAGTTTTTTGGACGGAAGTCACACAGTAAGGGTGTTCATCTAGAAAATAGTGCTGATGGAATCATCGTTGACCTCTATGCCTTCTTAGATTATGGGGTTTCTGTTCCTAAAGTAGCGGTTGCAATTCAAGATAAAGTTGTCCAACAAGTGTTGTTCATGACTGGATTGAAGCTACAAACAGTTAACGTGCATATCGAGGGTGTTATCTCCCAAAAAGAAGAACAGGTTGTTGATCCTGACAATATCTTTGCAGAGGACAATGGTGACGAACAGTGACTTTAACTAGACATGATATTAGAAAAGCGGCATTTCAGACGCTTTTTGCGGTAAGAAGCAATGCCGATGCTGATCCTAAGCAAGTAATGTTACAGGTGTTGGATGCAGAAGAACAAACTGATTCAGCCCTGCCAGAATACTTAGTAACTCTTGTTGAAGGGGTAATTAAGCACGAAGATGAACTTAACGATGCTATTAGTAATTACCTGAAAAAAGGGTGGACAGTAAAACGTCTGAACAAGACAGACTTGCTGATTCTGCAAATTGCAGTATTTGAAATTAAGTATGTAACTGACATTCCAGCCAAGGTTTCAATTAACGAAGCATTACAATTGGCCAAGGAATTTAGTGATGATAAGTCGCGTGGATTTATCAATGGTGTATTGGCAAACTTAATTTAATTGATTAAACAGTCATCTTAGTTTAGCAGCGTAAGCGGCTGGCTAGGATGATTTTTTAATATCCAAGTTTCACTTAGAAACGTTGTTTTTTTCACTAAGCGCCTATGCTAACATTAGAAAGGTAAGAACGAATGGAGGAGATAACATGACGGTATTATTGGATGGGAAAAAACTGGCGACTACGGTGCGTTCAAAATTAAAAGAACGGACTGCGGCATTACGTGCAAAGGGAATCATTCCACGGTTAGTAGTAATCATGGTAGGAGATAACTCAGCAAGTGCTGTGTATGTCAGAAATAAGAAAAGAGCGGCTACTGAAGTGGGAATTGAGGCTGTAGATTTACATCTTCCTGTAACAACTAGTCAAGATGAATTATTGGCTTTGATTGATCAATATAACCAAGATCCAAAAGTTCATGGAATCTTAGTGCAGTTGCCCCTTCCCCAACAAATAGATGAAAAAGTAGTTACACAGGCTATCTCCCCCCTAAAAGATGTTGATGGTTTTCACCCAATGAATGTGGGGCAATTATTTATGGGAACACCGCAAGCCTTGCCTTGTACTCCACGCGGTATCATGGAACTATTGGCAGCATATGATATTGAAGTTGCCGGCAAAAATGTCGTGATTATTGGGCGTTCTAATATCGTTGGGCGACCAATGGCAGCCCTGATGATCAACCATGATGCAACAGTAACAATCACTCATAGTAAGACCCAGAATTTAGCGGCAATAACGCGGCAAGCAGATATTCTGGTCGTAGCAATTGGTCGGGGTGAGTTTGTTACCAAGGATTTCGTTAAACCTGGCGCTGTAGTGGTTGATGTCGGAATGAATCATAATGCAGAAGGTAAGCTGGTTGGAGATGTTAAGCGCGATGACATGTTAGACCATGCGTCATATTTAACTCCTGTTCCTGGTGGTGTTGGACCAATGACGATTGCGATGCTAATGCAACAAACCGTAGAGTTTGCAGAGAGAAGTTAAAATTATGAGTGATAGATACTTAACGGTTTCGTTATTAAACAAATATATTAAGCGTAAATTTACGGCCGACCCATACTTAGGAAAAATATATCTAAGTGGTGAAATTTCAAATTTTAGGTTACGATCCCGGCACCAATATTTTAGCCTTAAAGATGAGCGGGCTAAAATCGACGTTGTCATGTTTGCGAGTGATTTTAATAAGATCAAATTTGTTCCTGAAGAAGGAATGAAGGTGCTGGTTAGTGGCTATGTAGATGTTTATGAAGCATCAGGTAGGTACCAGTTTTATATTAAAACAATGGAACCAGATGGGGTTGGGGCCCTGTACCAAGCTTATGAGCAACTTAAGCACAAGTTAGAGCAAGAAGGTTTGTTCTCTGCCCCCAAAAAAGTTATTCCACAATTTCCCCAGCGGATAGCTGTTATTACAAGTCCGAGCGGAGCAGTAATTAAAGATATTATTACGACAACTCGTAGAAGGTATCCCATTGCACAGATTGTTCTTTTTCCAGCTGAAGTCCAGGGAGAAAGAGCAGCTGACAGCTTAGTAGCACGCCTGAAAGAAGTCAACCTGCGTGGTGATTTCGATACGATTATCATCGGGCGTGGTGGGGGTTCAATTGAAGATCTCTGGCCATTTAATGAAGAAAAAGTTGCGCGAGCTATTTTTGCTAGTGCTATTCCAGTCATATCTTCAGTTGGACATCAGACCGATACAACGATTGCGGACTTAGTAGCCGACCGGCGGGCTGCTACGCCAACAGCAGCGGCCGAGTTGGCAACTCCTGTTTTGGAAGAAGTGCTTATTCAGATTGTTCGTAATCAGCAAACCTTATTTAATATAATCCATATGGTATTGCAACAGCACTTACGTAATTGGCAGAAAATTCAGCAATCGTATATTTTTAAGCAACCGGGGCGGTTATACGATAGTTATTTACAAAAGGTTGATTATTTAGATAATAGTCTAAAGCAAAATTTCAAACACTGTTTGGCTCAAAGAAAAACAGAGCTGATTAGCTTGCAGGGGAGAATACAGGCGGCTAGTCCACAACAGCAATTAGAATTAGCAACTAACAAGTACAACACTCTTGCAACCAATCTAGGTACTGGAATGAATGCATATCTCAAGCAGCACCAGGATCGGCTATACCAGGCGGTTACTTCATTGGATATGTTGAGCCCACTTAAAGTTTTAGGCCGGGGTTATACTTATGTTAAGAAAGATAATCAAGTGATTAAAACGGTTAGTCAGCTTAACGTTGGAGAAAAACTCAGCCTTCATTTTCAAGATGGGTCAGCAGATGTAGAGGTAAGAAAAATTAAGGGAGCTGAAAAATAGTGGCAGAGGAATTAACATTTGAACAGAAAATGCAACAATTGGAAGCGATTGTTTCGCAATTAGAACGAGGCGATGTTCCATTAGAAGAGGCTTTAACCCAATTTGAAAAGGGAGTTAAGCTAAGTGCGGATCTAAAGAAGACCCTCGACCAAGCAGAACGAACTGTAGCAAAGGTGATTGATGCTCAGGGTAATGAAATTGAATTTAGTCGGGATAGTGGCGAAGAAAATGACTAATGCTAGTGGAAAAATGAGCGATCAAATTGACCAATTAGAGCAAGCAATGGATCAATATTTAGCAACATTGCAAGCACCACTTAAATTACAAGAAGCTATGCGCTATTCTCTTGATGCTGGAGGTAAGCGAATTAGACCATTGTTAACTTTGGCTTTTAAAGAATACTTTACAGGCGAAGTGACAACGACCGATATTGATGTTGCTGCGTGCATTGAGATGATTCATACGTATTCGCTAATTCATGATGATTTACCCGAGATGGATAACGATGATTTACGCCGCGGAAAACCAACTAATCATAAAGTGTTTGGACAAGCAATGGCGGTCTTAGCGGGCGATGGTTTGTTGACAACTACTTTTGAGCGGTTGTCAACTATTTCCTTGGCCCCAGCAGTAATTGTTGAGTTGACGCATAAATTAGCGTTGGCAGCCGGTGCACAGGGGATGGTAGGCGGTCAAGTTGGCGATATTTTAGGGGAACAAGAGCAACTAACTTTGGCTGAATTGCAATTGGTTCACGAAGGAAAGACAGGGGCATTGTTACAGTATGCTTGTGAAGCGGGTGCGATTTTAGCTGCTCAACCCCCAACAGTAAAAGAAATAGTGGCGCATTTTGGGTTAAACTTTGGGCTAGCCTTTCAAATTTATGATGATATCCAGGATGTAGTTTCAACAACAGCTAAGATGGGCAAGAAAGTTCATAAGGATCAAGCGCACAATAAAAATACTTATCCAGGATTGTTAGGACTTGCGGGAGCACAAGAACACTTAACAAAGATGGTAGCCATTTGTCGGTCTGACTTGTTGCAGTTAGAGCAGATTACGGGACAAGAACCAAGCACATTAAATGAATTTTTAGAGTATTTCAAGAGGTAAAGTATGAAAAAAGAACGAGTTGATGTTTTATTAGTTCAACAAGGCTTATTTGACACGCGGGAACAGGCTAAGCGTGCAGTTATGGCCGGCGAAATCTTAGGCGAGAACGAAGAACGTTTGGATAAACCGGGCCAAAAGATAGACCCGGCGATTAAATTGCATTTTAAAGGGAAAAAGATGCCCTATGTTAGTCGCGGTGGCTTAAAGTTAGCCAAAGCTCTGAAAGTGTTTGAGGTAGAAATCAAAGATAAGCATGTTTTGGATATTGGTTCATCTACCGGTGGGTTTACCGATGTTGCCTTACAAAATGGCGCAACCCTAAGCTATGCTCTTGATGTAGGAACAAATCAATTAGCTTGGAAACTGCGGCAGGATCCGCGGGTAGTTGTTATGGAAAATACTAATTTCCGCTATTCTAAACCAGAAGATTTCACACATGGGCAGCCTGATTTTGCAACAATTGATGTTAGTTTCATTTCATTACGTTTGATTCTGCCTAATTTACATTCTATTCTCAAAGAGAACGGGGATGTTGTTGCATTAATAAAACCTCAGTTCGAAGCTGGACGAGAAAAAGTAGGGAAGCACGGAATTGTTCGCGATCCACAAACACATTTGGAAGTTCTGCAAGAGATTGTTTCTTTTGCAGTTGCCAATGGATATGATGTTCAAGGACTAGACTTTTCACCTATTACTGGCGGTGAAGGGAATATTGAGTTTTTAGCGCACCTAGTTGCACGGACCACTGCTGAAGGGACAATTGCACCAGAAATTGACCTGGCAACAGTGGTCAAGCAAGCGCAAGCAACATTGAAACCATAAAGATTAAGCGAGGCGGTGAGAGTTATGAATAAGCATGATCGGCAAAAATTGATCAAAGAATTAATTACTAATAATGAAATTTACCGTCAAGAAGAACTCGTGCAACTTTTGTTAGAGCACAAAGTCAAGGTGACGCAAGCAACTGTGTCACGGGATATCAATGAGTTGCAGTTAATGAAACTGCCAGTAGTAGGGGGGAAGTACCGCTACATTTTACCGCATGAGCATACAAGTAACGCAGAGCAGAAGTTGCAAGAAGTTTTGCGTGATGTTTTTGTCCTAGCAGATTACAATGATAAGCTGTGTGTCATAAAAGTTTTACCAGGCAATGGGCCAATTGTATCCGGTTTAGTCGAGAAGATGGAGTATCCAGGCTTTTTCGCAACATTGGATGACGATGATACAATTATGATTTTTATGCGTACCGCAAGTGAAGCACGCAAAATTTATCATGAGATTATTCGCTTGGTTTCATGATGCTGTAGCAGGAGGAGAGTTATGTTACAAGAGCTAACGATTCGTGATTTTGCAATTATTGAAAAGATGGACGTTGCTTTTCAATCTCAGATGACAGTGTTAACCGGGGAAACTGGGGCCGGAAAGTCGATCATCATTGATGCCCTAGGCCTTTTAGCTGGTAGTCGTGGTGCGAGCGAATATATTCGAAAGGGAGCTACAAAAGCAGTTATTCAAGGACTGTTTACGCTTCCAGAAAAGTCGGCAACTTTAGATTTACTGGCAGATTTAGGGATCGAATATTCATCAGATGGGCTTATTTTAGAACGTGATTTGTATCGGAGTGGACGCAATATCTGTCGTATCAACGGGATCATGGTAAATCTCACGACGTTACGGCGTGTAGGCGAAACGTTGATTGACATTCATGGACAAAATGAACATCAGGAACTAATGCATCCTGAGCGACACTTGGGTCTACTTGATGAATATGAACCGCAAATTGCTGTTTTAGCTGAGGAATATCGGAATAAATATCATATTTTTTTAAAACAAAAAGATCTGCTGGAGCGGATGGAGCGTAACGAAAAAGCATGGGCGCAGCGCTTAGATATGCTCCAATTTCAAATTGATGAGATCGAGGCTGCAAATCTTCAGACTGATGAAGAGGAACGTCTCCAAGAAGAGAAGGTTAAGTTAGATAATTTTCAGACAATCCATACCGCCCTTGAAGCAAGCTACCAAACACTAACAAATGATGAAGAAGATGTGGTTGGTAAATTAGGCGTTGCGATGGATGCTCTGGAAGAAGCCCAGGAATATTCATCTGAACTAGCTACAATTTATAATAAGATTTCTGATGCCTTCTATAACTTGCAGGATATTGCCCATGATATTTCAGGTGAACTGAGTGATATGGAGTGGGATCCTAATCGTTTAGATGAGGTAGAACAACGTTTGGAAACTATCAGTATGCTCAAACGCAAATATGGTGATGACATTCCGCAAATTTTAACCTATTATCATAAAATTAAGACCGAATTGGATGAGATGCAACAAGCAGGAGCTGAATCGACTGACCTGAAAGAAGCAAATGCTCAGGCTCATAAAGAAGCTTTGGACATGGCTAAGAAACTCCATACACAACGAGAACATGTTGCCCACGAACTAGAAACAGAAGTTCATCGTCAACTACAAGCACTTTACATGGATAAAGCTGTTTTCGCAGTTAAATTTATGTCCCCAACAGATCTTACACCTAATGGAATTGACCAAGTTGAATTTTATATTCAGACAAATCCAGGTGAAAATATGGGGCCGCTTGCCAAAATTGCTTCAGGAGGGGAACTATCGCGTATAATGTTGGCCTTAAAAACAATTTTCGCGCAACATCAAGGAGTTACGTCAATCATTTTTGATGAAGTGGATACTGGTGTTTCTGGAAGAGTTGCACAAGCAATAGCCGAAAAGATTAGTCAAGTGGCACATTATTCGCAGGTTCTTTGCATCACACATCTTCCTCAGGTTGCTGCAATATCTGATCATCAATACCATATTGAGAAAAAAGTCATTAATGGGCGGACTGAGACAAGTATTCATAAGCTAACACCAGCTGAAAGAGTTGATGAGTTAGCACGGATGTTGTCTGGAGCGGAGGTTACTGAACTAACGCGAAGTCATGCGGTAGAGTTGTTGCGCATGGCAGAAGAAATTCGTCAGCAAACACGGAATTAAATAAATAGCTTCCACAACAAGGCGTTGAGCTAAACTAGGACGATGGTTGGTGCAAAGTATGGTGACCTTTGTTTGTACTTAGCTACTAGATTTGCGGTCATTTTCTCTGTTATCTATGTGTTATTTAGTGAGCAAACAAATAAAAGGCTGTGAGAAAACCGAATTTTCTCACAGCCTTTTAAATTTCGTTAATATAGCATATTACGGTAAAGTCCGATGACCTTGCCTAATATAGTCACATCAGACAGGATAATCGGTTCGAATGAATCATTTTCCGGTTGAAGGCGAATATACCCGTCTTCAAGAAAGAATCGCTTACAAGTTGCTTCATTAAGATCAGTCATGGCAATAACGATATCGCCATTGTCAGCTGTGCTTTGGCGCCGGACGATGACTTGATCACCGTTTAGGATGCCACAATTAATCATGCTTTCTCCTTTGATAGTGAGCATAAAAAGATCATTATTGTCTTCAATATCTGGTGGCAACGGGAAAAAGCCGTCGACATTTTGTTCTGCTAGGATGGGTTCACCAGCTGTGACGGTACCAATTTGAGGGATGAAGTTATCAGGTGTGGCTGTTGTAGTCACACCAAGTTTTTCTCTACCTTGAGCAGTCACTTCGATTGCTCGTGGTTTGGTTGGATCACGTTTGATTAATCCTTTTTTTTCTAATTTCGATAAGTGACCGTGAACGGTTGAAGTGGAGGAAAGATTAACCACCTTACCAATTTCACGAACGGTAGGTGGATATCCTCGTTCTTCAACACAGTCATAAATATATTGGAGCACGGCCAACTGACGCTTCTCTGATGCTTTGGTCATTTATGACACCTCAATCAGTAGTATTTTTTTCATTTTAGCATAAAAAAATTAATTTTTCAAACTAACGTTCGCTTGTAGTTTGAAATCATAGTAATTTTTAGGTATGATTAAAAACGATAAAGGAGGAGCACTATGGCAGAAAATAATGGTATTCCACAAGAATTAATAGATCGAATTAATGAACTTGCACGTAAGAAAAAAGCTAATGGGTTAACAGAAGCTGAATCAGCTGAGCAAAAGGAATTGCGACAACGCTATTTGCGGTTATTCCGTCAAGGTTTTCGTGATCGAATCGAAATGTTACGTGTTTATGATGATGAAGGCAATGAAGTTACCCCAACTAAGCTTCGTGATATTCAGCGAAAAAAAGGGTTGCGGGAAGATTAGGTATTTGATGAGCGCGATTAAATATTATCGGCGCTTTATTTTTTTGCTAATTTTTTGTAAAATTGTAGGGAAGAAAGTGGAAAGGAGCTAGGACATGTCAACAGGAGTCTGGATCGTATTAGTTATTATTGCATTGATTGCCGGAACTGTAATTGGTTTCTTTGTTGCTCGGCGGGCACAGGAAAACTATTTGAAGAACAATCCACCAATCAACGAACAAATGTTACGAACAATGATGATTCAAATGGGGCAAAAGCCATCTGAAAAGAAGTTACGCCAAATGGTTAACTCTATGAAGAGCAACTATGGTAAGAATGATAAGTAACAAAAAGGCTGGGAGAAACATTGTTTTCTCGCCAGCCTTTCTTTAACTTTTGGCAAATGATTAATCTCTATGTGCTAACTATATAGCTACACAAAGTTGGAAATTTAGCACTATTTTTTAGGGTGTGGGTCAGTATAATGAAAGTTTGGATCAATAGCGTGATCTAACTGGACAAATTGTTGTTCCATTTGCTGAATGATCTCTTGTTGGTAAGCAGCATCCAGCTTACGTTTACGATCAAGATAAATTGGTTCCCCAAATGCAACAGTTACCCGTTTACGACTAAATAATCGCTTGAAAGTCAGTGGTCCTTGATAGACAGCAGGAACAATAGGTTTGCCACTAAGTTTAGCGATTAGCGTAACGCCACCCTTTAACTCTTGCGAATGCCGGGTTCCTGACGGAAACATAATCAAAGACAGATCAGATTTGCGCAGACTTTTAACAGGAATTTTGATCGCTGAAGGACCAGGATCCTGACGATTTACTGGGAAAGCATTAGCCCGAGTGAGAATCCAACGGAGGATAGGATTGGCAAATAGTTCTTTTTTTGCCATAAAGCTAAATTTCTTGGGAGCTGCGGCTAACGCAAAGTAAATTGGATCAAACCATGTTCTATGTGGTCCGACTAAGATATAGTTTCCTTCGGGAAGTTTTTCACGATTCAGGTAGTGGGCGTTGCCGTTGATCAGAGCAAGCAGGAAACGACAAAGCCCCCTAACGAAAGAATAAAACATTGTATCTTCATCATCCTTTCTTAATGGTTTAAGTATGCAAGATTTAGTCATTAAAAGCAATAGGGGCTTTAACCAGCATATTAATTGGTGAATATTTTAGCATGCTAAAATAATAGTTGAATAGTTGGTATAAACAATAATAACTACACAGAGGAATAATGAATGAACAAAGACTTATTGAAGGCGAGTGAACGTATTGACCGTTTACACGCACAAGACATTGATATTATTCAAAGCGCAGAGGTATTCGCTTTTTCACTAGATGCAGTTTTGTTGGCACACTTTGCCAATCCGATTAGAAATGCGCGCGCAGTAACAGTTGACCTCTGCGCTGGAAATGGAGCTGTAAGTTTATTTCTTAGTACAAAAGTTCAAGGACCTATATATGCCGTAGAAATTCAAGAGCGGTTGGCAGATATGGCACAGCGAAGTGTGGTCCTTAATCGTTTGGATGATCGGATGCAGGTTTTGAACATTGACTTGAATGATTGTCTGGCATATATCCAGCCAGGAAGTGTTGCCAATGTGACATGTAATCCCCCTTATTTTGTTGATTTGCCTGCCAGTCAAAAGAATCCTAATGAGTATTTGGCCATTGCTCGTCACGAACTTAAAGTTACATTAGAACAAACAATTAAGATGGCAGGACGCCTGTTAAAGAGTAATGGTCGAGCATTCTTTGTCCATCGGCCTGAACGATTGGGTGAGATTTTTTATTATATGGAGGAAAATAAGCTTCAACCCAAACGGGTTCAATTAGTGCACCCCAAAAAGGATCGGGAAGCTAACATTGTGTTAATCGAAGCACTTAAAGATGGTAAGAAAGGTGGAATCCATTTCTTGCCACCCCTAATCACATATAATGAAATGAATGAATACACAGCTGAAGTAAAGAGGATTTTGTATGGGGAAGAAAAATGAGGCGTACTTTTATGTGTTGCTTTGTGCAGATGGAACACTGTATGGCGGTTATACTACCGACTTAGAACATCGGCTATTGATGCATAATCAAGGAAAGGGAGCTAAATATACGCGGAGTCGCCGCCCAGTCCAAATGATATATCATGAAAATTTTGCAGATAAATCATCAGCACTGAAGGCAGAGTATCAGTTTAAACACCAGTCGCGCCAGAAAAAGTTAGCTTACTTACGGCAGCATAAAGTCAAGATATAGGAGTTATTATTTATGGATGATTTTGACAAATTGATTACATTTACTCAAAATATCATAAAAATGAAGCACAAATTGTTGCCAGGAGATATTTTATTAAGTATACTTGAATGAGTGCTGTGATGCACGAAAATCACACTCCACAGGATGGAAAAAGAGTGCTTGATTAGTTCAAGTCTTTTGGCCGTTGAATGTGGAGGAGGATAAAAACTATTTTTTTGGAGGTAAATTGTAATGGCAGTTATTACCATGAAACAATTACTTGAAGCTGGTGTCCACTTCGGTCACCAAACACGTCGTTGGAACCCTAAGATGAAGCCTTTCATCTTCACAGAACGTAACGGTATCTATATTATCGACTTACAAAAGACTGTGAAGTTGATCGACCAAGCATATGATTATGTTAAGGATGTAGCAGCAAACGGTGGTATCGTATTGTTTGTTGGTACTAAGAAGCAAGCACAAGATGCAATCGAAGAAGAAGCAAAGCGTGCTGGTCAATTCTTCGTAAATCACCGTTGGCTTGGTGGTACTTTGACTAACTGGAAGACTATCCAAAAGCGGATTAAGCGTTTGAAGGAAATCAAGGCTATGGCTGAAGATGGTACTTTTGACGTATTGCCAAAGAAGGAAGTTGCTAAGTTAATCAAGGAACGCGATCGTCTTGAAAAGTTCTTAGGTGGTATTGAAGATATGCCACGGATTCCAGATGCATTGTTCATCGTGGATCCACGTAAGGAACGGATTGCTGTTAAGGAAGCACAAAAGCTTAACATTCCTATTGTTGCTATGGTTGACACTAACGCTGATCCAGATGAAATCGACGTTAAGATCCCATCAAACGACGATGCAATTCGTGCCGTTCGTTTGATCACAGCTAAGATGGCTGATGCAGTGATCGAAGGTCACCAAGGTGAAGATCAAGAAGATGCACCTGTAACTGAAGAATCATTTGCAAATGATGATGAAAAGGTTGACTCAATCGAAGATATCGTTGAAGCAGTTGAAGGCAACAACGATAACAAAGATGCTGAATAGTTAATCACTTAGGCTGGCTCAGGTTAGGCGTGAAAGCCTAGGTTTGGGTCAGTTTTTTTATAGATATAGATAACCTTAGCTAAAGGAGTTTGAATAAAATGGCAAAAATTGCTGCAAAACAAGTTAAAGAATTACGTGATAAGACTGGCGTAGGGATGATGGATGCTAAAAAAGCTCTTGTTGCTAGCGATGGCGACATGGACAAGGCAATCGACCTCTTACGTGAAAAAGGTATTGCTAAGGCTGCTAAGAAGAGCGGTAACATCGCTGCTGAAGGTTTGGCTGATGTTGTGGTAAATGGTAACACAGCTGCAATCGTTGAAGTTAACGCTGAAACTGACTTCGTTGCTCAAAACGATCAATTTAAGGCATTGGTAAAGCAAATTGCAACTGCTGTTGCAGAAAACAAGCCAGCTAACGTAGAAGAAGCATTGAAGCTTCCTGGCAACAAGGGTACTTTGAATGATGACATCATTGAAGCAACTCAGGTTATCGGTGAAAAGATCACTTTACGTCGTTTCGCTATTTTAGAAAAGACTGCAGACCAAGTATTCGGTGCATACCTGCACATGGGTGGCAAGATTGCTGCTTTAACTTTACTTGAAGGTGCTGATGAAGCAACAGCTAAGGATGTTGCAATGCACATCGCTGCTATTAATCCTAAGTACCTTAACCGGGATGCTGTTCCTGCAGAAGAAGTTGCACACGAAAAGACTGTGCTGACTGAAGAAGCTAAGAACGAAGGCAAGCCAGAAAAGATCATCGAAAAGATGGTTGCTGGTCGCTTAAACAAGTTCTTTGCTGAAATCGTTCTTGAAGATCAAGCATTTGTTAAGGATTCAGACCAAACTGTAGCTAAGTACGTAGCTTCTAAGAATGGTAAAGTCGTTGACTTTGTTCGTTACGAAGTGGGCGAAGGTATCGAAAAGAAGGAAGAAGATTTCGCAGCTGAAGTCGCAGCCCAAATGAATATGTAATTCACTAGAAAACTAGTGTTTTATTGCTCATCCATATGTGTGTGGATGGGCTTTTTTAGTAATAT
This sequence comes from Ligilactobacillus saerimneri, assembly GCF_036689625.1. Taxonomy (NCBI): domain Bacteria; kingdom Bacillati; phylum Bacillota; class Bacilli; order Lactobacillales; family Lactobacillaceae; genus Ligilactobacillus; species Ligilactobacillus saerimneri. The sequence goes on from NZ_CP144759.1 coordinate 666,435, forward strand.
TTTTGACGAAAAGGCTAGAATATTAACTTGATCTAGTGATGTCCACGAATTACTTTATAGAAAGAGTCAGACATACTTTGTAAACAAAACATGACTGATACGAAAGTTGGACCAATAATCTGGAAGATTATTTAATCGTAGATTGTGTCCTGTATAAATTTTTGCTGATTTCATCAAATGTTTTATATGTATTGGTATAATAAAAATAAAGCTGAATTACAGCGTGGAAAATCTTACTTGAATTAAGTGTTTAAGTAATGATTTTTGATACTATTAATGTCTAGAAATGCTGTACTTACAGGGATATTTTACTGTATTCCCCACATACGTGGGGGAATAATCAAACACCGCCACGTAGGCAAAGTCGGGGTCGCGTATTCCCCACATACGTGGGGGAATAATTCTATGACCAATCCCGAAGTTTCCCGTGTCTTAAGTATTCCCCACATACGTGGGGGAATAATTCTCAAAGCCGAATTGAAGCAGTTCGAAGAACTGTATTCCCCACATACGTGGGGGAATAATCTGTATTAAATTCACGTGTATATTTTACTGGTAGTATTCCCCACATACGTGGGGGAATAATCTATTTATAGTTGTGTTGTATCTTAAAAAGAGTCTATAAAAGGATGGTGAGAAATTTGACTCGTAATGAACTTACTGATTTCGTCTAGCTTTAAGGGTAAATGAAGAGTTAGAGTTTAAAATCGGCTCACATTATTGGTATTTAGGACCAACCTCTAGTAATCGCGGGTATAAGGATAAAAAAGGTTGGGTATTATATCAGTTCTATTCTGATGATATAACATATATTCCTTCGGAAGATCCCGAGGTAATCATGAATATAGAAATTAAAGGAAGAACGTTATTAGAACACTTTATTGAATTTGAATTGAGTTAGGTAATTGGATCGCCTAGTCATGATGGGTAATGTGCTAATGATCATGATAAATGGAGAATGGTAAATTTTAGCTAAAGTGTTTATTGACGTCTTATATAGCATTCGTTATAATGTATAAGAACTGTTGATATTTATGCTATTTTTTTGCATTTATAACGGTTACATTTAAGCTCGGAGGGAGGGAAACACAATGTCAAAAACAGTCGTTCGTAAAAACGAATCTCTTGATGACGCTCTTCGTCGCTTCAAACGTTCCGTTTCAAGAACAGGTACTTTGCGCGAATACCGCAAACGTGAATTCTACGAAAAACCAAGCGTAAAGCGTAAGAAAAAGTCAGAAGCAGCCAGAAAACGTAAGAACAAGCGTCGTTTCTAGTTTCTAGAGGAGGCTAATGTGATGAGTTTAAAGGATTCATTACAAAAAGATATGATTGCTGCAATGAAGGCCAAAGATAAGGCTACATTGAGCACAGTACGTATGCTGAAAGCTGCGGTTGCTAACGAAGAGATCAACCTAGGACATGATCTTTCTGCTGATGAAGAGATTAGTGTTCTTTCCCATGAGTTGAAACAGCGCAAGGATTCGCTCCAAGAATTCGAAGAAGCTGGACGTGATGAAGCCGTAGAAAAGCTTAAGAACGAGATTAAGATCGTTCAAAAGTATATGCCAGCACAATTAAGTGCAGAAGAAGTTAAGGAAGTTGTTCAAACAACCATTGAAGAAATTGGTGCTACTTCCAAGGCTGATTTTGGTAAAGTCATGGGTGCCGTAATGCCGAAACTTAAGGGTAAGGCTGATGGCAAGCTGGTTAACTCAACTGTCAAAGAATTATTACACTAATAAGACTAGTAGTTGAATTAAAGAACGTGTGTACCACGAGGGTACATACGTTTTTTTGTTTATTGCTTTGTAAAAGCTTATCAGCTTTAAACGATGTGCCTGATAATATACTAAAGTATACATGCAATGGTATAATATAATTTACTAAATGTGCACAAAGGAGACGGCAATTTGACAGACAAGCAATTTGAAATTGAATATCGCTTAAATAATATTGATGATCAAGCCGTATTATTTGGGATCAACAACGATTATTTGCGTCTGCTGGAAGAAGGAAATAATGTCATTCTCAATCCCTTTGGTGAAGTGATTAGAATTACAGGTGACCAAGAAGATGTCCAAAAGACTGGCAGAGTACTCGATGAATTAGTGAAACTGCTACATAACGGTATCAGCATCAGTAGTCCTGACATTATATCAGCAATGAAAATGGCTGACCGCGGGACTTTACAATACTTTCAAGACCTTTATACAGATGTTCTAATCAAAGACGCTAGACGACGGTCAATTCGGGTAAAGAATTATAGTCAACGGCAGTATGTTCAGGCTATCAAGAGTAACGATTTGACGTTTGGGATTGGGCCGGCAGGGACTGGTAAGACATACTTAGCAGTTGTAATGGCGGTGGCGGCCTTAAAGAAAAATCAAGTGGAACGTTTGATCCTGACGCGACCCGCAGTCGAAGCTGGGGAGTCGTTGGGTTTTCTGCCAGGTGATTTAAAAGAGAAGGTCGATCCATATTTACGTCCAATATATGATGCGTTACATGCTATTTTGGGAGTTGAACATACGGAACGTTTGATTGAAAGAGGAACAATCGAAATTGCACCTTTGGCATATATGCGGGGACGGACTTTAGAAAATGCATTTGTGCTTTTAGATGAGGCGCAGAATACAACACGGGCCCAAATGAAGATGTTTTTAACACGTTTAGGTTTTGGCTCCAAGATGGTCGTCAACGGTGATCCATCCCAAATTGACTTGCCTAAGGGACATAAGCAAAGTGGGTTGATTGATGCACAGCGGATTTTAACAGGGTTACCACACATTGCCTTTATTAATTTTGATGCAGCTGATGTAGTGCGGCATCCTGTGGTTTCTGAAATCATTCGGGCATATTCTCGCCCTACAAATGCCCAGGGAACAAAGGAGAATTAAATGGAATTAACGATTTTTGATGAAACAAAACAAGTATCTCCTCATCAAATGGAACTAGCTGATCATATTTTGCGGTATGCAGCTGACTATTTACACCTACCAGATAATATTGAGTTAGCGGTCACTCTAATGGATAATGAACATATTCATCAGATAAACAAAGAGTATCGCGGAGTTGACAAACCGACTGATGTTATCAGTTTTGCAATGGAAGAAGAGGATCCGAATGAATTGCCAATTATTATTCCGGATGAATTAAAAGATGAAATTCCCCAGAGTTTAGGTGACTTGATGGTTTCAATGGATAAAGTCGTTGAACAAGCGGAATACTTAGGGCACTCACAAGATCGTGAACTAGGCTTTCTCTTGGTTCATGGTTTTTTACATCTAAATGGTTACGATCACATGCGGGCGGAAGACGAAAAGAAAATGTTTGGATTGCAAGAGGAGATTCTTAGCGGTTATGGCCTTAAAAGATAGAAAAAAACGTTCACGTTGGCAAAACCGTCATTTTTATCAAGCTGTGATTCATGCTATGGCGGGTCTGGTAACAGTTTACCAAGAAGAACGAAATTTCCGTTTTCATTGTTGGTCGGCTTTAGTAGTTTTAGTTCTAACAACTTATTTGCGACTGTCATGGCAAGAAGGCTTGTGGCTATTATTAGCGATTTTCATGGTTTTGGGAGCCGAGATTTTAAATTCAACTATTGAGAATATTGTTGATTTGGCAACAGGTGACCGCTATCATCCCTTAGCCAAAAAAGCTAAAGATATGGCAGCAGGTTTAGTATTACTAACTGCTTGGCTAGCGACGATTATCGGAATCGTAATTTTAGGGCCAAAACTCATACAGATACTTTAGGAGGAAAAAATTTGGAAAACAATTTTCATTCAGGATTTATTGCTATTGTAGGGCGTCCTAATGTTGGTAAATCCACATTTTTAAATCGTGCGGTAGGCGATAAAATTGCCATTATGAGCGACAAACCACAAACTACCCGGAATAAGATTCAAGGGATTTATACTACGGACGATGCACAAATTGTGTTTATTGATACTCCTGGTATCCATAAGCCTCACAGTCGTTTGGGGGATTTTATGGTTGATTCTGCTCTATCAACTTTAAATGAAGTGGATGCAGTGATGTTTATGGTTAATGCAACCCAAAAGCGTGGTCGGGGTGATGATTTTATTATCAACCGTCTTAAAGATGTTAAGAAACCAATCTATTTGATTATCAACAAAATTGATCAAGTACATCCAGACCATCTACTTGAAATTATGGATGATTATCGCGATAGCCTCGAGTACAAGGATGTTTTCCCTATTTCGGCATTGAATGGCAATAATGTTCCAGAACTGATTCAACAGTTAATAGCTGATTTGCCTGAAGGACCACAGTATTATCCAAGTGATCAGATTACTGACCATCCTGAACGGTTCATTGCTGGTGAATTGATTCGGGAAAAGGTATTGGAATTTACCCGGGAGGAAGTTCCACACTCAGTTGCAGTGGTGGTTGAACGAATCAGACGAGAAGATGATGAAAAAGTTTTGGTCCAAGCGACAATAATTGTTGAACGCAAAAGTCAAAAGGGAATCATTATCGGAAAAGGGGGTAAAATGCTCCGCCAAATCGGGACTCAGGCTCGAAAAGATATTGAACGGATGTTAGGAGATAAAGTCTATTTGGAGCTTTGGGTTAAAGTCCAACCTAACTGGAAAGATAAGCAAGCAGATTTAGCAGCTTTCGGGTACAAGCAAGACGACTATTGATAGTTTATTAGGGAAAGTCAGAAAAACTTCCCTTTTTATTTGGGAATGGAGGGTATCATGGCACTTTTCCGCGGACAAACATTTACAGGTATTGTGGTATCACGGAAAAATTATAAAGAACGTGATATGCTAGTACGTATTCTGACATCATCATTCGGATTCAAAACCTTCTTTGTGCGTGGAGTTCGTAAACGTGGATTTAAATGGGGAGCATGTATTATTCCCTTCACGAAGGCAACCTATATTGGGGATATTAGTACTACTGGGTTATCGTTTATCACTAACGTATCTGATGCTGAACAGTACCAGAACATTGTAGAAGACATTACATTAAATGCATATGCAACCTACATTTTGGAATTAAGTCGGGTGGCTGTTGGTGATGATGACCAATTAGCCATCAAATGGTACGCAACTATTGAGCAAGCCCTGTTTTTGATCAATCAAGGATTAGATCCTTTAATCATAACTAGCGTCATCGAGTTACAAATGTTGCAACTGTTTGGGGTTCAACCGGAGTTAAAACATTGTGTAATTTGTCAGCAAAATGATCGACCAATGGATTTTTCTGAAGAATATGGGGGGCTTTTGTGCCAACGGCATTGGCAATTAGATCCTAATCGCCTTCATTTAACGCCAAGAACTGTACTTTTTATGCAACGTTTAGCTGCGGTTAATCTGCATAAGGTGTCTGCAATTCGAGTCCGCCCAGAAACAAAAGCAGATCTACACCATGCTTTGGACCAGATTTATTATGACATGGTAGGAATCTATATTCCGGCTAAACGTTTTTTGAGTAAGTTGATGCGAACTCACATCCGACCACTTGCACCACGCACAAAGAACAATACCACGGATTAATGTGTAAGAATTAAGTGGCTGTAAGCGTAAAGTATTCCTGATGAGATTGAAAATAGATTAGAAAAGATTGTGTAGGCGGTTAAATCCGCTTACACGATCTTTTTTTCGTTTCTAGAAAAAGAAACGGGGTGTAAGCCCGAATGGTTCTGTTTTAGCTTGTAAGACGAACCCGTTGTCGATGATAGGTAACTATCTGAGCAATGGGTCGCAAGGTCTTATCTGAGCAAATTGTAGCTAGTAGCCTATTCGGCGCTAAACTGATGGGTGAAGTCTACAAGCCCCCGAATCTTATTCGGAGCGCAGTTGACAGAATTGCATTGTTAATTCAGAAGAAGTTTGACGTTGAACATGGAAAATTTGATTTTGATTCGAACAAAAAAACATATAGAATGGAGTAGAGATTACGTAGTAGGAGTGAAAAATGGCCCATAAAATTAAGGACGAGCTTTTAGCGATTGACAACAAAATTAATACGAAATAAGAACAGATTGAGAAGTTAAAGCAAGAAAAAAGGGAGAAAAAGTAGAGGTGCATTTCTTCTCTTGGAAAGAAATTTATTGAGTTGGCCAAGATCGAAAATCCAGAAGTTGATTATTGAGAGCTGAGTGATTTTCTTGATGGAAAAATAAACGAAGCTAGGCAACAGGCAAAAAATATTGAGCAAGAAAGCAAACAACCTTTTTTAGATCCAGAGGTATAGAGTATGGAAAAATTCTTTTACAAGATGTTAGAGCTTTGTGACCCTAATTCTATATTGGGAAGAATAGTTACGTTAATTTTGATTGGATTATTATTGTGGTTATTAGATCAAGTGTGGAATCCAAATGTTGCACTTGCGATTGCAATTTTATCGACTACAATGATAGCTTCCATACGTCATGACAAGTTAAAAAAGCAAAAAACAAAAGAATAATTGTTAGAAAGGCACTGAAGATTTAAAAAATCCAGTGTCTTTTTTATACCGTTTTATTCTACTGTTAAAAAATATTGCGTCTATTTTACGGCTACGAAAACTTGGTAACTATGGTGGCAAATACGCTAATGTGTTAGTTTAGAAATCAGCAAGACGAGTATGGTGAAGCCTTACAAGGCTTAGGTTTAGAAGGTGAAATTAGCTCATTACTTGGATTATAGATATAAGAATGAGGGACTACCTCTCAGCATAGGCGATAACTTCAAACCAATTGCTGCTGAATATCGTAATAAAGTGATTGCTTTAGAAGAAAGAACAAAGAATTTACCCAATGAAAAAAATTGGTTAAAGCAATAGATTATTACGGCGTACCAACAGAGATTTTTGCACGAGCATTTGAACTTTACGTAAAAAATCAAGGGTTCGATACTTCGTTATTAGCGCCTGACGAGAGATTTAAGGGCGCAGAGTACGCAATTTTTGACGAGGATTTACAAGACAAAATCAATACGTTTTTCCAGGGAGAGTTCCCTGAGTTAGCGGGAAAAATTCGAGAATTCCAGAAAGAACAAGCTGAAAATCAGCAAGAAGTTCAAGCAAGCGAAAAACAAATTGAAAGCAAAGAACAAGAGAAAGAAGAAGGGATTGCTGTTCAAGAGGAATTGTCGTTAGATAACGAAACTGAGCAACAGGATAGTAGTCCAAAAGAAGCAAATAGAAAGAGCGAAAAACAAAATGAAATGCCTGTAGAAGATGAGGGCACACAAAAAGAGGGATCCAAGTATGCGCCCTCTTCGCAGTCCGAAACTGCAGGCAGCGGGCTACCCGACCAGGAGAACCTGGCCCATGAATTTGCGGATCCCTCTTTTCTACATTTTACCGTAACTAACGAGAGAACACAAAGAATACCAACTAATTATCATGCAATTACTGAACACGAATTACATGGACTTAATGGAGTAGCTAACGAACTATTGGATACGGCCAGATTTTATAATGATACGTTAAGTTCAGGAATTGTTAACTATATCTACGTTGAAGATCAACAAGTGAAAACACTCCGCGTAAGATTCGGAAAAGAGAATTTTGCTCATTTAACAGGGCTTATTTTTGAAGGAAAGTCACCAAAAGAATTGTTAAATGATTTGGTGAAAAGTAATGGTGCTCAAAAGAATATTTTCGTCAAAAATGATGGGACTACATTTGAAAAGCTTGGAGTTATTGGTGGAATTAAACAACTAGCAAATACTAACGCAATGGAATTGAATAAGTTCGATGATATTGGGCAAGCAAGACGTTTAAATTTCACTGAAGCAATCAAAGTGACAGATGAAAATTTATTACTGGCACTTAGAAATACAGATTTAGATGTATTTTCTCCTGTTTCATTACTGAATTTAGATAACAAAAATAAAGTATCTTCGCAATATTTACGTGTTCCTGAAAATGAAATTGTTGCAATTGTGGCAGAGCGTAATGCACAAGGGTTGCCTATGATGGTTCCATTGGATATGAACGATAAGTACATTAATCCGAGTGAAGCTTTTGTTATTTCAAATGCACTGAGCAACTATGCCTATGAGCATAGAGAGGAGATACAAGATCAAGAAGCCCAAGTAACACCAACTGAAGTGATCGACGGATTAGTTGATGAAGGTAAAATTACTCCAATTATTGAACAACAAGCTGAAGAGCCAGAACCTTCTCCAGTTGTAAAGGAGGAACCAGAGGTAAGCGCAGAGAACAATAACTCAACTAAAGTTGATCAAGAAGATGAACAGGTGGTTGAGGCTTCAGCTACAAACGTAGAAGGCGAAGAAACAATAGAATCTAACGAAATGCCTCCTTTAGGTGTAAATCAACCGGAGCAACAAGAAACAGTAGAAAATGAACAAACTGAACTTGTAGCTGAAGAACCTGCCACTCAAGAAGAAACACAATCGGCAAATAAAAATGATAGTGCTAATGAAGGCGAGAAACAACAGGGCAAGGAAGAGAGCCGTGACCTAAGGCGGGCCAGAAAAAAGCTGGAAAGGTTAGAAACAGCTTTGAGAGTAACAGTTGAAGAATTGGAAAAACAACGCACTCAAACAGCTGATCAGTCGCAAAACACTAAACGGTTAGAAAAGCTTGAAAATGACGTGGCTGACATTAACAAAGAAATTCAGGCGCAAAATAAGCGAATCAAAAAACTGGAAAGAGAAGCAGAAAATCAGGCTAAAGGACTGAATAAGGACGGCAAAGGGCTAGAAATTAGTGTTCAGAACCTTCCCAGAATTGAAGCTGAAATCGAAAAAGCAAACAATGGGGAATCAAAATACGCAAAAAGAGAAATTACTTGGTATCGAAAAATGGTTTCCGAACTGAAAAAAGCCAAAGAAATCTCAGAAGAACCACTAATGCCAGGAGCACATGTTGATGATGGATTGCTGAATCAATGGTCAAAGTGGCCAAATACTTATTACGTGAAGGGACTTCGGGGTGTTGCTTTGGAACAAACTGCTGATGGTGAATTTGTGGTGAGTCCAAGGTCAAAAATAAAGAATGGGGAACAGCAGCGACGAGTAGATGAACTGTTACAAATGCAATACGAGATCAACGAACAAATAACTGAGCAGAATGAGCAATCTCAAGCAGAGTCCACTTCTGACACAGACAATGAACAAGTGAAAGAAGAACAAACAGCTAGGGAAAATGCAGAAATCGGTGCAGGGGCAGTTGTAGGTTATGCTGCGAATGAGGAATTGCAAAATTATTTGGTTAATAATCTCAATTATGCTCCAGAGACAGTCGACTTCTTTGTTGAGCAAGGTGTTTTACAAAACGGTTTGGTACAAGGCCAACCAGCTGCTAACCAAGGTGTAGTGACATTTGGTGAACCAAAACGTTTAGTAGCATTTGAATCTGCAAGCGATATGATGGCTTATTACGAAATTCAAAATGCTAGGGGAAACCTTAGAGATGTTTCATTAGTAAATTTGAATGATTTAAGTGAGAAAGAATTAGCCAAGGTCTACGGAACAATTCGCAAAGATGATCCTTCCTTTGCAAAGTTCACGGAGAGATCAACAAACGACGTAGATCAGTTTGTCGATCACTACTTCATTTACACTGGCCAAGGTGAAGTAACCCTTGCCGTTAGAAATAATGATCGTGGATTGGAATTTTACCAGCGTTTACATGAGAATTATCCAAAACTAGGTCTTGACTTAGATATGCCACCAAAAGGCTTGGGGCAGCGTTCAATGAGTTGGTGGAAATACCTTCATGAGTTGAAGAGTAATGGTCTTTCATTAACACAAGACTTACCTGGTACAAGAATCTCACTTGTTCAAGAAAATCGGAAGCAAGAAATTATTGATACAATTAACGGCTTTATTGAAAAAAATAATGCCCCTGAAATAGTGAATACTTTTGCTGTTGATGGAAACGAGAAAAAGATTTCTCCGTTGTTTAAAGACGTAGAGACGGCCCTTTACAAGCCAGCAGATAGCTTTAACGAGAACAGAGAGAACTCAGTAACTCAGACACCATCAGCAACACAAGAGACTGTACGACAAGAACAAGTGCAAGAAACCGACAGGGCAACGACTGCTGAAAGAACGGCACCAACTCAAAATAAGCCTAAAGTGTCGCCAGTTCAATTAGTGTTTAGGCAGGAATCCCCCGATTCTCAATCGGGGGAGGAATGCCCATCCAACAGCGCCTTTGGCGCTGCTTTTAGTTTCCGGATTTTTTCATTGGGGGCCGTCCAGCGCTACTCTTAGTAGTTCGTTGGCTGGCGATGTACTGCTTGACCACTTCTTTGCTCATGTTGCCGAGGGTCCCCATGTAATAACTTCTTGACCATAAGTGACCACCCCAGCACTTATTAGCTTTGATGTCGGGGTGGTTATGAAGAAACAATCTTGCACTTCCACCTTTCAGAGCCTTGATCACGTTAGTGGCTGAGCGTTTTGGTTTGAAGCTAATTAACATGTGGACGTGGTCTGGCATCACTTCCATCTTTTCGATGCTGATGTTGTGTAGTTCAGCGATGTACGTGAGAGTATTCTTCATTTCAGTTACCAATTCTGGTGTAGTAAAGATTTGACGACGATACTTGGTAACCCATACCAGATGGAAATGAAAATTATATACGTACCCTCGCTCATAAACGGCATCAGTTAATTTACTCATTAGTAATACCTCTCTATCCTATTATCATAGTTACACTATCCCTATTTTAGTTATATAATGGTAATCGGTAAAGGAGGTGAAAACCAATGCCAAAGAAGAGCTCATTGCCATATATGATGGGGTTGAAGCTACGCATGTTTCCCAACCACAAGCAGGAAATTATCTTGTGGAAGAACATCAACGCTTCACGTTTCATCTACAATCAATTACTAGCTAATAGCTACGTAGACAGTGCTATTAGGCGTAATAAGCTGGATGAAAAGTATCCAATTCCAGCTGAATACTGGCGGTATAACAAACAGGGTAATCCTATTAAAAAGAGCCAGAATCGCCCGGTTGGGCTTGACCGCATTACGGCCGACCGTTATCCATGGTTAGGCGATGCTGATCTAGATAGTGACATGTTTAATAACACGCAAGTCCACTACCAGCACGCTTGGAACATGTTTCGTAAGGTTCATCCTACGGGGGGCCCTAAGTTTAAGCGTAAGGATCGGCCGGTTCAGTCTTACTCGACTTCTAATCGTTACGCCCCATCAGTACTAAAGAAAAAGGGTGAATTACCTTCGTTGTACAACGGTACTTCGGTGCGATTCATTGATCGGAAGCATATTCGCTTACCTAAGGTTGGGACAATTAAGGTGAAGCTACACCGCTCGTTACCAACCAATCGGTTGGTCCGAATCGCAACCGTAACAATTAAGCACCTTTCATCTGGTGAATGGTTCGTTTCACTGCTATTAAAGAGTGATGAACCTTTCCAGATTAGCTTGCCTAAAACAGGCAAAGTAGTTGGAATCGACTTGAATACTGACAACTTCTTGACGCAAAGTGATGCGGAAGTAGTAGAAAATCCTCGTTACTACCGGACAATTAAGAAACGTCTAGCAAAGTACCAACGAATCTTATCTCGACGGGCCCGTAGGGCTAAGAAAGAGCACCGTTCTTTGCGTAAGAGTCATAATTACCAGAAGCAACGCCAACTAGTTGCCCAGTTACACCGTAAGGTTCGTAACCAACGGCAGAACTTCCTGCATGTGACCTCGACAGCACTTATCAAGAACCACGATTTGGTTGTCGCTGAAAACCTGAAAGGAAAGAACATGTTGAAGAGCCATGCATTAGCGATGAGCATTTCCGATGTGGGGTGGCGGATGTTTCTCGGCATGTTGGAATACAAAGCTCCCTTATATGGTCGTACCTTCGTTGAAGTTAATCCGGCTTACACGACCCAGACCTGCTACGATTGTGGCTTCGTGATGGGTAGTCAGGGCACCCAACGATTGACCTTAAGGGATCGCCAGTGGAATTGCCCTAAGTGTTATGCTCACCACGTACGAGACCATAATGCTGCCCAGAACATCTTGGCCAAAGGCCAACTATTGTTGGCAAAACCTGCTGAGAACAAAGCAACCATCTACCAGTAATTATTTACTTGGGCGTTTGGCAACTTGCGTCCAGGGCAAGATCCCGAATGGCTCTGTTTTAGCTTGTAAGACGAACCCGTTGTCGATGATAGGTAACTATCTGAACAATGGACCGCAAGGCTTTATCTGAGCAAATTGTAGCTAGTAGCCTATTCAGCGCTGAACTGATGGGTGAAGTCTACAAGCCCCCGAATCTTATTCGGGGCGTAGTTGACAGACGGAAACAGAACGAGGAAGTTGCAAGCGAGATCTTTAACAATGCTATGGAGAAATTGACAGTTGACTATCTAGGAGATACTGACAAGTTTAAGCAAGCGCTAGATTACATCAGTGATAATCCTACGGAATCACTGATTAATGCCATTACGATTAAAGAAACTAACCCTAAAGCTAGAAAAGTATTCCGCTTTGATGAACTGAAAGCTATTGGCCAAAAGATGGGCTTCAAACAAGGTGACTTTATTAAGGAACGTGACAAAGCATTGTCTGTGGCCAAAGGACAACAAGGTAACATTGAGCTGTATAAGCACACAACTGAAAGATTTGTAGGCAATAAGCCGTGGAGAGTTGCAACAAAGTGGGAGCGTCAGCGAGCTATGAGAGGCGAGTTAAAGACGTATTATCGTACAAGTAGTAAGTCATATAAGGTATTTACGCTTGATCAAACAAACCTTAAACCTGAGTTACATGATAGCTTCTTCCCGGATAACAAGATTGACTTCAATGATGAAGCACAAGTACATGCTGTTCGCAAAGGTTTGATGAATTACGCAATGTCCCTTGAAGATAAAATTAATGCCAACATTGAAAAGAATAATTTAAATCGCAGTGGAAAGTATAGTGACCGAGTTTCAGAACCAATTGCTATCAGGATCATGGACGATAAGAAACTTAAACCAGGTGAACCTGGACGATACGAAGTCAAAGATAACCTCAGACTTATTCGGCTAAATGCAAATGATAGTCCAAGAGACCTGGTTAGAACAGAGTTTAAACTTTTGGCTAAAGCGTCAGCTGATTATGGTGCACCTCAAAACTCTAAGATTAACGTCGGTGATAAAGTTCGTGCAGATTTTGAAAAGAAGGCTGCGACTGACGAAGCAATGATTAACTATGTTCTTGATAAGCGGTACGGACTTGGCGATGAACCACTTTCTGATCGGGAATGGACAAAGCGTCTAAAAGCATACACACAAGTGGAGAAAGACATTAGACGGCATTCTAATCGGATCCAAAACATTGTTAGTGGTGTAAGTAGCGAGGTTGATAAGTCAGTTAACGGGTTACGTATGAACGAACGAGTGATTGCACCGCAACAAAATCTGGAAAGAGGCATTAGTATGTAGGGGTGAAGAAGTATGGCAAAAAAGAAGTATATTAATCCTGCTGTTGCAGCATGGGCAAGAGAGTTAGACATTCGCGAGGTGGCTGAATTTTTAGGGTTAGGCGTAAAACGTGAAGGACGAACCTACATGACGGAACGGCATGATAGTTTGAAGCTATTTATGAAATATAATCCGAAAACTAAGCATAATCAGTGGTTTTTCAATTAGTGTTTAGGCAGGAATCCCCCGATTCTCAATCGGGGGAGGAATGCCCATCCAACAGCGCCTTTGGCGCTGCTTTTAGTTTCCGGATTTTTTCATTGGGGGCCGTCCAGCGCTACTCTTAGTAGTTCGTTGGCTGGCGATGTACTGCTTGACCACTTCTTTGCTCATGTTGCCGAGGGTCCCCATGTAATAACTTCTTGACCATAAGTGACCACCCCAGCACTTATTAGCTTTGATGTCGGGGTGGTTATGAAGAAACAATCTTGCACTTCCACCTTTCAGAGCCTTGATCACGTTAGTGGCTGAGCGTTTTGGTTTGAAGCTAATTAACATGTGGACGTGGTCTGGCATCACTTCCATCTTTTCGATGCTGATGTTGTGTAGTTCAGCGATGTACGTGAGAGTATTCTTCATTTCAGTTACCAATTCTGGTGTAGTAAAGATTTGACGACGATACTTGGTAACCCATACCAGATGGAAATGAAAATTATATACGTACCCTCGCTCATAAACGGCATCAGTTAATTTACTCATTAGTAATACCTCTCTATCCTATTATCATAGTTACACTATCCCTATTTTAGTTATATAATGGTAATCGGTAAAGGAGGTGAAAACCAATGCCAAAGAAGAGCTCATTGCCATATATGATGGGGTTGAAGCTACGCATGTTTCCCAACCACAAGCAGGAAATTATCTTGTGGAAGAACATCAACGCTTCACGTTTCATCTACAATCAATTACTAGCTAATAGCTACGTAGACAGTGCTATTAGGCGTAATAAGCTGGATGAAAAGTATCCAATTCCAGCTGAATACTGGCGGTATAACAAACAGGGTAATCCTATTAAAAAGAGCCAGAATCGCCCGGTTGGGCTTGACCGCATTACGGCCGACCGTTATCCATGGTTAGGCGATGCTGATCTAGATAGTGACATGTTTAATAACACGCAAGTCCACTACCAGCACGCTTGGAACATGTTTCGTAAGGTTCATCCTACGGGGGGCCCTAAGTTTAAGCGTAAGGATCGGCCGGTTCAGTCTTACTCGACTTCTAATCGTTACGCCCCATCAGTACTAAAGAAAAAGGGTGAATTACCTTCGTTGTACAACGGTACTTCGGTGCGATTCATTGATCGGAAGCATATTCGCTTACCTAAGGTTGGGACAATTAAGGTGAAGCTACACCGCTCGTTACCAACCAATCGGTTGGTCCGAATCGCAACCGTAACAATTAAGCACCTTTCATCTGGTGAATGGTTCGTTTCACTGCTATTAAAGAGTGATGAACCTTTCCAGATTAGCTTGCCTAAAACAGGCAAAGTAGTTGGAATCGACTTGAATACTGACAACTTCTTGACGCAAAGTGATGCGGAAGTAGTAGAAAATCCTCGTTACTACCGGACAATTAAGAAACGTCTAGCAAAGTACCAACGAATCTTATCTCGACGGGCCCGTAGGGCTAAGAAAGAGCACCGTTCTTTGCGTAAGAGTCATAATTACCAGAAGCAACGCCAACTAGTTGCCCAGTTACACCGTAAGGTTCGTAACCAACGGCAGAACTTCCTGCATGTGACCTCGACAGCACTTATCAAGAACCACGATTTGGTTGTCGCTGAAAACCTGAAAGGAAAGAACATGTTGAAGAGCCATGCATTAGCGATGAGCATTTCCGATGTGGGGTGGCGGATGTTTCTCGGCATGTTGGAATACAAAGCTCCCTTATATGGTCGTACCTTCGTTGAAGTTAATCCGGCTTACACGACCCAGACCTGCTACGATTGTGGCTTCGTGATGGGTAGTCAGGGCACCCAACGATTGACCTTAAGGGATCGCCAGTGGAATTGCCCTAAGTGTTATGCTCACCACGTACGAGACCATAATGCTGCCCAGAACATCTTGGCCAAAGGCCAACTATTGTTGGCAAAACCTGCTGAGAACAAAGCAACCATCTACCAGTAATTATTTACTTGGGCGTTTGGCAACTTGCGTCCAGGGCAAGATCCCGAATGGCTCTGTTTTAGCTTGTAAGACGAACCCGTTGTCGATGATAGGTAACTATCTGAACAATGGACCGCAAGGCTTTATCTGAGCAAATTGTAGCTAGTAGCCTATTCAGCGCTGAACTGATGGGTGAAGTCTACAAGCCCCCGAATCTTATTCGGGGCGTAGTTGACATGGTTCAGTCGAGGCAGTTCAGGTGATACAGTTGAATTAGTACGTAAAATGACAGGGAAAGATTTTCAGCATGGATCTACGAAACAAAGAGGGAATAAAACCGTCAAAACGTTATGTAGACGATCAAAAAGTACAAGAACACTACGCTATTATTCCCACAAAAACTTTCCCAACTGTCGAAGCTTTTCAATATGCTAGCCAGGCCTGTGATTAAGGAAATTGTAATTAAGAATCTGGAAGAACTGCAAGAACGAATGTTACAGCAGAATGCTACATTAATTTATGATGAAAAACTCCTGGACTATCTGGCCGATAATGGGACTGACGTTTACAATGGTGCCCGTCCATTAGCACGTTTGATTAATCGGGTAGTTTTAGCACCAATTGCACGGAAATTGGTAGTACTACCAAAACAATCAGGTCTTTTCTATGAGTTTACTGTGGTAGTAGAAGGGAATCCACCTGGTAAAGATGAAAATGGTGAGGTTGAAACAATTGAGAAGCGAAAGTTGAATTTTAAAGTAAGAGAGATACGTAAGTAACGGAAAAGTGTTCCTAAATCAGGAGCGCTTTTTTGTTTATCACAAATAAAAAAAGCACTCCTTGGTTGGGGGAGTGCTTACAGGCAGGTAGGTGTAATTTAATGCAACTTCCTGCGATCTTTTTTGCTACAAACATTATACCACACACTATTTATCTGGTACACTAAATAAGTGCTTCACAGGGCTGGTTACCCAATAAGTGTAGTACAAGGAGGTGTAGTTAATGCACATTTCCTTTGCGATCATTTTTTTTGCTCGTGCCCACCAAGCACATAAAACAATTGGTAAAAAAGTTGCTGAAGAAGCTTTTCAAGTAATTCAGTGATCGAGAAGGTGATCCTATCGCAGGGTCACCTTTTTGACTAGTAGTAAATAGATGGATCCCTGTAAGGGGGTCTTTTTTTATATGTAACAGGAAGCGGAAAATGGTTAATGCTAAATACTTAGAAAAATGGGAGCAAGGGAAGCCAGTTGACGACTGGTTTTTCAAGCAATTAATGGGGCAAGAAGCTCTTTGCCGAGCATTTTTAAACGAAGTTATTCCGGGAAAGAATTTTGGTAAGTTGAAAATAACTACCCAAGATGAAACAGACAACGGCCACAATAAAAAAGTGATATTCGATATTCTTGCAATTGACGAAAAAGCCAATTACTATAATATTGAAATGCAAATTGTCAACCAGCATAACTTGTTAGAGTGGTCATTGTACTATCAATCAATGATGATTACTAACATGTTGAACCCTGGGGAAAGTTACAGAGATTTGCATTATAGCTATGTAATTTTCTTATGTGAGTTTGATCCGCTTGAAGAAGGGGACAGGGTTATAACAACCTTAGAAAGAAGGATCGTTGAAAATCCGACTAAAGAGCTGGCAGACAAGACGCGAGTAGTATTTATTAACATGAATGGCGACTTGCAAAATGTTGGTGGTGAATTGCGGGGCTTTATTCAAGCTCTCAAAGAAGAATTGCCAAGTAATTCAAACAGCCAACTAGGTAAGCAACTCATGGCAGATTTTAAGGAACTCAAAGGCAACGAGAAAGGACGGAACGATTTTATGTTTTTTACTGAGAAAGAACAAAAAGCTATCGAACAAAAAAGAGATATAAAAATTGCTACGCTCATTTTAAATGATGACGATTTACCAAGCAAATACAAAATAAAGTTATTAACAGATATTCTGGGCGATGAAAATCAAGCGAGAAACTTAATTGCTCAGCATAACAAAGAAGCAGTTCACTAAGAAAGAATCTCAGGCGTTACACAAAAGTGTAGCGCCTTTTTTCGTGTCTAAAATTAATCACCACCCATGATAGCGCCTAGGTGCGCCAGCCCGTCCCCTTGCACTTGTTTGACTGCGCCAAAACTTTGGTCGCTGTGCTCCCGGCGCGTCGCATTGCTCCTTGCAACCAGTACCACCAGCTTCGAACTCATGCAAGACCAAGCCTCCGGTGGCTTTGCCAGCCTTGACATGAGCTCTCTGAGCTGGTGGACAGGTGGAAATGTAAGCTGAACTTGTAAAAGTGATGATTAGATACGCTGTGAGGAGGAAATAAAGATGAAGCAAGTAAAAGAAGCATTCGAAAGAGTGGATCGTCAGCTGAAATCTCAGATGCTGGCCAATGGTTATAAATTTCACAAGAAAAATGTGCTAAAATTTTTTTAAAAAAGTAACGGAAAAAGGGAAAAAGCAGATCTAATCGCCAAAAATTTTCTAATCGTTCAGAACAACTTTACGCTTACAAGTGGCTAGAGTTATTGACAAATGATAATGGCTAGATTATCCTTAGTTTTATAATATTAAAGAAGCAATGATGAGAGAGGACATTTTGGCAAAGGGCAAAGCGAGTCTGGTTGGTGAGAGCAGATCCTGGACCTTAATGATTGGCACTTTCGGAGCTTTATCGAATTAAGTTGCTAGGTAATCCTAGAAGTAGGGTGGAACCGCGATTTTCGAAATCGTCCCTATGTGGCATTTGTGTCGCATAGGCTTTTTTTATGGCGTCATAAGTGTCAGTTTCGAATTATTTAAGATAAGGAGCTTTGAAATGACAAAGAAAAAATTAACTTTGCAAGACACCATTTTGATTCTGCAAGAATTTTGGGCCCAACAGGGTTGTATGTTGATGCAATCATACGACACTGAAAAGGGGGCGGGAACGATGAGTCCGTATACTTTTTTGCGGGCAATCGGACCAGAACCATGGAACGTGGCATATGTTGAACCTTCACGGCGTCCAGCTGATGGACGTTATGGTGAGAATCCTAACCGTTTGTATCAGCACCACCAATTCCAAGTGTTAATGAAGCCATCACCAGGTAATATCCAAGAGCTATACTTAGATAGCTTACGCGCTTTGGGGATTGAACCGCTGGAACACGATATCCGCTTTGTTGAAGATAACTGGGAAAACCCATCAATGGGTTGTGCCGGTGTTGGTTGGGAAGTGTGGCTTGATGGAATGGAAATTACACAGTTCACTTATTTCCAGCAAGTAGGTGGTTTAGAAGTTAAACCTGTTGCGGCCGAAGTGACATATGGGTTAGAACGCTTATCTTCATATATTCAAGATGTTAATAATGTCTTTGAGCTAGAATGGGCTGATGGTGTTAAGTACGGTGATATCTTCAAAGAACCTGAATACGAACAATCCAAGTATTCATTTGAAGAAAGTAACCAGGACATGTTGTTGAAACTGTTTGATGTGTATGAAAAGGAAGCTAAACGCCAATTGGAAAATGGGTTAGTGCACCCAGCATATGATTATATTTTGAAATGTAGCCATACATTTAACTTGTTAGATGCACGAGGGGCTGTTTCAGTTACGGAACGGGCTGGATATCTTTCCCGAATTCGGAATATGGCTCGGTCTGTTGCCAAAGTATTTGTGGCAGAACGTAAGAAATTAGGTTTCCCATTAATTAAAGACGAAAAGCTCAGAGCAGAATTGTTAAAGGAGGAGAAGTAATAAAATGACACATACATTTTTACTTGAAATTGGTCTGGAAGAAATACCAGCCCACGTAGTTACTCCTAGTGTTAACCAATTAGCAACTAAGACGGCGGCTTTTCTTAAAGAACAGCGCTTAGCCTTTGCAGAAATCAAGACATATTCAACTCCGCGTCGATTGGCAGTTGAAGTGGTTGGTTTAGCTGATAAACAAGATGACATTGAAGAAGAAGCCAAGGGACCATCCAAGAAGATTGCGCTGGATACAGATGGCAACTGGACTAAAGCTGCTCAAGGATTTGCTCGTGGCCAAAAGTTAACCGTTGATGACTTGTTCTTTAAAGAGCTTAAGGGAACAGAATATGTTTATGCTAAGAAATTTATCCCTGGGAAGGCAGCTACTGAAGTTATGCAAGGAATGAAGGATGTGGCAATGAGTCTCAAATTTCCAACTATGATGCGGTGGGGATCTAATGACTTTGAATATGTCCGCCCAATCAAATGGCTGGTCGCTTTATTGGATGATGAAGTGGTTCCGTTCAATATTTTGAATATTACAACCGGCCGGACATCACAAGGACACCGATTCTTGGGGCACCCTGTAACGATTTCCAACCCAGCAGCTTATGTGGAAGCATTGCGTCAAGAAAAGGTTATTGTTGATGCACAAGAGAGAAAAAATGCTATCGTACAGCAAATCGAAAAGCTTGCTCAGGCCAACAACTGGAAGATTGTTGTTGAAGATGATCTGCTGGAAGAAGTCAATAACTTAGTAGAATGGCCAACAGTTTTTGCGGGTTCGTTCAAAGAACAATACCTTCAAATTCCAGATGAAGTTCTCATCACGTCGATGCGGGATCACCAACGCTTCTTCTATGTTACAGATCAAGACGGTAATTTGCTGCCAAACTTTGTTTCCGTGCGTAACGGGAACACTGATCATTTAGAGAATGTGATTGCCGGGAACGAAAAAGTGTTAACAGCGCGGCTTGAAGATGCTGCTTTCTTCTATGAAGAAGATCAAAAGCATGATATTGCTTATTATGTTGGTCGTTTGCAGGACGTAATGTTCCATGACAAGATTGGCTCCATTGCCCAAAAGATGGAACGAGTACGTTTGATCGCTGACTATCTTGGTAAGAAGTTAGGCTTGATGGAATCAGAGCTTACTGCTTTAGACCGAGCAGCTCAGATCTATAAGTTTGACTTAGTCACTGAAATGGTCGGTGAATTTTCTGAGTTGCAGGGGGTCATGGGTGAAATCTATGCCAAATTGATGGGTGAAGATTCACAAGTGGCTACTGCCATTCGTGAACAATACATGCCAATTTTAGCTGAAGGTGAACTGCCACAAACCAAAGTGGGGGCCATCTTGTCTATTGCTGATAAGATTGATAGTATTCAAGCATTCTTTGCTGCAGAAATGATTCCAAGTGGGTCCAACGATCCATATGCTTTGCGCCGTCAAGCGACAGGGATTGTCCGGATTGCTTTAGCAAATAATTGGGAGGTTTCTGGTCCATTATTAGAGGAAGCAATTCAAGAAGCATATGCGCAAAAAGCTGATTTGTATACTAAAATTCAACCAGAAGCTAAAGTGGCTACTGCTGTGCGGAGCTTCCTGTTCGATCGCTTACACCAGATTTTAGCTGATACTACCGATTACCGGCGTGATATTTTGATGGCTGTGTTAGCCAATAAGAGCAATTCGTTTGTTCATGTCGATCAAGCTGCACAAGTACTGATGGCGCACAAGGATGATACTGACTTTAAAGACACAGTAGAAGCCTTGACGCGGGTTACCCGTTTAGCAAGTAAAGCTGGATCAAAGGATGGTATGAGTACAAAGATTGATCCAACATTATTTGAAAACGAAAGTGAACAAGTGTTGGCGGATCAATATGAACATGTAGCTGCTAGATACGCTAATGAATCATTAGCCGCTCAATTTGATGCTCTACATTCACTAAAAGATGCAATTAATGCATATTTTGATGAAACAATGATCATGGTTGACAATGTAGCAGTAAAGCAAAACCGTTTAGCGCAGTTAGCACAAATTGCAGCGTTAACTGCTTCATTCGGTTCACTAGAAGAAGTTCAAGTTAAGTAAAGAAAAAGCAACGGGCATTCATTACCGTTGCTTTTTTATATCTCTAGAATTTATTTTGTTTGGTGGCGGTAAACATTTTGCCGGAACAGAACCATGTTTAAAACGACTAGTAATGCTGAAAAAAGGAAAACGCCACTATAGCCAAATGTCCCCGAAACAACTGAACCTAATAGTGGCCCGCAGATGTTACCCAGGTACTGAAAACTTTGGTTCCAGCTGAAAATACGTCCGGTGATTTTAGCGGGCGTATTTTTAGTTAGCAGGGTTTGAACCTGAGGAAGCATCGTAGCGTCAGAAACACCGACTAAGAATCGCAACACGGCTAATTGCCAAACATGATGAACGAAAGCAGTTGCAGTGAAAAAGACTGTTGCCATTACAAAACCGAGCATCAAGATTTTGGCAGTACCAATATGATCACCCAAATCGCCAAAGCGTGAAGCAACTAACATCGTTGCTAGACCAGGAAGAGCGGAAACAAGCCCACTAACGAAGGTAACTCCGTGTGCACCGTTCATTAAGTCCTTTACGTATAATGAAACGATGGGATTGATAGAGTAGTTTGTGGCCTGAATGATCATAGTTGTAATAAGTAAGCCGATGATCACTCGGGGAGCGCGTAACTCGTTGAGGACACCGCGAACAGAATTTAGTTTCTTTTCTGTAACAGGGTGGAAATCATTCTCATGCACAAAAAACGCTATGATAAAAAAGATTGAAGCTAAGATTACTCCAGTGATAAAGAAAGTCATTCGATAAGAAAAAAGAGAGGCAAGGGTTCCTCCTAGAAGGGGACCAAGTAATGTGCCTCCAGTAAGTGATGCTGTGAGACTACCTAGCGCCTTACCGCTATGAGCCTTGGGTGTTTCAGTTGCAACTAGCGCGATAGAGTTGCTGACTAAACCAGCAAAAAGACCTTGAAAGGCGCGCAGTGCGATTAGCTGCCAAACGCTTGTAACTAAACCCATTAGAAAAATAACAACTGCCATCCCCGCAGCAGAACGCAGAATCATCGGTTTCCGCCCTTTTTTATCAGCCAGTTTTCCCCAGAATGGGGCAGTTGCAGCTGAGACGATGAAGGTAGCAGAATAAACAATTCCTGAATAAAAAGTCAAAAGCTGATGCGAAAAGTGTCCTAATGTACTGATAAAAAGCGGGAGAAAAGGGTTGAATTCTGAGAAAGCTATTCCGGCAAGAAAGACGCTGACCCAGAGAACATAGAGATTTCTTTGCCAAATGGGCTTCTCCTGAGCGGACATTGTGTACAAACACTCCTTTACTTAACAATAGAATATAAAAATTGTAGCAGTTTTCATTGGGGATGCAAAGAATTAAGAGGCAATGGGAAATTTATTTTTGAGTAAAGGACTTGCAGTAAGATAATAAGTAAGCTAAAATTAATTTTGATTTGACTAATAACATTGGGGGTAGTACACCCATTTTATCCCCTTTATTGCTTAAAGGTGAGGAAGTGAAGTGTTGGCACGGATTCCAGAAGAAGTCATCGATAAAGTTCGTAGTAGTGTCAATATATATGATATTGTCAGTCAATTTGTGCAACTTCATCGTTCAGGTAGCAACTGGTTTGGGTTGTGTCCTTTTCATTCTGAAAACACACCCTCGTTTTCGGTTAATGAAAAGAAACAAATCTTTCATTGTTTTTCGTGTGGACGCGGAGGAAACGTTTTCAAGTTCCTGATGGAATTACAGGGATTGTCTTTTCCAGAAGCAGTTTTCCAGGTGGCCGAAGCGGCCAATATTACAATTGATGACCAGTATCGGCATACAGGGCAGAAACAGCAAGTATCTGAACCTAATAGAAAGTTGCTGGAAATGTATCAGACAACAGTTGATTTGTACCATTATATTTTAATGGAAACAGAGGCAGGACAAGCAGCTTTAGACTATGTCCATACTCGGGGATTGTCAGATGAATTGTTGCGTGAGTTTAAAATAGGCTTTGCACCTGATGAGAATTTGTTAGAGGTTTATCTTAAAGATCGCGCCTTTGATGATTACCAGCTTTTGCATAAATCGGGATTATTCGTCACTAGTCAAGAAGGACAACTGTTCGATCGCTTTAAAGGGCGGGTGATGTTCCCAATTAGAGACGCTTTTGGTAGACCAGTAGCATTTTCGGGTCGAATTTTAGTCAAAAATGATCAGGTTCCTAAGTACCTAAATTCGCCTGAAACTGATATTTTTAATAAGCGAAAAATCTTGTTTAACTTTGATAAGGCTAAAGCCGAAATTCGGCGGCAAAAAGAAGTTATTTTATTTGAAGGTTTCATGGATGTGCTGGCTGCTTATCGTGCAGGGGCAAAAAATGGGGTTGCTTCCATGGGAACAAGCCTCACAGAAGATCAAATATACTTGCTTGAGCGCCATGCACAGCGATTATTGGTTTGCTATGATGGCGACGAGCCAGGTCAGCGTGCCACAAAACGAACCTTAGATCTGTTAAAACCATATGGTAAGATGGAACTTGGTGTGATTATGTTGCCTGACCAGATGGACCCGGATGAGACGCTACATAAGTACGGGCTTGAGCATTTTGCAAAAATTCTCCAAGAGAATCGAGTTAGTCCAATTGCTTTTTTCATGCAACTCTACCGTCAAGGGCGTAACATGCGGAATGAGGATGACCAGGTTGACTATTTACACGATGTATTACCTGAGTTGGCAAAGACAAATGATCGAATCCAGCAAGATTTATATTTGAATCGTTTAGCAGATGAGTTCCATTTGGAACGTGCTGATTTGAGAGCTCAACTTGACCAGGTTGTTTCTCAAGTCGGAGCGCCGGATCCACCTCCGCAACGAGACGTGGAGGTAAGGATCACTCCCCCTATGGACAGCGGCAGTGATCGGCAGTATTCTCAGGTTGAGAAAGCTGAGCGTTTGTTACTTTATCGCGCTTTGCATGATCATGTGGTATGGACCAAACTACATGCTATGACATCATTTAATTTTGTAGACCAAGAATACCAGTTGATCTATACGCTAGCTGAGGGATATTTCAACATTTATCAGCAATATGAAAGTGCAACTTTTCTAGATTATTTGCAGGATGACAATTTACGCCAAGTTATCGTTTCAATCGAAATGGCGGATTATACTTCTGAAACCAGTATGGAAGAAGTTGAAGATTGTCTACGTATTATTATGGAGGTCCCTCTTCATCAGGAGATCGGCCAGACACAAATGGCTATCAAAAATGCAGAACGCCAAGGTGATTTTGAAACACTAACAGAATTAACAGCAAAGTTAATAAAGCTTCTACAGAAGCAACAAACAAACTAGGAGGCATTTTAATTGGCAAAAGAAGAGAACAAGAAATTTGACAAAGTCATTTATGAAAAAGAAGTGCGGTCTTTGATTAGAAAGTACAAAAAGACCAAACAAGTTAAGTATTCAGAATTAAGTGATAAAATTGCTGCACCATTGGGTCTGGATGCTGATCAAATGGATCAATTAATTGAAAAAGTTGAAGATGCTGGAATCTCCGTTGTTGATGAGAATGGTGAACCAAGTGCCCACAGCCTAAAAGTTGCTAAGAAGCAAGAAGAGACTATGAAAAAGGATGTTTCCGCTCCATCGGGTGTGAAAATCAATGACCCAGTTCGGATGTATCTTAAAGAAATTGGTCGGGTTGACCTCTTGACGGCAGACCAAGAAGTTGAGTTGGCACTGCGGATTGAAGAAGGGGATGAAGAAGCCAAGCAACGGTTGGCTGAAGCCAACTTGCGGCTGGTAGTTTCGATTGCTAAACGCTACGTTGGCCGGGGGATGTCATTCCTTGATTTGATCCAAGAAGGAAATATGGGGTTGATGAAAGCGGTCGAAAAGTTTGACTATCGGAAAGGGTTTAAGTTTTCGACGTATGCAACATGGTGGATTCGACAAGCCATTACGCGGGCTATTGCTGACCAAGCACGGACTATTCGGATTCCGGTACACATGGTGGAAACAATTAACAAATTGATCCGAATTCAACGCCAATTACTCCAAGATTTAGGAAGAGAACCAGTTCCTGAAGAAATTGGGGCGGAAATGAATATGCCAACAGAAAAAGTTCGCGAAATTCTCAAGATCGCACAGGAACCAGTTTCTTTAGAAACACCTATCGGGGAAGAGGATGACTCACATTTAGGTGATTTTATTGAAGATCAGGATGCAACTAGTCCTGCTGACCATGCTGCATACGAATTGCTCAAAGAACAATTAGAAAATGTGTTGGATACACTGACTGACCGTGAAGAAAATGTTTTACGTTTGCGTTTTGGTTTAGATGATGGTCGGACTCGGACCCTAGAAGAGGTCGGCCAAGTCTTTGGTGTTACTCGGGAACGGATTCGTCAAATTGAGGCTAAAGCTTTGAGAAAATTGCGTCACCCATCACGTTCTAAGCAGTTGAAGGATTTCCTATAAGATTGTCATAGCCGTTGCTAATGAAAACTTTAGGCTGAACTTTATTTCACAATAAAAGATCGCGGTGATAAAGGAGTGGAGAGTATTGATGCAACAATATTTTCTACTCTTTTTTATTAATACTTGATTGTAAAGAAAATATGATGGTATAGAAAGGACACTTATATAGATGGATGCACATAAGTTATCACAACGATTAATCCGGGTTGCAAACTATGTTCCTCAGGGAGCACGTTTGGCGGACATTGGGTCAGATCATGCTTATTTGCCTGCTTATTTAGCACTTCAAAAACAGATCTCATTTGCGATTGCAGGTGAAGTTGTTAAGGGACCATATGAGAACGCTCGTCATGAGATTCTTCAAGAAGGATTGCAAGACTTGGTTGAGGCCCGTTTGGCAGATGGGTTGGCCGCAATTAACCTAGATGATGAAATTGATACTATAACTATCTGTGGGATGGGAGGACCGTTAATAGCTAATATTTTGGAAAAAGGCAAGGACAAGCTTGTTAATCATCCATTGTTGATTTTACAACCCAATGTTGGCTCCAAGGATGTGCGGCTGTGGTTGCAGACTAATCAATATGAACTTATCAGTGAAGAGATATTAGCGGAAGATGGACATATTTACGAAATCTTGGTAGCGCGGTTTGTTCCACAACGTCAGGAGTTAAGCGCGGATGAATTGACCTTTGGCCCGTATCTTTTAAAGGATAAAAATGCTGCTTTTATTGCTAAGTGGCAAAAAGAAAGGGAAAAATTACAGAAGATCATTGCTCAACTTCAAGCAGCACCAAAGGATTATAGTGTGCGTATTCAAGAACTTGAACAAGAGATGACTAAAATAACAGAGGTGATCGGAACCGATGATTAAAGTCAAAGATATTGTACAAAGATTCGAACAGTTTGCTCCGCCAGCGTGGGCAGAAAAGGGAGATCCCATTGGCTTGCAGTTAGGAAGTCTTGAGCAAGAAGTTCATAAAGTAATGGTGACATTGGATGTGCGTCCTGAAGTAGTTGCAGAAGCGATTGCAGAAGATGTAGATTTCATTTTTGCTCACCATCCCGCAATGTTTAAGCCAATAACAAAATTTGATTTAAGTGTTCCGCAAAATCAAATGTATGCAGAATTAATCAAACATGATATTACCGTATACGGGGCACACACTAATTTAGATAATGCCAACGGCGGGATGAATGACTGGCTTGCAGAACTCTTGCAAATTGAGCATACTAAGCCTTTGATGCCCCTGAGGTATCCTGATTACTATAAGCTGGCAGTGTATGTTCCTGTAAAAGCAGAAGATCATGTTCGTCAAGCTTTGAATGCTGCTGGCGCAGGTTGTATCGGCGAGTATACAGGTTGTGCCTATACGGCACCAGGAACCGGATATTTTGTGCCAGGAAAAGATGCGCAGCCGACAATTGGCAATATAAATGAAGCAACTGCAGTATCTGAAATCAAAGTTGAAGTGGTGGTCGCAGCACGTGACAAGAATAAAGTTTTACAAGCGATGTATGCTAGCCATCCTTATGAAGAACCAGTATTTGATTTATATCGGTTAGAAAATTTTGGTACTCCGTACGGAATGGGGCGGATTGGTACATTGGCTGAAGCAACAACAGTGACTGAGTATGCGAAGTTCTGCAAGAACGTCTTAGGAGTGGATCATGTACGGTTGGTGACTTCAGATCCTAGACGTTTAGTACGGACAGTAGCTGTTTTAGGGGGAAGTGGCAGTCGCTTTTATCCGCAGGCATTGCGGCAAGGGGCTGATGTATATGTGACAGCAGATGTAACTTATCATACAGGACATGATATTATTGCTTCAGGGCTGAGTGTAATTGACCCAGGACATCATTTTGAGGCCATTTGCAAATCACATCTTCAAAGCATGTTTGAGCAGTGGAGTGATGAGAATGATTGGCAAATTCAAGTTGTCTCATCTAAAATTAATACTGATCCATTTAGCTTTATTTAAATAAATCACAGAGGTGGTAAAAATGGAAAAATATCAAGATTTAGTGACACGGTTTATTAAATATGTCAAAACCGAAACACGGTCAAATGAAGATTCAAATACAGTTCCTTCAACGCCTAGTCAGGTAGAATTTGCCAAAGCATTAGCGCAGGAATTACGTGATCTGGGTTTAAGCGACGTTAAAATCTCGCCGGTAAGTGGATATGTTTTAGCAAGTATCCCAAGTAACCTATCACCGAATGTCAATGTCCCGACTGTAGGTTTTATCGCTCATATTGATACAGCAGACTTTAATGCGCATAATGTTAACCCACAAATCGTGAAGAATTATGATGGGCAAGCGGTTATTTCTCTTGATGCTGACGGGAAATATCATTTAGATCCAGCAGAATTTCCTAACCTCAAGAACTATGCCGGGCATGATCTGATCACGACGGATGGAACAACTTTGTTAGGGGCTGATGACAAAGCGGGTGTAGCTGAGATTGTTTCAGCAGCGGCTTATTTACTTGCTCATCCAGAAATTAAGCACGGTCTGATTAGAATTGGTTTTGGGCCTGATGAAGAAATTGGGCAAGGAGCACAACATTTTGATGTTAATGAATTTGGTGCAGACTTTGCTTATACTATTGATGGTGGTCCGCTAGGTGAATTACAGTACGAGACTTTTAATGCTGCACAAGCAAAAGTTACATTACTGGGGAAAGATGTGCATCCTGGAACTGCTAAGGGGATTATGATCAATGCACTTAAATTAGCAGAAGCATTTGATGGTCAATTACCAACAAATGAGGTTCCCGAGAAAACGGATGGCCGGGAAGGCTTTTTCCACCTATTAAGTTTAAATGGAACTGTTGAAGAGGCGCAAATGATGTATATCATTAGAGATCATGATCGACAAGCCTTTGAAGACCGTAAACAGATGCTGCTGGATATTGCACAAAAAATGAATGCTAAGTATCCAACACCGCGAGTGATTGTGGATGTTCAGGATGAATACTACAACATGCGTGAAGTCATTGCTAAAGATATGACAGTAGTTGAAATTGCAGAGCAAGCAATGAAGCAATTGGATATTGAACCAGCTATATTCCCAGTTCGTGGTGGGACTGATGGTTCGATCATCTCCTTTAAGGGTTTACCAACTCCGAATATCTTTGCTGGTGGCGAAAATATGCACGGACGGTTTGAATTTGTTTCCACACAAGTAATGGAGAAAGCTTGTGATGTAATTGTTGCGATTGCTAAGCTAACGGCACAGCATCAAGAGTAAAAAATAGCGGGGTAAGATCATTAAGATCTTGCCCCGCTTTGTGTTTACCTGGGAATAGGATGTTTTAGTTCTTAGCTTTCTTAGGATCCTTAACGAATGCTAATAAAGCATTGATCAAAACAAGACCGCCAATCCCAGAAACAATAGCTGACATTTTGGCGTCGAAAGTGAATCCGGCTAAAGCAGCGGCAACATAGCCCATAACTTCACCGTAAATTACACTCCAAGCTAAAATAATAATTTGTTTTCCCATGTGGAAACACCTCACATTAACTTTAGTTTAGCATATCTTAAGCCTTGATAACAATGATAGTTTGCTGTTTAACGTGAGTATATAATAAGGGATAAATGAATTCCCTATAATAATTAGATAACGCTTTCAAAAAATAGCGTTGTTTTGAAGAAGGAACAGGTTTTTGTATAATTAATGTTGGAGAGAACATTCGGTAAGATAGGAAGTGAAAAAATGTTTAGTCCATTAAAAGTCACAAGCTGCTTTAGTTTATTGGAAAGTACTCTCCGCATAAAAGAGTACGTGCAAGCAGCCAAAAAAATGGGATATCAGGCGTTAGCGCTGACCGATACTAATGTCATGTATGGAGCGTTAGCTTTCTATCAAGAGTGTCATCGTTATGGAATCAAGCCAATACTTGGACTTGAACTAGAAATGGACTCAGTAGGAAACAAACGCCTATTGTTTTTAGCCAAAAATAAGCAAGGTTATCAGAATTTACTTGAGTTATCTTCACTGAAAATGATTACCAAAGAAGAAACCCCAACTAGAGAGTTAACTGTGGCAGATATCGGTGGCTTTTTGCAGGGGTTAGCAATCGTTTTATTACCTGATGCTAATCGGGAAGACGGGATTTTTGCTGGAGCACAACTAATGTATGCACGGCAAATTTTACCAGATTTGCAAAAAATAACGGCACGTGCGCAATTATTTTTGGGAATAGATGAGCGAGTCCATCCAGATTTATTGGCAGAAGCACGGACGCTAAGTGCTCAAGCCGAGATTAAAACGGTGGCATGTTCACAAGTACGTTACCTTAAAAGTACCGATTATTTCAGTGTTGAAGTTTTGCAAGCTGTTAAAAACGATCAAAAATTGACGAAAGAACAGCTGAGTAAACGGGCAGCAGGATTGGATTACCTCAAGACTAGTGCAGAATATCAACGAATTTATCAGGCTAATGGGTTGGCCAGTGAATATGCTCAGGCGGATAAGTTGATTCAAGGCATAGAGCTGAAACTTGCTTTTCCTCCAACACAACTGCCACATTTCCCGGTGCCAAATAAACAAACAGCCACGTCATATTTACGGCAGCAGGCAGAACAAGGGTTAGCCCGACGGCTACGCCAAAATGCTATTGCTAATACAGAAAGCCCAGTATATCAAAAACGTTTGGAACAAGAGTTAGCAACTATTCATCGTATGGGTTTTGATGATTATTTTCTCATCGTTTGGGAAGTTACGGCTTTTGCACGCCAAAATCAAATTATGGTTGGTCCCGGCCGGGGGTCGGCTGCAGGATCATTGGTGGCTTATGCACTAGGGATTACGGATGTTGATCCTTTACGTTATCATTTGCTGTTTGAACGTTTTTTGAACGAAGAACGAGCGCAAATGCCGGATATTGATCTGGATATTCCTGATATGAAGCGGAGTTTGATAATCGACCATGTTCATCAAATGTATGGGCATGACCATGTTGCACAAATTATTACCTTTGGGACATTCGGGGTAAAGCAGGCTTTACGCGATGTTGGACGTGTGATGGGAATGACCAATGACGAGTTAGCAACGTGGAGCAAGGCAGTACCTGTACGTAACGCAACAGATTTACAAACAGCGTATCAGCATTCGCAAGCGTTACAAAATTTAGTTAACGCTACCGACAAAAATAAACTGATGTATACGGTGGCAATGATGATTGAAGGACTTCCACGACACTACTCAACACATGCTGCCGGAGTGATTTTGAGTGATTATCCGCTAACGCAATCAGTTCCTTTGCAACTGGGCAGTGATGGCATTTTGTTAACCCAGTATACCAAGCTGGGGGTTGAACAGGTAGGTTTGCTCAAAATAGACTTTTTAGGTTTGAAGAACTTGAGCATTTTGGATAATGCTCTGACATTAGTTAAACGAAATTACCAAGCTGATTTCGATTTGAATATGATTGACTTCAACGACGAAAAAACGCTGGACTTGTTCCAAGCGGGAGCTACGACCGGAGTTTTTCAGTTTGAGTCGAATGGTATTCGGAGTGTTTTACGTCAAGTTCATCCGACAAGTTTTGAGGATGTTGTTGCCGTTAATGCACTCTATCGTCCTGGACCAATGGAAAACATCGGAGAATTTGTGGCTCGTAAGCACCGGCAAAAACCTATAACTTATCCTGCTCCTAGTTTGGAAGCAATCTTGCGTGAAACATATGGCATTATTGTTTATCAAGAACAAGTAATGCTCGTGGCAGCCACAATGGGTGGTTTTTCTTTAGGTCAGGCGGATATTTTGCGGCGTGCAATGAGCAAAAAGAACAAAGACTTGATTGCGCAAATGAAAAACCAATTTATTGAGGGAGCAACTAAAAAAGGGTACTCAACCACTGAAGCAGAACATGTATATTCATATATTGAACAATTTGCTAATTATGGGTTTAATAAGTCCCACGCCTTGGCATACTCCAAGATGGCATTTGAGTTAGCGTACATTAAAGCACATTTTCCCCAGGCTTTCTATGCCTCAATTATGAATACGGCACTTGGTTCAGGGCCAAAGATGCGTGAATATGTGACTGCCGCGCGTAAGCAACGAGTGCCATTGCACGGGCCAGATATCAATCAATCGCAAATGTATTTTGTGATTCGTAACCAGCAAGTATATTTTGGTTTAGGAGCAATTCAGGGGTTGCGTCGTGATTTTATTACCGAAATCATTAGCCAGCGAAAAGCAGGGGGAATGTATCGTGATTTTGATGACTTTTTCCACCGAATTAACCAGAATTTTCAGAAAGTTGAGACAATAACGCCACTGATTTACAGTGGAGCATTTGATAGTAATGAACCACTACGTGAAAAGCTCCTAGTACGGTTGCAACAATTGGTCGATAACAGCAGTATTATGATTCACGATAAAAGTAGTCCTCAGGCGCAAAGAATTGACAGTCAAACTTTGCGTCCTAAAGAACGGACCGATTTCCAACGCCTATCATTGAATGAAAAGTTAGCTAAGGAGCAGTATTATCTTGGTGTCTATCTTTCAGCACATCCAGTTGATGAGTTCAAACGTTTGGGCTTATTTTATCCATTGGTATCAATTACTGAGTTGATAGTAGGTCAAAAGCAGTCGGTTTTGTTATATGTACAACAAATTAAAACAATTCTGACTAAAAAGGGGGAGAAAATGGCCTTTTTAACTGCAAGTGATAGCAGTGGCAATATTTCAGTGACAGTTTTCCCTAATTTGTTCCGAAGAATCGGGATGAACTTGCAAGCTAATCAAGTGTATCTAATAGAAGGTAAAGCAGAACAACATTATGGTCTTAAGCTAGTGGCTAATGATATTCAATTAGCAGCTAATGTTGTTCCACAAGTATATTATTTACGGCTTCCAGCCGATTTCAGCTTGCAGCAACGGCAATATCTATTCGCAAAGATGAAGGAAAATAGGGGGAAAACACCAGTTATTGTTGTTGACCAGCAAAGTAAACGGCAACAAGTTTTAGCGCGAAAATTATGGTTGAATCCCAGTCATTTAACCCAGAAAGCGCTTAGAGAAATCTTAGGAGAAACTAATGTTGTCTTGAAATAAGGATAAATGATAGATAAATCAGAAAAACTGCTTACTATGAATAAAAAATACAAGACAATTCCGTATAAAAGTGATAATATTACTTTTGAACAAGAAAAGAAATTAGAGAATAATAATTTTTGAGGTGGACAATATGAAACGCATTGGTATTATGACCAGCGGTGGCGACTCCTCTGGTATGAATACAGCTGTTCGTGCGATCGCACGGGCTGCAATGGATGCAGGGTTAGAAGCATTTGGGATTAACTACGGTTACAAGGGCT
The DNA here is from genome assembly GCF_036689625.1 of Ligilactobacillus saerimneri. Lineage (NCBI taxonomy): Bacteria > Bacillati > Bacillota > Bacilli > Lactobacillales > Lactobacillaceae > Ligilactobacillus > Ligilactobacillus saerimneri. The sequence continues at coordinate 699,594 of NZ_CP144759.1, forward strand.
TAGTTGAAGGTAATATCTTTAACATGAATTCTTTAAAGGATTTAGATACAATTGTTAACCGTGGTGGTACAATTCTATACTCTGCACGGTTCCCTGAATTTGCTGAAAGAGAAACACAATTGAAAGGGATCGAACAGTTAAAGAAATTTGGAATTGATGCCTTAGTTGTGATTGGTGGCGATGGTTCATACCACGGTGCTGAAAAGCTTACTAAGTTAGGGTTCAACTCTATCGGGATCCCAGGGACTATTGATAATGATATTCCAGGGACTGATTTTACTATCGGTTTCGATACAGCTGTTAACGTTTGTGTTGATGCATTGGACCGGGTTACTGATACTGCTCGTTCTCACCAACGTCATTTCGTTGTTGAAGTGATGGGTCGGGGGGCCGGCGATATTGCTTTATGGGCTGGGGTTGCCACAGCTGCTGATGCAATTGTTATCCCAGAACGTGAATATGATATCAAAGCAATTGCTGAACACTTGGAAGAAAACCGTAAGCACGGTAAGGATTATGGTATCATTGTCATTGCAGAAGGTGTGATGTCTGCTGCTGACTTCAAGGAACAACTTGACCAATACGGTGATTTCGATAGTCGGGCAATCACTTTGGCTCACGTTCAACGTGGGGGTGTACCAACTGCTAAGGACCGTGTATTAGCTGCTCGTTTAGGCGACTATGCTATCAAGTTATTACTTGAAGGCAAGGGTGGTTTAGCAATTGGTATCAAGGATAACCAACTTGTAGCACATGATATTATCGATACGCTTGAAAATCACAAACATCATACAGATACAACTCTGTTAGACTTGAATGACCGTTTACGTTTTAAATAAACAACGGTTTGATTAACGTTTTTAATTTTTTGTAAAGAGCGACATAAAAGTCATCTTTAATATTTTTCAAAGGAGAGGTTTTACTCATGAAGAAAACCAAAATTGTTAGTACATTAGGACCAGCTAGTTCCGATCTTGATACAATTGTTAAACTGATTGAAGCAGGTGCTAACGTATTCCGTTTTAACTTCTCACACGGTGACCACGAAGAACATTTAGGTCGGATGAAGTTAGTTCATGAAGCTGAAAAAGTGACAGGCAAGACTGTAGGTTTGATGCTTGACACAAAGGGTGCTGAAATTCGGACTACTAAGCAAGCTAATGGTAATGTAACTTATGCTATTGGTGATGTAGTACGTATTTCAATGGACTCATCCCTTGAAACTACTAAGGAAAAGATTGCTGTTACATATGAAGGTCTTTATGATGACGTTCATGTAGGCGGCCACGTTTTATTTGATGACGGTTTGCTTGATATGCAAGTTGAAGAAAAGGACGAAGCTAATCGTGAATTAGTTGTTAAGGTTCTTAATGAAGGGACTTTAGGTTCACGTAAGGGTGTTAACGCTCCTGGCGTTTCCATCAACTTGCCTGGTATCACTGAAAAAGATTCTAGTGATATTCGCTTCGGTTTGGACAACGAAATCAACTATATTTCTGCTTCATTCGTACGGAAGCCTCAAGACGTTTTAGATATTCGTGAACTCTTAGAAGAAAAGCACATGGAACACGTGCAAATCTTCCCTAAGATTGAATCACAAGAAGGTATCAACAACTTTGATGAAATCATTAAGGTTTCTGATGGTTTGATGATTGCTCGTGGGGACATGGGTGTTGAAATTCCAACTGAAAACGTTCCTTTGGTACAAAAGGAATTGATTAGAAAGTGTAATGCTGTTGGTAAGCCAGTTATCACTGCAACACAAATGCTAGACTCTATGCAAGAAAACCCACGTCCAACTCGTGCCGAAGCTTCTGACGTTGCCAACGCTGTTTGGGATGGTACTGATGCAACGATGCTTTCTGGTGAATCAGCTAACGGTGATTACCCAGTTAAGTCTGTTGCTACTATGGCACGGATCGACATCAAGGCTGAAAATGCTTTGCGTCACAACCAACGGATCAGCTTGAACGACTTTGACAAGACTGATGTTACTGAAGCCATCGGTCGTGCTGTTGCTGAAGCTGCTGACAACTTGAACATCAAGACAATTGTTGCTGCAACTAAGTCTGGTCACACTGCACGGATGATTTCCAAGTATCGTCCAAATGCTAACATTTTAGCAGTTACATTCGATGAACGGACTCAACGTGGCTTGACTGTTAACTGGGGTGTTCACCCTGTTATCGCTGAAACTCCAGCTTCTACTGACGACATGTTCGAATTAGCTACTGAAGAAGCTAAGAAGTCTGGTTTCGCTAAGGAAGGCGATTTGATCTTGATCGTTGCTGGTGTACCTGTGGGTGAAAAGGGCACTACTAACATCATGAAGATCCAATTAATCGGCTCCAAGCTTGCTGAAGGTCAAGGTGTTGGTGATGAAACTGTTATTGGTAAGGCAGTTATTGCACATTCAGCACAAGAAGCTAACGAAAATGCTGTTGAGGGTGGCGTATTAGTTGTTGAAACAACTGATAAGGACTACACTCCAGCTATTCAAAAGTCCGCTGCTTTAGTTGTTGAAAACGGTGGCTTGACTTCTCACGCTGCAGTTGTAGGTATTTCCATGGGTATTCCTGTTATCGTTGGGGCAAAGAACGCTACTAGCTTGATCGGTAACGGTGAAACTATCACTGTTGATAGTCGTCGTGGTATTGTTTACAACGGTGTATCTAACACACTTTAATTTTTAGAAGTGAATCAATGAGTTTGGCTCATTAGCAACACTAAAAATAAATGGATGGTAGATTTATCTGCCATCCATTTTTATTTATATCCGCACTGGATAGCTGATTTTAAGGGATATTTTTGGTATGATAAAAACATATGTATTATGATTGCGAGGAAAAATATGGAGAGTTGGTTATTTTTGCTGGCAATATTAGGGATAGCTTTTGTTGGCCGTAATAATTCCCTATTGATTGCCACATTTATTGTACTGGGGATTAAGTTATTACCTCCGTTAAGTTCTAAGCTATTTCCACTTATTCAAAGTAAGGGTATTAACTGGGGTGTGACGTTAATTTCAATAGCAATATTAATTCCAATTGCAACGGGAAAGATTCGTTTTATTGATCTTTTGCATGCAATGAAAACACCAGCGGGATGGATTGCGGTGGGATGTGGCATTGCCGTTGCTATTCTCTCACGGCATGGAGTAAACCTATTAACTGATACACCGCAAGTGACCGTGGCCCTGGTTTTAGGGACTATCATTGGGGTAGTCTTTTTAAAGGGAGTAGCTGCTGGACCAATTATCGCAGCGGGAATCACCTACTATATTGTTACTTTTTTACATTTGAGCTTTACATAGGGAGGATAAGATGCTAAAAGATTATTTGGCACGAACGGTCCGGGCAACTGTGACGGATGAAAATGATAATTATGTTTTCGCCCAGGTTGATGGGCATACTTTTCGAATTGCAAAAAAAGAACTAAAGAAAGTTCCACGACCGGGAGCAGTTATTTCAGGATTTGCTTATCAAAATGAACACCACCAATTGGTGATGACTAAACAGGTTCCTAAAGTTGGGCGTGACCAATATGCTTGGGGAACAGTTGTAGGAAGCCATGGTGACTTGGGTGTCTTTGTTGATATTGGTTTACCTGATAAGGATATTGCTATTTCTAGTGATGATTTGCCCCTTCTACGGCATTTATGGCCTCAGAAGGGGAGTCGGTTACTGTTAGCATTGACAGTTGATGACAAGGATCGTATTTGGGGTAAACTGGCAATGGATGATTTGATCCGCCAAGTAAGTGTGCAGGCCGATAAACGGATGATGAATCGTGAAGTTACAGCGACGGTATACCGGCTTAAGCGTGCAGGGACCCTGGTGTTGACTAGTGATTATTACTTAGGTTTTATTTATCATGGAGAACGGGAACAAGAGCCGTATTTGGGGCAAGTTGTTCAGGCACGGGTAATTGATGTTCATGCTGACGGGCGGCTCAATTTATCACTTCAACCCCGGGCTTATGAGGCGATTAGTGAAGATGCACAGATGATACTGGCTGCCTTAAAGCAAAATCAAGGACATCTGCCGTATACAGATAAGAGTACTCCTGCTGCTATCAAAGCTTACTTTGGTATTAGTAAGGGGCAATTTAAGCGGAGTGTTGGTCACCTGATGAAAGCTGGATTGGTTCAGCAACGTGAAGGCGAGTTGATTCTTAATGAGCAACAATGATGCGCTGACAGAGGTTATTGCAGATTACTTGCACTATTTACTGGTTGAACGGGGATTAACTACCAACACTGTAACTAGTTATGGGAATGATTTAGCAGAATTTGCTACTTATTTACAGCAGCAAAAAATAACTACTTTCGAAGCAGTGACCAACCATAATGTGGTTGATTACATGCAAAGGCAACAAGAACAAGGAAAGGCTAATTCTTCTATTATTCGGAGTACAACCAGTCTGCGACGCTTTTTTCAGTATTTGATTCAGGAAGAAAAAATTACCACTAATCCGATGGTACTAGTGGACTTGCCTAAAAAGCAAAAACATTTGCCAGCTGTATTATCACCGGATGAAGTGGATAAATTATTAGCAATGCCGGATGTTAACCGAACATTAGGCATGCGTGATCGTGCACTTTTGGAGTTGATGTACGCAACCGGCTTACGGGTAAGCGAGTTAGTTAATCTCAAACTCAGTGATTTGCACCTGCCGTTACAATTACTGCAAACGTTAGGAAAGGGGAACAAGGAAAGAATCGTTCCCATCGGAGATGCTGCTTGTGCTTGGGTTGAAAAATATTTACAGGATGCGCGCCCGCAGCTATTGAAGAACAAAAATAGTGAATACGTATTTGTTAATTTTCATGGTAATAAGCTAAGTCGGCAGGGAATCTGGAAAAAAATAAAGGAGTATACACAGCAAGCTGGCATAACGAAGGATGTTACACCACATACGTTGCGACATTCATTTGCAACACATATTTTAGAAAATGGAGCTGATTTGCGGGTTGTTCAAGAACTTCTAGGACATGCTGATATTTCAACTACTCAGATCTATACACACTTATCGCATAAGAGACTAGCAGAGATTTATAAAGAGACGCATCCCAGAGCTTAACTGGTTCGAGATGCAAAGTTATGTTACATTACTATATATTGACTAATGAACGGGGTATGGAGGTCAAAATGCTGTATAAGTATAAAAATGACTACCAAAAAATTGCGATGGGGTTATTGTCATTTATCCCAGATTTGAAAGATTTTGCACGACTAAAGCAAGAAATCGACTGGTATCAGGCTGAAGATAATCGGGCATTGTTTTTGTGGAAAAACGAAGATGAAGATTTCACAGGGATTATTGGGGTCGAATTAAACGATGAATTTATTATTGTGCGGCAGATCGCTGTTTCACCAGCACAACGGAATGAAGGGGTAACTTATAAGATGTTAACTGCCTTGAGCGAACGTCTCCCTAATTTAAAATTGATGGGTAATATGGAGACAGCATCGTTTGTTACTAAATGGGAGCAGAAGCGTAGTGAATAAACTGGAATCCCACGAAAAGAAGTTAACCTTCAAATTAACCAGTTTTGAAGGACCATTAGATCTGCTATTACATTTGATTCGCCAAAACGAGATGAATATTTATGATATTCAAATGACGGCGATCACATCGCAATATATGGATTATCTTCACCAAATGAAGGAATTACGTCTGGATATTGCAGGTGAATATCTGGTAATGGCAGCTACTTTAATGAATATCAAGAGTAGGCTTTTATTACCGCAGGAGCAAGAGGCGTCATCTGCTGATGTAGATGAGGAGGATCCACGGAATGATTTGGTTCAACAATTATTAGTGCACCAGTTATATCAGGAAATAGGCGTTAAGTTGGCTGATTTGGCATCTGAACGAGAACTTAGTTATTCGCGTGAACAGGCTGCGCCACCTCTTGATGCTCAATTAGGGCAACTGCGCCCAGAGTCAACAACAGTTGAACAGTTACAGACAGCCTTTGTTAAAATCTTACAACGAAAAAAGTTCGTGAAGTTTGCACAACCACAGGTACATCCAGAACGTTACAATATTAAATCTGAGATGAATACCATTAGACAACGTCTGAAGGTGGAGCGTGTTGTCGCTTTTGAAGGGTTGTTTCCAGATAATATTGTCGAACACCTGGTAACGGTTTTCTTGGCGTTGCTGGAGTTGGTAAAAATAGGTGAAGCTGGAGTACAACAGGCGGCAAACTTTGAACCGATTATGATTACTAGTGAGGGTAATAATGTTATCGAATAAAGCAAAAATTGAGAGTTTGCTGTTTGTGAGTGGGAGTGAAGGGATAACGTTAGGACAGTTAGCCCAACTCACCAATATGATGAAGCCAGCAGTCAAGGAGCAATTAGCGGCGTTAGAGGCGAAGTATGCCGCTGATCCTGACACAAGCTTGTGTCTATTAACTGCGGGAGAAACCTACCGCCTAGCAACTAAAAAAAGCTTAGCAATAGTAGTTAAAGAATATTTTGAATCGCCAGCAATGACGACTTTATCTAAGGCGGCGTTGGAGACATTAGCGATCATTGCCTATAAACAACCTGTTACCAGGGTGGAAATTGAAGAAATTCGTGGAGTACAGTCTGCAGGTGTGATTCAAAAGTTATTATTATATGATCTGATTACCGAACAGGGACGATTAAATATTCCCGGACGACCTTTTAAGTACGGGACAACAGATCATTTTTTAGATTTTTTTGGACTCACAAGTCTAAGTGATTTACCAGCAATTGATGAGGAACAAGTTTTACAGACTGAGGGGAATAATTCTACTGATTTTATGAAGTTATTCAATAGTTCTTTGGAACAAACAGAAGGAGAAAAGAATGGCAGAGAGACTACAGAAAGTAATGGCTAGAGCCGGTGTGGCATCACGGCGTGAAAGCGAACGGATGATCAAGGCAGGGCGTGTACAAGTTAACGGACAAGTAGTCAAGGAACTAGGTACAAAAGTAACTGGTGCGGACGTGGTGCTTGTCGATGGGCAGTTAATTGAGCGCGAACAAAAAGTATACATCTTGTTTTATAAGCCACGCGGGGTCATTTCCGCAGCTAAAGATGATAAGGGGCGGAAAGTAGTAACTGACTTTTTTAAAGATATTTATCAGCAGCGCCTTTACCCAGTAGGACGTCTAGATTATGATACTTCAGGTCTACTTTTGATGACCAATGATGGCGACTTAGCTAATAAGTTGATGCATCCACGGTATAAGGTTAACAAGACCTATGTTGCTAAGGTTGCGGGAATTCCTACCAATGACGAGTTAGAGAAGTTACGGCATGGGATAATCATTGATGGGCGCAAGACAGCCCCAGCTAAAAGTAAGGTATTGAGTACTGACATGAAGAAGCAAACAGCTATTGTATCGTTGACAATTCATGAAGGTCGAAATCACCAAGTGAAAAAAATGCTTCAAGCAATTGGACATCCAGTTAAGAAGCTGAAGCGAGAAACATATGGTTTCCTTACGCTTAAGGGTTTAACTTCTGGTGAGTACCGGGAATTAAAGCATGATGAAATAGAATTGTTAAAACAGGGACGTCTGTAAAAACATTATCAATATAAAAAATCGGGCTGTGAGATTAAACTCGCAGTCCGATTTTTGTTTACTAATCTTATCGTATCAATTATTCAGCTAAATGTTGGGCTTGCATAGCTGCTTGCTTTTTAGCGGCTAGTTTTCTGTCTCCGTGGATGATATCGATTACAGTCCAGACAAGTAAAGCCAAGATTAAAACAATCAAGAAATATGCAATGTTATGAGCCAAAGCAATCTCATGAGCAGAAGGATTATCGCCGAAGAAATCAGTGATGTTTTCTGGCAATCCTTTGAGGTTGAGGAAAGTTAGCCCAATAACTGAGATCCAGCCAACAACCTTAACCCATAGAGAGTTCTTGAACCGTGCTCCCATTTCGTGCTCACTGTTAGTCATTAATAATAACGGTAACATAGAGAATGGTAATGCAAAAGCAAGGAATACCTGGGAATTGTTCATCAAGTTATTAATTGCTTCGTGTTGTTGGATAGTTGATTCACCCGAAGTTAACGCAACACAGATCAACACAGGAACAACGGATAGTAACCGAGTGATTAAACGCCGTGCCCAGAGCGGCATCCGCATATGAATAAAGCCTTCCATGATAACTTGTCCTGTCAGAGTCCCTGTAATCGTTGAGTTTTGACCAGAAGCCAATAAAGCAACGGCAAAGAGGACTGACAAGATACCTGATTTAGCAACGGCAATTAAGACCCCGTTACTCAACATTGAAGTGTTAGATAAAGCTTCGTACAGACCAAAGAATGATGGATCTTTAACAGCCCCAGTCTTGAAGACGGCTACCCCCATGATCAAAAGAAGGGAGTTAACAATAAATGCAAAACTTAACTGGATATTGGAATCCCATGCAGAGAACCGTACAGCTGTTGCGACATCTTCTTCATCGTTGTGGTCAATGGCCCGTGTCTGTGAAATAGCAGAGTGCAGGTAAAGATTATGTGGCATAACCGTTGCCCCAATAATCCCTAAAGCCCCGGTAATTGGTGTTTGACCACCGATTGATGGTGATTCAGCAAAAGTTTTAGCAGTTGGTACTAAACCAGCAAAAACGCCACCCCAATCAGGATCAGATAATGCTACTTGATAGACGAAAACAAATAAAATAACAAAAATTAAGGCAACAACGATTGCTTCAATTTTTCGGAAGCCAATTTTCGTCAGCAGCAATAAGACTAAAACGTCAAGGACAGTGATAAAGACAGCGTAAGTTAATGGGATACCAAAAAGTAAGTACAAAGCAATAGCAGCCCCAATAACTTCAGCGATATCAGTCGCCATGATGGCAAGCTCTGTCATAATCCATAAAATAATCCCTAAAGCCTTGCTAGTTCGAGCTCGAATTGCTTGAGCTAAGTCCATTTGTGTCACAATTCCCAGTTTAGCTGCCATATATTGAAGTAACATCGCAATTAAACTCGAAATTAAGATCACGGACATCAGTAAGTATTGGAAGTTTTGTCCCCCAGTAATTGAAGTTGACCAGTTACCTGGATCCATATAACCAACAGCGACTAAAGCTCCTGGTCCGGAGTAGGCCAAGAGGGTTTTCCAGAAACCCTTTCCCTTAGGAACCTTGACCGTTCCGTTGATTTCCTCCAATGATGGTCCATTAGCATATTCAATAAGCTTATGCTTCTTGTTAGTATTTGCCAAAGTAAATACCACCCTTTCTTTCCATGTTCAACGGTATTGTACAACATTTTTTTATAGAATAAAACAATTTTTTAGGCTTACCTTATTTTTAGGGTGGAGATACTATCATGAAAGGGTTTTAAATTAGAATAAGATACAGCATTTTTAACAAGAAGTAAAAACGACAACGAATGTAGAGTTGTTATAATATAATATAGAAACACTATAACGATGAGGAAAACAATGCGAAAAGAAGAATTATTGGGTTATTTTGATAGTGAACAGCCTAAACGTCCAAGTGTTTTACGCCAGCTTTTAAAAGGAAAGACAACTAGTTCATCATTATATTGGGGATTAGTTTACGGGTGGCTGGATGTGATTAAAATGGATCCTGATCTTGGGAATGAACAATTTAAGCAGGATATTGCTGATCTTGTGCAAGCTGGTTATTTAGCTGCAAATGATGATCACACTGTATACTTGACTGGGCAGGGTAGGAAGTATTACCAAGAATGGCGACATATTCACTGGCCATTGCAACGCACGAAACTTTTTGCTGACTATAATATTGAACGATGGCGAGTAATATTGCGCTTGTTAGTTCAGGTTTGTTCTGAATTTAGCTATGCAAATAAGAACTATATTGTGGTGACTAATGACATCTATGCTCAAAACCAAGTTCGCCGTTGGTTTAGTGGCCAAAGTAATAAGCAACAAGCTGTTCGCCAATTTACCCAGTTACTCCGCGTATGCTTAGCCAATTGTAATCCCCAAGAAGCAGATGTGTTTGCCAATACGCTAATTGGACACCAAGTTAATGGGTTGACCAATGCTCAAATTAGTCAAGCAGAAAATATAGACGAAGATGATATAACCAACATTGTAATTAATATCACTAACCGCTGTTTACAGGAATGGCAAGGATCGGTGGTTCAACCATTGATTACTGCAGTCAGTGCTGGAGGGGCGGTTCCCATAGCAGCCCAACGAACATATCAGGAGTTTATGCAGGGGGTACCGCTGGCTAAGATCAGACAGATTTATCATTTACGCCAAAGTACAGTGGAAGAACATATGCTGGATAATGCTATTGTTTTGGACGATTTTCCGTACTGCCACTGGGTAAGCTCTGAATTATATGAGCAACTCAAGGGATTAGCGTTTACTGGCGAAACTACAATTGCCAATTGGAGGTTTCGGGAAGCTCAGCAGTTGATGCCAGAACTTGATTTTATTACTTTTCGTTTATTTCAAATAATGTATGTAAAGGGTGAAAAAGATGGTAGCCACTAAGGAGGAACTGCAACATTTTTTAAAACATCATTTTGGTTATGCAACATTTAAGCCCGGACAGCTAGCGGTAATACAACAATTATTAACTCCTAAAGATACAGTAGCAATTATGCCAACTGGTAACGGCAAATCATTGTGTTACCAGTTTATGGGTGCTTATTTAAAGAAAAAAGTTTTAATAATTTCACCGTTATTATCCTTGATGCAAGATCAAGTTGAACAATTGCGGTTGTTAGGTTTTAAACGATCAATAGCCTTGACTTCGGCTTTAACTTATTGGGAACGAAGCTTTGTTATTAACCACTTGGAAGAATACGATTTTATCTTTGCTTCCCCTGAGATCCTAGCGACTCCACAAATCAAAGCAACTATTCAGCAGATGGAATGGGGGTTGCTGGTAATAGATGAAGCTCACTGTATATCTCAATGGGGACCGGATTTTCGCCCTGATTACCTGCAGTTAGGTGGACTGCGGTCAGAGTTACAAGATCCCTTAACTTTGGCTTTAACTGCGACAGCAACACCAAAAGTACAACGCGATATCATAGCGCAACTGCATTTACAAGGAGACGATCCAGTTATCCGCCGGCCCGTTAACCGTAAAAATATATATTTGAGTGTTGTTAGAACCTCAAGTCAAGAAGAAAAGAAACAAGAATTGTTTGCGTTGGTAAAGCGTCTGCAAGGACCAGGATTAATTTATTTCTCTAGTAAAAAGTTGGCCGATCAAATGCAGGTCCAATTACAGAAAGAAACGAACTTACGGGTAGCTACATATCATGCTGACTTGAGTAAAGAGGACAGGTTTGTTATCCAACAGCAATTTTTACACAACAAATTAGATGTTATCTGTGCTACCAGTGCTTTTGGGATGGGGATCAATAAGGGAAATATTCGGTTTGTAATTCATTTTCACATGCCAGGAGACATGGAAAGTTATGTCCAAGAGATCGGGCGGGCAGGTCGTGACGGCCAGCCTAGCATTGCAATTCTTCTGTATAGCCAGGGCGATGAAATGATTCAACAGCAGTTAATCGCTGCAACTGTTCCAACTAACAACGAGATTCACTTTGTTTATAGATTGAATGAAAAGACATCTTTTACGGGGATAGATGATGATAAATTTAAGGTGATTAAGGCGTTTATTGAACGGGGGTTCTCGGAAGAAGCAACCACGCGCTTTTTTACTACACGCTTTCAGGATAAAGAAAAAGCGTTGCAAGTGATGACCACGTATGCTCAAGGGACAACTTGTCTGCGACGCTTTATTGATACTTACTTTGCTGAAAAAGACGCTCATCAGCATGATGAAAATTGTTGTAATTATGACGTCACACAATTACCACTAGCCAGATTAGGATTATTGCGCACCAAAAGTGTGACTCCTTCATATACGATTCAATCGTATAATGCTATTTTGGATAAGCTTTTTTTAAATTTATAGAAGTAAGGTCGTTTTCTTTTAAGATTAAGAGTACATGGGCTATTTAACTATGGTAAAATGTCAATGTATAACCAATGAGGAGGAATCGTTCAATGAATCGTGACGACAGGGATTCACGGGGCCAAGTGGAAGATAACAAGCCTTGGGAAAATCAATTCGAAGATGAACGTGATGACAGGGGCAATTACTCACGGACAGCAAATAAGCGTAAGAATAGAAATAATACAGTATTAACGACATCACTGTTGATCATTTTTATTGTGATTATTTTGGGAACTATTGGTTTATATTTCCTATCGCAAAAGACTGCAACAAAACCAGTTGAAAATGATGCTGATAGTGTCGAAGTAGTGACATCTAGTGAAGGTAAGCGCAAAAGTAGTTCGACGCATAAGGCTAAAAAGGCAACTAGTAAAAAAGAAAAGAAAAAAGCTACTAGTACGTCTGCTGAAACAACCAGTAGTAAGAATGAAGCAAGCAGCTCTGAAGTAAGTTCCAGTAGTTCCGTGGCGTCATCTTCGAGTGCTGCTAGTTCTTCTAGCCAGGAAGCCAAGCAGTATGCGACAGTTGGTCAAGGACAAGGAATTTATCGGGTAGCAACAAATAATGGATTGACAGTAGACCAGTTGATTCAACTCAACCCAGGGTTGTCAACTTCTTCCCAACTTAGTCCTGGACAACAGGTACGGATTAAATAATAAATTTGGATAGAGGCTGGGAATGACCAGCCTCTTTCCTTTGCTAAGGAGCATACATTAATACGGTGGACAAGAGGACCATTATTTAATGCGTTTGGCGCGTGAGCATAATATTTTTAATGTGGTAAAGGGTGAATAGAGTTATGAAAGAAAATATGCAAATTGCAATTGATGGGCCGGCATCGGCAGGTAAGAGTACCATTGCCAAGCTGATTGCCAAAAAGCTGCAATATATTTATTGTGATACGGGAGCTATGTATCGGTCAGCTACTTATGTTGCACTGAAAAATAAGGTACGGTTGGATGATGATGCTGCGTTGGCACAGATGTTAGGTCAAATGACAATTCGTTTCCAACCAGGGAAAACTGAACAACGGGTGTTTGTCAATGACGAAGAGGTAACTGACGTTATTCGGACACCAGAGATTGCTAACAATGTCTCAGTTGTAGCTGCACAGCCAAGTGTGCGGGAAATCTTGACAGCACAACAGCGCAAGATCGCGGCCCAAGGGGGAATTGTGATGGATGGTCGAGATATTGGGACAGCTGTTCTTCCGCATGCGCAAGTGAAAATTTTCTTAATTGCAAGTGTTCACGAACGAGCCGTTAGACGGTATAAAGAGAACGTAGCTAAGGGAATTAACACACCATTGGCCACACTGGAACAAGAAATTGCTGCGCGTGATCAAAAAGATTCGACCCGCAAGATTTCCCCATTAACAAAAGCTAAAGATGCAATTGAAGTCGACACAACTTCAATGGGGATTGAGGAAGTTGTAGCGAAAGTGATGGCTATCGTCAAAGAAAAGGAACAAGAATAATTGATAGTACATCATTAAGAGTGAACAAAATGGTTCACTCTTTTTTATTGCAATGATTTCGATAAACGGGTTTAAAGTAAATAGAAATATAACGCACAAGGAATAGTTTTTAGAGTTTGTTGCATTTAGCATGCTTCATATTGATGAAAAAAGAGAAGCATTTTTAAAGAGTAGCGGAATAATATTGTTATTCGTTAAAATTTTTCCTAGCATTTAAATTGAATATAAGCTAAAATAGAGAGCAGAGTTAGTCGTTAAGGAGGACATTGTCCATGAGTGAAACAGAAGCAAACAAGGATTTATTAGAAGCTCTAGATAAAGTGACAGAGGTTAAAGTCGGTGATGTTGTTAAAGGTGAAGTTTTAGCAACTGACGATTCTAACCAAGTCATCGTTGGTATTGGTGATACTGGTATCGAAGGTGTCGTTCCTGTCCGTGAATTGAGCGTTAAGGAAGACGAAATCGAAGATAAGATTAAGAAAGGCGATGTACTGGACTTAGTTATTATCTCTCGGATCGGTTCTGACAAGGAAGGTGGCAGTTACTTACTTTCCCAACGTCGTTTAGAGGCTCGTAAAGTATGGGATGATATCGAAGCTAAGTTTGAAGCTGGCGAACACATCACTGCTCCTGTTACACAAGTAGTTAAGGGTGGTTTGGTTGTTGATGCTGGTGTTCGTGGTTTTATTCCTGCATCTATGATTTCTGACCAATACGTTGCTGATTTGAACCAATTCAAGGGCCAAACTTTGGAACTTAAGATTGTTGAAATCGAACCAAGTGACAACCGCTTGATCCTTTCTCACAAAGAAATTGCTCGCGAAGAACGCGAAGCAAAGAAGAAGGCAGTTATGGATAAGTTAGTTGTTGGTGACGTTGTTGAAGGCAAGGTTGCTCGCTTAACTAACTTCGGTGCTTTCATTGACCTTGGTGGTGTTGATGGTTTAGTTCACGTTTCCGAAATTTCTTATGAACGTGTTGGTAAGCCAGCTGACGTGCTTAAGGTGGGCCAAGATGTTAAGGTTAAGGTATTGGCTGTTGATGAAGAACGTGATCGGATTTCACTTTCTATCAAGCAAACTTTACCAGAACCATGGGAAGAAGTAGCAGAAAAGATTGCTGAAGGTGACGTTGTTGAAGGTACTGTTAAGCGTTTGACTAGCTTTGGTGCTTTCGTAGAAGTGTTACCTGGTGTTGAAGGTTTGGTTCACATTTCCCAAATCTCTCACAAGCACATTGCTACTCCTAACGAAGTCTTGACTTCTGGTGACAAGGTTAAGGTTAAGGTCTTAAACGTTGATGCTCCAGATCACCGTTTGGCCCTCTCAATCAAGGCTTTACAAGCTAAGCCAGAAGGCGAAAAGAAGAGCGAAGGAAAGGCACACAACAATAGTGAACGTGTTGAATTACCTGAAGAAAATACAGGTTTCACATTAGGTGATATTGTTGGTGACGAACTTAAGAACTAATTAAGTTTAAAAAATTCTGGCCTAAGTTTTCTTGGGTCAGTTTTTTTATTTAATCAGTACAAGGAGGAAAAAACATGGCAAAACCAATTGTTGCAATAGTTGGGCGGCCTAACGTCGGTAAATCAACTATTTTTAACCGGATTGCCGGAGAACGTATCTCAATTGTAGAAGACACTCCTGGTGTAACCCGGGACAGAATTTATACCAATTCTGAATGGCTTGGCCATCCTTTTAGTATGATTGATACTGGTGGGATTGCCGTTGGTGACGAACCATTAGTTCAGCAGATCAGTGAACAAGCAGAAATTGCAATTGATGAAGCAGATGTAATTGTCTTTGTTGTTAGTGTTCGAGAAGGGGTTACTGATGCGGATGAAAAAGTAGCTAAGATTCTGTATCGGACTAATAAGCCGGTTATTTTGGCAGTGAATAAGGTTGATAATCCTGAACAACGTGCTCAGATCTATGACTTCTATTCACTAGGTTTTGGTGACCCAATCCCGGTAGCTGGAACACACGGAATTGGTACGGGGGACTTATTAGATGCGATTGTTAAGAATTTCCCTGAAAATGCTGGAGATGAAGAGGACGACAGCATCAAGTTCAGCTTTATCGGCCGACCTAATGTGGGTAAGTCCTCATTAGTCAATGCTATCCTGGGTGAAGAACGGGTAATTGTTTCTGGAATTGAGGGAACAACACGTGATGCAGTTGATACTAAGTTTACCACTGCTGATGGTTCTGAATTCACAATGATTGATACTGCTGGAATTCGGAAAAAAGGGAAAGTTTACGAAAATACGGAAAAGTATTCTGTAATGCGGGCCCTGCGTGCAATTGATCGTTCAGATGTTGTAGTTATGGTATTGAACGCAGAAGAAGGCATTCGTGAACAAGATAAGCATGTGGCAGGATATGCGCACGAAGCGGGCAAGGGCATTATTATTGCTGTCAATAAGTGGGATGCGATCAAGAAGAATACCCATTCGCTGAATGATTTCACGGCTGCAATTCGCCAAGAATTTCAGTATTTGAGCTATGCGCCAATTATTTTTGTGTCTGCTAAAACTCACCAGCGGTTAGGTGAATTACCGGCTTTGATTAAGCGAATTAATGAAAATCATGGACGGCGGATTCAATCAGCAGTACTCAACGATGTTATTATGGATGCATTGGCCTATAACCCGACGCCAACAGATAATGGGCGCCGCTTACGGGTATACTACACAACGCAAGTTGCTACTAAGCCACCAACATTCGTAATCTTTGTTAATGACCCTGAATTGATGCATTTCTCATACGAACGTTTCTTGGAAAATCGGATTCGCGAAGCGTTTGACTTTGAAGGGACGCCTGTGCATCTGATTGAAAGAAAGAGAAAATAATGCCTTTTTTCAGTAATAAAAAAAGGCTAAAAGCCTTGTTATGATAGGCTTTCTATGCTATTCTAGCAATGAACAATGATTTGTTGGTCATTGTTTCATCGATTTTGAGTCATACTCAAAACGATTATATGACATAGCAATATGTCTAGTTTTAATTGAGGAGGTGAAACACATGGCAAACAAAGCTCAATTAATCGACACAGTTGCAGAACGGACTGGTTTGACTAAGAAGGACGCAACTGTTGCAGTTGATGCAGTATTCGGTTCAATTCAAGATTTCCTTAAGAAAGGCGAAAAGGTACAACTTATCGGCTTCGGTAACTTTGAAGTACGTGACCGTGCTGCTCGTAAGGGTCGTAACCCACAAACTGGTGCAGAAATCGAAATTCCTGCAAGCAAGGTACCAGCATTTAAACCAGGTAAAGGTTTGAAGGACGCTGTTAAATAAGAAAAAGATAATTTTTCAAGAAAGTCAGAACCATTGTGTTCTGGCTTTTTTTAATATATCCTTGAAGGAGCTACTAAAAAGTGAGGGGTTAGAGATAATGTCTTTTTCAGAAGAAACACTCGATTTAATCGCACAAGGGAAAATCGATGAAGCCCACAAAAAGTTTGCCTGGGCGTTGCGCAAAGATGATGATGACACTTTGTATAGTTTAGCCGAAGAACTGTATTCGTATGGACTGTCAACCTGGGCCAAAAGAACATATACCAAGCTGTTGGAACGTTATCCGGATGAAGATAGTCTGCGTACAGCCCTGGCGGATATTGCGATTGGGGAGGGTAATGATGACGAAGCACTGAACTACCTGGCAAGTATCCAGCCTACTTCTCCAGCGTATTTGGAAGCTTTACTAGTAGCAGCTGATCTTTACCAAACGCAGGGTATGTTTGACGTTAGTGAACAAAAACTACTCACAGCTGCTAGTTTAGCCCCAGATGAGTCTGTCATCCAATTTGCCTTGGGGGAGTTATATTTCAATACTAAGCAATATACAAAAGCGATTGGGTGCTACTTAGACCTAATTAAACAGGGAATTCTGAACTTGTCGCAGGTCAACTTAGTTCAACGACTAGGACTATCTTATGCTGGAGCAGGCCGATTTGAACAAGCATTAGGTTATTTGGAGCAAATCCATGACGACCAACTGGATAATGATACTTTATTCCAACTAGCCTTCACCCAGTTACAATTAGATCGTGTCGATGATGCTGAACGAAACTTCAAGAAATTAATTGACGAAGACAGCTCCTATGGGACTGCCTATCCTTATCTGGCACAAATTCAAGAAGATAAAGGGGATCTCGCCCAAGCTTTGCGTACCTATGAAGAAGGTTTAGCTGTGGATGAGTATAATACTAACTTATACCGTAAGACAGTTGAGATTGCGCTTAAATTAGGGAAAACAGCATTAGCTGAGAAGTTATTGCGGCAAGCTTTAGAACAAGATCCTCAAAACATGACGTTGGTTGTCCAGTTGAGCAATCTTTTAGTGGAATTGAAAAAGGATACAGATAATATTCAATTGCTCAAACAGTATTTGGGTGATGATGAAGTTGATCCCCAACTATACTGGAACTTGGGACGGGTATATGCACGGCAAGACCAATTGGCATTAGCTGAAGAAAATTATGATGCAGCTCGGACATATTTAGGACAACAGGATGATTTCATTTACGATGTGGCGTTCTTTTATCGCAACGTCGGACGGCGTGATGATGCACTCGAGTGTATCAACGCTTACCTCCAAAGACATCCTAATGACAGTACAATGTTAGATTTGCAAGATCAATTAATGTATGAATAAAATAATAATCCCTGCTTGGTGAAACACCAGGCAGGGATTATTTGTTAATGCGTAGTAGTTAAGAGATAGGCTTGCTGACGGTAATAGTTAAGCGAAGTGGGGGTTAAACGTAAATGATGACAAAGTTCTGCGTCAGAAAGGGACTGGTGGTGCAGAATGTAAGCACATACCGCATTACGGTAAAGTTCACGGGGAATAAGGGGGAACGGGGCGTGCTTTTGATCGGCTTTGAGGTACTTGTGCAACCCCGGTAGGCTCAAGCGGGGGGCAGCAAGATTGATACGTTTTTTCAAGAAAAGGTCTTCGCATTCCTGAAGTTGCCGGAGCTCAGCGTAGGCAGCAGTATATTCTGCTAGAAATGCTTGTTCCATGGGTTGCAAAGTGATTTTGTTCAGAACTTTATAGAAGTTAGGTGCCATAAATTCCTGCACCGTAAAAAAGTGAGCCGAGCACAAGAGAACCATCCGAGTGTAGAACGACAGCTGTTTGTTTTGGAGTAGATTTGCTAAATTATCACACCAATTTAATGGAATCTGTGAGAGTGCTTGACGGTGTAACCCTTTGAGTTGCAGCGTAGGCAAAGTGGTTGTATATCTTTGACTAAACAAAAAGGAAAAATAAGTATTCAAATGAGTCAGCACCTTGTTGTAGGTAGTGTTTTTAATATTACGCTTGCTTTGAAGCATATTGAAATAGTCACGAATGTCAGCCTCGTGAATATTATCTAGTTGGGGCTGGTCTTGGTAAGAAAGATTAAAATGACGTAAATAGTTGAAGAGATCAGCTACGTCGTGACAGATATCGTTAATAGTAATTTCTTCAAGATTACGGTGGTAGAGATGAAAACGAAATTGCTTTTCGTATGGGAAACGCATGCCTATTCGCTCCTTAATTCGATAATTAAAATGTTACTTTAATTAAAGTATATATAATACAGGACAATCTGTCGACGAGGAGGTTATAATTTTGTAGCGGAAATTATTTTTTGAGGAAAAATGAATGGAGCTTTAAATAAAGAATGACAGCAGCCTCTGTTTTGATGGTTACCTTTGAGAAACATGTACTGGAGTGAATAAAATGAGTTTATATGATGTTGCGCTGAAGATCGCAAGCGATGCACATAAGGGGCAGGTCGATAAAGCCGGAGTTGATTATATCCAGCACCCAATTTATGTTGCCAGTTTAGTGACTGATGAAAAAGCTAAAGTGGTGGCATTACTACATGACGTGATTGAAGATTCCGCGTATACACTTGCTGATTTGAAGGCTAAGGGCTTTACAGAAGAAATTGTTACAGCAGTTGCCACGTTGACTAAACCCAAAAATGTGTCTTATGAAGATTATCTTAAAAAAGTTAAAGCTAATAGTATAGCTCGGAAAGTGAAGTTAGCCGACTTACAACACAACTCCGATTTAACCAGGTTGAGTAAGGTTAGTGAAGATGACCTAAAAAGAGTCCAGAAATATCAAGTGGCAATCACATTTTTAATGGCGTAATTAAGCTCATTAGCAAGTATGCTCTAACAGTGAGTATGTTATACTAATCATATTAAAACAAAGATTTAGACAAAGGGATGATATTGATGGTCAAAGTAATCGTTGCTGGTTTTAAAGGCAGCATGGGTAATAAGGCAACACATATGGTGATTGATCATGATGATTTTGAGTTGGTCGGGGTCTTTGATCCTACCGCTACTGAAAAAAATTTAAGTGAAATTGCAGAATTTGCAGCTTATGATGTTCCGGTTTACCAAGATTATGAACAAATCAACACTGACCAGGCAGATGTGTGGATCGACTTTACTGTTCCACAAGCTGTATATACTAATACCAAGTTTGCCCTTGAACATGGGGTGCGGCCAGTAATTGGAACAACTGGGTTGACAGATGATCAGGTGGTTGAATTACAACAGATTGCCAAAGAACGAAAGATTGGTGGATTGATTGCACCAAACTTTGGATTATCAGCAGTATTGTTGATGCAATTTGCACAACAAGCTGCTAAGTACTTCCCTAATGTGGAAATTATTGAGATGCACCACGATAATAAGCTGGATGCTCCAAGCGGAACGGCTGTGGCAACTGCTAAGAAGATTGCAGAAGTACGGGAAGCCCACCACCAAGGCAACCCTGATGAAAAAGAAACTTTAGCTGGTGCACGGGGGGCAGACTATGAAGGGATGAAGATCCATTCAGTTCGATTACCAGGATACGTGGCTCACGAACAAGTACTCTTCGGTGCACCTGGGGAAGCTTTGACAATTCGGCAAGATTCATTTGATCGGTCTTCCTTCATGTCAGGAGTAGCAGTGGCGGTTGCCAAAGTCGGCACAGCGCAAGAACTCTTAGTTGGATTGGAAAATCTCCTATGATTGTTGAACAGATTCCCAGTGAATTTCAACAAGCATTACCAGTGCTCAAGACCATTCAGGATAATGGCTTTGAAGCTTATTTTGTTGGTGGTAGTGTTCGGGATACGATCCTGGGCTTGCCGATTCATGATGTGGACATTGCCACCAGTGCGTACCCGGCAGAAGTGAAGGCGCTCTTCAAGAAAACGGTTGATACAGGAATCGAACACGGGACAGTAATGGTAATTGATCATGGCAAAGGCTATGAAGTAACGACCTTTCGGACTGAATCAGGATACCAAGACTACCGTCGCCCTGATAAGGTAACGTTTGTGCGTTCGCTTGCAGATGATCTGAAGCGACGTGATTTAACTATTAATGCGTTAGCAATGGATATGAATGGGGAAATCGTTGACTTGTTCGGAGGTTTAGATGATTTAAAAAATCACTTAATCCGGGCGGTTGGTGTTCCTGCCGAACGTTATCATGAAGATGCCTTGCGGATGATGCGAACAGTACGATTTGCAAGTAAACTTGATTTTGCAATTGATCCTACAACAGAAAAGGCTATTGCAGAGAATGCACCCTTACTAGCCAAGATTGCGGTCGAACGGATCCATGAAGAATGGGTAAAGTTGCTTCAAGGACGTAACATCAAACGGGGTGTGCAAGCTTTTATTGATACTGGCTTGTATCAATATTGTCCTGGTTTAAAGGACTACCGTGCCGAACTAGCACAATTGTTGACTTTGCCAGCGATCAAGTTAACTTCAGAAGAAGCGGTTTGGACATTGATCACTACACTTTGTGAGCTAGACGATAGTCAGGTTAGTCGTTTATTACGGCAGTGGAAGTCTTCCCGGGAGATTATTCACAATACGCTTAAAGCCCGTGTTGCTTTACGGGCTTTGCGGCAACAGCAATTAGATGCGCTCATGCTATACCAAACAGGGTTGCCACTATTGCTAGTAGCTAATCAGGTAGCCGCTTTTTTCAAAAATCAGGTTGATGAAACAGCCCTTCGGACCCAGTATGAAAAGTTACCGATTAAATCCAAGCGCGAGTTAGTTTTAACCGGGAATGATTTACTTAAAGCAAAAATCATAACGCCAGGCCCACGGATGGGGCAAATACTGAATACGCTTGAAGTTGAAGTGGTGCAAGGGAAAGTTGCCAATCAAACGGCTGCGCTAATGGGCCGTGCCTGTGAGTTAGCTAAACAAAGCGATTAAAAAGTAAAATAGCAAAATAGTTTAGAACCGAACCATAATTTTTGCTTTGGCAAAAGTAGGGTTCGGTTTTTTTCGGTGGATTTATTCGTGGTTTTTAAAAAATAGGAAAGTGTAAGCGAGCATAAAGATTGTAGCGATTCCAAAGCCCAGCATAAGGATACTATGACGTAAAGAAAAATATACGATATAAGCGAGCGTCCCTAATAAGTAGGCGACTAAAGTATAGTGGAATTGTTTTTTCTTCATTACCATTGACCTCCAAGTGAGCTGAAAAAGTAACTACTACACTTCAAACAATAACATACTTCATGTGCTTTGCATATTCTCACAAATAAATAGTTACTTTAACTAAAGTAAAAATAAAAAAGAAACAGGGGGAATTTTTCCTAGAATATCATTTAAAATGAAAAAAACAGCAAGCTAATGCTTGCTGGCCAATTATAATTAAAGATTTAAATCAGTGTTATAGTTTAGCGGTGATAAGTCAGTAGACTTAGTTACCAAGACGCTGATTAGCTTGTTCATTGCGTCTAATCCTGTTTGTTGCATCTTGATGCTTTGGTCGGTTAGGAACTTAGTCCGTTCGGCTGGTTCCATTTGTAGAGCCTTTTGATCAGCTTCGCGTACCATC
Organism: Ligilactobacillus saerimneri; assembly: GCF_036689625.1. Taxonomy (NCBI): domain Bacteria; kingdom Bacillati; phylum Bacillota; class Bacilli; order Lactobacillales; family Lactobacillaceae; genus Ligilactobacillus; species Ligilactobacillus saerimneri. The sequence goes on from NZ_CP144759.1 coordinate 721,936, forward strand.
TGGCCAAATTTAATCCGCAACTTGTGTTGAGTTTCTTGAAGGTCTTCTCCAAATTCGTGATAGTGAGGATCAACCAAGATTCCGGCCAATTTGTATGTCCAGTAAGCCGAATCTGGGCTATAATCCTTGGTTCCAACCTTGTAAGCAGGGTGAACATCGGTTGCACCAGCATAAAGTGGAACGTAGACACTTTGTGCGGTAACACCGAGGGATAACCAGTGGAGGCCCCCAACTTCAATCGGCATATCAGGCCGGATTTGGAGGATGTGTGATTCCTGGGTCTTGGCTAGACTGATTGGGCGGAACTTCCCACTTTCAGTCCCCTTGCCCAGTAAATCGTATGGCGTCCGTTGGAAGTGGGATCCTAGAATATATTCAACGTCAGCTACCTGAATGAGACGGTCAGCCTTGCGAATAAAAGGTAAGTCTTCACTCATTGGAGTGTTAGGGGTATCAGCGTTGAGATATTGTTGGGCAAACCAAACACGTGGTGTACTATAAACTTCATCTGAAAGAGTTTGAGTACCGAAAATCTTGCGGAAATTAAACCCTTCACGAGCGGTATTAAGATGATTTTGTGCTACGAATTCTCTGATAGTTGGTGAGAACATGAAATTATCGGGATCATCAAAATCAATCTCTTGGATAGCCATCTGGTTAGCAGCAACAGCATAGCAATCATCAGGAATGCGTTGAGCAACCCAATGGTGACCTGACCCAATTTCCATATACCAAACTTCATCTTGGTCGGAGAAAAGCATGCCGTTGGTTTCAGCAGCCCCGTTAGTTTCAACAATCTTACCCAGGATTGCAACACCTTCGCGAGCGGAATGTGCGTATGGAAGAACCACAGTGACTACTGAACCTTCGTTAATCCCTGTTTCAACCAGGGGGTCAACTGCTAAGACTTGGTCATTAGCATACGTACTTTCAGTTGCACTCATTGCAACTCCGTATTCATTGATCCCATCTTCTTCGATCAATCCGTTTTCAGCAGTCCATTCAGGTGTAGCAGTGTATTTTCCCTTAACCTTAGGCAAAGTAGTAGTGAAACCGTTGTCTTGAGCAACGAATTTTTGTTCATTAGCGAATTCTTCGTGTGGATGAATCACTAGGTGCTTTGGCCAAGCCGACTTGAAGTCCTCGTTTCGTGCAATAAGGGTAGAACCATCGACAGTGGCCTTTTTGCCGACCAGAACACTGGTACAGGCAGAAAATTCATAGCGATTTGAAGCCATTTTAAAACCTCCCATTTTTAACTGTCTACTATGATACCATATATGCAAGGATATCTAACTTCAGAAGCGTTGGGGAAAGCCTAAGTTGTAAAAGATATCCTTTAAAAGTGAATTTTGGTAAACTATGTGTAAAGATATAAGGAGGATGAGGACATGCCTTTAATTCATATTGAACTAATCGAGGGACGTTCCCAAGAACAATTGAAGAACTTAGTAGCGGATGTAACTGCAGCGGTGGTTAAAAACACTGGTGCTCCTGCTGAACATGTGCACGTGGTTCTGAATGAAATGCAAAAGAACCGTTACGCTGTTGGCGGTACACTCAAGAGTGACGAATAATACAGCATATAAAAAGACCAGCTTTGAAATAAGGCTGGTCTTTTTATGAACCCGCAATATGGCAACTAATCGATTGGTTAACGGGGTGGTTAGGAGTGGTTTTTGAAAAAATATCGGCTAAATGATCGGCATCAGTTTGCTGAATATTAAAAAAGCGATTATCAGCACTCATGACGGAGCGTACTGCTTGACTATGTTTCAAACCCAAAGCGTGACCTAACTCATGTTCAGCTACGTTTACTATTTCCTGTTTGGTATAACCGTAGGTCTTCATTTTCTTTAAATCAAGTTCGCATTGACTGATGTTGTGGTTGCGATATTGATAGCGACCATTAATTTGTTGAGTAGTAAGGCTAGATTGAGTATTAGTCAGCCCCACTGTGTTTTGGCTGAGAGAAATGCTCTGAGGAACCAATGTAATTGTAGCTGCCGCAATATCATTAGTCGGTTGGAGAGTGACGACATTGGTTTTGTTCCAACCTTGTACAGCTTCATGCCAATAAGGTAAAGTTGACTGGTCATGACCGTGGGTATTGACGTAAAAATAGACGGTACGGTGAATCGAGGCCGGCTGATAATGGTCGACAGGTTGCTCATGATGTTGAGCTGCCTGAAAACAGCGGTTAGCGGTATCAAAAAAGTTGCGGGGAGTTAAGGCTAGATGAGCATACTGCATCTGCATGAGAACAATAAAAGCTAACCCGCACAGAATAAAGAGAATGAGCGGGCGTAAGCGATAAAAAATATTTTTAATAAGTTTAAATATCCACTTACTCATGAGCAGTACCTTTCGAGTTATTCAAACATCCGTTTGATTTAAATTATACCATCTCCTGGCAAATGAAGGGAGAATTTAGCGACTTTTAAGGGGAGAAACGGCAAAAAAGAAGAGTGAATTTAATGGTATAATGAAAAGTGATTGATATATTAAGGAATGGTATTTGCTTGTGAAGCGTAGGAAAAAGATAATTATAGGATTTTTGATGGGAGGTGCGCTAGTAGCACTACTTGTGCGCCTTCTCTTTTTTGTGGCAATAGTTGAGGGGACTTCGATGAAGCCGACGTTACATAATGGCGAGGAAGTCATGGTATTGCGCACTAAAAAAATCCACCGCTTTGATGTGGTATTGGCAACTGACCAAGCCGGCTTGGTATATGTGAAACGTGTAATCGGCTTGCCAGGTGATAACATCCGCTATCATAACGAAAAACTATACGTCAACGGACGCGTGGTAGCAGAAGACTTTTTATATAAACAACTTGATCTGAACAAGCACCAGCGCTATACAGCTGATTTTCCTGCTGATTATACTAGCAAAGGCGTCCATGTTCCGCAGGGAACGTATTTTTTAGTTGGCGATAATCGCCCTATAAGTCGCGATTCACGGACATTTGGGGTAATACCAAAAAAGCAAATCAAAGGACGGGTAGTGTGCAACATCGCCCCGTTTGACCAGTTCCGATTCTTTTAAGGAGGTAAAAATGGCAGTTATTCAATGGTACCCAGGGCATATGGCTAAGGCTTTGCGCCAGGTGAAAGAGAATTTAAAGGCAGTTGATATTGTTCTAGAATTGGTTGATGCACGTATTCCTGATTCTTCATGGAATCCGCAATTGACAGAGGTGATTGAGCAGAAACCACGGATTGTAGTTTTGACCAAGATGGATCTGGCTGATCCAGCAATGACCCAAAAATGGATTAATTATTATGAACAAAATGGCATTCCGGCACTAGCAGTTAACAGTAACGCTAACAGCTTGAAGGTAATTGAAAAAAAGATTATTGCTGTTTTGGGAGATAATAATAAAAAGAAAGCAGAAAAAGGCATTAAGACCAAGCGTAGTCGGGTGATGTGTGTGGGGATTCCTAATGTTGGGAAGTCAACTCTCCTAAACCACCTGGCTAAGCGCAGAATTGCCCAAGTAGGGAACCGGCCCGGAGTGACGAAAGCACAGCAATGGATTAAAGTAGGGAACACCTTGCAATTGTTGGACACACCAGGAATCTTGTGGCCCAAGTTTGAAGATCCGTTAGTAGGGAAGAAGTTAGCCTTGACAGGAGCGATTAAGGATACACTCTACGCTAAGGACGATGTTGCCCTTTACGCATTAGAACACTTCGTAGCACATAATCCGCAGGCCTTAATGGATCGTTACCGGGTTACCAATGATCAGATTAACGACACGACTGTTGAGCTCTTATTAGCAATCACGGCTAATATGGGATTCAAGGATGACTACGAACGGGCTAGTGAGCGGCTTATTTTTGATATTCGCAAAGGTAAGTTGGGGCGGTATACCCTTGATGACATTCCCCAACCAGTCGAGGAGCAAGAATAATGGCGGAAAAAAAGCTTACCATTAAAAAAGTCAAGCAGCTGTTGAATGAAACCCCAGTTGACAAACAGTTACTAACTCAGCTCCAAGATGATAAGCGGGCAGGAGTGCAACAGGCACTGCGAACCTACTACCGCCGGCAAGAACGAGAGCAAGCTCGGCGGGAAGCTTTTCAACAGCGCCTGGTAATCGAACGGTCTTATTGGGAAAAGGGAGTCCAGTATGTTGCCGGAATTGATGAAGTGGGACGCGGTCCTTTGGCTGGTCCAGTAGTGGCTGCGGCAGTTATTTTACCGCACGATTTTGCCCTCTATGATGTTAATGATTCTAAACAATTATCGGCGACTAAGAGAGAAACGTTGTACCAACAAATTTTGACAGAAGCAGTGGCTGTTGCAGTCGGCTGGGCGGACAACCGGTTGATTGATGAAGTCAACATTTATCAGGCTACAATTACTGCCATGGAACAAGCAGTGGCTGATTTAACTGTTCGGCCAGACCAACTTTTGATCGATGCTATGACGATTGCTAGTGATGTTCCACAACAGAAACTCATTAAGGGTGATGCTAAGTCGGCGTCTATTGCAGCTGCAAGCATTGTAGCTAAGGTTAACCGTGATCACTTGATGGCTTTTTATGATGAAATTTATCCGGGTTATGAATTCAGTCATAATGCGGGCTATGGAACGAAAGCACACCTCCAAGGTTTAGCTAATTATGGAGTTTCACCGATTCATCGCAGAACCTTTGAACCAATTAAAACAGGTTTAGCCACGGGTAAATATAGTGGTTAAACTTGCATAGTCAATAACAGAAGTATCCTATGCATTGGACGTGTTGGTCTAATGTTGTGGGGTACTTTAATTTTTGAGCAAATTAGTCTACGTGGAGTGGCTTTATCAGCAAATAATATCTTTGATCTAAATAAAACTTCCACTAATTTTTATGTGCGAGTTGAATTTATGTATTATTTCTTGTACAGTTATAGAGTAAAGTTTAGGTAAAAACCTAGCCTGAAATTTAACCACCGATCCATGGTGTAAGTAGTTAAGTGGTTAAAATTTGGGCAAGCAATATATTTAATAAAGCTTGATATAATAGTGTTTTCCCTAAGCTCAGATGAATGAACCTCTCCGATAAAAGGAGACGAAAACCGGGGCCTAAGCCCCTAAGTTTTAGTTGAACCAAGAAGATGAATGAACTTCTCCGATAAAAGGAGACAAAAACCTATCTGCCCGCTTATTCCGTATTGAGTGGAGCCAGGGCGATAAATGACTTTTTCTGATAAGTACATGGACTATTAAGTGACATTTTGTCGTCCAAATCTTCCTACATAAAAACGGTTGCTATGTGAATGTGCATGGCAACCGTTTGTTTTATAAGGAAGAGAGATTATGGTGCGCGAAAAGAGAAGCATTTTGCTACCAAACGATAGGCAGTGAAAATAGTTTTGTGTGTTGGTCTTAGGACGCAATTATTTTTACGCTTCTCTTTATGTTTTTATAATAGAAATTTCGTAAATTTTTTCAGAAACAATTCAAAGTCTGTTTTTTTGTACAGTACGTTTGACAACCTATACTTGTAAGCAGGAAAAATAATTAGTCTGCGGAGGTGTGCAATGGAGAAATCAATTTATCAACAAATTTGCGATAATATAACTGACGGAATTCTTGATTGTGATTTTATCCTTCACGAGCAAGATTCCGATGATTCCGTTAAATGGGCTCCCGGCGCATTAGATGGCGTCAGAATTTATCATATGTCTCATACAGGTATGGATGCTGCACAGTTAAAAGGAATGGTCAGAGCACTTAAAGTTGCCATCTGCGGGGATTTTTCCAAAGCAGACGCTATATTTTTCGAATGGACAAAGGATGTCCGTGCCATCAACTGTATTGATGAATTGCAGAATTATATTATCGATCATTCCCAGACACTGGAGGTCAGAAATATCTTTCACACCGCCTTGTCCCTGGTTCTGTATTCCACACATGTAGAATGCGTTAAGATCGTGCTTGAACTCTTGGAACTTTTCGGAGATCCACAAGAAAGTCTGAAAGAGATCATTCGAAGGATTGGCTTGTATGATGAATTTACAATCTTTGCTGTCTGGAATATGCAGCAGTGGGAAAATGGCAACGATGAAATTTTTGCTATTGCAAAAAAGGTACACAGTTGGGGGCGGATTCATGCCGTAGAATATCTGAATCCAAATACGGAGGAGATTCGTCAATGGTTTCTGACTGAAGGAACGATCAATGGAGTTATAAATGCATACTCTGCTCTGACCTGCTGGCAAAAGTCAGGTGCTGAAGGACTCCTGTTTGGAAATCCAACATCAGAGGAATATGCATCCATTACGATGCTGATCGATGGACTGATGGATGAAGGCCCCGTGCCTGGTATCTCTGAAATTGAAGATGCAGAATCTGTCATGCTTCGTTATCTGAAGCTTTCATCGAGCTACACACTCAGCACAGATGAATACGATGTGATTCTTTCTATCAGACACTGGGCAGATGATAGAGATGTACTGTCTGTTTCCGCCACCTGTGATCAAATCCTTCATTCAAAAGACTGTACGGAAGCCGTAGAAGCTGCAGTCAAAGAAGGAAAGGCTCTTCGGTTGGCGAATGAACTTGAAATTCCTTTCCGCAAAGATCTGCTCAAATGTATACGGAAAGATTTTGATGAAAATTTCTATAACTGTAGATATCTGATGAATTGCAGGGATTATATAGAGCCCACATTGCAGATCTTTCGAAAAAAGTTACCTTTTTCTGAAATAGCAGGTGAACCGGAAGACAATATTGGAATCGGTGAAGAATACGAAGCTTATGATAAGCTCCAGTTTATTTTGCAGGAACTTACTGCTTATCCACTTGTGGGAATAGATTTTATGGCTGCTGGTCTGCGGAGCCCAATCACACGTAACCGAACTCGTGCCCTTACAAAACTGAAATACTGGGTGCAGGAAAAGCAGCTACCGCTTGCTTTACTTTCTCCTGAATTGTTTGAGCTTGTAAAAGATCTCCGTGCCCAAGAAGTAAATGACAGTGCTATGGCGTTGATTATTCCACTTCTAAATGGTCAAACGCTCTTTACCGGCGATGGTGACGGAAGCGAAGATAGATCATAATGTACCCCTCAGACTAAAGGAGATAAAATTATATATAACAGTAGAAAATAGCGAAAAACATTCGGTAAAACTGAATGTTTTATATTTTTTGAATGGTATCGTTTTTTAAAAAAATTAAAGTAAAATATATAGATGGAGAGATAAGACGAAATAAATAGGATTTTAAAATGAAAAATATTGTCTATTTTGAAAATCAAAATTTCGTTTCAGTTCGCCGTTTGTAAAATTAAGTTAGAAAAATAGAAAAGCCATTTGTGGTAGACTTTTGAATACTCCTAAACAAAAGAATGGAAACCACAAATGACTTACACCCATCTTACCACAAACGAGCTGACAATCATCGCCCATTCTTTCGTGAAAAAGCTTAAAGCGTACCGAGTGGACCAAATGATCAACCGTAGTGCCGAAACCGTTTATCGCGTTTATCGTTATTTGGAAACCGGTGCCCCAATTGCTGATTATCAAGATCACTATATGCGCAATAAGCAACGTTGTGGCCGAAAACGTACTCAGTTGTCACTGGCTGAACTCACTTATATCAACGACAAAATTGCCCAGGGGTGGACACCTGACACCATTATTGGGTACGCTGAGCGCCCAATTAGTTGTAACCGGCGAACTCTTTACCGGATGTTTGAACGGGGGCAGTTCGGTCTGAATGTCCGTGCTTTGCCCATGCAAGGTAAGCGGCACCCTAATGGCTATATTGAGCGCCGCGGGAAGGCTGGCCAATTGGGGCGAAGTATTCACGAGCGTGCCAAGGACTTTCCGCACTATGCCACTGAATTTGGGCACCTTGAAGCTGATACCGTCCAAGGAAAAAAACACCAAGGGGCGGTAATGACCCTGACCGAACACCAATCGAAGGTCGAAATTGTACTCAATGTACACGAAAAGACGGCTGATGCGATTAACCAACACTTAAGTCAGTGGCTTCGGAAATTCCCGCGGCACTTCTTCAAATCGATTACCGTTTGACAACGGAAAAGAATTCGCCGGCTGGCGCGAGATTGCCAATCAATTTGACCTTCGCACTTACTTTGCCGAGGTTGGTGCTCCCAATCAACGAGGGCTGAACGAAAACAACAACGGTCTTTTACGCTGGGACGGCTTAACAAAACAGCTAGATTTCCGCAATCTTCCCGATGAATTGGTGACCCAACTGATGAGTAAGCGAAATAACCTGCCTCGCAAAGCATTAGACTATCGAACTCCATATGAGGTATTCATGTCTTACGTCACTGATGAGCAACTATTTTCTTTCTAACTTAAATTGACATTTCAGGACTTAAAATGTTAATTCAATAGTTTAAGATTATGATAAAATATCAAGGTGTGAACATTATTTAGGGAGGAGACGTCTAATGACTCAAAAATTTTGTGACAATTGTGGCGCCAAGCTATCACCGGGTTCTACGTTTTGTGATAATTGTGGACACAAAATTAAAGATGAGGTTGGAGCGCCGAAAGCAAAACCAAAACAAGTATCAAAAAATGACGACAAGCCGGTAGTGTGTGAGAATTGCGGATCAGAACTATCGCCAGGAGATACATTTTGTGATAACTGTGGCCACAAAATAGGTGATGAAGTTACGGCATCAAGACAGTCTGTAAAGCATATTGTGGATAATCTTGATAGAGGAACTAAGCGGGGTGAAAAATCAAAAAAGACTTTAAAAATGATCCTAGGTGTGATCGCTTTGATCGTCGTTGGTCTTTTCATTGCATTTAAAAGTGGATTTGTCCAAGAACAATATATTAAACAGTCGGCAAACACAAGTAAGCTGGGAGATACAACACTAGGAGATGTGACAGATGTTGATATAAACCTCAAAAAGAAAACGGCCTACTTTGTGCTAACTGACGAAGGTGAAAAAGAGTACGTAAAAGAATTAAATAAGGCTATTTCTGCAGATGACCCCGATGAACATCTTCCTATGGAGAATGCAACTGGTGAAGTTGTTAGTGAAATAATCAAGCAAAAGGACATATTGGGTTCAGATTGGACGGTTTCGGTAAGCACCCGGCAGCCAAACGATATGCTTATCTGCTTTAGAAATGGGAGAGAGACATTAAGGTTCCAAGATACAGATGAGGGTCAAGATTATATAAACGCTGTGCAGAATAAGGAAAGTGCAGATGAAATCGCTGGAACTGCGGGTGAACTGGGTCGAGCGTTTGACGATGGATATAACCGTGAATAAGGAGTGAATTATTATGAATAAATTTTGTGAAAATTGTGGAACTGAGTTAAAACCGGGAGCGAAGTTCTGTCCTAATTGTGGAGCAAAACAGCAAGTGAATAGTGATAACACTTACCATAGCAACACTGAGCAAAGCGTTAATAACGATGATCCGGTGATTGAATCACGTTTACAACAACATGACAACAATCAACAATTTCAAACTAGCAATCAAAGAGGGCCGTACAATGGTTCCGGAAACCCAAGAAAAAAAGCTTGGAGTCGCACATGGGCTAACAGTTCGTCAATAAATCAGTGTATGGGTCGAGCAGATTTTTGGTACGGTGCTGGTACTTTAATTGCAGGAATGTGGATGCTAGGTAAAGCTATGTTATTCACTCAAAGTCACGTCCTTTATTTAATCGAAATGGTGATAGCAGCAGTCTTTGAAATATGGTTAGTCATCGGTATTATCCAGCGGTATCATGATACAGGTCATAGCGGTTGGTGGATTTTTGTTCCGATAATGGACATCGTTTTACTGTTTGAACGAACAAATTGGAATTCCACAAGATGGCCTCGTTATGATTACAGTAATGAAGACTAAGAGGTTCGATTATGACAAGTGAAGAAAAACAATTTAAATATTGTACTGACTGTGGTGCGAAAAACGCAAAAAGTGCTAAATTTTGTAAGCAATGTGGTACGCCATTTGCATCAAATCAATCACAAGCAACTACGCATTCGGAAAGAGAATCGCATGAAGAAAATCGATCGTCAATTATGGGATCGGCAACAGCTAAACTTAATTCGTGGACCGGTGGACACGGAGAAGTAAAAATAAGTTTACGTAACTTTTTCTCTGAAGTATTTAAGAAGCACACTCAAACCGAAGCAGAGGAAATATTCATTGTTGGTACTCCAAAAACGACTCCGTCGATTGAAGATGTAAGTGTGCAGGAAGTTCATCCGTGGCTATTTTCAAGAATATTTGCTTTTGCGATACTTTTAGTGATTTTGATGTATGTTTTAACCACTGTAAACGGTCGTCCAGGAATGTTTATAGCTTTGACAAGTGTCGCTGCAGTAGTGATCCCTGTTTCATCGTTGATCCTTTTCTTTGAAATCAATGTACTTCAAAACATCAGTTTTTATAAGACGGTGCAAATGTCTTTTTTTGGTGGGGTACTGTCTATGTTATTAGTTATGTCACTTGATGCTGTCATACCTAGTGGGACTGGAAACATACTTGCATCTTTCGGAACTGGTTTCACTGAAGAACTGTCTAAAGTTTTAATAGCAGCATATTTTGTTAACCAGGTACGAGCCAGAGGCATTTTGAATGGCCTTCTAATAGGCTCAGCAGTCGGTGCCGGTTTTGCTGCTATTGAAAACATTATTTACTCAGTTAATGATGAAACGGGTACTTTGTTGCCGTTAAGCTCTGACATATTTAGGACAGTTACGTCTATGGGAACTCATACCGAATGGTGTGCGATTTCAACTGTTGGGCTGATCATTGCATGTGCGGGTAAAAAGTTAACATTTGGTGATTTGCTGAATATCAAGTTCTTACGTTTCTTTGCTGTGGCTGTTATTTTACACACTATTTGGGATTCTGGAATTTTATCAAGTCAAGATGGAACTTTAACATTGCCTGAGATTATAAAATACACATCACTCATTGCTATTGTGTGGATAGTCATTCTAGTATTAATTCACGCAGGACTTCGGGGAATTAGTGAGTTGAAGCGTGCTAAAATTGGACAAAAGAACATTGAAAAGATATAAACAGCCATGCAAAAGACGACCTGTTTCAGGCCGTCTTTTTCACTGTCAAACCGTATTTATTAAATCATGAAAAGATACCCGCCTGACGGACATTTAGTCGCTAGACGGGCTTTTTGCGTTTGTTGCGATTTTGCACAAATTTAGCCTAATCAGTGACTAAACATCCCTCTGTCGGTTATTTAGTTGTATTGTCTATACATTGTCAAACTGTGATGGACTCGTTAGACAATCAGGGCAATTAGGCGGTGATCCTTATGCTCTTCCCGCAGAGACTGTAACCAATATGATAGAATAAAAAAGATCATACAGAAAAGGACGAGTTATAGATGGCGACAAGACAGCAAAACGCACGTGAATTTGTTAAGACATGGAGCAGTGACAAGAAGGGTAGGGAAGACGCCGACCGGCAAAGTTTCTGGAATGATTTGCTTCAGCGGGTGTATGGTGTTGATGACTACTTGAACTACATTGAATATGAAAAAGATGTGCAAGTGAAAGCAGACGGAAAGGTGTCAACTAGACGAATTGATGGATACATTCCTTCTACTAAAACAATTGTAGAAATGAAAGGAAAAAACGTTAAAGATTTGTCAAAGCCAATCCATCAATCCGGTGGGGATGACTTAACACCATTTGAGCAAGCTAAACGATACGCTAACTTTCTACCAAGCAGTGAACAACCACGATGGATCATCGTGTCAAACTTTAATGAAATTGATATCCATGATATGGAGCGTCCACTCGATAAGCCAAAAGTGATAATGCTGGAAGACTTGCCAAAGAACGTCAAATCTTTAGAGTTTATGGTTGATGCAAGCCAACAGCAAGTCATTAATGAAAAGCAGTTGTCAGTTGATGCAGGTAATCTGGTAGGTAAAATCTACAACGAACTGACAACGGCTTACTCAAAAGGTAGAGGTGTTGACGTTAACGACCCGAAGATACAAAAGAGTCTTAACATGTTGATTGTCCGTTTAGTTTTCTTAATGTATGCCGACGATAGCAACTTGTTTGGTAAAGAGGATATCTTTCAGCATTTCATTGAGCGAAAAGAACCACAAGACATTAGAAGCGCTTTAGCTGATTTGTTCAGAGTTTTAGATCAAAAAGAAGATGAGCGTGACCCATTCTTGTCAGAGGAATTACAACAGTTTAGTTACGTTAACGGTGGTATGTTTTCTGATGAGAATTTAATTATCCCCCAGTTCACTGATGAACTGAAAAGATTGATTGTGGAAGATGCTGGACAAGGATTTGATTGGTCAGGAATCAGTCCAACCATTTTTGGTGCTGTCTTTGAATCAACCTTGAACCCTGAAACCAGACGTTCAGGTGGAATGCATTACACCAGTATTGAAAACATTCATAAAGTGATTGACCCGTTATTTCTAAACGATTTGTACGAGGAATTCGACAAAATCCAAAACATGGGTAATCGTAAGCAACGAGTGACTCGTGCAAAAGAATTTAGAGACAAGTTGGGTAAATTAAAGTTCTTTGATCCTGCTTGTGGTTCTGGAAACTTTTTAACTGAAACATATTTATCATTGCGTAAGATGGAAAATGAATGTTTGAGAATAATCGTTGGCGACCAAGGTGCATTGGCATTAACTGATGAAAGTGATCAGAAAGTTAAAATTCAAAATTTTTACGGTATTGAGATTAACGACTTTGCTGTATCAGTTGCAAGGACTGCTATGTGGATTGCTGAGTCACAAATGTGGGAGCAAACTAAAGACATTACATTTGCAAACAAAGACTTCTTGCCTTTAGACAGTAACGACTCTATTTATGAAGGCAACGCTCTCAGAATGAACTGGACAGATATTATTAAACCTTATGAGTTGAATTACATAATGGGTAATCCACCGTTTATCGGTGCTCGCTTGATGACGGAGAGCCAGAAGCAAGATATGAAAGATACGTTTGAAGGAGCTAAAGGCATTAACAATCTCGATTATGTTACGGCATGGTATAAGAAAGCCTGCGATTACATCCACGGAACTACTGTGAAATGTGCTTTTGTTTCTACTAATAGTATAAGTCAAGGTCAGCAGCCAGCCATACTATGGAATACAATTGGTCAGGATGTTTCAATAGATTTTGCTTATAGAACCTTTGTGTGGGATAACGAAGCGAAAAACAAAGCTCACGTGCATGTGGTGATCATAGGATTTACAGAGGTTCCAAGACAACAAAAGGAGCTATACGATGGAAATGAGGTAACCCAACCATCAAACATCAATCCATATTTACTAGCTGGTCCTAACATTTTGATCACGTCGCGGTCTAAGCCAATTCAGAATGTATCACCGATGAATTTTGGAAGTATGCCAAACGATAAAGGATGGCTAAGTAACTGGTCGCAACAGGATGTTAACGAGTTGATAAAAGGCTATCCTGAATCTAAAACTTTCATACATCCAATTCTTGGTAGCAGGGAACTACTTCATAATGAAAAGAGATATTGTATATGGCTAGATAACGTTGAGCCATCGCAATGGATGAAAATAAATAAAGTTAAAGATGCAGTTGATCATGTTAAGGAATACAGAGAGTCAAGCAAGCGTAAAGCCACACAAAAGTTAGCATCCACTCCTTCATTGTTTGGAGAAATACGGCAGCCACATCACACTTACTTGGCAGTTCCACGTGTTTCATCTCAAAACAGAGACTACGTTCCTGCAACTCTGGAAAGTCCAGACACAATAGCAACAGACGCATTGCTTATCATCCCTGATTCTTCATTATATGAATTCGGAATAATTGAAAGCAAAGTGCATACTGTGTGGATAAAATGTGTAGCAGGACGCTTGAAGAGTGACTTTAGATATTCTGCCAAAATAGTTTATAATAATTTTCCATGGCCGGATGTTGATGACAAGCAAACAGAACGTATTTCTAAATCTGCACAATCAATAATTGACGCACGTAAAGAATCACCAAACAGTTCTCTTGCTGATCTCTATAATCCAGCTGGGATGACAAAACCTCTTTATAAGGCACATGAAGCAAACGATAAAGCTGTTATGAAAGCTTATGGATTAAGGCCATCAGCTACTGAACAAGAAATAGCACAACGACTTTTTGAAATGTATCAAAAGTTAACATCTAACTAAGTAAAAACAAACCCGGCATTGCCGGGTCTTTTTTGTTATGCAATCGCAAGGCGACGGTCACAACTTGGTTCATAGTAGTAACGGCAACGTTGCTCTTTCTCGTTATATAAAGCAACTTGCTTGACGTATGGAGCACCGTTAATTAGCCATTGTTGCTTAGCAAGCTTTTCGAGTTCGTCAAAACTAGCAAACTTGGACGTGTGTTCGCGATCAAACTTCTTATCATATTTGTAAGGCTTTGACTTCTTTAGTTCTTTTAAGTCAACGATAGCAACACGTTGCTGGATTTTATCTGTAGCTTTAATGGAGTTGTATTTATTGAGGTAGTAACGCTGATTGTTAATTACGATGTAGTCATCATCCTTATCAAACGTTAAAATCACAAATCTTTCTTTGTCATTCAAAACATCAACAGGGCATGTTTGCTTTGGTTCAAGGTAATAGTTATTGCCATGTGCACCTTGACGAGTACGGGTGTAGTAACGTTGGATACCTTTTAAATTTTTTTCTTCCTTATTATTAGTCATGATATGATCTCCTTTTTTATTAGTTCTTAGTTTCATGCTTCGTAATTTCTTTAAGTGCTTCAGTGAAGCACCAGTCAACCAGGTAGCACCGGATCAGCGAATCACACCACTCAGCACCTTTTTCAATAGGGTTTACGTGTAGGTCAAATTCACTCATCGCTTCTTCCAGTAGGTCCCAGTTTCCTACTAGATTTTCTTCAGCCTTTAACGTATTCATAGTGTAACTGCCACTTGCATTTCCTGTCACAGAATCTTCATTAAATAGAGTGTCTCTGATGTCTTCAATTGTATCTTCATCCCCTTGGACAAGTAGTCCAAAGGTTCCTGTATCCAATTCATCATTAATATATTCTTTGATGTCATTTTTGACGTTCTCAGGATAGCTATAAGTCTTCAAATCAATCACTCCTTTATTGTTGTTCTTCAACATGAATTCATTAAGACGGGTTTTGCCCGTCGTCTAGTTGTCATCAAAAAGAGATAATTAAATTAAAACAATTTTGTGGACAGTTACATTGTTTGATTCATCTGAGAGCCTGTTATATTGTCAGTCAAGTGTTATAATGTAATGAAAGGCCAAGCCTGTTTGTTGTTGTCGTAAGATGACCGAAAATGACAGGTGAGGCGAAAATGTGACAAATGTATAAAAATAAGCCCGTCAAACGTTGATTTGGCGGGTTCTTTTCGTTGTGGAAGTCTTGTTATGGCAAAAATGGCCCTCCGAGAAAATCAGGATGTACTTGCTGTTCCCGGACCCATTGACGAAGAAAAATATGTCGGTTGCAATCAATTAATTCAGGCTGGAGCCAAGCCAGTGTTAGCAGCGACTGATATTCTTGATGAGTTGCAATTATAAAATTGTGTTATGCAATAAACCTTAATAATGCACTTAGATCGTTTGAAATCACAATAACTATCCCTTATCATAATTGTAATATACAATATTTGATAAAATTCCTATAAAACCTAGCCCAATGGCTTGGTCGCTAAATTCCTTAAATTAACAAATTAGGGCGATTTCCATGGATGAAGCTAAGAGTAGTTTTTGCTATAATGTTATCTTAGAAATTCATTTTTAGTTTAGGACGAGAAGCGATGAAGACACTAAGAATTGAGAACTTAACCAAAACATATGGTGAAAAGACCCTTTTTCAGGATGTTAACTTTTTGATCAATGAAAATGATCGGATTGGTTTGATTGGTACCAACGGATCCGGCAAGACAACATTATTAAATGCATTGAGCGGAATTGATCCTGCTGATAGTGGTGATTTGATCAGCCCCAATGATTATCGAATCAGTTATCTCCAACAGCGACCGCCCCTGGACCAAAATGCCACCATTATGGAAGCAATCTTTGAGGGGGCAGCCCCAGTTTTTCAAACGATCCGCCACTATGAAGAAGTTTTGGCACGGTACAGTCAGAACCCAGAAGATCCTAAATTGCAGGAACAGTATAATCGGGCTGAAGACTTGATGAACCAGGAAGATGCGTGGACTGCCGACAGTGATGTGAAAACTATCCTGAGCCAGTTGCATATCGATGATTTAGATGTCAAAGTGGGTGAACTATCCGGAGGACAGCAGAAACGAGTGGGGTTAGCACAGGTGTTAGTTCAACGACCGGATTTGCTGATTCTGGATGAACCGACAAACCACTTGGATTTTGACTCGATCGAATGGTTGGAAGATTACCTTGCTAACTACAAGGGAGCTCTACTAGTTGTTACCCACGACCGGTATTTTCTTGATCATGTTGCAACGCAAATTATGGAACTTTCCTTTGGAAAATTATATGCCTATCCGGGTAATTACCAGGACTTTATCCGTCAAAAGGCTGAACGGGTTGAACGTGAGGCCGTAGCTGAACACAAGCAAAAGCAACTATATAAAAAAGAATTAGCCTGGATGCGAACCGGAGCTAAGGCACGGACAACCAAGCAACAAGCCCGAATCAACAACTTTGAACGAATTAAAGCAGACCTAGCTGATAGTAAAGTGCAAGCAACAGATAATGTCAATATTAATATTGGGCAAAAACGTCTGGGTAAAAAGGTGTTGGAGCTACAAGATGCTAGCTTAGCCATCGGAGGGCACCAAATCATCCGTGACTTCAATTATTTAATTCAAGCTGGTGACCGGATTGGGATCACCGGTGCTAATGGTGCTGGTAAGAGTACCTTGCTCAACATCTTGGCAGGTGACCAAGAATTAGCGGATGGTCAATTGATAGTTGGCGAAACTGTACGCATTGGTTATTATCGGCAACAGATGCCACCTATTCCAGGTGATAAGCGAATGATCAACTATCTCAACGAGATTGGCGAAAACATTATTAACCGGGATGGGGAGCGGATTAGCACCACTCAGCTTTTGGAACAGTTCTTGTTCCCACGTTTTATGCATGGAACACTGATTCGAAAATTATCCGGTGGAGAACAACGTCGTCTGTATCTGTTACGGTTGTTGATGGAACAACCAAATGTCTTGCTGTTAGACGAGCCCACTAATGACTTGGATATTGCGACCATGACAGTCTTAGAAGACTATTTAGATGAATTTAATGGGACTGTTATCACTGTTTCTCATGATCGGTATTTCCTGGATAAGGTTGCCGATAAATTGCTCATCTTTGCCGGTGATGGGCAAATCAAGCGCTATGCAGGCTCATTTACGGATTATCTAGCTAAGGCACAAAAGCAGGCTACCTTTCAGGCTGAAAACAAGCCCCAATCCCATGAGCAAACAGCTGCAACTGCCAAACCAGCAGCTAAGAAAGTCAAAACTAAGCTGACCTATGCGGAACGTTTGGAATATGAACGGATCGAAAAAGAGATGGAACAACTTGGTCAGAAAAAAGATGCTTTGCTCGCCGAAATGAGTCAAGTTGATGGCTCAGATTATGCCAAGTTGGGAGACTTACAAGCCCAAGTAGATGAATTAACCCAAGCAATTGATGAAAGAGAAGAACGTTGGCTAGAACTTAGCGAATACGTTGATCTTTAGGAGGACAAAATGGCAAATCTTGATGAACCTTATTTGCAATTAATTAGAGATATACTGGCGCATGGGCATGCTAAAGCTGACCGTACTGGGACGGGGACCAAAAGCTTGTTTGGTTACCAAATGCGGTTTGATTTGAGTCAAGGCTTTCCTTTGTTAACAACTAAAAAAGTTCCGTTTGGTTTAATCAAAAGCGAGCTGCTATGGTTCTTGCGGGGGGATACTAATATTCAGTATTTGCTGAAGCACAAAAACCATATTTGGGATGAATGGGCATTTAAAAACTGGGTTGAAAGTGATGAGTACCATGGTCCCGATATGACGGACTTTGGGTTGCGGGCACAGGCAGACCCTGCGTTTAATGAACTTTATCAGGCTGAAAAAAAGGCTTTTTGTGAACGTATTGTCAATGATGATGCGTTTGCTGCTAAGTATGGTAACTTGGGAGATGTTTATGGAGCCCAATGGCGGCACTGGCAAACTCGTCAAGGCGAAACGATCGACCAAATTCAAAATGTTATCGAAACTATTAAGACCAATCCTGATTCCCGCCGGCTCATTGTATCAGCGTGGAATCCAGAAGATGTGCCAAACAGTGCTTTGCCACCATGTCACACACTTTTTCAGTTTTATGTAAATGATAATAAACTCAGCTGTCAATTGTACCAGCGGAGCGGAGATGTTTTCTTAGGGGTGCCGTTTAACATTGCAAGCTATGCCTTACTAACCCATATGATTGCCCGACAAACAGGACTAGAGGTCGGTGAGTTTGTTCATACCCTTGGTGATGCGCATATTTACAACAATCACTTTGACCAAGTTCAAGAGCAACTCCAGCGTCAACCTTTTGCTGCACCTACGCTCTGGCTCAACCCTGATAAGACCAATATCATGGACTTTGATATGGAAGATATCAAAGTTTTAGACTATCAAAGTGGGCCGGCTATCAAGGCTCCAGTAGCTGTCTAGGAGGTATCTGATGTTAGCATATATTTGGGCAGAAGACCTTGACGGACATATCGGTAAGGATGGACATCTTCCGTGGCATTTACCAGCTGACTTAGCGTATTTCAAGCAGCGGACATTGGGACATCCAATCCTTATGGGACGCAAAACTTTTGCTAGTTTTCCGGGAATGTTGCCCCACCGATTACATCTAGTTTTGACTAGAAATGCAGCTTTGAAAGAAAAAGCCCGGGTGACAGACAACTTAGAAGTCTTCATAACACCTGCAGAGATGAAAGCATGGATAACTGCACATCCTGATGAAGATATTTTTGTCTTAGGGGGCGCCAGTCTGTTCACTTTGCTAAAAGATGAAGTAGATACCTTGTATCAGACTGTGATCAAAGCTCATTTTGATGGTGACGTGACGATGCCAACAATAGATTATCGAAACTTTGATTTGATTTCGGTACAGTCGGGACAAGTTGATGAGAAAAATCAGTATCCATATGAGTTTCGCGTATATCAACGCAAACCAAAAGATTCAATTTAACTTATAAAGACACTGGTAGGCAACAATTACTTTGTTGCTTACTGGTGTCTTCCTTTTGAAATGAACGAAAGTTACAAAAGTTAAGAATTGGTGTAAAACTAAGGGAAGATGGCGGGCAAACCTAGGAATAATAGTATTCTTAGGTTAAAATAGATATTCAGTAATGTATGAGATGGAGCTAAAGTATTAATATGAAAAAATTTAAGGAAGGCCTTGTTTTTAGTGGAATTGTTTTACTTTTAGTGGGGATATTTTTGGGAGTTATGAAGGTAATGTTTGCTTCGCCTGCACCAGTTGCCATCCCGACGACGAAGAAACACCAGCCGACCCCACCCCAAAAGGTGAAATTATGTGCAGTGGGTGACTCACTGACTCATGGTGTAGGTGATACTACTAACAAGGGTGGCTATGTCTATCTGATTAAACAAAAATTAAATAAACAATCTGATCTCCAGGTAACGACGAGTAACTACGGTAAAACAGGCGATCGGAGTGATCAGATTGAAACTCGAATCAAGACCCAAAAACAACTACAACAAGATTTGCACCAAGCTGACGTTATTACGTTAACTGTGGGGGGCAATGACTTGATGCAAGTCCTGCAAAAGAATGCAGGCAAATTATTGAATAACGACTTGGCTAGCGTTATGGATGGACAAGAGCAGCAATACCAAGCTAAGTTAAAACAATTGTTACAGACCATTCGGACCTACAACGGACATGCGCCGATTTTCTTATTTAGCGTTTATAATCCGTTCTATGTATATTTTCCAACATTGACTGCGTTACAGAAGTATACTGACGAATGGAATGAAGTTGCAAAAAAAACAGGTCAGGGCTTTGAAAAAGTTTATTTCGTAGATATTAATCACCAATTGTCAGAAGGGCAATACCTCCACCGCTCCAAAAAATCTTTAAAAAACAGTACAACGATTGATTTAGGTAAAGTTTCCCAACAAAAAGCTGAAGATCTGTTAACTGATGCTAAGGAAAAAAATGATTTCTTGTCCAGTCAGGATCATTTCCATCCGAACTTAAAGGGATACAAATATATGACTGAGCAACTTTACCAAGTGATGCAAGCCCACAGTGCAACTTGGCGTCAAAAGAAAGGGGATAGCTAGTGGTGCAAAAGGAAACACACAAGAAGAATTATTGGAAATGGGCATTTGCCGTACTATTGGCACTCAACATTGCTGGGGGGATCTTTATTACCAGCAAAATTATGACACCAACAGTAGAACAGACCGAACTTCCTAAGCAGCAAACCACACAGAAAAAATATTCTGAGATTGATGTTTCGGCTAATAAATCACAACTCGTGGCGGCTATCAATTACTATTTGCGAAAAAATAGTCAAAAGACAGGTGTTCAGTACCATTTTGCTTTGCACAAAAAAGCTGCGATTCTTATCGGAACAACAAAGGTTTTGGGAGAAAAAGTTTCTTTCACTTTGTATACCAAACCTTATCTAGATAAACGGGGGAATATTGCGCTCAAGGCTCAATCAGTGGCGATTGGTTCGTTGAATGCTCCACCAGCCTTTATTTTAAAGTACGTTAAAAATAATTATGATCTAGGTAAACGGGCAACAATTGATGACAAAAAAGAACTTATTACCTTGAATATGAACTCGTTGACGAATAAGAATAAAATTAAGATCAAGGGCGAAAAACTAGATTTGCAACATAATGACATCCGCTTTAAAGTGCAAATCCCATTAGAATAGGTGATAACAGATGTATCGACAAAGTTTTTATCAATACTTAATGACAGAACGAAATCGCGATAGTCATGATGAGATTGCTGAATTTGCTGAAGGAGCCTTTTATGACCAATCATTTCCTAAGCAGTCACAAGACTATGAGGAACTTTCGCAATATTTAGAACTCAACGCGGCCTATCTTCCGACCATGACAATTTTTGATGAGGCATGGGATCGTTATCTTGCTAAAATGAGTTGAAGCAAAACGTGATGAAAGAGGCGATGAAGATGGCACGAACTAATAAGGAGATTCGGGACGATATTGTAACCCGATTAGAGCAAGTCATTGATCCTGAGTTAGGGATAGATATTGTTAACCTGGGATTAGTATATGGGGTAGATTTGGCTAAAGATGGTATTTGTACCGTAACGATGACTTTAACAACTATGGGGTGTCCATTAACCAATGTTTTGGCTGAAATGGTAGTAGAAGCCCTCAAACAGGTTCCTGAGATTGAACAGACACAAGTCAAGTTTACGTTTGAACCTGTCTGGACAATTGACCGGATGTCACGCTATGCACGAGTGGCACTGGGAATATAGGAGGCAACGATGCGAAACTTTTTCAACCAAAAACTACTGATTGTTTTGTATGCAGGAATAGTAGCTTTTCTAAGTGTCGTAATTTTTTACCGCATTCAGGAAGCAGACTACGTTATGCGCCTCAACAAATCTAACTTGTCAAACCAGTCTTACCAGATACAAATGAAAAAGGGGACTAAGGTTAGTGAGCTTTTAGAACGTGTAACTAAAAGTGAAGAACTAGAGGATGCACAGATTCATTTTCAAGATAAACATAACTCACAACGCATTTATTTTTATGGGCAAGGTAAGTTCAGTATCCCCCCGATGATTTCAGGCTCGTTTTTCTCCACTAGTGACTTTACTTCAGCTGTAGAAACGGCAGTTGTAGGTAAAGATTGGGAGAAAAAACTCTATCAACCTAAGGATCAAGCCTACTTGAAGCAAGACGGGCAATATATTCCAGTAGTTGGTGTTATGGGGAGTAAGTATAAATCGCAATTGGACAAGCAGGTCTTTATTTCGATGTCAAGCCAACGGGCGCAGAATACTGCTGCTAGTGCATACCGCATCATCATTGATACGGCAACGAAGCAACCGGTAAAGTCAGCAACTTTGCAAAAAATCTTGGGTGCACAAAAAGTTAAGAAGTTGTTTAATACCAAGTTAATTACCAAGAAAGACTCATGGGTCGCCCTGCATAGTCAGCAATCCTTACAATTGGTAGGGATAGTAGTTATGGCATTACTTGAGATCTTGTTCTGGATAATGGTATCCCGTAAGGATGTTTTTACCAAAAAATTCATCACGCTCAACCGTGACCGAATCCTTTTCCACCAGCTGGCTCTCTTTAGCTTTTTGAATGGCTTAGGTTTGGTCTTGGGGACAATGCTGGGAATATTCAAGTTTAGTTTCACTACTTATACTAGCTTGTTAATGTTCTTAGGGGGATTATATATAGTTTTACTGACAGCATTTAGGATTATATTTGCGATAATATTAGACAAAAAGAAAAAGGAGGAGTAGCGTGTGCAACTGCCACAAGCTTTTATAGATAAATATACAAACCTGTTGGGCGATGAGGCGCCAGCTTTTTTTGCGAGCCTTGATCAGGATGTAGAGCATGGTTTTCGACTCAACCCCCTCAAAGCGAAGTACCAAGACGTCGCTTTAGATTTGCACCATCCAGTCCCATTTGTACAGGATGCTTATTATGGGACGGTATCTGGGAAAAGTCTAGCCCACCAGGCCGGTTATGTTTATAGTCAAGATATCAGTGCAATGTATGTTGCGGAAGTGGCTGCTGCTCAACCAGGGGAACGAGTGTTAGATTTATGTGCTGCTCCCGGCGGAAAATCAACCCAATTAGCAGCGCAATTGCAAAATCAAGGATTGTTGGTTAGCAACGAGATTAATACCAAGCGTGCACGTGTTTTGGCCGAAAACATGGAGCGGATTGGAGCTACAAATGTGATCGTGCTGAATGAAGATCCTGCCAATATGGAACAGTATTTCCCCGCATACTTTGATAAGATTGTAGTGGATGCCCCATGTTCAGGCGAAGGGATGTTTCGAAAAGATCACAATGCAGTCACTTATTGGCATGAACACTATCCAGCTGAATGTGCTGTACGACAGAAAAATATTTTGAATTCAGCTTTAAAGATGTTGCGTCCTGGGGGACAACTGGTATATTCAACGTGTACTTTTGCTCCCGAAGAAGATGAGCAGATTGCTGCGTGGTTATTGGCGACTTATCCTGAATTAGAAATGGTGGCGGTACCTAAAGTAGCCGGGATGACGCCTGGACAACCGGCATTTGCTGATAATGATCCGGAAATGACTAAGGCAGTACGGATGATGCCCCACCATTTTCAAGGTGAAGGCCAATTTGTGGCTAAGTTTCAATTAGCACAAACAGCTCCAGAACTTGCTCCTGCCCCTACAACTAAGAAAAAGAAGCGCCACGGAAAACAAGCCCGCAGGAAGGGTAACAGTTTAAGCAAAGAACAACTAGCATTGTGGGAAGAATTTAAACAGTCCTTCTTTATGGATCGAGGAAGACAAAAATTCAGCACTAATAATTTGCGTCTCAATGGTAATTACTTGTATTACTATGATGCAAGTTGGCCAGATATTGACCAGATGAAGTATGTGCGTCCGGGTATTTTATTAGGCGAATTTAAGAAACACCGCTTTGAACCAAGTTATGCCTTGGCTTTAGCTGTGCAACCAGCTGAAATTCAAGCTAAACTGGATTTAGATGAAAGTGAGTGGCGGCAATATGTCGGCGGAAATACGGTCCAATATACGGGCCCTAGCCAGCCTAATGGATGGTATCTGCTAGTTTGTGCTGGCAAACCATTTGCAATGGGGAAACTGGTTAATGGGGTAATCAAAAACTTTTTCCCTAAGGGATTACGGTTTTAATGCTTGAGAAAATAAAACGGCTTGGAGTTAGTGTTAAATACGTGCTTCCAAGCCGTTTTATTTATTAATTATTACTTTGATGTTGCTGTTTGAATAACCACAGTTCAGGGCTGAGGGTATATGCTACCTGGTGCAGGTCAGAAACCCGTTGGCAACCTAAGAGGACCATAATATTCCGAAGCTCATCTTTTAAAGTTTCAATGTATGTAACCAAGGCGTCGGGTCCGTGCTTGATTAAAATATGCAAGAACTGGCCCGAGATACCAACGTTGCTGGCGCCAAGAACTAAGCATTTAGCAATGTCAAGCGCAGACCGGATTCCGCCCGAAGCCGTAAATTCGAAATCATGGGAGAAGTCCTGGGCTAATAACAAACTTTGAGCAGTGGACAGACTAATTTCATGGAGAAAACCAAAATCCTGATGATGGCGCCGTTCATTTTCAATTGCAACGAAGTTAGTCCCACCAGCTCCGGAAAGATCGACGTATTTAACCCCTAGCCGGCGTAATTTTTCTAACGTAGTGGTGCTCATCCCGGTCCCCACCTCCTTGACTAGGACGGGTTGTTCGAGGTGGGTAATGATTTCTCGTAAGTTGGCACTCCATTTAAAAGACCGGTCGCCTTCCGGCATGGTCAATTCTTGGGCAACGTTCAGGTGAATTTCCAAAGCATCCGCATTAATCAGGCGGACAGCCTTTCTTGCATTATGCAAATTATGTCCAGCCCCCAAATTGCCTAGTACAAAACCATCTGGATTGGCTTGGCGAATGACCTCAAAACCTGCAGTTGTTCCCAATTTGAGGGCAATACTTTCCGAGCCAACAGCCATAGGGATTCCGGTTTGAGCAGCAACAGTCGCCAATTGTTGGTTAATTTTGGTGGTTTGTTGACTACCACCAGTGATCGCATTGATAAAGAAGGGGACGTTGACTGGTTGACCAACCAGGGTTGTCCGCAAGTCGATATCAGCTAAAGCAAGTTCGGGCAAGTTGTCAGGGTGAAGTTGGACTTGGTCCAAACCATTGTGGGCGTCTGCCTGATATAACTTTTCAGCGATAAAATAATGTTCATTTTTGCGTTGCGCATGAATATTATCTTCCATAATTCTATCCTTTATTCAGTAATTGTATGGACCTGGAGGGCAAGTGGTTCGATTCCATGAGCTTGCCACTGGTTACGGATGGTGGTGGCTGCTGTATCACTATCGGTAATTGCGATCCCGCAATCGCCACCACCAGCACCAGAAGTCTTAGCGGCAGCTTCCATCTCCTCAGCAATATCGATGAGCCGAGTAAGTAATGGTGTTTCGATGTCAACCTGGCTGATCTGGGCCAAGTTGCTTAAAATCTGGCGGTTAGCACGGATACCTGCTTTAATTTGCGCTAAGTCATGGTTTTTAAAACCTGTGATTAACTGGTGGATGCAATCTTTGCTAGCAGTTAGGAAGGCTTGGTATCCTTGATGTTTTTGGGCCTTGATCAAACTGACAGCATCGACCAGGCGGGATGTTGATGCCGGCGATCCAGTCCATCCGATTACCAGTTTTAGCGCTGGGGGTGGGGTGAGTTGTTCAATAGCTAATTGGGGCCAATCAGTAGCTAGGAGTTGTTCTAAGCTGAGTTGTTGGCGTGCAACCAAGAGCCATTCACGATCAAAAGAATGATAAGCAATCCAACCGCCATAAACACTTGCGGCGATATCGCCCAAGGAACCATTACCTTGCACTTCAAAATGCGCAATAGCTGCCAATTTAAAGAGTGTGTTCTTAGTAATGGCTAAATTGTAAAACTGACAGAGAGCTTTAATCGTAGCCACAGTGACTGCTGCCGAAGAACCAAGGCCGTATTTCTTACCGTCAACACTATCGAGGTCACTATCAATCGTGAGATCGTAAGTTGTCAAAGGGCGCTGTGTTTGCAACTGCACATATTCTTCCGTGATTCTAATGGCGGAAAGAATATAGTGAAAAGGATTGTCCCGATTATCGAGCACAATCTGGTTGCCTTTACGGCGCCAATGAATTGAATTTTCTTTGTATTGTTGTGAATAGATCGTTCCGTATCCGTGGCTAGGGGAAACCCGCACCCGGATGAATTGGTCGAGAGCAACGAGGATGGCAGGGTAGCCTGTTTCCACTACGGCATATTCGCCTGCAATATATAGTTTTCCTGGTGCTTGTGCCTCAATCAAAAAATCAAGTCCTTTCAAAGTTAACAGTTATTCGCAGATTGTTGCTCCTGGACCCACAGTAGCACTATAAATCTGACTAGCAGGGAGAAGTCCCTGGATATAGTTAATAATATGGTCTTTAGTAGCCGCTTGGCAGAGAATTTTTACGTTTGGTCCCGCATCAATCGTAGCATAGCACTCATATCCTTGCTGGCGAAGTTCCGCAATTGCATCGAGAATCCGAATAGTATCCGGACTAAAGTAGCTAAAAGGTGGTAGGGCAGCCATATTAAGTGCATGCATCTTCATCGCATTAGCTTCAGCAGTTTCACCTAATTGGGTGAAATCGTGGGCAGTAATAGCCTGTTTGATCGTGACCATATCTTTAGCTGTCTGCTCAACCCATGCGGGATAGAATGGGGAAGTTGAAACTACCCGCTTCATTCCTGCCGTAGAGGAGATAGCCTTGGGCGCGCTGTTGACTACCACTGCTAGAACATGGATATCCCAGTCAGGGTGTTCCAAATAAGGAACGGCATAAGAATCGGTATCATCATGTCCCATTTGCCATTCGACAAAGCCCCCGTAAACTGACCGAGTAGCAGAACCTGACCCGCGACGAGCTAGGCGAGAGACATCCCGCAAGGAAAGATCCAAGCCTGCAGCCTGACTAGCGGCCAAAGCAAGGGCAGCAAAAGCACTGGCAGAGGATGCTAAACCTGCCATATTAGGCACATGATTGATTGAATCAATGCGCGCAGGAGTAGTGATTCCAGCTAAGGTCCGCACCTGGTCAATAACCCTGGTAATTTTAGCACTTACAGGCATTATTTGCCCGTCTAAAGTAAAATGGTCAGCCGTTAGTTGGGAATCAAATGTGACAGTTGTGTCAGTATAGAAATGATCTAAAGTAAGGGAAAGCGAGCTGTTCATCGGGATGATCAGTTCGTCATCTTTTTTCCCCCAATATTTGACAAGCGCAATATTGGTATGCGCCCGCGCAGTGACAGTTTTTGACATAATTACTCCTTTGACGTTGCCAGAGGTTCAATCCAAGTCTGAACTACCCCCTGGGTCTTCATATAATCAGCTAATTTTTCTGCAGTAAGTCGATCAGCAGTTAGGCAGATGAAGCATCCCCCGCGTCCGCCGCCAGTAAGTTTACTGCCCAATGAACCATGCGCATAGCTGGCAGTGATCAGGTCATCAATGGCAGGCAAACTTACCCCCAATTCCTTGAGTTCCTGGTGGGCTTGGCCTAATGCTTGTCCCAGCGTTATGACATCATCTTGGGCTAAAAGGGTTCGGACCTGTGCTGTTAGTTGACCGAGATTGTATAGGTGCTGGGTAGTGCCCTGCGGATCACGTTCCATCTTTTGGCGGACAATCGCAATCGCTTCTTTGGTTTGACCGAGGATGCCACTATCACAAATAACAAGGTAGCCACGACTAGTGATAGGGATCTGTTTGATCTCATGGTCACGAATCATCCAAATCGGGGAAGCGTTGGCAGCCGTAGTTGCGTCCAGACCACTGGGGTTTTTATGGGTATCAATCTCAGAGATATTGGCCAGATGTAAGAGCACATCCTGGTTGAGGGTCCAGCCATAAAAACGGAAAATAGCACGAATAATCGCCACGGCAACCGCAGCTGATGATCCCATTCCGCGCTCGGCCGGAATGTTGCTACTAATGTTTAAAGTGATGTTGCGTTGGTATGCAGGTAATCCCCGTAACAATTCCGCAACTAAGTGTTTAGTCCCAGCAAGTGCTACCGGAGCAGTGGCCAGTGGCCCGGTGTACAAGCTACTTTTTACCCGCACGCCGTGGTGATTGTTAGCTGTAACTGTAACGCGGACGCTAACAGCAGATAACGGAAAGGCAATTGCTGGCTGTCCGTATACTACTGAGTGTTCTCCGATCAAAATGATCTTGGCGTGACTAGTTCCTACTGCAGTTAATTTATCTTCTCGCATTCTATCAAAATGCTCCTCAAAATAATTTTCAAACATAATGATTATACACTATGTAACCAAGGGAATAAAAAACTAGTTGTAAAAATAGCTAAAAGTTAAAATTTATTGGGGTTAATAATGAAAGAAATGATTATTATTGGGGATGAAACGGGGCTGAAATGAGTAAACGAATGTCAGGGGATGGTATTGCAGTTCGCGTGGTAACACCGACTTGTGTTAAAATTACAGCGAGATTATCAGGGAGTGAGACATTTATTTATGAAGTTGACAGATACATTTGCAGTAGTCGATCTGGAGTCGACGGGAACTAGTTTCGAAACGGGGGACCGCATTATCCAGTTTAGCTGCGTATTCGTGAAAAATAATAAAATCATCAATACATTTAATACTTTAATTAACCCTGAGATGAAGATTCCCCGCGAAACACAAAACCTAACGGGGATTACTAATAAAGATGTCCGCAACGCCCCATATTTTGAAGACGTGGCGGGAACCATTTATTCATTATTACAAGATACAAATTTTGTAGCGCATAACATTCAGTTTGATTATCGTTTTTTAAATAGTGAATTGGAAAGAGTGGGGTATCCAATGCTAGACCTGGCCTGTATCGATACCGTCCAGTTAGCCCAGGTCTTGTTTCCAACCTTATCTTCATATCGGTTGGCTGAACTTGGGAGCCTGCTTGGAATCGAAAACAAGCGGCCCCACCGGGCTGATAGTGATGCAGAAACAACGGCGCGGATTTTTATTAAACTCCGTAACCGTTTGAGCAGTCTACCATTTCCGTTACTTGCTTCATTACGCCCCCTGGCTAGTCACCTTTTGTATGATACTGGGACTCTTTTTATTAATGCTTACCGTAATCGCAAGCACCGCCACCAAGTTTTGAGCAATAGTTTTGTTGAAGTAGGCGGGATTTTGCTACGGCGCCCAGAACGGCAAGTGACAACCATCCAGCCACAAGTATATCCGCGTAAAGTTGCCCAAAAACGTAAGCTTTTTGGTGAACGCTTGCACCTGCGAAATGAGCAAGCACGGATGATGGACAGTATCGATCGTTTTTGGCATTCGTCCCAACAAAAGCAACAGTTAGTACAAGCACCAACCGGGATGGGAAAGACCTATGGTTTTTTGCTACCTACCTTATATGCAGTGAGTCAGGGGCAAAAATTTGTTATCAGTACGGCAACGATGGCCTTACAAGAACAACTACTTAAAACATCCTTACCAGTCTTGACAGAGTTAACCCAGATTCCGGTGCGGGCATTGTCGTTAAAGGGAAATAGTAACTATATCGACTTAGCACGGTTTGCTCAGTCACTAAAGTTTCCTCAAAATGATAATACCTGTGTTTTGCAAATGAAGATTCTCGTGTGGTTGAGTATGACAGAAACCGGGGATTTTGCAGAACTTCACCTGACCACACTTCAGGACAACTTATTTACAACGATCGAGCACCACGGACTAGCAGCCCTCGAGCAAACAAGTCCGTTTTATGAATATGACTTTGTCCGCCGCCAAGCCCTAGCCCTCAAGAGTGCCGATATCGTAGTGACTAATCATGCGTATTTGTTGCAGCATGCAACGGAGTTGGCTGACTTTGGGGCTAATTTGATCATTGATGAAGGGCAAGACTTGGTGACAACAATGACACGGGTTAACCGGCAGGTGGTAGATTTTGATCAGGTTAAGATCCTAGCCGATACGGCTTTGGTCAAGATGGAGTCGCACCAGTCGTATTCGTTTGAGAATTTAGTCAAGATAGGGGTGTTATCGGCTAAACAATATACAACCTATCTCCGCCAGGTTCAAGTGATTGACCACGCTGTTCCTAGCCTCCGTCACCGGTTGTTGAGCCATTTCGTTGGTGGGGGAAAGTTGACGGAATATACGGAAAAACTACTTCCTGCACCAGACCTCAATGACTTTATTAAAAGCCACAGTGCTTTGGTTGGACAGATCAACCGGGCACTGCCCCATTTAAAAGCCTTTGGCCAATGGTTAGAAAATAAGCGTCAGCAAGCCCAAGCATCTGGGCAAATTGGTCGCGAAGGAAATGAGTTATTACGAAGTGTATGTTCCTTGTTGGATGAAATTAACCAGGAACTTGCTCCGTGGAGTAGGTTGTGCCGTGGGGCGCTTCAAGCAGCGCCAACCAAGAGCCAAACTTGGTTGACGCTTGCAGCACATCCAACTGCCCACTTGCGGTTAACTACTGGCTACCTTAGTGGGCAAGACTACTTGCAACAACAAGTCTACCAGCAGTTCCAACGGGTCTTGTTTATGGGAGCTGATTTGGTTCTGCCGGAGATTGATGATTATATGTACCGCCAACTTGATTTGGATCGGGATGCGCTGGTGGAAACATATCAAGGACCGTTTGACTATCAGAAGCAAACGATCACGATGGTCGCAACGGATGCCCCGTTAGTGACCGAGGTACCACGGGAAGAATATATCGCTTACTTAGCGGATGCGATTGAGCAAATTTGTCAAATACCGGTTCAAACCTTGGTCCTCTTTAATGCTCTGGATGACATCAAGGAGGTATACGAGCGCTTGAGTGAGCGGGGGTTCACCCAACGCCGAACGGTTCTCGCCCAGGGAATTAACGGGGGAGCAGAGAAATTACGCAAACGGTTCATCCTGGGTAAGGACAATGCTAATGTTCTCTTGGGAACGGGAACTTTTTGGGAAGGAATTGACTTACCTCATGATCAGCTACAATTATTGATCGTGGCGCGCTTGCCGTTCCAATCACCAGATACAGAGCTTAACCAAATTCGCCGGGAAGACGCCCAGCACAACGGGTTGGATCCCTTTAGTGAAGTTCTCCTGCCAGAGGCTATTTTGCGTTTGAAACAAGGTTGGGGTCGGTTGATCCGAACGCCCCATGACCAAGGCGCGTTTGTTATTTTGGATAACCGGATCTATAAGAAAAGTTATGGACATACAATGCGGGCGGCTTTCCCTAATGAGGTGCAGTTTAAACGTTATCCAACTAGTCAGATTGGAAATATGGTGACTAAGTTTTTGGCTGAAGATAATTAAATTTACAAAAAATCCAGCTCTAGGTTGTTACGAGCTGGATTTTTTGTGGGCGCGTGAAAAAATATCTTTGAAATTGTAGCAGCGATTGCATGCGGATAAGCACTTTTGTTTGTAACCACAGGATATATAGTGAAATATGTGCAACTATAAAAGTAACAAAAGTTGGATTGACGGGCTTTTAGCTTGGCACCTATATTTTTATAGGTCGTGTCTAGTGCGCAAAAAGGTGGAGAATGTAAAAAATAAAAAATTTTCAGGGCAACTGCTTAAGAAAAGTTGGCAGGAAGAAATAGAATCAGTCCTAAAAAACGCTCTTTGATTAGCAATGCGCTGAAAAAGATACGAGAATTAACGGGGAACTGCTATAATTATTACGTCAAAAGAATTAGATAATTGTATAGGTGAGAAAATGTTTAGTACCAGAACAGAACAGAACAGAACAGAACAGAACAGAACAGAACAGAACAGAACAGAACAGAACAGAACAGAACAGAACAGAACAGAACAGAACAGAACACCTTGATTATTTAGGTCAAGGTTTATTTGTCAAGCCCTTTTTTAAGAGTCTACTGATTTTTAAAGAATCAGTGGGCTCTTTTTGTGTACATTTATTTTCTTCAGTGAAGTGCGAAGGGATCTGGATATTATGACAGGGAAAAAGGGAATCGAACAATCCAGCATAACGCAAGAGGAAATTTCTTTATTCAATGATAAAGAATACGTAACTGAGAGAACACATTATGAACTCCAGGAAACAGTCGAAGCCAAAGAACTAATCAAGTCCAAAGCACGCGTTCAAAGTCATGGTGAAGTTTTTACTCCGAAATGGATGGTTCAGAAAATGCTGGCAGAACCAACAATTCAGGAGAAAATTTGCGATCTGCATGCAACATTCTTGGAACCAAGTGCGGGGGAAGGCGCTTTTTTAAGGGAAATCGTTCATCAACGCCTGACATATGTGGACCAAAGCTCAACAAAAAGCACTTGGATCCCAAAAGCACTATGGGCGTTGATGAGTATCTATGGGATTGAACTATTACCAGATAACTTGATCAAGGCACGTGCAGCCATGATGGATGTAGTAATTAATCATTATCAAACAGTGATGCAAAAGCAGTTGAGTAGCAATACTGATTTTTATAAAGCAGCACATTATGTGATAGCTACGAATATCGTACAAGGAAATACACTGGAATATACCAACAATCAAGGACAACTGATTGAGTTTAGCCATTGGTGGCCGGTGGACGACAAAAAAGTACAACGGGAAGTGTTCACTTATAAGTCGTTGTTTGCTGACGAGAATATGGACGAAACGGTTGGACAACTTGACCTATTTGATGAATTGCTGGTGCCAGAACCGACTAGAGAATACCAGATTTGCGACGTAACAAAGGTATACAAAGGGGA
Source organism: Ligilactobacillus saerimneri (assembly GCF_036689625.1). Taxonomy (NCBI): domain Bacteria; kingdom Bacillati; phylum Bacillota; class Bacilli; order Lactobacillales; family Lactobacillaceae; genus Ligilactobacillus; species Ligilactobacillus saerimneri. Next base: position 754,436 of record NZ_CP144759.1, read on the forward strand.
GTTAAAGTGATGAGTAAGCAAGAAAATGAACAATTTAAGTTTGACGTAGTGATTGGAAATCCGCCGTATCAGGAAGAAACTTCTGAGTTAAGTAAGAAAAATGGTCAGAAAAGCGTAAAGAATGTTTTTCAATTGTTTCAGGAACAGGCTGATAAAGTAACAAGAAAGTGTGTTTCTCTAATTTATCCAGGTGGTAGATGGATTCAGCAATCTGGAAAGGGAATGAAAAAGTTTGGATTGAGGCAAATAAATGATCCTCATTTAAAAGAAGTAACGTTTTATCCTGATGCAAATGAAATTTTCGATAAGGTCGGAATTGCTGATGGAATTTCTATAGTTGTAAAAGATATGAATAAAACTACCTCAGGGTTTAAGTACATTTACTCTAAGTCAGGTAAAACTAAAAAATTAAATTTAGATAATCCTGGAGAACAAATACTCCCGTTGAATCCCGCCGATTTATCTATGATTACAAAAATATCAACGTTTGTAAAAAAGTATTCTTTAAATTATTTACATGATGCGATACTTCCAAGATCGTTATTTGGAATTGAAAGCAGTTTTGTAGAGGATAATCCCGATAAAATTCACTCTTTTAAACGGAATTTCGATACTAAAAAGTACGTAAAGTTATTTTCTAATGATAAAGCTGGTAAAGCTGGAAGAGCTACATGGTTTTTAGCTGATTTAAACTCTATCAAAAAAAATAAGGAATATATTAGTAAATTTCAAGTGGTAGTTTCGAGTGCAAATGCCGGTGGTCAGAAGCGTGATAACCAAATATCTATTATGGATAATTACTCAGCTTTTGGCAGGTCAAGAGTAGCATTGAGGTCATTTGATACGTTGGATGAGGCCGAGAACTTTATGAAGTATGCTGAATCTAAAGTAATTAAATATACTTTTTTATTAACAGACGAGGCATTATCGTCTCTCGCAAAATGGGTACCCGATGTACTAGATTACACAAATAACAATAATTTGATTGATTTTACTCAAGAAATTGATAAACAACTTTGCAATCTCATAGGTTTTAGCCAAGAAGAATTTAAATATATCAATGCTAGAGTAAGTAGTATAAGGGGTGATAAATAATGAATACACCAAAAATTAAATCATTCAAACAAATCATCCCCATGATTTATGCTTACACTACTCCAAATGATAGTTCTCATCAGGGATGGACCAAAATTGGGTACACAGAAAGTCAATCAGTAGAAGACCGGGTTAAACAACAAACGCATACGGCAGATGTAAAGGTCAAAATTCTTTGGAAGGGAAATGCACGCTATCAAGATGGGACGGATGAAGTCTTTACTGACCATGAATTTCATGAGTATTTAACTAATAAGAAAAAAGTCGAACGGAAGCCTAAAACAGAATGGTTCCATGTCGATGGCGATACATCTCACCAATATTTTTATAAATTTACTGAGCGTAATCTTAATGATGTTCAGGGAAATAGTGGCACTCAGTATGAACTCCGCCAAGAACAGCAACAAGCAGTTGAGCAGACGATGAACTACTTTTTGAAAAACGGAGCAAAAAGCGAATTTTTGTGGAATGCTAAACCTCGCTTTGGTAAGACTTTATCGACTTATGATCTGATACGGCGAATGAAGTTACAAAACGTTTTAGTGGTGACCAATCGTCCTAGTATTGCTAACTCATGGTTTGATGATTTTGACAAATTCATTGCTTGGCAAACCAACTACAAGTTTGTTAGTGAAACAGACGCTTTAAAGGATAGACCAGTTCTATCGCGAAATGAATTTTTAAATACAATTGCAGATGGTGGCAACTATGGGCAGATTACTTTTGAGAGTTTGCAAGGGCTTAAAGGATCTGTTCATTTTGGTGGGAGCCATGAAAAGCTTAAATGGATTAGGGACTTAGAATGGGACCTGTTAGTCATTGATGAGGCCCACGAAGGTGTCGATACATACAGGACGGATAAAGCTTTTGAAAAAATTAAGCGAAAGTATACCCTTCATTTGACTGGAACGCCGTTTAAAGCTTTAGCTAAAGGAAAGTTCGCAGCTGATCAAATCTATAACTGGTCCTATGCAGATGAACAAAAAGCCAAAGCAAGTTGGGATGAAACCCATGAAGATGGTAGCAACCCATACGCAGTTATGCCTCAGCTTAACATGTATACTTATCAGATATCAGCCATGATGGTAGACCAATTGAAAGCAGGTATCGAATTGGATGATGGAGATAAGGTTAACCCAGCTTTTGACTTAAATGAATTTTTCCGGACTAGAAACGGAAAGTTTGTATATGATGATGCAGTTGATCGTTTCCTGGATGCCTTGACCACCCAAGAAAAATATCCTTTTTCAACTCCTGAGTTACGGCAAGAACTAGCCCATACTTTCTGGCTTTTAAACCGGGTTAATAGCGCTAAAGCCCTTGCCAAAAAGTTAAAGCACCACCCAGTATTTAGTGAGTATCAAATTGTACTAGCAGCTGGTGACGGTCAACTTAAGGATGACCAGTTAAACGATAAACAACTCGCTAAGGCTAATGAAAAGTCCTTTGATAAAGTTCAAAAAGCGATTAAGAACTATGACAAAACAATCACCTTGAGTGTGGGACAATTGACTACCGGGGTAACAATTAAACCATGGTCTGGGGTATTAATGTTATCAAGTATGAAGAGCCCATCTGAATATATGCAGGCGGCTTTTCGTGCGCAAAACCCATACTCTTACAATCACAATGGTGTTTTGATGCGCAAACAAAACGCTTATGTTTTTGACTTTGATCCAACGCGGACATTAATTATTTTTGATGAGTTTGCTAATAATTTATTGGCAGAAACTGCCAACGGCAAGGGAACTGCAGCTGATCATGAAGAAAATATTCGCAAACTATTAAACTTTTTCCCAGTAATTGGAGAAGATGAAGAAGGCCGTATGGTTGAACTGGATGCCAAACAGGTAATGTCCATTCCACGGCGACTAAAGTCACAAGAAGTGGTTAAACGGGGCTTTATGAGTAATTTCCTCTTCACTAATATTGATCGTGTCTTTGGTGCACCTGCTGCTGTGCGGGAGATCCTGAAAGAATTGGTACCAACTAAGGAAGCTAACCCTAAGAAAGGTAATGCTACTCTGGAAAATGTTGACGATATAGCTGTCAATGACCAGGGTAAAGTTGACGTTCCAAATGAACGAGTAATTGGAAAGTTTAAGGATTTGTTTGGCGATAAGATTTATGCTGAGACGGGGCAACAAGTAGCCAATGATGTTAAAATGATGGATAAGTCAGACTTTGCGGCTGCCAGTAAGAAAATAGTTAAACAGCTGAATGATCAAGTTAATACTGAGGTGATTAACCGGGTTAGGCAGGAATATCGGCTTAAAAAGAAAGAAGCCGAGCGCTATCAAAAACAAATTAATAAGGAAAATGAGAAAAAATTCAACCGTATTGCTGATGAAATGAATAATCAGAAAAAGCTTGCTCAAACAGAACTCAAGACCCAGGAACAAGCTGTGCGTACAGATGAAGAGCTGGCTAAAGTTCATCAAGAATACCAAGCTAAGATTGAAAACATTCTTGATGATTTCAATACTCAGGTTAATGAAGAAGTTCAAAAGACGATTAAAGATACCCCAACCGATGTGATTAAAAGGGTTGAACACCACCGTGAAGAAAGTAAGGTCAAAGAAGTTGAAGATGACGTTCGGGCTCATCTACGGGGCTTTTCGCGCACTATTCCGAGCTTTATAATGGCTTATGGGGATGAAAACCTAACTTTACAAAACTTTGATGATTATACTGAAGACGATGTTTTTGCCGAAGTAACGGGAATAAGTGAAGAACAATTCCGTTTCTTACGGGATGGTGGTGATTATTTTGATGAAAAGACTAATACCAAGAAGCATTTTGAAGGCCATCTCTTTGATGAGGTTATTTTCAATGATTCAATTCAACAGTTCTTGGAGTTGCGAGATAAGTTGAGTAACTACTTTGATGAAAGTAGTAATGAAGACATTTTTGACTACATCCCCCCACAAAAGACTAATCAGATTTATACACCAAGGGCAGTGGTAAAGCGTATGGTAGATGATTTAGAAGCCAATAATCCGGGAATATTTGTTGATCCGAATAAGACATTCGCTGATCTTTATATGAAATCTGGTCTTTACATTACTGAAATAGTCAAACGTTTATTCAGAAATGAAACAATGAAGAAGTTGTATCCAAATGACCGTGATCGGATTACCCATATCATGTGTCACCAGGTGTACGGATTAGCGCCAACGCGTATTATTTATTTAATTGCAACTAATTATATTTTTGGGTTTGATGACGATCTCAGACATTCAGTGCTTGGTAAGCACTTCAAGCAAATTGATGCTGCTAAGTATGCTAAAGAGGGTACCTTGCAAGATGTTATTCAGAAAGAGTTTGGAGGGAACTATTTTAATTAATATGAAGATTCACCTCCCCATGGCTAATTTCTGGCTTGAAGCCGACGGGGTTAGGATTCCGTTTAGAGTCATCAATGTGACGGACCAGGCAAATCGACACATTAAACAAGCCACGGGCCATTCATATCAAGTTGAGCGTTCGTATGTTTTAGTGCCCATATTGCCAAATAAATTTTACTATGCAGAATTGCAGCTCCAAAGTGACCTGGTTTTTCCAGAAGTAAATTTTGATGATTCCATATCGAGTGAATTTTATTCAGGGTGTAGCTGGTTCGTTGGTTCATACGTCTTAGGAACAGCTGGCTATGTTAACAATGATGACCTAGATGAGCATATTTCCGGTGGGAACTTAGCCGGGTATCTTGACGTTGATGAGCGCTTTAAAGACCAGTTGTTGTTTCAAGTTTCGTATAAAGACGCTACAACTTATCGTGCTGATCATGCTAAGTATCAATGGTTTGACCTTTCACTTGATTTTTCCTTTGATGAAATGCGCCATTATCTATATAGCTCATCTGGATAAAACTTTGTTGAAATAATAATTTAAACACATCTTGTACAAGGATTGGTTAATTAGCAACCAATCCTTTTTTTGTATGAACTATATTCAAAATATTTAATAATTTTATTTAAAACCAGTGTAACAATTGCTGCTCGTAAGTACGAATTTTTTGCTCAAAAAAATTAACCAATCTCCCTTGGCAAACATTAGCAATAATATTTTAATATGTTTAAACACTTAAACCTAAGGAGGGCTCTTATGGAAAAAGAAAGAACGTTAGCCGCTTTTGCGGCAGTGATGCCAGCATTTGCAATTTTTCAAGATGCCCGGCGCCAGCAACTCATGACGGAGATTTGCTGTAAAGAAGAGTTGACAGTTAATGAGTTAACCGCGACGACATCCTTGTCCCGTCCGGCTGTTTCCCATCACTTGAAATTAATGCTCGATGCGGGTGTGATCAAGGTTCGCCAAGTTGGAGTTGAACGTCGTTACTCACCCAACTTAGTCCCGGTCATCGCCCAACTCAAGGAGTTAACAGCTGCCCTAGAAAGCTAAGCTGTTATTTTTTACCACTTTATGTTTAAAAGTTTAAACTTAAGAAAAAACGTGCGCGACAAATATGTTGAAGCTTACGGATATTAAAGTAACGATTATTAAGAAGAGGGAGGAATTTTTAATGAAGAAAATTTTAGTTGTCGAAACTAATCAAGCTACTTACGGACGCCGATCAGAGGCCACTGGTTTATGGTTGGGCGAAACGACGGAATTTGTTTTAGCGGTTCAAGCTGCCGGGTATCAAGTGGATTATGTTAGTCCCAAGGGCGGCTATGTACCACTAGATCCACGGAGTATGAAGTATGCTGACCAAGCAAGTATAAAACTTTATCAACAAACTTCCTTCCAGCAAATGGCTTTGGCGCATACTTTAGCTCCAGCAGATGTTGACCCAGCAGCATATGTTGCAATTTACTATGCTGGTGGTCACGGAGTGATGTGGGACTTCCCTGATAATCAAGGCTTACGCCAGATCGCAGAAGATATCTACCGACACGGTGGTTATATTAGCTCAGTGTGTCACGGAATTGCGGGACTATTGAATTTACACCGTCCGGATGGAGAAAATTTATTGCGAGGCAAGCAAGTAACTGGTTTTACTACTGGCGAAGAAATTTTAGCCGGAAAACGGCGGATCGTACCGTTTCTTAACCAAGAGGCAGTAAAAATTCGGGGCGGATATTTCGTTAAGAAGCGTCCGTATGCTTCCTTTGCTCTGCGTGACGGACATTTAATTACTGGACAAAACCCATTTTCAGCCCAAGCGGTCGCCCAGGAATTACTGACAGCCTTGGCTTCTGCTCAGTAATGCTGGCAAAAGTAAGTGATGAACAGAAAAAGAAACCTTGAATAATCGTAAATTTTTTCCAATATCTCGCCCGCACCAGGGGAACCAGGGTATAATGAGTAATATCAATTATTCAAAGGTGAGGTTGTACGTTATGAACAAACGTCTTTTCTATCAACCCGATATTCCAACCAGCATTATCTGTTGGTCATTTACCCTAATCGTCTTTTTTATCAGTATGTTATTATGGTTGGAAATTACTGTTTTTCAGATTTGGACGGCCCTGTTTTTAGGCCTCTTTGTCATTCTAGTAGTTATTCAACTATGGCGTCGTTTCATTACGCTTGAAGATGATACCGTTGTTTTGCATACCTTGATCCCCCAAAACACTAAACGGATTAAGTTTGCCAAAATTCAGGCAGTGACAGTTCGGCGGGGGCAATTAATTCTCAAAACGCAGTTTCGGGAATATGGGGTCTTATTACGCAAAGCCGACCGTATCCAACTCCAGCAGTACTTAACAACTGTAATAAAGTAGGTGATAATGATGAAAAAAAGCCTTCCTGTTGCTGTCCTCATAGTGGGCATGATCGTTGCCTTGGATCAATGGGTCAAAACCTGGGTGCAAAGCAATATTGCTTTCAATCATGAACAACCACTTATTCCAGGAGTGGTTGATTTGACCCACATTTGGAACTTTGGGGCTGCATGGAGCAGTTTTTCCGGTCAGCACCTCTTTTTTGTAATAATTTCAGTGCTCGCACTGGGGGTAATGGCATATGTTTTTATGAAGAAATACCAGAACTGGTGGTATGTTATCGGGCTCAGTCTTCTATGTGGGGGGACGCTGGGGAACTTTATTGACCGTTTAGGGCGGGGATATGTTGTTGATATGTTTGCCTTACGTTTCATTTCCTTCCCCATTTTCAATATTGCTGACATTGCCTTAACCCTGGGCGTGGTCGTAATACTATTTGCATTGTTAAAGGATGATTCACTAGCATGAAAGAGATTAAGATAACCGATCAAACTGGACGGTTAGACAAGGTACTGCCGGGTTTGCTACCTGAGTATTCCCGATCGCAACTGCAAAAACTGATTGCAGCAGAAAATATCAAAGTGAACGGGCAGGTGACTAAGCCTAAATATAAAGTCGAACCTGGGGATGTGGTGACCTTTGATGAACCAGAGATTCAAACATTGGAGGTTGAACCAGAAAACATCCCCCTCGATATTTACTACGAAGATGAAGATGTTATCGTTGTCAACAAGCCACAGGGAATGGTTGTCCACCCAGCTCCGGGCCACCCAGACCATACATTGGTCAATGCCCTGCTATACCATTCGCCTCTCTCCACGATCAATGGCACTTATCGGCCGGGAATTGTCCATCGGATCGACAAGGATACTTCAGGTTTATTGATGGTGGCCAAAAACGACCGGGCTCACCGCAGTCTAGCGCATCAGTTGAAAGAAAAAACTAATATTCGCGAATATATCGCCCTTGTTCACGGCCGGATTAAACCTGACAAAGGAACGATCAACGCGCCGATTGGCCGTAGCAAGAAAGACCGCAAAAAACAAGCAGTTATTGCTGAAGGGCGACCAGCAGTTACCCATTTTGAGGTTTTGAAACGGTACCAGCACTATACATTAGTTAAGTGCATTCTAGAGACCGGGCGTACCCACCAAATTCGGGTCCATATGAAGTATATCGACCATCCTTTGGCTGGTGATCCCTTGTATGGACCGCGAAAAACACTTCCGGGTGCAGGTCAGTTTCTACATGCACAAAAGTTAGGTTTTAAGCATCCGCGGACTGGGGAGTTATTAACGTTTGAAGCACCACTACCAACTAATTTCCAGCAAACCTTGGAATTTCTTGACAAAACGGACAAGTTACAGTAGATTATGTATGATAGATATGCTTTTAAGTTAGTCCTGTGAGGCTAAGAAGGTAGAATCTTTAGTAACGGTAGACTTAGACTAGCCTGAGCTAGATCTAAGTAAATGTATTAAGATTAAACCACTTAGTTAAGCTTGACCTAACTAAGTGGTTTTTTGTTTTAAGGAGGACACAGTAATGGCAAAAGAAATTATCGACGCAATGGCGATGAAACGAGCATTAACACGGATGACCTATGAAATCATCGAAAAAAACAAGGGGATTGAGGACATTGCCTTAGTCGGAATCAAAACGCGGGGGATCTACTTGGCTGAACGGATTGCCCAACGGTTGGAACAATTAGAAGATAAAAAGGTGCCCGTAGGTGTCTTAGACATCTCGCTATATCGTGATGACCGCCATGATCTCACAACTAAGAAAGACCCAGTTGTTAAAGAGTCACAATTTGGTTTTGATATTACTGACAAACACGTCATCTTAGTTGATGATGTTCTCTTTACTGGCCGGACCGTGCGGGCTGCTTTGGACGCCATCATGGATCAAGGGCGTCCTAAGAGCATCAACTTGGCGGTCTTGGTAGATCGGGGGCACCGTGAATTACCAATTCGGGCTGACTTCGTAGGGAAGAACGTTCCAACATCACTTAAAGAACAAATTTCCGTTAAGGTCGAAGAACTTGATGGTCAAGATGGAATTTTCCTAAAAGCTTTAAAAACCGAATAAAAGCAACGTTTTAATTGACTCCAGAGAGAGCGAAAAGTTGACACTGATGCTGGCATATGGTCAGTAGTCTCTTTAACTTGCCCTGGATAGTAATATTCAGGGCGTTATTTTTTAATAAGGAATAAGGGATGAGCATAATGAAGCAGGTAAAATTAACAAATTTTGTGAGCGTCGAAGGGTTGACCAACGATGAAGTAATGGCACTGATCACACGGGCAGAAGCATTCAAGCAGGGTAAAGCCCATTTGGAATTAGCAACTGATGTGTATGTAGCCAATCTTTTCTTTGAAAACTCCACTCGGACTAAATCAAGTTTTCAAATGGCTGAAAGCAAGCTGGGTATGAAGCAGATCGTCTTTGATCCCCAATCAAGTTCGGTGAAAAAAGGCGAAACGTTGTATGATACTTTACTAACTCTGAACGCAGTCGGAGTTGATCTTGCAGTAATCCGCCACCCACAAAACGAATATTATCAGGAATTGCTCAACTTGCCTGCAAATAGTCATCTCAATATTGGGGTGGTTAACGCAGGCGATGGTAGTGGTCAACACCCATCACAATGTCTCCTTGACCTGATGACCATTTATGAACACTTTGGACATTTTCAAGGGTTGAAGGTTGCTATCATCGGGGACTTAACCAATTCACGGGTGGCACGCAGTAACATGGAAATGCTCACCCAGCTGGGAGCTGAAGTTTACTTCTCAGGTCCTAAGTACTGGTTTACAGAAGAGTTTGAACATTACGGACAATATTTACCTGTTGATGACTTGGTTGACCAGATGGATGTCGTAATGCTCTTGCGGGTACAACATGAACGGCACCAAGATGATGCCAATGAAGCACAATTTGATGCTGCGCAATACCATGCTCAATACGGAATTAACCAAGCACGGTATGACCGCCTGCAAGATGATGCGATCATCATGCACCCAGGTCCAATCAACCGGGGAGTCGAACTGGCATCAAACCTGGTCGAAGCACCTAAGTCAATGTTTTTCCAACAAATGCAAAATGGAGTCTTTGCCCGGATGGCAATGATTGAAGCTGTATTAAGAGGACGCAAATTAGGAGGACTAAACTAATGAAAACTTTAATTAAAAATGGTCAAGTATTCTTGGCAGGTAAGCTAACCCAACAGGATATCCTTATCAAAGATGATCGAATCCAAGCAATCGGATCACACCTCGAACATTTGCGTTCAACTGACCGGGTGATTGATGCTAAGGGCAAATTAGTCAGCCCCGGTTTGATCGATGTGCACGTTCACTATCGGGAACCAGGACAAACTTACAAAGAAACAGTTGCGACTGGGTCGCAAGCAGCAGCTCACGGTGGGTTTACAACGGTAGGGGCAATGCCAAATGTAACGCCTGTACCCAATACACCGGAGTTATTCCAAGCTATGACTACTATCAACCATAAAGATGGGGTAGTTCACATTAAACAATATGCTCCGATTACAGTTGACCGGACAACCGATGAGTTAGTCGATTTCAAAGCTTTGAAAGCAGCAGGTGCCTTTGGCTTTTCCAATGATGGTAATGGTGTCCAAACAGCTGGAGTGATGTTCCAAGCTATGCAAGCTGCCGCCCAAGTAGGATTACCAATCGTTGCGCACGTTGAAGATGATTCTCTGAAAAATAACGGGGTAATGAATGCTGGCCCGCAAGCCGAAGCGTTGGGGGTCCCAGGGATTCCAAGCGTATGTGAATCCTCACAGTTAGCACGGGACTTAATGTTAGCCCAAGCAACTGGGGTTCACTACCACGTCTGCCATGTTTCAACTAAAGAAAGTGTAGCTTTGATTCGGTGGGCTAAGCAGCAAGGGATCAATGTTACTTGTGAAGTAGCCCCACATCACCTCCTCTTGAGTGATGAACAAATCACTAAGGCAGATCCATATTACAAGATGAACCCGCCATTGCGGAGTGAGGCAGATCGCCAAGCATTAATCGCCGGACTTTTGGACGGAACAATTGACATGATCGCTACTGACCATGCACCACACAGTCGCGAAGAAAAACAAGGGGATATGCAAACGGCTGCTTTCGGGATCACTGGTAGTGAAACAGCATTTGCAACTCTGTATACAGTGTTTGTTAAGAAAGGTATCTTTACCTTAGAACAACTGTTGACTTGGATGACTAGCAAACCAGCTGAAATCTTCAAGTTAAACGATAGCGGTTCGTTATTGCCAGGGACAGTAGCCGATATTGCCATTTTTGACCTTGAAAATGAACATGTTTTAACGGAAGAAGAATACTTCTCCAAGGGGGTTAATACTCCATTTACAGGTATGAAAGTCTATGGCATGACTGCTATGACATTGGTTGCAGGAAACATTGCTTACTCGCGGGAGGAAAAATAGCATGAAACGTTACTTAATTTTAGAAGATGGGTCCGTTTATGAAGGGGAGGCTTTTGGTGCCCAGGAAGTAACCACTGGCGAGGTTGTCTTTACAACAGGGATGACCGGTTACCAAGAAGCCATCACGGACCAATCCTATGCTAATCAAATTTTGACTTTTACTAACCCGTTGATCGGTAACTATGGGGTTAATCTTGATGATTGTGAATCCCTCCAACCGCACTGTAAAGGGGTAATCTGTCGCGAAGTAGCGCGGGTTTCAAGTAATTGGCGCCAACAGGAAACGTTGCCTAAGTTTCTAGAACAAATGGGTATTCCCGGTTTGAAAGGAATCGATACCCGGGCTTTAACCAAGAAGTTACGGGTACACGGAACGATGAAGGGAAGCTTGATCAACAGCATGGATGATTACGAACATGCTTTTGATCAGTTAAAAGCAACTGTTATCAATAAAGACATTGTGAGTCAGGTATCAACTAGCAAACCATATCCTAACCCAGGCTCTAAGCGCAATGTTGTTTTGGTTGACTTTGGGGTTAAGCATAGTATTTTGCGGGAATTGGCAGAGCGTAACTGCAACACTATTGTGTTGCCATCTTCGGCCACTGCAGAAGAGATCCTCCAACTTCATCCAGATGGGGTGCTCCTCTCTAATGGCCCTGGCGATCCTAAGGATGTTCCCCATGCGATCGAGATGTGTCGTCAGATCCAAGAAAAGTTGCCTCTTTTTGGGATCTGTCTGGGACACCAAATTTTCTGCCTAGCTAACGGTGCGGATACTTACCATATGAAGTTTGGTCACCGGGGCTTTAACCACCCCGTACGGGAAATTGCAACAGGAAGAATCGCCTTTACCTCTCAAAATCACGGGTATGCGGTTGAACCAGATTCATTAAAAGATACTGATCTGATTGTCACCCATCAGGAAATCAATGACGGGACGATTGAAGGAGTAAGACACAAGTATTATCCGGCCTTCTCCGTTCAATTCCACCCCGACGCAGCTCCAGGACCACATGATGCGGTGGACCTCTTTGATGATTTCATGGATGCAATGGATAAGCGAAAGGAAGAGCAAAATGCCTAAGAGAACAGATGTACACAAAATTTTAGTTATCGGCTCAGGTCCCATCATCATTGGGCAAGCTGCGGAATTCGACTATTCTGGGACCCAAGCTTGCTTGGCGCTTAAAGAAGAGGGCTACCAAGTGGTTTTGGTTAACTCCAACCCAGCAACAATCATGACGGATACTGAGATTGCTGACAAAGTTTATATTGAACCATTGACTGTTGAATCAGTAGCGCGGATCATCCGCCAAGAATTACCGGACGCAATATTGCCAACTTTAGGGGGGCAAATTGCCTTAAACTTAGCTGTGGCCTTAGGCAAGAGTGGCATTCTTGATGAACTAAACATTCAATTGTTAGGGACTAAGTTAGCTTCCATTGACCAGGCTGAAGACCGTGAAAAGTTCAAGGAATTAATGAATGAACTACACGAACCAGTCCCAGCTTCCAAAACTGTTAACACGGTTGCTGAAGCGGTCGCTTTTGCGGAACAAATTGGTTATCCAGTGATTGTCCGGCCAGCCTTTACAATGGGCGGTACTGGCGGTGGTATGTGTAATAACCGTGAAGAACTAGAAGAAATTGCGGCTAATGGGTTAGACCTTTCTCCCGCAACCCAATGTTTGATCGAAAAGAGTATCAAGGGCTATAAAGAAATTGAGTTCGAAGTAATGCGGGACTCAGCCGATAATGCAATGGTTGTCTGTTCGATGGAAAACTTTGATCCGGTGGGAATTCACACTGGGGATTCAATCGTTTTTGCGCCCACGCAAACTTTGACTGATCGCGAATATCAAATGCTGCGGGATTGTTCTTTGAAGCTGATTCGGGCTTTGAAGATTGAAGGGGGCTGTAATGTTCAGCTGGCATTAGATCCTAATAGTTATACTTACAATGTTATCGAAGTTAATCCGCGGGTGTCCCGGTCCTCGGCCTTAGCATCTAAAGCAACGGGGTATCCAATTGCTAAAATGGCAGCGAAAATCGCTGTTGGTTTGACATTAGATGAAATCATCAACCCTGTTACTAAGACGACCTATGCTGAATTTGAACCAGCTTTGGATTATGTGGTTGCTAAGATTCCACGGTGGCCATTCGACAAGTTCTCTCGGGCCGACAGAACTTTGGGAACCCAAATGAAGGCCACAGGGGAAGTAATGGCAATTGGACGAAATGCCGAAGAAGCATTGCAAAAAGCAGTGCGGTCACTTGAAATTGACCAAAAAGACCTGTACTCCAAAGAAGCAGCCCAAGTTAGCGATGAAGTCTTGGAAAAGCGGCTGGTTTATGCACGGGATGACCGTTTGTTCTACTTGGCAGAAGCCTTCCGGCGCAACTATTCTTTAGAAGGTGTACATGAAATCACCAAGATTACGACCTATTTCTTGGACATTATCAAGCACATTGTCGAACTTGAAGAAGAAATTGCACATCATCCACAAGATCAGGATATTTTGCTGAAAGCAAAGCGGTACGGCTTTAGCGATGATTCTATCGCTCGCTTATGGGAAAGCACACCAGCAGCAGTCCGGGCAATGCGGAAAGAAGCAGCTATTCGACCAGTATATAAGATGGTTGATACTTGTGCAGCAGAGTTTGAATCTGCTACACCATACTTTTACAGTAGTTATGACCAAGAAAACGAAAGCATCAAGAGTGATAAACCATCAATCTTGGTCATCGGTTCAGGTCCAATTCGGATTGGACAAGGGGTTGAATTCGACTATGCGACCGTCCACAGTGTTAAAGCTATCCAACAAATGGGCTATGAAGCAATTGTCATGAATTCTAACCCAGAAACTGTTTCAACAGACTTCTCCATCTCTGACAAGCTATACTTTGAACCACTGACGTTAGAGGATGTTCTCAATGTGGTTGAGCTTGAACAACCAGAAGGAGTAATCGTTCAGTTCGGGGGGCAAACTGCGATTAACTTAGCTGCAGGCCTGGAAGAAAATGGGGTAAAAATCATCGGTACAACCGTTGCTGACTTGGACCGGGCAGAAGACCGGCAACTGTTCGATGAAGTGATCACTGAGTTAGGATTGAAGCAACCAATTGGGAAGACGGCAACCACTGAAGCGGGAGTAATAGCAGCCGCTGAAGAAATCGGCTATCCAGTATTAGTTCGGCCAAGTTACGTTTTAGGCGGACGGGCCATGGAAATTGTCAATAACCAACAAGAATTGGCTAACTATCTCAAAGAAAATACTGAAGTTGGTTTAGCTCACCCAATCTTAATTGACGCTTATCTCGAAGGACGCGAATGTGAAGTCGATGCGATCTGTGACGGAACTGATGTGCTCTTACCAGGGATCATGGAACATATCGAACACGCTGGGGTCCACTCTGGGGACTCGATGGCAGTTTACCCACCCCAGAGTTTCAATCAGGACGTAATTGACCAAATTGTCGCTGCAACTGAGAAATTAGCGGTTGCTCTCAAGTGCAAGGGGATCATGAACATCCAATTCATCATCCACGATGGCGAAGCTTATGTTCTTGAAGTTAACCCACGGGCTAGTCGTACAGTGCCATTCTTGAGCAAGATCACAGGGATCGAAATGGCACAAGTGGCCACTCGCGCCATTCTAGGACAATCCTTAAAAGAACAAGGGTTCAAGCCAGGCTTAGCCCCTGAATCATCATTGATCCATGTTAAGGCACCGGTATTCTCCTTTAGCAAGTTAGATGATGTTGATAGTTACCTAGGACCAGAAATGAAGTCGACAGGTGAAGTAATGGGGACGGACCAAACCTTTGCCAAGGCCCTATACAAAGCCTTTGCTGGTGCTAAGATGGCAGTGCCTGATGTGGGAAGCGTTCTGTTGACAATTGATGGCAAGGACAAAGAGCAAATCCTTCCATTAGCACGGCGGTTTAGAAATATTGGTTATCAAATCTTTGCTACGGCGGGGACAAGTGAATTTTTACGGGATAACGGTGTGCATGTTACTCCAGTTACTAAGATCCATGAAAATAATGCTGATCAGACCAATATCCTACGCTTATTAGAAGCAAACCAAGTGCAGTTAGTAATCAACACGATGGGGCATGACCATGAAGTGACATCCGATGGCTTTGTCATCCGGCAAACAGCAATCGAGCACAATATTCCACTGATTACTTCCTTAAATACTGCTGAAGCACTGTTGACCGCCTTGGAGGGTCGTTCTTTCACCACCCAGTCACTATAAGCCAGGAGGTACATGATGGTTAATGATTATGAGATGACAATCAGCGCACACCGCGAATTGGCACCAGGAATCTGGCGCTTAGAATTACAAGGTGACTTTGATTATGCAGGGGCCTTACCAGGGACTTTCGTTGAAGTGGAGATGCCAGATGAAGCTTATCAGTTGCGGCGTCCGTTTGCGATTGCAGACTGTGATAGTGAGCGACAAACATTGGCTTTGATTTACCGGGTTGTTGGTGCCGGAACAGAGCTGATGAGTCAGTTACACGAAGGTGCAACCCTCAAGCTCTTAGGGAGTCTGGGTAATGGTTTTCCGTTTGCTGATTTGGTTCCTGGACAAAGAACCCTTCTCGTTGGCGGGGGCACAGGTATTCCCCCTTTGCTATATTTGAGTAAGGTATTGCATGCACGGGGAATTCAAGCGGATATTGCGGTTGGTTTTTTAAATCAAGAATCAATGTTTGCGACTGATGAATTACAACAATACGGAAACCTAGCAATCACGACTAATGATGGTTCGGTTGGTATTAAAGGGTTCGTTAGTGCAGTGTTAGACAATAAATGGCATGACAACCATTATGACCGGATTTATGCTTGTGGACCATTGGGCTTATTGATGAGTGTACAAAATCGTTATCCTGATGCTGATAACGTCTACTTGTCTTTGGAAAGTCGCATGGCCTGTGGTGTAGGTGCATGTGAAGGTTGCGTTGTTCCCGATAAGCAGGGGAAACTGAGTCTACGGGTCTGTGTTGAAGGTCCAGTTTTCAATAGTCAGGAGGTTCAATTAAGTGTCTGATACAAGATTAGCGGTTGAATTACCCGGTTTAAAACTTAAAAATCCAATTATGCCTGCTAGTGGAACTTTTGCTTTTGGTGATAGCAAGTATGCGCAAATGTATGATCTTAACCAGTTAGGGGCATTAATTACCAAAGCGGTAACATTGGAACCACGGGCAGGAAATGCTACGCCCCGAATTGCGGAGACTAAGTCCGGCGTCTTAAATGCAATTGGCCTACAAAATCCAGGTTTAAAAGTAGTCCTGGAAGAAAAATTGCCAGCATTACAAGCCAAGTATCCTGACCTGCCGATTATTGCTAACGTTGCTGGCAGTACGGAAGAAGAATACGTTGCTGTTGCGCAGGCATTATCTGAGTCGAAAATGTGCTCAGCTTTGGAACTTAACATCTCATGTCCTAATGTTAAGCACGGAGGGATGATGTTTGGGACTAACCCTGATGTGGCAGCAGAGCTGACCGCAGCGGTTAAAAAAGCCAGCTCAGTTCCTGTTTATGTCAAGCTCTCTCCCAATGTGACGGATGTTAAAGAGATTGCCCAAGCAGTTGCCGATGCTGGGGCAGATGGATTAAGTATGATCAATACCCTATTAGGAATGCGACTTGATCTCAAGACCCGTAAGCCAGTCTTGGCTAACCAGACAGGGGGGCTTTCTGGCCCGGCAATTAAGCCCATTGCAGTTCGCATGATTCGGGAAGTTGCAGCGGCAATTAACATTCCAATTATTGGGATGGGCGGAGTTGAAACAGCTGCGGACGCCTTAGAAATGATGATGGCAGGTGCTAGTGCAGTTGCGGTCGGAACGGCACATTTTCACGATCCATTAGTTTGTCCGCATATTATTGACGCTTTGCCGAAAACAATGGACCAATACCAGGTGTCAACCCTGCAAGAATTATGTAGTCAAACCGGACAGATGCTTCGGGGTGAGAAAGGATAAAAACTATCATGAAAATTGAACGACCAATTATTGCCTTGGATTTTCCCAATGCAGAGACGGCATACCGGTTCTTAGATCGTTTTCCAAAAGATGAACACTTATTCGTGAAAATCGGGATGGAGCTTTTTTATAGCGAAGGCCGAGCAGTAGTAGAGCGGGTAATTGGACGTGGACACGATGTTTTCTTGGACCTGAAATGCCATGACATCCCTCATACAGTAGCTAGTGCGATGCGGGTGATCGGACAAATGGGTGTATCCTTAACCACCCTTCATGCTAGTGGTGGCCGGGAAATGATGCTGGCGGCCAAGGAAGGGTTGCTGGATGGAGCAGGAGGAAATAATGTTCCGCAGTTACTGGCGATCACCCAGTTGACCTCAACTGATGAGAATATGGTAGCCAATGAACAATTGGTGCGGGTTAATTTACAGGAAAGTGTTCGTAATTATGCACGTTTAGCCCAAAGTTCCGGGATGGACGGGGTAGTCTGTTCTGCCCAAGAAGCGGCCATGATTATGGAAGCAACTGCACCAGAATTTATGCGGATTACGCCTGGAATCCGGATGGTGGGTAATGATCATGGGGATCAAAAACGAGTGATGACCCCAGACCAGGCAGCAGCCCAACATTCTTCCGGAATCGTAGTTGGACGTGCGATCACGCAAGCAGCAGATCCAGTAGCAGCTTACCGGCAAGTAATGCGCCTATGGAGAGGAGAAAGAGAATGAAAGAAGTAGCTAAAGATTTACTAAAAATTCAAGCAGTTAAATTATCTCCCGATGAACCATTTACGTGGGCAAGCGGGATCAAAAGTCCTATTTATTGTGACAACCGGCTGACTATCAGCTATCCGCAAGTTAGAACACAGATTGCCCAGGGCATTGCTGATCTGATTCGGACAAATTACCCAAAGGCAGAGGTAATTGCCGGAACTGCTACGGCAGGTATCCCGCATGCAGCTTGGATTGCCGCTGAACTCAATCTTCCGCTGGTTTATGTTCGGTCGAAGCCTAAGGACCACGGGCGTGGCCGGCAGGTTGAAGGGGTATTACCCCAGGGAGCCAAGACAGTTGTTATTGATGATTTGTTCTCGACAGGTGGCAGTATCTTAAAGGCAGTTGCTGCAGCGCGCAAAGAGGGGGCCGATGTGATCGGAACTTGTGGGATCTTTAGCTATCAATTAGCAACGCTGGATACTAACTTCCAGGAAGCAGGCTTGACCTACCATACACTGACTAATTATAGTGAATTGATTGATGTTGCTAATGAAGAAAACTACATCACAACTGAACAAAAGCAAGTGTTACAAGAATGGCGCCAAGATCCAGAAAACTGGGCATAGGATTTTATAACACAAATAAGAGATGTTCACTAACGTTTCGCGATGTGAGCATCTCTTATTTTTAATTGTTTTTTGAAAATATTTTTCTTTATTCAGTTTAATAATGAAAATAATTTGACAAAAATTTTAGTAGTGCTTATCATCAAAGGTGAAAATAATTACAAGGTAGGTGTATCCGATGGCAACCATTGCCGAATTAGCACTAACTAAAATTTACCCCCAGACAACTGTAAGTTTGGGGGGCGGCAGTAATGTTTATAAACTTGCACAGGTTCTCAAACAACACCCAGAATTGAAGTTGACCCTTGTTTCACCTTCTGAGTATACACGAATAGCATGCCAAGAATTAGGCTTAGCAGTGCGACCACTCAACGCAACTGAGCATGTTGCCGTTGCGTTTGATGGGTGTGACGCAGTAGACCAATCTTTGAATGCACTCAAGAGTAACGGTAGAATTCATACGGACGAGAAAATTTATGCCCAGGCAGCAGACCAATACATTTTGCTGGCAACGCCAGAGAAAGTAGGTCTTACTTTACCAAACACCGTCCAACTCTGCTTGGAAGTCATTCCAGCCGCTGTTCCCCAAGTATTAGACCGGTGTCGGCAGTTGGGGTTACAAGCGTTCCACCGACGGGACGAGGTGGTGGCTGCTTTTGCACGGACACCACGGGGTAATAGTTTAGTGGACGTTTATGCTTCTGATTGGCAAGCAATTGATACCATTAACATGCAACTAGTGAATTTTAATGGTGTGATCAGTAGTTCGTATTTTAAAGATGTGGTAACAGCAGTAATTACGTTGGATCAGCAGGGCAATGCAGTAGAAATTACGAAAGAGGCTTAAAATATGAAAAAATTAAATTGGGGAATTATTGGTGTTGGTTGGATTGCTCACGAAATGGCTGATGCCTTAAATCAGGTTAATGGGGAAATTTATGCGGCGACAGCACCAACTGCTGCTCATTTAGCAAAATTTGCCGCAGAAAAACATGTGTTGCATACCTATACTAATGCAGACACGATGCTTAATGACCCGAATGTGGACGTAGTTTATATTGCTACGCCCCACACGTTTCACTATGAATATATTAAAAAGGCGCTTTTGGCGGGCAAACATGTTTTTTGTGAAAAAGCCATAACAGTTAATGCCCATCAGTTTGACGAGGTAGCAGCATTAGCCCGAAAGAAAAATCTGATCCTTAGCGAAGGCTTCACTCTTTACCATATGCCAATCTATAAGCAGGTAAAAGATCTGATCAATGCTGGTAAATTAGGCGAAATTCATATGATTCAAGTTAATTTTGGAAGCTTAAAGGACTATGACGTCAACAACCGCTTTTTCAGTAAGGAGCTTGCAGGAGGAGCTCTTTTGGACATCGGGGGCTATGCAACAGCGTTTGCACGGTATTTTATGGACGAGCAGCCTAATGCGGTGCAAACGATGGTAAAGTTCTTTGAAACAGGGGTGGATGAGCAATCAGGAATCATCATGAAAAACACCCGTGAGCAAATGGCGGTAATGGCTTTGTCGATGCGGGCTAAGCAGCCAAAGCGGGGTGTGGTTTCAGGAACAAAAGGTTATGTTGAAATCGACCAGTATCCGCGGGCAACAGAGGCTCAGATCACTTATACATCTAGTGCCCATGGAGAAACGCATACTACTTTGACTGCTGGTGTGAGTGCAGACGCTCTGGCATATGAAGTTCAAGATATGCAACGGTATATTGAGCAGGGGCATGATGATGGGGAATTAGCCTTATCGCATGATGTTGCACACCTGCTAGATAGTGTACGGACGGCGTGGGGAATGCGGTATCCGTTTGATAATAAGTAGGGAAAAATAAAAAGACTGGGCAGATCCAGTCCTCAGATAGTAGCGTTGTATTTTACAGATAGAGAATAAAATGACGACTGGAAGAAAATTATGTTTTCTTACCAGTCTTGTTTTTTGTTCTTTAATACCTTCAGATACTGCGAAGATTATTTTCCGCTTACCTTATATTTTGGCATCAGAAATTAAAGCTTCATGTGTTTTTATGTGTTCACGCCGAGTTTCATCATCTGCGATCAAAAGTAGGAAGATTGCTTCAATAACAGTGGCAGCGGCAATCCTAGAAAAATAATATTCCGACTGGAATACTTTTTGACGTACAGCGGTCTGTAAATGAAGGTTTGCTTCTAGTGCGATAGGCGAATCATCGCGATTAGTGATGGCTAACACCCGGATATGCTTTTTCTGGGCTTCTTTAATTTGCTTCAGTAAGCGGAGAGCCTCACCTGAATTCGAAATGACAATGATCAAGTCATGCGGTGACATATTTAGAGTCTGGGCAATGCTAGTTTCCCATGAATCAGCAGTAATTGCTAAGAAGCCTAGCTGGTTGAGCTTATATGCTGCGTCAATGGCAACAGGAACAGTATCGCCTTCCGCAATAATTTGGATGAGCCGAGCTTCTTTGATCCAGGACAATACTTGTTCAATCGTAGCGGTTGCGATAGGTGCCAGAGTGTTTTTCACTTCGGCAACCTTATTAGCAGAAATACTAGCCAATGCTTTTTGGATATTATCTGCGTTGACCTGCTGGTAATAATTAGTTTGATCATTGGCAGCTTTGGCAAGTTCGATTTTTAACTGGTGGAACCCCGTCAAGGCCAGACTTTTACAAAAGCGGGTTACCGAGGCGTCACTAACCGCCGCTAGCCGGGCTAATTGAGAAATAGTAAAGTCCACAGCCCGAGCGGGGTCTTCCAATAAAACCTGCGCAATCTTTTGGTCTGTTGGACGCATCCCAGCTAGTTTGCTGTAGATTACATTGATGATATTTTGATCGTTCATTTGCGTCCTCCTGGTAAATATCTATTTTTAATTATACCGCCTAAGACTTGATAGCTACAATAATAAACGGTTAGGGAAGGATAAAAGGGGAGGGAAAACTGAGACTACTGCTATGAATACCAATAAGTATTTTTCCTAAAGTATTTACTTAGATCTTAATGAGCACGGTTTCATAACAAAGGAGCAATTATGCCCTCAAGAAGTGAATTAACTTTAAAATATTTTTGAGATGTTGTAAAATATTTTAAGAAGCATAAGGGATTATTTATACCTGTTTGACTAATTTTTGTGAAGAAGGATGTAGTTATGAAAACTAAACAAGAGAAGATTTTTTCTTCAAAAACATTGAGCTATTTTCTCCAATTAGCCGAAACGATGAACTATACGCAAGCAGCGCAGATTCTGGGAATCACTCAGCCGGCATTAACACAACAAATCAAAAAATTGGAGCGAACTGTTGGTGCGCCGTTGTTCTATTCTGTCGGCAAAAAGTTACATTTATCTGATGCTGGATATACGATGCTGGATGCTACCCATAGAATTTACGAAATTCTCAATGAGGCCTCTGATGAGATCCAACAATCAACTAGTGCGACGCACGGTGACATCAAAGTAGGGATTTTGGCTTCCATTGAAGACAGCGTCTTGACAGATTTTGGGGTGCAATACTTCCAGAAAAACTCAGGTATCAAGTTAACCACGTACATGTTGACCCGTAAAGAAGTGTGGGAGGGTCTCAAAAATAACACCATTGATATGGCGATTATGTACCTTCCAGACGATTCTATTAAAAATTGGAAACCATATAAGACCAGAAAGATCATTACTGAAGAGCTGCTCTTTGTTCATCAAAATCCTAAACTGGAAAAACGTAAGAAGATTCGGCTCAAGGATACCCTTGACCATGAATGGGTAACTTACCCACCGAATTATTACTTGAGTGAACTGGGCAAAGAAGCCTACAAGAATGCGATGATCGATGAACCGCAGAGTGTAGCTCATTTTGCCACACCGACTCAGATCTACCGCTTTGCTAAACGGACTGGTGCCTATGCTGTTCTACCACAGTCTTTCATCTTGGCGCATAAGCAAGATGAACACATCCATACTGCTGAACTAGATCCTGAGATTAAGTTTGACTTGGCCTTTGTCTTCCGTAAGGGTAAGGACCAAATTCCAAGAATCGCTAATTTCTTAAAGGCTTTTGACAATTACCTGACAGAAAAAGACTATGTCAGTCGTTTGAAAGGCATTAACCAAGCGGACAACGAATAGCGGATTACTATGGTAAGAACACTTGCTAAAAATGGGTACTTTGCGTATTATTAATTATTAGAAAGAACTTCTTAAATTAAAAAATGATTAGTTGGGAAGTTGTATTTTACTTAGATGGGAGATTTTTTCATGAAGGAATTAGTTTTCGGACATAAGAATCCTGATACTGATGCCATCGTTGCTGCGAAGGCATATTCATATTTACAAAATCAATTAGGGGCAGATACTGAAGCAGTTGCCTTGGGGACACCAAATGACGAAACTGCTTTCGTATTGGACTACTTTAACGAAGACCAACCACGGGTTGTGTCAACCGTTAAAAATGAAGTTGAAGCTGTAATGTTGGTTGACCACAACGAACCACAACAAAGTGCGGATGATATTGCTGATGTAGCGGTAACTAATGTGATCGACCACCACCGGATTGCTAACTTCAACACAGCTGCACCATTGTACTACCATGCAGAACCAGTTGGCTGCACTAGTACCATTATTTTTAACGAATTCAAACAACGGGGAGTAGCTGTTCCTGAAAAGCTGGCCGGCTTGATGTTATCAGCGATCATTTCTGATACTTTACTGCTCAAGTCCCCAACTACAACTGACCAGGACGTTGCTGCAGTTAAGGAATTAGCTGCTTTAGCCCATGTTGACTGTGAAGACTACGGTATGAAGATGCTCAAGGCTGGGACGAAGTTAGATGATAAGACAGAAGAAGAACTAATCACTAGCGATGCTAAGACCTTCGAAATGGGTGGCAAGTCTGTACGTGTTGACCAAGTTAATACTGTTGACTTAGATGATGTCTTTGCTCGTGAAGATAAGCTAGTAGCAGCTATCAAGCAACAAAATGCTAGTGAAGGCTACGACCTGTTCTTATTGATGGTTACAGACATTTTGAACTCTAACACACGCTTGTTAGTAGTTGGTGAACCAACTGATGTTGTTGAAAAGGCCTTTGGTAAGGAATTAGTTGCTGGTAAGATGGACTTGCCAGGTGTTGTTTCCCGTAAGAAGCAAGTTGTTCCACCAATGCAAGAAGCTTTCAACTAAGATTAGTAGTAAAAGATCGGTTTTTACCGGTCTTTTTATTTTGCTCGTCTTTTAATAAAAACTTTTTAAGTATGCAAAAGTATGCAGATTTAGCGATAAAAATCCGTTATACACTTAATAATACCGATTTTAAGCCCAACTATACTTTAAATGGTGTATAATTAAGTGTATATATTCTTTAAAGAAATGGGAGATGCACACAGTGAGTCAAGAAAAAAGAATCGAGTTGATCAAACAGCTGCTAGAAGAGCGGCAAGAGTTGTCAACCAAAGACATCATGAGAGAATTCGGGATCTCACAAGATACAGCTCGCCGCGATATTGTTCTGCTAACTAAGCGGGGAGAAGTGAAGCGGACACACGGGGGTATTCTTCCATTGGATTTTGGACGAAGTGTCCCTAATTTTCAGAGCCGTTTGGCTAGTTTCACCAAAGAAAAGACCCAAATTGCTTTAAAAGCAGTGGAATATTTTAAACCTCACCACGTTTATTTTGTTGATTCATCTACAATCTTACTGAAAACATGTCAAAATCTCAGCTTACCGTTGACCGTAGTGACCCACTCTTTGGATAACTGTATTGCTTTATCTGAGCATAATAAGGTTAAGGTTAAGGTTTTGAGCGGGACATTGGACCATGAAAATCGTTTCTTCTATTCTAACCTAGCTATCCAAGAGCTAAATAACGTAGTGTTTGACACGGCTTTTGTTGCGGCTTCTGGAATTGACGAGAACGGAATTTATCTTCTTGATCAAGGAGATGCCGAAATCGTAGGGTTAGCTGCTAAACGGGCACGTAAAGTGATTTTAGTGGCTGAACATCAAAAATTTGTTAACAATTCATATTATCGAATTTGTAGCTTGGACAAGATTTCTATTTTTATCACAGATCAGGAATTGACTAAGGAGCAACGAGCGATGTTCTCACCAGATACGCAAATTGTTGTAGCTTCAAACAAGGACAAATAAGAATAAAAGCTGTATACTGAAAAGAAATGTCATAGGAGTTGGTTATGTATGGCAGGAAGTAAAAACTATAACAAAACGATCGAAAAAATAGCTGTTTCAGACATTCGGCAGTTTGATAGTGAAGCAAGCCAGTTGCCTGGAATTATCAAATTAACTTTGGGTGAGCCTGACTTTAATACGCCAGAGCATATTAAAGAAGCGGCCATCAAAGCGATTCAAGATAATAAGTCACACTACACCCCTAACGCAGGGATTCCTGAATTGCGCGCAGCTACGGCTAAGTATTTTAATGAAAAGTACAACTTAAATTATCAAGCCAGCCAAGTGATCACAACAATTGGCGCCACTGAGGGGATTAATGCTTCATTACAAGCCTTGCTAAATCCCGGGGATACAGTGTTAGTGCCAACGCCTGTTTTCCCAATTTATATGGTTGATACTGAGATCAATGGTGGTCAGTTTGTAACGCTGGATACTAGTGCCGACGACTTTATTTTAACGCCTAACCGTTTGGAAGAAGCAATCGCGGCCCATCCAACGACTAAAGTTGTCGTGTTCAACTATCCTTGCAACCCAACTGGAGTGACATATTCACGGGAACAGCTTGAAGCAATTGCTGCGGTTGCTCGGAAGCATGACTTATGGATCCTTAGTGATGAGATCTATGCAGAATTAACTTATTCTGGGGACCATATTTCGATGGCTGAGATTTTACCAGAGAAGACAGTGCTTTTATCAGGCTTATCCAAGTCACATGCAATGACAGGCTGGCGGATTGGGTTCATTTTGGGACCACAGGCTTTCATTGATCAAGCTATCAAGTCGCACCAATACATGGTGACAGCTCCAACAACTAATGCACAGTATGCGGCTTTAGAGGCAGTTTCACACGGACAGAATGATGCTGCTGTTATGAAAGCAGAGTATGCACGGCGGCGAGAATACCTAAAAACTGCTTTAGAAGATGCTGGCTTTACTTTAGCTGATCCTCGGGGGGCTTTCTATCTTT
The DNA here is from genome assembly GCF_036689625.1 of Ligilactobacillus saerimneri. Lineage (NCBI taxonomy): Bacteria > Bacillati > Bacillota > Bacilli > Lactobacillales > Lactobacillaceae > Ligilactobacillus > Ligilactobacillus saerimneri. The sequence continues at coordinate 780,210 of NZ_CP144759.1, forward strand.
TTGCTAAGATTCCAGATGGAAAGTTACAGGATTGGGACTTTGTACGTGACTTAGCTCAAAAGGCCCGGGTAGCAGTTATTCCTGGTTTATCATTCGGCCCTGGAGGCGAAGGGTATATTCGCTTAAGCTATGCTGCAAGCATGGAAAACATTAAACTGGCTGCTAGCCGGATCAAAGATTATATGGAAGGGAAGTATTTTGATGATTAAGGAAAAAAGCAGTCTTCCGATTGGGGTATTTGACTCGGGAGTTGGCGGAATTAGCGTTTTGCGCTCACTGGTTGAGTTGATGCCCAATGAAGATTATCTTTTCTTTGGTGATTCTAAAAATGCTCCTTATGGAACTAAATCAGTTGCCCAAGTGCAACAACTAAGTATGGATATTGTTGATCGCTTTGTTGATCAGGGAGTTAAGGCTGTTGTGGTTGCTTGTAATACTGCAACTAGTGCGGCCATTACGAGAATTCGGGCTAAGTATCCGGACTTGATCGTTGTAGGACTTGAACCTGCTGTTAAGCCGGCCGTTGCTCACAAGCGGAACGGGCGAATAGTGGTAATGGCAACGCCATTAACTCTGCGTGAACCAATGTTTAACCAGATGGCTGATAAATATCGTTTAGAAGCTAAACAGATTATCAAAGTTCCTGCTCCAAATTTAGTAGAATTTGTAGAACGAGGTGAGCTGGATTCACCTGCACTTTATCACTATTTGGAAAAGATCTTACTTCCATATCAGGAAGTTGACGCAGTGGTGTTGGGATGTACGCATTTTCCTTTTGTTGCCCCAGCTATTAGGGATGTTGTTGGGCAAGACACTTTCATTATTGATGGCGGTCCGGGAGCAGCCCACCAGCTACAACGGCGCTTGCATCGAAAAGGTCTGCAGCAAGTCAATCCGTGGCGCAAAGGGCAGGTTACTTTTGCTAATAGCAACCCTGATCCACGGGAAATTGAACTTAGTAAACGCTTGTTTAAATCATAATTATCATTATTCTAAGAGTAACTTGGTTTCATGCCGAGTTACTCTTTTTGTATTGAGGGCAAATAATAGTCCTAAGTGCCTTTTGGGGTGTGATAATATTTGAGTGAAAACGTTTTAGATAGCATTGTTTTAAAAGGTAGGGAGACATATGGAAAAAGAGCCTTTATATATGGACATTGACTACAAGCAAGCGAGAAAGATTGCTAAAAAATTTGCTCGTGAGAATGGGCTTGAGTTGGGAAGTTATGCTGGTAGAGGTAAACACGACAACGCTTACCGTTGGCATGCAGAAAATCCGGAAAATTATGGTATGATCATCGGCTGGCCAGGATACATCTTTGTCGATGACCTTGGAGTGGCTATGTTTGATCGCGGACCATTTATCTAATGTTATCTGCTATATTCCATGGTATTGTCGAAGTCTTCTGCTATAATGATGAAAGACCATTTCAAAGGAGAGTTTGTGATGATTTCTACTGCAACTAAATTAGCTAACCGTTCCTTTTCTAATTGTATGATGAATGCTGCTGGTGTCTGGTGTATGGATGAAGCAGAACTGACAGCGATTGATGACTCTGCTGCTGGGACTTTTGTCACTAAGTCGGGGACACTGGTACCCCGTCCCGGCAACCCTGAACCGCGCTATTATGAGACGGCTCTGGGAAGTATCAACTCTATGGGGTTACCCAACCATGGGATTGATTATTACCTAGATGTAGTAGCGGCTTTTCAAAAGAAAAACCCTGGCAAAACATATTTCTTATCGTGTACTGGGTTTAGCATTGAACAAGATCAAACGTTATTACGTAAGATTAAAGACTCTGAGTTTAACGGAATTGTTGAACTTAACTTGTCTTGCCCTAACGTTCCAGGGAAGCCACAAATTGGATATGATTTCGAAACTGTCGACCAAATCTTAGCGGCTGTATTTGCTGAATATGATGGTCCATTAGGAGTTAAGTTGCCACCATACTTTGACTTGGTGCACTTTGACCAAATGGCAGCTATCTTAAACAAGTATCCGCTAGCTTATATCAATAGTATCAATAGTATTGGTAACGGTTTGTATATCGATGATGAAAAAGAAGAAGTTGTTATTAAACCTAAAAATGGGTTCGGTGGAATTGGGGGCGAATACGTCAAGCCAACAGCCTTGGCAAACGTCCATGCCTTTTATCAACGACTCAAGCCTGAAATTCAAATTATCGGTACCGGTGGGATCACTTCTGGACGGGATATTTTTGAACACATTTTATGTGGTGCTTCGCTGGTTCAAGTGGGAACAGAATTGGCTAAGGAGGGCCCACAGGTCTTTGAACGGTTAACTAGAGAGTTGCAGGATATCATGGCAGCTAAAGGCTACACTACTTTAGCTGATTTTAGAGGTAAGTTACGCCATCAGGACTAAATAAAGCGTAATCATAGCTACATTCCATGCTATACTTAAATAGAATTAATTAAAATTAACCACTTAGTTGGGGAGGATTGTCTCTATGACAAAGAAAACAATTATGGTTGCTGGTGGAGCCGGCTATATCGGTTCCCACATGGTATATGATTTGATTCAACAGGGTTATGATGTTGTAGTTGTCGATAACCTTTCAACGGGCCACAGACAAGCCGTAATGGAACCAGCCCGGTTCTATGAAGGTGATACTCGTGACCGTGAATTTATGCGACAAGTATTTACCCAAGAACCAAATGTCGATACAGTAATCCATATGGATGCTTTTTCAATCGTGCCAGAATCAGTGGCTGATCCACTCAAGTATTTTGACAACAACGTGATTGGTGTGATTGCTTTACTGGAAGTGATGAAGGAATTTAACGTCAACAAGATCGTCTTTTCATCAACGGCCGCTACATATGGTAATCCAGAAAAGACACCAATCGAAGAAGCAGATCGTAAGGATCCTATCAATCCATATGGCGAAAGCAAGCTAATGATGGAAAAAATTATGCGGTGGGTTGACCAAGCTTATGGGATTAAATTTGTTGCTCTCCGGTATTTTAATGCCTGTGGTGCTCATCCAGAAGGGTTGATTGGTGAAGCTCATACTCATGAAACACACTTGATCCCTAATATCTTACGGGTAGCTCTGGGTCAAAGTGATACTTTCCATATCTTTGGTGATGATTATAACACTCCTGACGGAACTAACGTTCGTGATTATGTTCATATCTTGGATCTGGCGGATGCCCATATTTTAGCAATGAAGTATCTGGATGCTGGTAATCCAAGCGATGTTTTCAATTTAGGATCTAGTACCGGTTTTTCTGTCAAGCAAATTCTTGAGGAAGCGCGAAAGGTTACTGGAAAAGAAATTCCTGCTGATGTTTCGGCACGGCGGGCAGGCGATCCGGATATCTTAGTGGCTGATAGTAGTAAAGCACGGGAAGTATTAGGCTGGAAGCCAAAATATGACAATGTTCATGATATTATTCAAACTGCATGGACATGGCATTCCAAGCACCCAAACGGCTATCAAGACTAATTTAGCTAAGGGGGTTGGCTACTAATGAAACGAATTGCCGTTTTTGCAGATGTGCATGGGAATCTGACGGCATTCAAAGCCATCCATCACGATATTTTGCAGCAAAATGTTGATGAATGCTGGTCTCTGGGGGATATTTTTATGCCTGGACCTGGAACCAAGGACCTATGGGAGCTTTTTGAAGACCTCGATCCGCAGGTTTGCGTTCGTGGCAATTGGGATGATTTGTTATTGCGCGGGTTCCAAGGCGAGCTTTCTATCGACCGGGAATCACACGTTTACATGGCTCGTCTGGCGCAATTTATTGCGCCACGGCTTCCCAAGCGAGCACTTGCTGCGATAGCAAACTGGCCTTTGACTCGGGATGTTGCGATTGAATCGCTACGGTTCGGTTTAAGTCACAATTTGCCCTGGAAGAACTTCGACCAGACGCTATATCCCACAGCTGATCAGAAGGGCTTTGACAGCTTATTTAAAGAGCGAATGATTGATGTTGCAATTTATGCGCATGTTCATCACCCAATTATGCGTTATGGGATGGGCGAACAGCTAGTATTGAATCCGGGTTCTGTTGGAGAACCATTTAACAGTTGGCGTGCATTAAAGCGCGACTTAAGAGCTCAATATTTACTTATTGAAGTTGACGAAATGGGACTGCATGATATTTCCTTTAGAAAGATTGGGTACGATCGTCAAGCAGAATTGCACCAAGCTCAGTTGATTGATCTGCCATATCTGGATTTGTACCAGGACTTGATGGACAATGGTGTGGTTCATACCCATGATCATGACTTGCTCCGCAAGATCAACCATGAGCGTGGATATTTAGATGATGTTCACAAATATCGGGCGCAGTTGAAAAAATAATCAAAGAACTTTACTTAGCTTGTGCAGATCTAAGTAAAGTTCTTTTTATATGGAGCGATAAAAAAGAATTGCTTTTATCAGGAATAGGTATCAGGGAAGAGCAAGAAAAAATGAGAACGTGATTTTTCTTCACTCTAGTTTACATAATATGTATTATCCAAAGTAGAATTAAAAAACAAAAATAGCAAGTGCATTAACACTTGCTACATTAAGTATATACAATTAGCAGATTCCGCACATCCCAAGGATAATCCCCAGTACCATGATACCTAGCATTACCCAGTTAACGTTGACTTTCTTGTTTCTAATTAACCAGAAAGATACTAAGGTTACTGCCAGAGGCACAATGCCAATAAATAACTGATCCAAGTATGTTTGAATCTTCATAGCTTCTTTGCTACCTTTGACGGATACTTGTAAGATAGTTTGGAACTTAACATTAGAAGCTGTCATACTTCCCATCATCATCAAACCAAGGATACTAGAAACTTTGGTCAAGATCTTCATCCCACCAGATTCATACATCCGTTCAATGAAGTTGGCACCAACTGAATAACCACCATATAAAGCATAATAATGAATAATAAAGGCTGGAATATTGTATAACAGTAAGAATACAATGGCACCTAACGGTGAACCAGTGCTTGCTAATGAAATCCCAATTCCGGCAGCAACAACTCTAAGAATTCCCCAGAAGAATGAGTCACCAATCCCAGACAATGGTCCCATCAGTGAAGCCTTAACAGCAGTAATAGAACTAGTATCAAAATCTGGATCTTCACTGTTCTTTTTTTCCATCGATGCCACTAACCCCATAATGAAGTTGTTAATGTGCATGGTGGCGTTAAACCAGGTAGTGTGCCGTACGATTGCTTCAGCACGATCTTCTTTTGTCTTATAGAATTTGTTAATTACTGGAAGTAAGGTATAAATAACTCCCAATGCGTGGTATTGTGTGGCCCCAGTTCTGCTGGCATTCATTGTCCATGAGCGCCAAAAGACAGACCGCATCATTTTTCTTTCATCTGGGCTTAAATTCTGTGTGTATTTCATGAGAAAAAGTCCTCCTCTTCCTCTTCTGCAGTCATAGCAGTCTTATTAGCAGAACCCGCTACCCCTTCAGAAGCCATTTTGTTGAAACGAATTTCGCTTTGTGCAACAGCTACACAAATAATAATCCCTAAGGCAGCTACTGCAACAGCTGGTAATTTCACATATGCAGTTAAGATAAAACCTAAAAGATAATAAACAGCAAGTTTGTTATCCCACAAGAGCTTCATCAGCATTGCAAACCCAACGGCTGGCAATAAGCCCCCAGCGGCATTTAAACCATTCATTACGTTTTGTGGAATTGTCTTAACGAATTCGTTAACAGGACCACTTCCAGCATAAATACCAATAAATGAAATTGAAGAAATGATTACGTAGTAGATAATCCATGTGCCATAGTGAAGAGCAACAATTTGCTTTTCTTTCCCTTCACGAGCAATTTTATCTAAAACTGGTGCGAAGATGTTCATGAAGACGTTTTTCAAGAACATAACCACGAATGCGGCTAACATCCCAACAGGAATAGCCAATGTCAAGGCAGCGCTAGTGCTGACCCCAGATGTAATTGCAAACGTTGTTGAGATAACGGATGCGGTAACTGGTTCAGCCGCAATGACACCACCAATGTTGACATTACCCAGGAAGATGGCTTCTAGAGAAGCCCCCATTAATATCCCGGTACGCATGTCCCCCATTAAAAGTCCGGTTACAAGTCCAACTACTAATGGACGTTCCATCATACTTTGTCCTGTCAGATAATTTCCGGCAAAACAAATAAAGACTGCCAAGGCAGCCAATAGTGCGTTAGTTAACATACACTTTAACCTCCCCTAAAAGTTAATAGCGATTTATTTGTTCTTTAAAGCTGATGCCAAACTCTGCTTTTGGTTGCTAGGTAGAACTTGGTTATATGTTTCTACCCGAGTCAGAGCAGCTAGTTCCTTAGCTGCTTGCAGTTCGTCCGGATTTAGCTGAACGCTAGAAAAGACCATCGTCTTAGTCTTAGGATCAGATTTATCAAAACGACCAGCATTAGCAACATTGACTGCTTCGATGTCTTGAACATTTTGAGCAATCTTGTTGGCGTCAGAAACACTGTTTACGATACCAAAGATCCGTTTGTCCTTTCCCCGCGGATCATTAAAGATCTTGATTGCATCATCAACAGAACGAATTAACAGTTTCGTTCCTGTTGGAACAGCCATCTTTAAAGTCATTTGCATAACTTTATTTTTAGCGGCGTTGTCATTGGCAACAACCAGTAATGGTGTATTTAACTCTTTTGTCCATACAACAGCGACTTGACCGTGAATTAAACGATCATCAACTCTTAATTGTGCTAACATATTTAGTCCCCCTATAACTACTATATATTAAGCAAAAAAGTCATCATCTTGCTCGTCTTCAGGAAGGCTTGTTTCAACAAGCTGAACTTGACACTCTGCAATCGTATTATTGATTACTGTCGGTGTCAGCTTCATTCCTTCAGGAAGCATCATCAATGACAAAATAATTGCTAGGTTGGAGTTAGAGATAACAAAGATATTATCTTTCTCCAATGGCACAAGTTGCGTAACGACTTTTTGATTAACACTGCCCCCAAATAAATCAGTGAAAATCAAAGCTTGTTCATCGTCAGCAACATTGGCGATGAAAGCTTGGATCTTTTCCGTATAGTCTGAGTCATCGACATAAGCATCAATCGTGGCCAAGTTTGCACCCTTCCCCGTCAGGATGTCGATGGAACTACGAAAACCAGATGCTAGCTTTCCGTGTGTTGCTACTAGGTATTTCATTTTCATCCCCCCTTTTTGTTAACGATATTATTATATATTTTCATAGAAATATATGCAAACGCTTTCTTGGATGACAATAACTAATTTTTTAAAACGTTACCACATGTGGCGTGGACGCCAGTCTTACGGTAAAATAAATAAGTTATTCTGTAATTAAAGGCAGGTGGTACTGTGTTTCCAATTTGTCGGAAACTTCATAACAAATCTCCGATTGGCAGTTACTATGCCAATTAAATAAAAAACTTAAGGGAGATTGTTTATGTTAGACGAAAAACAAAATACTCATTACATGAACTGGATTGTTATTGCATTACTTGATTTTGTGACGATTATTAGTTTCGAAAACATTTTTTATCCGTTCCAAAATCAGGGATTATCAGTAGTTATTTCGTGGATTTTCTTACTGTTTACTTATGTCATCCCCTACGCCCTGATCGCAACGCAATTAGGATTAACCTTTCAAAATCAAGATGGTGGGTTAGCATCCTGGATTAGACGGGGAACACATAGTGATCTTTTTGGTTACATTACTTCATGGATGTACTGGACGCAAACCATCCCCTACCTTGTTGATGTATCCAACTCGGTAATTGTTTCTCTATCCTGGATCATTTTGGGTAATGATAGCTTGGGACAGCGGATGTCGACTTTCACCTTCGGGATGCTAACTTTTGCGATCATTTTATTCTTTATTATTTTTGAAAATCTGTTTCGAGACTCACTTGAAGTTCTCTCGATTATCGGGGGCGGGGCTATGTTCTTGATTTCGGTCTTGTTTGTATTCATGACCGTTTGGGCATTGACACATGGAGCACATCCAGCTACACATCTCAGCCTGCATGCCCTCAAGCCCAGCTTTAGCCTTCACTACTTTTCAACCACAGGCCTGCTAATCTTTGCTATGTCTGGTGCTGAATTGGCCGCACCATACATCAGTAAGATGCGCAATCCTAAACGAGAATTTCCTAAAGCAATGTGGCTTTTGGCCATTATGACAGGTTTTATTACTATCTTTGGGACTTTGGCTTTGTCAGTTTTCTTTGATGCTAACCATATCCCTAGTGACTTTAAGATGAACGGACCATACCGTGCGTTCCACCTTTTAGGCGAACAAGTTGGCCTAGGTAAGTCTTTGATGTATCTGTTTGCGTTTGTGCAACTTTTCTTCATGCTGGCACAGTTAGCGATCTTAATTGATGCTGCTTCGCGTGTTTTTGCATCCGATACCGCAACTAAATATATGCCGACATGGTTGACCAAGAAAAACAAAGATGGTCGTCCAGTGCATAGTTATACTTTAACTGCAGGCATTAGTTTGTTATTGTTACTTTTGAGTGGGACACTGCCAAATATCAACGCTATTTATAACTGGTTACTCAACTTAAACGGGATTGTTTCGCCGTATAAAACTGCGTTAGTTTTCGTTGCCTTTTTAGCTATTCGTTGGCATGAAGGTGAGTTCAATTCAGATTATGTATATATCAGCAATCGGCGCGGAGCATTGGCTGTTGGCTGGTGGTGCTTCATCTTTACATTCATCTGTGCAACGATGGGCTTCATCCCCCAAGACGCAGCCGTGGGAACCCATGCCTTTAACCACCAATTATTGATGAATTTCTTAACTGTTGGCTTCTTAATTATACTAGGCTTCCTGTTACCATATTTACGAAAATTAGAAATGAAAAAGGAAGCATAGGTTAATTAAATATTTGATATAAAAACAGGAGACGATTACAATGTCGTCTCCTGTTTTGTTCTTAATTACGGAGGGATTTCACAAAGTTTATTAGATTAATGAGCCGGCACTCCACTAACGATTGTATTATCCGCAATAGTAGCGCGCACAACACTTCCAGCTTTTATTAAACAGTTTGACCCAATCGCTGTTCCTGGAACAATGGTACATCCCGTTTCAACGATGGTGTTGTCACCAATAGTAATAGGCAACTCACTGCACCAATGTTGGGCACGCTTTTCCGCATCAAAAGCATGATTAGAAGTATAAATCCCTACATTATCACCTAAAGTAACATTATCGCCGATTACTACGCGGTTACAATCAATAATCTTCAAATTTTTCCCGGCGTGGAAATTGTTGCCAATATGAAGATTAAAACCAAATTCAGTGATAAACCCATAACCAACTGTAAAATTAGTGCCACATGTAGCAAATAAAGCCTGTAACCATTCATAATGGGGTTCTTGGGTCAAGTAGGCTTGGTTGAATTGCCGACAGGCAGCATATGCATAGTTTCGTGCCTGTTCAATCAACGGATCGTAATCGTAGTACAGTTCCCCAGTATTAGTAATAGCTTTAACATGTTCAATTTCTGCTGTTGTTAATCTCTGCATTTAAATCCCTCCACTAAAAGCGTAAAATAATGAATGAGGTGTTTTCACATGAAGTTCGATAATAAATTAATGAACGCTGCCCAAAAAATCTTACATCAAAAAGAATTTAAGCGCCAGGCGCCAGAGCTCTTACAGTGGCAAGCGGTAGTTGATCAGGCTTGCGCACAGTATAACCAACAAATCAACTTAAACCGTAAGTATGATTATGCTTTACTCCGTCAGTTATTAGCCACCGTAGGGACGGATCCATTTGTAGAATCCAATTTTTGGTGTGCGTGTGGCTTCAATATTACTTTTGGCGATGAAGTCTTCTTCAATCACGATGTAATCGTCAACGATTATGCTCCAGTTACATTTGGTAATCAAATAAATATTGCTCCGCGAACAATTTTTGAAACACTGGTCTATCCACAAGCAGTAGCTGAACGTAACCAAGGTCTAGTTACTGCCAAACCTATTACGGTTGAAGATGGTGTCTGGATTGGAGCAAATACAACAATTACTGCGGGAGTAACCTTAGGAAAGAATGCTATTATTGCAGCGGGGAGTGTGGTTACCACTGATGTTCCACCGCAAACTCTATATGCTGGGAATCCTGCAAGATTTATCAAACATTTGTAATTAACGGTGACGTCACTGATAGTTTTCAGGGATGTCTTTTTTATTACAGTATTTAAAGCATCCTTGCATAATTAATAAATATACAAAAACAGGAGCCCTCAACAGCGCTCCTAGTTTTAATCTTATTGTGGATATGAGTTGATCACAGACTTCTTCTTATTCCAGAAAAAGACTTTTGCTACTCCAGTGATCTTGGACCTTTTGACAAAACCATAGTAGCGACTGTCGTTAGAAACACTCCGGTGATCCCCCAAAACAAAGTACTCACCCTTAGGAACGGTAAAAATGTGCCCTGTACCCAAAGTAACATCTTTAGCAGCTGGTAGTTGCAAGTCGAGGGTGCCACTGGTTTGTTCCTTTTTAGAAATATAGCTTTGTGATTGGCGGTGCCCGTTAACGTAAAGTTGACCATTACTCTTGTACTCGATCTGGTCTCCCGGCATCCCAATCACCCGCTTTACGTACTGGGTCGACTTAGCTACTCCAGGGCGTTTATCAACACCATAAGCGTTGAAAATAACTACTGAATTACGCTTAATTGATGCTGTTTTGAGTTCAACAATGCGTTCGTTATTTTGTAAGTTAGGATACATTGAACTACCATCAACACGTACCGTAGTAATCCAAAAAGTTTTGATGACCATTGCGATCGCAAAACCTATTAGGATGGGAATCACCCAACTTAAGATTTCTTTTGTTTTGTTCATTGAACTTTCCACCTCTTTATCGATGCGAGAATGCTTATTCTTCGATATCGCGCATCCAACCTAAGGCCATGGCTTTTTCTCCTAAGTGACAACCAATAACAGGACCAAAATATGTTACTGAGATCCGCAAATTAGGGAATTGCTCTTGCAAGCTATCCCGCCACTCATTGGCAGCTTTTTCGTTATTGGCATGAATTACAAACAAATGCACGGGATAGTCAGTCTTTTCTAACTGTTCAATGAATAAACTTTCTACCCGTTTTTTAGCCCGTTTCATCGATCTAACTTTATCAAAAGCGACAATTTTATTGGTATCATCATCAAATGTCAAAATCGGCTTGATTTTGAGCATAGTTCCGATAAAGGCAGAGGCGTTGGAAAGACGGCCACCCTTAACTAAATTTTGCAAGTCATCCACTAAGAAGTATTCGTCAACAGTACTCCGAAGTTCATCAAGATGGGCAACAATACTATCAATATCCATGCCCTTGGCTGCATCTTGTGCTGCTGCCACGGCTAATTCACCCATCAGGCGAACAGTAATACCTGAATCATATGGAATCACCTTAATTCCTTCAATCTGGCTAGCAATGTTTTGCAAATTACCCACTAATCCAGAGATGGTTGCAGCTAAATGAATGCTAATGACGGCTTCATAACCTTCATCCCGTAAATCTTCATACAATGAAATCATTTCACCCAAAGGTGGTTGTGATGTTGACGGTAACTCAGGTGATTGGGCTAATAAGGAATAAAATTCCTCAGTAGTGATGTCGACGCCTTCTTCATAAGTTTTTTCGTTCAAGATAAAAGGAATCGGAACGACCCGAATATCATATTTTTGAATAAGTTCTTCTGGTAAATAGGAAGTACTGTCTGTTACAACAGCAATTTTCATTGGTTACACCCACTTCTAAAAATTATATAAAATACTATACCATACTCACTGGAGCCCTACATAGTAAACTAATAACCTCGTTAAAACTTAAAGGGTCCGTTGGAGGCTGGTATCAAGCCTGTTCAGGAGAATTTTTAATAGATTGTATTCTTCTTCTGTCCAGGGTGAAAAAATCTTTTGAGTTAAAACTTGGTAATCATGATTCATCTGTTCAAAAGCACGTTTACCTGTTTCGCTGATTGAATAACTAATCGTCTTACGGGTTTGGGCATTAGCTGACGGAATCTTTTCTTTTTTAAGAAAGTTTTTAGCAGTTAGACGCGCCAATTGCCGGCTTAACGTCGAAACATCCAAACTTGTATTGGAGGATAACACACTTTGGGTGTTTTCGCCCCCAACAATTCTTTTCAACAATTGCCATTCAGAAATGGTTAAATTATTAGCCCGTGAAAGGCTCTGTAATTTACGGTGAAGGAATCGCTCCACTTCAACTAAACTATCCAAAGGCTCTAGCATTGTAATCTACCCTCCTATGGAGTTATATGTATAATACAATTTACATTATTCATTATGCTCTGGCTTGTTGGTATTTGCAATAGGCAATAAACTATCAAAACAAGTTTTTTCTTACCCAAACTAATATTTAAGCATAAAAAAGACACCCATAATGGATGTCTTCTACAGAAATGACGGGAGTTGCACCCGAGTCCATCAGCTAAAAGCTGTGCTTTCCTCCTAAGCTACATTCCTTACTTCATATCTTCCCATACCTTAATTGACGAAGTCAATCATTACCACTTTTTTGATTTGGCAACAAGGGTTTCTTTCACCATGCAAATAACCCCAAATACACGGTCTTTAGTTACCAAATTTCTCGTCCTTGTGGCTTGCCCCAATCGTACTCGTTTTTATTTTCTTCAAAATATCTATCGGTATCAAATCCAGCAAATAATTCTTCTAATGCTTCTAAGGAATTTATCTGCGTTTCTTTTACTTTGCTATTCATTGCTTCACCCCATAAAACACTGCACAGCGAAATATGCAATTATGATTACTCCAACAACACCAAAAATAACATTCCTACTTTGTTTAACAAGTTGTTCACTCTGTCCATTTAATCTTTTAATTCGCCATTTAACTCTGGCAGGTGCGCTAGATTAACTATAAGTGCTCGCTTAGAACTTTTCGCAATTCATATACTGGTACATGGTATTACCGTAATTCTTCTAAAGCATAAATAATTAGTTGAGGTAAGATGTAAAAGTCACACCTCTTTACCATTTTATTATACTATGCTTGTGAAATACACAGGCTGACATTGCTAGCATAATTCGAACAAAGATGTGGCATTTTTATAATGAACAATGAATATTAGGATAACTTGAGAAGCTACTAATTTATGCGATTATTCTACGATTCAACCCAATTTTTACCATGATTAAGTGGTCTAACCACCTGAAAGAACTGTTTTTTGGTAGAATATATTCATGACATTATAATTTAAGGAGGTTAAGCATGATATTTGATGGTGTTTTTACCCATGCAATGGTCAATGAATTGGCCGAACAATTAACTGGAGGCCGGGTAACTAAGATCTCACAACCCTATCCGAACGAAGTGATTTTGACGATTCGATCTAACCGTCAAAACTATCCTTTACTTTTATCTGCTAACCCTAGTTATGCACGGATCCAGGTCACCCAGATCCCATTTACCAACCCTCCTGTACCAACCAACTTTACAATGACGCTCCGCAAGTATTTGGAAGGAGCAAAATTAGTAGAGGTTGCGCAACTAGCCAATGACCGTGTTGTTAACTTGACTTTTAGTACTCGAAATGACCTGGGGGACCAGATGCCTTTGTGCTTAAGCATCGAAATTATGGGACGACATAGTAATGTAATCCTAATTGATGTTAATCGCCAACGTGTTATTGACGTTATCAAGCGAATCGGGATGGACCAAAACCGGTACCGGACTCTTTTACCAGGGGCTGCATACAAGCAACCTCCTGCCCAAGGTAAAGAAAATTTATTTACAACGACGGCAGAAACATACCGCCAATTAGTTCAGATGTATCCCAATCGAGAAATGCTTGGCCAAGCATTAAGCCAGACATATCAAGGGTTGGGTAAAGATACAGCCTTGTATTTGGCAGATCTTTTTCACTCTGTGGCTGATCCACAACAAGCAGTTGCTGAGTTTATCAACCAAGTCAATCATCCCACCCCGCTGCTCTGTAAGGAAGGCAGCAAAATCAATTTCACCTTGTTTAAACAAGAGCATTATTGGCAAAAATTTGCTAGTTTAAGCGCCTTATTGGATGAATATTATCGGCATAAAGCCACGTTAGATCGGGTCCAACAGCAAGGAGCTTACCTGATTCACACGGTAAAAAATGAGCTCAAGAAAAATAAGCGTAAACTCAAGAAGCTTCAAAAGGAGTTTCAAGCAACCGAGAATGCAGAGAATTTCAAGATCAAAGGCGAAGTACTAACCACGTATTTGTATCAAGTGAAAGCTGGTAGCGATACAATCACGCTCCCTAATTACTATGCAAATAACGCGCCACTACAAATCGCCCTCTCCAAGCGACTCTCCCCCTCCCAAAATGCGCAACGCTATTTTAAAAAATATCAGAAACTCAAAAATGCTGTTCAGCATCTTACGGAACAGATCAGACTTACTCAGGAAGAAATCGCGTATCTGGACCGTATCCTGGCTCAAATCGAACTAGCAACTCCTGGGGATTTGCCAGATATTAAGGTTGAGTTGCAAGAGCAAGGCTATATTCAAAAGGATAAGCAAGCCAAACGCAAACGTCCCCACAAACTCAGTAAACCGGAACGTTTCCATGCTAGTGATGGGACGCCAATCTTGGTCGGAAAAAATAATCTTCAAAATGATCGATTAACTCTCAAAACTGCACGGAAAAACCACTACTGGCTCCACGTGAAGGATTTGCCAGGGTCTCATGTGATTGTAGAGAGTGCAGAGCCAAGTGAAGCAACGTTAGTGGAAGCAGCTACCATTGCTGCTTATTATTCCAAGGCTCGCCTATCAGCGAATGTACCGGTTGATTATGTAAGAGTTAAAAATATTCACAAACCTAATGGTGCCAAACCAGGCTTTGTAATCTATACGGGACAAAAGACTTTATTTGTTACTCCAGAAGAAAAAGAAGTTTTAGCGCTACAAAATTAAAAAAACGTGCTAAGTATTGGATTTAATCCAGTTACTTAGCACGTTTTTCTACTGTTAAGGGGTCATTACCAATTTGCGAACAGTAGCAATAGCTCCCTGTGTTTCTTCATCCAACACGAATGAACCATTGGAATGTTTATCAGAAATAGAATAATCAGCAACAATTACGTTTACATGGGCTCCATCGACAGTCTGAATGAGCACTTGATCATGACTAGTGATACTGTCCATAAAGATCACCTTGTGCGGGCGCGTCTTGAGTGGACGGAGTACTTTAATGCCACGAATGGCGCGGTTCTTTAGCTCAACCTCGCTAACTTTCATTCGTTTGAAGGCACCGCGTTGGGTCACCATAGCAACTTGATCATCCTCTTGGACGAGAGCTGCCCCAGCAACAAAATCATCATCTTTAAGATTTACTGCCTTGACCCCGGTGGCTTTGGCACCACTAACAGGAACATCCATCAACTGATACCGTAAACCATAACCTGCATGCGTCACAACAAAGACCTGCTTTGTAGCTAAATCTGCTTCAGGAACATATGTTGCCAAGATAACTTCATTGTCTTTACCTTTCAAGTTAATGTACTTGCTAGCGCGAGAACGGTAGGTTTTTCCTGGTTTCATATCAGTAAAGTCGGTTTGCTTAATGTTGCCTTGTTTACTTGCAAAAACAAACCGTCCTTTTTGTTGTAAGTCAGCAAAGCAAAAGGCTGTCAGAATGCTTTCGTCACTATCTAGTCCAACTGTTTGTGAAAGGTGTTCTCCAGTATCCTTCCACTTAGTTTCAACTAATTCATGGACAGGGCGATAAATCATATTACCTTTGTTAGTAAAGATCAGTAAGTGTTGGAGTGTATTAACGGTTTCCTCAAAAATTGGGTAGTCAACTTCTTTTAAGCCATTTTCAGCCGGGTCCGAGGCCTTATAAGAACGAAGAGAGGAACGTTTGATATAGCCATCATGTGAAATTAACACTTTGACCTCTTCGTCAGCCACCGTAACGCTCGTTGCGATCTTGAGTGACTGTACTTCTGCTTGAATCTCAGTTTTTCGGGGCGTCCCGTACTGTTTTTTGACAGCCAGGAGTTCCGTTTGGATGACCTGATCCAACTTGTTAGCATCACCCAGGATGCTTTGGAAGCGTTGAATTTTAGCCTGCAAGTCAGCTGCTTCCTGTTGTAAAGCAGTAATGTCAGTGTTGGTTAAACGATAGAGTTGGAGCGAAACGATGGCTTCAGCCTGCTTATTGGTAAAGCCAAATTCCGCTACTAAGTTATTTTGAGCATCTTTTTTATTTTCAGAAGCCCGAATAACACGAATTACATCATCAAGGATCGACAAAGCTTTAATCAACCCACTAACAATATGTTCCCGTTCCTGCGCTCGTTTTAAATCAAACTGAATTCGCTTGGTAGTTACAATCCGGCGATGGTCAATATAAGCCTGCAAAATTTGTTTTAAGCCAACATGTTCAGGTCGCTTATTGTTGATTGCCACCATGTTGAAGTTATAAGAAACTTGTAAGTCTGTATTTTTGTATAAGTAGTTTAAAATCCCCTGTGCGTCGGCATTCCGCTTGAGTTCAACAACAATTCGCAAGCCTTCACGGTCAGATTCATCACGGACTTCAGCCAAACCTTCGACCTTTTTGAGGAGACGAATTTCATCGATCTTTTTGACTAAGCCAGCTTTATTGACTTCATAGGGGATTTCAGTAATCACGATTTGTTGCTTACCACCCTTAATAGGCTCGATGGTTGTTTTCGATCGGAGAACAGCACGTCCCCGTCCTGTCTGGTAAGCTTTCTTGATTCCGTCAAGTCCCTGCATGATGCCCCCGGTTGGAAAATCAGGTCCCTTAACAAAAGTCATCAGCTCATCTAAAGATGCTGCTGGATGTTTCAATAAGTGGATAGCGGCATCAATTGTTTCACTCAGATTATGGGTTGGGATCGCAGTCGCATAACCAGCCGAGATCCCCGTGGCCCCGTTGACCAATAAGTTGGGGAAACCTGCCGGCAAAACGGTAGGTTCATACTCAGTATCATCGAAATTTAGCACCATATCGACGGTTTTTTTGTCGATATCGCGGAGCATTTCGGTAGCAATCTTAGACAAGCGGGCTTCTGTATACCGCATAGCAGCCGGTGGATCACCATCCATAGACCCATTGTTACCATGCATTTCAATCAGCGGTTCGCGCAGTTTCCAATGTTGACTCAGACGAACCATTGCTTCGTAGATGGAACTATCACCATGCGGATGGTAGTTCCCCATGACATTCCCTACTGACTTAGCGGATTTACGAAATGGCTTATCAAACGTATTGCGGTCCTCGTTCATCGCAAATAAGATCCGGCGTTGCACAGGCTTTAAACCATCACGGATGTCGGGTAAAGCCCGCTCTTGGATGATGTATTTAGAATAACGGCTAAAGCGTTCGCCCATAACCATTTCCAAAGAGAGTTCTTGAATCTTCTCTTGGTTGTTAGTCATCTATGCTCACTCTTTCTATAAAATTAATAATTTTTATTTTGACGTAATTTTTCATCAATGGCAGCACTATCCGTCAAGCCATGTGCTTCTTCAGCGATAGCATTATCCAAAAGGCTACCTTCTTCTTCTAAAGTAAACTTAACGTTTTGTTCGATCCATTTACGCCGGGGTTCAACCTTGTCTCCCATCAAAGTGGTTACCCGCTTTTCAGCTAAGGCAGCATCATCGATGGTCACCCGTACTAAGGTCCGAGTGGCAGGATTCATCGTTGTTTCCCAAAGTTGATCGGCATTCATTTCACCTAATCCCTTGAAGCGTTGGAGTTGATAGCCTGTACCTAACTTATTAATTGTTTGTTCGAGTTCACCATCGGTCCAAGCATAGCGTACAGACTGTTTCCCGCGGGTATTTTTTTGCAATTTATACAAAGGCGGCAATGCAATATAAACCTTACCGCTCGTCAGCATTGGTCGCATATATTTGTAGAAAAAGGTTAGCAAAAGAGTTTGAATATGTGCCCCGTCATTATCAGCATCCGTCATGATAATAATCTTGTCATAGTTAGCGTCCGCAATATTAAAGTCGGGTCCAACACCAGCACCAATGGTATAAATCATGGTATTAATTTCTTCATTCTTGCTGATGTCTTCAAGACTTGCCTTTTCAGTGTTTAACACCTTGCCCCGCAATGGTAAGATTGCTTGGAACTTTCGGTCACGTCCCTGCTTTGCAGAACCACCCGCTGAATCGCCTTCGACAAGGAAAAGTTCATTTTTCTTAGCATTTTTAGATTGTGCGGGAGTTAACTTACCGGAAAGAAGACGTTCTTTCTTTTTGTGTTTCTTACCACTTCGGCTGGCATCGCGAGCTTTCCGAGCTGCTTCCCGCGCCTCGCGGGCTTTTATAGCTTTGCGGACTAAGTCTTGAGCAAATTCGCCATTTTCCATCAGGTAGTAAGTTAACTGCTTGTTGACGATATTGTCAACCACTTGGCGCGCCTCGGCTGTACCTAGTTTTCCCTTTATTTGGCCTTCAAATTGAAGGAGTTTTTCAGGAACACGGACCGAAACTACTGCTGACAGTCCTTCACGGACATCAGAACCTTCGAGATTCTTGTCACTTTCTTTAAGCAGTTTTACCTTCCGTGCGTATTCGTTGAAAGCTTTAGTCCACGCAGTTTTCATACCCACTTCATGCGTACCGCCATCCTTAGTTCGGACATTGTTGACAAAGGAGAGTATGGTCTCGGTGTAACGGTCATTATATTGGGCAGCAACTTCAACTTCGATTCCGTCTTTTTTGCCTTCGAAATACATGATACTGCCGATAGTATCCTTATCTTCATTTAAGTAGGTAATGAATTCTTTGATGCCTTCATCAAATTGGAAGATCTCTGCTTGCCCTGTTCGCTCATCAGTAAGGGTGATTTTTATCCCTTTAAGTAGAAAAGCTGATTCCCGCAAGCGTTCAGCTAGAACAGAGAATTTGTAATGGGTAGTCGAGAAGATTGCTGGGTCAGGTTTGAAGGTTACGGTTGTGCCGCTCTTTTTTTTCGTCTTTCCGATCCGCCGTAATGTACCAACTGGTTGCCCACCATTGACGAAATCTTCTTCGTATTCCACACCGTCACGGACAGTATTAACAGTTAGTTTAGTCGACAAAGCATTTACTACCGATGCCCCTACACCGTGGAGGCCACCAGAAGTTTTATAGTCTCCTTGACCAAACTTTCCCCCTGCATGGAGAACAGTAAAAATCACTTCAACAGTAGGAATCCCTGTTTCGTGCATCCCAACAGGCATTCCCCGACCGTTATCAACTACGGTAATCGCATCATCTTTGTGAATTACAACATTGATTTCTTTACCATATCCTGATAATGCCTCATCAATTGCGTTATCAACTATTTCATAGACCAAATGATGAAGCCCCTTAGAGTCAGTGGAACCTATGTACATTCCGGGGCGCTTACGAACAGCTTCAAGTCCCTTTAGAACTTGAATTGAATTATCATCATAATTTGGTGTAGTCATAAATTGAAGCCCCTTTATTATTAATTTTGAGAACTAATCAATAGTATATAAAAAAGATTAATTCGTAAAGTCTTAATGTTTATTATAACATAGCGAATATATGTTCTGAAATCGATATTTGCCAACCGCTTAGGTCATCTTGTGATAGAATTGTACTATTGGTGTTTTTATCAATAAGAACACTGATAGTGACTGATTGCCTGATGTCAGAAAAAGCCGGGCTCGTGGTGTTTTTTCAAAGGAGAAATTAATAGCACTGTTAACATTCTATTTAATTAGTAAAAGTTACTGGCTCTGTACGTAACTTATTAAAGGAGGCTACTCACTTTATGAGTATCGATCTAAAAATAATCATTATGATTATTATTGGATATCTACTGGGATCAATCCCTTCAGGAGTATGGATCGGAAAGTATTTTTTTAATAAAGATATCCGTAACTACGGTAGTGGGAATATGGGAACAACCAACACTTTTCGTGTCTTAGGCAAAAAAGCTGGTATTACTGTTTTGCTTTTGGATATGTTAAAGGGTAGTTTGACCGCCTTACTTCCCTTTTTCTTCGGCGTTCATGTCAATGCTCTGTTAATCGGTTTATCTGCGATCTTAGGTCATGCTTTCCCAATTTTTGCAGGGTTTAAAGGGGGTAAAGCCGTAGCAACTAGTGTTGGGGTTTTACTCGTCTATAATCCCCTCTTCTTTGTCATTGCATGGGCATTCTTTTTAACTACCCTTTATTTGACAAGCATGGTTAGTGTAGCTAGCATGGTAGGTTTCACATTACTAAGTATCGTATCCTTTTTCTTCCAAGACGGTCTGCTAACAACAGTTGCAGTGGTATTAACTATTTTTGTTTTTATTCGTCATTGGAGCAACATCGAGCGAATAAAGAATGGGACCGAAAACATGGTACCGTTTGGGTTAGGTTACAAAAAAAGGCATAACTAAAAAAAAGATCATTTAGTGAATTTGTATCACTGAATGATCTTTTTTATTCGCTTAATTCTACTTCAAAATATAGCGCTCCATAGCCTGAGCAACACCATCATCATCGTTGGATGGTGTCAAAACATCAGCAGTCTTTTTGACCAGGTCATTCCCGTTAGCCATTGCCACGCCGATACCGGCTTTTTCTAGCATAGTTAAATCATTGTTCTGGTCGCCAATGGCCATGGTTTCAGCGGGGTCAATGCCTAAATACTCACATAAATCCATTAGGGCATTCCCCTTGGAAGCATCTTTATTCATGAATTCAAATGACCATGATCCTGTTCGCACAGCATAGTAGTCGGTTAAGATTTCTTTAGGAAGTTGACCGCCTAACTTACTAATGCGAGTAGGATCGTCAACAAACATGATCTTAGCAATTTCAATATCAGGACTAATCAGATCTGCGGGACGATACTTAATTTGCATGTTGGTATTAAAAGCATCACGCACTGTATACTTGCTGATATTAGCTGAAGTTGTGAAAATTTCAGATTTTAACGTTACAACTTGCATCCCAAAACCGAGTTTTTGAGCTAAGTCATGAAACTTAACAAAATCATCATAGCCCAACGGATGCGTCTTGATCACTTTAGTGTTAGTGACGTTGGATGATTTAGCCCCATTGAACGTGATCACGTAGTTGTCGTGGTCTGTTAAGCCTAATTTCTTCAGGTGAGGCATCACCCCACTAACAGGACGGCCTGAACATAAAACCACATGCACACCCATTTGTTTGAGCTTTTCAACTGTTTCGATTGTCCGGTATGAGATTTTTTTATCACTATTCAACAAAGTACCGTCAATATCACTAGCTACTAACTTAATTTGCGCCATTTCTAGTCCTCCGAATATATGCTTTTCCATTTTAATCTATCAAAAACTTGCCCACATAACAATGATTCTAATAAGACGCTCAGAAAAACCTGCTAATTATTAGAGGGATTTTTTCATAGAATAAAAAAACAGGAAACTAACCAATGCTAGTTTCCTGTAAAAATTTAACTATCAGCCTAGGAGCTGGGTTTTAATCCATTGATAAATATGCAGCCACAACGTTTTCAACTGTGAAGCCATATTCAGCTAAGACCTTTTCACCTGGTGCGGATGCGCCAAATTCGTCAATTCCTAGGGATTTGCCGGCAGTGCCAACAAATTCACCCCAACCAAATGTGGAGCCTGCTTCGATGCTCAAACGTTTAGTAATAGTAGCTGGCAATACACTATTACGATATTCTGCACTTTGGGCTTTGAAGCGATCGAAACTTGGCAGTGACACAACGGAAACCGCGTGACCTTGAGCAGCTAATTCCTTTTGAGCAGCTAAAGCCAAGTTAACTTCTGATCCAGTTGCCAACAAGATCCCTTCTTGGGTACCTTGAGCAGGCGAAACAATATAACCACCCATGCGCATTCCCGCCAAAGCATTAGCAAAGTTTTGTGGTAATGTTGCTAAGTTTTGCCGACTTAAAACAAGAACAGTTGGCTTGTCAGTTGTTTCAAGTGCAGTTAACCAAGCTGCTGATGTTTCATTTCCGTCAGCTGGGCGAAGGACTTGCACATTTGGCATTGCCCGCAAGCTTGCTAATTGTTCAATTGGTTCATGAGTTGGTCCGTCTTCACCGACAGCAACAGAATCGTGAGTCAAAACATAGATAGCTGGGATGTGTTGCAGGGCTGATAAGCGAATTGCTGCCCGCAAGTAATCCGTAAATACGAAGAAAGTTCCGCCAAAGACCCGTGTTCCACCATGAAGTAAGATCCCGTTCATAGCGCAAGCCATTCCAAATTCACGTACCCCGAACCAGATGTTTCGGCCAGCATATGAATCTGGTTGGAAGTCAGCACTACCAGAGATCATAGTCTTGTTAGAACTTGAAAGATCAGCTGCCCCACCCCAAAGATTATCCATCTCTTGAGCAATAGCATTGATTGCATTTGCACTTGCAGCCCGTGAAGCAATACTTTCAGTAGTATAGGTTGGCACAGCGCTAGCTAAGTTAGCTGGTAATTCGTTTGTAAAGGATGCCTTGAATGCTTGGGCCAATTCTGGATACTCAGCAGCATATTTAGCAAACATTTCGTTCCAAGCAGCTTCTTGTTGAGCGCCGGCTTCAGCAATATCACGTTTGAAACGTGCATATACTTCATCAGGAACTGTAAATTCTGGATAATCCCAGTTTAAAGCGGCTTTAGTTTCCTTGACACCTTCAGCGCCCAATGGTGCACCGTGGACAGCATTAGTCCCCGCTTTAGGAGCCCCAAAGCCAATAACAGTCTTAACTTCAATTAAAGTAGGCTTGCTTGTTTCTTGCTTAGCTTCTTCAATAGCAGCATTAATTGCAGCGAGATCATTGCCATCCTTAACCACAATGTGTTGCCAACCATAAGCTTCAAAGCGTTGCCCCACGTTTTCAGTGAAAGCAGCAGATGTTGGGCCATCAAGAGAGATATCATTTGAGTCGTAAAGAGCGATCAACTTCCCTAATTTAAGGTGCCCTGCCAATGAAGCTGCTTCATGAGAAACACCTTCCATTAAGTCGCCATCACCGCATAAAGTGAAAGTATAGTGGTCCATTACAGGGAAGTTTGGCTTATTAAACTTAGCAGCTAAATGAGCTTCAGCCATTGCCATCCCAACTGCCATGGAAATCCCTTGACCTAAAGGACCAGTAGTAGCTTCGACCCCATCAGTGTGACCATATTCTGGGTGACCAGGGGTCTTGCTTTGCCATTGTCTGAAATTCTTGAGATCATCAATTGAAACTTCATAGCCAGCCAGGTGTAACAAACTATAAAGCATAGATGAACCGTGACCAGCAGACAGGATAAAACGGTCGCGGTTAACCCAATTCAGATGGGTTGCAGGATTAATATTCATTTGCTTAGCCCAGAGGACATAAGCCATAGGGGCAGCCCCTAATGGTAACCCTGGGTGACCAGAGTTAGCCTTTTGAATTGCATCGATACTAAGTGTTCTAATAGCATTAACGCTTAATTCATCAATTTTATCAAACACGGAAATCTCTCCTTACAATAGTGATAGCTATTTGCCTATTCGAATCTACTATAAACTAAAATGAACGAGGTTACCAGCAATATTAGTAGGACCGCAGGGAATTCCCTGTTTCTTAATATATTTTGTTATAGGTTAAAGTAACTTTTTATTATGAATTTAGTTCAAAATAAGGCTAACCTGTGTATACAAAAAGAGTCAACCCCTCCGGCTGACTCTGTAATGTTTATAAAATATAACGGCTAAGATCCTTATCTTTAACAATATTGCCGATCTTCTCAGTAACATATGCTTCAGTTACCGTGATCTCGCCCATTTCCATATCTGGTCCCTCATACAGAATATCTTCTAATAACTTTTCAAGAATCGTATGCAAACGCCGGGCACCGATATTTTCAGTTTCGTGATTTACTTGGTAGGCAATTTGTGCCATCTTGTGGATTGACTCGATAGTAAACGTCACTTTGATGTTATCTGTACCAATCATAGCTATATATTGCTTAATCAATGCATTATTTGGTTCTGTAAGAATCTTTACGAAATCTTCTTCGGTTAAATCATCTAATTCAACTCGAATTGGGAACCGCCCTTGCAATTCTGCGATCAAATCACTTGGCTTAGACTCATGGAAAGCCCCTGAAGCAATAAATAAGATATGGTCGGTATTAACTAGGCCATACTTTGTCTTGATCTGTGATCCTTCCACAATCGGCAAAATGTCTCGTTGAACCCCTTCGCGGGAGACACTTCCGTTATTATTACTGTTCTTAGAAGTGATCTTATCAATTTCATCGATAAAAATAATGCCTGTATTTTCAGCTTTCTTGATAGCTGCATCCGCCAAATCGGCACTGTTGACTAATTTAGCTGATTCTTCTCGAATTAAATATTCGCGGGCTTCAGCTACTGTCATAGTCCGTTCGACTTTCTTTTGGGGCATCATAGCGCCCAAAGTATCGGATAAATCTATCCCCATCTGTCCTAGCATTCCAGCCTCATTTTTAAACTTTTGACTAGGATCATCAACCAATAATGTCACTTCTTGCTGTTCTAGTAAGCCATTTCGTAACTGCTCAGCCACGGACATTCGTTGATTCTTGATTTCATCCGTTACAGTTCCTTCATCTTCTTGATTTTTTGCTCCCATCCAGGGATTTTGTCCATTCTGGATACTTTGCTGCATTTCTTGCATCATCTTGAAGAAATCATTGGTTGAATTACTATTTGTATTTTGCTTTTGTGCCGGAACCAAAAGCTTGACTAGGCGGTTATTGGCTTTCTTGAGAGCTTGCCCCCGAACTTCCTTGTACATAGACTTCTCAACCAAACCGTATGCAACTTCAACCAAGTCCCTAACCATTGATTCAACATCCCGGCCCACATAGCCTACTTCAGTAAACTTAGTTGCTTCTACCTTAACAAACGGTGCGTTAACAATTTTAGCTAAGCGACGTGCAATTTCTGTCTTCCCTACCCCAGTAGGTCCAATCATCAAAAGGTTCTTAGGCGTGATCTCATCTTGCAAGTCTTTAGCTAACTGTAACCGCCGATACCGGTTGCGTAAGGCCACAGCAATGGCTTTTTTAGCTGCCGTTTGTCCAACAATAAACTGATCTAATTCAGCAACAATTTGCTTTGGCGTTTTATCAATTGGATTCATCGTATCCCATCCTTTGTCTGTTTATAGCGTCTCACTAATAATGTTGTGGTTAGTGAAGATATCAATATCGCCTGCTATCCCAATAGCTTCTCGAGCAATGTCTTCGGCGGACATAGTAGCAGCATGGCGGACCATGGCTTTAGCGGCCGCTAAAGCATAATTACCTCCTGACCCAATGGCCAGAATGCCATCGTCTGGTTCGATAACCTCCCCTGATCCAGAAACCAATAGTAAGTTATCTTTATCCATCACAATTAGTAACGCCTCTAGCTTCTGTAATGTTTGGTCACTTCGCCATTCTTGAGCTAACTCGACCGCTGCCCGTTGAAGGTTACCACTATACTCACTGAGCTTTTTTTCAAAACGTTCTTCTAAATTAAAAGCGTCAGCAACACTACCAGCAAAGCCTACTACTACATTGCCATTGTAAATTCGTCTAACCTTTTTGGCGGTCCCCTTCATAATTACTTTTTCACCCATCGTTACTTGACCGTCTCCAGCCATAGCCGTGTGTCCGGCATGCTTTACCGCACAAATAGTGGTTGCATGAAATGATACGCTCATATATATTCCCCTTTCTGGTTACTTTCGTTTAAAGTATTTCTGATAATCACGTTGCAAGTGTTCGGTTGTGATGTGAGTGTATATCTGAGTAGTCGATAAGCTACTGTGACCCAGTAGCTCCTGTACACTACGCAGATCAGCCCCGTTGTTCATCATATGGGTTGCAAAAGTGTGGCGTAGTTCATGGGGGTGAATACTTGTTGTCAACGAACTACGTTCAATAATCTTCTGCAAAACATATGTTACTCCTGCAGCTGTTATTGGATCCCCATAGTGGTTGATGAAAACATAGTCATGTTCCTTGTGATACTTCTGCATCACTGGTGTACGGTAAGTTTGAAAATACTTCTGCAATGCTTCCGCACAATAGCTACCAAACGGAACGTACCGCTCTTTATTTCCTTTCCCGTGCAACAGCATAGAATGAGTATTAAAGTCAATTGCTGCTAGGGTCAGACCAGTACACTCACTAACCCGCATCCCAGTCCCATACAAGGTTTCTAACAAAGCACGGTCGCGAGTCAATATTGGATCATCCCCAGTAGTAGCATCGAAAAGTGCCTGCATCTCTTGCATATAAAAGAAACGTGGCAGACTCCGTGGTTGGCGCTTTAATTGGACATAGGCAAACGGATTATCCTGGCAGTAGCCATTTTTATCCAGAAAATGGTAAAAGGATCGTAAACTTGATACCATTCGTGAAACGGTCGTTATTCGATAATTCTGGTCATATAAATAACTCATATAAACATGGACATCAAACTTACCAACATCAGCAAAAGAACTACTACCACCATTAGCCTGCAAAAAATCACTGAAGTGTTTAATATCCTTCAGATAAGCCGTAGCAGTATTGTCTGAGTATTGGCGCTCAACCAATAGATAACGTTTAAACTCATTAAGCCACTCTTTTTCCATGAATTCACCCACTTTCTAGTCATTTTCTAACTTTGGTCAAGGTTAGTCAAGAAAATAATAAGCCCTTTTAACTTTTTTAAACACCACTTAACAAACGTTTGTTCGCAAACAATTATAACATATCCAGATTACAAATTAAAAAACATGGAGTGGCTTCACTTCCATGTTTTTAGCCATTATTTAATTTTCCTGCAATGCTTCTTCGTAGTCACCATTAGGACATTTAACTTGCATTCCTTTCTTGGTCTTTTTGTAGATCAAGAAATGCTGACACCGTGGACAGTCGCGTCCAACTGGCTTATCCCATGAAACAAAGTCACAGTCAGGATAGCGCGAACAACCATAGAAAGTTCGATTCTTCTTGGACTTGCGTTCAACGACATCACCTTTTTGACATTTTGGACAAGTAATTCCAATCTTTTTAATAATTGGTTTAGTATTCCGACAGTCTGGGAACCGACTGCAAGCATAGAACTTTCCAAAACGTCCTAATTTAATTACCATCGGTGCACCACAGATGTCGCAATCAATGTGGGCTGGCTCATCTTTAATCTTAACTTTTTCGAGCTTTTTCTCTGCTGTTGCGACTTCCTTAGCAAACGGTTGGTAGAAGCTATCAATGACTTTAACCCATTCTTGTTTACCATCTTCAATTTCATCTAACTTACTTTCCAAGTCAGCTGTAAACGCAACATTCAAGATATCAGGGAAACAATCTTCGATCATTTTGTTGACAATTTCCCCTAATTCAGTTGGTTCAAACTTACGGGTAACTAACCGCACATAATAACGTTTTTGAATAGTGCTCAAGGTCGGCGCATAAGTCGAAGGGCGCCCAACCCCATTGCTTTCCAGAGTCTTAATCAAAGTTGCTTCAGTATAGCGGGCTGGCGGCGTTGTGAACAATTGGTTGGGACTAGTTTTAACCAACTCTACTTCGTCGCCTTCATTGAGTTCAGGGAGAATATTATCTTTGTGCTTTGAAACAGTGTATACCTTACTAAAGCCCGAAAACTTGAGTTTTGACCCATTAGCCCGGAAAGTAACGCCATTTTGAGTAATATCAACCGTCATCGTATCGTAGACCGCTGGCGTCATCTGTGAAGCAACAAAACGCGACCATATCAATGAATAAAGCTTCATCTGGTCTTTGCTTAGGTACTTTTCAAGTTCCTGTGGTGTCCGCATCACTGAAGAAGGCCGAATAGCTTCGTGGGCATCCTGAGCCCCTTCAGGTAACTTCCCTTTGCGTGGACTATTAGCTGCATACTCTGCCCCTAAGTTTTCATGAATATAGGTGGCCGCCTCATGCTTAGCCACAGAGGCAATCCGTGTTGAATCCGTCCGCATATAAGTAATCAACCCTACTGTTCCAGACCCGATATTGATACCTTCATACAGCTGTTGGGCAACCATCATCGTCTTGGCTGTTCTAAACTTCAAGATATTGTTAGCCGCTTGTTGCATGGTGGAAGTAGTAAACGGTAAGGGAGCTTGCCGTTTGCGTTCCTTGCGCTTGACGGTGGCAACGGTAAATGGCTGTTGCTTATCAATCCGTTGTAAAACTGTTTGAACATCCTCATTGGTGTGAAGTTTCTTCAGGGCACCATCCAGATCATGATAATCGGCCGCAAACTTAGTTTTTCCCTTCTTAAATTCACTATCAATCTTCCAGTATTCTTCTGGTTTAAATTCTTTGATTTCGCGTTCCCGCTTGATAATCAAGTTTAAAGCGATAGATTGCACTCGCCCAGCTGACAAGCCTTTTTTGATTTTAGCCCATAATAATGGCGAGATAGAATAACCCACCAAGCGGTCCAAAACCCGCCGTGCTTGTTGGGCATCAACCAAGTTCATATCGATTGAGCGGGGATTCTTAAAGGCATTTTTAACGGTGTCTTTCGTGATTTCGTTAAAGACAACCCGGTTTTTTCCGTTTGGATCCAAGCCTAAAAGGTAAGACAAGTGCCATGCGATAGCTTCCCCTTCACGGTCCGGGTCAGATGCCAAGTATACATGGGCTGCTTTTTTGGCTTCCTTGCGTAGCTCTTTAATTACGTCACCCTTGCCACGAATAGAAATATAATGTGGTTCGTAATTATTTTCAATATCGACCCCCATCTTGCTCTTAGGAAGGTCGCGAATATGGCCTAAACTAGCCATTACTTTGTAGCGTGAACCTAGATACTTGCCGATTGTCTTAGCTTTAGAAGGTGATTCAACAATAACTAGATTCTTCCGAGGTTTTTTACGTTTCTTTTGGGTCGTTGGCATTAACCCAACTCCTTTTCTTTCTTTAATAATTTTAATCAATGTTCAAATCGATATATATCGTATGGATTTACCCGTCTTTTGTCAAGCATGCCCTCTCAATTATATGTTAGTTTTCTTCGCGCTGGCGCCCAAATTCCAGATACTCGTTGGCCTGATCTTGCAGCTCGTCCATACTTATGAGAGTCAGTTGATAGTCCGTCTTTTCCTGTTCAATGTAACGTTTGACATACTTAAAATCATACTGCGATTTGCCCGGATACTGGGGATCATAAATCAGCAGACACCGATCAGTATGCTCCACCATAAATTGCTGGTACTGCCGTAGTTGCTGGGGGTTATTATAGGGAGCCTGAACTACCACTTCATTGAAGTCTACTTGACGCCGTAAATCTGCCAGGTGGAGTTGCTTATTCTCCTGCCACCTATTCCCAAAATCTAAAAATGGTTCCATTAGGGCCACCTTTAACTCCGAATACTCTTTTTTCATTGCTAAGGCAGTTTCAACAGCCCACTGTTCAACTCCTAACTGTCCTCCTGTAAGAACCCATTCCAAGCCCTCATCTAACTGATCAACCAGAGCGTTGCACAAAACATGTTTAATCACTGCAATTTTTTCGTCTTTTTCCTGAAAGACTCCCAGCTCATAACTTCGATAACCAGTAATCCATAACCGCATCAAGGTTCCTCCTTTGAATACTATTAATTATATACATTTCAAAAGCATTGTTCTCATCATAACAAAAATCAACTTTTATAAAAGACTTTCTAAGCAAAAGAATTTTGCAAACATTAGCACAGTGCGCGCAACTAAAACAATTTAGGCGTTCTCACGGTTAATTGTGGTATAATTCCAATCGATAGGGAGGGATGCGAGTGGCAATCCGATATCCTGGCGGAAGGCTCTTTCATGAGTTTGATCATTCCGCAAAGAAAAAATCAGTTTCATCACAGGTTATTTATGGTAACCGGGGGATGTCACTGGAACAAGAGATCAACGCTAGTAATCAATACTACCTGACTCACGGTATTGCTGTTGTCCATAAAAAACCAATACCCGTCCAAATAGTTGATGTTAATTACCCCAAGCGAAGCGCGGCAGTAATCAAAGAGGCATATTTTAAGACGCCATCGACGACCGATTACAATGGTGTATATAAAGGAAAGTATATTGACTTTGAAGCTAAAGAGACCAAAAACAAAACTTCATTTCCGCTAAAAAACTTTCACGAACACCAAGTGCAGCACATGCGGGCATGTGTGGCCCAGGGGGGAATTTGTTTCACTATAATTAAATTCACGCAAACTCAAGAGATTTTCTTACTTCCAGCGCGGGTTTTATTTGACTATTGGCAACAACAAGCCACAGGTAGAAAATCTATCCCTAAGCAAGCCATTATCCAGGCAGGCTATGCGATTCAATATCATATCAACCCTACGGTGCCCTACCTGGATGCAGTGGATAAATTTATGGCAACGATCCAATAATAATAAGGAGATTTAATCAATATGGCAGATAACGATCCTAAGTATTCGCGTGTTGCACGGCGACACGAAGAGGAAAAAAGCCGACGAGGCGCAAAAAAACCGGCAAATAAGAGCCTCGCCAAAAAGATAATCCTAGGTGTTTTAGCTTTCATACTCTTAATGGTAGTCGGAGGAGCGACATTGTTTTTTGTTTACGCATCACAAGCCCCCCGGTTAACTGCAACCCGTCTTGAAAGTTCGGGTTCAACTATTATTTATGACGCTAGCAATCACAAGATCACTTCACTAGGTACGGAAAACCGGGATTATGCTCATAGTAATGAGATCCCACAACAACTTAAAAACGCTGTGGTTTCTATCGAAGACAAACGTTTCTACAAGAGCCACGGGGTTGATCCTTTCCGAATTGCTGGAGCTGCCTGGGCCAACCTCACTGGGGGCTCCGATGGTCTCCAAGGTGGTAGTACGTTAGAACAACAGCTAATCAAGCTATCATATTTCTCAACTAAGCGGTCTGATCAAACATTAAAACGTAAATCTCAAGAAGCTTGGCTAGCTTTGCAACTTGACCGTATGTATGACAAAGATCAAATCTTGACATTCTATGTCAACAAGGTCTTTATGGGAAACGGATGTTACGGGATGCAGACAGCTTCGCGCTATTACTATGGTAAGAGCTTGAAGAATCTCGATTTAGCTCAAACAGCCCTGATCGCTGGTATCCCTAATGCACCAACTGACTATAACCCATACTCCAACAAGCAGCTGGCTACCCAACGGCGGAATGAAGTTCTAGATGCAATGGCAAATAATGGCAAAATCACTGCCGCGCAAGCTGCCCAAGCCAAGCAGGAAAGTATTACCTATGGCTTGAAGAAACAACGCCCTGCATCGCAGGTTTCTAAAAAGGCAAAGATCGCCGATCCTTACCTCAAACAAGTTATTGCTGATGCTAAGGCTAAGGGATATGATCCATACTCAGGAAGTTTACGGATTTATACTAACCTCAATATGGACTACCAAAAGAAGCTTTATAATTTAGCTAATGATGATACGAGCTTCATTTTCCCGGATAACAAGTTCCAAATTGCAGCAACGGTTGTCAACCCACGTAACGGTGCAGTTATTGCTATGTTGGGGGGACGAAAGACCGGTAATGTAACTTATGGTTTGAACCGGGCTGTCCAGACGGATCGAACTAATGGTTCGACTGCAAAACCGCTGATGGATTATGGACCAGCTATCGAATACCTTGACTGGGCAACATACCATGTTTTGGACGATAGTAAGTACGTTTACCCAGGGACTAATATCCAACTGAACGACTTTGATCACTCTTATAAAGGGAAGATGACTATGCGCCAAGCATTGATCGAATCCCGTAATATCCCGGCTATTAGAGCTTTGCAATCAGTCGGGATCACCCGATCTCAAGATTTTATCCAGAAACTTGGTTTTTCTTATAAAAAAGATCTGGAATTCCAAAACGG
Source organism: Ligilactobacillus saerimneri (assembly GCF_036689625.1). Classification (NCBI taxonomy): domain Bacteria; kingdom Bacillati; phylum Bacillota; class Bacilli; order Lactobacillales; family Lactobacillaceae; genus Ligilactobacillus; species Ligilactobacillus saerimneri. The sequence goes on from NZ_CP144759.1 coordinate 812,106, forward strand.
GATTGGGATGCCTTCTTCTACATTGCAAAATGCTGCTGCCTACGCTGCTTTTGCTAATGGAGGAACATACTACAAGCCTTCTTACATTAGAACAATTGTTACTGCTGATGGTGATGTTAAGAATTATTCTAGTTCCGGAACACGGGCAATGAAGAGTTCCACAGCTTACATGATCACAGACATGCTTAAGCAAGTTATCACCAAAGGGACCGGGACTGGTGCCCGGATTGCCGGAATCTACCAAGCCGGTAAAACGGGGACTAACGCTTACCCAGATGATGTCGCAAGCCAATTTCCTGCTAGTGCTGATATGGATTCATGGTTTAATGGCTATACTAAACAGTACTCAATGTCCATTTGGACTGGGTATGATCATCCATATGAACCAGGAAATTATCTCAGCCCTTCTGCGTCGCGACTTGCTAGTCAATTCTACCAGCAGATGATGGCTTATATGATGCAAGACAAAGAAAGCACGGACTGGACTAAGCCGAGTGATGTTTATGTTAAATACGTTCGCGGTAACCGCGAATTGTACTTGGCTGGATCAGGACCTGTCTTATCTATTGATAACGATGATAAGAAGAAAGAATCCTCCAGTTCATCGAGTTCATCAAGCTCTGACAAGTCCTCTAGTTCATCTGATGACAGCAGTTCAAGTTCATCAGATAGTTCGAGTTCGTCATCATCTTCAGCAGCTACTACTGCTTCAAGTACCCAGTCCAGCAGTAGTTCTGCCCCGGCATCAAATTCAACCCCGCCGACAACCCCAAGCAACAATGGGAATAACGGCCACTCATGATGCTCATCAGCAAATTGTTAAACTAGCATAAAATAAACCCCCATAGTTGGATCAATTCCAATTATGGGGGTTTTCTTTGGCTACATTAATTTTGCTGAACTAGGAATTTTAAGCCTGCTAACTGTATTATTTCGCTTGTTCTTGCCCATACGCGCAAATATTGAGCAAGGGACAAGTTGCACAATGTGGCTGTCGTGCAGTACACCAGTACCGTCCCCAAAAGATCAACGCATGGTGCGCATCAAGCCACTTTTCTGGGGGCAGGCTATCCATAAATTTTCTTTCTATCTGGGTCACTGAAGCGTCTGCTGCAACGATCTGCAGGCGTTTGGCAATCCGACTAACGTGAGTATCAACCGCAAATGCCGGGACACCAAACCGTTCAGATAAGACTACATTTGCGGTTTTCCGCCCTACACCGGGCAACTTTACTAGCTCCTCTCGCTGTGCCGGTACTACTCCTCCGTAGTCAGTAACCAGTTTTTGCGCACAAGCCACTAGGTACCGGGCCTTGTTTCGGTATAAACCGATTGTCTTGATGTATGGTTCGACATCAGTCGCTGTGACCTGGGCTAAGTCATTGGGCGTAGGAAAACGGGCAAATAAGGCCGGAGTAACTAAGTTTACCGACTTATCTGTTGCCTGGGCACTCAAAATCACAGCGAGAAGAAAGTGAAAATCTGTATCGGCAACCAACGATGTCCGAGCTTGGGGATACTTCTCCCGCATGGTCGCAATAGCTAATTCAATTTGATCTTTACTTAGCATTTTTATCACCTTGATCATCTGACCAGTGGATTAGTGGAATTGGTGGCAGTTTTTCTGCACTGCTTTGTGGCGATGCTGGCTGCACAAAGCTCTGCGCTTGGTGCCTCTTTTTAAGATAGTCAGCCGCCGCTTTAGCAGTTTTGATATTTTTCTTTTCCCAATTCATTAAAATTTGGTCAATATAGCGTAAGCTCAAGGCACTATTAATGACCGCTTCCTTCAAAGCCGCCAAAATCAAGTCGGGTTGATAGTGGTCTTCTGTCAACCACCCATCAATAGTTTGAATCTCCATTGGGCTAAAATCACGGCCAAATTCAACTTCAAACCGGTTAAAGACATCGACTTTTGATAAACGGCGGTCATCTTTGACAGTCGTTAGTTCCGGACGTTCAGCTGCCGTAAGCACCTTAAACAGTTCTGTATATAGCTGACTAAAATCATATTGATCATGCTTTTTTCCCTCTGCATCTTCAACTGGTGCAATAGTTAACAACTTTTTTTCCACCATTCCGTATAACAACGTAAAGACTTTTTCTGAGGGGATTTCCATATTTTGCGCGATCTTATCGATATCAACTTCTTGTTGTCCAAATTGAAATTGTTCTTGGAGCTGCAAAAAGAGGACTAACTCCGTCTCACTTAACCCTATTTTGCGATAATTATTGACTAGTAAGCGGGAAACTGTGACTGTCCCTGCTGCTAAATATTGTCTTAATTGCGCATCCATTTGCTTCATTCCTTTACTACTCTCTCTTAATTAAGTATCGACTCTTAGAGAAATTACGTCAACCTAAACCCTGCTGTAAACATGTTTTTTTACATTATAGTTAAGGTAACATTCTATTGTTGTTTTTGGATAAAATAAATAAACACGCCCAGCATCGTCACTGAACGTGTTTATTACTTTCTATTGTAGGTGTTGCTGAACAAATTTATCTAAACGTTTAACTGCTTCCATGAGGTTTTCCATGCTAGTTGCATAGCTCAAGCGAATATGTTCATCCATCCCGAAGGCAACCCCAGGAACAACTGCTACGTGGGCTTGTTCGAGCAATGCCGTACAGAAATCACTCACGGTCGAATAACCACACATTGTGGCGGTCTTTTTGACATTAGGGAACATATAAAATGCACCGGCGGGCTTTTGGAGATCTACCCCAGGGATCGCACTTAACAACGGATAAATAGTATTGAGCCGTTGCTCGTACTGAAGGCGCATTTCTTCCACGCAGGTTTGTGGTCCAGTAGCGGCTGCTAAGGCTGCATATTGACTAACTGCTGCAATATTGCTGGTAGTATGCCCGATAAAGCTTCCTAGTTTCTTGATGAACCACTGGGGCGCAACGGTGTAACCCACCCGCCAGCCAGTCATCGCATAAGTCTTGGAAAAACCACTGACTAAAATAGTTTGTTCACGAATAGCCGCTGAAAGTTGCCAAATGGATGTGAATTGGTTGCCATTGTAAATCAACTCACTGTACATATCGTCAGCAATAATCACAATATCATGTTCAACGGCCCAGTCACCAATCGCTTGCAACTCTTCCCGAGTATAAACTAACCCAGCTGGGTTTTGGGGACTATTGATGATCAGTAGCTTGGTCCGGTCAGTCCGGTTAGCCTCTAAGTCCGCCACACTAACCCGACCGGTGGCAGCAGTTGGACGAACGAACACAGGCTTTCCTGCAGCTAATTTTACTTGTTCGCCATAGCTCACCCAGTATGGCAAAGGAATTAGCACTTCATCACCAGCGCTAATTACCGCTTGAGTTACGGCATAAAGGGAAAACTTCCCCCCTGCTGTGACGGCTACTTGGTCAGCTGAAGTTGGAACTCCTAACATCTTGGTCACCTTAGTGGCGATTGCTGACCGGAGTTCTTTGATTCCCAAAGCCGGTGTGTAAAAGTCCGACTTACCAGCAGTGATAGCCGCAATAGCTGTTTGCTTAATGTGCTCAGGTGTATTGAAATCAGGTTCACCGATTGATAAATTGATCACGTCAATTCCTTGCGCCTGCATCTCCTTAGCTTTGGTTGACAAAGCCAGGGTGGCTGATGGTGCGATAGCGTTGATCTTGTCAGTAATGTTAATTCCCATACCAATTACCTCTTTTTAAATATTTTGAATTGATTTAATTAAACTACCATTTTTAAACGTTAGCAAGTCGTATGCCAGGCGACCATTTTTGTTGGTATATGTTACTTCCCAGGCGATCTTTTTGTCGTATACTCCCAGAGCGACATGCTTGATAGCCCGCGCTTGGCGGTCTTTTTTCACGATGGCTTGAGCCCGACTCGCACTGATTCCATCCTTGGCATTAGTAACTAAAATCTGCCCTTTAGGAGAGATGATGACATACATGTGGCGGCCTTTTTTATCAGTTCCTGCGACAGTGTAGTACGTTGCCTTGCGGTTGAACCAATAAAAATCTTGGGGGTGTACCAGAGCCGTTTTCTTCTTAGCCAAGGCAACCGCTTCACTGCGGGCTTCCCGTACTGGCGCCTGCGCCCGCATATAAAATATCCACCCTACAACTACCAAAGCAATCACTACAACCAGGGTGATTGTCCCGGTAAGACGGTATATCCTATTTCTTTTTTGTCTTTGCATTACTCAATTCCTCTATCCAAAGTTTTCATGTATTAATTTTAACGGAATTCTGTAATCAAACAAGAGTATTAATCAATAATTTAACAAATTAAACTCCGCTCGCAGTCCCATTTCGCTTGGTAAAACTATTTTTGCTTTCGAGGTGCCCAGTACTGGAACAAGTCAGTCCGTAGTGAACCATTATAGAGCTTGCGGCGCTTGTCAGCTTTTTGGCCATAGAACTTCTCAAATTCCAGGTCACTAGTCAAAATGTATTTGCCCCAGGTCTTCAATGGTCTATACGTTGTCCCCATTTGGTGGTAGAGCTGGCGAACTTGCTCTTGGTCGCTTAACCGTTCCCCATATGGTGGGTTGGCGACAATTGTTCCATAAGTCTTGTCAGTCTTAAAATCCTTAGCTGCCATCTGTTTGAAGGCGATATCATCAGCTAAACCCACTTCAGCTGCGTTTTGTCGGGCAATTTCAATCATGCGCCCATCAATATCATAACCAGTTATATCCAACGTCCGGTCATAGTCGGCCAATTCATCGGCCTTAGCCCGCATTTTTTCGCTAATATTTGCTGGAATCCAATCCCATGTTTCACAGATAAAGTCCCGGTTAAAGCCTGGGGCAATGTTACGTCCAATCATCGCTGCTTCAATTGGCAATGTTCCTGAACCACATACCGGATCAACAAATGGCCGTTCTGGGTACCAGTGTGCCAATAAAATCAGAGCTGCCGCCATGTTTTCTTTCAGGGGAGCTTCCCCCTTCGCTACCCGATAGCCCCGCTTAAATAAGCTGGTTCCAGAAGTATCTAAAGTCAACATCACGTGGTTTTTATTGATGCTGATTTCAAGCGGGTATTTAGCCCCTGTTTCTGGAAAACGGGTCCGACGATGGTAAACTGCACTTAATTTCGCTACAATTGCCTTTTTTACAATTGATTGAACTGATGGCACATGGTGCAAAATAGATTTTTGTGACTTCCCTTCAACTGGAAAAGCAGCATTCATTGGCAAATAGTCTTCCCATGCTACCTGTTCGGTTTTATTGAATAATTCCTCAAACGAGCGGGCTTCAAACTCTGCTATCACTATTTTGACCCGGTCAGCTGTCCGAAGCCACAGGTTAGTCCAGATAATGTCTTCAATTGTGCCGTGGTAACGAACACGACTATTCTCAACCTGAACATCATAGCCTAAGTGGCGTAACTCATTGCCAACGATTGATTCGATTCCCGCAGCTGCGGTTGCAATCAAATTATATGTTTTCATCTTATTCTCCTTGAATTGTTTCTTAAAAATAAAAAAACTAGGATGAGAGTAACCTACAATCCTAGTTCCCTGTTATGTAATCCTCTATAAGCCACGTTCCGTACGTCATCCAGCCCAGGAAGCTAGAATCGGTGGTAATCATCTATCTCCGAATACCACTAGGATATTCGCCCCCATGATTAGTTCATTTCCGTCATGAAGCGCCCCTACCAAAGTTTGGGTTACCTGCTCGCAGGGTTTACCTCGTTCCACTTAGGAATGTTTCCACTCCTCCTCGTCTCTGTGGCACTTTTCAAGACTACTTAAGCATAGTAAAAACCTTAGCTCTTTTGTCTGCCGTCACCATAATGGTGCCTTGCCTTATTTTTTCAGCAAGTACGATCACTACAGGCATCGCAGCCTGTGCAAGCTTGGACTTTCCTCAGACTATAAAAATAGCCCGCGATTACCAGAAAATTACACATAATATTAACTTAAATTAAAAACGATTACTTTGATCGTCATCATTGTTGAGTTGCGTACCAAACACATGTCGCTCCAAATTAGATAAACGCTTTAAAATATCCATATTGGTCATGTTATTAGCAGGTCTAGATGCTTGTCCTGACTTTCCAACAGCAACTTGCTTGGTTAACTCATCAACCTTGCTCCGCAAACGATCATTTTCCATCTCTAATTGCTGAGTATTCTTAGCATACAATCCATAATCCTGAATCACAATGTCTAAAAATTCGTCAACTTCGGCAGGATCATACCCGCGCACTTTTGACTTAAACCGTTTGCTAACAATAGCTTTAGGTGAAAGTTTAACTTTATCCATAGTAAGCACCTCATCTACATTTGGAACTTAACCCATAACATCGTCTATTATATGGCAAGCATTCCTCAATTGCAATATAAAAATTACGCTACGAGGGACATTTCTTTGGAGAGCTTTTTCTTGTAACTTAGCTAACTTTTGGTATTGCTTCCTCATCTCACCTGCTCGCCGAGAAGCCAGATCAAACAAGTCTCTTGGCGATTTATCCTCAAAAATAAGTACTGTCAAATGAGCAAAGTTCTATTTGCCAAACCTTACACGGAGTGTCTTTACCTGTTGATCCTCGACATAAATGTAATTAATGATTCCTGAACTCAACTCATCATTATAAAATTTCGCTGTTTCGGCCAGCTCGCTAGCTAACTTATTAAGATTATCCAACTCATGCTCGGTAATTGAATGATGGTTAGTCGGTATTCTTTGCGTTCTCTCGTTGGTTACGGTAAAATGTAGTAAAGAGGGATCCGCAAATTCATGGGCTAGGTTCTCCTGGTCGGGTAGCCTGTTGCCTGCAGTTTCGGACTGCGAAGAGGGCGCATACTTGGATTCCTCTTTTTGTGTGCCCTCATCTTCTGCAGACATTTCATTTTGTTTTTCGTTCTCTCTATTTGCTTCTTTTGGACTACTATCCTGTTGCTCAGTTTCGTTATCTAACGACAATTCCTCTTGAACAGCAATCCCTTCTTCTTTCTCTTGTTCTTTGCTTTCAATTTGTTTTTCGCTTGCTTGAACTTCTTGCTGATTTTCAGCTTGTTCTTTCTGGAATTCTCGAATTTTTCCCGCTAACTCAGGGAACTCTCCCTGGAAAAACGTATTGATTTTGTCTTGTAAATCCTCGTCAAAAATTGCGTACTCTGCGCCCTTAAATCTCTCGTCAGGCGCTAATAACGAAGTATCGAACCCTTGATTTTTTACGTAAAGTTCAAATGCTCGTGCAAAAATCTCTGTTGATACGCCGTAATAATCTATTGCTTTAACCAAATTTTTTTCATTAGGTAAATTCTTTGGTTTTTCTTCTAAAGCAATCACTTTATTACGATATTCAGCAACAATTGGTTTGAAGTTATCACTCATGCTGAGAGGTAGTCCCTCATTCTTATATCTATAATCCAAGTAATGAGCGTATTCATGAACAAATGAGCTAATTCCACCTTTTAAAGTAGCTGTATCATCGTCAATAAAATAAACCTGTCCAGAAATCCTCCTTTTTAACTTATTACCTACCTAAATACATACAATAAATTCAAATTTTTTATGAGTTGTTTTCTTTACCCTCTTGCTTACCTGCTCGCTTCTTTACCTGTTCCATCGGCAAAAGGGGATACAAGAAGCATTGCGACCAAAGTTTCGGCTTGGCCAAACAAGTGCAAGCCTGGACGCTATCACGGTTGGTGGTTAATTTTAGACACGAAAAAAGGCGCTACACTTTCGTGCAACGCCTGAAATTGTTTTTAGTGAACTGCTTCTTTGCCATGCTGAGCAATAAACGCTCTTGCTTTATTTTCATCACCTAGAATAATCTTTAACGAAGTGAACGCTTGTTCTTCGCCTAAATTCTTCAAAAACTTAGTAGCAATCTCAATTTTTTCTTTTTGTCTGATTGCCTTTTGCTCTTCTTCGGTAAAAATCATAAATTCTGCCCGCCTTTCTGTATTGCCTTTAAGTTCTTTGAACTCTGCCATTAGTTGCTTACCTAGTTGACTATCTGAATTACTTGGTAATTCTTCTTTCAAAGCTTGAATAAAAAACGATGGATTTTAATTAACTCATCAACTGGATTAATAACTGTATTTTTGTTATGTGTCAATAACCACACAAGACGTTTATCAACTAACTGGTACTCAAACGTTTTCAAGCGCTCTGGATCCGTTTCATTAAGTTTATTCTTGAGTGTTCCGTTCGCATATTTGAATTGTAGACTTACTTCCTCATCTTTATTCATCTTTTTCACCAAAAATCCGTCTAAAGTTGCTTTCCATCTCTGGTTGGTACTTAGTGGCAACTCGGTAAGCATCGCTTACATCAGCTTTAGTTGGTTGCCAGCCTTCCATTACCGAGCTATGCACTGCCGATTCTACTGCCCAGAATATATCAGTGTTCTCAATATGAAAACCTTGAATGGTTTGATTTTCATTATCTACAACATATTTAAATGGTCTAGGTTGCAGTTCCGATAGAACTTTAGCAGGATCATCAAACGTTGTTGCTGCTAAACCATTCAAAATTCGAATGCTCCAAGTCGTTATCGGTTTACTAAAAGCATTGCTTAAAGTTAACATACTAATGCCAGACGCCTTTGAAACATCGGTTATTGAAATTCCTTTATTGGACATATATTTTTCTACCGCACTAATCATTGTCATAGTACCCCTCGTTATCTTCTTTATTTATATTATGCCACTAACGGTATAATAATTCCGTATATAGGATTGGAACAACTGAGGTGGAAACTTACTATTTTGCAGAAGCTTTCTCAGGGCAAGATACTTTCTTGATCCAGTGAAAACGAACAGATCATACCTTTATAAAACTTGCCTGGTTCGTGATCTGGCAAAGTTACATTACGTTCTACTCCAGAAGGAATCAACGTTACCTTTGCCACTCCCCATTGTTCAAATACTTCTTCAATTCTTGCTAGCTCATCTGATTCATCTATCCAACTCTTATCTGTCATGTGTAGTCCTCCCTTGTACTATCGTTTGCCTATTTCTTGCCTTTTGTTTTACCAAATCTTTTTGAATCTGCTGATAAATTTTCTTCGCATCTTTCATCGAATATGAATACAACTCTCTTAGTGTCTTTGTATCCATAGCTTTAATGGTTCCTCGTTCAGCGTCTGAAAACTTGAATGCTTCCATTTGTGTTTGGGTTACAACATCTCTGTTAGCAAGGGCATCTATTAAATAACGCTTTTCCATCTTTTCGACAAGTTTTCGATATTCGCTCGGAGCTTCAGTTGCTATTCCCTTCTCGAGATATGGTTCTAAAACCTTTTTCAAATTAGTCACTCGTTCAGGTTTGTTAATTACTTTTTCTAAACGACCCAAGTCCTCGGATCGTCCATTGAGTTGCAATTCCTGTCTTAGACTATCAACACTGTAGGCATTTGTAGCGATCCAACGTGAATTTTCTCTATCTTTTTCAAAAATTGGTAGCGATCCCTTACGGAAATTACGTGGATCAATTCCAACACTCCACAGCTTAGGCTCGCTAATAATCTGTGGTAATGCTTTAGTTTGAAGCTGATCAAAAGCAATGACTCGGTTAGGATTAGGTTGATCCAACTGATACCCAGTCCCTGAAATTAATGCTTCAAACCGATCAACATCGCTCAGCCATTTATTTAGGATACTTGTTGCAAATTTTGACAATTTGTCAGCATTTTCTCGTAACTCAGGTTCTTCGATATTGGTAGGCTGTAAAAGTTGTTTCTCAGGCACTAAAGAAAAATCCTGATTTTGCAGCCTTTCTTTGGCTAATGACAATTCAGGAATATTATCAAATTGTTGATAAAGTTCCTTTCTTAATTCGACATCAAATGCACGATATTCTGCCTTACCAGTTTCTAAATTATAGTCAACAGCAGGAGCCAATCCATTTGAACGGACATGTAGGTGTTCACTCAACCATAGCTCAAATCCACGAGCAAACACTTCTGAAGGAATTGAATAATACTTTCTTTCTACCCCTAATTTATGCAAATTTTGGACATATTTATCCAGAATAGGACGAAAGGCTTTATTTAAAGAATATTCCATTGGAACTTCTTTTTGATCTACCATTAGGGGCTTACCCTATAATTCGTCCAGATAATGACCGTATTCATGTCCAAATGAACTATAACGTCCATTTCTAAAGTCCAAGACAATATTTTTTAAATGGTTAAAATATGAAGTTATTAACCAAGGCGTTATCAAGTAGATCTGAGAAGCCACCTTTGGCAATCATACTTTTACTCAAAAATTCTTTTATGCTATCTGGCGCATCATCGGTTGCAGAAGTAGTCCATCTACTATCAGCAATCGTATATCTCTGCCAATCCTCTTTGCTAATCTTTAAAATCTTTGGAGAAACGTTAAAAATATGCCGTTTTTTCTTTTGGCTATATGAATGATTTCCTAGCATCGACAATTTTCGAATCAACGCTTGGGTTGAAACGCCTGGAAAATTATCTTTCTGTTCTTCCCAAGATTTAAGTATGTCATCAAACAATTTTCCGTATCCTAAAACAGTACTTTTGTTTCCAATAATGTAACCCAAATCTGTTTCTTCATGGCTGCGTAAACTATACATCGAACCATGTTTTGACCACATCTTATTATTTGGGTCTAAAATCACATTAACAAGATACTCTTTTTTATTGTTTTCTTTTCGGGCCTGTAAATCGTACACTTCACCCGAAAATGAACCTCGTCCCTCTAATTTAAGGTTAAAGGATCCACCTGTAACCATTATTCCGGGTTCATATAATTGTAATGCGATCTCACCATACGTTTTAACTGCTGCTTCAAAATCTTCTTGTGTCCAATCACCATTCTTATAGATATAATTGGCAATTTTTCTGATTTTAGCGGGCATTGTTTCATTAGATGAAAGTGTTAAACTTCCTTGACGATCAATGCCATATTTTGCTTTCATCAAAGTTGCTAACGGATTAACAACTGTATCTCGTGTTTCTGCCATGATCATTACTCCTTACTCAAATTTTACTTAAAGCGTAACAAGAGAAACACGAATATCCTCTTTTAACCATTTTTAACATCGTAGTTATTGTCTTGCTTTACCAAAGGAAAAGGAATGCCATTATTTTGGATCACCTGTTGTAAATAGATTCTAATCCCAGTCGAAAAGTCCATTCCTAAATCAGCAAAAATTGCTGTCGCTGCGTCCTTATCATTTTCATCTAACCTTATATTGTAAGACTTCATAATCGCTATCTCCTAATACTTTCGCTCACTCTTTTTCTTAAAGTAATCAGATAAATTAGTCTGTTTCTTTGCCTCAGCCATATTTTTTTCATGTAACTTGAGAATTGCAATTCTTTCTTCAAGTGCTCCTTTTACATAGCTAGCTACCAGTTCTTCAAAAGGTCGCAAATCACCAGTTTCTCTTGAAGTAGCTAAAGCTTGCATGTATTCAAGCCTTGCCTTTGTATCAGGCTGAATATTAATAATTGGATACCCAAATTCAGTCAGTGCAAAGTTCATCATTAAGCGAGAAGTTCGTCCATTACCATCAATAAACGGATGAATAGCAACCAACTTCTGATGTAGATCAGCTGCATACTGTACTGGGTGTAGATTATTAACAGTCGTATTTGCCCAACCTACAAATTCTTGCATCTCAGCACGAATATCAAACGGAGCAGTATATGGGTGATCTTCTTGACCGTTTGGCCATGCATCTAATACTCGGTACTCACCAGCAGCCGTTCCCCCGTTTGTTGTTTTCATCATTGTTAACCGATTAATATCTCGCACCATACGTTCGCTAACTGGTGTTTGTGTATTAATCAACTCAAACACATAATCATAAGCATTTGCAAGATCAAGAACTTCCATTGCATCTTTTAACGGTTTTTTATGAACTGTTAATCCCGTAGAGAGAATTGACTCGGTTTCACTTTTGTTTAAAGTATTACCTTCAATCGCATTGGAAGACCAAACATGTTCTAGCTTGGCTTTTTGTTCAAGCATTTGAACTTGAGTAGGATCTAACGGTCGAAAAGAATCCATAATTTTTTTAAGCTGCGTTAACTCAGATAATTGATCTTGGTAATTCATTTTGCATTTTCTCCCTTTGTGTACATTGTATATACATTGTATATCAAAAGTTGCACTTTTAGAAAAAATTATCCCCTAAAAAATCACGCATTTCGTTAAACGCAAATAGAAGCAATCTAAGAGCTTTTAAAGGGCTTGAATATGATTTACGTAAATCAAATTTAAATTGACGCTTTTTTGGGAGTTATTTGTATTTTTTCTAAACAAAAAAGAAGTTTGACTTTTAATCAAACTTCTTTTATATACTAACTATTTTTCTTCTTTCGGAACACTTCGATACCAGATAAACTCTTCAGTTACCCTCTTAATTCCTTCTGCTTCAATTAAATGATACTTCTCTTCGTCAGGATAAAATGTCTTAAACACGTATTGAATTATTTTTATCTTCTCCCGATAATCATTAATATTCATACTATATTTCCTCTTTTCTATTCATTTAATATAGCTATTACTTACCTTATAAGTTTTTTCTCTATTAAAGAAACTAAACCAATATTAAAAAGAGGTAGTCTAATAACCACCTCTTTAAAAAGTCATTTCAGCATGATTAACGCTTTAAGTTACGTTCAGGCGCCACGATCCTATTATGTGCCTTTTTTCTTTCTGGCTGTTGGCTGATTCCTTGAACGCCATTATTATATGTCCACTGCTTTAGTTTATTCATATTCCCACTATGATAGTAATCAGCAATCAGTTGATTCCACGTTGACCATTTATCTACAGGAATATTAATCAAACCTTTGCCGTGATCAATCATCATCTTATTAGCCAACAAGGTTGCCGTCCTTTTATTTCCGTCCCAAAAGACTTGATTACGCATTAAATGGTACATTAATTCGATTGAACGTTCTGTCGCTGACCGATTAGTGTCTGCCTCAAGATCTTTAAGGTAAGCTATCTCCTTGGCTTCATCAACTGAAGGTGGCACAAAATCCCCTTTAGTTGTCATAACAAGCCTTTGCCCCGTACGTAATTCACCTGGAGCTAACAACTGGTCACGAGCTACAATCTGATTAATCTTCTTAGCAGTCGTCAAATCAATTGGCTCATCACTATTAGTAACAAATTCCCACCCTCGTTTGAGTTGCACAATAACATTAATGTCATCAATTGAAACACCATCAACTCCTAAGCCGTCAATGATTGTTTGCGTCTGTGGCAAAGTAGTCGTCAACCCTTCAAAACGAGAGTTAGTAAAAACTAAACGAGTCAAATTCATCTTTGCAAAACGCCGATTTTGATCTTGCGTCAAATTTAATTTATCAACATAATTCATTATTCCACTTCCTTTCTAACCGTTTCTTTCTACTAGCGTACCATTCTCTTCCGACTATTGCATTTTATGCAACAGTCATGATTTCCTTATTTCTCAACTACTTTTAACAGATCTTTAACTTGTTGAATTTGTTCAGGCGTTAGTTGATTTATTTTTTGTGCAAACAATATGACTAATTCTCGATATTTTGTTGGTATCAAAGTCAAGTCAATTCGTTTAAGACTCATGCTTTGAGCATACTGTAATTCTTCTTGCTGTTCTTCGCTTAAATTGTATATGCCAATTATCTTATTTAGAAGGGATTGAGAAGCTTTTTTATGCCCATTTTCTACTCCAGAGAGAAAAGGTGCACTAACACCCAATTTCTTGCTCATATCATATAATTTTTCATCTCGATCAATCCGTAGTTTTCTTAAATATTTGCCTAAAGCTGTTGCCATAACGGTCTCCTCATTAATGTTTTAACCTAATTATTTACATATATTATAACCTTTTTGGTTAACTTGATAAAAAAGAACCGTTTGGAAATTCAATTCCAAACGGTTCTCTAAACTTAATTCCCAGAGTAGTCAGATTTTGTCTAATAAAACAGGGTCAGCTTTAAGCTTTCGAAGCAACAGCCTATACTTTTGCGGTTGCCGTTCTTCATAGGCATTAAAGCTAGCAATAATAACATTATATTCTTTTACCTTCTCTTCATACCAGTTAACAATGATATTATAGTATTCACTTGAATAATCAAATTCCAGTTTGCCATCATCACGAACACGCAAAGCTTTTTTCAAAGCATTTAGCACCATTTCTGTCTCAACCTGTTCTAATAGCCATTTCTTGGTTTCCTCAGGAGAAACTTTAGCAGATTTTTCCGCAAGAGCTTCTTGATATTCCAAATAGGCCTTATACTTTGCGTATCCTTCAGGGTCAGCTTTTTTTGTTACTCTAGGGGCTGGACTAACAATTGGTAACGGATCAACTGGATCGTATGCCGCTTGGAGTTGAGCCACAATTCGCCCTTTTTCGAGCGTACGCTTTTGCGCCTTTTTATCCGGAATTGTGCGAATTTTCCTCTCTAACAGTTCAGCGTTTTTTTATGAGCCACTGCTTTAGCCGCCTCTTTTTTGCGCTTTGCTTTCAGTTGTTCAATACTTGCCATAGTCAAATCTCCCATCTACACATACTTAATCAGATTGCTCTCTTTTAAGCTCGGTTTCCTTACGATCGATATTCTTGGTAAGCTTCATCATAGTTGCAACAATTTTTGACATAGAATCACCTATCTAAATTAGGACTTCAACCGATTCTCTACGCTTAATTGCTATTAAAATAAGTTACCAAACCAACTAACTAAACGATCCCAGAATGAATCCCGACCAGTTTGTGCCATTTTCGTTTGCGAAACTTTTTCCATGTTTGACTTATTCGTCAAAAGAAACATCGGCAAAACGAATTACTGCTGGATAGTTCGTCATTGTTATTCCTCCAAAAAAATGATATAATAATGATTAAGAAAGGGAGGTTTGGTGGTAGGCAGGGAATCCCTAGAACAACCTGCTTTGACGGGCATTCGAAGAACAAAAAAACGCCTACCCGTGAGCTGTTAATTACGGAAACTGCATCATAGCAAGTACGTCAGCTTCAACAAAATCGTTAACCACTGTCCATCAATCTTTTGATTGGTGGGCTATTTATTTTGCTTTTTTAGCGTCTGCATTGTCTTTTGGACAATTGTTTCCCCGTTCCCTACTTTTTATAAATTCCTCCAAATTTGATATAATAGTAGATAAGAAAGGGAGTTTTAATAACAGTCAAAAATCCCTAGGATTTCCGCTTTGTGGTATCCGAAGAACAAAAAAATGTCTGTTCGTGAGCTGTTGAGTTGGGAACTGCATCATAGCAAGTGCGTCAGCTTAAACAAAACCATTATCCACTGCCCATCAATCTTTTGATTGGTGGGCTATTTATTTTGCACTTTTAGCGTCTACGCTGTCTTTTGGATAGTTGTTTTCCTTGCCCCCTACTTTTTGAGTTTTCCTTCCGTTTTTCCTGGCGATAATCATTAATCACTTTGTCAACAAACTTTTTGTCCAAGCGCTTTGAGTCTCCTTTGAGATTAGCAACATCTTTCCTCTTAGTATTCTGCTTAGTTTTTTTAATCGGTGGTAAACCTAGTTCTTTGTGAAAATACTTTAATGTAGTGTATTTAAACTGTTCATCAACTTTGCCTTCAATAACATAGCGTTTGTAGTTTTGAATGAACTGATATAATTTATTGTGTAGTTCTTCTTGTTTCTTAACTAGATTTTGATATGTTTTTCTATCAATGGAACTGCGTGAAACCTTAAAGTTTAATTCATCGCTCACTACAATAGTTTTGTCTAACTCTAATCTCTTTAAATTTTTAATAGTTCCATCTGAGAATGTGTCTTCTTCCAAAACAACATAAGTTTCAGGGTTTTTAATATAATTTTGCTTATTTAAATGGCTTCTAAAAGGAACAAAATAAGTATTATCCCTATCAAAAATCAAAGCGCCTTTCACTTTAGCATAAGGTCTATTCTTTTTACGCATAGCTTCTCTGATCTTTTTTCTATCAATCATCAAATTTTCCTGTTCGTCAAAAGAAATATCCGCAAAACGAATTACTGCTGGATAGTTTGTCATTGTCATTCCTCCAAAAAAATGATATAATACTAATTAAGAGAGGGAGGTTTGATGGTAGTCAGGGACTCCCTAGGATTTCCGCTCTGCGGTATTCGAAGAACAAAAAAATGCCTACCCGTGAGCTGTTAATTACGGAAACTGCATCATAGCAAGTACGTCAGCTTCAACAAAATCGTTACCCACTGCCCATCAATCTTTTGATTGGTGGGCTATTTATTTTGCACTTTTAGCGTCTACGCTGTCTTTTGGATAGTTGTTTTCCCTGCCCCCTACTTTTTTGTAAATTCCTCCAAATCTGGTATAATATAGTTAAGGCAGGGAGGTATAATGGTAGTCAAGCATCCCTAGAACAACCCGCTTTGACGGGCATTCGAAGAACAAAAAATTGCCTACCCGTGAGCTGTTGAGTTGGGAACTGCATCATAGCAAGTGCGTCAGCTTCAACAAAACCATTATCCATAGACTCACCAAGTAACATATTGGTGGGTTTTTATTTTGTCTTTTTTTAGCGGCTGCGCCGATTCTTCTTGACCAACTTTAAAACATTTGGTGTGGGTTGAATTGTTTTTGGTAAGGTATTAGCAATCTTTTCAATATTTGCTGAAGTTAATAGATCATTGGGGTTAAGCCCTGCTTTCTTTAATCCATTGCTTAGTAGTTCTAAGGTTCGTTCTTGACCCACCTTGTTCGCCAAGTTTACTACGCTAACTCTACCGTCCAAACCCTTGCAATATAAATTTAAAATTGTTGTAGCCGATACCTTTTTTCTCTTGGCCAAATAAGCAACTGCCCCTAAAGTACCGTAATAATTGCCGTGCTTGAAGTTCTCAAGACACCCTTTTCCTACTCTTGAACCGTATGCAACTTCATACCTAGCTAATCCTTGTTGCCACGCATCACTAAGTGTCATATTTTGAGAATCTCGATCTATGCTTATTTGGATTAGTTTCCACTTCAATTCTTTAATCAATAAGTCGGCTAATTTGGGCTCAGTCAAATCATCTAAATTGTGTGGGACTTTTTCATTAGGAAAATGCCTATGTTTTCTATGCCATGTAGCTTGTTTGTCTAGTTCATCAATAATTTTCTGCACATTAGCAGCGGTAACTTTATCTTGGAGTTGCATGCCTTTAACCGTACCAAGTGCTTCAGCAGCTATGCTGTAAGCTACACTACTAGCCAACTTCACAGGATCAGTCTCTACATTAGTCACTCCTTTATTCAGCACATATTCCATTGCTCCCAGTTCTTCAAAGCAATATGAATAAGAGTTATCAAAGCTATCTTTTAGCGGAAAACTAAACCGTTTCAACGCTTTCGCAGCCCTAATTTCGTCAGGGATATAATTCTTTTGCCCAAGTCAACTGCCCCAGTCTAAAGACTGAGGCTTGTAACTCACGACCTTACGGTCAGTGGTAATAACGCAACTTCGTTGCTCCCACACTATACGTGGCTACATCATTGGGTGGTTGACAGCACCCACTTAACTAACACGTTTACGCATTAGCTATTAATTCAAATTTAGGTTGTTCTTGTCCGCTAATATACTGAGTTCCAAGTAATTGGATATTCATAGCACCAATACGGTCATCATTGGAACGATAACCACAATTAGTACAGTGATATTCATGTTTTCCATGATTACGATTATCTTTTTTGATAACTCCACACTTAGGACAACGTTGAGATGTATATTTAGCAGAAACTTCAACCACTTCACTATTGTTCAAATGTGCTTTATAAGTTAAAAATTGTTCTAGTTGATAAAAAGCCCATGATTTATTTTGATTACGCAAAGCTTTAGGTAAGTCAATACGTTCAAAAGAAACACCATTAAGGTTTTCTAATACAAACAAAGTATTAGCACCATATTTTTGAACAAGTGTCTTAGACAAGCAATGATTAACATCACTTATCCAACGGTTCTCTCGTCCAGATAATTTCTTTAAACGTCTTTTAGCTGACTTAGTTCCTTTAGCTTGCAAGGTGGCACGAAGTTTTTGATATTTAGCACGTTTACGCATAATTGCTTGACCGTCAAAAAAGGCAGTTTTACCTTGTTCGTCATAGCTGGTAGCTAAAAAGCGTAAACCACGATCAAGACCGACAACGTGTTTTACGGTTTGTTTATCAAAATCAGTGACTTCTTTAGTAGCTGAAATATGCAAATACCATTTGCCACTGGATTTAAGTAATTTAGCTAAGCCAAATTTCCAAGTACCGTCAAGGTACTGACTGAATCCGTGACAAATAGGATCGACTTTAACACGACCATCAAGGGTGTTAATTGATAATTGACCGCTACTTAAATAAGACCAATCACGATTACGTTGAAGATCAACTTGTGGGCGATTAAAATAAATTGGTTTATGTAACCAAGTCAAATCACGTACTTCACGGTACCACTCACCAGTATTTTGGTCTTGATATTTATAAGATCTACGTGCCATTTGAGTTTTGACAGTTTTATAGCGTGCAATAACAGTTCTAATTACAGATTGAGCCATTTGCGATTTAAGACTAAATAGATTACGCAACTTAGTATATAGTTCTTTATTTAATCTACTTTGTTTCATATCAAAATCATGATTAAAAATGTATTCAGATACATAATTACATGCTTGACGGTATTGCTCCATTGTTTTAGAAAAACTCAAAGCTATTTCAGAGTTAGAAATCTTTAGTTTAGTCTTGATTGTAACTTGCATTTCCATTAGGTTCACCTCACTTTCTTCACTAACTATTATAACATAAATATTTAGTGAAATATACTAAAAAAGGGGAAAGAAAGGGTGAAAAAGTAAGCTCGTTAGAGCTTATAAGTGAGGGCTATCCCTCCAGTGGTTAAAACCACTGGTATCTCGCCCACTATGTCAATGAATTAACTAGAATTTCTTGTAAAGACATGTCTTGCTGAGCCTTTAATTCCTTTTTCAAAACACCCATGATTTTTTCGGGATTTAGTAAACCATCATCTATCATTAAGAACACCTCGAGCTTCATTATTTTCTTAACCATAACTTGAGGTGCTCTTTCGACAATTTTTCGCCACAAAAAACACCACCCATTCCTGAGTGGTGTTTCTTTTTTATCTAATCTAACAATTTATTTCTAATTTCGTTTTCAACCTCGTAACCCTTGCCGTCTTTGAAAAACTTGATTCCGTACAAACGAACATCTTGGTTTTCGCCCATTAATTCAATATTTTCTGGAGTGATTTTTTCCAGTAACTTCTCCTTCCAGGCATCTCTTGCAAGCAATTGCT
The DNA here is from genome assembly GCF_036689625.1 of Ligilactobacillus saerimneri. NCBI lineage: Bacteria > Bacillati > Bacillota > Bacilli > Lactobacillales > Lactobacillaceae > Ligilactobacillus > Ligilactobacillus saerimneri. Next base: position 831,351 of record NZ_CP144759.1, read on the forward strand.
CACCCTTTGGCTCAATAAAAAGCTGATAAATCACTTCCCCTCCATCTAAGTAGAGTACAAAATCAGGCATAAAGGCTTCGTAATGCGCTAGTGTGGTGTTGAAATCATAAAGTTTAAACAAACTCATTGTTTCTTCATTGCGCAATAAAAACACTTCATGGTATTTGGCTTTTAGTTCGTCAATCACATTGCACAACATATCAATTAAACTCTTCTCCAACCGATCAACAATCGCCTGGTCATAGACAAACCAATCATCATTAGCCATTGCTTCAGGACGAACAATTGCCTGCAAACCCGTAAGGTTATTAGAAACCCGTTTTTGATAGTCAACAATCACATCTTTTAAAGGAATGCCCACAAAACGATTAGTTCCCCGTTTACGAGCAAAATTATTCTTGAGTGCCTTTTTAATCTTCTGAAGAGCTTGATCTACTACTCTCAATCTAAAAAGAGGACTTTGTTGTTCATCTACCTGCTGATAATATGGCACCACCGCAACAATGCGAGTACTACCTAACCACTTTTCATCAGTACGGAATTGTTCGAGTGATTTTAAAGTCGGCACCCACTGGGACAAGTTAGCAAATCTAAAGAATGGTTCTCTTGCCATCGCTTTTTTCAGCAACCGTAAATCAGTCTGCTTAGTGAAATCTGCTACAATAACTTCCCGACTGGCTTGATCTTGCCCCGATCCGCCTTCATCATTACGGTGTTCAACAATGCTATCGTTCATGTTAATTTTTATAATATGATTATCAATCCCGTAACTCTTCAAGCTATCATATTCACCTAATGGGACATCTTCTAGTTCATTGTGATACAGCTTTCCTACCTGATACGCTTTTGACTTCTTGAAGCTTGGTTTGACCGTAGCCGTATAAACACTAAAATCATTTTCGTTATCACTTTCGGACACCAGGTTCATCTTATTAAATGACTTTACCAAGTTGTTAATATACTTCACGTCATTAATCGTATGGTAATAAAGGGACTCCAATAATTTCATGTCCGGATCATCATGATCAAACCGTCTGGTATATTTTCTTTTGCCTTGATACTTAAACGGATTGTACCGTGCTCCACGCCCAATTAATTGTGCTTCACTATTTGTTTGTTTAATGGTTGTTGGTTGTTCTCCAATGCGAACGATGTCATATAGGTTCAAGACGTCCCAGCCTTCCGTTAACTTTGCCACTGCAAAGATTGTCCGTAAAGGATTGTTAATATTTTCAAGGGTATTGAGAATATTGTACCCCTTTTCGTCCCCTAAAATTCCTTCTTTAGTGGTGTCATTGACGTTAATGGTGGTCATAGCATTAAAATCACGCTTTAACTCCACAATCGTCTGCGCTAAATCTTGTTTTTCCCAGTAAGCATATATTCTTTTCAGAGTCACACTATGGTTTACTCTGCTTTGTTTCCCTAGAAACTCACTTAATTTATCGACATCAAGGCTATCAATCAAAGTAAGAAAATCCTCTTTAGCCTGATTAGAGCTATTCACTCGATTAGACTTGAACAAAATCACAGGCTTGAAATCCTCAATCCCTACTCGCTGTGCCATTCGTTTTCGATACTGACTGAGCAAAACAGCGTTCAACATTTTAACGCTGTCTTCGTTTTGCGCCTCTAATCGGTAAACATTTTTAGAATATCCATCACTCATGAAGCGATTTAAATCATATTTGTAGACAATCTTATCCTTGTATTTTTCATATACTAATTCTTTGTCAATATCAATAGTTGCCGTAAACTCAAACTGGCGGTTATCCGGATTAGCAGAACGAATTTTATTCAGTAAGATTTCCCATGATTTTTCTTCCACTTTTTGCGACTTAGTTGAAGCATTGAAATGATGAGCTTCATCGGCTAAAATTACCAACTTGTCTTTTTCCAGTTCCGTATACGTTAACCCATTTTCCCGTAAACTCCCCAGCTCATTCGCTAAAGCTTGAATGGTTGTTAGTTTCAGATAAATGCTATCCTTTTCGGGCATAGTTGGGAAACGATTGACCGCCTGCACTGTAATTCGCCGTCCATCAATAGTGACTGGATCATTGAATAAATACTTTGGCGAATTATACTTTGGTAGATTGCAATAAATAACTTGAACAAATTTAATGACGCAGATTAAGCAAAAAGATCTCAATTGGAGTTCGCCAGTTCAAACATTTGAGTGGCCGTGAATTCAGATACCAGTTAATCTGAATCAATTCATCATCACTAATCTCTTCAATTGGCTGACCCTTAGGAATAAATCGCCGTAACACTCGATTACGATTCTCATTACTACCACGTTCATGCGGAGAATAAGCATGGGCAAAGTACAACGGCACGCCGGTATTTTTCTCAATTGATTGGTAGTTGGCGAACTCTTTCCCGTGATCAACCGTCAGTGTCTTGAGATTAGTTCCTAATTGATTAGCTAACTCAAGGATAGCCTTAGTCATTGAAGTGCTATCTCGTCCACCAAGCCGTTTAACGATAGTAAGGCGACTCTTGCGTTCGACAAACGTGGCTACTGCTTGACCTTTGCGCTTGCCAGATAAAACTGTATCAGCTTCAAAATGGCCTGCAATATTACGATCAGAAGCTTCAGCTGGACGATCTTCAATCGAACGACCATGACTGAAAGTCCCACGGGTTTCTTTAGCACGCTTACGACGAATACCATGGTCAGGTAAATCAGTCATCCGAATATCTAGAAGTCCTTGATCGACCCAGTTATAGATAGTCTTGTAGGCGATCCTAACCACATGGGCTACTTGTTCAATTGACCATTTCTGAATCTTGATCTTGTCTTCGATTAGTCGCTTGAGGTTAGCCGTTAATGAGCATTTACGACCACGATAACTAAGTTTAGTTTCGTGGTCGGCTTGCGCACTAGTCGCATGGTATTCACCCTTTAACCGGTGAATTTCATTAAAGATAGTAGTCTTACTAAAGCCCAGGTAATCAGCGATATATCGAAGAGATCGCTTTTCATGACGAAGCGTTTCGATGACAATGCGGTCTGAAAATGATAAGATAGTGGTGCCCATAAAGGTCCTTCTTTCTAATGGAATGTTGTAACGACACCATTAAAGACCTTTATGGGTTTTTCTGTCCACTAAAATGTTCAACTTAAATTTTACAATCTGCCAAATACAATTATTGAATCCTTATTTTTTAAAATTGTTCTATTTTTATGTTGTGTTTTATTACCGGATAAAGAATTTGATTTAACAGAAATCGTACTTACATAAGATTCCCTACTAAAAATATTATCCAACAATATTTTTGCATACGCATCTTCATTATAGTCTAAATGAATAAAAATCAATCCATCGTCAGCTAACAAATATCTTGCAATCTCTAATCTACTTTTCATAAATGATAACCACGTGGCATGGTTGAATCTGTCGTTATATTCAAATGAATCTGATCCAGTATTATATGGCGGATCTAAATAAATCAACTTCACTTTCCCTGCATACCGCTCCTTTAAGCTATGTAAGGCTAGTAGGTTATTCCCCTTGATAATTAAGTTGTCCGTATCATTAATGCTAGTGGCATCAGCCACTCCATTTACGTCATACCGCTTAGCATTGACCAAGACTTTAGGTTCTAAGAGTTCATCAATTTCGGCTTTGGCTAAGATTTCATTTAGAAACGGTTCGTCTGCATCGTCCGTCTTATCTAAATCTTCCTTGGTCATACCAGCTTTTAATACTGTGTCTTTATATGGAAAGTCCAAAACCACGTCCGTGGCTTCATCAATGAACTTCCCTCCTGCTGTTAAGCCAATCTTATTGGAATACTTGGTATAGCTATCTTCCCAATAAGACTTATATTCCAACATTTCCACAAACTGATTAACCTTAAAGACCTCTACGTCAGCAATTTTTTCAGTATAGGTTTTACGGATAAATTCATCAGCCAACAAAGCCATCATTAGCTCTTTATTGTATTTATCTAAATCATTAGTCAGCTTATTTTTCTTTAGCTCCCCGTTTTCGGTGAGATACGTGGTACCAAATGCTTCTAAAACGGTACGAATATGGTCAATAATCTTTGCTTCCACTGCCATTTATGCCACCACCCTTCTGATGACATAAAAAAGGAATCCACTATCCCTTTTTGGTAGTAGATTCCTCAAAAAAGACTTGACAAATACACTTTGACCTAAATAATCAAAGTGTGCTGTGCTGTGCTGTGCTGTGCTGTGCTGTGCTGTGCTGTGCTGTGCTGTGCTGTGCTGTGCTGTGCTGTGCTGTGCTGTGCTGTGCTGTGCTGTGCTGTGCTGTGCTGTACCATTAATCTATCCTCCAAACTATATACTATCTTCACAAGGACTCAAGGCCGTTTTTGTATAAGATTTTTATATCTTTCCAGCTTTTACGGCTAACTTACCGTCGCTTATAAACATCATTTCTTTTACCTGCTTTTACAACAACAACTGTAAAAATATCATCTTGAATATCAGCAATTATGCGATAACTACCCACACGATAACGCCAAAGTGTTCCTAATTCACCTTCCAAGGCTTTACCCCATACCCGAGGATTATTTGACCCCTCAATATGCGAATCAAGCCATTTAATAATTTTTACCTGTACAGGCTTATCAAGGTTCTTTTTGAACTCTTTTAAGGCTTTTGAATCAAAAGACCATGTATATTTCATTTTGATAATCCTAACTGGCGCTTAATCTCATCACGAGATATTGTTTTCCCACCAGAATTACGGATATTTTTAACCGCATCTTGATAATCTAAACTATCTTCAAGCTTTTCCAATACAGCTTGACGCATAAAGTCTGTTGAAGTTACCCCATCTAATTTTGCTTGTTTATGAATGAGTTCCAGAACACTTCTATCAAAGCGAATAGTAGTTGATTTGGTTGCCAGTGCCATTTTAATCCCTCCTAAATATTATAGTTATATTATAACATATAAGAACGCAAATGAAGTCTTAATTATGAGAATCAAAGCAATAAAAAACAGACCCCTCATTTCTGAGATTTGATCTTTCTCGTGTCGACCAGGTGGCACCTCGGTAACGGTTGTGTAGTCACAGTTTTCTTTTTTTGCAACCGATTACCCGTTTATTCCAAAAATATTAGCATACTCAGACCAAAACATTTTTCTTTTTTGGTACATATTTTTCACTTGTTCATCTAAGTATTGCAATTTTAATGGATCCGATATATCAAGGTTAATATCTTTCCATCTATCACCAATATTTGGTAGTGTTGTATCCATTAGAATCAGATTATTTAACTGTTTTCTTACAGCTTTACTATTTAACATGGCTAATAAGTTGAAAGGCGTAATGCCTAATTCATTCTTATTAACCCGTAAAACCAATATTTCTCTTGTTAGTATTGAGTGTAAAATACTGTCACCACAGTAACTACGATTGTTGGTAGCGCTCCACCCATTAACAAATACTTGTATCTGTCTTTTGCTAATCTCATCATTGCACTAGCCTCTATCGCCTCACTAAGATTGAGTCTTTCCATTTTCATTTGTAGATAGTAAACAACACACCCACAAATGGAATAAGAATCATTATAAATAAATATGTCAGTTGCATAGAAGCAAAGTATCCATATCGTTTGCTCTCAGGAATCAACCTTACCTTGGGCGTCTTTGACGTCCTTAGCGTTCTGGCGGATTTCGTCAGCATGTGTTCCATTAAAAAGAAACAGTTAACAGCGTAGCATTACCTTGACCACCACTTTCAGTATCGTCATAGTAGTTACTAGTTTTTCCAGGTCGATCCTAATTATTTTTGGTAGACTAGAAGTAAATTATTTTTTCGAGGTTTTACTTATGAAACAAACAATCACTCCTGATATTTTTTCCACCCCGCAAGGGACCACCATCACCACTCCGACTGGGCAAATCATTCTTGATCCCCAACGAGGCGATGACTGTTCCCAAGCCAAGTTGATCATCATCACTAGTTTAACAATTGATAGTGTGCTCTTTGATCCCCAACCCTTGCCTTGTCCCCTGTATGTTTCCCAAGAGTTGTTTACCCTCCTCCAAAAACTAGCCGCCACCGACCTCCTGCCCCCACTCAAGCACCACCTAAAAATCATCCCCTACACCTATCCTCTCTATCATGATGGGTGGGCCATCACAGCCAAGGCCAATGAAGACGGACTCTACGGGGCCCTTGTGCTCTTATTAACCGGACCTGACCAGCAAAAAATTGGCTATTGTTTCCGTTTTGATCAGGGAGGAATCCATAATAAGCGCATCAAAAAATGGAAGAAATGGTTAAAAGCCAGCAACATCAGTTACCTGCTCCTAGGGCAATCCATGTTTAGTAATGAGCCAACACCCCTGATGACCTATCGGGGCTGGCAAAAGCACCTTACCAAACTGTTAGCAGCCACTACAACCACCACAACCTTTGCGATCAATCCCTGGAAGATTGACCAACTCCTGCAACTAGCCAAAACCGCTCAGCAACATCACTTTAATGTTACCTGGCAGCCCCAACTCGCACCGGTTATTGCTTACTACCAGGCCCACTCTTTTGTTGCACCTGCGAACACCGCTGAACCAACTGCTAATCTAGTCCAGGTAGCTACCCAGCCCGACTGGGACTTTCGCCAGCAAACAAGCCCCAACATCTTAAACCAACTGGCGATCCAACCCCAGCAGCTTGGCCCAGCTGATCAGCAGCAGTTCATGACTTACTTTGCGCCTGCCCAAATCGTTTTTCTACCTTAATACCAAATGAGGCTGGAAGAAAGCTCTGCTTTCTCACCAGCCTCGATTTTTTATTTACTTTTTTAAATATCCCCGTAGATAAAACACGGGGCTTAGGACAAGAAAGAAACCACTCACCACTAAAGCTTTAGCTAGACTATATGTCCAAGCTAGCGAATTGTCATATGCCATCGTATACGGCGAAGTGTACTCATACGGGTTGATGTTGGTTCCGTTGACGGACCACTTTTTATGGGTCGCATGCTGTGCTAAGTCACGGTGATAATTCTCCAGGGCCCGGGTCTTATTGGATTTGAAATCATCCGCAGGGGCAATAAACCACCCTGGATGGCGGTAACGGAAAAATGGTAACAAGAGCCAGTTAACTCCCAGGTAAAACTGAACCGGAGTAAACACATACTGCCATGGATCTAGCCGTAACCATCCTTGATACAGGAAAATAATTACCAAGGCCCAAGTCCCCGTCATCCAATAACAACTCCACCGCCAAAGAATACCTATGCTCCGCATTTATCTCACCTCGCACCAAATTATTGGTCATATTGTACAGCAGGAACGCACAGGTGTCATCACCAATAATTTACCTTTTTTCTTTTTAGGGTGCGAATGGTATTATTAAATTGTAAAATCGTTTTCATATCATAACTGATATAAAACGCTCAATCCATATAACCTAGCAGGGTTAGTTGGATTATCCATCAATATATTTCTAGGGGGAATCCGCTATGAAAATTTATATTATCTCCGACTCACTCGGGGTAACTGGTAACGGATTGGTGCAGGCTGCTGTTGTGCAATTTCCAAATGATGAGTTCAAAATCGAACGCTACCCACTGACACGTACAGAGTCATTGCTCCAAGGGATCTTGAAAAAAGGTGAACGGGAACAAGCCGTTATTGTTTATACTTTTGCCAACTCCCAATTGGCCGAGTTTGCCCAAAAGTTCTGTGAAGACCACAATATGCCCCACATCGATGCCATGGTTAACCTGATCAATACTCTTTCCGAAGTGACTAAGCATGAGCCAATCGAAGAAGCAGGGATCAACCACAACATGAACAGTAAGTATTTCGACAAGATCAAAGCAATGGAGTTCGCTGTCGAATACGATGACGGTAAGGACCCATCTGGTTTCCTCAAAGCCGATATCGTCTTGCTGGGGGTGTCACGGACTTCCAAGACCCCGTTATCTTTGTACCTGGCTAACCTTGGCTATAAGGTCGCTAACTTACCCCTGGTACCTAAAACCCGCATTCCTGATGAAATTTACCGGGTTGATCCAGCCAAAATTATTGGTTTAACCACCACCCCTGAAGTGCTCAACAAATACCGGCGCGAACGGATGATTGCTTACGGTTTGGATCCAGACTCCAACTACTCCAGCATGGCACAGGTCCGTGATGAACTTAATAATGCTAACCAGCTTTATCGTAAACTGGGCTGCTTAGTGATCAATACTGCTCAAAAATCAATCGAAGAAACTGCTACCCTCATTTTAGAATCGCTCGGTGAAGGCGATAACTAATACTATTTGGGGAGGAGAATTGTTGCCACGCATCTTTGCGTGGTTTTTTCTTTCAAAAATTGGCTTTGTAAATTTTATGCGATGCTCGTTTTTCCGCCCGCACACGACATATTTATATATTGGTGCAAAGACAAAACCTTGTTAAATCAATGTTCATCCTTTGAAACAAACACATATTTTACTATTTACCGTGTGTTTGTTGCCCAAAGTGAAATTTTCCGACCGTATTGATGGAGTATAAAAATAGCATTCAACCAAATTAACTTTGATTGAATGCCAAAACATTGTTGTAATTAATTTTTTATATCATATTTCCAATCAATTATTTTATCATATAGATCTTGAACATATTTACCTTTTTTAGTGTACCAGTTTTCTCCATCTTCATCATAATACATGCAGTCTTCGCTTGTTAAGTACCAGGCTATCTCAGTTTGTAACTCGTCAAGATTTTTGTTATCTATTAGTGTTTTTATATTATTACTGCATTTTTTAAAAATTCTAATTCATCATTAGTCAAGCCAAACATGGTTTTCCTCCTATTTAGGGGTGCATTGAATCAGTTTATAATCGTTGAGATTATACGATATGAAACATTTATCTGGTAGTTTAAATAATATTATTATCAGCTATTTTCTTTTTAATTTTTCTATCCCAATTATATCATCCAGCATATGGTCGGTACCTTCCAGACCACGGCACCACATGCAGGCCATGCCTTTAATCCGAATATTTTCACCACACAAAAAATGCCCTACAAACATTAGCCTAACTAATATTTGTAGGACACTTCCTTGCTAATTTTTTATAAATTATCGTACTGGGCTTTTATTGCTGAGCCTAAAATACCGGGAGGCAAAAACTATGTACTCCTATGGTTCCGGTTCATAGAAATGTCCCATAATATGGACATTTTCAGCAATACTTACAAAGGCATGCGGATCAGACTCTTGCATTGCCTTTTTTAATTCATATTGTTCATACCGTGAAACAACCGTAAACAGGATTGTCTTCTTGTCATGCCGGTATGCCCCTTCAGCACCATGAACAATGGTAATTCCACGCCGAATATGGTTTTGAATACAGTCAATCACACTGTTGGGCCGTGTCGTGACAATCATTACCTGCATCTTTTGTTGCTGGGTATAAACCATGTCAATTACCTTGGCGTTGACGATCAAACCAATAGCCGAATAAAAGGCGTGCGGCCAGCCGTACATTGCCCCAGCTGATAAAACGATGAAAGCATTAAAAATGATATTAATGGTCCCAATACTTTTTCCCGTTCGCTTCCGTAGGGTCAAACCTAAAATATCCAATCCCCCAGTCGAGATCCCATTCTTGAGACAAGTCCCGGTCCCAAAGCCGTTTACCGCCCCACCAAAGATCGCACAAATGATCGGGTCATTGGTCAGGGTAACCGGATGAATCGTTTTGATCATAATACTTGAGAACACAACTGCCAAAATAGTAAAGAACGTAAACCGGTGGCCAATTGCCCGCCATGATAGGACAAAAAGAGGAACATTCAATACAAACAACATCAGGGCTGCTGAGAGGTGAATCGGGGTATGGGCGGTTAATGTTGCAATCAGCTGCGCCAACCCTGTGATCCCTGAAGAATAAATCTTCCCTGGATCCCAAAAAAAGTTCATGGCAATTGCCACTAAAATCCCATAAATAAAGGCTGTCGAAGCGCGTGCAACCAGCTGGTGTCTTTTCCAAATCTTCTGGAGTTCATCCATTTGTATATCTCCTTAAACCGATAATTCCTTTTAATTCCGTTATTCTAACATGGAACCAACAATTATAAAAGTGCAATTCCCCGTTCACTTTAAATCTAAATTTTTTTCTAATCGAATTGCTAATTTAGCCCCAGCTTCAAGTTCTATTATGGTCCGAAGCTATACAAAAAGCCGGTGAAAAAACAGCGTCTTTGCACCAGCTTCGATCTTTATTGACTAATAATGTTTCACAGATAACAGGGAAAATAACTAAAAATCTAGTCTAAATACGAGCAAAGACCGTCGCATTTTGCGCAACTATCATCCGTGCTTAGTGCAACGGCTGGCTACAAATTATTTTCCACTTACTTTCCGTTAGTTCATCACAAACTAACGGCCTTCAATTTCTTCGTCTGTCTTGAGAACCGCCATAAAGGCCGCCTGTGGCACTTCAACAGTCCCTACAGCCTTCATCCGCTTCTTCCCCCGTTTTTGCTTATCTAAAAGCTTGGCCCGCCGGTCAGGATCCCCAGTATGGATCCGTGCAGTAACATCCTTCCGGTAAGCCTTGATATTAGTTCGTGAAATAATCTTGGCTCCAATCGCTGCTTGGATTGGAATTTCAAAGTTTTGCCGCGGAATAATATCCTTGAGCTTCCGTGTGATCACCCGAGCCCGTTCCTGGGCAAATTGCCGGTGAGAAATAAAACTCAAAGCATCCACTTTGTCGGAATTGAGCAGAATGTCGATCTTGACCAGATCGCTTGGCCGATAGCCATCCAATTCGTAGTCCAGCGAAGCATATCCCCGGGTTCCAGACTTCAACTTATCAAAGAAATCAAAAATAATTTCTGACAATGGAATATGATAGATCACATTGACCCGGGAGTCATCTAAATATTCCATCGTATCGAAAACACCCCGCTTACGCTGGCACAGTTCCATAACTGGCCCTACATAATCGTTCGGCACCATAATAGTTGCCTTCACAACCGGTTCATTAATCTCCCTAATAGCGGAAACTTCAGGCATTTCTGATGGATTCGATACTTGTTTATGCTCACCGTTGGTTAGTTCAACATCGTAGGTTACCGAAGGAGCAGTGGTAATCAAATCCATGTTGAATTCTCTTTCCAAACGTTCCTGGATCACATCCATATGCAACAACCCCAAGAATCCGCACCGGAACCCAAAGCCTAGGGCCTGAGAAGTTTCCGGTTCAAATTCTAAGGCCGCATCGTTTAACTGTAATTTCTCCAATGCTTCCCGTAAATCATTGTATTTAGCGTTGTCAGTTGGGTACAGCCCAGCATATACCATAGGGTTCATTTCGCGGTAGCCAGCTAACGGCTTATCTGTTGGGTGGTCCGCATTAGTAACCGTATCCCCCACCCGGGTATCTTGGATATCCTTGATACTAGCAGTGATATAACCAACATCCCCTGCAATCAAGATGTCCCGTTTCAGTGGCTTAGGTGAGTTCACCCCAACTTCAGTTACTTCGTATTCTGCCCCACTGTTCATCAACTTAATCCGATCGCCGGCCTTAACTGTCCCATCAACGACCCGGACACTGAGAACCACACCGCGGTAATCATCATAGATCGAATCAAAGATCAACGCTTTTAGGGGCGCTTCAAGGTCCCCACTTGGAGCTGGGACTTCTTGGACGATTTTTTCAAGTAATTCATCGACCCCCATTCCTGTCTTCGCACTGGTGCAAACAGCGTCATCCCCATCGAGGCCAATCACGTCTTCGATTTCTTGCTTGACGACCTCTGGTTGGGCTGAAGGCAGGTCAATCTTGTTGATAACCGGTAAGATTTCCAAATCATCATCCAATGCCAAGTACACATTGGCCAAAGTTTGAGCTTCAACCCCTTGCGCAGCATCAACTACCAATACAGCCCCTTCACACGCTGCTAGTGACCGGGATACTTCATACGTGAAATCGACGTGACCGGGAGTATCAATCAAGTGGAAAATATACGTTTCTCCATCTTTGGCTTGATAGTGCAGTTCCACGGCGTTGAGCTTGATCGTGATTCCCCGTTCCCGTTCCAGGTCCATCGAATCCAATAATTGGTTTTTCATTTCCCGTTTTGAAACAGTATCAGTTAGTTCCAAAATTCGATCGGCAAGCGTTGATTTACCGTGATCAATGTGTGCCACTATCGAAAAATTACGTGTATGTTGCTGGCGATCCTGCATTTCTTTTAAATCCATCCAGAATTCCTACTTTCTCATAAATTCTATTCTCTATTATAATATGGTGCTAATTTGCTAGCAACTATCCCCATAATGATATAGAAAAAGCCGGCTCGCAGCCGACTTTTATCTTTTAGTCTTGTTCAACTGTAGCGATGTGCAATTCGTCTAATTGCTTAGGATCAACTTCACTTGGCGCATGGGTCAATGGTTCAGTTGCCTTGGAATTCTTAGGGAAGGCAATTACTTCCCGAATATTTTCCTTATGGGACAACAGCATCGCAAACCGATCCAAGCCGATAGCCAAACCACCATGCGGAGGGAAGCCATAGTCCAATGCGTCCATAAACCAACCAAAGCGGTCAGCAGCTTTTTCCTTAGTGAAACCTAAAGCCTTGAACATTGCTTCTTGGATCTCACGCTTATGGATACGGATTGAACCGCCTCCCAGTTCATACCCATTCAATACGATATCGTAACTTTGGGCATGGCACTTGTGCGGATCCGTAGCCAACAGTGGGATATCTTCTTCATTTGGCATAGTGAATGGGTGGTGGGCAGCAATATAACGTTGGAAGTCTTCACTGTATTCAAACAATGGCCAATCTACTACCCAAACAAAAGCAAACTTTGATTCATCAATCATGCCCAATTCCTTGGCAATGCTTGTCCGCAAATACCCCAGTGCATCCGCAACCACTTTGCGACTGTCAGCAACAAATAATAACAAGTCACCAACTTGGGCACCAGTAGCCTCTTTGATTACAGCTACCCGGTCATCAGCAAAGAACTTAGCGATTGGACCGGAGAAACCGTCGGCAGTAACTTTCATCCAGGCTAGGCCCTTAGCCCCAAACCGCTTGATGTATTCTTGCTTTTCTTCAATCTTCTTACGGGAGTAGTGGTCAGCACCACCAGGAACCGCAATCGCTTTGACCTGACCACCATTATCTAATGTGGCATCAAAGACTCGGAAACCAGCACCTTGAACGGCAGCTGCAACATCCTTGAGCTCCATGCCAAACCGGATATCTGGTTTATCTGAACCAAAGCGGTCCATAGCTTCATCCCAAGTAATCCGCGGAATTGGATCAGCTAAATCATAGTCAACTGCTTCTTTCATGACCCGCTTCAATAAACCTTCCGTCATTTCCATAATTTCATCTTGGTCCATGAAGGAAGTTTCCATATCGATCTGAGTGAATTCTGGTTGCCGGTCCCCCCGCAAGTCTTCATCCCGGAAACAACGAGCAATTTGATAATACCGGTCAAACCCTGCTCCCATCAGCAGTTGCTTAAACAACTGTGGTGATTGAGGTAAGGCATAGAATGTTCCTGGATATACCCGCGATGGCACCAAATAATCCCGCGCCCCTTCTGGCGTAGACCGGGTCAAGTTCGGGGTTTCAATATCAATAAAGTGATTTTCATCCAAGTAACTGTGAACCGCCTGGGTGATCCGGTTCCGAATCAATAATCCCCTTTGCATTTCTGGCCGCCGTAAATCTAAGTAACGGTATTTCAACCGCAGGTCATCAGAAGCATCAATATCATCTTGAATGTTAAATGGTGTTACCTTAGCTTCATTCAATACAGTGACAGCAGTAACTTCAACTTCAACCTTCCCTGTCTTCATATCCGGGTTGATCGCCCCTTCAGCTCGGGCTACTACCCGACCGTGGGCTTCAATCACATATTCACTCCGCAATTTTTCAGCAACTGCAAGTGCATCAGGCCCAAATTCCTGGCTAAATACTAGTTGGACAATTCCATCAATGTCCCGCAAGTCAACGAAAATCAGGTTCCCCAAGCTCCGTCGTTTTTGCACCCAACCCTTGAGGGTTACTTCTTGACCAATATATGACTCATCGACTAAGCCACAGTATGTTGTTCGTTTCATAACACTTCTCCTTCTTCAACTAAAACTTGGCACTAATACTCTTAAAATCGTTTGTGATGGTAGCCAATGGCACAGTGATTTCTTGGTTGGCAACCATATCTTTAACGTTCACCTGGTGGTTAGCTAATTCGGCTTCGCCAATAGTTACAGTATAACGGGCCCCTAGTTTATTAGCGGTTTTAAACTGGGCCTTAGGCTTTTTGTTCAAATAATCCCGTTCAGCATTGTATCCTTGCTGCCGTAGTGCTTGCACTACAACCAATGACGCAGTGTTGACTTCAGTGCTGTTGCCAATACCAACAACATAAGCATCTAATGGATCTGGCGCAGTTAACTGCTTGTCTTCTGCTTCTAATACCAATAACAACCGTTCAACCCCTAAACCGAAGCCAACTCCAGCAATATCAGGACCGCCTAGTTCCGCTACTAAGCCACTGTAACGACCCCCGGCACAAACAGTTGTCCACTTGCCACCAAAGGCTTGCGAGTTACTCATGATTTCAAAAATAGTGTGGTTGTAGTAGTCCAACCCCCGGACCATCTCAGAATCAACTACATATTCGATTCCCAGTTGGTCCAATAACTGCTTAACAACTGTCAAGTGTTCAGTTGCAGCCGGTGTGAGGTAGTCAAGAATTGACGGGGCATGGGCAATGATGTCTTGGTCTTGATCATCCTTGCTATCCAAAATCCGCAAGGGGTTTTTGTGTAACCGCGTCTGTGAATCTGGACTTAATTGTTCAGCTAATGGTTCTAAATAATCTAACAAAGCTTGCCGGTAAGCTGCCCGCGATTCAGCATCACCCAAACTGTTGATCGTCACTTTGAGGTCAGTTAAACCTAACTGTTTGAGGTAATCAACTGCCATTGCAATAACTTCAACATCCAAAGCTGGGGCATCAGACCCAAATGCTTCAACCCCAATTTGATGAAATTGGCGCATCCGGCCGGACTGGGGCCGTTCATAGCGAAACATTGGTCCCATGTAAAACACCTTGAATGGCTTCGGTACTTCTGGACCAAAGAATTTATTTTCGATGAAAGCCCGAACAACACCGGCAGTTCCTTCCGGACGCAGGGCAACGTGGCGGTCACCTTTATCGTGGAAATCATACATTTCCTTGGTAACAATGTCAGATGTATCCCCAGATGTCCGCGC
This sequence comes from Ligilactobacillus saerimneri, assembly GCF_036689625.1. Classification (NCBI taxonomy): domain Bacteria; kingdom Bacillati; phylum Bacillota; class Bacilli; order Lactobacillales; family Lactobacillaceae; genus Ligilactobacillus; species Ligilactobacillus saerimneri. The sequence continues at coordinate 846,598 of NZ_CP144759.1, forward strand.
AAACACGTCATAATTTTCAAAAATAGGTGTGCGAATTTCATGATAACGGTAGTGGGCAAACACCTCCCGGGCTTTGGCTTCAACATATTGCCATTTTTCGGATTCCCCAGGGACAATGTCGGCTGTTCCCTTAGGTCGTTGATATCTCTTCATAATAACCAGTTCCTCCTTATGCTTTAACGCCGGAATAAAAAAGCCCTCACTAGTCTCAAAACGACCAGCAAGGGCGCAAACTGCACGGTACCACCTTAACTTTTTTCTTCAGGGTAACGTCGCTGACGGCATACTTTCAACAAGTATGCACCTAGAAAGTGTCTTCAATGACCTACCACCATGAACCTCCCACCAACGTTCACTCGCTAAAGGCTTTCAGTCACCTACTCATCTCTCATTTCCGGTTCAATATTCTTTATTTAAGAATACTTTGCTCATATTGCAAAGTCAAGCCACACCTATGAATTTCCGCAAAAGTTTTGAGTTCATTCGCACTGACTTACCTGGTAACCGGCAAGCTCTTCTTGAACCCTAAAAAGTGTGCCGTCCGTTTTAATTGTTTTTTATATAGCATTTAAGACCGCGTATAATAATAGCTAGAGTTTGCCGGCTTAACTTTGTTACAATATTTATTAGAATTTGATTTTAGAGGCTGATTGATAATGAAACACGCGCGTCATTTTGATAAGGCTATCCCCAACCATCTCAAAGTTCTTTGGGGAATCATCGTAATCCTCCTCGTGGTTGTAGGGGGAAGAACATATCTTTATACCCATAAGCAAGTAGTAACCCAGGCAGTTAATGTGCGCTCTGGTCCAGGGATTGAATACAAAAAAATCACTTCCCTCCAACCTAACGCCCGGGTAGCGGTTATCCGGAGCAAATATCACTGGAAACAGGTCCGAACACCTGACCATAAAACAGGCTGGATTGCTGATTGGTATTTTTCACACCCTAACCCCGTCACTAAGCTTTCTCAAGCCACTATTGTAATCGACGCTGGGCACGGTGGTAGCGATTCAGGGGCCCTCTCGATCAGTGGTAAGCAAGAAAAAAAATATACTCTGATTTTTGCGCAAAAACTGGCTGATAAACTCGAAGCCCAGGGAGCCAAGGTTTATATGACCCGTAAGAATGACTCTTTTGTTGGCTTGGCCGCCCGCCCTGCTTTAGCTGAACAAGTCCATGCCGATGCCTTCATCAGCTTCCACTTTGATTCTTCGCCAGACGAAAACCAAGGATCAGGTTTTACTACTTATTATTATCACCAAGGAGCTTCTTATCGTTTAGCCAAAGATATTAATAGTAGTCTCAACCCCCACGGGTTAGATAATAAAGGGGTTGAATTTGGAGACTACCTAGTAATTCGGGACAATACCGTCCCTGCCGTTCTCAATGAATTGGGTTATATCAATACTAAAAAAGATTTCAAAAAAATCAGGTCAACTACCTACCAAGACCAAGTTACAACAGAAATGACCACTGGAATCGCCAAATTTTTTGAACAGGAGTAGGAATAATGGATACACGTAAAAAGCAACGCTATTTCTTATATGGTTTAATCGGTGCATTAGTTTTGCTGGTAGTGATCACTGGGATGACAATCTATACGCGTAGCCGTCCGCAAACCAAGTACCTAAGTAGTCCTAAAATAAATCAGCAAAGCAAGTTTCAGCACGCTGATGTTTTGCTAGTCGCCCAGGTCAAACAACAAGTTAAAACCACCACCTCCAAAGGCATTCCAACCACTGTTTTTCGCTTACGGGTTAAGCAAAACCTCACTGCCACTAAACTACCACAGAGCTTAACTATTGCTAAAAAAGGTGGTCGCAATCCCCAAACTGGGAGTGTCTATCTTTATCATAACGACCAATTTCCACTCGTTAATAAGACCTATGTCTTTGCTTTGACGCACGACCACGGTCGCCTGATTGCTGCCGGTCCCTATTCAACTGTTGCAGCCAACCCGAAAAATATTAAGCAAGCGAGCACACTAGCTAAGAGAAAATAATATGAAAGCCGGGCTAAATCAAAGGATTTAACCCGGCTTTTTTGCCCTATAATGGCATGAATATTTACTTTTTTAATTCACCAACAATTCCCGGAAGCAGTGGATAACCTGGTCTGCAGTTGTATGGTCTGCAATAAGGTCATCAAAATCAAACAAGATTCCTGCTAAACCAGCATTGTGACCTGCTTCAATATCTAATGTCCGATCCCCCACCATTACCGCTGCATGGCGGTCCACATTGTGCTTAGTACATAAGTAATTCAACGAAGCCGGGTCTGGCTTACGCGGGAAATCATCATCACCTGTTACAAAGTCTGTAAAATACTGTACCAAGTGATCCCGGGTTAACAGTTGCTTAGCGACTTGATTACGGTGGGTCAACAAAAAGTTACGACCACCAGCCTGGACTACCGCTTGGCATACCTCCCTAACATAGGGAAATGGTCGGGCTTGCCCAATTTGTGGTGCTTCAATGGTGGCATATTTTTGCCTAATTGTGGTTGCCGTTACTGGTACTTGCTGGGCATACGATCTGATTGTTTGCCCCACTGATGTCCGCCGCATCGCATGGTATAATTCAGCCTCTGCAACATCTAACCCCCAAGTAGCCAAAGTTTGGTGGAGGGCTGTTGTCATCACAGGATATGTATTATACAAATTCCCATCAAAGTCCCAGAAATAATCACGATATTGCATCCGTTCTTTCACCCTCTCTTTTTAATCCAATCAACCAAAACATTCATCGCCAAGCGGCAAGAACTGGTAATATCAAGTTCATTGTATATTACAAAATTATGAATAGTTCCTTGCATCCTGATTTGGGCTACCGAAACTCCTGCATCCCGCATCTTGCGGGCCATTGCTTCCCCTTCATCCCGGACAACGTCAGCTTCAGCGGTAATAATCAATGTTTCTGGAAAGGTCGCTAAGAGTTCAGAAGAATAGCGCAGTGGCATTTCCCGCAATGGTGGCTGCTCCGTTAACTTCCCTAGATATTGGCGCCAGGCAAATTTCATCTGTTCCCTGGTTAGATCATATCCACCAGCAAATTCATAATAAGATGCTGTGTCAAAATTATAATTGGTTACCGGGCAAAGCCACGCCATTTTGTATATCGCAACTTCCTTTATACCCGGATCAGCAATTAATTGGGCAGCAAATTTAGCTCCCACATCATCTGCCCCAATAATCACCCGCTCTAAATCAAGGTTAAATTCCTCCCCGAATTGGGGTAAAGCAGCTAAGGCGTGTTGCAGTTGCTTAATCTGATCAGGGGCCTGTGCTTCAGGAGCTAAACTGTATTCGGGAAAAACTACCATTACTTGTGCTCTTACTGCCAGTTCCCGAATGAACTTATTGTAAACTTGGAGGTCACCTGTGATGAACTGTCCCCCATGGATATAAAATAATACCGGGAGTTGAGCCGTTGCAGGCTGCCGAGGATAAACAAAATGAATATTTAGGGGTTCCGTTCTTCCTGGCACCACTACCTTTTTAGTTGTAAAAGAAGCAGGATGCTGGTAGACCGGCCCTTCTTGCTGCATCTGCAGGCGTTTACGTAGCGCACGGATGCCAATTGTTGTGGGAATAAAGCGTCGGCGCTCATCACTGCACAATGTCCTAACAGCTGGCTCCAATGAAATTTTGTCCATAAGCATCCTTCTTTCCTACTTTTCTCACTATTTACGATATACGATTATGTACTTAATTGCCAGTATGTTCAGGGACTTTTTCGCATTATTGTTGCCGATAAATTTGTTTATTTAGGAAGCGCTTTGAACTTGGTGAAGATCTATTTGGTTTGCTAAAATATATATGTAATTTGGCTGAGGAGGGATAAGGATGTCCAACCGGATTCTTTTGCTAACTAAAAATCTTGAAATCTTCATTGAGTTCAATACTTTTTTCAATGAAGAAGGATGGATTATTCAAAACGTTATGGGTCCTGCTGAAGTGCCAACCGTTTTAAAAGAGAAAAAAATCACTGCAATCTTTTGGGATATGGATGTTTTGCAGGATTATCAACAAGATATTGCTTTGATCAAGCAGGTACGCCAAGATTTTCGCCGTCCCATCTTTGCCCTTACAACGAAAACCGATCCTGAACATGCTTATGAACTTTACACACAAGCCTTGATCAATGGCTATTTTTGCAAACCCCTAGACTACCGCGTCATTTTTGCTCAACTTCTCCAGCAACTCTGGTTTGCAGGTGATAAACTAGTCACTGCGAATCTGACCGCAGAAACTACCCCTAAACGGGGGTATTATTTGGAACACTTATTGATTGATCGGGATCATTACCGGGTCACCCATAATGGAACTGATATTGGGTTAACCCCTAAAGAATTCCGCCTTTTGTGGTATTTAATCAAGCACCACAATCAGGTTTTGAGCCGGGAGCAACTTCTACAAGGAGTTTGGGGCTATGATACGCTCGGCAGCTCGCGGATTGTCGATATGCACATCTCCCATCTTCGCGACAAAATTGAAGTTGATCCAGACCACCCGCGCTGGATCAAAACCGTCCGTGGCTTTGGCTACTCCTTTGAAGGCCCCCTCAAGAAGCTTTAATAATACGGGGAAATAGGCTCTGCAACCAGACGCTGAGCTAAGCTAGGACAAAGTTGCCTTAGCTGCTAGCCTCGTGGTTGATTTCCCCGTTATCTACTTTATAAATAAACAAGGCTGGTGAGAAGATTCTGCCTCCTCACCAGCCTTATTATTATTCATGAACGGCACACAGATAACTTGGCCAAAAAGGCTATTTCTCGCTCACTTATTTGCTATCCTCTTTAAAGGCTAATTCTGTAATCTTTCCTGTTTCGCGATAAATAACCCATTCAGCTACATTAATGATGTGATCTCCAATCCGTTCTAACAAACGAATAACCGTTAAATAAGACGTATCCGCCGTCACAGTCTTAGCATCGCGCTTCATCGCTCCCACAATCAAATTGTACAGCTGATGGTGACGCCGGTCGACCTCAGTATCCAAGCGGGCAATATCTCGTGCCAGGTCCTGGTCCCCCCGTAGGTATGCTTCCAAAACTTGCTCTAACATCCGGCGGACTTGTAATGCCATCGCTTCGATTTCTGTTTCAATCTGAATAATGCGCTGTTCACCCTTTACCCGGATAGTTTCTCGGGCGATACTTTCAGCGTGATCACTCAAGCGTTCCAAGTCCGTACTAGCATTAGAAATGGCAATAATTTTACGAAAATCAGTCGCTACTGGCTGCTGGAGTGCAATCAGTTTCAACGATTCTTCAACGATTGCTATCTGCCGGTCATTAATCTTTTGATCCGTTTCAATAACTTGTTTAGCTAAATCACGGTCATGATCAATAAAACTCTTGGTTGCTAAATAAATTTGCTCACTCACCTGCAACCCCAGATCAATGAAACGTTTATTCAACTTTTCAAGCTCTTCTAAAAAAATTGCGTGCATTCTGCCACCCCTTTACCTATCCAAACCGTCCGTTCAAATATTCACTCGTTACTTCTTGCTGCGGACGTAAAAACATTTCCTCTGTTCTGCCATATTCTACTAGATTTCCGTTAAGAAAAAAAGCTGTCCTGTCTGAAATTCTACTTGCCTGTTGGAGATTGTGGGTCACCATAATCAAAGTATAGTCGCGCTTTAATGTCAGTAAAGTTTCTTCGATTTCACTACTTGAAATTGGGTCCAGCGCACTGGTAGGTTCATCCAACAAAATGACCTGGGGCCGAACCGCTAACTGGCGGGCAATACATACCCGTTGTTGTTGCCCCCCGGAAAGTGCCAGTGCACTCTTTTTGAGGTCGTCTTTGACTTCGTCCCAGATTGCTGCTTGCCGCAGACTTTCCTCAACGCGCTGGTCAAGATATTCCCGTTCAGTGTAACCAGCGACCCGCAGTCCGTATGCGACATTGTCATAAATAGAAAATGGAAAAGGAACTGGTTGCTGAAACACCATCCCAATTGCACCGCGTAAGGCTACCAAGTCACTGCCATCAGCATAAATATCTTGACCCTTAAACTTAATTGTTCCTTGGATATTCACATTGCCCACCTCATCGTTCATGCGGTTAAGACTCCGTAAAAAGGTTGACTTTCCGCACCCGGACGGCCCTACCAGAGCGACCAAGTCACCAGCAGGAAAGGCTAATGAAACCCCGTGGAGCACTTCATTTTTTCCGTAGGCAACCTTTAAATCTTTAACATCAATAATTGCTTCGCTCATCCCTGTGCCTCCCTCCTGTCTAGCCAAAACTACCGTTAATGTACTGTTCTGTCAGTGTCACCCGTGGGGTCGTAAAAATTTTTTCGGTCCTATCATATTCGACAATATTTCCCATATGGAAAAAGGCGGTATAATCACTGATCCGTGAAGCCTGCTGCATATTATGGGTTACCATTACCATCGTGTACTGATCCCGCAACTGTTTCAACGTCTCCTCCAGCTTAGCAGTTGATACCGGGTCTAAGGCACTAGCCGGTTCATCCAGCAACAAAATATCTGGTTTCATCGCTAAAGCTCGGGCAATGCATAGCCGTTGTTGCTGCCCCCCTGACAATGCTAAGGCACTTTTATGCAATGAATCTTTGACTTCATCCCACAAAGCAGCGGCCCGCAAACTGTCTTCAACGGCCTGGTCCAAAACCGCGGAGTCTTTAACCCCGTTAGCTTTTAATGCATAGGTAATGTTGTCATAGATCGACTTGGCAAAGGGATTAGGCCGCTGAAACACCATCCCGATCTGTTTGCGCAGCTGGTAGACATTGATATCTTTGTGGTTGATGTCAATCCCAGCATAGATTATTTGACCAGTTACCTTTGCTACCTTATCGTTCATCCGGTTCAAGCTGCGTAAAAAAGTTGATTTACTTGAACCTGACGCCCCGATTAAGGCCGTAATCGCATTTTGTGGGATCTGCAAGCTCACATCATGGAGCTTATGGATGGTTTCTCCATAATAAACATTTAAATTTTTAGTTTCTAAACTGCGCTGTTCCGGCGCAATTTGTGTAAGATATTGTTCCATGTTTTACCTCGCTGAAGTGATCTTTTTATAGATAAAATTGCCTAATGCCCGCGCTGAAACATTGAAAATCAGGACAACAATCACTAAAATGGCTGCCGTCGCACTAGCGACAAGCGTCGCATCAGGGATTAACCCTTCACTATTAACTTTCCAAATATGCACGGCCAGAGTTTCTGCGGGCCGCATCACGTTCAAAAAGCTCGTTGGACTAAAGGGATTCCAGTCGGTATAGCTAACGGTCGCATTGCTTTGCCCCGCTGTATAGATCAATGCGGCTGCTTCCCCAAATATCCTACCTGCACTTAACACAATTCCTGTAATAATACCTGGTAAGGCCGAGGGAAGAACGACACCGTAAACCGTTTTCCAATAAGACAAACCGAGGGCCAGTCCTGCTTCCCGTTGCGTTGCAGGAACCGTTCGCAACGCTTCTTCAATGTTGCGCGTTAACAACGGTAGGTTGAAAAAAGTCAGGGTTAAAGCGCCTGCCAAAATTGAGAAACTCAGCTCGAATTTAATTACAAACAATGAGTAACCGAATAAACCAACAACGATTGACGGAAGTGAGGACAAGACCTCAATCATCGTCCGTAATAAGTTGGTTAGCCAGTTATCCCGGGCATACTCTGTCAAATAGATCGCTGCCCCCAGTGCAATTGGCACTGAAATGATGAGCGTCAATACTAAAAGATAGAGCGAATTAAATAATTGATCCCTAACCCCCCCATGGGCTTGGAAAGACGATGACTCACTCGTCAGAAAATGCCATGATACGTGCGGTAAACCAGTGCCTAGAATATAGCCCAAAATTCCTAATAGGATAAGACAAACAGTCCCAACCAGGCAATAAATAGTAATCATAGCTATTTTATTTTGTAGTTTAGCATTGTTTTTACGCTTCACTTTTGCTTCATCCCTTCCGTTTTCCAATTATTCTAACCACTAGGTTAAATGCCAGGGACATCAGTAATAAGAATAGTGCTAAGGACCACAAAGCATTGTTGGCTAACGTCCCATTAACTGTATTCCCCAACTGACTAGTTAACTGACTGGTTAAAGTAGCCGCTGGACTGATCAAGTTATGTGGCATTAAGACTGCGTTTCCAATCACCATTTGGACTGCTAGCGCCTCCCCAAAGGCGCGCGCCATCCCAAAAATGATTGCGGTCAAAATTCCTGGAGTGGCCGCCCTGAGGATGACCTTAGATGTCGTTTGCCACCAGGTAGCTCCTAGGGCTAACGATGCCTGCCGGTACTGTGCGGGGACCCCCTTGAGGGCATCAATTGTTAGTGAAGTGATGGTTGGTAAAACCATCACAAAGAGAACCAAGATCCCCGCTAAGATCCCAAACCCTGCTCCGCCAAATACCGTTCGGATTGCCGGTACAATAATCGTAACCCCTAAGAAACCATAAACAACTGAGGGAATTCCGGCTAAGAGTTCAATCATTATTTGCAGGTATTTAGTTAGTCGGTTTTTCGCAAATTCTGTCATAAAAATCCCTAATGCTAGCGCAAATGGTACAGCTAAAAGGGTGGCTAAGATCATTACCAAAAAAGAAGTCACAATCATCGCCGCTGCCCCAACGTATTGCTTCCCATCTAAGGGATTCCAGTCAGCCGAAAATAAAAAATCTGTCACTTTAACATGGTCAGTCGTAAAGGCAGCTAAGCCCCGTTGCCCGATAAAATAAATAATTGCTACCACTAAAATGATGATACCAACTACGCTAGCTAAAGTGATGGTCTTGCCATACCATTCGTGCCGTGTTTCTCGCGATGCTTGTTGCAGTTGGTGTGTGTGCGTATGCTTCTTATCCGACATCTTGCTTTCCTCCCTTCCGTACTAGCTTGTCGTTTCCCTGGGCATCGCGTTCGTATTCCATATCATGCACACTGATATAGCCTAATTTAGGAATCAAATCGCGTTGAACATGGGTTCCTTGCATATAATTGATGAAAGCTTGGGTCCGCGCTTGTGGATGTTTTTGGGTGTACATATGTTCATAAGACCATAACTTCCATTTGTTTTGTTTAACATTGGTATTCGTTGGTGCGATTCCGTCAATGGCTAATTCTTGGACCGCATTACCTTCCGCATACGGAAAAGCAATGTAGCTGATTGCCCCAGGTGTTGAAGCAACAATCTTTTTCACCGCACCGTTAGAATCTTGTTCTTGTGCCTTGATGGGCACTAAACCTGGTAAAATCACATTTTCAAAGCTTGTCCGAGTTCCGCTTCCTTTACTCCGGTTGATTACCGTAATCGGAAGATTATGCCCGCCGACTTGCTTCCAATTCGTGATTTTCCCCGTAAAGATCTTTTGTAAATTAGTTCGGGTAATGTTTTTCACGCCTACCTCCTTGTTGGCGATAGGGGTAATTCCAATCACCGCAATCTTATGATCCTGGAGTTGCGCTGCGTTGATCCCTTTCTTTTGCTCTGCAAAAATATCGGAAGTGCCAATGGCTACGGCCCGTTCTTGCACCTGGCTTAACCCCGTCCCGGAGCCCCCACCTTGAACGGTAATATTGACCTCTTTGTGCTGCAAACGATAATCATTTCCTGCCTGTTCCGCCAACAACTGCATTGCAGACGAACCAACAATCGTCACTTTATCGGTTTTTCGGCCACACCCTGTCAGCACAGTAATAGCTAAGAGGATACCGATAATAAATTTTAATTTTCCCCGCATTTTCTCACCTGATTCCATCTTTATTCAACAACTAAAGTATAAAAAGTGATTGTGGTTAAAATGCGGTGCTTATGTAAATTTTGTGTAAATTTCGTGTGTAGGCTTAAAATTAATAATTTACACGTCTTATTTTGAGCATTAAAAAACTGGCATAGTCGTTTACCAATGCCAGCAAGAATCTTATTTTCAAAATAAAACCCCATGTTAGAACATGATGTCCCAACATGAGGCGCGATCATTATACAGTTTTTTTAGTGTCTTGCCACTTCAGTCCGATCTTAGTCCAGCCTGATAGGATTGAAAAGACTGGTGACAAAAGGCTAAAGAAGGTAAACGGCAAGAAATGTAATACCGAAACATTGAGGGTTGAAGCCGCAAAGGAAGCAGCTACTCCCCAAGGTACTAAGTAGTTGATTACACTACCTCCGTCTTCGAGCGCACGTCCCAATGCCAATGGTGACAACCCGATCCGGTCAAAGGCTAATTTGAAAGCTTTCCCGGGTAAAATTACGGATAAGTATTGTTCCCCTACAAAGAGGTTTACCCCGATACCAGCTAAAATGGTACAAGTGATAAGACTTCCCGGTGTCTTTAAACGCGCAATTAAGGGCTCCATGGCAATTTGAATGACATCAAACTGCATCAACAGTCCGCCCAAGGCTAAGGTTGTGATGATTAAGGATACAGTTCCCATCATGCTAGCAATTCCTCCACGGGTCAGCAGTGCATCCACAGCTGCATTGTGGGTATGAGCAACAAAACCATCCTGGATTAAAGCTGCCAGGTCAGACAATGACGTTGTTGGCTTTTGAACAAAAATCATCACGATTGTCACAAAGATATTCGTAAATAAAGTTGGAATTGCAGGCATCTTAATCCAAGCACACAAGAACATTAACACTACCGGTAAAGCTGCCCACCAGGTAATACTGAAATGGTGGGATAATATTGCGGTCGTCGTTTGAATCCGTGAAAAATCAGGACGATGATGTGCCTGGCCTAATAGGAAAAATAATACCAATGAAATGACAAAGGCGGGGATAGTCGTCCACATTAAATTCTTGATGTGCTCAAATAAATCGGCCCCAGCGATTGCAGATGCCAAGTTAGTTGAATCAGATAGCGGAGAAGTCTTATCCCCAAAGATTGCCCCCGATACAACTGCCCCGGCAACGAGAGCAGGATTAATCTGCATTGTCAATCCCATTCCAAACAAGGCGATCCCTACTGTCGAAATAGTCGTAAAGGCACTCCCAATTGAAACCCCAACTAAAGCACACACAATAAACACCGATGGAACAAAGAACTTAATGCTAATCATCTTAAAGCCTACTACCATCAAGGCAGGAATAATTCCCGCCTGAATCCAAACAGCAATCAAAATCCCAATCAAGATAAAAATAAAGATAGGAATAATTGCTGTGTTGATCCCATCAATAATGCCCGCATGAATATCGTCCCAACTTGCCCGCCGTAACTTGGCCCATAGGATTACCAATGCGATCACTAGTAGTACCGGCATCTCTGGACTAACTCCAAACTTAATAACTGCGGTCCCCAAAATAGCAATCATTACCAATAAAATAGTGACTGCTTCACTGAATCGAACTTTTGTCATATTTGTCACTCCCCGTGAAACTTTTAATTATTTTGTTCTGCGTTATTTTTACCCTAAACTGCTTAACAATTCAGAGCATACTAATTATTTCCCATCCATAAAGATGGGATAGTATCGTTTGCTAGCAAAATAACCCTGAAGCGCCTGTTTCATCACGAGGGTCGAGGTAAGAACATGATTTATCAATAAAGAACCAACATCTAATTGCTTTTTCATCATCAACATCATCATTTCTCACCTCTTTCTATTTCCCATTAATTAAGTTATGTTCCCATAATACCATACCATTTGATTAAAATTAAATTAAAAGTGCAAAAAATTGCAATTTTTATTTAATAAAAAAATACCACTGCTATTAACAGTGGCCGGTGTAATAAAAAAGTCCTACTTTTAATCTTGCATCTTTGCACTATGCGCAGCAACCACCTCAATCTTTATCCGGTCAGGATCTTCGGCAAACACCGCATAATGGTTGGGCCCTCCAGCAAAAGGAAAGCGATCATCATATAATAAAGGAATATGCCGGGCTCGCAACTGTTCCCGGATCTCATCAACTTGCTGCGCATAACTAGCAGTAAATGCTAGATGGTTGATTCCCACATGAATCCGGTTAAAACCGTATTGCAACTTACTATCATCTGTCTGTACAAACACGATATAAAACGAATCTTTGCGATACGAAAAACCCCTTGTCCATGCTTGATAAAGGACAAATCCCAGCTGAGGTAAGAGCCAAGAATAGAAACGCTGACTCTGTGCAAGGTTGCCAACGTAAATTTCAATATGATGCATACTCAGCCCTTCTTATAGCCAGTTTTCGGTATAAATATCTTCTTTAAACCCACAAGTAACATGGTCTCCTTCAACCATCAACGGCCGTTTGATGAGTTTGCCATCACTTGCTAATAGTTGAGCAGCTTCAGGAATAGTTAACGCAGCGATCCGATCTTTGAGGTGCAGTTCACGGTAACGTTGTCCTGAAGTATTGAAGAAATAACGTAATCCCCGCTCTTGGTTGGCTTGTATCCAGCGTTGTAAGTCTGCAGCCGCTGGAGGCGTTGCTACCAAATCAATTTTTTCAAACGTAACCTCATGGTCCCGGAGCCATTTTTCAGCCTTACGGCAAGTTGAACACCTGTTATAACAATAAAAAGTTGGCATGATATTCCCTCCTATTCTTCTTTTAGTATAGCATAGGAGTAATTTCCACCCTGATTCTTGTGGTTTTTGCATACAAGTTAAAGTAACAATCAATTTCTTATAAATAATCGATTTTTCCAACTAAAAAACTCCACTAGCACCTTTTTGGGGGCCAGTGGAGTACTACTTTTTAATTTTTACATTAACGTCGCTGTGTCGTAAATGATTGTTGTTGGTCCATCATTCACCAATTCAACATCCATTTCAGCTCCAAACACTCCCGTAGCAACGGTAAAGCCCTGGTCAGCTAGTTTACGATTAAACTCCTGGTAGTTAGCTTCCGCCTGAGCTGGAGCCTGGGCTTGGGTAAAGCTCGGCCGATTTCCTTTCTTCATATCAGCATACAAAGTAAACTGTGAAACAGATAATATTTGCCCGTTAACTTGGGCCAAATCAAGGTTCATCTTCCCGGCTTCATCTTCAAAGATCCGTACTTTACTAATTTTATGCACTAGGTAATCAATCTCACGGCTGCCATCGCCTTCAGTGAAACCAACTAGCAACATAAACCCCCGATCAATCTTACCTACTACTTCATTATCGACTGTTACTTGTGCTCGCTTAACTTTTTGTACTACTACCCGCATAGTGTTGCCTCCTTTAGTTAATAGTTCGCCGAACTACGTAAACATCAGGTACCCGTTTGATACTGTCAATTACTCGTTCTAGTTGCGTATGGTTCTTAACCCCAATTTTAGCATCAATGATAGCTACTTTTGACTGCCCAATTTTACCATTAACAAAATTTAGGTATTTAGTGGCATTATTAATTGCCTGCAAAACATCATTCAATAATCCCGGCCGGTTATAACCTTCAACCTGGATTTCGGCATCATAAAATGTCTTGGTATCCTTGACAATATTCCATGAAACATCAATCAACCGTGTTCCTTCTTCAGCAGCCCGCTTAACATTAGGACAATCAACCCGGTGGACAGAAACACCCCGCCCCTTTGTAATATAGCCGACAATTTCATCGCCAGGAATAGGGTTGCAACAATGGCTTAAACGGACCAGCATATTGTCGATCCCTTGAATTAAGACATTATCGTTTGGTTTAGAGGCCTTGTCGTTCTTGTTTGGTTCACGACTAATTCCTTCGTCACTGGCCAAGAGATCCTTTTCTGCTTGCAACTGCCGCTCTTTTTCTGCTTGCCGCCGAATATTTTCAGTTAGTAGGTGGGCAATGGTAATCGGAGTATGCTCTCCAAAACCAATTGCTGCATAGAGATCATCGACATCTTTGAGGCGGTAACGCTTGAGCACCCGCCCGATATTTTCACTGTTTAAGATCTTTTTAGGAGCAAAACCTTTTTCTAACAATTCTTTGTTCAAGGCTTCTTTCCCTTTTTCAATGTTTTCTACCCGGTCACGGTGCCGGAAGAACTGTTTAATCTTATTTCGTGCCCGGGTCGTCCGTACAATCTTAGGCCAGTCACGACTAGGACCAGTCGAGTTAGCAGACGTCAAAATTTCAACAATATCCCCATTCTTAATCTGATAATTAAGGGGCACGATCTTCCCGTTGACTTTTGCGCCGACCGTATGGTTCCCAACTTCAGTGTGGACGGCATAGGCCATGTCAAGGGGAACTGAGTTTTTAGGTAATTCAAAGACATCCCCCTTAGGCGTGAAGACATAGACACGGTCGCTAAAGAGGTCCCCCTTAACACTTTCCATAAAGTCAGCTGCATCGGTTGATTCTTTTTGAAGTTCGATGATTTCTTTGAATAAGTTCAATTTGTCGCCACTGGTCGTTTGAGGTACCGCATCTTTGCGCCCTTCTTTGTATGCCCAGTGGGCAGCAATCCCGTATTCCGCTACCCGGTGCATTTCTTCCGTCCGAATTTGCACTTCAAGTGGCTTGCCTTTAGGACCAATTACCGTTGTATGCAATGATTGATACATGTTAGCCTTAGGCATTGCGATGTAATCTTTAAAGCGGCCAGGCATCGGCTTCCAACGCGTATGGATAGCCCCCAAAACTGCATAACAGTCCTTAATTGATTTCACAATCACCCGGACAGCAAGGAGATCATAAATCTGACTGAACTGCTTGTGCTGGTCACGCATCTTACGGTAAATAGAATAAATGTGCTTTGGCCGCCCATAGATCTCACAGTTTAGTTTCAAACTTGTGATCGCAGCTTCAATTTCGCCGATGGCTTCGTTAATATACTGCACCCGTTCTTCCCGCTTCGAATTCATCAAGTGGGCGGTTCGATAATATTGTTGCGGATTAAGATAGCGCAAAGAAGTATCCTCTAGCTCCCACTTAATCGTACTAATCCCTAACCGGTCAGCTAACGGTGCATAAATTTCCAGTGTTTCATTAGCAATCCGTCGCTGCTTGTCAGGGCGTAAATGGGATAAAGTCCGCATATTATGCACCCGGTCGGCTAACTTAACAATGATGACCCGCAAGTCTTTGGCCATAGCCAATAGTAACTTCCGGTGATTCTCAGCTAATTGTTCTTGGTGTGACTTGTAGCGAATCTTCCCCATCTTGGTAACACCGTCAACAATCACCATAACATCATGACCAAATAGTTCTTCAACGTCGCCCAATACAATCGGTGTATCTTCAACCACATCGTGCAAAAAACCGGCACAAACCGTTGCAGGGTCCATTTTCAATTCTGCCAAGATTCCGGCAACTTGAATCGGGTGAACGATATATGGCTCCCCGGACTGACGCACCTGTTCTTTATGGACATACGCGGCAAAATCATAGGCCTTCTTGACTAGAGCAACATGCTCTTGATTCATGTACTTTGCAACCATATTGATAACATCATCAGCGGTCCAAACTGTCTCTTTCTCCATAATCAATCACCCCTTAAAAGTTGCACTAATCCTTTGTTACCCCATAAGCTAATAATGAAAAGATAATATAGGGAATCACAAAATAAACAGCATAGGATTCAAAGAACAAACGGAAACTCAGCATGTAAACAACCGGAAAGAAGATCAAGAAGAACACCGTGTGCTCTGCTTTTCCGGCGATCAATCCTGATAGGACTGCATATACCGAATTAATCCCAAACAAGAGCCACCCAATCTTGGTAACTTCATCACAATCAAGCGTAACTGCAATGATTGGCAACACCATTGAGAAAAATAGGGCAAATGCTAGATACCATACCGTTTTTAATGAAAATAACTGTCTAATTTGCATAAAATAAGCCTCTTTAATCTAGTTAATTAATCTAATTTTACCGTAGTCACTTTTGCTTAGTCAACGCTTGCCAACTCAAGTTGGTAAGAACATGCGCCCAGAAAATATAGGGGAGCAGTTTCTGCCCGCAAGATCCGCGGCCCCAGCCCGCAAATCGCAAAACCATGGGCTTTTAAAAGGTCAATTTCTGCTGGCGCAATTCCCCCTTCAGGACCAAAGACGGCAATTAAACGGGCCGCAGAATTACTGGTGACTAGGCTCGTTAGCGCTTGTGCGAGAACACTTTTTTCACCAGTCTTTCCTGCTTCTTCATACGCTACCAAACGGTAATCATAATTACCATCGGCCACTGCTGCTAAATTTTCCCGGTACTCAACTGTTGGAACCACATTCCGATGTGATTGTTCAGCAGCACTGGTTGCCTTTTTTTGCAAGCGTTCCAGTTTTTTAGCAACTTTTTGTTTGTTCCATTTGCCGATCGCATACTGACTAGGGAAAAAGATGAAGCTCGTTGCCCCCATCTCCGTTCCCTTTTCCACGATAAGCTCCGTCTTTTTGTCGTTTTTAGGTAGACCGCAGGCGATTGTTATTGCTACTGGTAATTCAGCATTCTGGTCTAATTGCTCAACCACCTTAACCTGCGCTGTCTTTTTCTCAATTTGTGTCACTGTTACGATACTCACCGTTTGGTGGATATCAACAAGCTCAAATTGATCCCCTACTTGTTTTCGTAAAACAACAATCGCATGCTGGTAAAGCTCAGCCGGCAAAGTCAATTCCATTCCCAAATTTAATTCTTGATCAATAAAGTAGTGTTGCATTCTTCTCCTCCTGATGTGTCCTTTGGGGCATTCTATAAGTAACTAGCCTTAACTAATTAAGTGTGTTATGAGCAACCAGTGCTAACCACTTGCCATCAGTTATTTTTTCTTCAACTTGAAAGCCAGCTGCGTTTAGGGCCGTCACTATTTCATTCTCTTTTTCCATTATAATCCCTGAAAGAATTAACTTACCTGTCGGACGTAGATTTTTGTGTACTTGGGGAATCAAAGGCAACAAGAACTCAGGCAAGATATTTGCCACAACGATATCAGCCTGAAGATCTAGACCATGCACCAGGTCACGTTTTTCTAAAACAATATCATCCGTCATATCATTCAAAGCAAAGTTGGTCGCAGCCGCTGCCAATGCTTCATCAGCCACATCGCTGGCAACAATTTGTTGTGCTCCTAAATACCGCGCAGCGATACTCAAAATTCCAGACCCAGTCCCGACGTCAATAACTGTTTCCCCTCCAAGCATTGTTGCTTCCAAAGCATGCAATGTCAGGCGTGTTGTTGGGTGATCACCTGTCCCAAAGGAACGACCCGGATCTAAAACAATCAACTGTTCATCAGGATGTTGGGGTTCGTATTCAATCCACTGGGGCACAATGGTCAAATAGCGCGTTACCCGAATCGGCTGATAGTATTCCTTCCATTTATCCCGCCACGTATCGGTCCCAATGTTAGTCAAGAACACCTGCCCTGGTTCGGGGTTGATCCCATATTCTTTTAAGCCGTGCACTTTTTCTTTAAGCTTGGGAAGCAATTCATTTAGTGGTGAATCAGCCGTAAAGTACGTAATAACGCGAACCGCCTGTGGATCTTGATCATCAATTTGTACCCCACCAGCACCTTCTTCCATTAGAATATTGCTAACCGCTTCAATTGCTTCATTGCTAGTTACGATTACTAATTCGTTCCAATCCATATCTATCCCGCCAATCTGATAATTTCTCAAGTAGATTTATTATATAATATCTCTGCCTGCTAGCGCAGGCAAAGCATGGTAAAATTAATATATCAAACATCTAAGGAGTGGTTTTGGTGACAAAATACAAAGTAATTCTTGACCTAGATACTGGAATTGACGATGCAATGGCATTAGCATATTCATTAACCTTACCGAACTGTGACCTGATCGGGGTTCTAAGTTCATATGGTAACGTAGTTAGTGATTTAAGTGCCAATAACAGTTTGAAACTGTTGGACTTACTCCACCATCCTGAAGTTCCCGTCTATAAGGGAGCAGAACATGCTCTTAACCAGCCGAACTTTACCGTTCTCCCTGTTAGTGCCCACATTCATGGGACTAACGGAGTTGGGGAAGTTACCCTTCCTGAAACTGATCGTACGGTAGCAGCTACCAGTGCCGTCGACTTTATCATTGCGGCCGCTCACCAATACCAAGACCATTTAATCGTGATCCCGACCGGTCCGCTTACTAACCTTGCCCAGGCTTTCCAAAAAGACCCCCAAATCAGCCACCTGATCGGAAAAGTCGTCTTCATGGGGGGCGCCCTGACCGTTCCAGGAAATGTCTCCCCAGCTGCTGAAGCCAACATTGCCCAGGACCCTGAAGCTGCTAATATTGTACTACGTGGTGGCTTTAACATTACCATGGTCGGCTTGGATGTCACTTTACGGACTGTCCTGACCAAAAAAGAAACCGCTCATTGGCGGAGCCTGGGAACAACCGCTGGCCGACTTTATGCTGATATTGTCGATTACTATATCGATGTATATGGCGAAACCAGTCCACACCTGCACGGTTGTGCCCTTCACGATCCTTTGGCAGTTGGAATTGCCGCTGACCCAAGTCTAGCCCAAACAATAGCTCTTGATATGAAGGTTGACCTCACTGATGCCTTCCGGGGCCGTACCATCGGCAATGAAGAACGGCTCAAAGAACCAACTACCACTGCTGTCTGCGTGAATGTGGATGTTGACCGGTTTACTACTACTTTTATGGCGCATATGAATGAGTTGCTACAAGAAAGCGGGGAGTAACGTGCTCAACTATATTGGTTTAGGATTGTACGCCTTATGGCTCATCCTTTTGCTCTTGAAATATTGTGCGCACCAAGATGAACAATACTCCTTTGGCCGAATATTGTTCGGTAACCTTTTATGGTATCGCAATGTCCGGAACTTGATCTTGTTGACAGCTGTCAGTTTGATGTGCTTCACAACCCCCATTGTGTGGCTCTATCGAATTGGAATAGGCACGACTATTTTCATCAGCTTACTGGCGTTATCAAATATCTTTAAAAAGCGGGGTTATCTATGGGAGAATAGCTTGTTCTTAGGCGGTAATGTCTTCGGAAGCTTCCTTTTGTTTTATATTTATTCCAAACTATAAATATTTCACTAGCAAAAAAGGGCCGGGAGTTTTTTCTCCCCGCCCTTTTTTGCTGTTGCCTAGTTCAACAACTTATTTAACTTCCAAAATCTTAACCGTCATGTCGCCACCAGGAGTACTAATAGTAACTTCTTCCCCTAGTTTGCGGCCTAATAAGCCCTTAGCAATTGGTGATTCATTTGAAATCTTACCTTCAAATGGATCAGCTTCTGCTTCACCAACAATTGTATATGTTTCTGGTTCTTCGTCCGGCAATTCTTGGAAAGTAACCGTCTTACCTAAGGAAATTTCATCAGCGGCTACCTTTTCACTATCGATTACGATCGCATGCCGAATCATATTTTCAAGCTCTTTGATATGGCCTTCAACAAAGGCTTGTTCATCCTTAGCTGATTCATACTCAGAGTTTTCGGATAAGTCCCCGAAGGACCGAGCAATCTTGATCCGTTCGATAACTTCTTCCCGTTTGGTTGTTTTGTATTCTTCTAATTCAGCTTCGAGTTTCTTTTTCCCATCAGCTGTCATTTGGAATTCTTTTTGGTCTGCCATTTTTCCACCTCATCACTTAATTATCCCCGCTCAAAACGAGCACTGGATCCATTGTTATATTGTAGCATACCCAAAACGATTTAGCGTAGCGTTACTTGTTAGCTGCTGCTAGTTTCTCTGTGATCTTTTGATGCTCAGCATATGTCTTGGAGAAATAAACCTTTCCCGTTTTCATATTAGCAACAAAGTACAAATATTTCTTATCCCGATCAACCGGGTTAAGGACAGCTTTGACAGCCCGCAAACTTGGATTGTCAATTGGTCCCGGACCATAGCCCTTATTAGTATATAAGTTATATGGTGAGTTGACCTTCAAATCCTTATAAGTAATATTCTTTTTGGTTGTCTTTAGCGCATATTGGATTGCTACGTCTGACTGGAGGGGCATACCGGCGTCAATCCGGTTCAAAAAGACCCCTGCAACCCGTTCATTATCTTGCTTACCAGCTCCACCTTCCCGTTCAACGAGGGCTGCTAATGATAGTAACTCTTGAACCGTGAGCTTCTTATCTTTGATTTGCTGATAGTATGGTGCTAAAACTTCATTAGTTTTAGCAACCATTTGGGCAATCAAATCATTGAGCGTTGTTTTTTTAGTAACAGCATAGGTTGCTGGATATAAATACCCCTCTAACACATACCGTACGTCTTTGGCTTTGACTGCTGATCCCAACAAATCAGGGTATTGTTGGGCTAACTGGTCAATCAACCCTTTATTGGTTACCGCGGCTATAAACTCTTTTTGAGTGAACTTAGTATTAGCAGCAACAACTTCCGCAATACTATCAATGTTAGCCCCTTCGCGTACCAACACTTTATTCCCATTCAGGGGGTGGTTAGCACCACCCTGTTGTAATTTTCGGGTAATTTGGTCAAGTGTCATTGCTGGAGTAAATTCATAGTAACCCGCTTTCAGGTTGCTCTTGTTATTCCGCCGGAGATAGTAATTGAAGGCCATACCACTACGGATGACTTTCTTGGAAGCCAAAATTTTACCGATTTGCTTACTGGTACTCCCGTTAGGGATCTTGACTTCAATCCGCGTATGAGAACTTGTATTAACAGGTTTCATCGCTGTCTTGAGATACTGAAAACTCCCTACCACTGCTAAAGCAACAACTACAACAACCACAATTACACCGCCTAAAAGGCGACGCGAACGCTTGGGTTTAGGGCCTTGATCTAATCCTTGCAAGGTATCCCTCCTAAATATTATTAATTTAACCGTACCTACCGAATTGTCGCATTCAGCTCAGTCTGCAGACTGTTGACAACCTTGTCAAATGCTTGGTTAACTTCATCTTCAACCAGGGTACTTGTCTGACTGCGGTAAGTCAATTGGTATGCCATCGACTTAAAGCCTAATTTAATATTTTCACCTTGGTAAACATCAAACAGGTTGACACTTTCGAGATATGCACCACCATTACGTTTAATCGTATCAATGATCATGGCATTAGTTACCTCTTCACTCACTAACAGTGCAATATCCCGCGTAACTGCTGGATACTTAGGCACTGGTTGGTAAACTTCTGCACTCTTTGGTGCAGCAATGATCTTGTCGAGATCCAGTTCAAAGACATAAGTCTTCTTCAATCGGTATTCTTTCGTGATGTTAGGATGAACTTCACCTACGAAACCAACTAATTCACCTGCGACTGAGATCGTAGCGGTCCGTCCGGGATGCATCTCTGGATAAGCTTGGCTAGCTTGGTAAACAACATCTTCTTTAATTCCTAGTTTAGCTAACAGGTGTTCAACAATGCCTTTAGCTAAATAGAAGTCCACTGGTTGTTTAGCAGCATGCCAGCTGTTGGCCCGGAAGAGTCCTGTCATAGCTCCTGCAATGTGTTCAATTTCCCGCGGACGGTCCTGGCCTTCATCCCTAAAGAAAACACGGCCTTGTTCATACAAGGCAACATCATTATTCTTCCGCGCCACATTGTATGCCAAGTCATCTAACAAACCACTCACTAAGTTCATCCGGGCCGTTGTCCGTTCCGAATTCAGAGGCAATTGAACTTGGGTAGTCAATCCAGTGTCAAAAGTAAAGCGTTGGGCCTTTTCTGCACTAGTTAAACTGTACGAAACAGCCTGTGTCAAACCTGCAGCTTCTAAAACAGCGTTAGCATTACGAATCATCCGTTGTTCGTAAGTGTAGTGCCCAGGAGTTGCTTCACTTACCGGAAGGGTTGTAGGGAGTTGGTCATAGCCATAGAGGCGGGCTACTTCTTCAACTAGATCAGCAGCGATACTGATGTCCCAGCGCCGTTTTGGCACAGCAACAGTGAAGTTTCCGTCTGTCACCTGATATGTGAAACCTAAACGTTCAAAAATCGCTCCTACTTCGCTATCACTTAATTCTGTTCCCAAAACATCGTTAATATGCTGCCGCGAAATTTCAACATCTGTTGGTTGTTTGTCAGTATGATCCTGACCCACAGTTCCTGCCAGCACACGGCCTTGACCTAACTGAGCAATCATGGCTGCTGCTGCATCTAAGGCAGCGGCAACTACTTCAACGTTGATCCCCCGTTCAAACCGAACGGCTGCATCCGTGTGCAAATCTTCTCGCCGCGAAGTTTTGCGAATCATATGCGGATTGAACACAGCAGCTTCCAGAGCAACCGTTGCAGTTGTTGCTGTCACTTCACTATCCAAGCCACCCATTACCCCAGCTAAGGCAATTGGCTTAGTACCGTTAGTCACAACAATATCATTAGTATGCAGGGTCCGTTCCTTGCCATCCAGGGTTGTAAACTTCTCTGCTTCGTTGGCCCGCCGGACCAGTATTTGCTGACTTCCTAATTGTTCATAGTCAAAGGCGTGCAGCGGTTGCCCATAGTCCATTAGAATATAGTTGGTCACGTCAACAACATTATTGATCGGTCTGATCCCCATGTTCCAGAGGCGTTTTTGTAACCACATTGGACTCTCTTGCACTTTGACATCCTTGATGATCCGCATCATATATGCAGGGGCTAAATCATCCTCACTGGCAACTGTGATCATATCTGCTGCCTTTTCCTTGTCTTCATGCAGATCAACGGCTGGGAAACTAACTTCCTTGCCATAGATTGCAGCCACTTCGTGTGCTACGCCCCGCATACTCATCAGGTCAGCCCGGTTCGGCGTTAAATCCAAATCAAGCACTGTGTCATCCATACCTAAGTATTCATAGACAGGTTCACCTGGTACGGCATCAGTTGGGAGAACATAGATCCCATCAGCATACTTTTGCGGAACAACACTATCAGCAAAGCCAATTTCTTGGAGAGAGCAAATCATCCCTTCAGAAACAACTCCCCGCATCTTGCCTTTTTTAATCTTAATATTGCCTGCGATACGTGAGTTCTTCAACGCAACAATAACTTTTTGACCCACAGCAATATTAGGGGCCCCACAAACGATTTGTAATGGTTCAGATTCACCAACATCAACTTTGCAGACGTGGAGGTGGTCTGAATCAGGGTGCATTTCCATTGCTAAGACATGGCCAACTACAATTTTCTTTAAGCCATCTTGGAGCCGCACAACACTATCAACCTCAACCGCAGTTAATTCGATCTTATTACTCAGTGCTGTTGGTTCAATTTCAGCAATTGTTGGCACATATTCGTTGAGCCATTTGGTAGATACTTTCATTCTTTCTCCCTATCCTTTCTGTGCAAATTGTTTCAAGAAACGAACATCGTTCAAATAGAATTGGCGAATATCGTCAACACCGTACTTGAGCATAGCAAACCGATCTGGCCCCAAGCCAAAGGCAAAGCCACCATAGACTTCAGGATCAACACCAGCCATCTTCAAAACATTAGGATGGACCATCCCAGCTCCTAGAACTTCGATCCACCCAGTTTGCTTGCAAACAGCGCAGCCTGCGCCCCCACACTTGAAGCAGGAAACATCCACTTCACATGAAGGTTCAGTAAATGGGAAGTAGCTAGGCCGTAAACGAATCTTGCGTTCAGCCCCAAAGACCGTTTGGGCCACAAGGGCGAGGGTCCCCTTGAGGTCAGCCATTGTAATGTGCTTGTCAATCACTAACCCTTCCACTTGGTGGAATTGATGGGAGTGGGTTGCATCATCGTTATCACGCCGGTATACCTTCCCTGGAGAGATCATCTTTAATGGACCTTTAGTAAAGTCATGCTTTTCCATCGTCCGCGCTTGAACAGGTGAAGTTTGGGTCCGCATTAGGATGTTAGGTGTGATGTAGAAAGTATCTTGCATATCCCGCGCAGGGTGATCCTTAGGTAAGTTCAACATTTCGAAGTTATAATGGTCTTCTTCGATTTCAGGACCATCAACTACTTGGAAGCCCATCCCTAAGAATAATTCCTCAATCTGGGTAATCACTTGCGTAATGATATGCGGATTGCCCTCTGTTACCTGGGTCCCCGGTAAAGTCACATCAATGGCTTCGTTAGCCAGTTTTTGCTGGAGTAAAGCTGCTTCTAATTCCTTGGTTTTGGCATCGATTGCCTTGGTCAACTCATCCCGAAGGATGTTCGCCATTTTCCCGACTTGGGGTCTTTCTTCTGGAGCTAAGTCCTTCATCCCCCGCAAAACATTAGTAATCGGACCCTTTTTCCCCAATAAACTAACTTTGATCTTTTTGACAGCGTCCATTCCTTCCGCTGCTTTGATTTCTTTGAGACCATTATGTTTTAATTCTGCTAATTTAGCCTGCAAATCCATCTGCCTCATCCTTTCATTGCTACTATTACCTGCTTAAACAAAAAAGCCTCATCCCCCATAAAGGGACGAGACTTCGCGGTACCACCCTAATTTCACCATAAATAAACATGGCGACTCTTAGTAAGTGATAACGACCATTCGGCCGCATGACTTTTCGGTATGCCCTCCCAGCCATGTGCTCAAGAAATGAACTTCAGTTATCAGTTGCAAGGATCTTTACAGTCCCGATCCCTCCCTGAGTACAACCTGCTAACCTACTTTTTTCCGTCTAAGCATCAACTATTATAGTTAAAGTCTAAACTGTGACCGTTACCTTAGTCAAGCTTTTATTGGCAATCTTCCGCTGTGTACCACTTATTGGACCAATTATGAACTTCCTTCATAATGGTACTCAAGTCTTCACCTTGTTCAGTGAGTTTATATAAGAGCCGACAACTATTTTCTTCAGCTACTCGCTCAACCAAACCTTCATTTTCTAATTCTTTGAGCCGTTCAACCAATACGCGGTCACTACAACGATCAACTGTTGCAGCAATATCCTTGAAACGTTGTGGTCCTTCAGCTAATAAATCTTCAATGATTAATCCATTCCATTTCTTGCCCAAAATGCTAAATGTTTTTTCAAATTTAGGACACAATGTGAATGGCTTCTTAGTTGTAGTTTCCATACCTCGTCACCTTCGTATCTATATTACTTAAATAAAAAAAATCACAGACCAGTTAAGTCTGTGATTTCCATTAACTAGCCTAATTAGATATTACACTATTTACTTACTTTTGCAAAGTTAAAAGCGTAATGTAATTTGCTGCTAGTTTTTTGCTTGAGATGCATTAAGTATTCACTGGTAGCCGAATACTTGTCTACCAATGAAACAATGTAGCCTTCACTATACTTTGGTGGACACAAAGTAGCCCCAAACATGTGCTTCATAATAATGTCTTTTTCTTTAGGAGTTAACTGCGTTAACTTTTCGGCATTGCGTACTGCAATGCGAGGATGGATCCAGGCATGTGTGCCCCGGTCAAACTTGGTTGTTCGCCAATCATAATAAAACAAATCATGCAACAAACCTGCTCGCGCTGTCGCCCGTGCATCAAGATTCATCTTTTTAGCGAGTTTGTAACTAACATACGAAACGGTAATACAGTGTTCTAAGCGCGTTGAAAAATGATGTTGGGTATAATTTGCCAACTTCTGTACTGCAGGTGCTGCTAACAAATCGGCCACATACCCCATATACTCAGTATCATTACGCCAATCTTTTAAACCCATTTATATTTTTACCTCGCTTTAATTTGCTAACCTAATCATACTTTATTATTGGCAAAAAACAATTGTTTTGCTGGAAATTTTACCGCTTCCAAACCAATTTAATGTTTTTTAAAGAATTTCACAAACCGAGGTATTACAAGCTTATCTAAAAGGCATCTAATAGTGACGCTATTTTAAAACTAGTATTAGCCTTTGATCCAGATCGTGCATAAAAGCGCATCATCCAAAACGTAACGAACTGTTCCCTGGGCCTTCTTTTTAAATTTATCATACAAGCGCCCAGCACTATAACTCTCGCCCCGAACAGTATACGGACTGTTAGCAACATAACCGATCTTTCCCAAACCAGGTAACTCAACCTGAATGGCCTCACGGTCGTGTTCATTTTCCTTGTCTTTAACTAAGCTAACTGTCATTCCTGCTTCAATAAAACTTTGACCATAATAGTGCCGCGTACCAGTGACGGTAAAATAAACTTTTTTCATTGTTTGTTCCTCCTTCATTTACTTTCCATCTAAATTATAGCGAAGCACTTGTACTAAAAAACGGACTCGGAAACCCGAGCCCGTTAGCTTAACATTTATATTGGGCTGCCAACCGCATAACTTCCGTTTGCATGCGGGCAACAACCTTTTTAGGACTGACAATTTTAACTCCATCACCAAGGGCCATAATCCAGCCTAAAAACTGATTACTGATAACAACTTTAACAGTTGTCTTGAAATGATCTTCGTCAACTGGTGTGATAACAATATCTTTACCAAAACGATCAATGATAATCCCAGCAAATTCATTTCTAGCTACCAGGCCCACCGTTGTCGTTTCCCCACCAAACATTCCAAATAAACTCTTAGTGTACTGTGCCATGTCAAACTGGTTAAAGGCCTTCCGACCGGACCGTGCCTGTCCAGTAGTAACCACGTCCAACATCTTATCCACGCGGAAATGTTTGATCTTTTGGTCGATATCATCATATGCAACTAAATAATAGTTTTCATCATCCCATACCAACGCCCAAGGACTAACGTAGTAATATTCCCCACCATGACGCAATTCCATCTCTTTTTGGATATTCCATTGGAAATAGTGAAATTTTATTTGTTCATTAGCACCAATCGCTTCATGAATTTTGTCGACATTATAATAAATTGTTTCATTGATCGTTTTTACCCGTCCAGCGATTACCACTTGTCGTTGCAGTTTTTTACCTTCATACTTGCTAACTAGACTCTCCAGCTTTTTGATCAATCGTTGTGACTTTTTGTCAGTGATAAACTTGGCAGCTTGAACCGAGTCTACCAACAATTTTAATTCAGGTAATTCAAAGTCCCGTTCCCCCAAGTGGTAGTAAAAGTTCCGTCCTTGTTTATCTTTGATAATATCTAAGCCAAATTCCCGTAATTCTTCAAAATCGCGGTACAAAGTCTTACGATCAGCATTGACTCCCTTTGCACTCAGTTTAGTAATTATCTCAGCAACCGTTAGTCCGTGACTGTCATCAGTATCTTGCATAAAAATCTGCATTAAATACAGCATCTTTAGCTTCTGATGTTCTCCTTTACGCGCCTTACCCATTACATAACCTCCCAACGCTCAACACTTCAATCAATAATTTTAATTATACCACAAAAGAAAGCGGATCCACGAACTCACTCATTTGTTCGCGCTCCGCCTCCCTTAATCATTTAAATTATTTAATCATACCGCAGTCATAACCAGTATAGACCAGCTCATTACAGAGGATATAACTCCTTGAAACGCTCTTCAATCGCAGCTGGGGTAAATCCTAATTCAACTAAACCAAACTTAATTAGGATATGCCAAGCATGGAGAAAAGCTGCTTCTTGGTGCTTAAAATAGCAATTTAGCAATTGCTGTTCTAAAATCAAAAAAACTGTATTGATCGATGGTGCTTGCCACTTTTCTTGCATAGCCTGTAACTCTTTATCCGACAAAAGCATCTTATAGAGCCACTGCCGGTCACTCCCAATTTCTAAAAAGTAGCGCAAGACCGCACAGTAAGCATCGAGCTTTTCAGCTTGCGTTCCCCGATAAGCCTTGGCTAAATCACCTAGAGCAGCGGTTATGCCTACGTAAAGAATCCCCGCTTTTTCTTTCTCAGTCATCCGTTGTACGGGTAAGAAGCTCGGGAAGCGGTTATGCCGTGCGTGACTTGCCATTTTTACAAAATTCATCTATCTCACCTAAAAGTACAAATTATCAGCCCGAATTTCTAAACTGTTACGGTTCTCTAAATACCAGTCATGTAAGAAATCGTACTTGAATAAAACATCGAAAAAGGAAACTTCGTTGTTGGGATCAGCTACGGCGATTACCCACCGACCATCACGAGCAAACAACGACAACTGCACATCATCTGCTAGGTCCAAAATTGCTTCTCCATGGGGACCGGATACCAGCATATAGTTAACAGTAGCAGCTTTGATAAACAAGCGATCCAGGGCTTGTTGGGGGACACCGGAGTCACTGATCGGATATAAAGCATTGTTGACTGGGTCCAACAGGTTAAAGTCAACGTCAAACCCATAATCCTTCTTTAAGTACCAACCAATATTTAAGAACTGTTCCTGGAACATTTGAATAACGTTCCGATCGAAACGTTCCCCATAATCCAAGACAAGCAAGTTAGTTAAATCATGACTGTTGAAACGCAGGATTCGTTGGCGTAGGTCCAAATAGAACAACACATTACCAGTGTTTACTTCTGTATAATATGCCCCGTATTTATTTTCTTCGGTCACCTTAAAGACGAAATACCCCGCTGTATTAACGCCAGGATATTCATGGTAAAGTTCCTTATTATGGTCGCTCGAATTCAAGATAATGCTACTTTCTTGGTGTAACTCTAGCAAACGCTCTAAAAAGAGTAAGTAGTAGTCAGCCCGACTATACTGTTGGGGGAAAACCAAGTACGCATCATCTAATTCAAACTCTGCCAAACGCAAAGTAGCCATCAATAATTCTTCACTATCGTTAGTAGCAATCAAAGTATCTAAAACAGCGGTAAAATCGAGCCCCTTGTTGAGACTGTTCTTCAACTGCTTACTGTAAGCCATCAAGCGACCCGTGGTACTCAATGAACTAGCTGCTTTTTTAGCATCTGCCGGCTGCTCATCCTCTGTTTGGGCATGAGGATAGAAAGTCTGTGTTTCGTATTTCTCAGTCATATTAGTCACCTACCTGTCCTGTGGCGATCAAACTGGTGATATAATCCCGATACAAAGCATCGTTCTTTTCTTCAAAACCATCAAAAGTTCCGAATTTAGCAACAATACTCTGCATTTCATAACTAATCAAAGTATCTTCTTTAGACAAAGCGAGGATCTTCTTTTCATTATCCTTAATAGTTTGATAAGAATGGTTGGCCTGTTCGTCTAAATCAGTCAAATGAGCAAGTTCAGCCATCAGCTCTTCTTTGTGCTCTTTTTGCTTAGCAACTTCCCATGGCATAACCCGTTCTTCAGCTAACTGCTTTATTTCCTGACGAATAGCAGCTTTACGCTGGTCGCGTTCAGCTTGACCATCAATTAGATCTTGGAGATGATCATTGGTTTGGGAGAGCGCATCAATCTCATCACTATTCAAGCGTTTATTCTGTTTCTCTAGTTCAAATGCTCGCTCTAATTTGGAATACTCACTGGCATCAAAGTTGAAGACAACATTGATTACGTCTAAACTTCCAAAACGTCTTCTTCCCCACCAATTTCCAAAGTAAAAATCAAACTGGCCTAAACCTGTCTGTTCAAAATAGAAGAATGGGTAGACTTGATTGAGATAAGCGATCAAACGTTTACTCAAGAATTCTGCAATCCAATTATGAACGTCAGTAACTAAAGCTTCATTACTGTCGTCGCTTTCACTATGCTTTGCCTTCAAAACCTTTTGGGCATAACGCTCATTATCGATCAACTGAAAAACTAAGCGGTCATCGCCCCGTTGAATTGCTTCACTCAAAGTCTGCAAATAACTCATCTTATCTGCTAATGAGCTCAATAGGTCATTGGTTGCTGCTTCATGGTTACCTGTTCTCATTATTTTTTCTGGATTCGCATTAACCATTGTGGATCCCCTCTGTTCTCTATCTAAAATCATCAATCTATCACTTCTATGGTACTAGTTATCCTGTGTCTTTTCAACGTTAGTTACTGTTTTAGCGGGAAAGATAGACACGTTTATGGTCCTTAACCCCTGCCAATACAAAGCGGGCATGATCTGCAGTGGTATCCAGTTTCCGATCTGTTCCATCAACTACAGCTTCTGTAAACATTTTTTCATAAGTTGTGATGGTCACTTCTTGGCGGTGGTTTAATAATTGCTGGTGCTCTTGTTTCTGTAACCACTTGCGAAAACCAGGTTGAACTGTCACGGAATAAAACTCTCCCACGGCCCCTGAGCCATAACTATACAATCCTAAACGATCGCCGGCCTGCAACTGAGAACTATTTTCCAGAAGTGATAGTAGGCTTAAATACAGGGAACCAGTATATAAATTCCCCACTTGTTTGTTATATTGCCGCGACACTTCAAACATTTCCATAAAGTATTCAGCCTTTGGTGAGGCATGTGCTGCTAGTAAAGCTTGCATTCCCTTCTTTCCTTGTTTGGTAAAGGGAAGGTGGAAGGCAAAACCAGCAAAATCATCTAACTGATATCCATTTTGAGCTTGATAATCCTGCAATGTCTTATTCAGCAGATCGAGGTAGATATTGGTCGAATAGTGTCCATCAACGAGAGCTGTATCATTGCCCAAAGGACGCCAAAAGTCCATCACGTTTTCGCTATAAAAAGCACTATCAGCGTCAAAAGCCACTAACCGCGGTTCAGCACTCATTAGAATTGCTACCGCTCCTCCACCCTGTGTCGGCTCACCTTTCGTTTGGAGGCCATAACGCGCAATGTCTGAAGCGATAACCAATACTTTTTCTGTTGGGTGGAGACTGATGTAGCCCCGGGCTAATTGCAACGCAGCTGTCGCACTGTAACATGCTTGCTTAACCTCTAAAGTACGAATGTTCTTTCTTAGGCCTAATAGGTCTGCAACATAGATAGCTCCAGCTTTAGAATTATCAATTCCTGATTCAGTTGCTAAAATCACAAAGGAAATTTGTTCCCGGTCGCTGTCATCAAGCACCGCTGCCGCAGCATTAGCAGCTAAAGTCACCGCATCCTGTGTTGGGGGAATAGCCGCCATTTTTTCTTGCCCTAAACCAATCAAATACTTATTAGGATCTTCCCCCCGCGCCTGCGCCAATTTCGCCATATCAATATAAAATTCGGAAGTATAAAATCCCAACTTATCAATACCTATTTTCATCATCGATCTCCTCATACATTTAATTTCTGAAAATCATTTCTGTTGTTATTAGTTTTAAAAAACTACAACCGTCAACTCGATAATTATCATTCCACTATGTTTTGCTTATCCGTCCCATTTGGCTAGGTCTTTAGCGTACCTTCACGCCTTTTGCCACTAGCTTATTAATACCAAATCATTAACTTCCTCATACCTTAAAAACTTATCCGGATAAGCTACTAAGATGTTACTAATATTTCCAGCTTCATCTTTTTCAAATATCCAATTGACAATTCAAAAGAAATGTATATTATTTGTCACACAAAAAACAACGTCTATTTCAAGTTTCATGTTGCAATGTGCTTAGAGTATCTTTCTGCCTATTATTATGGATGATCATACCCAGTGAATCAATACTTTTACCCAGCCGTCCATCCCGATCTGTGCGTATTGTTTGCCGGTCTTGCTGAACTATATAAAAAAGAAGTTCATCTTCCATGTTGGAAAGAATGAACTTCTTTGTTTATCAATCACTTACGGTGCCGTTGCTTACCAGCATTCCGCTTACGGTTGTGTGCATGCACATTAGTATGAGAAACCTTATTAGTTTCAGGAGTTGCTACCTTTTTAGCAGTTGTAGCCGTTTTTTCAGTCGAAACTGCGGTTGCTCTTTGAGCTCGCCGTTCTTTAATCTGCTTTCGCACTCGTTCCCGAATTTGTGGCCGCATAGCATTAACAATTAATGTTTGTAGACAAGCAACAATCCCACCAGCAAAGAAATACAACCCTAATCCAGCAGGAGCAATGTAAGTAAAGAAGGCTGTCATAATTGGACTCATTAGCATCATCTGCTTCATTTGGGTCCGCTGATCAGCAGGTAAGCCTAAAGTAGATAGCCATCCCTGTAAAACATAGATCCCGAAAGTCAGCAGAATGTACAAGTAACTTCTGTGACCCAAGTTTACCCCGAAGAAATAAGCCTTAGAAATCTCTGGTGAATATTGGATAGCAGCATACAAAGCAGAGAAGATTGGCAGCTGAATTAGCAATGGCAAACAACCAATCCCACCAGCCATAGAAATACCATTCTCACGGTAAAGCTTCATCATATCTGCACTAACTGCAGCTCGTTCTTCCTGAGTAGTTGCCTTTTTCTGCCGTTCTTGAATCGCATTGAGCTCGGGACGAATAAACGATAACTTTTCTTGTTGAATCGTCATTTTCTTTGACTGCTCGATCATCAGGGGCATCAAAATTAGCCGCACAACAATTGTGATCACAATGATAGCCCAGCCATAGCCTCCCAATACATTCGCCATCCAATGTAACAGATGCTGCGTTGGAACAGCCATCTTTTCGTAGACAAACCCGTAGGGGTGCCCTGTCTTAGTCCGGCGCACACACCCGCTCAATACTGTAATTGCTAATAACATAGCAGGTGTTAACTTGATTAAGTTTTTTCTCTTCATGCCTTTCAATCATCCTTCTAAAATTCCTAGTATACGCACTTTACTATACTTGAAAGCCCCATCAATTTCAATATCAATACCGCACAGAAAAGCGTGTATACTCATCTGGGGAAATATCCGTAATGTGATACTGGTTCACCCGTCCAACTGGCGAAGGGGAACGCTTGACTTCCGTAATAAACTTAGCTAGCATGTCTTCTTCACCTTGGGCAACTGCTGTCACGGACCCATCTGGTTCATTCTTGACGTACCCTTTGATGTGATATTTTTGGGCACTAAGGACCGTACAGTAACGAAAACCTACTCCTTGAACAAGACCACTCACATTTATTCTAACTGCACGTAGCATAAGCAGACTCCTCCCCTAATTCTGGTAACTACTATGTAAAAACTTTATAAAGTCGTTGGGCTAAGCTCGGATAATTGGCGCAAAGAGTGTCAACCTTCGTTCGGGCTTAACTACTAGACTTGTAATTATTCCCACGTTATCTGTAAAATATTAGTACATAAAGACTGAGGCTGGTGAAAAACAGTTTTCTCCCAGCCTCAATCATCTGCGCACATAACAACCATTATTAGGTTATCATGCCCCATCTTATTTATTTTGATCATGTCCTTTTTCGTCCGTTAAAGTCGGTTTAGCAGTTGAACTGTCATTCAACGCCAAGGGGAGCGAAACTCGGAAGAGTGAACCTTGACCGACGGCACTTTCAACCTTTAACGAGCCTTTGTACCCTTCGATCAAACGCTTGGCAATGGCTAAACCCAGTCCATTACCACCTTTAT
This sequence comes from Ligilactobacillus saerimneri, assembly GCF_036689625.1. Lineage (NCBI taxonomy): Bacteria > Bacillati > Bacillota > Bacilli > Lactobacillales > Lactobacillaceae > Ligilactobacillus > Ligilactobacillus saerimneri. Next base: position 879,598 of record NZ_CP144759.1, read on the forward strand.
CCCTGCTCCGCGCCTTGTCAACCCGGTAAAAACGGTTAAAGATCTTTTTAATATCTGCTTCGGATATTCCTTCCCCAAAGTCTTGAACCACAAATTCTACGTCACGACTACTATGATCCAAAGTCAAATGGACTTCTTTACGGTCAGTAGAATACTTGATGGCATTATCTAATAAAATGATCAACAACTGTTCCAGATGATTACGGTAAATTTTAACCGGGGTCTTTCCCCGTAAGTTATCATCTAAGACTAATGTAAAATCAGGATGAATCATTTTAATGTTATCAAATACTTGGAGCCCTACTTCATGTGCGTCGGTAATTTCATTTTTGAATTTAATTTCAACTTGTTCAGCTCGGGACAGGTCCAACATTTCTTGTACCAGCGATTTCATCCGCTTGATTTCTTGCAACGAAGCTTGAATCGACTCATCCAATACTTCGGGATCATCTTTCCCCCACCGATTGAGCAATCCAAGATGCCCTTGGATGATTGCAACTGGAGTCCGCAATTCATGTGAAACATCTTCTACGAACTGTTGTTGTTGCTCAATATAGCCTTCCATTTGATCCAACATCTCATTGAACAAGTCGGCTAAATGACTAAGCTCATCGTTTTGTACAAACTCAGGCACCCGCACATTGGCAAACGGATCGTCGCGCTCGGTTGAACTTATCTTATCAATCGTTTCATTGATCTCGCTAATAGGACTCAACAACCAGTCAGAAAGGATGTATCCCAAAAGAATACTAGCAACAATTGCGATAATACCAAACAAAATGAAAATGGTCAGTAAGCTTTTGGCTGTTTGCGAGTATTCAACCAGGCTGTTAGTCACCTGCACATACCCAATAATTTGGTGGCTTTTCTTGGATCGCACTGGTTTGTTCATGATCAGAACCGGCACACCATCAAACTTGCGCACATTGTCCAGATTATTGTTATTGTTCGACTTTAGATATGATTTTTTAAAAGAAACAGGAACATTACGGGACGAATATACCATCTTACCCTGCGGATCATAGACAGATATCCCTAAATTCTTACGCGATAAAGAAATCAACACATTGTCATGATACAAGGGTCGGGATTGCTGAATCGCATCATTAACCAATTCCTGATCAAAAATCCGGTTAACTTGCTTAGCGTTTAATTCCTTATTTTCATTAGTCAAACGACTAACCGCCGTGGTTAGGGCTTCTTGGGTATACTGTTGTTCCTGTTGGAGTAATAAACCAGTAAAACTGTTATATAAGAGCAAGGCAAAAACAGCAAAAAGGATTAGTACCCCAATTGCTGTTCCGATTGACCATTTAAACCTGATTGAGACAAATCGCTTCGCAGGTTTACGTGGTTTATTGCTTCCTGTCAAAATTTCTTGTTCTTGCATTTTGGGCTAGGAACGCATTACATAACCCGTTCCGCGAACTGTTTGAATATAACTGTCTTCGCCGGGACGATCAATCTTGTTCCGCAAATATCTGATGTAGACATCCACGACATTTGTCTCAATCTGTGACTCGTATCCCCAAACTTTCTTCAAGAGAACATCACGGGCCAAAACAACGTTAACATTTTCCATCAAAGCCAACAACAGTTCGTATTCCCGCTTAGTTAACTCAATAATTTCGTCACCTCTACGTACAACCCGATTTTCTTTTTCGATCGTCAGGTCACGATATGTGACTGTGGTTTGTTTAGCAGAATTTTGCTTACTTTCTAAATCTACCCGCCGCAGTAAAGCCCGCAACCGTGCTAGCAATTCTTCAATAGCAAACGGTTTGACAATGTAATCGTCTGCACCGTGATCCAAACCAGAAACGCGATCAATAACTGAGTCACGGGCTGTCATCATGATAATTGGTGTATTCTTAACTTGGCGAATCCGCCGGCAAACTTCTAGCCCGTTTAATTCAGGGAGCATTAAATCCAAGAGGATAGCATCCCAATCCTCTGCTAGTGCCAAATCGAGGCCTTCACGCCCATTCTTAGCAATCTGTGCTTCATACCCTTCGTGACGTAATTCAAGTTCAACGAAGCGCGAAAGGTTTTTTTCGTCTTCAACAATTAATATCTTACTCACTCTTAACACCCCTGGAATTAATTTTTTATGTTAATGAGAATATTTGACCTACATAGTTAATTTTAACATATTTACTTGATACTAAAAAACCCTTGTTTAGTACTTTTAGTTAAGTAAAAATCGCTAAATTTCTTGCGAAACTTAGCGATAAATTGATGATCTTAAAAATTATTCTTCGTGATACCAGGAATAATGGAAGATACCGTCACGGTCAGTCCGTTCGTACGTATGTGCCCCAAAGTAATCACGTTGTGCTTGAATCATGTTTGCCGGTAATACAGCAGACCGATATTGATCGTAGTATGTGATCGCAGCATTGAATGCCGGACTTGGTACCCCTGCTTGAATTGCCAAAGCAGCAATCTCCCGTACAGCAGTTTGATACTTAGCAACAATATCAGTGAAGTATGGATCTAACAATAAGTTATTTAATTCAGGATCTCTTTCAAAAGCATCTGTGATCTTTTGTAAGAATTGGGCCCGAATAATGCAACCTTCACGCCAAATCTTAGCTAATTCACCATAATTCAAATTCCAATCATACTTTTCAGAAGCGACCCGCATTTGTTCAAAGCCTTGAGCATATGACATAACCTTACTGAAGTACAGTGCTTGCCGAATCTTTTCAATCATTTCTTGCTTTTGATCAGCTGAAATTTGCACTGCATTGACTTTTTCTGGTAGAACCTTGCTTGCTGCCACCCGTTCGTCCTTCATTGCCGAAATATAGCGAGCATAGACAGATTCAGTAATCAGTGATTGGGGAACCCCAAGTTCTAAGGCACTTTGTGAACTCCATTTACCAGTCCCCTTGTTACCAGCCCGGTCAAGAATCATATCCACAATCGGCTTATCTGAGCCTAAGTCATCCTTACGCGTCAAAATATCTGCCGTGATATCAATTAAGTAACTATCCAATTCGCCGTGGCGCCATTCTTCGAATACCGCTGCAATTTCATCAACGGACATCCCTAAAAGATTCCGCATCAAGAAGTAACTTTCGGAAATCAATTCCATATCCCCATACTCGATCCCGTTGTGCACCATCTTAACATAGTGACCGGCACCATTAGGCCCGATATAAGTTACACATGGTTCGCCATCCTTCGCCTTAGCAGCAATCTGCTTGAGAATTGGTTCTACCAATTGATAGGCCTCTTTTTGACCACCAGGCATCAAGGATGGACCTTCTAAGGCACCTTTTTCACCGCCGGAAACCCCCATACCGATGAAGTTAATTCCGGATTCATCCAATTTGGCATTCCGTCGCATAGTATCGCCAAAGAAGGTATTCCCCCCGTCAATCAAAACATCACCCTTGTCCAACAGAGGTAACAGCCGTTCAATAAACATATCAGTTGGCTTCCCAGCCTTAACCATCATAATGATTCGGCGCGGTTTTTCTAAAGAAGCAACAAAGTCTTCTAAGGTATAACTTGGTACTAAGTTCTTTTCGGCATGGTCAGCCATCACTTTTTCAGTCTTAGCCGCCGTCCGGTTAAAAATTGCTACTCGGTAACCACGGCTTTCAATGTTCAAAGCCAGGTTCTTGCCCATTACGGCCATTCCGATAACACCGATTTGTGCTTTTTCCATTCCTGATATCTCCTTTAAAAAAATTCAGTTATATATTATCACAATTATTATTGTGATCGATATCGATAAGGCTTATTCTTTATCCTTATAAACCAATTCTGGTTCAGCTGTCCCGTTAACAGTTTCCTCAGTAACGATTACCTTGGCAATGTCATCGTTGCCAGGAATTTCAAACATAATATCGTTGATTGTGCCTTCAATAATTGAACGTAAACCACGCGCCCCAGTATTACGGGCAATCGCCATCTTAGCAATGGCTCCTAGTGCTGCTGGTGTAAAGTCCAGCTCTACCCCATCCAAAGCAAGCAACTTCTTGTATTGCTTAACTAATGCATTCTTCGGTTCCGTTAAAATCCGCACTAAGTCCTGCTCTTTTAATTTTTCCAAGGCTGTTAAAATTGGTAAACGTCCGATAAATTCAGGAATCAAACCAAATTTGAGTAAGTCTTCTGGGATAATCTGCTGCATCAAAGAAACATCATCTTGCAACTTATTAGTTGAGTTGGTTCCAAAGCCAATTACCTTTTCACCTAAACGCTCCTTAACGATGCCTTCGATCCCATCAAATGCACCCCCAACAATGAATAAAATGTTGGTAGTGTCGATTTGAATGAACTCTTGTTGCGGATGTTTCCGTCCTCCTTGAGGCGGAACATTAGCAATTGTTCCTTCTAAAATCTTAAGGAGGGCTTGTTGCACCCCTTCACCTGACACATCCCGGGTAATGGAAACATTTTCGGACTTCTTGGCAATCTTGTCGATTTCATCGATATAAATGATCCCCCGTTGGGCCCGCTCAACATCATAGTCAGCATTTTGAATTAATTTCAAGAGGATGTTTTCGACGTCTTCACCAACATATCCCGCTTCTGTCAAAGTTGTAGCATCTGCGATTGCAAATGGCACATTGAGAATTCGTGCCAAGCTCTGAGCTAAATAAGTCTTCCCCGACCCAGTTGGCCCAACGATACAAATATTTGACTTTTGCAGTTCAGTATCATCATCGTCATCATCATTTAATGCAGAATTAATTCGTTTATAGTGGTTATAAACAGCTACTGCCAAGGTTTTCTTAGCAGCATCTTGCCCAATAACATACTGGTCAAGAATATTCACAATTTCTTTTGGCGTTGGAACATCCTTAACTTCTTCAACAGCGGCTGCTTTTTTCTGTTGATCAAAAATTGACTGTGCTAAATCAACACATTCATTACAAATATATACGCCTGGGCCTGAGATCATGCTCTCGACTTGATCTTCTGATTTACCACAGAAAGAACAAGAGATCGGCCCTTGCTTATTTGGATCTTGGAACATTAGTTAATCACCCTATGTTTTTTTATTAGTTATAATTCTAACAGAGATTATATTCAAATACTAATAAGAAACTTTTTCCACGCTTATATGTCAGTTCAGATGAAAAAAGAAAACCCCCTTTCCAGGGGGTTTTTCATCATCAATCAGGATTACTTTTCGTCTTCCTTGTTTGACTTCCGAGTTTGCTTAGCAGAATCAGTAATTTCATCAACTACTTTTCTGATTGCAATATCATGCTTCAACATGGTATCAGTCAATGCAGCCCGAACCTGCTTTTCATCCATTTTGTATTGATCAGCAAGCTTCTTAATTTCTGCTTGAATTTCTTCTTCAGAAGGATCGATTTCTTCCTTAGCCACGATAGCTTCAAGTACTAAGTTAGTCTTAACACGACGTTCAGAACCTTCAGCGAATTGCTTACGTAAATCATCTTCACTTGTGCCAGTCAACTTGAAGTACATATCTGGGGAAATGCCTTGTTGTTGCATACCAGCCATGTATTGGTCGATTTGACGTTGAACATCATCATCGATCATTGCTTGAGGAATGTCACCGATCTTAGCATTTTCCACTGCCAAGTCTAATGCTTCGTTTTGGATAGCTTCACGAGCAGCAGCAACCTTTTGTTCCTTCAAACGATCCTTAACCTTTGCCTTTAATTCTTCTAAAGAATCAACTTCTTCATCAACATCTTTAGCAAAGTCGTCATCTAATTCAGGTAATTCCTTGGTCTTAACTTCGTGAATAGTTACTTCGAAGACAGCATCCTTACCTTGTAAGTCTTCTGCTTGGTAGTCTTCTGGGAAAGTAACCTTAACTTCTACTTCATCGCCACTCTTGTGACCAACTAATTGGTCTTCAAAGCCAGGGATGAATGTGTGGGAACCAAGAACTAAGGAGTAGTTAGTACCCTTGCCACCGTCAAATTCTTCACCATCAACTTTACCAACAAAGTCGATAACTGTAGTATCGCCTTCGGCAGCTGGTTGGTCTTCTTTAAGAACCAATTCAGCTTGTTGTTCACGCATGTTTTCTAATTCGCCTTCGATATCAGCTTTTAAAACGCGTGTTGGGTGTGGAGTTACTTCAAGATCCTTGTATTGACCAAGTTCAACTTCTGGTTCAACAGTAACTACTGCAGTCAGAGTCCATTCTTGACCCTTTTCCATTGATTCAACAGAAACTTCTGGTTGGCCAACAGGCTTAATAGCTGCTTCAGTAACAGCTGCAGAATAAGCTTCTGGTAAAATAGCGTTCAACGCATCTTGGTATAAGGATTCTTCGCCGTACATCTTGTTGAAGATTTGACGAGGAACTTTCCCCTTACGGAATCCAGGGACGTTCAAAGATTTTTTTACTCGGTTGAAGGCAACGTCTAAACCTTCCTTAACTTTGTCAGGAGTGATGGTGAAAGTCAATTGACCCTTGTTACCATCTTGTTTTTCCCATTTTACAGACATATTTTTCCCTCCGCGTGAAAAATTTGCGCAATTATTTAATACAAATTGCATACTTTATAAGTTTACCGTAGATACCTTTAAATGTAAATATCATGGTAAAAATAAAAGACCAGGAAACCCTGGTCTTTCAATAATTATATAGCTAATGGAATAACTATTAGTCTTCGATTTCGGAAACGACACCGGCACCAACAGTACGGCCACCTTCACGGATAGTGAACTTAAGACCCTTTTCCAAAGCAACTGGCTTGATTAATTCAACGTCGAATGTAACGTTGTCGCCAGGCATAACCATTTCTACACCTTCTGGTAATTCGATGATACCAGTAACGTCAGTTGTGTGGAAGTAGAATTGTGGACGGTAGTCTGAGAAGAATGGAGTGTGACGGCCCCCTTCTTCCTTAGTCAAGACATAAACTTCACCCTTGAACTTCTTGTGAGTTTGGATGGAGCCTGGTGCAGCAAGCACTTGACCACGTTGAACTTGGTCACGGTCAACACCACGGAGCAATGCACCGATGTTGTCACCAGCTTCACCTTCATCAAGAGTCTTGTGGAACATTTCCACACCAGTGATAGTAGTCTTAAGAACGTCGTCAGTTAAACCAACGATTTCAACTTCATCACCGACCTTAACAACACCACGGTCGATACGGCCAGAAGCAACAGTACCACGACCAGTGATAGTGAATACGTCTTCGACAGGCATCAAGAATGGCTTGTCAGTAGGACGTTCTGGAGTTGGGATGTATTCATCAACAACATCCAATAATTCTTGGATAGCCTTTTGTGCTTCAGCATCGCCTTCAAGGGCCTTAAGAGCTGAACCACGAACAACAGGAATGTCATCTCCAGGGAAGTCGTATTCGCTTAATAAGTCACGAACTTCCATTTCAACTAAGTCAAGCAATTCTTCATCGTCAACAAGGTCAGTCTTGTTCAAGAAGACAACGATGTATTGAACACCAACCTGACGTGCCAAAAGAATGTGTTCACGAGTTTGTGGCATAGGACCATCAGTTGCAGCAACAACAAGGATAGCACCATCCATTTGTGCGGCACCAGTGATCATGTTCTTAACGTAGTCAGCGTGCCCTGGCGCATCGATGTGTGCGTAGTGACGCTTTTCAGTTTCATATTCAACGTGAGCAGTGTTGATAGTGATACCACGTTCACGTTCTTCTGGAGCAGCATCGATTGATGCGTAGTCTTCAGCTTGTGCCAAGCCTTTTTCAGCTAAAACCTTAGTGATAGCTGCAGTCAAAGTAGTTTTACCGTGGTCAACGTGGCCGATAGTACCAATGTTAACGTGGGGTTTTGTTCTTTCGTAATGTTCTTTAGCCATTAATACGAACCTCCTGTGATTTTGCAAAGAGAACCCGCAATACCAATGGTTTGCCGATTATCTCTTGCTTAATATTATACAACTTCCTCCAAAGAAAGCAAAGCAAATTACGCTTTCTCTCCCTGGGAAAGAATTCTTTAATTATTATATAGACCTGTTCTTGTTTTGTAAATACTTTTTTTAGTCTTTATTGCCTTTATTACAAGTATTTCACGTCATTTCCATTTTCTCTTTACTTAATATTCTAATTCCGGCGAAACACTGGTCTTTAACCCAGTAGAATTTCATCAAATCTTCCTATTTTATAACTAGTTTTTTCCATACTATAATCGTATTTCAACTTGTTGAAGTTCTAAGTCCCAAAAAACACCCCTTGATTTACTTGTAATCGTTTATATTTATAACATCAAGAATATCAATCTAACTTATCAAAGTCGTTAACTCTATATAAGGATACTGAAAGTGAGGAGATTTGATGCGTAAAGCAATAATTAACCATAAACTAATCGGTTGCATTGAAGGTCATTACCTAGGCTACTTCCACAGCAATTGTCCGGATAGCCCGTTTAGTAATTTCTACCAAACAAATTTCACGGTGTACCATGATTCTAACACGCATGAACTGACAGCTACACAAACCAATGGTGCCACTGTCCAGGAGCTTCATTTCAATTGTGTTGAACAACTATTTGCTTGGTATAAAGCAATTGTATGCGGTGATCATCGTAGTGCAACAAAGATTTTAGCCACAACCAGCATTAACCCCGTCGTTTTTAAAAAACTTGGACGCAAAGTTCAAGGATATAGTGATGAACTATGGGTACAACCCGATCCAAAAACAAAGCGTTCGGCGGCAGAAACAGCCATGCTTGTAGGTATGCAAGCTAAGTTCATTAGCGATCCTTTCTTCAAGCAGGCCCTACTCTTTGCTCAAGAAAACAATCTCCATTTAGCTGAAGTCAATCCTCGTGATGGAATTTGGGGAACACGAACTAGCTTGAAAAAACCAGGCTGGAGCAATTTCAAAGGACAAAACAAGCAGGGCAAGCTGCTAGATTCCCTGATTTATCGTTGATCTGCATTTCTTTTCTTACGACCAATTGTCTTGAGGTCATAAAAAGCTAGACAGATTTATTACTAGGAGGATATCTATCATGAAAAAAGGCATTTATACTAGTTTATTACTTGCAACATTAAGTTTTGGGGGCGTTACTGTCATCAGCAACCATACTCAGCCTGCTCCCGTCGAAGCTAAGTCTGTTTTAAAAAAGACTTTTAAAGTCGGCAAAACCGCAACTTATAAGGGAGTATCTCTAAAAGTTAACAGCTTCCAATATGTAGAACCGGGAGAATATGATTCTGTGGACGAAGGCAAGCACTTTATTGTTGCTAATGTCACTATCAAAAATAAGAGTCGTAAGAGTTACGACTATAATCCTTACGATTTTAAGTTAAATGTTAACGGCAATAATACGGATTTAGATGCTTACCCTGATGCTGTTGACAACTTACTTGAAGCTGGAACCCTTGATAAAGGTGGTTCAGTTACCGGAAACTTAGCTGGTGAAATTAAAATTGGCGCCCCTAATCCGAAGTTAAAGATGAGTGTTAGCTATCTCGACAACTCCAAGAATATTACTTTTGCGTTAAAATAATATTTTTAATGTATAGCATCTGATTGCGGCCGGTAAAAAGTCTAGCAATTTAAAAAGCACTAGAAACCACGTTACTGAAACGTTGATTTCTAGTGTTTTTTGTTGTTATCTGCCATAATTTCATCTAAAAAACTGTTTTTTTATTCGCTATTTTCAGCGGTAATTTTTTGTACTAAGCCCTTTTGAAAATAACCACCGGACATATCGTAAAATAGGCGCAATTCAGTCAGCACATCATCACGGTAGTCAGTAAAGACCGTCCCGCTTGAGGTTGGTGTGGGTGGTGTCCCACACATGATGGTTTGCGGATTGTCTGAGTCCGTGACGGTATACTTTAAGGCCGCTTCCTGGTCGGTGGTGTACTCTTGCGCTTCGTCGATAATCATCAGGTCAAAGCCTTCCCCTAGCCCGCCAGATGATGTCCGGGTACGAAACTGGATAACGCCACCCGATTTAAAAAGTTCAATCCGTTCTTGACCCTTCGCCTTGATCGAATTAAAATCATCGCCGTTTTTGTAGCCTGATTTTTCTAAGTAGCGCTTCACTTTTTCAAAGGACGAGTGTGACGTCGAGATCAGGTGCGCTGTGTGGAGGACATTTAAGCCCTGCTCTAACGCCCAAATCTCTTTCATGTAGATAACTTCGGTTTTTCCGTTCCGCCGTGGTATAGCGTAGCCAAATTTTTGGTGTACCCACAAACCGTCATCATCCACAGCCATGATCGGATCCAGTAAGTTTTTCTGCCATTCGTAACAGGAAAGCCCGGACCGTTCATAGTACGCCACCGCTTCATCGCTCAGCGTTTTCTGATATGGAATTATTACCGATTGAGTCGGAGTTTGTCTGCCAATTCTTTTTTGATTAGCCATACTTTGCTCCTTTCAATCTTTTAAAAGATTAGTGAATCAATCGCATCACCTCCTTAAATTAGGGTATAAAAATAGCGGTCATTGTTAGTGACCGCTATATTAGATAACTAATTTTTTTGCTTTCTCATATTCAACTGACAATTTCCGCTTAAAAATTTCTATTTCAGATTGTGACATACCAGGTTCTGCACTAGCACAAATATCTGGCACTTCTTCAGATAAGCAACGGACAGCGTCTGGTTGTTCGCTAAACATCTCATCATAATCATCAACCAGAGCGTCTTCAATTTCACCAGAAAAATCAAAAATATCTTTTGGCGTCTCCTGCAAAAAGGCTTCTATTTTTTTCATCATCTCATTAAATTTCATACCAACCATCCTTTTTATGCTTTCTCCGCACAATAGACACGATATCATTCGTGTTAGTATTACGAATAATTGCAAGTTGCAGTCTTTCGTCGAAATGAACTACTTTGACATCATTTTGTCTGAAATCAGGTTCACGTTTTGATAAGTCCAGCACATCATTTATAGTGATAATCTTAAAGCCCTTCTTCTCAATACGATCCAATCGAGACGCTGCATGCACGGACAACGATTGCCCCTCATCTCTAAAAATGTTATGGTAGCCAGCCACCTTGTTTTTGTATCCTTCATTCCAATTTTTTTCTTTCAACTCAGAATAAAAATCATATTCTTTTCTCAAGTCGTCATACTTACTACCTTTATTATACTTCAATTCCTGAAACTTAGGCAATGACGGCGGCATCTTATCTGGCCCTAAAACTTTGGCCATTTTGCGGTACTCTTGTGCATTGGTCCTGCCGTTGTTTGACTTTATGTCTTCCAAAGCTTGCTTTTCACGTTCGCGTTGAGTAATCGCCTCTTTTTTCCAGCTCTTACTCCAAACATTCTGCTTTTTACCATCTCCTGGCAAATAATCGGTCACACACCGACAGTTTTCATGCCGATGAAAGACTTCATTTGGCGTTCCCTTTGGATAGTCGTAAGTTCCTTCCAGGCCACGGCACCACTTACATGCTTTGCCTTTAACCTGGCGCTTGATGACCGCCTTCATGCCGGCGTCACTGTGAAACTTCGCATTTTTCTTAATGGCCTCATCCACGACTGATTGTGTGAAATTAACCATCGGATCACCTAGGACCCATTGCACGTCCGTAAAATCATCGGCACTGCTCAGTTTATTGACAAACCCCTTTACTCGATCCTGGTCAAAGTCAGGACGCTGGGCTCGCAGTTTCAATCCCGCTTGCTGATTAAGCCTAGTCTGCACACCCTCCGTGTAATCAGAGACGAGAGAGTAGTTATTTTTCAGTGTTTCGTTAAGCACCCCGTCAGCAATATTGAAGTACATCTTACCATCAGGCAAAGTTTCCGCTGTGATGTGGACGTTAAGCACTTTAGACAGTATCTCTCCGACCTCCACAGCGTAGGCGTGGGCGTCTTTGTAGGTTGCTGTGCCATCATTTAAGGACTTTAGATGACCGTCATTGATTCCCCTCATAAAAACGGGTCTACACTCTGGTATTGGCGAACGTCAATGCCAGATTTTTGGGCACAAAATAAGGACCAAAAGCTGGTCCTTGTCATACAATTAAATCACCACAACATATCAGAAAGACGGTTCTGCTTTTATCCCTTGATAATTATTCAATGCTAAAACTCCTCGGAATTACAAACCCAAATATTGAATTGTTCGTGGTAAAAGAAGATTATCGTAGCGCGCCTCACTTGCCCATGTGATCGTTGCCCTTACTGTGATTTTATGACTGTCATCAAAAATGGTTTATACTTAACCCAGATGTCGCGATCTCCGTCTCTACTTCTTTGGCAACCTTAGTTCCAACGCCCTTAGCCTTACCACCTGCCGTAGGAATATTAGTAGCTACTTCTTCAACAGCCTCGCCAGTCTTACTTGCACTCTTCACAGGCGTTTCAGTATAAGCATTACTTGCGGCCATCTTAGCCTCCGCTAGTTTTTGATATTCAGCAGTTAACGAAGCCACTTCGGTTTGCTCTGTTACTATTTTTGACTTAAAACCCCCAAAAATTTCCGCAAGTTTTTGCATCTTCAAGGTAAAATTAACCACTTTGTCAATTACCCATAGCCTTGCTCCTAGCTTAATGACATCAAGCGCAACATAATTATATTTAAGAAGAATTTCAGCTAGTTTGGCCACTCTGCCGGCAAATTTCCCCACACCTGAAGCCATCGCTTCCACGTCTTCTTGGAAATCTTTCTGGCTAAATAAATCACTCAGTGATTTCGTGGCTTCCGTCATGTAAGGTAGTAATTCTGCCCCAAACTTGATTTCTAGGTCTTCCCAGGCTTTTTTGAACTTTTGGGTGTTAGCTTGGGCTGTTTCAGAGTTCTTTTGTGCTAATGTTTGAACGTACTTTCCCTTATCAGCGGCCGCCTGGGTCTTTTCCGTCAACTCGCCTAAGCGTTTCGAGTTTTCGGCTAGGATCATCCCGGCTTGTTGCCCAGTTGTCCCAAACAGAGCATTAAAGACGGTGTTTTTCTCTGCCCCGTTCATATCTTGTGTATGCTTATTCAGCACACCCATGATATCCGTTAAAGACTTCAGATTCCCATTAGCATCTACGATTTCATTCTTCTTAATCCCTAATTTGCCAAGGACTGAGTTCTTACTATCAATATTTTTTACCGCAGAAACTAACGAATTAATAACTTTTCGCAGACCTGTACCCAATATGTTACCGTACGGGCTCTTTATCCCGCACTTCACCGTGTTTCCATAGTGTTCAGACTATCTCTTCATCCTTGAAAGTTGACATAAAAAAAGAGTCCTCACGGACTCATCGTTGCTTAAAATTTGAATATCCATCCAAATACCCCACCAATAATTGATATTAAGCCACTTATCAAAAAGAAAGTAATAATCAGAGCACTTGGTGAAGGTAATCCCTCAGCCGCTAAATACATACCTAGTACTAAAAAAAGCAACATAGTAAAAACAATAAGCACTGCTTGCTTACCATCACCCTTTTTCGGCTTATACAGTTTCATTACTTCCACCTCCATTGGTGTTATCCGTTTCTTTCTATATTTAATTATATCACTTTCAAGGAGTTTTGCCTTTGTGGAAATTTCGGCATGAACAATGTTTTTAGCCTACTCTTTCTAGTCGTTACACCTTCCTCAGGTTTCCCTTGAGGCTTGGCTCGGGATCAACTTGCCATTGCTGGTTTAGCCTTCCCCGAATTAACAAAATGCTTGTTCAAAGCGATTACTCGCTAAGCGGCCAGTTTTACCAAAGCCTTGTCTGCTTCTAAACCTGCGTTTGATAGGACACCCATTGCACTAGCTGTTTCTGCCAAGCTAAACTTAGCCTGGTGTGCTGTTGATGACACATAGGACATCCCCACCCCTAAGGATTGGAATGAAGTTGAAGTCACATCAGCCGAATATGCCAGGGCGTTGACTGCTTTATCGGGATGTGACGCCTATATCGTAAATAACAAAAACCGCCTATTAAGACGGTACTTTTAAACATTCGTATTGATAGCCGGTTGTATTTTTTGCAACAGTTTATCAAAAAACCAGTGTTTTTTAGTGTTAAGCCAAAAATAAGAACGCCGGTATGACGGGCTTTCTAGCACTCACCAACACCGGCAAAACTATATAAAAAGGAGAGTACAGGATTTGAACCTGCGCGCCGGTATTACCGGTTCGCCGGATTTCGAGTCCGGTGCATTACCACTCTGCCAACTCTCCATAACAGGAATAATTGTACCAGCAAATATTCCCCATTGCAAATTAATCCTCGTGATCTTTGTTCATATTTCTGATAATGAAATACATAGGGAAAGATACGATTGCAAAGCCTAAAATAAAGTTAATAAGAGATTGCATTATTACACCTCAGCACATAGTTTATTCATCATGATAAGAATATCATATTTCGCGAATAACTAGGACTTTTTTGAGTAATTCTAAGGCTGTTCTTAACCACAAACAAGAATTAGAAATATGCTATAATTTAGAACATAATATATTAATTATGGGAGAATTTCATGATACAAGAGATCACATCAGCAACCAACCAGCGCGTTAAAGATTGGGCAAAACTCCAAACAAAACGTGGCCGGCGCAAACAAGGCAAATACTTATTGGATGGTTGGCACCTAGTAAAAGAAGCCATAGCAGCGCAAGCACCGCTACTGGAAATCATTTTTACAGCAGAATCCAAGCACCACACTGACTTACCAGATAATTTAGATGTTCCATATTTTCAAATAACAGATAGTATCGCCAAAAAGCTCAGTACTACACCCAGCCCTCAGGGAATTTTTGCCACAGTAGCATTACCTGAACCGAATGCTATCAACCCTGATGAAGTCCAGGGAGCATGGTTGTTTTTAGACCAGGTCCAAGATCCGGGAAATATTGGAACCCTTGTTCGTACTGCAGATGCGGCCGGGTTCGCGGGAGTAGTCTTTGGTAACGGAACAGCTGATTATCATCAACCCAAAGTCTTACGTGCAATGCAAGGGAGTCAATTTCATTTACAACTAGTTGACGCCGATTTAACGGACTGGATCACTAGTTTCCGCAAGCGGGCATTACCTGTTTTCGGAAGTGAGCTCAACGAAGAAGCAAAGCAATACGACCAAGTTGGCAAGTATCAAGACTTTGCTTTAGTAATGGGAAATGAAGGCAACGGCATGCAAGCAGATCTTTTGGCTTTAACAAGCGATAATCTCTATATCCCCATCAAGGGTTATGCTGAATCGCTGAATGTGGCTATTGCCGCTGGTATCTTAATGTTCCAATTACGGGCATAGAACATAGTCGTTTTACGAAATCTCCATAGTATAGAAAGGATAGCAAAATGATGGAAGCACAAGCTAGACATAAAGCAAGCGCACTATTTACTGGATGGGATCAAACAATGATTTGGTCATGTTTAGATGGAACCATGGGGCAGATTATTGTTGATGATGATCGTGATCCCCAAGCAGCACTAGCTTTAATAGGCATTAGTTCGGCGTTTGCCTTTTTTGCTGGACGGCCTAACATGCAGCTTGTGGCTACTGCTGTTGATTCCTGTCCTGATCTAATTATGGTGCCCCAAACTCCAGCATGGGCGCAGCTAATTGAGAAATATTGCGGCGATCGAGTAAGAAAATTTACCCGGTATGCGACCCGTAAGGATACACAGTTTGACCAGGCCAAACTTCAAACATTGATTAGCCAATTGCCGCCAGAATTTCAAATCCGCCCCATTGATGCCAACCTGTATTCGCAATGCTTACAAATGGAATGGTCAAACCACTTGGTAGGTAACTTCCACACTTATGACGAGTTCAACCGCTTAGCCCTCGGTTATGTAGTGGTTAAAGACCAACAAATCGTGGCAGGAGCGAGCTCGTTTTCAGCTTATCAAGGAGGCATTGAGATTGAGGTCATTACTCATGCTGATTTTCGCGGACAAGGCTTAGCAACAAGTGCCTGTTCCCAATTAATCACAACTTGTCTTGCCCAGAAACGGTATCCGAGTTGGGATGCTCACACCAAAATTTCTTTACGATTAGCACAAAAATTAGGTTATCAATTTGCTTACGAATATTTGGCTTACGAATTAGAAGAAAAGCCATCTCCTTTTTAAGCGTTCCGCCGGTGTTGATTAGTGTTAAAAGACCGCCTTTTTAAGGGCGGTTTTCTTATTTTAAAGTGTCTTCTCGGTAAAAAAAGTAACACAAAAACGTCCCTAAGGATATGAAACTGCTAAAAAGAGATATTATATTCTAAGTAACGAACAATCGTTCACGGTAACCAAAACAATAACCCCCAGCAACCAGACACTCCAATATTATTACCGCTCAGCCCGCATTACTGCCCAATACTTTATAGCCCTTTCCGCCACCTTTGGGAGCCAGTGAACCTGTACCCAATATGTTTCCATATTGTTCAGACTATCTTTTCATCCTTGAAAGTTGGTATAAAAAAGGAGCCCTTGCGGACTCAATATTTTAACACTAGAAAAACTTACCAATGATTATGAAAGGAAGAAAGAGGAGAAGTATACCCCCGAATATATACATATATATAATGGTTTTAAATACAGTAAATAATTTAATAATTAAATCGAACACCGTTATATCATACATAGCACACACAACTCCAATAGTACCGCTAATTATAATCACTACAAATGCAATAATTGATGTGAGTGTGTCTTCTTTTTTCCATTTATACAATTTCATCCTTTCACCTCCGTTAGCTTTTTCAGCTATTGAGTTCACAATAATTTACTAAATATTCCACCGATAAATGAAATAAATCCAACAATTACAAAAGCAGGAATAAGCAAATCATCAATGGAAGTGATCCCCATATTTGAAAGAGGCCATACTATTACAATGGCAAATAATATAGCAAAAATAAAAATAAGCATAAGTTCCTTGCTATCACCTTTTTTCGGCTTATACAGCTTCATCCTCTCACCTCCATTGGCTTTTTCCATTTCTTTAAATCACTTTCAAGGAGTTTGTCCTTCCTCAAATTAACAAAATACTTGTTTAAAGCTATTACTCACTAATTAACCAGTTTTACCAAAGCTTTTCCTGCTTCTAAACCTACGCCCAATAAGACACCTATCGCACTAACTGTTTCTGCCAGGCTGAAACTGTCCCAGTGCACCATTGACTATAAACAGCAAGCAACTAACCTTTATCAGAAGAGATGTCTTCCCGGCAGTTAACATCAGCTAATATGACGGCAACTTTCAACACATCTCTCCCAAGTTTTCCAGATGTATTCAATGCCTTTTATGAATGCCAAAATTCCATCATTTACACTACTAATCTTTTTGTCATATCAATATTAACCACACCATATTCTCTCCAATTTGATTGCATTCATGCTTGGATTGCCATCTTTATGCGCGTCTGCATCTTCCGAAACAATGTCAAACATTTTTACATGAATGTCCTGAAGTTGTTCTTCTGTCAGTTCTAACTCGATCTCTGTATCATTTTCATCAGAAATGAATTGCTTAAGATATCGAAATAACTTAGGATAAGTGTTCTTTATAAAGTCCATTTCTTCTACTGTAAAATAGATATAGCCTGTTTCACTCATTACTAATCTCCTTGTTCGGTACAGCATCTGCATAATCCCATGCTTCTTCAAAGCAAAAACCATCCTTTGTTAGCTCACCTTCTTGAGAAACTTCGCACATCAAGACATCACCCACTGCATCGAAAATAATATCGTACTCAGATTGATCTTCCAAATTAATGTATATTTCATCGTTTCTATAAATTGCCTTTTTCTTCAGCAATTCAAAAAAATCAGGATATTTGACTTTGATCCAATTAAAATCTTTCTCTCTAAAAATAAGTGGTCTAATCATGACATTACTACTCCTTATCTAAAAAACTTCTGATGTACAGCTGGATCCAGGTACTGTCTCTTTAGATAACGATGGTAATAATCCGATCCAAAAATACGATGATGGATTACATAATATGCTTTTGCCTGGGAAAACCGTTAAAGCTGTAATGGTATTCACTCTTAATAATGACAAACCTGTCCGCGTAACATTTGAAGATCCTGAATTCAATGTTATTGGCGTCAAAAATTATAATGTTGCTGATAAAATGAAATGATTTTATGCTCGCACCTGCGGGCTTTTTTGTTATCAAATCAATTCAATTTATGAATTTTACCTCTTCACATATCATGCTTTTCAGACATAAAATGTTCCCCTATTGTTTTACTGCCAATTTTAAAAGATAAAATCTTTTTCGGATCCGTATACGGAATGTACATCTCATAACTCAAGTCATATGGATAAAGAACCCAGCCTTCTTTATCTCTGTAACTCTTATTATTAAAGGCTGGACCTAAATAGCATATTTTGCCGTCAATAACAATTTCTAGTTCATCCTTTACCAACAATTCAAACTCAAGCCAATCTAACCACTTATTCTTTATATGCTCCATCCCTCCCCCTCCTTTTCCAGGTAGGTTGAGCAAAAATTGTCACTTTCTCGCCTTCTGAATGAGAATCATTATCATTATAAATAATATCCAACCAATAATTCCCCGGATCTTATCCTTTTTACTACTGCGTAAAATAGATATTTTTCCGTGCTTAAACTTGATTTCTTTAAGAACATTTTCTTTCATCTTTACTTTCCTCTTTCTTCTCCCATGCTTCTAGCAGTTTGTTAACTAACATCAAAATAACTCCTAAAACAAGTGCAATTCTTGTACTTCGCTGATACCGCGCTATTTTCTCTTCACTTCTTTCATCCTTCATTATTTGTCACCACCATTTTTATCTGTAAATCGATCCTGGAAAAATTCCCGCCAGTATGGGTTTTCTTTGTTGAAAATTGCCACTTCTTCGGTAGTCATATTGTATGGATAATCAGCAAAGAGATTATAAATTTTCTTCTTATCAAAAGAAAACAAATGTTTTCCCACTGAGTTAAAGTCATCCACCCACCAAACTGTATCTGTTTCTTTTTCTTTATAAAAATCGCCTAACATGTGTCATTTCCCCCTTTCCCTTCCTCCGCTTAACTACCGCAAGTATACAAATACTTTCTTAGTTTAGGGGGCTTTTTTTATCCCTTAATCATTGATTTTTTCTCATCATTCGTTAATCTCTCTTAATTGGTGTATAATCTAATTAATAAATTAGTAAAGGGTGAATTATATGCCAGAAGTTAGTCGTTTTTATACTAAATTCCAACCTGATCATTACGATATCTATCTTGATATCGATCGCAGTCACAAGGTCTTTTCCGGTAAAACCACTATTACTGGAACGGCACTTACACCACAAATTGCCATCCATCAAGAAGATATGACGATCGAAGCAGTCACAATGAATGATAGTCCACTACCATTCACTACTGATGATGCCAATACCGCACTGTATATTGATCTCCCTCATGCCGGAACAGTGACATTGACAGTTACATATTCTGCTAAATTAACTGATAAGATGATGGGGATTTATCCATCATACTATACCGTCGATGGTGTCAAAAAAGAGATCATCGGGACCCAGTTTGAAACCACCGCGGCCCGTCAAGCTTTTCCATGCGTCGATGAGCCTGAAGCTAAAGCCACTTTCTCTTTAGCCATCAAATTTGATGAACACGCTGGTGAAACCATTCTCAGCAATATGCCTGAAAAAGAAGTCATCAACGGTGTTCACTACTTTGAAACCACAGTTCGCATGTCAACTTACTTAGTAGCTTTCGCCTTTGGGGAGCTCCAAAGCAAGCTGACCCAAACTAAGAGCGGGGTTCAAATTGGTGTTTTTGCCACTAAGGCTCACCAGGCAAACGAACTCGACTTTGCTTTAGATATTGCCAAAAATGCCATTGAATTCTTCGAAGAGTTCTATCATACTCCATATCCACTCCCACACTCCTGGCAGCTTGCCTTACCTGATTTTAGTGCCGGGGCTATGGAAAACTGGGGCTTAGTAACCTACCGGGAAGCCTATCTTCTCTTGGATCCCGACAACACTGCTCTCGATACTAAACAAGTAGTAGCAACAGTCATCACCCACGAACTTGCTCACCAATGGTTTGGGGATCTAGTCACCATGAAATGGTGGGATGAACTCTGGTTAAACGAAAGCTTCGCCAATATGATGGAGTACGTCGCTGTCGATGCTATTCGACCAGAATGGAACATCTGGGAATTATTCCAAACCAGTGAACCAACACTGGCGCTTCAACGGGATGCTACCGACGGCGTACAGCCAATTCATGTCGCAATCAATGATCCTGCCGAAATTGACACTGTCTTTGACGCGGCAATTGTCTACGCCAAAGGCTCCCGAATGCTCGTCATGGTTCGCGCCTTAATTGGTGATGAAGCCCTGCGGACTGGTTTAAAGAATTACTTTGCCCAGCATAAGTATGGTAACGCTACTGGTGACGACTTGTGGACAGCTCTCGGTGAAGCAGCTGGGATTGATGTTGGCGTAATCATGAATTCCTGGCTCAAACAACCAGGCTACCCAGTCGTTACTGCTCAGGTTAATGCTGCTGGACAACTCGTCTTAACCCAAAAACAATTCTTCATCGGAGCAGGTCAAGACCAGGGACGGGTATGGCAAGTGCCACTTAACAGCAACTACAAATCTGTACCACAAATCATGAAAGACCGTGAACTTGTTTTAGGTGATTATGCAAGCTTACGTGCTGAAAATGGCGAACCATTCCGCTTAAATCTCGATAACACTGCCCACTATATCGTGCACTACGATCAACAACTCTTCCAAGACATCTTGGACAACGTTTCATCTCTTGATAACATCGCCCAGATGCAACTGTTGCAAGACTTGTTGTTACTAGCCAAGGGACAAGTAATCAGTTTTGCAGACTTGATTCCTGCTTTACACCTCTTTGCTGACAGTCATTCTTACATCGTTATGACTGCGCTATCTGCCGTGATCGCTGAATTAAAGCGGTTTGTCCTGCCAGATTCACCTGCTGAAAAACACCTGAAGGAATTCGTTAATAACTTGAGTGTTAACCAGGTAGCCCGCCTGGGTTGGCAACCTGTTCCAGGGGAAAGTGCTGATGATGAATTAACGCGGCCAATCGTTCTAAACGCTGCTCTTTATGCCGAAAATGATGCAGCTATTGCCGCTGCGCACCAGATTTATACTGCAAATAGTCAGACCCTGAGCCAACTTCCGGCTGCCACTCGGATGCTCATCTTACGCAATGAAGCCCAACACTTTGGTAATATGAACCTAGTTAAGCACTTACTGAACGAATACGTTACGACTGCTGACAGTAGTTATAAGCAGGACATCTATGCTGCCGTTACCCAAGTTAAAGGTGACGCAGAATTGAACCATATCGTAGCTCAATTCCAAAATGCTGACGTGGTTAAGCCCCAAGATCTTCGCGCTTGGTTTGGTCAAGTTTTAGGTAATCCAAATGGTGAACAACTTGCCTGGGATTGGATTCGGAATAATTGGCAATGGTTAGAAGATACCGTTGGCGGTGACATGGAATACCCAACTTTTGTCACAGTAATTGCACGGTATTTCAAGACCAAAGAACGCCTTGAGGAATTCAAGGAATTCTTCACACCGAAGTTAAAAGAAGCTATCTTGACCCGTGAAATCCAGATGGATACCAACCTGATTGCCGGTCGGGTAGCTCTGATTGCTGACCAAGCACCAGCTGTTCAAACTGCTTTGGCACAAGCTTTACAATAATAAACTACAAAAAAGCCTCCAAGAAAATCTTGGAGGTTTTTTGTTCTTAAATTTAATTATTTTCCAACCATGTGGCAGCTGCCTTCAATGCTGCAGCAATTCCTTCTGGTTTCTTACCACCGGCTTGGGCCAGGTCCGGACGACCGCCACCGCCACCACCAACAAGTGGGGCAATATCCTTAATCAAAGCACCGGCCTTGATTCCGGACTTAACCGCTGCTGGCGAAGCAGCAACAATCAAGTTTACCTTACCACCATCAGCTTTAGTGGCCAAAACTAAAACATCAGAAAGCTCTTGTGTCTTCCATTGGTCGGCCAATTGACGCAGTTGACCCATGCCTGAAACGCTAACCTGGGCTGCAATCAATTTCTTGCCATTAACTGTTTGAACATTCTTGAACACATCAGAAGCCTGTTGGCTAGCAAACTTATCTTCTAGAGCCTGCTTTTCTTGTTCCAGCTTCTTGATTTGTTCTTGTAATTGTTCCACTTTCCGCGGTGTATCTTCGATCTTAGTTGTCTTAAGATCAGCAGCAACTTGGTTCAATACTTGGTTCCGCTTCTCTAAGAATTCAAAGGCTTCCTTAGAAGTTACGGCTTCAATTCTTCTTACCCCAGCACCAACACCTGATTCAGAAACAATCTTGAACAAGCCAATCTCAATGGTATTGTCAACGTGGTTCCCCCCACAGAATTCCATTGAGTAATCGCCAGCTTTAACTACCCGAACAGTATCCCCATACTTTTCGGAGAATAAAGCGATGGCGCCCATCTTCTTGGCAGATTCAATATCTGTTACGACTGTTTCAACCGGCAAACTTGCCCAAATCTTTTCGTTGACAATGTTTTCGACTTGGTGAAGTTGTTCTTGACTCACTGAACCTAAGTTAGTGAAGTCAAACCGCAGGTATGTTGGTTCAACCAACGACCCTGCTTGGTGGGTATGCTCACCCAAGACATCCCGTAATGCTTGGTCTAACAAGTGGGTAGCTGTGTGGTTCTTCCGCACTTTTTCATGGAACATCCGGTCAACAACCAGCGTATATTCTGCGCCTTGCTTCATCGGAGCCACTACTTCAACCGTGTGCATGTTCTGACCATTTGGTGCATGTTGGACATCCGTTACTTTTGCAACTACATTACCAGCTGCATCCTGGATCAGTCCTTGGTCAGCAACCTGACCACCCATTTCAGCGTAGAATGGGGTCCGATCAAAGATCATATCGGCTGTTCCAGCTGTAACTTCGGCTACCAATTTATTGTCAACAATGATGTCTTTCAAGACACCAGTTGTTTCTAATTCAGAGTAACCAACATATTCACTTGGGGTCTTGATTTCCGTTAAAAGACCATTTTGTACGCCCATGGACTTGGCATTGGACCGGGCAGCCCGTGCTCGTTCTTGCTGTTCTTTCATCTTAGCAGCGAAGCCTTTTTCATCAACACCCAGACCTTCGTCATCAGCATATTCCTTGGTCAATTCCAGTGGGAATCCGTAAGTGTCATACAGTTTAAAGACTGGGGCTCCAGGTAGTTCAGTCCCGTTTTGTTGCTTAACTTCCGCAATCAAACTGTTCAATAAGTCCAAGCCGTCCTTCAATGTTTCATTGAAACGATCTTCTTCCATACGAATTACCTTGGCAATGAAATCAGCTTGTTCCAATACTTCTGGGTAAGCAGCTTGCATAATTTGACCCACAACTGGAACTAGTTTGTACATAAAGGCCCCTTGAATGCCTAGCTTTTGCCCGTGCATTACTGCCCGCCGGATCAACCGCCGAATAACGTAGCCCCGTCCGTCATTGGATGGAAGAGCGCCGTCACCAATGGCAAAGGTTACAGCCCGCGCGTGGTCCGCAATTACCTTATAGGAAACATCTAATTCTGGATCCTCGCCGTACTTTTTATTGTTATCCATCTTTTCCGTTGCTTGGATGATTGGCAAGAATAAGTCTGTTTCGAAGTTTGTTGGTGCGTTTTGGAAGATTGATGTAATCCGTTCCAACCCCATCCCCGTATCAATGTTTTTATGTGGTAATGGTTCATACGTACCATCTGGCTTGTGGTTGAACTGGGAGAACACAATGTTCCAGATTTCTAAATAACGTTCGTTTTCGCCGCCAGGATAACTTTCTGGGTCATCTGCAGGAAGGTTATTCATTTCTTGACCACGATCATAGAAAATTTCAGAGTCAGGACCGGAAGGACCTTCACCAATATCCCAGAAATTATCTTCTGCTTCATAGATGTGGTCTGAGGCTACCCCGACTTCTTGCCAGAACTTTTTGGCGTCCGTATCCTTAGGATAAACGGTGATGTAGAGCTTTTCTGGTTCAAAGGCAAACCATTCTGGGCTCGTCAATAATTCCCAGGCCCAAGTGATCGCTTCCTTCTTGAAATAATCCCCCACTGAGAAGTTCCCCAACATTTCAAACATCGTATGGTGCCGTGCTGTCCGTCCCACGTTTTCAATGTCATTAGTCCGAATTGACTTTTGCGAACTAGTTAAACGCCGGTTCTTGGGTACAACTGACCCATCAAAATACTTCTCCATCGTTGCGACCCCAGAGTTAATCCACAACAATGTTGGGTCATCGTGCGGAACTAATGGCGCACTTTTTAAAACATCGTGCCCTTTACTCTTGAAAAAGTCTAAATACATCTGCCGAATTTCAGCACTACTTAGTTTTTTCATCATTGCCACCCTTTCATCAGTAAACAAAAAACACCGCTGCTAATAAGGACGCATGACACGCGGTACCACCTTACTTGCAACGATGTTGATCGTTAACCTCTTAAATTCTCACCAATCAAGATGAGCTTGTATCCAGTTATTATTAATCCCTCAAGGAGCACTGTAAGTAATCCTATCGACTTTCACAACAACCGTCTTCTCTGAAAATAGTTAATTATCTTACAGCATATCTTGAATACATTTAGTATATAAATCATTGAGCAATCTGTCAATTTGAATATTCTACCGCGAGGTTAATAAACGATAGTATTTAAACTAACTACTCATCTACTCTTTAGAATTACTAGTTAATACCGCTTAGTTAGTCGCGCTTTTTGAGGAAACCTAATCCTAGCAAACCTAAGATCATTGAGAAGAATCCAGCATAAGCAAAATCATCCTCATTGTCACCAGTCTGCGGTAACTTACGATCTTTGTTTTCAGTTTCACGAGCAGTATTATTAGTATTCTTGCCCGTAGCAGCTGGTGCATCTGGAGTTAAGTTACCGTCCTTATTAGGTTCTGCCGGCTGATTATCGCCAGGGGTTTGAGTTGCTGGTTCAGTAACCTTTTCATAAACAACTGTTACTTCTGAATTATGATCTGCAGTAAAGTTATCATTATTCAAAGTTAATCCTGAACCTGGAACCAGTGCTGGGTTTGGATTTTGGTAACCAGAAATAGCTGGGCTAGCTACCTTATCAAAGTTCAATGTTTCTTGATATGCAGGATCCCAAACAATTTCACCCGTAACTAGGTCTTTGTCACCCTTTTGCTTGAACGTAAGGGTTTGACTTTGATCTGGATGAATTGTATTTCCATCTTGGTCAACATAGTGAATGGTCTGCGTTGCGGTTTGACTCCGTTCAACATCCATGTGCTCGTGTCCCAAGTGGATAACAACTGTGTCTCCATCAACCAGGAAGTGATAACTATACCCTTGATCAGCTTGGGTCAAGTTAGGGTTGTTGTCGACCTTCTTGAATTGGTAGTTTTCTGGAATAGTTGGCGTAATTGTAGTGTATTCATCATACTTACCCGTCAATGTTCCAGTTAATTCTGGTAATTCAGTTGGGTTACCATCTGCATCTAACTTGTCATCATCAACATACTTGACATTAACCGTCCGATCTTCAGCCTGGTAATGAATATCTACGATTTCATTTGGTGTATCATGAGCGATAACCTTGCTTTGAACTGCCTTTGTATCGGCCTGATAACCAGTAAGTTCTGGTGCAGTAAAGGCATTCCAACTACTATTAGCCTGGTCGGCATTTGTTTCCTCATCAGTGATTGTCCAATTGCTGTAAGTCTTAGCATTGGTTACCAAATCAGTGTCAACTGATCTACTAAAGTTCAACTGTTGTACTGTGGTTTCAACTTTTCCGTCTGGCATGTGAACGTTAATCGTTCTTGTTGGCGCAGAAGTTTCTGTATTCTGAACATGCTTATGCTTGAGGTAAATTGTAATCACATTATCCTCATCCTTATCACTAACCACGTGATTAATCGGATCAGTTGACTTCAGGTAATATTTACCTTCTTCATTAGCGATCAAGCTTGGAACAACCGTTACATTTTCGCCGAAACTACTATTGATATCGTTGCCATAACGCACAATTTCATTATTGTTATCTTCGTCAAGGTAAACAACCTTAACCGTCTGTTGGTTAGCATGATATGTTACTACATAGTCAAAGTTAATCCCGTTCTTCAGGTATTCCGCCATCTGCTCTGGACTAGCACTGTTCAATTCACTTAATGTAACTTGAGCACCACCAACTACTCCCATATCAGGTTGATAACCCCGAACATTTGGAGAGATTATCTTATTAAAGGTGTAATCATTACCGGTCCATGCAGAGTAGGTCTTTTCATTCGTGACCATGTCCGTTTTAACCGTGCGTGTAAAGTCAATGTCTTTGCTAGTGACATTGGGCTTTGGTGTTTGCTGACCAGCACCTTGGTAAGTTACAGTTTGACTAGCCTTGATAGATTGTGTTTCTTGGCTAGTTTCAATCTTGTGGCCTAAGTGAATGACAACCTCGTGCGTTCCTGGCTGGAATGTATATGTGTATGCCATGTTGGAAGCTACTTGCTTACCGTCTAAATCGATTCGATTATTGTAAACATAGTTTTCTGGCACTTTGACACTGATAGTATCTGTGGTATCAGTAGCTCCATTGAGGGTTGTAGTAGTACCCACTTGTTTGCCACCTTCGTCATCATCAACATACTTAACAGTTACATTCTGCGCTTGGGCTAAGTAATTGACATCGATTACTACGTTATGGTCAGTAATAGCAACAGTCTTTTGGTTAATTGAGTCCAAAGCGAACTTATTGTTTTGATCAGTAGTATCCTCAACCTGTATCCCGTATCCTGGAATTGTCATTGGTGAGTATTGAGCCCATGTATCCGTCTTGCCATCTGGAGTTGTGACTGTAGTACTTACAGTTGCCCCCGTCACCTTGTCAATTACAGATACAACATGGAAATCAGCATTTTGGAGAACTTGTTCAGTTTGACCTGTTGGCTTATGAACATTAATTGTTCTTGTGATGGTCTTGTCATTTTCAGTATTTGTAGTTGCATGTTGATAGTAAACATTAACTATTGTTTGTGCCTTATTGACATCGGCAGCTGCTGAAGCAACTTGGGCCATCTTTTGGTGCTGTTCATCAGTTGGTCCGGTATACCCGTACTTAGAAAGGTCATAGTTATCTACTTCTGCAAAGTTACCATCTGCTACATACCCAGCCACTGAATTAGGATCAGTATCATGGATGTATCCGTCGGTAGTGATTAATGCATTGCCATTAACTTGGTCCGAACTAGCATAACCCAAGAGTTCATGAGTTACCTTGTCATAGACTGCATACCGATTAAAGTTAACGGTCTGAGTCTTAGTACCTGGTTCTGTAATGGTAATACCTGGGTGGTGAACATCACTGATTAATTGGTGTTCATTTTCATCGTAATAATTAATCGTTCTAGTGACACTCTTAACCTGCTTGTCTAACGCTATATCATGAGCAATGTGGAGCGTTACAACTTGTGGCACTTGATCATCATTAGGATCAGTAATGGCTACATTGTTTGTAGCGTTATCTGTATTATCGTATCTGTCAGCCAGTTGGTCGAGATCATCACTAACGAACTTGTACCCCTTAGCTAAGTAGTAACTCTTCAAGGCAGCTAACTTATCACTTACCTGGCCTTTGATGACTACTTGGTCACTGACACCCGGGATAGTAACAAGTATTCCTTGCTTTTCCAGTTCCTTGATTTCGTCATCGGTTAGAAGCTGGGTCTTGGTAGTATCGTCATAGACATTGAACTTAATCTGTTGTGGCACAGGAACATATGTCACTTCAACAGTTACATCCTTGTCATTAGGACCGACCTGGACGCCAGGAACCTTGGTCCCAGCATTGTCGTCAACCTTGATAGTGTAGCCTGGAATATGAACGGGTGTGTATTCAGCCCAGGATCCTGTACCTGGATGATCAGTATCAACTGGTGCATCTGCCACAATTCTAGCTGACAACTGTTGCCCAGTATATAAGTCCGTTAACCAGTAAACAGTAAATGGAACATCTTGCTGGATTGTTGCTTCACTCTGTCCACCTTGTAACCGGGTACCTGGATAAGTTACATGAATTGTTCTTGTAACATGGAGCTTATCTTGACTTTCAATTTCTTTTTTCTCATGTACATAGTGGTAAACAACAGTTACGTCTTTTCCTGCTGTTATCCCTGTTGGTTCCCCTTCCACATTCTTGAAGAGAATATGTGCTGGAACATCATTAGCATCTAAGGCATTAGTGAGGTATGGGTCGCCAGATTTTATAAAGTCAACGTTATCTTGTTTTAATGGGTTACTGTTATTGTCATCATCAACCCACTTGGTAGTAACATCAACGTATCTTTGTACAGAGAGCTTCAAGCTACTTTCGTTGTCGTTATATGGCATTTCGGAAATACCTGTTGAGGATGTGAGATTACCTGAAAATACTTCCCGAATCTTAAGATTTGCCAGTGATACACCATCTTGCATCCCAGTGATGATGTAGCCTAGTTCTGCTTTAGCCAAAGCATAAGGCTTCATCACATCTGACTGCAACATAACCGCCTTGATCTGGGACCAATCCTTTACTTGATCAGCGGTAACGAAGTCCTTCAGGTCATCAACAGTAACAACCTTACCTGTGAAGTGCTTAGTTGAGAACTTCAAAGTCCCGTTACCACTGTTATCAATCTCAACCTTATCGGTACCCTTACCAGTTAAGTGCATCGTAATTAAGTCGCCACTATCTAAATCAGGCAAGTCAATCACATTGTATGAATACTTGGAAGTACCCTTATCGTTTAGGTAATTGATTAATACCAGGTCACCAGTATAGCCATCCTTCTTATGAGCAGTGTCATAATTGTTGGTTGCCGGGGTATCCTCTGGGTCTTCACTAGAGTAATCAACATTGAGGTCACCCTTAATCCGATTATCCTTACCATAAGTGGATGGTGAAGTTAGGATGTAGTTAAGCCCATTATTAGCGCCCGGTAAACCATAAATCATCGAGATAAGCTTGTACTGGTCACCATTCTTGAAAGTGAAGTCCTTTGCCTGGTCACTGGCATGGTTTACATCGTCCACCTTATAAAGGAGTTCTTGTCCCTTTTCGTCCTTAAGTTTAGGGTTATTCTTGATGGCTTCGCTTCTGTCTGCCCAATAGCCAACTACATCGTTACCCTTGACTTCGCCAGGATTCTTATATTGATATCTACCTGGTAATTGGTTCTTGTTAGCTGTAATCGTCATTGTCGATTGTGGAGTTGCACCACCAACCCAAACAGGACGACCATAACTTGGGGTAAAGGTTAAATCAATGCGGAAGACATGTTCGCCATTCTTTCCGATATAACCCAAGTCAGTTAACGTAGCTAACTTATTCTTCAATAAGTCATCAGGGGCGCCACCAACCCATTGTGAAACTTGCGTAATATGAATATCATTTTTATCGATATCAAAGCCCTTAGGAATGACAATTATATATGAACTAGAATCATTAGTTGGTGCAGTTGCATTTTGCAGAACGTAGCGAATTTCAGCTTTGTTCCCATTATTAACAGTGTCTGTTGGTTGGTAAGCACCATCTTTAAAGCCAAAGACCCCACCAGTAAAGAAGATTGACTTAGAAGCTGGATTCTTAACAGTTAATTCCTGCTTAACATCAACGGTATCGCTAACTTGGTCTGAGTTAAACATCAATTGGTAGTCGGCGTGGTCGCCATCTTTTTTGTTTAAAATACCATTGCTGTTATAAGTTGCGAGCACCTTGGTCCCAGCAATGATGTTATCAAACACGAAGTCAATAGCCGTGATATTGCTACCATCTTCATTAATCCCTGATCCTGCTGGGAAAGTAACAAAGGTACTAGTATCGCCCTGGTTAACACCTAGTTGCACCTTCTGGCCATTAGCCAAAGTTACCATAACGCTGGCAATCCGGTTCTTTTGGTTTGTTTGGATATTAATCCCGTATTGACCATTGCGCTTAACAAAGACCGTTCCTTCTTCAACAATAAAATGAACCTTGACGTTGGTTTGCTCTTCATTACCTTTATTGAAGACTTGAATAGCCCGTTCTTGCTGATAATCTAAGTAAGGATTGTCGGTGTCATGCTTGCCATTATTTACCTTATCAACAAAGATATTATTCTTTTCATCAACGGTATATGAAGCTTCAAGGTCTGGTGCTTTTTGTCCAGTAACTGCTAGTCCAACATGTTTAACGTCACCAGTGAAAACTAGGTCCTTATCGGTTGCGTTATGATCGTTATTCTTGTTAGTCACATGATAAGTCACAGTTGCTTGGAAGTTATTATTCTCAGCAGCTAAATTATTCTGATAACTTCCAAATAAGACAATTTCATTCCCATTCAAGAGGGACTGATCAAGATTGTTAAATGTGATTGTAACTGGACTGCCTGCACCGGCTTGTTCTACCTTCAAATATTCTGGATTGTTGACCAAAGTATAGAAGGTCTTATTATCATCACCAATGTTTTGTCCGGCAACCAAGCCAAAGTTATTTGCGTCAACCACAAAACCAGCCGGAACATCAAGATTGATTGTCCCTGAGAACTGGTTCCCGTCCTTAACACCATTATTGTTAAGAGCAATGGCAATTGGGTACTTTTCATTGACTGATAAAGGACTCTTTTGATTGTCATCAAAAAGTGGTGTTGCATTAGTAAATTGTGCTTTTTCCCCGATAGTATAAGTTAAGCGTCCAACTTCAACCCCATTCTTTTTGAGGATAACATAGAACTTGGTCCCCTCTGCAAAGAAGCCCCAATCACTAATTGTTGGATTCAAAGTCACATTGAAAGTGGTTGATGACTTTTGCTTGATGTGGTATGTAAAAGTTGTATCCTGGAAATTCTTATTTGTTGCAAATCCAGGGTCAGTAACCTTTGTGACTGATGATGTAACGTCATACTTCCCATCTAAACTCCGGTCAGTTGTACCAGTAAAGATATATGGAACTTCAACGGTAAATTCATCGTCCCGGTTAGCTGCTACAATAACTGAAATGGCCCGGTTCCCACTATCCCCGTGGTTCAAGGTCACATTGCTACTTGCTTCATTTTCATCGATAATTTCCGCTTGATTTGCTACAGCCTGCTTAGCGCGAACTGTAGATGAAGCAGGTGTATTAGTAGATGTTGGCTGTTCAACTTGGGTAGTAGTTGGTTGAGCAGTCTTATTATTAACTGATGTAGTATCACTTTGACCAGGATTATTAGTAGTCGTAGTGGTTTCATTAGTAGTATTTGCATTACCAGCAGTTGCCTGTGAATTACTACTTGTAGCATCAGTATTTGCTGTGTTCGCTGTGTTCGCTTTATTAGCTAAAACAACAGTAGTATCTTGTCTACTAGTCACATCAGGTGAACTAGTCTCCTTATTAACTACCTGATTGCTCGTGGCATCGCTGATATTATCAGCCTTAACGAAGCTGCCACTATTCACTAAGAAAAATGATCCCAGTAAAACTGAGACTGTCCCGATTGTTTTCTTACGGATTCCGTAACGGTTTTGTTTTTCCCATAGTGGGGGAAAGTTGAGATTTCTTCTAGATCTCTTCCCTAACATCTATATCCCTTCCATCTATTTAATACCATTTTAATAATTAATAATCCTTTAAGTATATTATACTTAAATAAATTAAACTCATCAATCCAGAGAATGCCTTTTCTCCTGTGTTTGTCCCACCATTTGTACTTATTTTTTAGCTATTTTTCAGGTCATTACTGCCTCCTTTTCTTTTTTCCCAATGTGCACCTTCCGTAGGACTATACTTGGTAGTTTATTTAAAATAAGGTGAGATTTTGCTTGTAAAATGCTAATTTTTCCAATAAAAAAGACGGAATTCTAATAAAAATCCCGTCTGCTATTTAATAAATAAATTGTGGTGGATTTAACACCATTATTCTTCCAGTGTCCGTTCCCAATCAGGTTCCGTCCCGGTTTTACCAATTGCTTTGATCTTGTATGAGCCATCCTCTTTTTCAATCTCAGCATTGTTATAAGTAAACTGTTGGATCTTCACTGAATCTTCATTGTTGAAACGATACTTAACGGAGTATGAGATCCGTGCTTTGTTCTTTTCCAAAGGTGCAATACTGTTGACCTTAACAACTTTAACGTCCTGCAGATTGTCCTCAATACTGTTAAAGAAAGCAACCAGCTCATTGTAACCATCATTATTTTCGCCATCAATAAAGTCATCATCAGCCACAGAGCTATCTTCGCCATATTTCAAGCCTGAAAAGGCATCCGCCAGCAGTTCTTCAGCGGCTTCTTTATCAACCAACCCGTCATAGTCAGGGGTGATCGTATTGTTACCTTTATCAAGTTCCTTTTCGATAGAAACCGTCTTAGATTTGACCGTCTTGCCATCGAACTTAGTTTGCAAGTACAATTTACCCCCATCAGTTAATGGATAATCAGTGAATTTCTTCTTGCCATCATCACCTAAGCTACCAACTTTTTCGCCATTGATATAAATCGTACTATTTTCTGGCCCTTGAACAGTAAACGTAGCTGTCTTCAAGTTCAACTTTACCTGGTTATCCTTACCGTATGTAATGTATTCCGTTTTGACTGAACTCAGTTTCTTGCCCTTTACAGTACCTGCAGCTTTGAAAGTATACCGCCCTGGTAAGATTGGACCAACTTTAACTACCTGGGAAGCAGCGGTTGTCGTTGTTAATTTCTTATCATCCCGGTATACCTTAACCCCACTATGGTTGGTATACAATCTCACATATACCGGTTCAACTTGGAGCTTATAAGCTGGGAACACTAGTAACCGGTGACCAGACTTGACCCAAGTCCACCTGCCATAGGTCATATTCGCGGTTAAGGCACTCTTCAAGCTATCAATTGTTTTTTGATCACCAGTAAACATCTTCCGAAATGCATTGGCTTCATCCTTTGAAATCTCTAACGAAGAATCACTACTAGTCAGGTATGGTGATACGTCCCCTTTACTGTCGGCTAGTTCTGTCAAAAAGCGGTCCATCTGTTTAGCGCTAGTATAGTAGTTGCGCCCAAAGAGGTAGCCTCCCAGCAGCACTACTAAAACAATTACAGCCGCTACGATTCCTTTATTCGTTTTCTTGGACTGGTTAGCAGGACTTTGCCGACTATATTGTTGTATCTCTTGTTCTTGCGGTTGTTCCGCCACTGGCTGTGGCTCAGGGGTTACTGGTCCTGCTTGGACTTCCTGAGATTCCGCAGGTTGACTAGGCTCAGCTTCCTGGAGTACCTGCCCACAGTTTGCGCAGAACTTTTCATCTTCACTGACTGGATGTCCACAGTTAGGACAAAATTTGCTAGCTGCCATTGCTTACTCCTCCTTGCTGGTCTTTAGATATTCAACAGACGGTCAATAACTTCTTTAAATACTACGTAAAAGGAATCGTGTAATACGGAATATGCAATATAATAAATAATTGCATCAACCAGATAGATCGCAAATGTTGCATAAAATCTATCAAACTTTGGCTTAACGATTTCATAACCTGTGGCAAGAATAGCAATTGTCCATACAGCTAACATCAAACCAATAACTACCAGGGAGAATTTCAGCCCACTCAAGTTTTGGTCAGAAATCATCATTACACTTAATAGGAACAACAAGTTCAATGGCAATAGATAAACTGATTTATGTGCAATATTATTGATCATTGTCACAAAATTTGGGTGTTTAGCTTCTGAAAAACTTTTCTCAACCAAGTAGTTAACCCCAATCATTACAAATGCTACGATCACTGTTATTAAAAAGAAACCAAAGGCCACGTAAAATCCAACCCGGTTTTCAATCGTTGGGATAGGTGAAGAAAGTAAAGCGATCAATGCTTCGGCAATGCTCATTACTGCCCTAGCAATCTTTCTAATCAAGAGCATAATTGATAACCCAAAGAGGATTCCTTCAATCAGTAAAGTTATTACTCCCGCATACTTCGGTCCCTCTTGGGGTGTAAAAGGCTTCTTGCAGGCACTAGCTAACCAGCTCCAATAATTGCCAGCAACCTGCTTCATTTTCTCATTATTTACCACAGCTGTTTTGACAGCTGGAGCAGGTTGTGGTTGAGCCGTTGCTTCAGCCTGCTCTACCGCCTTGGGCTGTGGTTCAGTTTTCTGAACAATTGCTTGACCACAACTTGTACAAAACTTTGCCCCATCTTTTAGCTTTGCACCACAATTAGCACAATATTTCATCTCAATCATCCCTTTTTGTATTTATTAGTAGACTTATTATACCATTTTATCTTCATAAAAATTTAATATTTAAGGATGCCTAATTTAGCCTTCATTTTTAAGATCCGCGTTACCGACCGATTAATTTGTTTAGTAGAAATATTTCCCCGCTTAATCTCAGCTTTAATCGCCGGAATTCCAGTCTTATAATCTGAGCTTAAAAGCATGTCATTGCCCGCCATAACAGCTAAAACATCCGCATTAATCTTCTTTTCCTGGGCAAACTTAGTGACTGCCCCCATGTTCATATCGTCAGTGACAATAACTCCTTTAAACTTGAGTTCCTTACGGACCAAATCATGAACCGGCCTGGACAAAGAGGCTGGCTTGCTGCCATCAACACTTTTCATTACCACATGACCTACTAATAGCGAATCAGCTCCCGCCTTGATCCCGGCCACAAAGGGTAAAAAATCATTCTGACGAAAGACATCCAAACTACGATTATCACTCGCAAAACCGACGTGGGTGTCAGCTGCTGCCCCATAGCCAGGGAAATGCTTCAGTGTTGCGCCGACCTTTTGCTTCTGAATCGCTGGCACCACCTGTTTAACGTAGTTAGCCGTTATCTGATAATTTTCACCTAAAGTTCGCGGATAAATAAAGCTCCCCTGGTCAGTAGTAACATCAGCAACCGGAGCAAAGTTCCAGTTAATCCCCAAGCCATGCATGATTTTGGCTACAGCACTATACTCAGTAACCACTCCCGCCATACCTTTTTGCTTATACACCGTCTGGGGTGCAGGAAATTTCCTATTGTTAGTCAGTCCTGGATATGTACTTAATCGCGAAACAGTCCCTCCTTCTTGATCCGTCGCAATGAAGGCACCGTATCGACTTGCTTTTTGCAGTGCCTGGTCTTTAGCTTTCATTGCTTGTGCATCCTGCTTGGCAAAGTCACTTCCAAATAAAACGATCCCCCCCAAATGATAGGTTTTACTATCGGAAATCATGGCATCAATATTGCCTGAACTGGGGCTCACATACATTTGGCCTATTTTTTCATCCAACGTCATTTTCTTTACAATTTTATTGATTTTCTTATTGGATACCTTCTTAGCCTGGACAGACCCACTAACCAAAAACAAACCAAGGCATCCTACCATAATTTTTAAGAATAATTTCTTCATCAAATATCCCCCTATCACCTAAACTAACTCAGCATGTGCCCCATTAATTATAAAAGCAACAAAAATCAATATCAATAAATTATGTTTTCATAACAAAAAGCAGAACATAACCTACACAGCAAGTCATTTGGCTAAACCAAGACGAGGAATAACGCAGATGTAACGATCTTCGTTTGTCCTCAGCGACTAGATTGGCGCTTGTTTTCTATACTATCTGTGAGTCAGATTAACAAAAAAGAAGCTGGTGAGAATATAGCATTTCTCTCAGCTTCTCTCTGAATAATATTATTAACCCCGCCACCGTTGTTGGCGCCGTACCTGCCGCTTTTCTAACTTTTTCTTTTGTTGGCGGTCTTTTTGGATAGCTTGTTTAATCTTGCGCTTATAGCCTGGTTTGCGCTTTTTCTTTTCTTTTTTAACCATTCCAACCAGCCGTGGATCTAGTTTTTGTTGTCTTACACGACGCTTATCCCGCCGGTTACGATCATATGAATCCACCAACTCATGGTTCCGCAACATCTGCGGCTTGAAGTGGATCCCCATCTTTTCTAGTTCAACAATCATCTGGTCTTCACCCGGACCATATAAAGTAATTGCCGTCCCGGCCATTCCATTGCGCCCTGTCCGACCAACCCGGTGGATAAAGAATTCCAAATCTTCTGGGATGTCATCATTGATTACCAGCGAAACACCTTCGATATCGATTCCCCGGGCTGCCAGGTCCGTTGCAACGACAAACTGATAGTCTAATTGCTGCACTTCACGCATGATTCGTTTCCGTTGCCGGGGTTGAATGTCCCCATGGATTTTAGCCACTTTCAATCCTTGTGCCCGTAAATACGCGGTTAATTCATCAACCCGCTTAATCGTGTTGGCAAAAACCAACGCCAAGAATGGTTCTCCCATCGTTAACAGTTGATAAATCAACCGGTTACGATCTTTCCCCTGGGTCGAAATCAAAATATTTTCAATAGTAGGACTAATTACTGTCTTGGTTTCTACTACTTCCACTACTGGATTATTCATATACTTACGCAAAAACGGCTGTAATTTAACCGGAATGGTAGCTGAAAAGACCAACATCTGTAAGTCCTGTGGCATTGTGGACGCAATCGCATCTACGGGGGCTAAAAAGCCCATATCAAGCGTCATATCAGCTTCATCAACTACAAAATAATGTGCTTTATGAATATCAAGGGCATTAGTCCTGATCAAATCAAGAATCCGCCCTGGCGTTCCGATAACAATTTGTGGTTGGTGGTGCTGTAATTTTTCTACTTGGCGGTGCTTGTCTGTTCCCCCAACATAGTTAACTACCTGAATCGTCTGATCCGCATGCTGAACAATCTGTTTAGCAGCTTTATAAATCTGATAAGCTAATTCCCGACTAGGGGTTGTAATTACAGCTTGCACATAGTCATCAGCGGTCACATTCTGCATGATAGGTAGCAAGAAGGCATGGGTTTTTCCACTACCAGTCTGAGACTGACCAACCACACTGCGTCCATCTAGAATCATCGGAATCAAACGTTCCTGCACTTCCGTTGGTTCTGTAAAGCCAATCTCTGCTAGTGCGTCGTTAATAAATGGTTTAAATTCAAAATCTGTAAATTTCATAAATTATTCTGTATCTCCTGTATCCTTAGCGGCGATCTGATCTAACTTAGCAACAAACTCAGGAATCTGGGTAGCATCGCTAATCATCGCGCCACTTGCCAATGGGTGGCCGCCACCACCGTATTCCTTAGCCAACTCATTGATATGAGGACGCTTGGACCGAATTCGTAACCGGTATGACCCGTCACGCTGTTCAACAAATACAGTCCAGCAAATAATTTGTGCAATCTTGCCCAGCAATGGAACCGCAGAAGATGTACCGGCATCGCCTAAATCTAGTTCTGCTAAGACATCCTTGGTCAGGACAATATATGCAGCATCATGTGCGGTAAATTGCATGTTTTGCAAAACATAGGCTGCCAAACGGGCCTCAGGCTTGCTGATTTCATCCAATTTCCGGTTAATCGTCGCAGCCGCAATCCCTGTGTGCATCAGTTGAGCCGTTACTTCCATCGTATGCGCGGTGGTACCAGCGTACATAAAACGTCCCGTATCACCAACAATCCCGGCATATAACTTAGCAGCCGCGTCTTGATTCAATACTAAAGTTCCCGCAGCAGCGTTGACCAAATCTACAATGAGCTCTGAACAACTGGAAGCCTCAGGCCGCACCAACATCAAGTCCCCGTACGGGTCGTCATTCGGATGATGATCAATCTTAATCAAGAACTTACCCGTAAGATAACGGTCATCATCGACCCGGGGCCGATTAGCTGTATCAGTAACAATTACCAAAGCATTAGCATAAACGGAGTCTGCTATTTCTTGCTCTTTTCCAATCCAAGCCAAACCAGGTTCATTCTTACCCACCTGGTAGATCTGCTTTTGGGGGAACGAAGCCCGCAAAATTGTCGCCAAGCCACACTGCGAGCCAAAAGCATCCGGATCAGGGCGCTGGTGACGATGAATAATAATCGTGTCAAACTCCTTAATTTTTTCAATAATTTGTTGTTCTACTGTCATTTTTCTCCTCACATCACTATTAATAATTAAGTATACAATACCTAAATATAATTCTTAAAGTTTCAAATCAAGATTAATATCTTTATAATCAATTGACTCTAGGGTAGTTACCCCTATTCCCAGCAAACGGACATCAATCACCGTAGCTTGAATCGCATCAAACAGCTTCTGGCCTTCTTCGACCAATTCTCCAACTTCTGTTGCTCCGTAATCTGCTAATGTGATCCGTTTCGTAAATGTCTCATAATCGCTATTCCTAACTTTTAAAACAATTGTCTTGCCATGTAGATGATGACGAGCTAACTCGCGGGTTACCCGTTGTGCCAACTTGGTTAATTCCGTCGTAACTTCAATCCGCGTCGTTAGCGGTTGGTCAAAGGTCCGTTCGCTACTAACTGACTTTCGTTGTGCCGTTGCAGCAACTGGACGACGATCTATTCCCCGTGCGCGTTCATAGAGGACATAACCGAACTTGCCAAATTCTTTGATCAAATCTGCTTGTTTCCACTGGTACAAGTCGGCACCATTTTGAATATTAAGTGCCAGCATTTTAGGCAAAGTCTTTTTCCCCACGCCCCGAAAGGCAGCAATTGGCAAGGGAAACAAGAAGGCTAGCGCATCCGTTGCGTCAATCACCGTATTTCCCGCTGGCTTGCAGTAATCTGAAGCTAATTTAGCCATGAACTTATTATAGGATATTCCCAGCGAACAATTTAACCCCGTTACTTGCTTGATATCATTCCTAATGGCCGCCGCTACCGCCACTGCTGATTCAAGCTGCTTTTTGTTTTGTGTGACGTCCAAATATGCCTCATCAAAAGCAACATATTCTACAATATCAGTATACTCATGAAAAATAGTATGAATCTGCTGGGAAACTTGTTTGTATTTAGCAAAGTCAGGTTGCTTAAAAACCGCGTGGGGACACAATTCCCATGCTTTTTGCGTACTCATCGCAGAATGAATTCCATAGCGCCGCGCATGGTAGTTAGCAGTCGCCACTACACCCCGTCCCCCTGTTTGGCGCGGATTTCTTCCCACTACCAAGGGGAGGTTACGCCACTCGGGATGATCCCGCATTTCCACGGCTGCATAAAAAGCATCCATATCAACATGAATTATCTTGCGCTCCTCCATGTTTGTCAGCTAAATCACCCCCTGCTTTACTGAGTAAACCTCATCTTTATTTTAGCATGAATACCGTTAAACTACCCATTCTTGCAACGCTGCTTCTAGGCGTTGTAGCAACTTGTTCTCACTAGGAACGGTAGTATTTAATGGTGCCATAGCAATCATTTGGATTTGTTCAGACGTGAGCTTTTTAAAGACAAAGGGGTACATAATTTGTAAGCGTAGTCTGACCTCACCTACTAAGGCTTCATTAGCTGTTGTCTGTAAT
Organism: Ligilactobacillus saerimneri; assembly: GCF_036689625.1. Classification (NCBI taxonomy): domain Bacteria; kingdom Bacillati; phylum Bacillota; class Bacilli; order Lactobacillales; family Lactobacillaceae; genus Ligilactobacillus; species Ligilactobacillus saerimneri. The sequence goes on from NZ_CP144759.1 coordinate 918,856, forward strand.
GAGGTTAAAACTTTTTCCCCGATTTCAGTCTGTTTTACCGCAGGTAATTGGGCCGGAATAACCGTTACTTGCTCCTGGTTGAGATTGATTAATGCCACTTCTTCTGTCACACCCAACTGCCGGAGGTCATCGACAATACTTGCTCGTAGTATGGGGTGCACATTGCTATCAACCAGCCATTGGCGACTATAAGCAATAAAATCAGCAGTCGGCAAAGCATGGACCATAGCAAACAAATCCCGCTGTTCAAACACAGAATACGCTCCTAAGTATTGCCACTTCTTCTTTATTTCAGGATGTTCCTGCTGATAGCGAGTAAGAGTTGTCGCAACTACCTGTTGGCATGCTTCTTTTTCAGCAGATGTCATGTACGGTGTTAGCAGGATTAATAGCTGGACAACGTTAATATTTTTACCTGCCATAACACCTGCTTTCAGATACTTTGAAAATAGTGCATCATCAGCAATGTACTCGGCTAAGTAATCTGCAGCAATTGCGTAGGCATCGGCATACTGCTTGCCAGCAAAGGCAGCCGTAAACAGCAAATGGTTCGTCCGCATTGATTTTTTGCTGACATATGCTTGCAAGAATTTTTCATAAGCAGCGGCATAATTTTTTTGCTCTAAAAACTGCTCACCTGCAGTTACGTTAACATCCATATTTTCCTCCCCATAAGCCAAAAAACGAAGGTAACTCCGACCTTCGTTTTGACTACTTAGTTCTTTTTATTTTCTCCTGCTGAAGCCGGCTTCTTCCGTTGTGTCCGCCGAGCGCGATGTGCTTGTTTTTTCTTAGGTCCATCAGCCTTATTGTTGTTTTCACGCTTTTTAGGCCGTTTCTTGGTCCCCTTGCCTTTTGTAGAGCCTGAATTAGCATTGTCTTTCTTATTGGACTGACCTTTATTCCGCCGGTGGTTGTATTGGTTAACTTCCATAATTACCGGCAAGATAACAGGATGGCGTCCAGTTTGCTCATACAAGAAGTGATTCAATTTATCTCTAACATCTTGCTTCAACTGGCTCCAGTCAAATTCTTTATTATCAAGATTTTGTTGGACTGACTTACGGACAATCTCAGCACTTTCATTCATCAAGTCACGACTGTTCTTAACGTATACGAAACCGCGCGAAGTGATCTTTGGTGAATCAATAATTTTTCGCTTTCGCTGGTCAATCGTCACCACTGCGATGAAAATACCATCCTCAGACAACAGTTTCCGATCATGTAGAACGATATTACCAATATCACCCACACCAATACCATCAATCATCGTATTGCCAACCGTGATCTTTTCGGCCACAAGCATCTTACCCTTTTGATATTCTAAGACATCACCCTTGCTAAGAATGAAAATATCCTTCGGCGCAATTCCTAATTCTTTGGCCCATTCGGCATTAGCAGCCAATAGCCGGTATTCACCTTGAACTGGGACTACATACCGTGGTTGCAATAAGTTCATTAACAATTGCAAGTCGTTACGACTAGCATGCCCGGATGAGTTGATTTCGTCCGAAATTGCCTTGACTTCTGCGCCAGCGCGATAGATCATATCCCGAGTTTTAGCCACCATTGTTTCCATTGCATGTGATGGGGTCGTCGTGATGTATACCAAGTCACCCTTGTGCAATTCGATATTTTTGTGCCGCCGCAATGCCATTTTTTGTAGTGACTTTAATGGTTCGCCTGACCGTCCCGCTTCGAGAACCACAATTTGGTCATCTTTGTAGTTACCAATTTCGGAAATTGGTACTAGCAAATCATCTTCTGGCAAGTGGAGTTTGTCCAATCTGATGGCTGTTTGAACAATCTTTTCGAGGTCTCGTCCGGTCAAAAAGACCTTCCGTTCATTTTCCGCTGCCGCATTCAAAACCTGCTGAACCCGCAAGATATTAGAAGCTTTGCATGCTACAATAATCCGTCCAGCCTGGTATTCGAAGTTAGAACTGATCAGGTCAGCAATTTCATATTCATCAGCAACTTGTTGCCGGTTGTCAGTATTTTCTGCGTTGGCTGAATCTGACATCAAAGCCAACACCCCACTTTGCCCAATTTGGGCCAAGCGAGCGAAATCTGTTTGATATCCGGCAGCTGCCGTTTGATCAAACTTAAAATCACCAGTATATACAATGCTTCCTTCATCCGTGCCCAAGACAATCCCTAATGATTCAGGAATTGAGTGGGTCGTCTTGAAGAATGACACCGTTGCATGCTTAAAATCGATCTCTGTCTTCTCCGTCACCACATGGAAATCGTTGAATTTCTTAGCCTTGCTTTCACTTTCACAAGCAATCTTGGCTAATTCGATGGTTAGTTCCGATCCAAAAACCGGCACATCAAATTCGCTGACAAAATATGGCAAAGCCCCAATTGCATCAGCATGGCCGTGGGTTAAAAAGACCCCCGCAATATCTTTTTTGCGTGTCCGCAGATATTCAAAATCTGGAATCACAATATCAATACCAAGTAATTCGTTTTCTGGATACTTGAGTCCACAGTCTAAGATGAAGATTTCATCATTAATTTCAACAGCGTACATGTTTTTCGCATTTTCACGTACCCCGCCGAAAGGAATAATCTTAACTGAACTCATTATCTTACCTCACTTTATAGTTAGATTTTTAATTTCTTAAATAATTCTTGTTCTTGTTCCGCATTAAGCGTCAGGATAGGAAGCCGGCAACCACCTACGGCAACGTCGAGATGATTCAAAGCGGCCTTGGCTGGGCTTGGTGATGGGTGGGAGAACAATGCTCCCATTGCTGGCATTAACCGCCGCATAATAGCAGCTGCTTTAGCTGTATCATGAGCATCAAACGCATCATACATTTCTTTCATTTGATCACCATAAATATGACTGGCAACGGAGATGATCCCTTGTGCTCCAAACATCCGTGCATCTAAAGCATCAGCATCTTCACCACTGTAAACATAGAAGTCATCTGGTGTTAATTCAGCCAATTGGGCCAAGTTTTCGTTCCCTAGGCAATCCTTGATCCCAATGATGTTTTCATGTTGAGCTAACTGGACTGCCGTTGCTAAATTCATTTGAACCCCAGTTCTCCCAGGAATGTTGTACATAAAGATCGGCAAATTAACGTTGTCTGCCACAGTAGTAAAGTGAGCAATCATTCCTGCTTGGTCAGGCTTATTGTAGTACGGAACCACCACTAAGGCTGCGTCAACCCCAGCAATCTGCCCCACTTCGTTGGTAAAGGCAATTGTCTGTGCCGTATTGTTAGAACCTGTTCCCACAATCAATGGTACTCGCCCAGCAATGATTTCTGTGGCCCACTGAACCAGCTGAATCTTTTCATCATGGGTCAATGTTGGTGCTTCACCAGTCGTCCCCAACAATAATAAAGCTTCAGAACCATGGTCTAATAAATGGTTAATCAAGTTAGCTAGCAAGTCACGATCAATGTGGCCTGCTTGATTGAATGGAGTAACCATCGCAGTAATAATTCTTGCGTTATCAAAATTCATTTCTGTTACCTCTCTTCATTAAAAGAAACAGCAAATCAAGCTTCCTTTGCTGTCAAACCGTAAATCCTATCTTGAGTATATATTATAGCACACATTCACTTGGTAAAAGTTTATTGCATAAAAAAACAGCAAGGCGATAACACCTTGCTGGAAAAAAATATTAACGACGTAAGCCTAAACGCTTGATCAATTCACGATATGCTTGCAAGTCATTGTTCCGTAAGTAAGCCAAAAGGTTACGACGGTGACCAATCTTCTTCATCAAACCACGTTGAGAAGCGAAGTCCTTCTTGTGTTGCTTGATGTGTTCGTTTAATTCGTTAATATCAGCAGTTAAAACTGCGATTTGTACTTGGGCGGAACCAGTGTCGCCTTCGTGAGTTGCGTATTCAGCAATAATTCTGTTCTTTTCTTCTTTTGAAATAGCCATTGTCTATTTCCACCTTTCATTTTAAAGTCACCTCAAACCGAGTTGACCGCCGGTGAAGCGGGTGTACTAAGTAAGAGGTCGTTTTACAACATCACTTAATATACTAGAAGTCACCACAAAATGCAACTACCTCTTTGAAGAGTTCTGTCAAGGAAATAATCTTGACAGTTAATGATTTTTTTATTGCATTGTTGATAGTGCTCTTGTATAATGGTTAATGTTAAAAATTAATGATGACCGATACGGAATCATATAAGTAGGCGGAGGTGAATTTCATGCCAATCATCAAATCTGCAATCAAGCGCGTTAAGACTAACGAACAAGCTCGTTCTAAGAACGCAAGCCAAATGAGCGCAATGCGGACTGCTGTTAAGACTTTTGAAAAGGCTGTGACAGCTGGTTCTGATAACGTTGAAGCTTTGTTTAACAAAGCAGTTGCTGCCATCGATAAGGCACAAGCTAAGGGCTTAATCAAGGCTAACAAGGCTTCCCGTGATAAAGCACGTTTAGCTGCACGTTTAAATGCTAACAAGTAATTGAATAATTACCTTTTAAGAAAAGCGAGTAGGATAATTCCTACTCGCTTTTTTTAGCTGACATTTTTTCGTCTGCTAAATTCTAACATGAACAATTGGAACATTAATTCAGGATCCTGACGGCTGGATTTTAGTTTCTCTTCAATTTCAGCCAACCCCAAGTATGCTTCTTTCAAATCTTGCCGTGAAAAGTGGTTAGCCTTTTGCATAGCTAGCTTTACCCGGTATGGGTGGGTTTTGAGGACGGCGGCAATATTTCCCTGCGCATACCCATGCTTCCGTAAAATTTGCGTCTGCAACAATAAGCGGAACTGACTAATCAAGATCGAATTGATACTCAGGGGTTCAATCTTTTGCGTCAATAAATCATGATATACGCGGAGGGCAGCTGGAACATTTTTAGCGAGAACAATATCAACTAAGCGAAAAATATTCTGCTCCAATGTCTGGGTCACTACTGCATCAATGATTTTTTCTGTTATCTTTTTTTGTTCGCCAACTGCTACTTTGAGCTTGGGCAACTCATTCATCATTAACTGCAAACTCGCATCTGTTCGCTCTAAAATTAGGTCTAATGCTGCCCGATCAATCGTTAATCCTGCCTCAGTCACTTTGTTAGCAAAGTAATTGCGCACTGCAAATTCGTTCATTACACTGTTGTCAACAATGACTGCACTCTTCTTGAGTTGCTTAACAATTTTCTTGCGTTCATCGAGCTTTTTGTATGGCGCAAAGATCACCAAAACGGTTGAAGAAAGTGGTTTTTGGAGATAATCAGCAAAACTAGCTGTATCATGTTCAATCTTACCTTTAGTCTTTTCGCCTGTTAAAAATACCGGATTCTTGATTATTACCAACCGGCGCTCACCAAAAAATGGAATTGACATAGCATCGTCAGTTGCTTGGGCCAAGGGGGTAGTTTTCATATCGTATTGGCCAATATTAAAACTAGCTTGCTCACTAGCGATTAATCCCATGAACGCCTCTTTAATCGGGTTGAGAAAATAACTTTCCTCCCCCAACACCACGTAAACAGGTGCTACTTCTCCATGTTTTAGTTGTTCAAATAACTTGTTAATCGTAATAGTTCCTTTGTTAATTGCCATCTCATCACCTATTCTTTACTTGCATTCAGCCTGCTCATTGGGGGAAAACGTCATAATCTCCTCATGCCAGCCTTTTTTAATTTTGATCATCCCGACCTCTGCAGTATTCATAAATGGGATTTTTCTTTCGTTGAGTTTGGTAACTGTTTCTTCACTGGGATGATGGTAACGATTATTCCTTCCGGCTGATATTATTGCTAATTGTGGCTCAACTTGGCATAATAACTCATCACTAGTCGCCGTTTTACTCCCATGGTGACCCAGTTTAAGGTAGTCGACTTTAAGATCAGGATTCTGATGCAGGATCACTTTTTCTCCTACCTGGTCTAAATCACCAGAGAAAAAGAACCAACGTTGTTGCCAATTATATACTAGAACCATTGAATCTTCGTTTTTCCCCATTCCTTCTTGAGCCGGATGTAACACCGTCATGCCCCGAAATGGAAGTTTGCTCCCTGCAACCACTGGGTGAATAGTAGTAGGTTCTTGGATCTTATTACAAAAGTGTTGATTATGTTCCATCCCCCATGGGACATAAATTTCTCGAACAGTAATACGCCGCATTATACTTGGCATATTCCCTGTATGGTCTGTATCTTGGTGTGTCAATAATAATCCATCCAGATGGTCAATTCCCTGACTCAACAGATAGTTTACAATTATCGTTTCCCCATTCGTCCTTCCTGACGCACGTTGGCGCCACTGTTCACGGTTAAACGACACCTGTCCACCAGTATCGATCAGAACTACTTGCCGATTAAAACGCTGACGCAACAGAGTCGCATCTCCTTGTCCAATATCAAAATATACTACTTCATCACTTAAAGGAAAATGAATGATCCCATAATTAAGCAACAGCATGCTCATTAACAGTATCTTTACTATCTTTTTGCGGACTGCTACCTGATGATAGAGGAGCATACTTATCATACCAATAACAGTAATTAAGGCAGGTTTCCCATATGTAATCGTAGTTGGCCACTTAGCCATGCTTTCCCATACGGCAGATATGCCTTTCAAAATCTCCTCACACCCGTTAAATTCGCCAGGCCAAATGCTACCAGCAATTGTACTAGGTAAAATAAGTACCTGAAACACGGGCATGACCACTAGTGATAAGGGAATGGTGAGCCAATTCCACTGAAAAGTATGCCACACCAAGAGCGGAAAACTAACCAGATTTAGCCGGACACCTAGCCGTAAACTTGATATTTCTTGACTCAATAACAAGACCATCGTCAACAAATAACTTAACTCAAATCCCAGCATCTGCACCTGAAACGGACTCCACAATAGGTTACCTGATAGCACTACTGCCCATATGGTCAAGCTATGCACAGGATAATGTAAAATATCTCGCAAAAAGATCGTTAATTCGACCATTAAAACAGCCCGTATCAAACTAGGACTCTGGCCTGCTATAATTAAAAAAACTGGCAAGATCCCTAGTAATATCCAGTTGCTCGTTTCCCGACTAATATGAAGATACTGACCACACTTTTGAACGAGGGTAACCAAGTAAAAAACGTGCATGCCTGACAAGCAAAAAAGATATATCAAACCCAAACGCTGAATATCTGTATAGAGGGGCTCAGCTGTCTCGTTTATTCCCAAAAGCAACGCCTTACTGTACCATTTCAAGTAATACGGTAGTTTTTCCAGATATAACCGCCATTGCTGGCGCCAATGATGCACCATCCCTACTGGCGTCCCACGGGCAACAGCAACTCGCCGAATTTGCTTAATAGTCAAAACCCCCGCCAGTCTTTTGCTAGCTAGATAATGGCGGTAATCAAACTGGTTTTCATTGGTAGGCCCGCTAACTGGGCGCACTTGCCCAGCAATAGTCAATACCAGGTTGTGCTTATTTTGACAATAAAAGGCTTGCTCACGCTGATCGTGACAATAGTAGTAAGCTTGGACCCGAACCTTAGGTAGCTTTTTTTGCCCCACTAAAGTCCCGACCAATGCGACCCGATCACCGTCAACTTCGACATCATCAGCATAAACTTGAAGCTGAGCCTGAGTGACATTACCTGGGGGCAAGTTCAGGTCGTGGCTCCGCCAATTTAACCATGCAGTAGCAGTTATATTCCAGATGAGCCACACTATTAGCCAGGACTTTTGTTGGGCCCAAATGATCCGTAGTGTTAATAGCACCCATACTAAGGCAAATAATAGCTTGTGGCTACTAGTTACCAGTAGGCTAAGACAAACCGTAGCAAGAGCTAGATAAAATACTAGCTGTTGACGCAATATCTAAAACTTATCCTTAATAACGCTATTCAAGTAGCTTGGATCAACTGACACTTGTTCAACGGCAACGTGTTTCCGTTCCAGCAGTCGGATTGCATACTCATCGTTGTTGTAGTTGCGCAAATAATGGATCTTCTTGATTCCTGCCTGCAGTAAGGACTTGGTACACTGCAAGCATGGAAAATCAGTCACATAGATCTCGGCATCTGCTGTGGGAATACCAAACTTTGCACATTGGAGGACCGCATTCATTTCAGCATGAATTGTCCGCATACAGTGACCATCCCGAATGTAGCAACCAACATCGATACAGTGGTCGTCACCTGAAACAGCCCCGTTATACCCACCAGCAATAATTCGGTTGTCCCGTACAATGATCGCCCCGACTGACAAGCGTTCGCAGGTGCTCCGCATCGATAATAGAATTGCTTGTAACATAAAATATTGATTCCATGGAATCCGCTTATCCTTTTTCATCGCTAACTTCACCTCAGATTCATTTGTATAAAGTATAACATTGTCATTCTTATATCGTCAGTTGATCCTTAATACTTGTAAAGGTTTTTTCTCCTATGCCTGAGACCTGTTTGATCTCATCAATGCTTTTGAATGCTCCGTGCTCTTGCCGGTATGCCAGAATTTGTTCAGCTTTTTTCGGACCAATTCCCGTTAATTTAGTTAGGTCATCCTTGCTGGCTGTATTCAAATTAACTTTTCCTTCCGCAGTGGATGTACTAGTAGCGCCTGACGTCGGTGCTGTCGTTGTTGTCGCGGATGGTTGTTCAATAAAAGTTACGCACTCGCCCACTGTTTCCTCACCAACCCGGGGAATATAAATCACTGCCTGATCAGCTAATTTCTGGGCTAAGTTAACTCGCTGAATATCCGCTTGTTCCAATAATCCTCCCGCTCGTTGAATAACCGTGCTAACCCGTTCATTGCTAGCTATCTTATATACACCGGGATGTTTAATTGCACCTTTGATGTCAACATAAAGCGCTACTTCTTTAGTTGGGGAAGAACGCTTGGCTTCTGGCAATGTTGATGTAGCAACTCTAGTCGACAAAGAGGCCACCCGGGGCGTAACTGGTGCTTTGTGGCTAAATGTCCCCCACCGCCAACTAAAAATGATACCGATAGTAACTAATAAAAAAACAATCCCTCCATAAAGCAAGAACTGCTGCTTGTGCTCCTTAATCCATTCTGTTACATATTGCCACTGCATATTTTTCCTCCTTCCTAATAAACTAAATACGAAAAAAGCCTGCTAATACTAGCAGACTTTCAGGAAAATTATGCAGTTTTTTTCAAGTAAGCAATCGCATCATCTACTGATTTAACTGGCACTATTTTCATCTTAGTATGAATCTCTTTAGCTGTTTTTTGGGCCACCTCATAGTTGGATTCTTCGCCAGGATAATGCTCTTGGGGTGCAAAGAAAATTTGACAACCAGAACGAGCACAGGAAACAACCTTTTTGTCAACGCCACCGATTTCACCCACGCTACCATCCGGCGCAATGGTTCCGGTTCCGCCAACCTTTCTTCCCTGCAACAGATTGTGTTTACCTAGCTGTTCGTACATCTGCAGGGTCATCATCAAACCCGCAGAAGGTCCACCAATCGCTTCCATATTAGCGGTAATTTTGACCGGCGTCTTAACTTTTAGACGGTCACTCATAATGATCCCGATTCCGTACCGTTTACTGTCGCCTAATTTAACCGTGTGTCCGGTCAGTTGTTTTTCTTTTCCTTGGTGCAACACCGTTAGTGTTAACTTTCGTCCATGGCGGCCCCGGTTGACAGCTTTTTGGTAACCAGCCGCTGTGGTATATTGCTTCCCGTCAACCTTCTCAACCACGTCACCCACAGCTAGGCGCCCTTTAAACGAAGAATTCTTTTGTACTTGCATAACATAAATTCCTTGATATACCAAACGCGCTGGATAGTGACTCTTTTGCAGTGCAACATACTTGGCGTTGGCAACGGCACTATCCATATAGTACTTTTGAATTCGGGAATATTCTTGGTAATTGGTGTCTGTTCCCATAACTTCACTAGCAGACAAAACATCCGTATGGGGCTTAAAAAAGTGTATTACATACGTAAATGGGGTTGCCCGTTGCATTTGGACATACACTAATTGGTATTGCCCCCGCTTTTTCAAACGATGCCCATCCACTTTGATGAAGTGACTGATGTTTTCAGCACCACCAGGTGATTCAATATAATATGGCAACGGCAATAACATAAATAGCAATATGACTATTGCAGCTAAAATGCCACCAAATATTTTCTTCTTATTATTTTTGCGCATATTTTGCTCTCACCGCCTGTAATACTCGGGAAGAAAGCATCCCCGAAGCATCGCCCCCGAAGTGAACGATTTCTTTTACCATACTTGACGCAATAACACTGAACTCTGGCTCAGCAGGCATAAACAAAGTTTCAATCTGCGGATCAAGTTGGTGGTTCAACCCCGCAATTTGACGCTCAAATTCTGCATCGCTAGCACTGCGGATCCCCCGAACCATCAGCTGGATATCCAACTGGTGCAAAGCATTAACTGTCAACTGGTCAGCAAAACCATGAACCGTGACATTCTTTAGTGGCGCCACTTCACCAGCAACCAAGTCTACCCGTTCGTCCAGGGTAAACAGACTTTTTTTACTAGTGTTGGTCATTACCAAAACATGCACCTGGTCAAACAAGTTGGCACAACGTTGAATAATATTCAAATGTCCTTGAGTAATGGGATCGAAACTTCCAGGAATTGCTACATTGGTCATACTATTCAGCCCCTTTGTACTGATAAACGGTCACTAAAGTAATACCATACTTTGCTTGCCGTAAGCCCGCAAATTGTGGCAAATCTTGGGGCAAATCAGCCTCAAGATCTGTTTCACACACGATAACCGCACCTGGATTTAATAGTTTTTTAGTTACCATTTCGTCTAGCATCGCAATAATCTGCTGTTTTTTATACGGCGGATCTAGGAATACATAATCAAACGTAATCCCTTTTTTTACAAAATATTCTAGTGCCCGCCACGCATCCATTTTCAGGACTTTAAATTTATCGGGATTCTTTGTGACCGCGTTGTTATCCTTGATTACTTTTATTGCCTGATATTGCCGGTCGACTTGGTAGGCGGCAGTCATCCCCCGAGAAACTCCTTCAATACTCAGCCCACCACTACCTGCAAACAAGTCCAATGCCACACCACCCGCAAAATATGGGCCAATAATATTGAACATTGCTTCTTTCACTTTGTCAGTTGTGGGACGCGTCTTCATCCCCGGCACCGCCTTGAGCCGGCGACCACGGTATTCACCTGAAATAATTCTCATTTCTCTTCACTCTGATCCTTAATTTTTTCTTGGTCTTCTTCTGTCAGTCGATATTTACTCAGCGTTTCATCAAAATTCATATTAATTTGATTCCGCGGTGAAACGACTACTTTTTTCACAAAGCCAAGTTGCTTGAGCCGTTGTACATTGCTAGTAACTTGATCCTGATCCATGTAAATCACCACATACTTCATCCGCCGCGAAACATATATGATATCTCCAAAGCGACGCAGTTGTTTACTCTGACGAAGATGGCTAATAAAGACACTCACACTTTGGCGCTTTTTCATCTCAAAGTCGGCCACACTACTCCCCCTCTCTCTACTTATATCCAAAAAACAGAGCAACATTGACGTAGCTCTGTTAATCAATTTTTTTACTTGCTTGGTTCCATCTCAATCAAGAGATCTTGTGGCTGTAACACATCACCGTTTTTCACGTAAATGTGCTTAATAATTCCGGTAAACGGTGCTTTAATTGTTGTTTCCATCTTCATTGCTTCAGTTACAATAAGTGATTCACCCTTAGCGACCGTCTGTCCTGTTTCAACTAACACTTGTAATACTGACCCACTCAAAGTTGCCCCGATATGGTTAGGATTAGTTGGTTCAGCCTTAGGAATTGTGACTACTGCGCTATGGCTATCCTTATCATGAATTGTAATTTGGATGGTTTGCCCGTTCAAGGAATAGAATAATGTCCGATCGCCCTTTTCATCTGGTTTAGAAATGGAATTTAATTTAACAATCGAAGTCTTCCCTGGACCATAGTTAATGTGCACAGTTTCGCCGGGACGCATCCCTTGATAGAAGGTAGTCGTATCCAAAGCTGCCATTTCCCCAAAGCGTTCAATATTGTTACGGTAATCCATAAATACTTTTGGATATAGGATGTAGCTGATAACTTCTTCTTCACTCGGTGTGCGCCCTAACTTAGTTTTCAACTCGGCATTTACTTCCGCAAAATCAACTGGTTTAGCCAAACTCCCTGGCCGCACCGTGATCGCAGGCCGACCCTGCAGGACGATTTCTTGCAACTTCTTTGGGAAGCCTCCAACTGGTTGCCCTAAGTCACCTTCAAAGAAGGCAACCACTGAGTCAGGGAAGTCCAAGTTGCGTTCGCCACTGAGAATCATCTCAGGAGTCAGGTTGTTTTGGATCATGAAGATGGCAAAGTCACCAACAACTTTAGAACTTGGCGTAACTTTAACAATATCACCTAACATTTGGTTAACTGTTCGATATGCTTCCTTGACCTGTTCAAAGTCTTTGATCCCCAAGGCTTTAGCCTGTTGTTGCAAGTTGGAATACTGTCCACCAGGCATTTCAGTTTGATAAATGTCCGTCTGTGGTGCAGTGATCCCATTCATAAAGTCCTTATAGAATGGCTTGACCCCAGCCCAGTAGCGGTTCATCCGTTCTGCTTGCTCGATATCTAACTGTGGTTGCCGGTCATCATCTGCAAGGGAGTAATAGAAACTCGTCATACTTGGCTGACTAGTAGTCCCCGCTAAAGCACTAGCTGCCACATCAACGATGTCAACCCCAGCCCGAGTAGCTTGAACATAAGTTGCCACACCATTACCTGTCGTATCATGGGTGTGGAGGTGAACTGGTACATCCAACCGACTCTTGAGCTCACCGATCAATTCGTAAGCAGCCTTAGGCTTTAGGAGTCCGGCCATATCTTTGATCCCGATCATGTTAGCCCCAGCGTCAACTAACTGTTGCGCTAAGTGCAGGTAGTAGTCAAGGGTGTACTTATTTTCATCTGGATTCAAAATATCCCCTGTGTAACACATGGTCCCTTCGGCAATTTTCCCGGTATCACGCACAAATTGAATACTCTTTTCCATTTGGGCAACCCAGTTTAAACTGTCAAAAATTCTAAAGACGTCAATACCATTAGCAGCACTCTTATGTAAGAATTCTTTGATGGCATTGTCAGGATAGTTTTGATAGCCAACGGCATTGGACCCCCGTGTTAACATTTGGAGCAATGTATGAGGCATCGCTTTTCTCATCTTCTTGAGCCGTTCCCATGGATCTTCATTTAAGAAGCGGTACGCCACATCGAAGGTTGCTCCGCCCCAAACTTCAGCTGAAAAGACATTCGGCATCAGCTTTTCGTACTGTTCAATTACCGGCAACATGTCTTTAGTCCGCATCCGGGTCGCAAACAAACTTTGGTGCGCATCTCGCATCGTTGTATCTGTCAATAATACCCGTGATTGTTGCTTGACCCAGTCCATCACTGCTGTCGCCCCTGACTGAGTTAATAAGTCCTTAGGAGTAACCAAGTGGGCTGGTTGAGCAGCAGGCCCATCTTCCAAGTGAACGTCTGGAACAAAGACTTTTTCATGCCGGGTAACACCGGGGAAACCATTGACAGTAACATCCCCGATGTAACGTAATAATTGGATGTCATGGTTAGGCCGGTGATTATTTTCAAATAATTCGGGTGTTTCGTCAATAAAAGTGGTGTAGCCTTGACCAGCTAAAAAGACTGGGTGGGCAATAACCCGTTTCATGAAATCAATATTAGTCTTGACCCCCGTGATGTTAAATTCATCCAATACCCGGAGCATCTTCGCCGCTGTTTCAGCAAATGTCCGTCCCTGCACACATGCCTTAACCAGCAGGGAATCAAAGAATGGTGAGATCACAGCTCCTGCATAGACATTTCCCCCATCTAAGCGGACGCCATTACCACCAGGAGACCGATAAGTTTCAAGCTTACCAGTATCAGGCATAAAGTTATTTTCTGGGTCTTCAGTGGTTACCCGGCATTGAATAGCATAACCCCGATACTGGAGATCAGCTTGGCTAGGTAAACCAATATCAGCAAATAAGTCTTGCCCGGCCGCAATCTTGATTTGGGCTTGCACAATATCAATTTCAGTAATCATTTCACTGACAGTGTGTTCTACCTGTACCCGGGGGTTAACTTCGATGAAGTAAAAATCATCATTGGTTACTAAGAATTCAACCGTCCCCGCATTTTGATAGTGGACTGATTCCATCAAATGCACGGCCGCCTGGCAGATTTCTGCCCGCCGTTCTGGGGTCAGTGACAAACTAGGAGCAAATTCGATTACTTTTTGGTTCCGTCGTTGAATAGAACAATCACGTTCAAAGAGGTGCAAGACATGACCATGTTGGTCAGCTAGAATCTGCACTTCAATATGCTTAGGGTGTTCCAAGTATTTTTCAACATACATGTCACTTTCCCCAAATGATTGTTGGGCTTCACTTTGTGAGCGATCATAGGCTTCTTGGAGCTCAGCTTCATTGTGGACGATCCGCATCCCACGGCCACCGCCACCCATCGCAGCTTTAAGCATGATCGGATAGCCATGGGTAGCCCCAAATTCCTTGGCTTCGGCCACCGTTGCGATCGGATCTTTCGTCCCAGGGATGGTTTTCAGACCAGCTTGTTCGGCTACTTGCTTAGCCTTGATCTTATCCCCAAAGATTTCCAAATGTTCAACTTTAGGCCCAATAAAGATAATTCCGTTGTCGTGACATTTTTGGGCAAATTCTTCATTTTCAGATAAGAAACCATAGCCGGGGTGGATCGCATCAACATGTGTTTTTTTAGCCACTTCAATGATAGCGTCCATATCCAGATAAGCCTCAATTGGTTTCTTACCCTGACCGATCTCATAGGCTTCATCCGCTTTAAAACGGTGAACCCCATATTCATCTTCGTGTGCATACACTGCAACGGTTGCAATTCCCAATTCATGACATGCACGAATAATCCGAATGGCAATTTCGCCACGGTTAGCAATTAAAACCTTCTTAATTTCCATAGTAATCGTTTCATCTCCCTAAATGTCTTTAGTAGCAGAAATCAAATCAATTTCACGGTTGCGCCGCTGGTTAGCAGAGATATTCATCACTATCCCTAAAGATAGCGATAAAACAATCATACTTGACCCCCCGTAGGAAACAAACGGCAAGGTAACCCCCGTGATTGGAATCAAACCACTTACACCACCAATATTAAACAACGCTTCGGCCATCATAAATGTTCCAATTCCGTAACAAACCAAGCTATTATATGTATTTTTGGAGCGAATCCCGATCAAAATAATCCGGCAAATGATCCATGCTAACAGGCTCAGTACAACTAAGGTCCCAATAAAACCGATTTCTTCGGCTATTACTGAGAGAATAAAATCAGTATATGGTTCAGGTAGGTAACCACGTTTTTGAATACTATTACCCAACCCGCGACCGATAAACCCACCGTTGCTAATCGCATAGTATGAGTTAACCAACTGCTTCCCTTCAGCATTTGAATACTGGAACGGATTGAAATATGCTGTAAATCGCCGATACATATACTCTAGTCTACCAGAAAATGGATTGAAAAAGCGCATTAACTGTGAGAGTAAAATCACTCCCAGGGCTAAGCCCCCTAACACTTTAACTGACCACCGGTAATCACGCCGGCTCGCCAACCATAGAATTAAAACAATGCAACTGTTGATCATGAACCCTCCTAAGTCCGGTTCGATCAAGATCAACAATAACAACCCTGCTATCGCAATATATCTGATATGCTCGGCAGTCAATTTTCCCCAAACAGGAGCCGGGTCCGGTAGTCGGAGATAAATTCGTTGTTCCCTTTGGGCTAGCAAGCGAGCACAATACAAGCTTAGAAAAAGTTTGCAAAATTCCGAAGGCTGAATGCTAATCGGCCCCATATTAATCCAACCAGCAGCCCCGTTAACTGCGCCAGACATCCGTGCCCAAACCAGTCCAAGAAGGACCACACCATAACCAATCCCCATCAATTTATTGCTAACTAACATCGAGGGATTAATATGCGTTGCTACTAAAGTGCAAAAAATTCCTAAAAATGCAAATACCAGTTGCTTGTTCAAGTAACTGTTCGCTGCCATATCGGTATAGGATAAATTAATTGAACTGGCCGAATAAACCATTACTACCCCGATCATACAGAGAATAACGTAGGGAATAAATAAATATAAATCTAGATACTTAATTTTTTGTCGTATGTTTTTTATCATTTTTCTTACTTCTATTTAAAATATGCTTGAATAAATTATATCGTTTACGGTTTGGCAAGACAAGAACTGCTAGTTATAATAAAAAACTCTCAAATAAAATTAAAATTCTCTCCTCGCTTTAGTTTTCCTCCTCCCCACGACATATAGAAAAATTGGCGCATTGGTTTCCCCAGCTTTAAAATCAGGCTTTTGCTTAATTAGGCACATATTTTACTATATCCCCTGTGTCCCATGACCAAAATGAATTCTTGGTGCGATTACTTTTTAAAATAACGTTTCTTTTTTAAAAATTCACGACAATAAAAAAATCCCCATCCAAAATGGATGAGGAATATTTGCAATTGTATTTCAATTAGTCGTTGTTAGCAGCCTTCATTGCCCGCTTAGCAGCCTTTTCACGTTCACTCGTGTTGAGGATCCGCTTCCGTAGCCGCAAGTGATTTGGTGTTACTTCCAACAATTCATCTTCGTTCAAGAATTCCATTGATTCTTCTAAAGTCAGATGAGTTGGCTTCTTGATCTTGGCTGTTTCGTCCTTGGCAGCTGCCCGAACGTTAGTCAAGTTCTTACCTTTAGTAATGTTAACGGAAATATCACGTTCACGAGAAGATTGACCAACGATCATTCCTTCGTAAACATCAGTTCCGGGATCAGTAAAGATTGTTCCCCGGCCTTCAATCCCCATGATTGCATAAGTAGTGGCCTTGCCTTGGTTGATTGAAACCAAAGCACCGTTCCGCCGTCCTGGGTTCCAGTTCTTGATAACTGGCTTGTATTCTGAGAAAGTGTGGTTCAAAATACCGTAACCCCGTGTCATGGAAAGGAAGTGTGAATCGTAACCAATCAAACCACGAGTTGGAACTGAGAAGGTTAACCGGGTAGTCCCGTTACCGTTTGGTTCCATGTTGGTCATTTCACCCTTACGTTGAGCCAAGGAGTCAATGATTGAACCAGAATATTCATCTGGTGTATCAATCACAACATTTTCAAATGGTTCAGATAATTGACCATCAATATCACGGTAAATAACTTTTGGCCGAGAAACAGATAATTCAAAGCCTTCACGCCGTAATGTTTCAATCAAGATTGACAAGTGAAGTTCCCCACGACCGGATACAATCCATGCATCTGGAGAATCAGTATCTTCAACCCGCAATGAAACGTCAGTGTGCAATTGCCGTTTCAAACGGTCTTCCAACTTCCGTGCAGTTACGTGTTCACCGTCTTGACCAACAAATGGTGAGTCACTTTGCATGAAAGTCATTTGCAAAGTAGGTGGGTCGATCCGCAAAATAGGCAAAGCTTCTGGGTGATCAACTGGTGTGATAGTTTCCCCAACGTTGATATCTTCCATACCAGAAACAGCAATCAAGTCACCTGCTTTAGCTTCTTTGATTTCTAACCGCTTCAAACCAAAGAAACCAAACAACTTAGTAACCCGGAAGTTCTTTTGGGAACCATCTAACTTCATAACAGTAACTTGGTCTCCGACCTTGATCTTACCCCGGAAAACACGTCCGATCCCAATCCGACCAACGAAGTCATTGTAGTCCAGCATTGCAACTTGGAATTGTAATGGTTCATCTGAGTTGTCCACTGGTGCCGGGATTGTATCCAGAATGGTATCAAAGATTGGATCCATAGTATGTTCTTGGGTAGCTAAGTCAGAATCTAAAGAACTAGTCCCGTTAACAGCAGATGCATAAATCACTGGGAAGTCTAATTGATCTTCATCAGCCCCTAATTCGATAAAGAGGTCTAACACTTCGTCTACCACTTCTTCTGGACGAGCACCTTCACGGTCAACCTTGTTGATAACTACGATTGGTGTCAAGTGTTGTTCTAACGCCTTCATCAACACGAAACGTGTTTGTGGCATCGTTCCTTCAAAAGCGTCGACAATCAAGAGAACGCCATCAACCATCTTCATGATCCGTTCTACTTCGCCCCCGAAGTCAGCGTGCCCTGGTGTATCAAGGATGTTAATTTGCTTACCTTTATACTTAACGGCTGTATTCTTGGACAGGATAGTGATACCCCGTTCCTTTTCAATTGCGTTGGAGTCCATCGCCCGATCAGCGATTTCAGTATGTTCATCCAAAGTATCTGATTGCTTCAACATTTCGTTAACCAAAGTAGTTTTACCGTGGTCAACGTGAGCGATGATTGCAACATTACGAATGTCTTCCCGTAATTTCAACTTTTTCTCTTCCCTTCGGTGTAAATTTTCATATTAAATAATGTAAGCGCTGGAAAGCATTTTTCAATAACTCACTGCTATAAAAAAACTGTGACATCCGTCACAGCCGTTTGGCTACCTATGAATTAGCAACACGAATTACTTCAGCTGCAGTGCGCTTAGTTGCTACTAATACAGTTGTTGATGATAGCATATCTAGCGCGCTACCGTCAATTTTTTTCACAGTTAATCCCAGACTTTCAGCAATAATTCTCCCCGCGGCGAAATCCCACGGATGGAGGTAGGACAAGTAACCCGTGGTTTTGCCTGTTAAAACACTGATAAATTCCATTCCGGCACTACCGTTAACCCGAATGCCGAATGCTCTTTGACCGAGTTCTTGGGAATGATAATTGTTCGATAGGATCATCCGACTACCAACTCCCAACAGTCCCTGCTCAAGGCTCAGATCCGCCGGGGGCAATAATGGCTGCTCATTGCGATAAGCACCCACTTCTGGCCCACCCCAATAAAGGTCATTATTGACTACATCCAAAATAAATCCGACCACTGGATTGCCATCCTGATAGACAGCTACCATACTGGCAAAGTTATCCTGTTGCTTAACAAAATTCATCGTTCCATCTACCGGATCAATGATCCACATCATTCCTTCTTGGGTATAATTATGGATGCTTTCTTCACCAAAAAAGTGAGCCTCAGGATAAGCTTGCTTGATTTGGGTAATATAATACTGCTCAACCTGGCGGTCAATGTTGGTTACTAAGTCATGGGGACCTGTCTTGGTGGTGACATCGATTCCTTCATTTAAGCCGTCCAGCATCATTTGCCGAGCTGTGTCCATCCACTGCCGCACCTGTTGTTTGATCTGTAACGCTTCTACCATAATTACATCCTCCCCGAAGCGATTCTTACGAGTTTATTATTTTGCTGTTCTTCGTAGGCTTTGACTGCCTGATAAATGCTTAACCCACTGGCAGCTTGGAATTGACGATCGAGTTGTTTTTGTCGCATCTTGGATGGTTCCACCTGGCGGTATGCGTCTAAATGGCGGGCAAATTCTGACGGTTTAATTCCAGTTGTGTAAACTTTTTCCACTGTCGCAAAAAAATCAACCATGATGATAATTTCGTCCGTAGTCCAATCATCGAATAACGGGTATGCGTAATTCTCTTTCATTGCCGTTTCTCCTCTGATACTGCTAAAGTTCTTACTCAAATTATGGACTATTTCATATTTTTTAACAAGCATTAGCCTGCTACTTGGGTCATCGTTTTAACAGCATTATTACTTGCCATAGATAATAGGAAAGAATTATTCGAAATAGTTTACCTCCCCTCGCGGTTACCACCCCAGTATAATTATCCCGTGTTTGGCATGAAACTTTTTAACTGGGGTCTTTTTCTGCATTCCAGCCACAAGTGAACACGCAAAACACACGTCAGCCATCATTAAATGTGATATGATAAGTTAGATACCAATTAAGGAGGAAGATAACCTTGATTACAATGCATGATATTATTCGTGATGGTAATCCCACTTTACGGGCACGGGCTCAAGAACTTACTTTCCCGTTAAGTGATGAAGAAAAGGAATTAGCCCACCAAATGATGGAATTCCTTGAAAATAGCCAAGATCCTGAAATTGCTAAGAAATACCGTTTACGCGCTGGGGTTGGTCTCGCCGCTCCGCAGGTTAATGTTTCCAAGCGGATGACAGCAGTCCTCATTCCCGGACCAGACGATGAAATCATCTTCAAACATGTTTTGGTCAACCCGACTATCATCTCTGAATCCGTTCGCTTAGCGGGTTTGGCTGAAGGTGAAGGTTGCCTGTCAGTTGACCGGGATATTCCTGGCTATGTTTTGCGGCACCAAAGAATCAAATTACGCTGGTTCGACTTAGAGGGTAATGAACACGTTGAACGTCTCCGTGACTATCCAGCCATCGTATGCCAACACGAGATTGATCACTTGAACGGCATTCTCTTCTATGACCACATTAACAAGAAAGATCCATTTGCTGCTCCCGATGATGCTGTTATTCTCGGCTAATATTGCACCAAAAAAGTCCGTAACGACCCAATGATCGTTGCGGACTTTTAGTATCTGTGCGTGATCTTTAATTATTTTCATGCTCCGGAGCGGCAATATCATGTAGATATTCACTGGTTGCACGGTTAACTACGTATGAGATATCCAGATGTAAAACATCAGCTAACACCCAAATATCAGAAACTACAAAGGGCGGTTCCTCCTGGTAGCCAACTATTCGTTGGTCGTGGGCGTACTGGGTCAACAACGCTCCCAATGCCTGGCGGATAGCTGGTAAATCCTGCACACTGAGTTGAACTCCGGGCAAAGAATACTCAAAGGCCATGACCCCCTTGCCCCAAACATCGGCCAAAAGTTCCGCATTATTATCTATATGGTACTTTTTGCCATCAAAATTTTCCGTTTGCACCTGGGGCAAACACGTACTTAGGGCTTGATTGACTTGTTTAAGACTCGCACTCTGTAAGACTTTTAGCGCCTTAACCCGCCGGCGTTTTTGCAAAAGAATCAGCAAAACGACCAGCATAAGCACTGCAACTACCAATATTACTTTCATTGCTTTCACCCTTTCAATTTAATTATAGACTAGGTATCTTCACCTGGCTACTTCATCCCTGGCAACTTTGCTAATGTGCGATAAAGAAGTAATAGAAGTGTAAAAAATTTTGCCGTTCCTATCCGGCACTTAGGGCTGTGTCGGATAGGTCAGGCGTTAGGCTTCCGGCAAGTCTATCTTGCCGACAAAAATGAACGCTTGCATTGCGCAAGACGTTACATTATCTTCTGAAACATATAGCGCACCTTGTCCAGGCGGCTGTTTGGACGGCGGGGCTGGATGACTGGCTTGCCGACAGCGGCCTGATACCCTTTCAGTTCTGTAAGGCATACGCTCTGCCCGTTGGTGTAAAAGGCCAGATCAGTACGGTATGCCTGTATACAGCGGGCGGGAATCTCGCCAGTAAAGACAACTTCATCCTTTTTTACCTGGACCGTTTCGATGGTGGCACAGTATTTCGGTGCATCATGATAAGCCCTGGAAAGATATTCCCGGGGCGCATAGAGGGTGAAGGAGAGATAAGGTTCCAGCAGTTGCGTCCCTGATTCCTTCAATGCCTGTTCCAATACAATCGGGGCCAATGAGCGGAAGTCCGCCGGCGTGCTGACCGGACTGTAATAAAGCCCGTATTCAAAGCAAATCTTACAGTCCGTTACGTTCCAGCCGAACAAGCCCTGCTCCAGCCCGTAACGGATACCATCCCTGACAGCGTTTTGAAAACTCTGGTTCAAGTATCCCAGCGAAACCCGGCTCTCGTATTGTACACCGGAGCCAAGCGGGAGTGGTGTAACAGACAGTCCGATGGATGCCCAAAACGGGTTGGGCGGCACCTCGATATGGATGGTGTGGCTGGCTGCTTTGAGCGGCCGCTCCATATAAATGACGGTGGGTTCCTTTACCACTGTTTCAAGCTTGTATTTTTCCGACAGCAAAGCGGAAACAACCTCCAACTGCACCCGGCCCAAAAAAGAAAGAATGATCTCATGGGTGATGGAATCCACCTCGTAGCGCAAAAGCGGGTCAGTATCCGCAAGTTGCGTAAGAGCGTCCAGCAGCCGTTCTCTTTGCGCTGCCGTTTTCGGCGCAATCGACGTCCGCAGCATGGGGAGGGGGTCCTCACGCCACCTTTTACGAGGGAGCCGGGTTGGGTCCCCTAATACATCGTTTAACCTCACGCTGTCGCTGGGAAGGATAACAATTTCACCCGGATAAGCGGTGTCTGTCCGAACAATTTCCCCTTTGGATGGAATACGCATCTCTGTGATTTTCAGCTTTTCTCTCCCGGCCAGGGCCACCGTATCCCGCAGGCGCAGCGTTCCGCTGTATAGCCGTAGATAGACACGCCGCTGGCCGCAATCTGTATACTCCACCTTGAAAACGCTGCCGCATAGGGCGGCGCTCCCCTGTTCCCCAATCGGTTGGAACAGCCCTGTCACCGCATCCATCAACGGTTGAATGCCAAGGCCCTTTTTGGCGCTGCCATAATAGACCGGGAACAGGGAGGCGTCTTGAACCCGCCGCTGTTCCTCCCGCACAAGTTTTTCCCGGCTGATTGGTTCTCCTGCGATATACTTTTCCAATAATTTATCGTTATTTTCGATGACCGCATCCCATGCTTCTATGTCGGTATTTTCCTCCAGGACTATTTCCGGGGACAGCGACACCGTCTGCTTGATGATAATATCGGCGGAGAGCTTATCCTGAACAGACTGAACCACGCTCTGCAAATCAACGCCAGCCTGGTCGATCTTGTTGATAAAGATAACGGTGGGAATGTTCATTTTCCGCAGGGCATGGAACAGAATACGGGTCTGGGCCTGCACGCCATCTTTAGCGGAGATCACCAAGATGGCCCCATCTAAAACAGCCAAAGAGCGGTACACCTCCGCCAAAAAATCCATGTGGCCGGGCGTATCCACAATGTTGACTTTACATCTGTGCCACTGGAAGGAAGTGACTGCCGCTTGAATGGTAATCCCACGCTGCCGCTCCAAAAACATGGTGTCCGTCCTCGTTGTCCCTTTTTCGATGCTCCCCGGTTCTGAAATGGCTCCGCTGGCATATAGCAGGCTCTCCGTCAAGGTCGTCTTTCCAGCGTCTACATGGGCAAGAATTCCAATATTGATTATTTTCATGTGATTGTCCTCCCTTTACTGCCCCGAAGGGCATAAAAATCCCCAGCAGTAAAATACTTTTACCACTGGGGATGATAATTTGCGGACATACACATATACAGCATACACCTGTTTGTGAGTGCTGTATATGGGGATATGTCAAAATTGATAAGGCAAAAGTATTCTTAAATTGGGTACAAAAAACTAAGCCCCTACAAAAGGGACTATCATAATCCTTTGTTCCCACTATTTGATTATAGTTTTATTTAATAATACCTTGCCGCATATTTTTTACTCCTTTTCTGGAATTGAATTATTATATCACATCAGTTTTAGGAAAACAAGTATCTAAAAGAAATTTTTCTTCCCCTTATATGTAACAATCATACCGGCTTCCTAACGTTCAGAATGGTTTCTACTGTCTGCTGCGGTGTTTGGTTGGAATTGTCCAGCCAAAAGCCGATCCGTGGTGTTGTCTGCATTTTACTAAATACAAATTCAATGTATACAGAAAGAAATATATAAGGAGTGGGAGGGATTCCGCCGTAGTCGGCATTGTAGGAAAATCCAAAAGTTTAGATTTTCTCAAAATGCTTATCTTTTGGTCTTTGGTTCGGAATAGTGTAGTGCTGGCGGTCTATCTATTGTTTTCGGTTGCTTGCTTCTTTACCGTACATGAGCATTGTTGCACGGGGTGGTACTAGCACTATCAGCACTACTATGATAGAATTGCATTAACTAATGCGAAAGCAATCTATGTTCGGATATGCGCGATTTATCGCAATCTTAAATAAAAAAGGAGATTTAAACAACTATGATTTTTAAAGTTTATTATCAACCATCCATGAAAATTAACCCACGGCGGGAAAACACCCGGTCGTTATATTTGGATGCCGATTCTGAAGTTAGTGCACGGCGTTTAGTGGAAGAAAACACAACCTACAATATTGAATACATCGAACAGCTCGATGAAAAGGCACTTGCTTATGAACAAGAAAGTCCTGACTTCAAAGTTACGGAGTTTAATGCGGAATGAAGAAGTTAAAGGTTAAGAATAACGAAACCGCCGTGTTTGCTGTTGGGGGGTTAGGTGAAATCGGGAAGAATACCTATGGTGTTCAGTTCCAAGATGAAATCATCCTGATTGATGCTGGGATCAAGTTCCCTGAAGATGACCTGCTTGGGATCGACTATGTCATTCCTGATTACCAATATTTAGTGGCTAACCGTGACAAGATCAAGGCGCTGGTTATCACCCACGGGCACGAAGACCACATTGGTGGTATTCCCTACCTCCTTCAACAAGTTAACGTTCCTATTTATGCTGGTCCGCTTGCATTAGCTCTTATCAAGAGCAAATTAGAAGAACATGGATTGCTCAGATCAACTAAATTACACGAAATTGATGAAGATACTGTTTTGAAGTTCCGCAAAACGAGTGTTTCTTTCTTCAGAACAACACACTCAATCCCCGATACCTTAGGGGTAGCTGTTAAGACTCCTTCTGGGACGATTGTTGAAACAGGGGACTTCAAGTTCGACCTGACACCGATCACCCACCAAGCACCAAACTTCCAAAAGATGGCGCGCTTAGGTGAAGAAGGTGTTTTGTGTCTCCTCTCTGACAGTACCAATGCTGAAGTACCTAACTTCACTAAGTCAGAACAATGGGTGGGTAAGTCAATCCACCGAATTTTTGAAAAAGTTGACGGAAGAATTATTTTTGCAACATTCGCTTCTAATATCTCCCGGGTCCAACAAGCTGTTTCTGCTGCCCTAGGCAAGGGACGCAAGATTGCCGTCTTTGGTCGGAGCATGGAAGCCGCCATCGAAAACGGGCGCCGTTTAGGTTACTTGGACATTCCTGATAAAGCTTTGATTTCTGCCAAGGAACTCAATAGCCTCCCTGCCAATAAGGTGATGATTTTATGTACGGGGTCCCAAGGTGAACCAATGGCCGCCCTTAGTCGGATTGCCAACGGTACTCACCGGCAAGTTTCCATTCACCCCGGAGATACGGTCGTCTTCTCTAGTCTTCCTATTCCTGGTAATACTTTAAGTGTTAACAAGGTAATCAATGAACTAGAAGAAGCCGGGGCTAATGTTATCCATGGGCGGATCAACAACATCCACGCTTCTGGTCACGGTGGTCAAGAAGAACAACGGTTAATGTTACGGTTGATCAAACCTAAATACTTCATGCCAATCCACGGTGAATACCGGATGCTCAAGATCCATACCGAATTGGCTGAACAATGTGGGGTCCCTGAGGAAAACTCCTTCATCCTGAAAAACGGTGATGTCCTCGCCCTCACTAAGGATAGTGCCCGCTATGCTGGTCATTTCAATGCCGATGATGTCTATGTTGATGGCTCAGGTGTTGGTGATATCGGTAACATCGTCCTCAAGGACCGGCGGATCTTATCCGAAGAAGGTTTGGTGGTAGTTGTTGCAACCATCGACATGAAGAAACGCCGCATTTTAGCTGGTCCAGACTTATT
Organism: Ligilactobacillus saerimneri; assembly: GCF_036689625.1. NCBI lineage: Bacteria > Bacillati > Bacillota > Bacilli > Lactobacillales > Lactobacillaceae > Ligilactobacillus > Ligilactobacillus saerimneri. The sequence continues at coordinate 944,483 of NZ_CP144759.1, forward strand.
GTCACGAGGCTTCATCTATATGCGTGAATCTGGTGAACTGATCAACCAAGCCCGGAAGCAACTCTTCCGGTCGATTACCCGGTCACTCAAAGGTGACAAGGTAACTGAAGCTAAGATCAGAGAAAATATCATTGCTGACTTACAATCGTTCCTGTTTGACCAAACAGAACGCCACCCAATGATTTTGCCAATGCTGATTACTGTATAATTTCAATATATGTAAAGGCGCTCCATCTTCTCTCCTTACGGGGAGTGAATGGGGCGTTTTTTATTGGCTCAAATACGTAACCAGATTTATTTAGTTAGGTACTGGTAAATTTCTTCAATCTTAGTCACTATTCCTATTTTATAGTCAAAACCATTCCTTCCCTTCCTTGACGTCCTTCTGCTTTGCAAGCTACTATTAAATATAAAAGGATAATTATCGAAATTCTTTAGGGAAAATACCCGGGACGATATGGACTAACTGATTTTTCCTGAGTATAATTGAACAGTATTTAATTTACGGTGAGTTTTAGGAGGTTTCACTTTTCATGCGCAAATTCTTTGTTATTATTAATAAACATGCTAATAATGGGATCGCCGCCCAGAATTGGAGCATGACTGAAGAAGTGCTGCAGCACAAAAACATTCAGTATGACAAAAATTTTACAACGCAGCCTGGTGATGCCTATCAATTAGCGCACGATTTTGTCGCTACTACTCCGTCCCTAGCCTTGGAGAACTATGTCATCCTCGTAGTTGGCGGTGATGGCACCTTGAACGATACTATCAATGGTATCAAAGCCAGTGGTAAACAAGATGTCCCTGTTGCTTTCATTCCTTCCGGCAATAACAACAGCTTTGCTGCTGGGATCGGGATCGCTGCTTCACCACAAAAGGCGCTGGAGCAAGTCCTCAATGCTACCGAACCAACTTATTATGATATCGGTTCATACAGTGATACCCTTCACGGGGAAACGGGCTATTTCTTGAATGACTTTGGGATTGGAATCGACGCTTACATCGTCAGTCTCCAAAACCAAATGAAGAAACACCGGTTACTTCAAAAACTCCATTTGGGATTTATTCCCTACCTCATCAATATTTTTGAAGCGCATACCAACCAGGAGCCTTTCAACGTTCGGGTTCGAGTAGATAACCAATATGATTTTTATAAGCACGCCTACTTGGTAAACATTGCTAATCACCCATTTTATAATGGGCGCAATCTCCAGTTAACTCCCCAAGCAAATGCCAGTGACCACCAGTTAGACCTGATTATTTTCGAGAACATGAACATTTTCAATTTCATCTTATTAGGAATCATGATCTATTTCCGCAAACAGTTGAAACTGCCTTCTGTTCACTACTATAAAAAAGATGCTATTCATGTCAGCGTCAATTCGCTTGAGTTTAACCAGGTTGATGGTGAAGAAAAAGGAAATAAATATTTTGACGTTCTCTTCAAATCTGTCCGTTATCCTTTCTGGATCAACCCTAGCAGTATTCCGGTTAAAGAACGAGAAGAAAAATAATGCATCTAAATTGCGCGTGTTAGTGAATAAAGACCAAGGCTGGGAAAACCAATTTTTTAGATGAAACGATAGCAATAGCAACAAAAAGCACCAGAAATCAACGTTTTCAGTAACGTAGTTTCTAGTGCTTTTTTAATTTTATTTATCTAGCAAATCATACGGGGTAATTCCGTCCATCCCAATCATGGGGTCAACCTCTTCTTTAGTAACCACATCTGCGGTAAGGAGATATTCTTGACCATCCGGCTCTTGAACCATCTCCGTATTTAGATCATCTGTATTAGAACTCGCCTGTTGTGCAGTGATAGAAACTTCATCTGGCTTAAACAGTGCTAAAACCCATTGTGTGAGCGTCGTCTGCCGGCTCGATGTGTTTCGCGCTAAACTTTGCAAGTAAGCTTGTTTTTCTCCCAAGAGGATCAGCTTTTGCTGAGCCCGGGTTATCCCCGTATATAGCAAGTTACGAGCAAACATCCGTGCATACTGCATAACCATCGGAATAATCACAATCGGGAACTCACTCCCTTGACTCTTATGGATCGACATGCAATATGCCAAAGTTAGGTTTTTGAGTTCGGGACCGACAAATTCCACTTCGTTGCCATCAAAGTCAACAATAACTTTCCCCGCCACCTGCTCTGCTTTGTCCTTGTTGGTTGGTGTTATTCCAACCACTTTTCCTAAGTCGCCATTGAAAATGTTTTTCTCCGGTGTGTTAACAAGATGTAATACCCGGTCCCCAATTCGCAGGTGCTGGTTATTGAGCAAGACCTGTTTAGTTTGGGGTGTAGCTGGATTCATGAGGTCCTGAAGCAACCGGTTCAAGTTATCTATTCCCGCTACCCCACGGTACATTGGTGCTAATACCTGAATATCATCATAATTATTGCCCTTTCGGTGCGCTATCTCAATGATCCGCGTTACAGCGTTGGCAATCTGATTAGCATTACATTCAATAAATGAGCGGTCAGCCTTAGGCTGGGCAAAGTCAGCTGGGAGCTGACCATTCTTAATATTTTGCGCCAAAATTGAAATAGTTGACTGCTCATCTTGGCGGTAAATGTGCTTTAACTTAACTGTTGGTAGGACTTGACTAGCAATAAGATCCGAAAAGACCTGACCCGGTCCTACTGATGGCAGCTGGTCTTTATCACCCACCAAAATAACGTGCATGGTTGCCGGTACACTTTGGAGCAAATATTTCATTAGCGTTGTGTCTACCATCGATGTTTCATCAATAATCAAGACCTGCCCGTCCAATGTCTTTTCTTCTAAAGGCTGGTCGTCTAGCTTGTTGATCCCCAGTAAATGGTGAATCGTTGACGCTGGCAAGCCGGTAGTTTCAGTGATCCGCTTAGCTGCCCGTCCAGTTGGTGCTGCCAAAATAATTGGGAAGGGTTGGTCCTTTCGCTCATACTCACCAATATCCAACGAAAAATCATTGATTGCCGCAAATAAGGCCACAATTCCGTTGATGATGGTAGTTTTCCCTGTTCCTGGCCCGCCGGTTAACAGGAGGAACTTATTTTGGACTGCTGCCATGATTGCCTGCCGCTGTTCGTTGCCGAAGGTTATTCCTAGTTGGGCTTCTAACTTTGTCAGCTGTTTGTCTAACTGAGCCTGATCATACGGCGTGGCAGGTTCATCGTTGATCAGTCGGTAAACTTCCGTCGCTATATCTTTTTCGTTGTAATACAGAATTGGAGGGTAAATCCGGTCTGCGTCAGGAACTAGTTTCTTGTCGTGAGCTAACGCAACCATCTCATCTGCCACCTGTTCGGGATCAATTGCAATGTTGCGTCCTTTTTCCAAAAGATCGAGCGTTAATGCTATCAGGGGCTCAGCCGTCGTATATGTACTTCCATCTTCAAAGCACAAAAGTTGTAACGCATGGACTACTGCTGCTTGGATCCGCTTGGGGGCATCCGCCGCAATCCCCAATTGTGCTGCCAGTTGGTCGGCCCGCCCAAAGCCTAAGCCCGGAATATCAATTGCTAATTGGTACGGGTTGTCTTCCAAAACTTCAAAAACACGTTCTTTATATTGATTATAGATCTTAGCAGCCATACTACTAGAGAAGCCATAGCTATTGAGGCGGACAATAGCTTGCTCCACCCCGTTATTAGCTCGAACTTGATCCAATAAAACTGTGTATTGCTTTTTGCTAATGCCTAATTCATCCCTGGACGGAGGATTTTCCAAAAGTTTTTCAATAGTATTGTCTCCCAGTACCGTAACAATTTGCGTCGCTGTCTTCTTACCGATTCCCGGGAATTCATCACTAGAGAGATATGTAATCAACCCTTCGCGGCTTGAAGTGGCTACGTTTTGATAACTGACAGCTTTAAATTGCATCCCGTACTTGGCATGCTTGACTAACATTCCTTTAAAGCAATAGGTGTTACCTTCTTTTAAGTCCCCAAAATCACCAGTTATCGTTATATAATCATCATCCCAAGTCAAATCAGTTTCTTTGATGTGGACCCGAATAATCTTGAAAAAACTGTCTGGGGCCCGAAAGAAGATACTATCTACTTCACCTGTGACTGATCCATGCGTTGGGGTATCCCCCTGTTCGCCAAATAAAGTAAGTTCTGTATCTGCCATAACTCCTCCCCCTAGCTACTTTTTCTTAATCATGTTTACTTTGTCTGATCTTTTTGAGCTTGCATCTGCAGGAAACGTTCAATGTCTGCTAATTTAGCTTCTTTTTTCTGATAGAAAGCTGGGTCGAGCTGTTTAACCTTGATAAAGTACTGGTTATCATCCTTGCCTTGAGCCAAGTCCACTAAGCCTAATCCAAATAAAGCTTCGAGATCGTCTTCATGTTGGTTAACAACCTGTAAGAAGTATTCCTGGGCATGGGTAAAATCACCCAAAGCAACGAAAATATTGCCCATTAATGTAGCAGCTGGCGTTTGATCAGTGAGTTGGTCAGAGGCGGTCATGGCAAAAGCTAGTGCCTTTTGATAATCACTTTGTGCATAATATGCCTGGGCCATCATCAAGAACGCATCCCCCTTGAGCTGGTCATCTTTGACCATCTGGAACTCCTGAATTGCTTCAGCATACAACTCACTGGCATAATAAACGTTGCCTAACCCATAATGCAAAATATCCTGGCGTTGTGGCTGCTTTTCAAAAACATTCAATGCCCGCTTGAACAGCTCCTCAGCCTGCGGATAACTCTTTAACTTGGTTAAATATGCCCCCAAATTGTAATAAGCATGTTCATCATATGGATTAGCATCCACCTCAGCAATCAAACGTTTGATATTTTCCTGGGCTTGTTGCTTTTGTAACTCGCGTTCTTTCATAAAATACAAAAACTCCTTTTATCTTAGACAATATCGGTCGGATCAATCTTGCGGCGTAGGTAACTGGTTTTGTTCCAAGCAAGACACTTAAAACTTGCCCCCTGGTCCTTGGTTTCCAAAATAGTCGTACTGGTATTGGCTAAACCACCCCGCGCCCGAATTTCTGCCAATGGCACTCCGAGCATGTTACGGATCGCCGCACACAAAACTGCCCCATGACTGACAATCAAAATATTACCATCAGGATATTCCTGGGCTATTTTCTTTACTTCCGGCACAAACCGCGCAAAAACTTCTTGGAAGGTTTCTCCGCCAATGGTTGCGGGATCATACTTGTCTGGATGATGACGAAAACCATCTAATTCAGCTGGGTATTTCTCAGCGACAGCAGTGAACTTCATTCCTTCCATCTTGCCTAGGTTAAATTCACGGAAGGCATCCACAGGAATCACCTGCCCCTGATACTGGATGTTACGTGCAATCTCCTTGGCTGTAGTCCGCGCCCGTTTAATGGGACTGCAATAAATACCATCAAATTTGATCTGGGCCAAATACTTTCCTAATTGCGCAATTTCCTGGTAGCTTTGGGGTAGTAAGGGAGAATCACCCTTTGCCCCTTGGTAACGCCCTTCAAGATTCCATTCCGTCTTGCCATGACGGACAAAGTAAAATTTTGTCATCTTAGTCCCCTTCGCTTCGTTAATTAATGTCGCTTTCCATTATATCATTATGGAGGAGATCTTCACTGATTGATTAGAAAAACCTCAACTAACATCAACGCTAAAACTTTCCCAGGAATTAAAAAAGCCTAGCCTTACCTGAGTAAAGCTAGACCGCGTATCATTTATACATATTGTAATAACTGTGCTTGATCATCCACCAACTTATAAGCGTGGTCAATAGTCCCACTGCCTAGACATTCATCGCCATCATAAAGAACAACTTCCTGTCCTGGAGTAATAGCCCGAGCTGGTTCATCAAAGTAAACTGTCATCTGGGTCCGATCATCGTTGAAACGCACAGTAACCCCCACGTCTTTTTGCCGGTAACGGAATTTAGCAGTACAGTGGAACTCTTGGCCCCGGTCTGCAATTGGCGCTACAAAACTCAGATTCGAGGCTTCCAAATAGTTGGCATAGAGGTAATCATTTTCATAACCTTGTCCAACCAGTAAAGTATTAGTCTTTAGGTCCTTACCAACTACAAACCATGGTTCGTTGCTCTGACCATTGCCTCCGATGCCTAAGCCCCGGCGTTGACCAATTGTATAGTTCATCAAACCGAAGTGATCACCCTTGATTTCTCCATCCAGGGTTTTCATTTTTCCGGGCTGAGCTGGTAAAAATTCCCCCAAGAACTTGTTGAAATTCCGCTCACCGATAAAGCAAATTCCAGTTGAATCCTTCTTTTTAGCCGTAGCTAAGCCAGCTTCTTCAGCGATCCGGCGCACTTCATCCTTATGCATGCCACCAATTGGGAACATCACCCGTTGCAATTGGTCTTGACTTAACTGGCTCAGGAAGTAAGTCTGATCTTTGTTAGGATCACCACCCCGTAACATATGCACTGTTCCATCAGCATCGCGCCGCACCTGCGCATAGTGACCCATGGCAATATAATCCGCATCCAGCTTCATTGCATAGTCTAAAAATGCTTTGAACTTTACTTCTTTGTTGCACATGATATCAGGATTAGGCGTCCGCCCGCGCCGATATTCGTCCAAGAAGTACGTAAAAACACGGTCCCAATACTCTTTTTCAAAGTTTACCGAGTAATAAGGGATCCCGATTTTATTAGCAACTTTGGCAACATCTTCATAATCTTCAGTAACTGTACAAACACCACTATCCTTGGTATCATCCCAGTTCTTCATAAAGACGCCAACAACATCATAACCTTGTTGTTTTAAGAGATAGGCAGCAACAGAGGAGTCAACTCCCCCACTCATGCCGACAACAACCCGAATATTACTGTTGTCTTTCACAAAAACTCACCATCATTTCATTAAGATTCTGAATCTTCACGATTTGAAGGTCGTAAATTCAGTATTTGTCATTATATCATTAACTACCAGCTAAACCAACCATCTTTACTTCTTGATGAGGATATCGCGCTCTAATAATTCAGCCAGAATGTATTGTAACTGTTCCAACATGGCTGGATCGTCCCGCTTAAAAATATCGACTTGTTGCAAACCGCTAGCCGTGGTTGTCATTAATTTGAACTTCTTGAGATCTTTATTAACTGTCATTTTCAAATAAAAAGCTGCCTTGCCCGCATCTGGGTTAAGGGGCCGTTCTAATTGAAACTTGCCATTCTTCAGTTCTAAAAAACCAACATCTAATAAAGAATACCGTTTAATTTGCGGAGAAAGCCCGTAAACCTGACTATCTCCTTTGATTTGTGCTTCTGTTGTATATGCCATTTTCTTACCTCTTTAAGATCTTAACCAACGTTGCAACCGTCTGGGCAATATCTGCTTCAGTATTGTACGTGCCAAAACTAAACCGCACGGATTCACTGACCCGGGGAGAAGTACTCCCATACATTGCAGTCAGGACATGGGATGGTTCCAAACTACCCGCCGTACATGCTGAACCGGCAGAGGCAGATACCCCACCTAAATCAAGGTTGACCAATAGAGCATCACTTTGGTGTCCTTTAAACCAAATATTTAAAACGTGAGGCAGGTAGCCTGCACCATAGCCCCCGTTGACCTCAAAATCAATATCGTTAGCTTGTAGGCCTTGTAATAGCTGCTCTTTAAACTTGTTGAACTGTTCTCGCCGGGCATGTTTCTGCTCAGAAGTAGCTAATTCAACTGCCTTGGCGAACCCAGCAATCGCTGGGATATTCTCTGTTCCGGCCCGACGTTTCAATTCCTGGTCCCCACCTTTAATCAATGATGGGAACAACAAACCATCACGACGGTACAAGAAACCGAGAAACTTAGGGCCATTTAACTTGTGCGCTGAAGTTGACAAAAGATCAATATGATCAGCCTGAACATCAATATCGACTAGCCCATAAGCTTGCACGGCGTCAGTATGGAACCAAGCGTTAGTTGGGGCAACCAACTCACCGATCTCATGAATTGGCATCTGACTCCCAACCTCATTGTTCCCCATCATAATTGAAACTAAAATTGTATCGGGACGCAAAGCTGCCTTGAGATCAACTAAGTCAAGGTGCCCCGTTTCATCAACCGGTAGATATGTGACTTCAAAGCCTTGTTCTTCCAAATAAGCCATTGATTTCAACACGGCTTCGTGCTCAATTGCGGTTGTAATAATGTGACGTCCTACGCTTTTCCGCGCCATTGCCGTCTGAATGATCGCGGTATTGTCACTCTCTGTCCCCCCGCTGGTGAACTGAATTTCATCATCCAACCGCGCATTGATTGATTGTGCAATAACATGGCGACTTTGATCTAAAATATTGCGCGCTGCCCGCCCATGATAATTAATACTCGATGCATTACCAAAAACATTGGTCATGACATCGGTCATGCGGGCGATAACCTCAGGAGCCATAGGAGTGGTCCCCGCATTGTCTAAATAAATATGCTCCACTTTACTCACCTTTCTTTACTGCTAACATTTGCAGAATCATTTGTGCTGACCGCTTGCCAGCTTCAAGGATAAATTCATCAAAGCTTTGCCCGGCGTCTTCATCTCCGACATCTGACATTGCGCGAACAATGACGAACGGTAACTGGAATTGATGAGCCACCTGGGCAATAGCTGCTCCTTCCATCTCACAGCACAAAGCTTCTGGATAGATGGCTTTGATCGCTTGGATCTGAGCCTGTGATGATACAAACTGATCTCCGGATACAATCAAGCCTTCTTGGACATGCCAACCGGTTGCTTGAGCTGCCTGGCTAATTGTGGCCCGCAAAGCCGGATCCGCTGCAAACCGTTGGGGCTGTTGTGGTAGTTGGCCTGGTTCATAGCCAAATGCTGTGGCATCAGCATCATGGTAGGCGGCCATCGTTGACAAGACCAAGTCCCCGACGTGCAAGCCAGCCCCGATTCCTCCAGCAGAACCACTATTAATTACACAGTCAACATGGTAATTAACTGCTAGTAAGGCTGTCACAACACCGGCCTGAACTTTCCCAATTCCTGACCTAACCAAAACGACCTCATTGTCATTAATTTGTCCACTATAAAAAACAATTTTTCCGTACTCTTGCTCTTGAAGATTTTGCAAGTTATCACGTAACATGCGAATTTCTTCTTCCATTGCACAGATAATTCCGTACTTCATTCTCAATATTCCACCTTAAAAATTAATAAATCGCATAAACAAAAAGACTAAAATTATTAAAACGATCAAAATGATGATCGCCTTATTTAGTTTTCTTTTTAACCGCAGGGTCTTTTCTTCTGTGCTCAGCTGTTTTTCTTGTTCGATCTGGGACGACCGACTCCACTCAGTATCCAGTGGACCGGCGTCATCCGTTGAATCGAACGTAGTTGGGGCTGGATCCGCCTGGTCTGGCGTATCTTCGTCAAAGTGGCGTCCCCCACGCTTTTTCCATTTAAACTTCATTACTTATTTTCCTCGTGCTGCTGTAATTTCCAATACCAGATGGCGTTGATGGTTTTTGCATCACAAACCTCGCCCTGGACAATCAACTGCTCTGCTTCTGGCAAAGTCACCCACTGCAACCGCAAAAATTCCCCGGGATCTTGGGGACGGGCGTCAGCAACCGGACTGAGTTGATGTGCAACATAAAAATACATCTTTTCATCCGCAAAACCGGGAGATGTGTAATACGTGTTCACTAACTCAATTTTTTGGGCTTGTAAGCGGACTTCTTCATTCAATTCCCGCACCGCAGTTTTTTGGGGATCTTCACCCCGTTCGATTTTTCCAGCCGGAACCTCAGCCGTCACTTGTCGTAACGGTTCCCGCCACTGACGAACTAATAACATTCGGTTTTGATCATCTACTACCAAAACACAAACTGCCCCCTGGTGGCGAACAATCTCACGAAAAGCCTGCTGTCCATCTGGGGTTAGGACTGTTTCCCGTTCTACCCGGATGATTTTTCCGTTATAGATTTCTTCACTACTGAGCTTTTTTTCTTGTAAATCCATCTACTTGCCCTCTTTCAAAGCAGTCACAAATTGCTTATAAGCAGTTTGTTCACCGGTATCCGCCCATACAACGTGGGTAAAGTTTCCAGCTAAAGCTTCTGTTACCGGAAGTTCTACCGTAGCAGTTTCTGTTGCATTCCCAATTAAGGAGATCCAGTAAGATTGGTCAGGCTTTTGGTGGATAATTGTCTTAACCATGCCCCCAGGGTTGATAACTTGGATCGTCTGTTCAAGTCCCGTCTGTTCCCCATGCACAAGGTAGTAAATCAGGCTGGAAGCCGACATTCCTGTCCCACAGGCATTGGTATAACCTACACCACGTTCAAAGGTACGCACAAATAATTTGTTTGGTCCCAGGATCTCAATGAAACTAACGTTGACCCCATCCGGGAAAAGCGGGTTCTGACCATCATTTAAGTAACGCCCAATCTCCCCGAGCTTGTCACCACTGATAGTTTCATGGTCAACAAAAGCAATCAAATGCGGATTAGGAACCGCAACTGCTGAAAATTTAATTGTCGTTGATAGTTCAGGAATGTAGTCATTCAATAATTGTTCTTTACCAATGTGCATCCCCAAATCTGGAGCTACAAACGAAACCGGGGAGATTTCAGCTGCAAACGCTGGCACTCCGGCTGCAAATGGTTCTGTCCGCTTAACCTCTAAATCAGCATACATTGTCTGAATCTTGAAATCATCCCGACCAGTCTTTTCACTGAGGTACCGCGCCACTGTCCGGATACCGTTCCCACACATGCTGGCTTCACTACCATCAGCATTAATCACCCGCATCCGACCGTTGGTTCCTTCGTGCCCACGGGTGACATAGAGCACACCATCAGCCCCACCATGAAGACCGTTCCTACGATCACACAACTTACGCGCCAATTCCCGTAACTCTTGGTCCGTAATTGTTTGTTCTAAGCTTTCTTCATCTAAAATAAAAAAGTCATTTTCAGACCCATGAACTTTGAGTAATTGCATCTTTTGCCGCCTCACCTTTTGTTAAAAGTAACATTCGTGTTACCATCTTAGCAAAAATTCACTAAAAGATACAGTTTAAGCCTTGGATCACTGAAGTAACTGCAACGAGCAATAATTATTACTCTAAGGTTATGCATAAAAAGCGTGCTCCACAATCGTTAGAACTTTGTCTAACAGTTGTGAAGCACATTGACCTACAAATATTTTAATTAATCGTCAAAATATCTTCCAAAGGCATACGCGTTGATTTAATTATATTGACTACCGCTTCTTGATCACCATAACCTAACCCAATTCCTATAATAATATCTTCATTATCTTGATATTTCAACAAAAAGAAAAAAGCATGCACATTTCTGTACATGCTTTTTAATGAATTGTTTATTCTAAACCAGTTGTCACTGTTTCAGGGAAGTTTTCCCGAACAATGTGGGCACAGTTAGCACACAGAGTTGGATATACTTCATCAGATCCAACATCCTGGGTAATCCGCCGGCACCGGTCGCAAACTTCACCAGCAGCATGAGCGACAGTTACTGCCACGTCATCGCCAAACCGAGTTGCAGTATCGTCAGCTTGATCTAGTGGTAAGACTTTCAACTGAGATACAATCAATGCTTGCCGCACATCAGCATCAAGACTTTCTAAGTCCTTTTGGACACCAGGAGCAACATACAACTTAACTGCAGCTTCGAAGGACTTTCCGATCACTTTGTCGTTCCGCGCATCTTCTAAGGCCTTGTATACATCGGAACGAACATTCATGAAGCGGGCCCAGTTTTCCAAAATGGCCTGTTCCCCATCATAATGTTCTACCGCTGGCATTTCGGAAAGGTAGGCATATTCTTCAGCTTCCTTCAAATATTCCCATACTTCTTCCGTTGTATGTGGCAACACTGGAGTCAACAGCTTAGTCAGCCGCACAGCAATGTCATATAAAACAGTTTGCATAGAACGCCGCTTAGCACTGTCAGCTGCTTCAATGTAGACTACGTCCTTAGCCACATTCATGTAGAAAGCAGACAAGTCTGAAATGATGAAGTTCATCGTCTTCTTGTAAATATCCATGAAGGCATAATTTGCATAATCATCTAAGATTTCTTTAGTGAAATGGTTAGCCTTAACCAACATATACTTATCGATACTTTCCAAGTCAGCAAACGCTACCCGGTCAGCTTGAGGGTCAAAGTCAGCTGTGTTAGCCAGCAAGAACCGCAACGTATTCCGTACCTTTCGGTATGATTCGGAAATTTGTTGGAAGCTTCCCATTGATACCCGTACGTCAGCGGAAGTATCAACACTTAATACCCAGAGGCGGATGATTTCTGCCCCCATTTGCTTAATAACTTTTTCGGGCACAATAGTGTTGCCCAAAGACTTACTCATCTTCCGCCCTTGCTTATCCAGTGTGAAGCCTTGGGATAAGATTTCCCGGTAAGGAGCTTGACCAGAATAAGCAACACTGGTAATCAAACTGGAGTTGAACCAGCCCCGGTATTGGTCAGAACCTTCTAAGTACAAATCAGAAGGATATGTCAAACCATCACGAGTGGCCAAAACACCTTGGTGTGAAGAACCAGAGTCAAACCAAACGTCCATGATGTCAGTTTCCTTGGTAAAGACACCATTTGGTGAGTGTTCACTGGTAAAGCCTTCTGGCAAGAGATCTTTTGCTTCCCGTTCGAACCAAACGTTAGATCCGTATTGTTCTACCAAGTCAGCTACATGGTCAATTGTTTCCTTGGTCATGATTGGAGTCCCATCTTCAGCATAGAAGATTGGCAATGGAACACCCCAAACCCGTTGCCGGGAAATTACCCAGTCACCCCGGTCGCGGATCATATTGTACAAACGTTTTTGACCCCATTCTGGGTGGAACTTAACTTCAGAGATAGCATCAAGGATGTCTTGTCTAATCTTGTCGACCGAAGCAAACCATTGTGGTGTAGCCCGGAAAATGATTGGCTTTTTAGTCCGCCAGTCAAATGGATAGCTGTGGTTGTATTCCATTTGCTTAATTAATAAGCCGGCCTTACTTAACTTATCTAAGGCGATATCGTTGGCATCTTCATAAAAGACCCCGGCAAAGTCAGCCCCAGCTTCATCAGTCAAATATCCTTGGTCATTGACTGGCACAAAGATTGGCAACCCGTATTGCTTACCAACATTAAAGTCGTCTTCACCAAAACCAGGTGCGGTGTGAACCAAACCGGTCCCGGCTTCAAGCGTAACGAAGTCGCCAAGCATTACGATGAGTTCTTTTTCAGGATAGAATGGGTGCTGAGTCTTAACTAATTCTAATTCTTCACCCTTAACAACCTTAACGGTTTCATAATCTTCCCAGCCAAACAATTCTGCGTCTTTAGCAACCAGTTCCGTTGCAATCACAAACTTGCGGTCATCATTAGCTGGCTTAACAACTGAGTAGTTGAACTTGGCATCGATAGTTACCCCTTCTGAACCAGGAATAGTCCATGGTGTCGTAGTCCATACTACTAAGTATGTATCATTGTCCAAAACGCCTTTGCCATCAATTACCTTTTCAGCAAAGAATGCGGATGGAGAAGTTACATCATGATATTCTACTTCTGCTTCGGCCAGGGCTGATTCTGATGACCATGACCAGAAAACAGGCTTCTTCCCTTTGTAGATCAAGCCCTTTTCTGCCATCTTACCGAAAACCCGAATTTGTTGGGCTTCATATTGTGGATCCAAAGTTACATATGGATGATCCCAATCAGCTGAAACACCCAACCGCTTGAAATCTTTTCTTTGCATGCTAACTTGCTTCAAGGCATATTCACGACATTTTTCCCGGAATTCTGCCACAGACAGGGTCTTGCGATCAACACCTGCTTTTTTCAATTGTTGTTCAATTGGTAACCCGTGAGTATCCCATCCCGGTACATATGGGGAGCTAAACCCACTCATTGACTTGGAACGCACGATAAAGTCCTTAGAAATCTTATTCATGGCGTGTCCCATGTGAATGTTCCCATTAGCATATGGAGGGCCATCATGCAAAATAAATGTTGGTTTACCTTCGTTTAACTTTTGCCGTTGTTCGTAAACCTTATTTTCTTCCCAAATATTTTCCCGCTCAGCTTCTTTTACTGGCAGGTTACCACGCATTGGAAATTTGGTGCGCCCAATGTTAAGGGTATCTTTGATCTTCATCTCTCCATCTCCTTTTTTAAAATAAAAAAGTCCCATCCGCAATGGGACGAGACTTCGTGGTACCACCCAAATTAGGTTGAGATTATAACTAATCCAACCTCACTTAGTCATTCAATAACGGTCATGAACCGAAACCTCTTACTCACACTGTTCAGAGGTTCAAATATGAAGATGATAACCATGACTAAGGGACCTGCTAACCTCTCACCAACCGTTAACTCGCTTATGGTATCAACCATGATCGTATTCTTCGCTTATTTATTTAGCAAAGTGTTCGCCATCATTACTTGGAAAGACAACAACTGTTTCCACTGATTGTGGATCAGCTTGTTCTTCGTCTGCCTTAGTTTCTGGAGCAACACTTTCTTCGTTTGCAATAGATTTTACTTCTTTTGCGGAATCATTGTCAAGGGTCTCATCGCGACGAATTGCATCTTGAATGGCGCTATAATTGCTAGTATCGCCCCGCTTTAAGATGTCATCCCATTCCGAGCCCTTAACCACTTCAAGTTGTGATTCCATCATCACTTGGAGCTTTTGGCGGAAAATTCGAGCTTGTTTCCGCAAGTCGTCCGTCTCAACTGCCAGGCGTTTAGCTTTAGCAGAAGCTTCTTCAACAATATTTTTGGCCTTATCATTAGCTTGTTCAATGATATCTTGCCCTTGTTTTTGTGCTTCCTTGTTGATGATTTCTGCTTCTTTTTGAGAGTTTGCCTTAACCTTGTCAGCGGCTTCCTGCGCAACAATAATTGATTGATTCAGGGAGTCTTTCAAATCATTGAAGTATTTCAACTTTTCTAAACTTTGATCAAGTTCACTTTGCAACTTTTCATTTTGCTTAAGTGCAATTTCATAGTCCTTAATGATTTGATCTAAAAAGTCGTTTACTTCGTCTTGGTCGTAACCACGTAATCTAACATGAAATTCTTTATTATGAATATCTAAAGGGGTTAATGCCATCCCTTCCACCTCCAAGTTATCGTTTCTTTTTCCTAACCACACTAACTTCTAGTCGAATCTTGTCTTTTCTCGTTATCCCTAATACTGGCCCTACCTTGATGCGACCATAGCGTCGCACTGAAAGGATATCGTGCTCGCCAATTTCTAGGTCAGGTTTTTCAACCATCATCCAATTCAGGTGGACCCGTTTTTCTTTGATTAGATCCTTAGCACTCTTACGTGAAATGTTGTATGCACCAGCAATAACACTATCAAGTCGGGAAGAATTTAAATTTAAGACCATTACTTCAGCTTCATCCGCTTGCGGAATAAGTAAATCTGCCAAGGATAATTGCTGTAAACGCACTTTTATTTTCCCAACCCGGTCAATTTGCCCAACCAGGTATGCGGCTAAATCTTGGTTAACCAAAATCTGCCAACGTTGTCCATCGGTAATAATATCACCTAGAACATTACGGTCTAAGCCCGCATTAGCAAAAGTTCCCAAAATTTGTCCATGAGCCAATTGGCTAAACTTTTGCGGATAACCTATCTCCAACGGTACAACCTTGAAGTCAGCTTCAGTAGGCGTGAAATATTCAGGATAAAACAAGGCGCGCTTTCGTTCAGCATTTGCATAACCACCAAAAAATCTTACTCGGACATCATCTCGTTGGCCCACTAAAGATTGGGCAATATATTGCATCCGTGGATCAAGAAACTCCGTTAGGATCGGTCGGTACTCATTTTGCACCTGATTAATGCGGTCGAAAAAAGCATCAATTACCGGTACTTCTTCCCGTTTGAAATGTTGATAAACGTCGTCCTTCACTTAAGTCACCTATACTATCCCAATAAAACTTCACTACATCACTATCCGCAAAAGCATTTCCAGCACAAATAGTAATCCTAAATGGATAAATCGAAGCGCAATCAGCGCCACCCATGGCGCAAAACTTAATCCCATAATCGGCGGAATAAAATTAAATAGCTGCAAGTACGGCTCACATATCTGCCGCAACCACCGCCCCAGAGTACTCTGATATGCACCCGGAAACCACGACATTAAGACGTAGACTATTATCGCTAATGAGTATCCGTAGAACAAATAATTGATTAATACAAACAACATGTACGTTATTCTCTCCTATATTTACGTGCTAACGAATCAGTCAGGTCACCTTCGACCCGGTACTGTTCCGGTGTGCACAAGAAAATTTGTTCCCCAATCCGCTTAATATCTCCATTTTGGGCGAAAACAATTCCTGAAAGAAAATCAACAATACGTAAAGCCTGGTCCTCTTCCATTCTTTGAAAATTGATGATCGCTGGTTCACCGTTTAACAAATGGTTTCCAATCACCTTTACGTCTGAAAAGACACGCGGTTCAAACAAGATAATTTTATGTTCTTTTTGTGCTTCCATTTCTTTACGGGCTGATACTAAAGACATTACTTTAGTATCATTTTCACTTTCAGGAGGGACGTCATAATCTTCATACGTTTCATTACTGCCAAACCAATTGTTAATCCGATCACTAAATGACATCTAAGAACCTCCTTTATATCTCAAACTAGCGCCGATGCCGTAAGAAAGGTGGCATGTTCAGATCATCGTTATGATCATCAGTATCAGAGTCAGCTTGAAAAACATCGAAATCTTTCTTTTCAACATTAGCAAATTCTTCTACATCGTTGCGCCGGTTAACCTGCCGATCGTTGTTAATTTCTCGGTTCAGATTCCAGTTGTTAAAACGATCGTCATCATTGCGTTGATCACTGTTACTGCTTGTAGAATCAGTAGCGCTGGCTACTCGCCGAGCGGGAGCTTTTTTTTTCTTATTTTTGTCAATGCCAGTGGCGATTACAGTGATAACCACTGAACCTTCTAGATCTTCATTGACGGAAGTACCAAAGATAATATCCACATCACTTGAAGCTGCTTGCGCAACAATGTTAGCTGCTTCTTGAGCTTCTTGTAAGGCCAAGTCGTTAGCACCAGTAATGTTCAACAGAACTTGTTCTGCCCCTTCGATAGATACTTCTAATAGTGGGGATGAAATTGCTTGTTTCGTTGCTTCAGCAACCCGGTTTTCGCCGTTTGCAGTCCCGATTCCCATCAAAGCAGCACCTTGGTTTTGCATGATGGTCTTCACATCAGAGAAGTCCAAGTTAATGTAACCTGGTGAAGTAATCAAATCAGAAATTCCTTGAACCCCTTGGCGTAAAACATTGTCGGCTTCTTGGAAAGCATCCATGATAGAAGTCTTCTTGTCAACAATTTCTAGTAAGCGGTTGTTAGAGATAATAACCAGTGTATCAACATTTTCACGCAACTTGTCCATCCCATCAGCTGCTGAACGGGAACGTTTTGGTCCTTCAAAACTAAACGGACGAGTAACCACCCCAACTGTCAAAGCATTTTGGGACTTAGCAATCTTGGCAATTTCAGGTGCAGCACCGGTCCCGGTACCACCGCCCATACCTGCAGTAACGAAGATCATGTCTGCCCCTTCAAGTGCTTGGCTGATAGCTTCTTCACTTTCTTGTGCTGCTTTAGCCCCAATATCAGGGTTAGCTCCTGCCCCTAAACCACGAGTCAATTTAGGTCCTAATTGGATTTTGGTTTCAGCTGCTGATTTCTTAAGGGCTTGAATATCAGTATTGGCTGCAATGAATTCAACCCCCTTAACGTTATCTTGGATCATCCGGTTGATGGCATTTCCGCCACCGCCCCCGACACCGATAACTTTGATTTTGGTTCCTAATTGTTGGTCGTCAATTTGAAAATCTACATTGCTCATAGTCGTTCCTCCATTACGATTTAATCAAAGAAATTGCTAAACAAGCTCCGAAGACCCCCAGGACGCTTGTTTTTATTCTTCTTTTTCTTAGGTTTCTTAGGTTGTGGTGGGAGTTGAACCATATCAGGTTCATCCTCATAGCTATCATCTTCGTCATAAGTAGTAGCTTGTTCAAAATCAGCTGTCCCTAATGAACTCTTAACTACCCGTTCGATTTCATTTTCGCTTGTCACGTAGTCAACCAAGCCAATCACTTGAGTAAATGCCGGGCTACGGAGATTCATTTCTTGAGGAACAAACTTCTTGACGTGCACCCCAAAGATGTCTTCGGCTAATTCCTCGATCCCAGGAATAGCGGTCATACCGCCTGTTAGGATAATTCCACCAGGAAGACTCAAGGCATTAACTTTATCTAAAGCAGTAGCTAGTTTAGTGAAAATTTGTTGCAACCGTGCTTCGATGATTTGGGCTAAATAATTTTCACTGACTTCTTCCGGATCCTGCTGTCCAACAACTTGAACAGGGAATTTATTGTCCTTGTCAGCTAAACTACTCAAAGCGTAACCATACGTAACCTTTAATTGTTCTGCATTTTCAACTGATGTATTCAAAACAACCGAAATATCCCGAGTGACGAAATCGCCACCTTCTTGATCAACATATGTATATTTTAGTTTGTGGTCGTGAATAACCGCAGCTGTGGTCTGACCGCCACCCATATCAATCACGATTGATCCAAAGTCCTGTTCACCTTCATTTAAGGCCAAATGAGCGCTTGCTAATGGTGCAACTACCGTTTCTCTAATATGGAGTCCCGCTTTTTCGATACACTTTTTGATATTGTGTAAGATAGTCTTTGGTCCAGTGTACATGACAGCCCGCATCTCTAAACGGACTCCTTCCATTCCGCGTGGATCTTTGATACCATCAAGACCATTTACAACAAATTCATCTGGAATGATATCAATTACGTCCCTTTCAGGAGGAAGACTTTGTACTAAAGCTGCTTGTGTGACTTCGTAAACATCCTCATCAGTGATCTCTTTGGACTTGCCATCAGCTTGTGAAACCGCGATCATACCATGACACTTTTCGATTTCTAACAAGTTAGCAGGGATCCCTACTACTACGTCACGAATTTCAAAGTTAGCCCGCTGTTCAGCCTGCTTAATAGCATCCCGAATGGCGCCGACTGTTTGGTCAATATCAACGATCACACCCCGGTTCAAACCTGCTGAACGCGTATTCCCATAACCAATAATATTTAGTTGCTTTTTTACATATTCTGCGATGATTATTTTTATCGAAGTCGTACCGATGTCCAATCCTACGTATATTCCAGAACTATCCACCTTACAGACCTCCTTTTTAATTATTCAGATTAAAAACAATTTATGCATATTTTAATAACTTAATATTACCACAAGAAATACCTGTTGTACTAGGTATATCAAGGGATTGTAACTTCGTTTTAAATTTTTTTATTTTAACGCATACGAATACGCCCCTACTTGCAGATCAATCATACTTTTTCCTTTAAGTTTACTTGCTATTCCTGGATAGTATTTCATTTTCTGACTAACATCAGGGATCAAAATCAAAACTTGATTTCCATCGTTCATATACAAATGAAGCCGCGTTGTACTGGTTTTAGTTGGTGCATAATGAATCTCAGAAATAGCATTGCGGATCCGTGGTGGTAACTTGGCTATCTGCTGTGCTGTCGCTTGCAATTGTGTTGCTTGCTTAAAATTAAAGAACACTGGGATATTATCCTTAGTATCAGTTAATGGTTGCGACAGGATACTCCCGTTATCGGCAATCACTCGGTATGTATTCCCATCACTTTGATAGCCCACTGGTGGATGATTTTTAACATCCAACACCACCTTGCCAGCCTGGTAGTTCAAAGATACATGCTGCACAGCCCGGACATCAGTCTTGATTTTTTGCTCAATAGCACGCTGGTGGAGGCGAACCAAAAAGAAAGACTCCCCAGAAGTGATTCCACTAGCCCGAATAATTTTAGCTTGAACATATGAGTTAGCATGCCGAACTTGAATCTTGTTGGCCCGGCTGATTGGAAGACAAAAATAAAATGCCAGCAACGCAATTACCATAAAAAACGTCACTAAAATAGTGGCGTTTTTGTGGAGGCGTCGTTTGCGCACATTGTTTGTCTTGGGCATTTTCCGTCGCAATTTTTTGAATAGTGGTATCTCTCTTTGTTTGCGCACCTTTTTGGCCCGCTGCTTTTGCGCTTTTTCCCAAGGTGTTAATGGTCCCTGGGCACGAAAAGTTTTTGGATAACGCCCTAGTTTCATATGCTCCCTCCCTTCAGCTCAAGTACACCCTGTAATTAGTGCATAATTTCTTGTAGGACAGCGATTACTTTGTTAGCAGCATCAGGTACACCTGCCTGCCGGGCATTTTGCCCCATTTGCTGCCGTTCTTGTTCATCTTGCATAACTTGTTGAACGTTAGCAAATAACGTTTTTTGATTAAGATCTTCTTCCTTGATCATCAAAGCTGCGTCTTGTTTTACCAGACTCAGTGCATTCTTTGTTTGGTGGTCATTAGTTACATAAGGACTAGGAATTAGAATAGTTGGAATCCCCAAAGCAGTAATTTCAGCTAAACTAGTAGCCCCAGCCCGCCCCACAATGCAATCAATTTCTGGCAAAATCTGGGGCATATCCGGAATGTATGGTACTACCTTAACATTGTCAGGAACAGCAACATCCCGCAAGGCGATTTTGGTTTTTTCATAGTGGGCTTGTCCTGTTACAAATAGGACTTGGTAGGCAGCCCCCTTAAACATGGGCAAAGTAGCGATACTTGCTTCGTTGATAGGCCGTGCTCCCCGTGACCCACCAAAGATCATCACGGTTGGCTTTTTAGGGTCAAGTCCATACTCAGTTAACCGTCCTGTCGGTTGCATATTAGCGACTTGTTGGGCCCGTGGATTCCCAGTAAAGACTACCTTCCGCGCTGGAAAATCATTTCGGGCATCTTCAAAGCAAATACCGATCTTGTCAACAAACCGGGCTAAGAATTTATTAGTAACTCCCGCCACACTGTTTTGCTCATGAATCATCGTTGGAATCTTTAATCTTGCAGCTGCATAAACCACGGCACCACAGACATAGCCCCCGGTTCCAATCACCACATCGGGTTTAAAGTCTTTGATGATCCGTTTAGAATCATGAACACTCTTTAAAAAGAGGTAGATGGTCTTGAAATTATCTAACGATAACGACCGCTTAAATCCCTGAATTTCAATTGTCTTGAAAGGAATGCCGGCGTCAGGAACAATTCTACTCTCTAAACCACGGTGCGTTCCGACGTACAGGACTTCCGCCTGGGGATCTTTTTGCTTGATCGCTTCAATCAGTGCTAATGCTGGGTAGATGTGGCCCCCAGTTCCACCACCAGATACAATAATTCTCATTTTGCTACCTCCACTTGTGCTTTCAACTGTTCAACTGCTTCGATGAACCGGTCCCCCCGTACTTCAAACGTTGGCCATTGATCCCAACTAGCACATGCTGGTGAGAGCAAAATAATATCGCCCGGCTGGCTCAAACGATATGCTTCGGGAACTGCGGTTACCGCATTTTGCGAATGAATAATCTCTTTGATACCAGCCTTTTGCCCAGCATCGGCCATCAAATCAGCTGTTTCACCAAAGACAACCATCGCCCGCACGTGCTTTTGCAAATCAGGCACTAACCGGTCAAAGGTAAAACCACGGTCCAAACCACCAGCTAGAAGAACAACTGGCGCAGTGAACCCGTCCAGTGCCTTCTGCGTAGCTTCAATATCAGTTGCTTTAGAATCATTGTAAACTTTACGTTCGTTGACCGTTGTTACGAACTGCGTCCGGTGCCGCACCCCGGAGAAAGTTTTGAGCACCTCGATAATATCGTGATTACTCTTTCCACAAAGCTTAGCAACTGCAATCGCAGCTAAGGCATTCTCAACATTGTGGGTCCCCGGAACTTTGATTTCTGCAGCTGGCATAATTGCTTCGTCTTGATAATACAAAACCCCATCTTCTTCATAAGCACCATTAGTTGTCAGTGCTTGGCGGGAGAAAGGTATCACTTGTGCTTGGGTATGGTTAGCCACTTCTCTGGCTTCAGGAACATCCCAGTTGACCACAAAGTAATCATCCGCTGTCTGGTTCATCGTGACCCGCATCTTAGCCTTAATGTAGTTAGCGTGTGTTTGATGCCAATCAGTATGAGCCTGGTAGATGTTAGTTAGGACTGCAATGTGCGGATGGAGGTCGGTAATTCCCATCAATTGAAAACTCGATATTTCAGTAACTAAAGTATCAGCTGGTGTGACTTCCTGAGCAACCTTGCTGGCAGAAACTCCAATGTTACCGACAGCAACAGCACGCCCGTTCTTTCGTCCTTGATTTAACATCAATGTAATCATAGTTGTGGTAGTGGTTTTACCATTTGAACCCGTTACACAGTACATCGGTGCTTCACTGACTTCGTATGCCAGCTCAGGTTCAGTAATGACCGGAATTCCCCGGTCAACCGCGGCTGCCACTAAAACGTTAGTGTACGGGATACCGGGATTTTTAACCATCAAGTCAACCCCGTCCAACAGTTCCAAGGGGTGACTCCCAGTTACCACTGTAATTCCAGCTGCTTGTAGTTTTGTAACCACAGTTAAATCAGCCGGTGTTTGCTTATCGTTGACAGTCACTTTAGCCCCTAATTTAAGTAATAAGTTGGCAGCATTAACCCCACTTGTACCGAGACCTAGCACCAAAACGTGCTTATTTTGATATTTAGTTACGTTCTTCATCGTTGATACTTCCTTACCTTAGTTAATAATGATCATTACCGTGACGATCGCAAAGACTAACCCCACTAGCCAAAAAGTGATGTCGATCCGCCATTCGCTCCACCCTAACTTTTCAAAATGGTGGTGAATTGGACTCATGAGGAAGATGCGCTTGCCAGTTAACTTAAATGATGCCACCTGAAGGATTACACTCAAGGTTTCTGCCACAAAGATAATCCCAATTGCCAGCAATGACAATTCATGGTGTAACAAGATGGAAGTGGCTGCTAAAGCCCCACCCAAAGCAAGTGACCCCATGTCCCCCATGAAGATCTTAGCTGGTTTGTGATTGTAAAACATGAATGCTAACAAGGCACCAATAACAGCAATACAGAACAACAAAATATCTGTATGGTTTTCGACATACGCGATGACTCCATAAGCGCCAAAGGCGATGATAGCCTGGCCTGTAACCAAGCCATCAATCCCGTCTGTTAAGTTGACCGCATTGGAAAAACCAACTAACCAAAAAGCTACAAATAAAACATAAATAATCCCTAAGTTAAGTTCATATCCGAAAAAGTTCAATGAAAATGGTAATCCGCAGTACCAGTAAACAACCAAGAAAACTACTGCACCGATAATTTGTCCGAATAATTTTTGCCGGGCCGTCAACCCTTCATTTTGCTTCTTGAGCAACTTGATGGAATCATCCCAGAAACCTAAAAAGCCATAGAGCATCAAAATGAAGTCTAAAACCAGAATCTGTGGTGTCATTTGGTGCAATACCAATGGTGTCCATAAACATGTGATCAAAATTGCAAAGTTGAAAACAAAGCCCCCCATAGTTGGCGTGCCGGCTTTTTTCTGGTGCCATTGTGGCCCTTCTTCGCGGATCATCTGTCCCATGTGTTTTTGATGTGCATACTTAATTAATACCGGTGTGAAAATCAAGGTCAAAATAAAACTTGATAATAACGGTATTACCAATTCAAGATTAGTCATTTTCTTACTTCTTCTCCTTTATCTCTAATGCCTTGGTGGCTTCTTCAACATCGTCAAAATGATGCTTTGTTGTACCAATTATTTGATAATCTTCATGCCCTTTGCCGGCAATCAAAACAATATCTCCGGCTTGAGCTTGGTGAATTGCTGTCTGAATTGCTGCCCGGCGGTCAGTGATACGATCATAATGATACCCGGCTGGTACACCAGCAACTACTTCATCTAAGATTGCCTCTGGATCTTCTGTTCGTGGGTTATCCGAAGTAAAGAACACGTGATCACTATTTTCAACGGCAATCTTAGCCATCTTCGGACGCTTGCTCCGATCACGATCACCACCACAGCCAATGACACAGTAAACATCCCGGGGTGCGAAATCATTGATAGTAGTAAGGGCGTTTAATAGTCCATCCGGCGTATGGGAATAATCAACAATTGCACTCACCCCAGAAGCTGAAGTGATTAATTGCAACCGCCCCTTCACACCTGGAAATGCCTCTAAGGTAGCAATTAATTCTGCCGTGCTGATCCCAGCGACATAGCCTGCACCAAAGGCAGCTAGCAAGTTATAAACATTGAATAAACCGACAGTTTTAACCGTTAAATGATGCTTTTCACCAAAAACAATGAGGTCAAAGTCGGTTCCCCGTTCATGGATTTTAACATTCTGGGCCCGCACCATTGCGCGGTGGTTTTTAATCCCATAAGTCAAAACTTCAGCAGCGGTATCAGCTTGGAATTTTTCTCCCATAGGATCATCAATATTCATCACCGCCACTTTAGGCCGCCCGTTGCTTCCATAGGTATTACCTAACTGCGCAAACAGCAAACTCTTAGCATGGGCATACTCTGCCATGGTTTTGTGATAGTCTAGGTGGTCCTGGGTAAAGTTAGTGAACACTGCGGTATCAAAATCAACCCCCCAGACACGTCCCTGAATCAGGGCAATCGAAGATACTTCCATTGCAACTGTCGTTACCTGGCTATCAACCATCTGCTTGAGTGTTTTTTGGAGGGTCAAAACATCCGGAGTGGTATTGGCAGTCGGAAATTTTTTCTGACCAATACGCCGATACATGGTTCCGATTAACCCGGTTTGCTCGCCATGGTGCCTGAAAATTGCATCAATCATATGAGTTACCGTTGTTTTCCCATTTGTCCCAGTGACCCCAACAATCTGCATTTGGTGACTTGGGCGTCCATAAAAGGCATCCCCTAACTCGGCTAGGGCCCGCCGGGTATCGTTGACATAAATCACTGGTACCGTCGTTGTTACTGGCTCTTGGGCCACAATCAGCTGAGCCCCGTTGGCAACAGCCGCTGGCACAAATTTATGTCCATCGACGCTAAACCCCTTGATAGCCACAAAAATACTTCCCGGCTCAATCTCCCGGGTATCTTGGGTAACCAGATTAACCGTAAAGTCTGCAAAATCCGGCACCGGCCGTGTTTTAAATCGTAATGTATTAATCAGTTGACTTGCTAACATTTTCCTCACCAATTTATTTTAATTTTACTTCAATTTGTTTTACCTTTGCGAGGTTAGTCCCCGCCTTGACACTTTGCTTGGCAACATAGCCTGAACCGGAGGTCTTGATCGTGATTCCTAAAATATCCTGGAGTGCAACCACGTCACTCCGCGACCAGCCCGTAATATTCGGCATTTGTTTGGTGCCCGCAGTTAATAATACAACTCGTGCGCCACTGATCAAGCTACTTTTTGCTGGAACCGACTGGGCTTTGATTTTCGTGCCGTTGCCCACCACTGTCACCTGCAGGCCTTTTTCGAGTAATTGCTTTTGTGCTTGGGCAACTTTTTTGCCTTTGACATCAGGCATTGCAATACTTGTAGCTTGATAACCACTTGTATCTTCGTCCAGTGCTTGCTTCATCAGTGGATTGAAAATCGAAGCTACCATTTGTCCTTCGTTTTGACCAGCAAAGGTCTTTGGCTTCTTAACAGTTACATATAGAATATACCGCGGATTGTCAGCTGGGGCTATCCCTGCTACTGAGAAAATATTATTAGTTTCCCCACGTTGGTAACCACCATCAGTGCTGGCAATCTGCGCAGTCCCTGTTTTAACGGCAACTTTGTAACCATCAATTTGATAAGACTTCCCCGTCCCGTTCTTTTCGTAAACTACGCCTTCCATCAGTTCACGCACCTTAGCGGCCGTGCTTGCCTTAATTGGCTTACCGACGGTTGTCGTATGCGACTGATAGACCGTTTTCCCTGTATTAGGATCAACGATTTTATCAATCAAACGTGGCTTTATCATCTTACCATTGTTAGCAATTGCCGTATAGGCTTGAAGCATCTGTAAAACAGTCACGTTGATCCCCTGACCATAGGAAGTATTAGCACTGTCAATTGGGTATTGGTATTGAATCGAGCCCTGAGCTTCATCACCCAACCCAGAATTTGTCGATTTCAAGAAGCCAAACTTCTTAATATATTGGAGCCATGTCTTCGAGCCCATCTTCTCTTCTAAATGAGCCATCACCACGTTCGAGGACCGGAAGAAGGCTTCAGCATACGAAATATAGCCCCAACCACTTGGGTTCCAGTCGGTTATCTTGGACCCGTCAATGCTGTACGTCCCTGAACGATAGTACTCGTTAGGGTTAAAATGGCCTGAATCAATCGCAGCTGCTACCGTAAAGGCCTTCATGGTAGACCCAGGTTCATATGCGTCTTCCAGCAATGTATTCCGCCACATCTTGTCCATTCCTTCACGCGTCTGTGCATTATACGTCGGTCGCTGTGAGGCAGCTTTGATTGCACCGGTTTTAGCATCCATCAAAACAGCATTGATGTTTTCAGGATGGTATGTCTCATCAGCCTTAGACATCAACGTTTCCAAATATGTCTGTAACTGGGGATTGATTGTCGTATAGATATTATCACCGTTTTTAGCCGGCTTTTCTTTTTGGGCAGTTTTTAATCCCTGCAAGCCTTGTCCGGCAGCCGAAGATTTTTTCACTCCGTTCTCACCCTTTAACAAGCGATTATACTGCTTTTCTAGTCCTGTAATCCCGGTTAAATCACCATCCTTACTCTTGGTAATCCCGATTAAGTGTGACGCAAAGATTCCATTAGGATAAAGACGGTTTTGTTGGGCTGTAAACTTAATCCCTGGTACTTTGGCCGCTTGAATACGTTTCTTGGTTTCCAGGGAAATATTTTTCCCTGCCGTCCCTAGTTCTACTTGGTACAGGTGTTGGTTCAACCCCATATTGATCGCCCGTAAAACCTTGGTATAACTCATGGATAAGTTCTTGCTTAAAACCTGAGCAGCCTTCTCTTTTTGCGAGCTTGGTAAATATTCTTTCTTACCATAATTAACCGCTTCTTTAGATAAAACGATGTACACAGAATATGTGGTGGTATCTTCGGCAATCGGTTGATCCTCCGCGTCATAGATCGTCCCCCGCTTAGCTGGAATCATAGTTTCTTTAGCGTATAATTTCTGGACCATTGCGGTCAGGTTCTTCCCATTAGCGCGATGAAAAACGCTTACATAAAAAAAGCGCCCGATAAAGATCACAAAAAGACCGAGCACAATAAAAAAGAGATACCTTCCAAAATGATTCCTACTGTACTGTCTAATGCGAGCTTCTACCTGTCGCTTCTTATTGATTCTCATTTACTTAGTAACATTCCTTACGTTTTTGGAGTTCATAGTCAAACCAGAATCTTTAGCGATGCTTTCCAAGCGTGAACGGGAAGATAATTCACTGATTTCTTGTTTGGCATTGCTATTTTTTGTCTTTAACTTGGTCACCTTTTCAGTGGCAGCCTGTAATTGGTTCTGGGCAACTGACGCACTAACGCTTGATGCAACGACAAAGGTTGCCAACAATAAACACCAAGCGATAGCAATGAAAACTGCTACAACTTCAACTTTATGATATGTATTAAGGTTTGTTTGAGGCCGGACATATGTACTGCTGTGGTGTAAGCTTTGAGGTTGTCTGGCCGGGCTAATGTTTCGCGCTGTACTTTGCATTTGAATGCACCTGCCTATTTAATTCTCTCGATTACCCGTAACCGCGCTGAATGAGCGCGCCGGTTGTTTGCTAACTCTGTTGCTGATGGGACGATCGGTTTCCGCGTGACTAACTTAAAATCAGGTTGTAATTCAGGCGGAATTACTGGTAAGCCTTGGGGTACATCTCGCACCTGAGAATGCTCCCGAAAAATATCCTTAACAATCCGATCTTCTAAGGGTTGGAACGTAATAACAGCAACCCGACCACCAACTGCAAGCAGATCTAATGCTTGGTGGAGGGAAGCTTCCAACGCCCCCATTTCATCGTTAACAGCAATGCGAATTGCCTGAAAAACTTTTTTAGCGGGATGACCACCAGTACGGCGGGCCCGCGCAGGAATTGCGGTCTTGATAATATCTACCAACTCCCCGGTTGTCACGATCGGGTGATCCTGGCGTACTTTTTCAATCCGCCGGGCAATTTGTTTAGCAAACTTTTCATCCCCATAACGGTGAAAAATCTTCACTAGTTGCCCATATTCCCATTCATTAACCACTGTTTGGGCGGTTAGGGCTTGTCGCTGATCCATCCGCATGTCTAATGGCGCGTCATAACGATAACTGAACCCCCGCTCTGCATCATCAAACTGGGGGGAAGAAACGCCCAGGTCATATAAAACCCCTGTTACCCGCTGCACACCATGGTGAGTTAATGCTTCTTTTAGGTTACGAAAGTTACTTTCAACTAGGGTCAAATGGCCCGCTGCAATCGCCGGTGCTAATTGTTTTCGGTTATAGGTAATCGCAGTGTCATCCTGGTCAAAACTATACAAATGTCCTGTCGCACTCAAGTGGTTCAAAATATTTTTAGTGTGACCACCCCCACCTAACGTGCAGTCCACATAGGTTCCATCAGGGGTGGTGATCAGCGCATCTACTGCTTCATTGAGCAGTACTGTTATGTGATTAAAATCCGCCATCGCCCTACTCCTATAAGTCAAAGTCAATCATGTCTTCAGCAATATCATCGAAGTTCTCCTCCGCTTCAGTGGAGAATGCTTCCCAACGTTCTGCTGACCAAATTTCAATCCGGTTCGAAACACCAACGACCACGCATTGTTTTTCCAATGCTGCATGCTTGCGCAGTGATGCTGGAAGATTGATTCTGCCTTGTTTATCAAACTCGCATTCCGTCGCTGCTGAATAAAAGAACCGCGTGAATGTCCGCGCACTATGCTTCGTCACTGGTAATTTTTGAATTTTTTCTTCGAGGATTTTCCATTGGTCCATGGGGTAACCAAATAAACATCCATCCATGCCGCGCGTCACAACAAAATTGGGGACTAATTGCTTACGAAACTTTGCCGGAACAATTAGCCGCCCCTTACTATCAATCGTATGTTGGAACTCGCCCATGAACATTTGGTCACACCACCTTCCTATACAAAATAAATATTACCACAATTCCCCACTTTCAACCACATAATATCCCACTCTCCCCACTTTTCTGACAAATAAAAAAAGATTGAAACCACAACCGATTTCAATCTTTCTAAATTAACATTAACTTTTATAAATATTTGAAGAGTCGTAACCCCAATAAAACGATGTAGATCACCAGTATCAAGATATCGGTTAACCGCCAAAAATACAGAAAGAAGGTTCGATAAATCAAATCTCCGTTTTGGCTCACTATTCCCACGATGATCAAGATCCCCATCACAGCCAGTAAAAAAACAATATACGGAAACAGTGACAATTTGAACACCTGCGTTGAGAGATCACAGACGCCAATAAATAAGGGGATCACCACTATATCTAACCGTTTAACATGTAGCCGACGCCAAAAGCCAGGCCATTTTTTGCGGATCAACGACAATATCAACCAGACTACGGCTAATATTATTAATTGCTCCCACCATTCCAGCATAAGTCAAGCCTTTCTCTTAATCCTGGTTGAGTAAGAAAGCATCGTGCAATGCGTTAACTGCTACTTCCATATCTTTGCCATTGACTAATACCCAAATCGTTGTATGACTATCAGTCGTCTGTAAAATAGTAATATTTTTAGCAGCCAAAGTGGAAACAATCTTGGCAGTAATCCCGGGAGTACCAGCCATCCCTGACCCAATTACTGCGATCTTGACACAACCTGCAATAGTTTCAAAATCAGCATTAGCTTGGGTTAGTAAGTTGCAGGCCTGCTTAGCTTCACTCCGGTTGAGATTAAAGATAATCTTTTCAGGTGAAATATTGATAAAGTCAACACTGATACCGTTGTTAGCTAACAAGTTCAACACGTCAGCTGTTGCCATCGCCTTGGTCTTAACCACAAACTGGGTCAAATCTGTTTGTTGGGTAACACCCACAACGGTCCGATAATGTTCAATTTGTAAGTTGCGATCAGTAACTAGGGTTCCTGATTGATCGACATCATCCCAAGTGGACCGAATGTGCATTGGCAGATGTGCTTGCTGGGCTACTTCCACGGCCCGCGGATGAATAACCTTGGCCCCTTCGTTGGCCATATTGGCTACTTCTTCGTAACTCACTGCTTCTAAGAACTGGGCCTGCTTGACAATGCGTGGGTCCCCCGTCATCATCCCTGATACATCCGTGAAGATGTCAACCCATTCTGCACCTAAAGCCGCCCCTAACAAAGCAGCACTCGTATCAGAGCCCCCACGCCCCAGCGTGGTTACATGATGGGACCGTGATAAACCTTGGAAGCCGGCAACCACAACTACATCATTAGTTTGGAAGGCTTCCATGATATTGTCTGTATCAACATCCAGCACCTTGGCATTTTGGAAGTCATTGTTTGTTCTAAAGCCCGCATCTGGTCCAGTCATCCCGGTGGCTGCAAAACCGTTAGTCCGTAAAAGCTCAGTCATGACAGCAGTAGAGATCACTTCACCCACAGAGACAATCATATCAAGTTCCCGTGCGGAAAGTTTAGTATCTTCACCACCCACAAGATCAAGCAAGGAATCAGTAGCATAAGGTGCCCCTTTACGCCCGATCGCAGAAACAACTACTGCCACTTTAAATCCTTGGTCGACGGCGTAGCGAATGTGCTTCATTGCTTGACTACGCGCTTCTTCATCCTTAACGGAAGTTCCACCAAACTTTTGCACGATAATCTTCATAATCAAATCTCCCCTTTAATTTTTATAAGGTTGCAGCTGCCTCTTTTGACGTCATCAAATGAGGTTCTTCCACATAGAGCTTGTGCCACATCATGAATGTCAAAACAGTCCATAGTTTCCGTGAGTTATCACGTTTATCCTGCCGATGATCTTCTAATAATTGTAAGAAGTATTGTTTGTTGAATAAGTAGTCTGTCTGGGAGTCATTGATAATCTGACGGGCCCAGTCATACATTTCGTTTTTCAACCAGAAGCGAATTGGAACCGGGAAGCCCAGTTTTGGCCGGTGTAAGACGTGGGCAGGAACAATGCCTTCGGCTGCTTGCCGCAAGATATACTTAGTAGTGCCATGCGCGATCCGGTATTTAGCTGGAATCTCACTCGCAACTTTGAATACATTGACATCGAGGAACGGTGTCCGTAATTCTAACGAGTGCGCCATAGTGGTCCGGTCAGCATTCCGCAAGAGGTCCCCGTTTAGCCACTGGTGCATATCGATAAACTGCATCCGGGTAATTGGATCGTAATCCTTTGAATCACGGTACAGTGGCGCGGTAATCTTGTCGAAAGAATGATCTGCATTGTAGTCCTTGATGAATTGTTTCTTTTCCTCTTCATCAAAGATGAAGGCATTCCCAACATACCGCTTTTCCAGTGGTGTAGTGCCCCGCATCAAGAAGCTCTTCCCCTTCATTCCTTCCGGAGCAATTTCAGCAATCTTATGCAACAAACCATTGATTGGCTTGGTGTAGTTGAAGCACTTCAAGGATTCTGGTTCGTGGTAAATCTTGTAGCCACCGAAAAGTTCGTCGGCCCCTTCACCAGTCAACGCTACTTTTACCCGCTTCCGAGCTTCTTTAGCCAAGAAGTACTGTGGCACAGCGGCTGGATCAGCCAATGGATCATCCATGCTCCACACAAAGTGAGGGAAGGTCTTCATAAACTCTTCTGGAGTGATCACGCTACTGAAGTTCTTAACTCCCAACTTATCAGCTGTTTCTTGGGCCACATCTAACTCACTGTAACCTTCGCGTTCAAATCCAACAGAGATAGTTTCCAAGTTAGGGTTTAAGTCCTTAGCAATCGCCACTACGATCGACGAATCGATCCCTCCGGAAAGGAAAGACCCAACTGGAACGTCTGCCCGCATGTGTGCTTTAACAGAGTCAATCAGCACATCACGCACTTTCTTGACGTATTCGTCTTCTGGGCGATCGACTGGCTTAAATTGCGCATAAAAATACCGTTTAATCTGGATGTCTTCTCCCGGCCGCTTGATAAAGTAGTGTCCTGGTTGCAACATCCGAATTTCTTTGGTCAAAGTTTCTGGCTCAGGCACAAACTGAAATGTCATATAATCCTGCAATGCGTCTTTGTCAAAGGTCCGTTGGTCCTTTTGTAATTGGCTATAAATGGCCTTGTTTTCTGAAGCATAGTAGAACTTATCACCTACCTGCGCATAGTACAGTGGTTTGATCCCAAAGTGATCCCGCGCCCCGAACAGAACTTTTTCTTGGGTATCCCAGATCACAAAGTCAAACATCCCGCGCAAATGCTTAACTGCTTCTTCACCATACCGGACATACATTGCCAAGAGGACTTCTGTGTCCGAGTCTGTCTGGAATTCATAGCCTTGCTTGGCTAACATTTCCCGTAATTCGATATAGTTATAAATTTCTCCGTTAAAAGTAATCCAATACCGTTGGTTATCATATGATAGTGGTTGGTGACCACCTTCCAAGTCAATGATGCTCAAGCGTCTAAAGCCCATCGCAACATTGGTGTCGATAAATTCACCGTTATCATCTGGTCCACGGTGCACATAGCATTTTTCCATTTGCATTACTTGCTGTTTGTATTGATCGCCTGCACCCATTTCGATGTCAGTTACAAAACCGGCAATTCCACACATAATAATAACGCTCCCTAATTAAATATTAATTTTATGATACTTGTTAAAGTATACGAGTTTGTTTGCTAAAATTCAAACTCTCTAGGAGGATATTAAACTGGTTTAAACAATTTTACAAGTAACATTTATCACCTGTACTTCCTTTATTTTTGGTGGCGTTTTCCTGGTATTTTTTGATTAGCCATACTTTGCTCCTTTCAATCTTTTAAAAGATTAGTGAATCAATCACATCACCTCCTTAAATTAGGGTATAAAAATAGCGGTCATTGTTAGTGACCGCCGATTAATTATGTTTTTCCATAATTTTCTTTGCTTCCTCATAATATGGTTTCAAGAAATCCTGACATTTTTTTCTATCTCTGGTATCTTCTTCGACATAGAAATAATACATATCTTCGTCATTTATCAAATCGTATAACTCTTCGTTTTCTTGCAACCAGCCTTCTGCAAATTCTTCTTCACCTAGCTTGGCCGTTAGATCCAAGAAATAATTATAGTAACTTTCAACATTTCCATTAACGCCATCTGCAAGCATTTTTAAGATCACTTGCGAGTATCCTTGACTCTTTTGTCCTTTATCTGTTTCTTCAAAACTTCAAAGCACATTGATAAACGACTGCACTATTTTCAGAGCTTCAGCTTCTTCCATCTCATCGTACATGTTGAAAGTGTCCGAGTATGGCCAAAGGTAGTTAATCATGATCTTGATGGGTTGCCACTTTTTGCTGAGAATATCGAAATAAAATTCTTTTCCCCACTCATTTACCTTGATAATCATGGCGCGGTGAGGAAGATCATGCAACATGTAATAATGGTTCTTTTGGGGACCCTGGTTCTTTTTTGCTCCCTGATTAATAAGCTCGATTGACTTGATATGATTTTCTGGAAAAACAAATAATGTACCATTGATTCTTAATTCGAGTTCATCATATTCAATATCATCATAATTAAAAGCGTAATCAATTCCGGTGACCCTTCCTTCCCATACCTCACCATCAATATCAACTATTCTCACAGTCTTACCCCAATATTTCTCTAGGTTCATAACTCGTCCCTCCCATCATACATGGATATCAACTCTTTTTATTTTCATCATACTTGAAGCAGTCAAAGCTCCGCAATAACAATGACTACTTCTTCATCCCATAGGGCAATTTTTTGACCACGATCATCTTTTTTACTGGCACACAATCAAAATAATTTTCTCGGCACCACTCGCTTTTGTAAGCTACCACCCGACCTATCGTAAAATATGCGCATTTTAAGTTGCAAAATCACACTTTTGCACCATATATTCCAATATGTCGGGTCTAA
The DNA here is from genome assembly GCF_036689625.1 of Ligilactobacillus saerimneri. Classification (NCBI taxonomy): domain Bacteria; kingdom Bacillati; phylum Bacillota; class Bacilli; order Lactobacillales; family Lactobacillaceae; genus Ligilactobacillus; species Ligilactobacillus saerimneri. Next base: position 978,509 of record NZ_CP144759.1, read on the forward strand.
CTTGCAAAAAGGGAATTGACGGTGAAATTTAAAAATAAAATCGCGCGATTAAATGGTAGCCACTGGGAAAAATTGAAAATCCCCCTGCTTTGAGCTATAGTTATTGTAAATAACTAATTTAAGGTGAAACTAGTGGCAAAAAAGAAGAAAAGAACTAAATTCCAAAAAATCACGCTGTTTGCTGTCTGGATGATGCTGATTTTTACTATCTTGGGCGTCGTCGTTGTAGCAATCCAGCCATTCTTATAATTATAAAAAGAGCGGAGATGATCGTGTTTTCTAATAACACTACTATCCCCGCTCTTTATTTGTTATTTATTCTGTGGCAGAAGCAACCTTGTATCTCTAGCAGTCATTGCCAAGAGAAGGCCACCAGTCACAACAATATTCAAAATGAAACTTCCGCCGTTAACAACCAGCGAATAAAGAATTGGTCCTAAGCCCCATTGAACGTACGAACCCCAGAAAATAATTCCAGCAATAAAGTGGACAAAGTATTTAAGAAAAACTGCTGTTACTACTGCGGCTAGCAACAATATTCGTTCTTTTTTCCGTTCGCCTGCCTGGATTGCGCGTTGCACGGCAGGCGTATAGAGTCCAGCCAACCCAACTAGTAAGTTGGCTACCGGATATTCTAATAATCCTTGCCAGATATTGAGAATATAGGCATGCCCACTAACAATTATCAGTAGTCCCCATAACAAACCAGCTAAGAGTCCCATGCGCACTCCCCGCCGCACACTATATAAGACCAAAGGAATTAGGCCTAAAGACAAGTCGCCCCATTCCACGTTGGGAATAACAACCGACAATAAGGTTGCCAACGCGGCAAATAGGGCGCCTTCAACTAAAATTTTCGTTTTTTCTGTCATGATAATGCCTCCTTTGCTATTTGCTTATGAATCCTAAGCAACACAAAGAAAGACATTCCGCAATGTCCATCACCACATCCCTACGCTCGTCTTAACGAATCAGGTTCAAAGGGTCAGAATTTCTTCACTCTCAGCATAACGCTCCCCCTGTGTTTGCTTGATATTCACTTTTATCATGAACAAATATTATTATACCCATTTTTCAAGGAAAGTTAAAACCCGTTTACGGTATTCCCGGGGCTGTTCATAGTATGCCATTGCATGCCCTGCATTTTTGACAATCCAAAGTTGCTTAGGTGCATTGGCTGCAGCATAATTTTCATACCCCATTTTAGTGGGAACAAAATGGTCGTTTTCCCCATGGATAATAAAAATTGGCAAATGATTCTTGTGCAGTTGCTTGGTAACACTGGCATCATTAAAGTCAAACCCAGCCTTAATCCGCGCAACACCCCGAGCAAGCGTCAATAATGGCTCCTGGGGCACGTGGAATTGATCTTTAAGTTGGGTTGCCAATTCATCGTGGACACTGGCATAGCCACAGTCAGCAACCACTGCCTTGACTTGGGCGGGAAGTTTTTCCCCACTCGTCATCATTACCGTGGCCGCCCCCATGCTGACACCAAAAAGCGCAATCCTTGCTTTAGTCCCCTGGTGCCGAACAATCCGGTGACACCACTTAACATAATCCAAGCGATCTAACCAACCGAAAGTAACATAATGACCACCACTGCGTCCGGATCCCCGATCATCTGGAGCTAAAACGTTGTAGCCTGCTTCGTGAAACATCCGGATGTAGCTTGCCATCCTACTTGCATTTTCGTGGTAACCATGGGCAACGATGACTGTCTTATTAGTTTTATGTACCGCGGGAACGTAAGTCGCTACCAAAGGCACCGCCTTTCCCACTGCTTGTTGGTGCCAAGTTTCCTTGTGCACCCGGCGGAGCCAGCGCTGGTCAGCTGTTAAGCGTCGCACTTTCTTCTTGGCCATCGTAGTCGCTGGTTCGCCACGCCCAAACCCATAGTCCACAAGGTAATTAGCCGCCCCTGCTAGGCCCCCAACAACTAAAATGAACGTTCCTATCCAAACTAGTTTATGTTTGTGCTTGTTTTTCATCATAATCTCTTTCACATCCTGCGTTTATAAGATCGGTGATAGCAACCGCGAGAATTCCTGCTTAAATTTGCGCCACCGCGACTGTTTAGCAAAATATTCGGGGGTTAAAAGCACCGCTTGTTCCTGATCTTTTTCAAAGATTGTTTTCAATTGGTGGGCAAACTGTTCCCCATATAAAAAGGCGTTAGCTTCGAAGTTCAGCTTAAAACTCCGGAAGTCCAAGTTTGCCGACCCCACTGATGCCACCTGGTCGTCTACTACCACTGTTTTTGCATGCAAAAAACCGTGGTGATACTTGTACACTTTGATCCCTAAATCTGTTAGGTGCTTAGCATAATATTCAGTTGCTCGGTAAACAAACGGATGATCCGGAAAAGCCGGAATCATAATTCGCACCTCAACGCCTGACATTTGAGCCACCATCAACGCTTCAATAATCGCATCATCGGGAATCAAATATGGCGTTTGAATGTAAATATATTTACGGGCATTGTTAATCATCTTGAAATAACCAAGCTTAATCGCTTCTTTCTCACTATCTGGACCTGAAGAAACAATCTGCATGCTGGTGTGTCCAACGTTGCTGATCAGAGGGAAATATTGGTCCTGATAACTAACTTGCTGGTTATGGCGGGTATTTTTTACCGTTGCATTCCAGTCCATCAAAAACCGTGACTGTAACGCAATGACTGCATTTCCCTGTACCCGCAGGTGTGTATCCCGCCAATAACCAAATTTAGGCTTGCGCCCTAGATATTGATCACCAATGTTAAACCCACCGATATAACCAATCCGCCCGTCAATTACCACAATTTTTCTGTGGTCCCGGTAGTTGAGCCGGGGACTATGTATTGGGGCTTTCTTAGTTCCAAAAAACGGTTCAGCCCGTCCGCCTAGTGCTTCCAGGCGCTTAAAAAATTGGTGCGTAGTCCCCCGTGATCCAAAACTGTCATATATCACCCGGACTTCTACTCCGCGCCGTGCCACTTCTTCTAGGGCAGCGCGGACCTGATTGCCAATTTGATCATTATAAAATGTGTAATACTCAATGTGGACATGGTTTTGCGCATGGCGAATATCGTCTAAGAGGACCTTAAATTTTTCTGTCCCATCCGTTAAGATTTCGACATAGTTGTGTTCTGTCAGGATCGCTTGGTCAATATCTAAAAAAAGGCGGGGTAATTCCATATTACCCGCAGATATTTTTTCTCCAGCAAAGATCAGCCGGTTTTTTTCCCATTGTTCCTTTTGGATCTCTGCTAGCTGGTTAATCCCTAAGCGTTCTTGTTCTTTTAAATCAAAAATTTTACTACTGTTGATTCCTTTACCAACAAGCAAATACAAGATGAACCCTACACCAGGTAGCAAAATTAAGACCAGCAACCACGCCCAGATTACTGCAATATCTTTTTTCTCCCAAAAAACAGTTACGACTGCCCCGCCCGTGTTGATAACAAGCAACGCTAGGAGAATATAGCCTATCATACTATGCATCGTTTTTCCCTACCTTCTCAACAAAAAGCGAGTGGAAAATAGCCTTTATAGCAAGCCATTAAGCTAAACTAGGACGATGATTAGCACAATCATCCGTCCGCAACTACTAGACTTGTAGTTATTTTTCCACGTTATCTGAGAAACATTAGTAAATAAAGACTGAGGCTGGTGAGAAAACAATATTGTTTTCTCCCAGCCTCTTTACTCCTTTAAGAACGTTTAAACCATGAGAACATTTTACTAAAGAATCCCTGGTTTTCTTCAACTTTTATGTTCAAAAGCGGAACCGTTTCACCTTCTAAACGGCGTGCAATGTTCCGATAGCCTTTACCAGCAATATTGTTTTCATCTAAAACAATTGGTTGCCCTTCATTTGATGAGGAAATGACCTGATCATCGTCAAAAATAATTCCGATCAGTTGAATAGATAATTGCCGTGTCACTTCGTCAACATCCATCATTTGTCCATCGTTAACCATATGTCTTCTAATACGGTTGATCACTAACATCGGAGCCCGGTCAAGATCTTGTTGTTCCAAAAGACCAACTACCCGATCGGCATCCCGGACCGAAGCAATTTCTGGGTTAGTAACCACAATCGCCTCATCGGCCCCAGCTACTGCATTCATAAAGCCCTGTTCAATCCCTGCTGGGCAATCTAATAAGACGTAGTCAAATTCCTCTTTGAGTTGGTCAACGATCGCTTTAGCCTGATCAGGACGGAGAGAACTCTTGTCTGTATTTTGAGCTGCCGCAATTAAAAACAACTTATCGTTGAACCGTTTATCCTTGATCAAGGCCTGTTGTAACCGGGCCCGCCCTTCAGCAACGTCAACAATATTGTAAATAATACGGTTATCTAACCCCAAAATCACATCTAGGTTACGCAAACCAATATCTAAGTCAACTAAACAAACTTTTTTCCCTAACAGGGCTAGGGCCGTCCCAAGATTTGCTGTGGTCGTTGTTTTACCAACGCCACCTTTCCCAGAAGTAATAACAATCGCTTTTCCCATCTTTAGAAACCTCCTGCTTTCACAAATAATTTAGGACGTAAAGTCATCAAGGTATGGACATCGGTTGACTCAAGATTGTGCAAATCACTGACATAAACAACTTTATCCAGTGGTTCGTCCGCCGGGCGGTCAGCCACGATCGTGACTACATCCCCGATCCGGACTTGTTGGGCAGTATTCAAATCACCGACGATTACTGCTCGTGTGTTATCTTCATAACCAGCATGAACAATTCCTTGTACTTCACCTAGAACATAAATATTACCTGTCGCCTGTAAGATGCCCCCCTGGTGAACACTCCCAAAGAACAAGACATCGCCTTTGATCGTGACCACCTGACCATTGCGAACCACCCGCCCAACACGGTGGGTACTACGCTGGTTCATCAAGTCTAAAGCAACATCGGTCCGAATTACATCCGCAGTAATCCGGTGAATGGAAAATCCTTCGAACCGACTAACAATTTTCTCAATCTCTTTCTTTTCTTCTGCCGTTAAAAGACGCATCCCTGTCGTAATGTCAAACGCAGTCTGTTTTTGATTAGCATTATTCATCCGGAGTTCTTTTAATAACTTCTCCAATTCACTGGTAATTTCAGCAAAACTTACCCGTGAATCTAAAATAATTTCGAATCCTTCTTTATGACCTTTTAATGTTACGGCTTGCATCCTGGCACTTCCTTATCACATTTTTTCGAAAAGACTTTTAAGTGGAATAAATAAGATAACAAACATTGCTAGGTTATATGCCAAGGTTGGCCCCAATGTTCGTGCAATGAACGTTGTTAGACCAGCATCTGTAAATCCAATCAAAGAATTAACAAGGTAGAAAAGCAAAGTCAATAACGTTACATCAATTAGATAAATTAATAGTACCACAATAAAAGAGCCTGTGAAAAATTGATATGTCTTTTGGGTCAAATAAACCACCAAGGGCAACAGGATTACAAAGATTCCTAAGATCCCTGTGTAATAGAGGTCAAAGAAAAAGCCGGCGATCCCTGCCCACAAGAGAATGTGTTCTGCTTGACTGTAACATACTGCCATGATGAGCCACAAAAGCAGTAAGCGACTTTCAATCGCAACTGCTGGCGTAAACATCTCTGGTGCAAATGCTTGGGTGATTGTTCCATCAAGAAAAAGGGCGATGAACAAGCCGAGCGGAAAGAGGTACTTTATCCGTGAACTATGCATATCCCCGATCAATCCTTTCTCAATGTCACAGTAACCATACTTAAATCAGAGAAATCTGCCGCTGGATCAATATAAATTTTTGTTGGTAAACCGGCATCCCCATTTTTCACCTTAGCTACTGTACCAACTAATAAGCCCTTAGGTGTTGTTCCACCTAGTCCAGAAGTTACTACTTTAGTACCTTTCTTCACTTTATCTTTGGAAGTGATTTGCCCCATGATTAATTGGTTGGTATCATCATCAAAATCTGTGATCAACCCATTGATAATAGTTCCCGACTTAGCAGCTACCTGGACTGGGAAACGGTTGGATGAGTCGTTCTTAGTGGAAAGCAACTCTACCTTACTGTTGGACTTATTGACCTCAGTCACCCGTCCAATTAAGCCTCGATCAGAGAGTACAGCAGAACCTTTGACCACGCCAGCCAAAGACCCCTTACTGATGACAATTTGGTTTTGCCAAGTTGAAGGTGCCCGTGAAATTGTATAAGCATTAATCTTACTAAATTCTGTCAAACTCTTATTTAACTTCAGTTGTTTCTTGAGGTCGGCATTTTCCTGACGCAAAGTTGCATTGGTTGCCTTTTCTGCCGCCACACTATCCACTTGCTTTTTGAGCTGTTGATTCTCATGATATGTGTTCAACAAGTCCGCAGTACTTGCTCCGGCGCTCCTAACTGCCTTGACCGGATAGCCTACCACCCGATCGACCAATCCAGCAGCATCATTGCCAAAATTCTGAATGAAAGTCGGGGTATTGCGGTTATTCCGCACCATAATTGAGAAGGCAATCAGTAAAAAACTAACGATTAACCCCACCAGGGTGATCACGAGCTTCTTATTCAAGAAATACTTTTGCATTTTTATCCTCCAATAAATAACAAAGCCGTACCAGTTGCTTATTGGGCAGTCTGACCATCCTCCACCCCATCTGATACGACTTTGTTAGTCAAAATTTATTTCTTTTTCATAACGTCAATGCTCTTGAGTGATTCACCAGTCCCGATAGCTACACAGTCCAGTGGTTCAGATGCAACAAACACCGGCACTTTAGTAGCGTCAGAAATAACTTCTGGTAAGTGGCGTAACTGTGCACCCCCACCAGTCAAGACAATCCCGTGATCGATAACATCGGCCGCAATTTCAGGAGATGTTTCTTCAAGTGTTTCCTTGATAGCAGTGATGATTTCCTGGATAACTTCTTGGATAGCTTCCGCTACATCAACGGCTGGAATTTCGATCGTCTTTGGCAAGCCAGTAACTAAGTCCCGACCCCGAATTGTTTGATCATCCAGGTCTTTAGCAGCTTCAACAGATGCAGAAGCAATATCCATCTTGAGCTGTTCTGCTGTTCTTTCCCCAATCAAGAGGTTGTACTTTTGACGTACATAATAGATGATTGCATCATCCAGCTTGTCCCCTGCCAAACGAATGGAACGGCTTGATACAATCCCCCCTAAGGAAATAGTAGCAACATCAGTGGTCCCACCACCAATATCAACAACCATGCTCCCAGTTGGATCCATAACTGGCAAACCAGCCCCGATAGCAGCTGCAAATGGTTCTTCGATAACATATGCATCACGAGCTCCTGCCACTCGAGTCGCATCGATAACGGCCCGCTTTTCAACTTCGGTAACCCCACTTGGGACACAAACCATCACATATGGCTTGTTAGACCGCTTACCCATTGCTTTTTCAATGTAGTACTTCATCATTGCCACTGTTGTATCGTAGTCGGCAATAACCCCGTCCTTCATAGGACGGATAGCTACGATGCTAGCTGGTGTCCGACCGATCATATCACGGGCTTCAGACCCAACTGATACGATTTCACCTGTCTTAGTATTTTTGGCAACAACTGATGGTTCCCGTAAAACAATACCCTTACCTTCAGCATAAACAATCGTATTGGCTGTTCCTAAGTCAATCCCGATGTTATTACTTCTAATTCCAAACACTATCTTTCATCCCTTCATATTAGCAATTGCTTTTTTACGAATATTATTACCTAAAGTCATAATTAGGTATTAGAATACGCGTTTTTGGCTTATAAAAACAAATTTAGTGTAAATCTTAACAAATAATTTAGGAGTATTCTTCGACCACAACGTTGACAGCTTGCGGTTTGCCACGGCGTCCCTCAACTGTCACGTAGGAGACCTTAGCGCCCACTTGTAGCGTCCGCAAGCCCGGGGTTTTAATCCCAGTAAAGTGCACAAAAATATCATCTCCCCGTAAATCAGGTGTGATATAACCATAGCCCTTAGCGCTATCAAAAAAGTGAACTGTTCCTGTTAACATAGCCGTCTCCTTAAATAATGTTTTACTAACAAATTATAACACACCCTTTTTTACGTTGGTATATCAACTTTTTGGTAGCGTTTTATCTAATTTGCAGTTGTTTTTACCGTTGATCCCGAACATTCATATAATCTATCTTTTAAACCCACTTATCCTGTGTTTTTACTTGCTTGGAAAAGACGTTGGGTACCAAGTTTATCAGCTAGTACCAAAATCAATGCTAGGTGTCATCATTTGCTCCTATGCCAAATCGATACTCTCCTGCTAGTCAGCATACTTCAAAGCTGGCAGAACATTATATTCCCGTAAACTAAGATACTTTCCATCCCCAATAATCAGGTGATCAATCAGGTTGATCCCTAACAGTTGCCCACACTGTGCCAAACGTTGTGACATCTGAATATCGCTTTGTGATGGGGTGGGATCTCCACTGGGATGATTGTGGGCGATAATGAAGCCGGCCGCTGCATACTTTACTGCCAAATGCATGATCTCGCGCGGATGCCCGTTGGCAGAATTGATAGTGCCGCGTGAAATCTCTTTTTCTGCGATAATTTCGTTTTTAGTATTGAGATACAATCCTAATAAAACTTCCTGCTGTAAGCTCTGCATCTTTGGTAGCAGGTATTGTCCGGCCGTCTTACTAGAACACATTTGCCCTAACGTTAGTTTTCGTGTTGTTAATAAGCGTCGCTTTAACTCTAATGGTGCAGCAAGCTGTAAGTAATCTTCCTGTAACCAGTTGCGTAACTCGTGCAGTGTACATGTTTCCAACCCACGTAAGGAACAAACATCCGTCATAATTGCTGTGGCGCTTTGATTAGCCCGTTTAACATCTTGCTTAGGCAAAAGCAACAGCACTAACAATTCTTGATCTGACAATGATTCAATTCCCAGTGTTTTTACTTTTCTTTGAAGATAGCCCCGATTAATCTGATCTGTAATTGCCAAAAAAATCCCTCCCCTAACTATCTACGTTAAAGGAAGGATTTTTGATCTAATTAGCGATAAAATCACGCACAGCAACTAAGTCATCCAGGACTGCGACAGTTGCTTTCTGCGTTGCTGGCGTTGGGGGCAGAACGTCTGGCACCATGATGACAGGAATTTGCGCTGCATTAGCTGCCTTGATGCCATTCACAGAGTCTTCAATAATCAGTGTCTGTTGCCGGTCTGGCTGCCCGCCAATTTCCCAGGCTTTCAAAAAGATATCGGGCGCTGGTTTGGCTTGCTGGACATCATCAGCCGTAATAAAGGCATCAAACCGCTCATAAACTCCCAGCTTACCCAGCATGCGTTTGACGTTACTCAGTTCACTACTTGATCCCAATACAAAGGGGATGTTATGTTCCATTAGGTAGTCAGTCAAAGTCAAAAAACCCGGCTTGAGTTCCAGGTGCCCTTGGTCAACTAAATCACCTACCCGATCAATCGACCCCCAGACAAGGTCATGGGCCAACTGGTCGCTGTGGTAGTCATGGGCGATGATTTTTACCATCCGTTCGTTTCCGCCACCGATGAACTGCCGGTAGTATTCCCGCGTAATCCCAGGCACACCCATTGCTTGGGCCTGCTCAACTAGGGCTGTATAATACAAGTTTTCGGAATCAATCACGACTCCATCCATATCAAAAATTACTAACTTAGTCTCCATTACTCTCTCCATGTATGAATTTTTTCCGTACATCCGCAATAAAATACAAAGATCCCGTCACTAACAGGATATCATTTCCCCTTAACCGTGCAAGCAAAGACTGTAACGCCGTCTGCCAAACAGGTTCAACATGAACTTGCGGAATGTGGTCTTTGATTACCTGCAAGTTGGCCAAAGGACGTGGCCCAGCAAAACTCGTAACTGTGATCTCAATATCAGGAATGGCTAACAATTCTTCCAGCACTTTAAGTGGTTGCTTATCAGCTAAAATCGCTACCAAGACATGCACCTTTCGCCCAGGAAATTTGGTCACCAGAAGCTTTTTTATTTCGTGCATTGCCGCTTGGTTGTGAGCCCCATCCAAAACAACTACGGGCTGGTCGTGAACTTTTTCAAACCGTCCCGGCCAGGTTGTTGCTTGCAAACCAGTATATAAATCCTGCCCACTCCAGGCCACCTCGCTTTGCCTCAAAATACGCATTACCTGTAAGGCAATAGCCGCATTAGTCACCTGGTATGCTCCTGCCAACTGGATATTCCAAGTAGCGACATCCCCTAAGTTTGGGTTAAGGGTAAATCGCTCTCCCCAAGTATGCAGTGGTGTGGTTACCTGGGCACTAAAATCACGCCCATAAATGGACAATGGTGCTTCTAGTTGCTGGGCTCGCTTGGTCACCACTGCCAAAGCTGTAGCTGGCAGGTGCCCAACCACTACGGGACATTGGGCCTTAATAATTCCCGCTTTTTGCTCAGCGATTGCTTCTAATGTGTTACCGAGGATCCGCATGTGATCCAGGGCAACCGTTGTAATCACCGCCATTACAGGCTGGTCAATAATATTAGTTGAATCATAGGTCCCCCCGATTCCCACTTCAACAACAGCATAGTCTACATTTTGTTGCGCAAAATAAATAAACATGATGGCAGTGGTAATTTCAAATTCAGTTGGACTCTTTCCCAGTTGGTCCATCACTTTTACTTGCGCAGCAACTTTCCCTGTAATAGCCGCTAAATCAACATCCAAAATCGGTGCTTGATTAATTGTAAAACGATCATTGTACCGCACAATGTACGGTGAGGTAAACAAACCAACCTTATACCCACAGGCTTGAAGCATCCGCGCAACATAAGCACTTGTCGACCCCTTACCATTGGTCCCAGTAATATGGATAATTTTCAATGTCTTCTGGGGATCGCCCAAACGCGCCATCAATTCTCTCATCCGGGCCAAAATGGGTGTCTTTTTGAGCCGGGGACGGCCATGGATAAAAGCCAGCGCTTCCTGATAATTCATGATTTCACCTTCCGCCATCTTTTGGTTAAAAGAGCCCTTAACGTCTTAGGTCTCTTTTACCGACTATATAAGATGATACCACAACTAGTATTACAGCCACACTGATCATCCCTACCATGGTAATTACCAGTCCTATCCCGCTTAGGGTATGCCCATGAATAACAAAATGCATTCCCAGATAAGTTTGCAAGTGGTTGCGAGCTGCGGAACGCAAATGATCATCAAAAGTTGCTTGCAAAAATAATTCCCGCAAAGCTGCGGCCTCATAGCTGCTAGGAAAGATTTTGACTAAAGCCTGAATATGTGACGACAAGGCTCCTAAAGGCATATAGGTTGCAACAATAAAACCAGCTCCGGCCCCAATGATAGCCTCAACTCGACTGTAAGTTACTTCTGACCGGATCGGCAAGATAATCAGGGCATTAACCAAAGTAGCCACCACCGCCCCGAGTAACAGGTAGCCTACTGCTGGCAGGTAGGCACTGCTAGGAATGGTGACTTTATCAACGATGGTAAAATAAATCCCCATCGCAAGCCCGGTAACCACCTGCATGACAAAACTTATCGCAGTTGCGGCTAAAATATAAGCTCCGTACATCCTAATCCTAGTAATATCTGTTAACCAAAGATCAATTGTCGCTTGGCTGGCCCGATCACGGACCAATTGTCCTAGAACCTGAAATGAAGTCGTAATCCCCGCAACAGTGATGATGCCCGCCATCATCCACAGGTCCAGGATTGTCATAATACTAGGTGTACCAGACCAAGTGGCCGCTAAATTACGCTGCAAGAAACCAATAAAGATAAAAAAGGCGATCAACGCCCCGAGGCATGACATAATCACACTAACGGCATTTGCAAAGTATAGTTTAATATTCCGCCACCATAAAAATCGCATTAGCACAACTCCTTTCCTGTAATCGCAATAAAGGCTTCATTCAGTGAACCATTTTGATATTAGCTTGACTATCCTGTAAGATCCAAGTTGTAGTAAATGCGTACATCACAAAAAGTATATACGTCAGCCAGTTTTTCCTCCCCCTATCCTGGTGGTGGGTAATTAACACGCCCCCGATAATCATCACCAAGTTGCTTAATTTAAGCGGGATACAGATTATCATCAAGAGGATAAAACCCATTATATGTACGAGGTCAAACCTGATCTTGCTAACATAAGCCAAAACAAGTACTTCGATCAGTAACGTCGAAAGCATCCCCAAAATATAATTCCCCATATAAATCACCTTATATACCTAATTACCATTCATTGTAAAAAAAAGAGCAGGAAATGTTGCAACACTTCCTGCTCTTATTAAGCCTTAGTTAATAAATTTTAAACGCTATCTCACTACTTGGCTGCTTGTAATTCTGCAATCCGCTTGGTAGTAACAGCTAATTTTTCTTGGTAGCCGGCTAATTTTTCTTTTTCTTTAGCTACAATTGCTTCAGGCGCGTTAGCAACAAATTTTTCATTGCCTAACTTCTTAGTGCCCCGGGCGACTTCGCTCTCTAACTTAGTAACTTCCTTTTGCAACCGGGCAATTTCTTCGTCTAAGTCAATTAGGTCAGCTAATGGCAGATATAATTCTGCCCCGGTAATCACTGATGTCATAGCCAAAGTTGGTGCTGTCACTTCTGGACTGATGACCAGCTTCTTTGGATGGCAGAAACGTTGGATGTATTCTTGGTTACTTTCCAAAATTTCCTTAGTGGCTGGTGCAGTCGTCTTAATTAAAATATCAATAGCTGATGACATTGGCGCATTAACTTCTGCCCGGTTGTTCCGGACCGCTTTGATTAATTCGATCAAGTTTTCCATTTGTTCTTCAGCATCGCGGTCGATTACTGCTTCGTCAACAGTTGGATAAGTTGCTGTCACAAGGGTTTCCCCTTCGTGAGGCATTGTTAACCAAATCTTTTCGGTTACAAATGGCATGATTGGGTGAAGCAGGCGTAAGATCTTGTCCAAGACATAGCACAAAATTTGTTGGGTGTTCTTCTTAGCCTGGGCATCATCACCGTTTAAGTCTTCCTTGGCCATTTCAATGTACCAATCACAGAAGTCATTCCAAATGAAGTTGTACAGTGCTCGGTCAGTTTCCCCAAATTCGAACTTGTCAAAGAAGTAGTTAACATCCTTGATCGTGTCATTCAAACGAGAAATGATCCACTTATCAGCCAGTTTCCATTCTGCTTGTGGTGGTAAAACAGGCTGAGTATCGTCATCAAGATTCATGATAACAAACCGACTAGCATTCCAGATCTTGTTGATGAAGTTCCAAGCTGCATCCATCTTAGTATATGAGAAGCGAATGTCTTGGCCTGGAGTTGAACCGTTAGTCAAGAACCACCGCAATGCATCGGCTCCATACTTGTCGATAACATCCATTGGGTCAATCCCGTTCCCCAAGGATTTACTCATTTTACGTCCTTGTTCGTCCCGAATCAAACCGTGCAACAGAACATCTTTGAACGGACGCTTACCAGTAAATTCCAGACTTTGGAAAATCATCCGGGAAACCCAGAAGAAGATAATATCATAGCCTGTTACCAGCGTATTGGTTGGGAAGTAACGCTTAAAATCTTCTGCGTCAGTATCAGGCCAGCCCATCGTGGAGAATGGCCATAAAGCACTGGAGAACCATGTATCGAGGACATCTGTTTCTTGTTCCCAATTTTCACTGTCAGCTGGGGCTTCCATACCTACATAGACTTCCCCAGTTTTCTTGTGGTACCAGGCTGGAATTTGGTGACCCCACCATAATTGCCGTGAAATAACCCAATCATGAACATTTTCCATCCATTGGGTAAATGTGTGCTCAAAGCGACTTGGTTGGAAGTGGACCTTATCTTCAGTTTCTTGGTTCTTTAATGCCATTTCTGCCAATGGTTTCATCTTAACAAACCATTGCGTTGATAGTCGCGCTTCCACTTGAACCCCGGTCCGTTCGGAGTGCCCCACTGAGTGCACGATTGGTTCTACCCGCAACATGTACCCTTGGTCCTCTAAGTCAGCAACGATTGCCTTCCGGGCTTCAAACCGGTCCATGCCTTCATACTTACCCGCGTTGGCATTCATAGTTGCATCTTCATTCATCGTGTTGATCCGTTCCAGGTTGTGGCGGTTTCCAACTTGGAAGTCGTTAGGGTCGTGGGCAGGAGTAATCTTCACCATCCCAGTCCCAAATTCAGGATCAACATATTGGTCAGCGATGATTGGAATGTGGCGTCCTTGCAGAGGCAGGATTACTTCTTTACCAACTAAATCCTTGTAGCGTTCATCACTCGGATTAACCGCAACGGCCACATCCCCCATCATTGTTTCAGGACGAGTAGTTGCAATTTCGATATAGTCCTTGCCATCAAAGGTTGTCCCATCAGCAAATGGATATTTGACGTGGTAGAATGCACCTTTGTCATCCTTGTGAATAACTTCAATGTCGGATAAAGCTGTACGGGCTTTAGGATCCCAGTTAATAATGTATTCGCCCCGGTAGATCAGGCCTTTTTCATATAAACTAACAAAGACTTTCCGTACCGCTTTGTTCAAACCCTCGTCCAAAGTGAAGCGTTCCCGGTCATAGTCCAAAGACAAACCAAGCTTGGCCCATTGTTGGTGGATAATATCAGCGTATTCATCCTTCCATTCCCATACCTTGTCAACAAACTTCTCCCGTCCTAAGTCATAACGGGAAATTCCTTGTTCAGCTAACCGTGCTTCCACTTTAGCTTGTGTGGCGATCCCAGCATGGTCCATCCCTGGTAACCATAAAGTATCGTATCCTTGCATCCGCTTTTGCCGGATCAGCATATCTTGCAAGGTTGTGTCCCATGCATGACCTAAGTGTAACTTCCCCGTAACATTTGGTGGTGGAATAACAATTGAATATGGCTTAGCTTTCTTGTTGTTATTTGGTTTGAAAAATCCCTTTTTTACCCACGTTTCATAACGACCAGGTTCAACCTGTTTGGGATCATATTTAGTTGACATTGCGATTTCTCGTGTCATCTGCATCCTTCCTTTCTTTAATAGCGGGCACTAAAAAAGCACCATCGTCCAAGCATAGGACGACAGTGCCGTGGTACCACCTAATTTGGGCTTTTAACCCCTCTCAAATACTAGTTAACGGACGTAAACCGGTCTGCCTTACTCTCGTCATTCAGGTAGACAGCTCACAAGCTACAACTAACAGCGTTCTTGAAGCTTTACACCAACCAGCTTCTCTCTAAAAAGCACCACTATTAGTCCTCTTGCTCAGCGCTTATAGAGGTATTTTAGCGTTTTACCCATAGAGCGTCAAGGTGTTTATAGCAATTCTGCAAAAGCCTGTTCGTTTTGGTTGAGGAATTCATCCCCTACCTTGATTTCAGTAATCTTAATTCCAGCTAAAGCCCGCTCCATGAGTCCATCTACGTCAAGCCGTTCCTCATATTCCTTAGCCTTATCAATCCGAGGCTTCGTCTTTGGCGATGGCGGCGCAAAAATTGTACAGCAATCTTCAAATGGCATAATTGAAAGGTCGAAAGTATCAATCTTTTGCGCGATGTCAATGATTTCTGTTTTGTCCATCGAAACAACTGGTCGAATTACTGGCATCGTGGTTACTTCATTGATAGCAGCCATACTCTCCATTGTCTGTGATGCTACTTGTCCCAAGGCTTCACCGTTGAAAATAGCCAGTCCGTCCCGCTTTTGCGCCAAAGCGGCCGTCAACCGTAACATGAACCGGCGTTGTACAGTCATTAGGTATCCGGATGGTACATCATGTTTGACTGTTTCTTGGATTTCAGTGAATGGCACTTGGATAAATTTGATTCGACCAGAATACTTGGCTAGCCGTGCTGTCAATTCCTTGGCCTTATTCAAAGCCTGCTCACTTGTATATGGAGGACTGAAGAAGTGGACCATTTCAATATCGACCCCACGCTTCAATGCTAAATAACTAGCAACCGGTGAATCAATCCCCCCTGAAAGCATCATCATCCCTTTTCCAGCGGTTCCAACTGGCATACCACCAGCACCCTTGATTTTTTCGTGGCTCAAGAAAATCCCGTTGGTCCGAACTTCAACTCGCAAAGTAACATCCGGGTCCTTCATCTTTACCTTGATCCCAGGAATGTTTTCCAAAACATAACTTCCGATCAAATCATTTAACTCGTTGGTATCATACTTAAAATCATGATCTGACCGCCGTGTATTAACCTTGAAAGTCATTCCTGGATGGAACATTTCTTTAATGAGTGCCACTGCGGTAGCTTGAACCTTATCTAGTTCCCGTTCTACTTTGATTGAAGGTGAGAAGTTTTGAATACCAAAGACATCCCGCAAACGACTGATAACTTTATCTGAATCTTCGCCGTTTAACTGGATGTGCATCCGGTCCCGGTTAGCTTTGATATCTAATTTTTTAAAGTCGTGCAAAGTATGGCGTACATTGGTCCCCAACCGGTCGATAAAACTACGGCGGTTCTTTCCTTTTGTCGATAATTCGCCATAGCGAACCATAATCTCAGTATATTGCATTCCTGATCCCCTTTCGGACAATTTTATGAGTTAATTGCTTTAAATTTTTCGTACAGTGTATCAAAAACTTTAATAAACTCTTCTGCTTCGGCCATAGTATTGTGTTCATCTAGTGAAATACGCACAGCTGAAGTAGCAATTTTTTCATCGATCCCCATGTTGTGCAAGGTCCCTGAAACCATGTGCTTCTTGGAGGAACATGCACTCGTCGTAGAGATGAAAATATCCTGGTCTTCAAAGGCATGAACGATGGTCTCGCCCCGGACCCCTTTAATGGCAAAGCAAAGAATATGGGGCGCCGAAATCTTCTCATCCATTGGGGAGAAGACCGTCACCTTTTCTTTTTGGACAACATGGTCGTAAATTCGTTGTCGGATAGCGCGTTGTTGGGTAACTTTAGCTTCCTCATCAGTCAAAAGCAAGCGCAAAGCTTTCGCCATGCCTGCAATAGCAGGTAAGTTTTCCGTCCCACTCCGCATGCCTTTTTCTTGGCCGCCACCACTCATCAATGGTGCTAACGTCCGCCCCGTTTTTTTGTAGATAAAACCAATACCCCGAGGAGCATGGAACTTATGGCCTGAAAAAGTCAACATGTCAACGCGGTCATTAGTTAATAGGTTTTCAATCCCCTTACCGATTGCTTGGACGGCATCCAAATGGAAATGAATCCGGGGATAATCCCGTAAGATCCGCGCCACTTCATTGATCGGTTCAACTGTTCCTACTTCGTTGTTGACTGCCATCATTGATACAAGAATCGTATCCGGCCGGATTGCCCGTGCAACATCCTGCGGATCAATCCGCCCGTTCTTATCAACCGGAAGGTAGGTTACTTCAAAGCCTAATTTTTCCAGCTGCGCCATCGAATTCAACACTGCTGGGTGCTCAATACTAGTCGTAATAATATGCTTGCCATAGTATTGTTTTTCTAGGGCAGTTCCTTTAATAATCCAATTATCGCCTTCAGTCCCACCACTCGTGAAGAAAATCTCATGGGGTGCAACGCCCAGTAAAGTTGCAATCTGCTTACGTGATTGTTCTAGTAAGCCATAGGCTACTTCCCCTAACTTATGCAGGGAAGAAGGATTCCCCCAAATCTGTTGACTCACCTTCGTATATGTCGTTAAGACTTCTGGTGCGACTTTGGTTGTAGCACTGTTGTCAAAGTAAATCATTATCTTATCCTTCTTATCTAGTTATTAGTCATTTCATCACTTTACTACATTATTAAGCCATTCTCAACTATTTACCCCCCTGAAACAAGCAAATTCAGTTTGTCTAAAGGTTTGCTAACGAAAGGATTTTTACTTATTCATAAATAGGTACCAAAAAGAGGCTGGGAAAAAACTCCTAGTCCAAAATAAAAACCGGATGATGAATTTTTTGAACAATTCATCATCCGGTTTTTATGTACACAGGAAATCGTTCCTGATATGATGTAATTACCCCTAAAAACAACCAAAGGGAGCGATTTTCATGTATCAAAATTATACCATAGGGCAAACCGAATTCGTACTAAACTATAACTATGATTTACCACGGAATCATGTTGCACGATTAATTAGTGATTTTGTCGACTCGATTCCACAAGATGTGCTATTAGAAGATTCGGGAGCGGCTACTGGTCGCCCTTCATCACATCCAGCAATTATGCTTAAGATTCTCTTGTTTGCCTACTCACGTCAAACTTATTCTGGAAGAAAGATTGAAATGATGTTGGATGAGAACTTGCCAATGCGTTGGTTAGCCCATGATTATACTTATAGCTACCATACCATCAATAACTTTCGACGCAGTCAGCACGCTAGTAAGCTAATTAAACATGCCTTTGTCTACTTTACCATGGCTTTGAAAGATCACGGACTAATTCAAAATGATGCAGTTTTTATCGATGGGACCAAGGTGGAAGCCGATGCCAATAAATATTCATTTACTTGGCGGCGGACGGTTGAAAAGTATCACGCTAAGTTAAGAGAAAAGACGAGTAAGCTTTATGAGGAACTAGTAGAAAAACAAGTGGTGCAAGAAATGGCACCCGAGCTGGTTACTTCTGCCGAAGGCATGGAAGTAATGGAACAAGAACTTGCGGAGAAAATCACTAAGTTAGATGAAGAGATTAAGCAAGAACCAAAAATCATCAAAGGTGGTTCAGTTAGAAAACGGCGCCGTCGTTTTCTAAAAAAACTTCGCCATCAATTAAGCAACGACCTAATTCCGCGTGCCAAAAAGTATGAACGTGCCGAAGATATCTTCCAAGGTCGTAATAGCTATTCCAAGACTGATCATGATGCGACTTTTATGTGTATGAAGGAAGATCCGATGATGAATCGGGAGTTAAAGCCCGGCTATAACCTGCAAATCGCTACACATAAGCAATTTGTCCTTGATTACGGGCTCTTTTCAAATCCAACTGACACCAGGACCTTAGTGCCATTCCTTACACAGTTTCATGCTTTAGATTTCTTTAAGCATATCGTTGCCGATGCCGGTTATGGTAGTGAGTACAATTACACAATGATTCTTGATCAGTTTGAAAAGCAGCCTGTTATTCCATACACAACTTATCAAAAGGAACAGAAACATAAATTTAAAAACGATCCAACTAAATCACAAAATTGGCAGTATAATGCCGAAGATGATTACTACATCGATCATTTAGGAGTTCGCTTTAGCTTTTATCGGTATAGTAGGCGAACCGATAAATATGGTTTCGAACGTGATTTCAAACTCTATCGAGCGGATAAGCACCAACTGTCAGAACAATTGGATGAGTTGGCAAAAACACCAAGTGGTCGGCAACGCTATATGCAGGTTAACCTAACGTGGAATTATTACAAGGCTAAAGTAAAAGCAACCCTCTCAAGTGACGAAGGCAAGGCAATTTATCGTCGACGAAAGTTCGACGTTGAGCCAGTCTTTGGTCACATGAAGAGGGATTTTGGCATACGCCGAACTCATCTACGCGGACAACGGGCTGTGGAAAATGACATTGGGCTAGCCTTGATGGCATTAAATCTAACGAAATTTGGTCAATCAATTAGTCGATTGGCGACTAATTTTATAAATAATTTAAAATCCGGACTACGATTTTTGAATCGATCAAAAATAGTAGTCCGGATTTTACTGTTAGAGAACCAAGAATTAATAGTTAATTCCCAGCCCCACTAATAAACCTACTATTTTTGTCTAGCGCCGATCAGCAACTTGACGTTGGTATTCGTCCGATAAGCGCTTGAATACCCCTGGCTCTACTTTATCAACGGCATGTGAAATTGCATCTAAGGCCCCAACATAGTCATATTCTTGATTGAACAATCGCAATGCTTCTTGGTAGGCCGCATCGACTTCAGGATACCTATTTTTATACCGGTTAGAGTATTGCATTAACCGTTCGACCAAAACTGAACTGTCAATAATGTCTTCTGTTTTACTCTTTAAAACATCCAGATCTGACTGGGTATTTAGCATTGCTTTGGTAATTTCTTCCATGTTAATTCGCTGCTCGTTGAGACTGTTATCCAGGGCAACGATTTCGTCACTAACATACAGGAAATAGTCCGTATACTCAGCTGAGACTCCGGGCAGGTTCAAGCGTTCAATGGCACGACGTAACTTGTGAATTTCAACATCAAATTCGGCCACTGCATCTTGGGCTTCTTTTTCTTCTTTCCACAATCCTGCCACGCTAGTTTGAATTTTCTTTTGTTCACTCTCAATCCGTTCTAGCGATGAAAACATTTGTTCATGTTGGGCTAAAACCTCAGTATAGACCACGTTTTCTTCTTCATCCCGATCCCGATATGCACTAAACTGCTGCTGAATTTGCCGAATTTCTCGTCCCAACCGGTGGGCATTTTCTAATTCGTTATTGTTCAATTCGTAATTTTGTTGCAACCGTTCCAAATCAGCCAATAAATCTTTTTGATGTTGTTCTGCATGGGTAATAAACCGTTGCAATTCCTCAGCCCGATTTTGAACTTTAATTTGAGCAGTGTATTCTTTAGACATCAGCTCATACAGCCGGTCAATCATGTCTGCGATCCGCTTGTCAGTCGCCTCTGCTTCTTTAATCTGCAATTGGGTCAAGTTGGTCATGTTTTCTTTACAATCTTTTTGGATATCAGCCAACATCTGTTCCACATTAGAAGTAAAACCGTAATGCTCAGCTGTCATCTTTTGGTAACCAGCAGCTAACTCATCCAACTGCTGTGGAAATACAGTCTTAAGATCGTTATATAAAGGCGGAATGCTCTCCAAACAAGCTTCCATTTCACTGGTATTCTTTTCCAATTGCTTCATTGGTTTTTCCGATTTAACGAAATCACCACTCGCCGTTAGCTTGGAATACTGTTCGAATTCATCTTCTAGATTGGCCAAGTTTTCTTCTAATTTATCAATTGCAGGACCATAAGAGAAATTCTTCGCCAATAACTGTTTGCGGATTGCTTGATACTTCTTCTTGAGGGTTAAAATCAAACGTTGCTGATCTTCCGTATTCTTTTGAATATCTACAAGTTCTTTTTTAATAGCAGCAAACTGTTCATCCGCATCAGCCAAACTCTGGTCAACTTGACCAAGATTCTTTTTCGCAGCGATTAATTGATAAGCTGCAATGTGTTGACTAGCCGTATTTAAATTTTCAGATATTTCCGGCAATTGGCGGTTCATCAAGTACCGATATGATTTGTCAATCTTGTTGAATTGTGTCAGACTGTCCCCTGTCAAATTGAGCCGCTTTAAATTATTAAAATCATCACTCAATTCAGTATCTGTCAGCTCTAGCACTGCAGCGTGCTTTTCTGCCACCAATTTCGTATATTTTTTTTGTAAATATAATATTCCTAAGTAGATCCCCACCGCAGCGAGCACCACTACCACGAAAAAAGCAACCATAACTTGATCCCGTCCTTTACACATAACATATAAACATTAACAATTATATCATACCGAACTCATAGAAACAGCACTAATACGGAAGCACTTCCATTATATCTCCTATCTTTCTGTGCCATTTTCCTTGCCTTTTGCCCTTAAATCTGGTATGTTACTCTTTGTGTAAAATAATGCAGCAGTAACCGGTAAGAACGTCAACAGTTTTTTGCCATAAACGGTTCTGTGAGTAACTCTTCGGCTGCAAGAGCGAAAATCCAAAAAAAACTGCACGAATACTAAGGTTACAACGTTATTTTACTCCAAATAAATTATTGGAGGATTTTTTTATGTCTCGTTATACAGGTCCAAGTTGGAAAGTTTCTCGTCGTTTGGGTATCTCCCTTTCCGGTACAGGTAAGGAATTAGCTCGTCGCCCATATGCTCCAGGTCAACACGGCAATGCTCGTCGTAAGTTATCTGAATATGGTTTGCAATTACGTGAAAAGCAAAAGTTACGTATGATTTACGGTTTAACTGAACGTCAATTCGCTAACTTATTCGTTAAGGCCGGCAAGATCCGTACTGGTAAGCACGGTGATAACTTCATGATCTTACTTGAACAACGTCTTGACAACGTGGTTTACCGTTTAGGTTTAGCTACTACTCGTCGTCAAGCACGGCAATTAGTTAACCACGGTCACATTACTGTTGACGGCAAGCGGGTTGATATTCCTTCATACGAAGTACAACCTGGTCAAGTTATTTCTTTACGTGAACGTTCAAAGAACTTACAAATCGTTAAGGATGCTTTAGAAGCAGTTGTTGGTCGTCCAGCATACGTAACATTTGACGATAACAAGATGGAAGGTTCTCTCGTTCGTTTACCTGAACGTGACGAACTCGATGCAAACATCGAAGAAGCTCTTATCGTTGAATACTACAACAAGCTGTAATAATTTACCGTTTGTTAATCTTAACAACCTCCAGGTGGAGGTTGTTTTTTTAGTTTTTTAAGGAGGAGTTGCTATGAGTTATCCCCTTGCCTTTCGCATGCGTCCCAAGGATCTTTCTGAAGTGATCGGTCAGCAACATTTGATTGCCCCGGGAAAGATTATTTGGCGCATGGTACAAGCTCAACGTCTATCGTCAATGATTCTATATGGCCCACCTGGGACCGGTAAAACAAGTATTGCAGCTGCTATTGCCGGGTCGGCTAATTATGCCCTTCGCAAAGTCAATGCCGCTACTGATGCTAAGAAAAAACTAGAGCAAGTGGTGGCAGAGGCCCAATTAACGGGAAAAGTTGTACTACTTTTGGATGAAATCCACCGCTTAACCAAACCCAAGCAGGACTACTTGCTCCCCCACTTGGAAGACGGAAAAATCATTCTCGTTGGTGCTACCACTGAAAATCCCTATATTGCAATCAATCCGGCCATTAGGAGCCGAACCCAAATCTTTGAAGTAAAGCCCCTTTCGCCTAACGATATTGTCACTGGCCTTGAGCGGGCCCTGACTGATAAAGAGCGCGGATTAGGCAATTATCAAGTCAATCTCTCCGCATCTGCCAAGGACTTCTTTGCGCAAGCTACTAACGGGGACCTGCGCAGCGCCCTCAATGCTTTAGAGTTGGCTGTTACATCCACACCCGCAGACGAATCAGGCGTGATTAACGTGGATCAAACTGTAGCCCAAGAATGCCTCCAAAAGAGGGTCCTAACGGCAGATAGTGACGGCGATGCGCATTATGATGTGATCTCTGCTTTTCAAAAGTCTATTCGGGGGTCGGATACTGACGCCGCTCTTCACTATTTAGCCCGCTTGATCGCTGCCGGTGACCTTCCAGCAATTGCTCGGCGTCTAATCACAATTGCCTATGAAGATATTGGACTTGCTAATCCCCAAGCAGCGGCACGCACTGTTCAAGCGGTTCAAGCCGCCGAAAGAATTGGCTTTCCCGAAGCCCGGATTCCCCTGGCTACTGCAGTAATTGACTTGTGTCTTTCTTCTAAGTCAAATTCAGCTATTCGTGCCATCGATGCAGCTTTGACTGACGTTAATAATGGGGCTGCGGGTCCTATTCCTGACCATTTACGTGACGCCCACTACACAGGTGCCCACAAACTAGGACGCGGGGTTAACTACCTATATCCGCATGATTATCCTAATGATTGGGTCAAGCAACAATACCTCCCGGATAACCTTGTCCACAAGAGTTATTTCCGCCCTAAAGGAATTGGGCGGTATGAAACAGCCCTCAAAGAGCGCTATACCAAAATTAAACACGCGCAAGAGCAATCAGATACTAGCAACTGAATTGCTAATTAATACTATTTATGCTAGGATAACGATGGTATCTGAAGTGTACGCGTTATCTTATAAATGTATGGTTGACCGAACACTTTTTACTTTTTGTTCACAATGACTGGCAGCTAGTATGCCTAACCATTATTATCGTTAGGAAACTACAAACCAGGCTACGTGGGCCTTCCTGCTTTGAGAGCGGGTTCAACTACAAAGATGATTAACGGCACAATCGGAGCCGCGAGGCTGAGAGAAAACTCTGTTTTCTCATCAGCCTCTTTTTTATTCACTATGACACCTGATAACGTGGAAAATAACTACAAGTCTAGACGAAAGTCGCCGCATTGCACCTGGTAAAACTGCTAAACCATAGTCGCTTGCCCTGGCAAAGTAGGATCAACAGGGGCAATGGAACTAAAACGAATTTGTTTAGAGAGTTGGGCATTCAACATGGTTGCCATAACTTCCGGATCAATCATTTGTGCTAATTGTATTTGTAAATTTGCCATAAAAACTTCCTCCTAATCTTTAGTTAGTACTCGGTATTCGTCCGGATGATTATCCTTGAACTGCTTAATCTCTTGATACGTTGCGGTTGCGAGGTTAATCGTTGGTGTTCCTTCGCCTTTGGTTGGCCAGAAACAACATTTACCGGGCTTTTAGTTGGTTGTGGCTCGTTCTTGACGTTAAACAGGTAACTATCGCTCTCTTTAAGCGCCGTTAACTGGTCATCTAAGCCTTCTAACCCGTTGTCACTTAAAGATACCTTGTCCAAGTCCAACAAGGCGCTTACAGCCTTGCTATTGCGTGGCTCCGTCATAACTGCTTTAATCTGTTCGTCGCTTAGTCCCTGTTCCTTCAAAAACTCTCGTTTCATGCAAAATCGCTCCTATCGCATTTATTTTTCGTGGTCCGTGCCACGGGTTTGACTGCATAAAAAATAAGCGGTTTAACGACATGCTCAGGTCGAAATATTATAATTTAATCTCATTCACTTTACGTCCCAGCTTCTCTACTAAGTGCATGTTATAAAATGCTGGCTTCGCAAAAATATCTACATTGAGTGTTACATGCATTTTAGAATCTTCTGCATTCGCAGCGTATTCTACACCTTTTACATGTACTGGAACCTTGTTGTCCATGCTATCCCCATCCTTTTGACATTTCTTTAGGATATACGTTGTCTTCCACACATTCTAACAGTAATCTGTACGAGGTTGTTTCATAGTGGTTGGTCATCTTCTTTTTTCCTTCAATTACAAGGAATTTACTATCTTTATAAAAACGTATTTTTTCAATAAATTCGTTGTTGCCATTATACAGTGCATATTCAACGTATTTATCTGTCTCATTAATCAATTTCATTACTACCACTATTTGTCACCTTCTTTCAGATTTTTATAAATGTTTCATAATCATATACTTTATTAGTTAATTTATTGTTCCCTTTATTATAACTCGTTATAATTAATTTGAGGTGATCTTATGAGACAAATTAAAGTTAGAAACATTGGTAACAGTATTGGGATTATCCTACCTAAAGAACTAGGTTTAGTTAATGGTGACATTATTCAAGCTGAGAAAAAAGGCAACTTGTTTGTTCTTGATATTTCTAATGCTGCTAAAGAGCATGACAAAAAATTAATAGAGGACAGCTTTGCTGACTTTGAAAAAGAGTTAGTTGTATCAGAAACACAGATGAAAGATACCTTCAAAAAATATGGGTGGCAATAATGACAGAATATAACTTAGTCTATGCTAAAAGCTTTGCTGATAGTTTAAGTGCTTTAATTGATACATGGGAAAATGAACTATTTTTGTCACAAGAAACTATCAATAAATTTGTTAGTAACATTCAAAGAGCTTTAGAACTTGCCGCTATATTCCCAGAAATGTATGAAGAAGTATCAGCTAAATATGGGTTTGATGTTAAAACCTATCGTATTGTAATTGGTAAAAGTTACGCTATTTTTTATAGAATCGATGAAAAAAATAATAATATTTTAGTTGGTAAAATTTTCCAATCTAAACAAATGAAATTAGAATTTTAGAGTAACTAACATTTAGTTGTTCTTTTTTATGACTATTGCTAAATCGCAATAGTCACCGACATTCAGCTATTCACCCTACTCTATAATTATCAGCCAGTAAAAACACTGCTATATCAATGTTTAAGCCAGCAAAATATATTTCAACTTTCTAAAAAACTTACTAATATTTGCTGATTTCAACTCTCTATCGTGTTGCTGGGGGAGGTGATAAAGATGCCAAATAAATCTCCTAACAAAAAAAGTTCCAAAGAAACTTGGAAAACCACTTGGAAATAGTTGAGGCAATTCTCACCGCAGCCGCAGCTATTACATCAATTCTAAGTTGGTTAGGAATCAAGCCCTAGGAACTAAATATGGAATGTAGGAAGTTATAAACTCCCTCTTTCCTATATCATAAAACATATAAGAATAATTGCAATGAAAAAGCTACATGCAACACTAAATGCTGTGATCTATGTAAGTCAATAGTATTTAACTTACCCATGCTTTTAAGCATAAAACCATGATCAATTTAAATGATGAAAATATTATGACAGCGCAAACAGGCTCCGACAATCTTTGCCAAGTACGTGGACTTCTAAACTAAAAAAGTGTGCATACTTTTTTAGTAAACTCATTCAATACATTTAAAAATCAAGTAGTCAAAAAATAGCTATAATACCACTATTGGCGCATTTTTTATATGCATTTTAATTCCATTGAAATCGTTCACTTTATCAAGTAAAATAAAGGTAAGGAGTAAAGAAAGGATGATTCATATGTTACAAAAATACAAAAACATTCTCGTACCCGTTGATGGTTCTTATGAATCTGAACTAGCTTTCAAAAAAGCGGTAGCCGTAGCAAAAAGAAACGGCTCAGATACAAAGCTCCACCTCGTTCATGTAGTTGATACTCGGGCTTTCCAAAACATCTCTAGTTTTGACACAGAAATGGTTGAACAAGTTACCGAAACTGCACGCAAAACAATGGAAGGCTACGTTGCTGAAGGCAAGCAAAATGGTGTTGAAAACATCAGCTATGCAATTGAATATGGGGCACCAAAGGTTCTCATTGCCAAGGATATTCCGGCTAAAGAACACATTGACCTGATTTTAATTGGTGCCACTGGTCTCAATGCGGTTGAACGTCTTTTAATTGGTTCGGTAACTGAATATGTTACCCGGACAGCTGCTTGTGATGTTTTAGTTGTAAGAACAGACTTAGATAACAAGCTTGCTTTAAGCAAGAATCAAAAGAAAGCAGCTCAAAAACGCAAAGAACAAAACTTGAATAAATAAAGTTATCCCCTGGCACTCCAGTGAGTTCCAGGGGTTTATTTTGTCAAGATTTATCTACGAAAGGAGTTACAGCATTGCGCTGTTGTCATACTATGAATACATATTTCAAAATAGCCGCTCCCCAGCACCTTTTTTCTTTTTTACCCGCTAAATGGGAGCACGTACCTTTGTCTAACCACCTAGATCCAGCAGAGCTGTTAGCAGTTGTCATCACTGCTGATAGCGACCATGAATATGAACTAGCCTACGCCCTTCGTGACCAGTCTGGCTTAGATTTTCCTATTATCCGCCTTTTGGGAACCGAAAACCCGACTACCGTCCGCCAGCAAATCGCAGGCCAGGCGCAGACATACTATGAGCAAGTTATCCCACCTTTTTTACGTGACTTGGTTAACTTTGCTGATCGTCGTCCATTAAGTTTTACCACGCCTGGCCATCACAATGGCTTGTATTACAGTAAACATCCTGCTGGCAGTTTATTTAATCGCTTCTTTGGCGAAAACATGCTCTATGCTGATACCTCAGATACTGTACCTGAACTTGGGGATATGATGACCCATGCGGGGTCCCCCCTCGTTGCGGAGCAAGCCGCTGCTAAGGCTTACCAGGCAGATAAAGTCTACTTCGTTACCAATGGGACAACAACTTCTAATTCAGTCTGTGCTAGTGCCGTCCTCAATCCTGGCGATTTGGTCTTGTTTGACCGAAATAACCATAAATCGCTATACAATAGTGCCCTAATGATCCAGGGAGCACGTCCTATCTACGTCAATACTGCCCGTAATCCCCTAGGATTGATTGGCGCAATGGACGGTAACGAACTCGATGAACAAGCCCTCCGTCGCCGTATCGCGCAGGTTGATCCTGAAAAAGCCCATGCTAAGCGTCCCTTCAGAATGGCGATTATTCAAGCAGAGACATACGATGGTATCTTAACTAACCCTGAATGGATTCTTGAAAAGATCGGCCATCTCTGCGACTATATCCTCTTTGATTGTGCTTGGGCTGGCTATGAACAGTACCTTCCCTTGTTGCAACGGTTCTCACCTTTACAACATGAATATGGGCCAGATGACCCCGGGATCTTAGTGACCCAATCAATCCACAAGCAGCAAGGAGGCATGACCCAGGTTTCGCAAATCCTGAAAAAGGACCATCACTTACGGGGACAAAAGCGGTACGTCGATCATATTCATTTTAATAACGCTTACTTGAAGTTTGTTACCTCTAGTTATTCATACCCTCTGTATGCTTCGCTAGTCACCAATGCTGCTTTGGCTCAAGCAAAAGCTAACTATAAATGGTGGCAAGAATTATTAGTCCATACAATTAACTTTAGGAAACGGCTGCTCAAAGAATCTAAGCTCTTCCGCCCATTTGTACCCCCTACTGTCGCTGGTAAAAAATGGGTAGATATTCCCACGAGCGAGCTCTGTACAAATGACCAGTACTGGCAGATTGCCCCGCAAGATAACTGGCACGGGTTTGCCAATAACGCAACCGACGAAGCCATCGTTGATCCCGTTAAAATTACGCTTGCTCTCCCTGGGGTAGACCTTCGTCACCACCAGTATGAATCTACTGGTATCCCTGGTGCAATCGTTCGAGCTTACCTGCTAGAGCATGACATCATTCCGGGAAAAGCAGACCTTAACTCACTCCTGTTCCTCCCATCACCAGGTGATGGTCCAGAAGAGTTCGCTGCTTTATTTGATGCCCTGATGACCTTTGAACGCCTCTATTTGGCCGACGCACCTTTGGAACAAGTCTTAGGTCAAGTCTATCGCACTCATCAGCACCGCTACCACGGCTATACCATCCAACAGCTTTGTAATGAGATGCACAACTACTACCGCGTTAACGATACTTTTACACTCCAAAAAGAATTGTTTGCTAACCCCCATCTTGATGACTATCCGTTAACTCCTTACCAAGCAGACAAGCGTTTCATGCGCAATGACAGCGAGATGTGTCCTTTGGAAGAGATCCAAGGTCGCATTGCCCTAGAAGGAGCCCTGCCTTATCCTCCTGGTGTCTTTGTGGTTGCACCTGGTGAACGGTGGGCAGCAACAAGTCAACAATACTTTTTGACCCTCCTGGGCGCAATTGAACGCTTCCCAGGCTTTACGCCAGAGATTCAAGGAGTGCATTATCACCAAGACACTGATGGTAAGTTACATGTCTTCGGGGCAGTACTTCCCACAAATTAACCACTTAAGTAATATAAGCCGGATAATGAACAAAAATTCACCATCCGGCTTTTTTGTATGCCTTGTCTTAGCTTGCACTCCAGGCGCTTATCCTAAATCTTCCTCTTACTCACTTTTAACTCTAATCATGGTGAAATTTGCGGGAACACCCGTCTAAATGATCATTGACCATCCCACTCGCCTGCATAAAGGAATAAATAATTTTAGGACCGACAAATTTAAATCCCCGTTTTTTCATTACTTGGCTAATTGTCTGGGCCAAGGCCGTTTGGGCAGGGACTTCCGTCGGACTGTGCCAATGATTAATAATCGGTTCACCACCTACCATACGCCAAAAATACTCATCTAAGCTTTGTTCCCGTTGAATTTGCTGACAGACCTGGGCGTTATTAATCACCGCTAAAATCTTGCGCCGGTTCCGAATAATAGCCGAATCGGCCACCAAACGGTCCACGTCCAGCGGACCAAAGGCCGCCACTCGGTCAATATTAAATGCAGCAAAAGCCTGCCGCAATGCCGGTCTTTTTTGCAATATTGTTTGCCAGCTCAAGCCTGCTTGAAAAATCTCCAAACTCAACAATTCAAACAAGCGCTGGTCATCATGCTGGGGATTCCCCCATTCATCATCATGATATGCGCGCATCGCAGGTGTTGTATCATATGCCCATGCACATTTCATAGCGCCCCCTCCTTTTCTTCCTATAATCAACTACGCTGTTAACCTTTAGATTAAGCAGTGCAAAAAAGAGCCAGGATTCAACGCAAATCCTAGCTCCCATGCTAATGCTTAAGCAAATTATTAATCTTTTTCAGTTTGCCGCATAATCTTTGTTCCCACTTTTTCAGTTCCCAACTTAACAAAGTCGTAGTGGAGTTTAGCATTGTGTTCGAATTCTTCAAATGCTAAGTCGATCAAACGGTTCAAAGTTTGCTTGTAAGTAATACCATCAATTTCCCATAATTGTGGGTAAAGAGAAATATTAGTGAAACCTGGTAATGTATTTACTTCACTAAAGTATGGTACGTCATTTTCATCAACCAAGAAGTCCATCCGTGCCAAACCCCGGTTGCCTAATACCTTGTAAGCATCCAGTGACATTTGTTGAACTTCCTTACTCAATTCATCCGTAATGTTAGCAGGTAATTCGAATACCACTCCGGATGCATCAACGAACTTGTTGTTGTAATCATAGAATGCATCACCCTTAGGGACAACGATCGCCCCAATCTTGGATGCCTCTGGTTCCCGGTTACCGATCACAGAGCATTCTACTTCCCGTGGGTTCTTAATGCCTTCTTCAATCAAGACCTTGTAGTCATATAAGAAAGCATCATCCAAAGCTGCTTCAAACTCGTCTGCAGAAGTTACTTTGTGGATCCCTACGGATGAACCTTGTCGCGCTGGCTTAACAAACAAAACGTCACCTAATTCAGCTACGCATTTTGCATATGGGTACTCAGCTCTAGTTTCGGGAGTAACTGTTACATACCGGGTATTGCGAATCCCATGGTATGTTAATAGTTGCTTTGTCAAATCTTTGTCGTAGGAAATAGCCGAAGAAGTAATCCCACTACCAATCCATGGCTTGTTGAGGAGGCGGAACAAACCTTGAACCGTTCCGTCTTCACCCATGTTACCGTGAATAACTGGAATAAAGAGGTCAATATCCTTAACCTCGGAAAGATTTTGCACATTGACCAATGGGTTTGAGTAATCCAAATCAGCTGTTGCTTCAGCTACGACTTGGTCTTCATCTTCACCATCAAAGATCCGTAGTGAATCTTTGTTTCCTAAGAGTAATCCATCCTTAGTAAACATAAATACTGATACCTGATATTTCTCCTTATCAAGGGCATCATAGACATTATGAGCTGAACGTTTGGAAACGTCGTGCTCAGAGGAATTACCACCAAAAAGCAATGCAATGTGTAATTTCTTATCTGTCATCATTTTCTCCGTTCTTATTGGTTATTTATTATACGGTTGGCAACTTGTGCTACCGCAATTATACTATGGAAGTCTAAATTTGTCAGTTAGATTTTCAGGGTCCTCTCTCATCTTAAAGTAACACCCAGATCCCACAAATGCCCCCATGACCCGCTCAATATGCGGCATTACAAGCAAATTCATCCTAATTAATATATCATAAAAATTATGGAACTATAATTTTTATTCAA
The DNA here is from genome assembly GCF_036689625.1 of Ligilactobacillus saerimneri. NCBI lineage: Bacteria > Bacillati > Bacillota > Bacilli > Lactobacillales > Lactobacillaceae > Ligilactobacillus > Ligilactobacillus saerimneri. Next base: position 1,009,873 of record NZ_CP144759.1, read on the forward strand.
GAAAAACTATTATTTACCCACCGCTATTTTGCATTTAAAAAAAACACACTTAGCTTGCAAGTTATTAACTTAATGCTCCTTTAAAAACCGTTTCCAATCCACTAAAATAAAAAGTGAATGTACAAGGATAGGAGTATATTATGGCAAACTACTATGGAATAATTTACTTATCATACCGCTCGCTTAAATTAAAGATCATTGACCTCAAAAAAATGACTACGCTGGAAACCGTCGTGGCCGATATTCCCCCTACTGTCGCCAAAAACCATGTATTTACCCAGGAAATAGATACTATCATTCGGGGCTTACATGGCTTCAAACAGATTTTAAAGGAAACCGGGGTCACATCTTTTAAAATGTGGGCCAACGGGCAACTACTTGAACCCATGACAGCAGCTTACCTTGGGGAACAGATTTTTACCCAAGCCGGCTTTACTATTCACTGGCTCAATGAGAACCAGCTGATCTACCTCAAGGCAATTGGTGTTTTAGAAAGCCTTGATGAACAAATCATTTCTGATCCGTCCTTTTATTTACTAAATTTCGGATCATCTTCGATTACTATTTCAAAATTTGCTGAGCAAACTTTCCACACCAATTGGAACTTCACGCTCGACGAACAACTAAACCATGAGGTTATATCTTCATCGACCAACACCACCGCCAATGCGATTGAAATTCTGGACGACATCATTGGCAGTGATTTGATTTCTTTCCGTAATCAATTTCCTTTTCTGGATGCTGGTCATACTCTTATTGTTCAAGATGCGAACTTTCTTAACCGTATTTTCTTAGACAAAAAAGGCGTTAAATTTACTAAGCTTTCCAGCAAAAAGTTCCTCAATATTTATGAGAAGGTTCTGTACTCCCCTAACCAGTACTTAGAGGAAAAATACCACATCCCTTTGTCCGAACAAACTAACTTGGTAGCACGACTTATTTTGCTCAAGCGCATCATTGCCCTGACTAAAGTCAAAAAGATTTATCTAACTTCAATCTCAGCCATGACGGGCTTGGCATTAGCCGAAGGAATTCAGTCCCACCTGCTCAAACGTAACTACGATTCGATGATTGTTAGTGCTGCCCAATACTTAGCCGCCCGCTATGATGTCGATCTTAATCATTGTCATAATGTTATCCACAATGCTCTCCACCTTTTTGATCAGACGCAAAAGATTCACCATCTCGGACACAATGAGCGCTTGTTGTTGGAGTTAGCTGGTTATTTGAGTGACATTGGCAACTTTATTGGGCATACTGACCATTTTAATCACTCAGCCTATATCATCACGGCCAGCAAGTTATTAGGCCTGTCACAAACGCAAATCCAAATTATTGCTGAAGTAGCCCGGCTGTATAATCTCCAGACCTCACGCCAGCAGATCAATGAACGGTTAACCCAGATCCCACCAACTACCGGCTTAATCATTGCCAAATTAGTGGCAATTTTACGCTTAGCAGGTGCACTTGATGCAGCTTTTGAACAAAAGGTGACTAAAACTAGCATCTCTTTAAAAGCCAACACCCTCATTGTTACTGCTTATTCCACTGATGACTTGACCCTAGAAAAATGGACGTTTAACCGAAGTGCTAATTTATTTACTACTGTATTCGGGATACGCCCCCAGCTCAAACAAAGGATGATTGTTAACAAATGAAAGTGAAAAATAAATTTTTAAACCCTGATTTTTTTATTAACCGCGAATTAAGTTGGATCGACTTCAACGGCCGGGTGCTCGAAGAAGCCCGTGACCCCGAAAACCCCTTACTCGAACGGGCAAACTTTCTTGGCATTACCCAAAGCAACGTCGATGAATTTTTCATGGTCCGGGTTGCCTCCCTTAACAAGTTAAAAACCGCCCATGTCGAAAAAAAGGATGCTGCTGGCCTAACTGTTACCGAGCAAATTGAAGCGATTAACCAAAAGGAGCACCACATGGTGGCGCGGCGTTATACCACTTATAACCGCTCGCTTATCCCCTTACTAGCTAAACAAGGAATTAAAATCGTTTCTGTTCGGGATTTAAACGACGGTCAATATGAAGCCTTACGGCGTTATTTTAACGATGAGGTTTATCCAGTATTAACCCCAATGGCTGATGATTCTTCCCGGCCTTTCCCTTTCATCGCTAATAATTCGCTCAATATTGCGGTCCGCCTCCACCTCCCTACCAGTACTGAGGCTAAATATGCGATCATTCGGATTCCCCAGCTGTTCAAGCGCTTGATTCGGGTAGTCAATGAACCTAATACTTTTGTTCTAATTGAGGATATCATTAAGGAATTTATCCCCCTCCTCTTTGCTGGCTATACGATCGATGAAACCACAACTTTCCGGGTAATTCGGGACATGGACCTTGATGTAGCCGAACGGGATACTTCGGACTTGTTGCTGGCGGTGCAAGAACAGCTCAAAGAGCGGGAACACGGCAGTGTGGTCCGGCTGGAAATTGAAAAGCAAACTAGTTCCGCATTGGCGCGGCGCCTAATCACTAATCTTAAAGTTAGTTCTCAGGCCATTTATTACATCAATGGTCCAATTGACCTGACTTTCTTGAAAAAGTTAGGGCGGGAAGTCAACGGCCACGCTGATTTGCGCTTCACACCGTTTACCCCTTATCAGGTTCCAGAACTAGATGAACACCATGATATTTTTGCTGAAATCAGACGACGCGACTTCTTGGTTCAGCACCCTTATGACTCCTTTAATAGTGTCATCAATTTTATCAAGCAAGCCGCCTTTGACCCGCAAGTTTTAGCCATCAAAATGACTCTTTACCGGGTATCGGGAAATTCACCAATTATCAAATACCTAGGCCAAGCTGCACAGCAAGGTAAGCAAGTAACCGTCTTGGTGGAAGTCAAAGCCCGGTTCGATGAAAAGAATAATGTTCGTTGGGCCAAAAAGCTAGAAGAGATGGGCTGTCACGTAATATATGGTCTTGTCGGGTTAAAGACCCACTCCAAGACCATCCTTATTATCCGTAAAGAGCATGATGGTATTCGGCGATATATGCACTTTGGCACAGGGAACTACAATGACGTCACGGCTCACTTCTACACTGATATTGGTCTTTTTACTTGCAACAACGAAATGGGGATTGATTCGACTAACTTATTTAATACACTCTCAGGCTTTTCACAACCGCCATACTATCACCGCCTCCATCTTTCACCCAAAAACATTCGCAAGTTTATTGGTCACAAGATCGACAATGAAATTGCCCATGCGCAAGCAGGCGATCCCGCATTGATTCGGATGAAGATGAATTCCCTTTCTGATCCGCATATTATTGCCAAACTTTATGAAGCGGCAGCGGCCGGGGTCAAAATCGAATTGATAGTCCGGGGAATTTGTTGCCTCCGCAATGATATTCCAGAATGCAAAAATAATATCACCGTACACTCTATCGTCGGTCGCTTACTCGAACATAGTCGAATCTACTACTTCTCTAACGGGGGTAAAGAAGAAATATACTTTGCCAGTGCTGATATGATGAAGCGGAACTTGGACCGCCGGGTCGAAATTCTGTATCCTGTACTAGAAGACGACTTGCAGCAACGGGGGATCGCTATTTTTGATACCTTGTGGCGGGATAATGTCAAAGCACGGAACTTAGTTGGCACGCAATTCAAGCGGATCGATCGCCGCGGGATAACATCGTTTAATGCCCAGGAGTTCTTTATCAGCGAAGCAAAACGAAAGAAGCGGCAAATTCGTAAAGAAAGTAAACGACGTAACAAAAAAGCGTCACATTTCATTCCGTTATTAAACGACCAAAATTAAGGAGGAGTATCATGACCAAAATTGCTGTAATTGACCTCGGTTCAAACTCAGTTCGGCTGCAAATAAGTGTGGTGGACCCCGGACAAGCTCCACAAATCTTAGTCCGCGAAAAAGAATACGTCCGCCTCTCGGAAAACATGGGAACAGCTAAAATACTCCAACCCGAACCTATTCGGCGGACTATGGTTGCCTTAGAAAAGTTTCAACACCTGATTGCAACCCATAACTGTGACCAGGTGATTGGGATTGCCACAGCGGCTGTGCGCCAGGCACAAAATCAACAGGAATTCTTACACCAAGTCAAACAGACCTATGGCTTTGACTTTCAAGTTGTTACCGGTGAACAAGAAGCTTTCTTGGATTATTTGGGAGTAACCCGGACCTTTGCCCGCCAGGATTGCCTGATCTTAGATACCGGTGGAGCCAGCACCGAAATTATTCTCGTGCATGACCGCCAGGCCCAACGGCTTATTAGCTTGCCGTTTGGCTCGGTTAACCTTACCCAGCGCTTCCAGCTTGAAGATGTTATCTCCGCTGCAAACCTCTTTGAAGCGTTAACTTTTGCTGAAATGCAGTTAACTGGCATCAAATGGCTCCGTAAGGCGCATAATCTCCCGTTAATTGTTTTAGGTGGGAGCAACCGATCCATTGCTAAAATTGACCGGCGTAAGCATAATACCCCTAAAGACTTGCTTCCTCCAGTTCATGGTTACCAGATGTCGGCCCAGGCTATCTTCGCCCTCACTAGCAAGCTCTTAGCCATGGATAAAAAGGAACGGGCCAATATCCCCGGCCTGGCCAAGAACCGAGCAGATATTATCATCGGTGGTTTGATTCCGATCAACCTCTTGTTGCGGACGTTGCACATTACTGAGGTGACATTTTCCAATGCGGGGCTCCGGGAAGGGGTCGTTTTTGCCCACCTCGAAAACCTTACTTTACCGCAATAAAATTAACTACTAAAAAGGGGAGGAAACATGCTGTTTTACCAGTATGCTTCCTCCCTATTTTGTTTAACCAACTGATCCATCCATTTGATATTCGATCAAACGGTTCAATTCCACTGCATATTCCATCGGTAGTTCCTTGGTAAAAGGTTCAACAAAGCCCATGACAATCATCTCTGTTGCTTTTTGCTCGGAAATTCCGCGACTTTGCAAATAATACAGCTGTTCTTCTGATATCTTTGAAACTTTAGCTTCATGTTCCATAGAAACATTGCCGTTCAATACTTCATTGTATGGAATAGTATCACTACTGGACTGCTCGTCCATAATGATTGTATCGCATTCCACGTGGGCAAAGGACCCGTCACTCTTGCGCCCAAACCGGACATAACCGCGATAATCCGCGATCCCCCCATCTTTACAGAGTGACTTGGAAATAATTGATGAAGTTGTTTTAGGCGCATTGTGAATCATCCGCGCCCCCGTATCGGAATCAATGTTTTTACCGGCAAAAGCAATTGACAGCATCGTCCCTTTTGCTCCTTGACCGTCAAGGTAAACACTAGGATACTTCATCGTAACTTTTGAACCTAAGTTGCCGTCGACCCATTCCATCGTTGCATTCTCAAAAGCCCGGGCCCGTTTGGTTTCCAGACTGTAAACATTATTGGACCAATTTTGAATCGTTGTATACCGACAATAAGCATTCGGCAAAACATTGACCTCTACAACGGCTGCGTGGAGACTATCGGCCGAGTAATTAGGCGCCGTACACCCTTCCACATAATTCAGGCTTGCCCCTTCGTCAACAATGATTAACGTCCGCTCAAACTGGCCCGAGTTCCCCGCATTGATCCGGAAATAACTCTGAATTGGCATTGGGACCCGGACTCCCTTGGGAACATAGATGAACGTCCCGCCTGACCAAACAGCGGAATTAAGGGCAGCAAACTTATTATCTGCCGGGGGAATCAATTTGCCAAAATACTTGCGCACAAGTTCTGGATACTGCTGAACCGCGCTATCTGTATCCATGAAAATAATGCCTAATTTATCAAATTCCTTTTTCATGTTGTGGTACACAACTTCAGATTCATACTGGGCAGATGACCCCGCCAAGTATTTACGCTCCGCTTGTGGTACCCCCAACCGTTCAAAGGTTTCTTTCATTTCTTGGGGCACATCATCCCAACTACGGGCTACTTTATCCGTACTCCGTCGGAAATAATTAATATGTTCATAATCTAACTTGCTTAGATCTGGCCCAAAAGACGGCATAGGTAACTTACGGTAGATTTCATATGCCCGCAAGCGGAAGTCCAACATCCACTCAGGCTCATTTTTGGCAGCTGAAATTTGCCGTACAATATCAGCTGTTAGCCCTTCGCCAGTGGTTAATATCGGCTCAATATTATCTTTGAATCCGTACTTATATTCTTTACCAATATCCTTAATATCTGGTTCAATCATCTATCGTTCCTCCTCAGTAGCACCGATGGCTTGGTATAAAGCTTTCCACGCTAAAGTTGCACATTTTATCCGCGTTGGAAACTGGGCCACACTTCCCAAAATAGCCGCGTCCCCCAGTAACTGTTCGTCAGCAGGCTCAATCTCCTGTCCAATCACCAGGTCTGAAAAAGCAGTAACCATGCGGCGACAGTCGTCAACACTATGACCTTGCACCACCTCTGTCAAAATGCTGGCAGAAGCTTGCGAGATTGAACATCCTTGTCCAGAAAAACATGCTTGAATAACTTTATTGTCCTGAATTTGTAACTGCACAGTGATTGTATCCCCACAAGTAGGATTATGGAGGGTTTGCTCATGAGTTGCTTTAGGCAAACTCCCCTTATTTTGTGGATACTGTGCATGTTCCAAAACTATTTCGCGATACAAATTGTTCAAACTAGCTAATCCCATTCGTGAAAAACTCCTTTGTCGCAACCAATGCATCCACAAACCGGGTTACATCAGTGGTCGTATTGTATAAGTAAAAACTAGCGCGACATGTGGCTGGAACCCCTAAGGCTTTCATTAACGGTTGCGCACAGTGGTGACCCGCGCGGACAGCAATTCCCTGCATATCTAGTGCTGTCGCTACATCATGGGGATGGATTCCTGCTAAATTAAAAGAAATAATGCCCGTCTGGACCATATCAGTTGGCTCGCCGTAAATTTCTAAGCCCGGGATCTTAGTCAGCGCGGTCAACGCTTGCTGTACCAATTGCTGATTATTTTGTTGGATTTGCTCCCAACCAACCATCTGCAAGTAATCAATAGCTGCTCCTAGACCAATCACCCCGGTAATATTCTGGGTGCCCGCTTCAAACTTCCACGGGGTCGGTTTGAAGGTTGTTTCATTCAAACCAACTTCACTAATCATTTCCCCGCCAAATTCTACCGGATCTAAGTCGTCTAGCAAGGCCTTTTTGCCCCACAGGACGCCAATCCCATTGGGACCCAGCATCTTATGCCCAGAAAAAGTTAGGTAGTCTAATTCCAACTGCTTAACATCAATGGGCATATGGGGAACAGCCTGAGCGCCGTCCCCCACGATGACCGCCCCATTGAGATGGGCTAAGCGCGCTAGTTCACGCACTGGAGTGACCGTTCCTAAAACATTAGAAACCAACGTTGTGGCAACAACGGCTGTCCGCCCATCAATCTTGTGCTGGGCATCCGCCATATCTAATTGAAAATCAGGGGTCATTCCAATGTATTCAAGTTTTGCTCCAAGCCGGTGGGCAACTTGTTGCCAGGGAACAATGTTGCTATGGTGCTCCATCATGGTTAGGACGATTTTGTCACCCTGGTGAATTTTTAGAGAACGTGCCAGCCAATTTAATCCCTCAGTCGTCCCCTTGGTAAAGACAATTTCGCGGGCATCGCTCGCTCCAATCCACGCTGCTACTTGCTTGCGTACTCCTTCATAGCGCTCTGTGGCCCGTTGCGCCAAGGTATACACCCCGCGGTGAACATTGGCATTATCGGTCTTTTTAAAGTCAGTGATTGCTGCCATTACTTGCTCAGGCATCTGACTAGTTGCGGCACTATCCAGATAAACGAGGTGCTCATGGTTAACCATCTGCTTTAATAACGGAAAATCCGTTGCAAAATTATCACGCATTTTTTTGCCCTTCAATCAGTTTTTGTTCGCATACTTTCTCCAGTGTTACCAACGTATGCTTATTAGGAATTTTATTTAAAACTGGCCCTAAGAAACCACGAATTACTAATCTTTCCGCCAGTTCTTTGGAGAGGCCACGGCTCATCAAATAATACATCTGCTCCTCATCAATCCGCCCGACACTAGCGGCATGGCCCGCAGTAACATCATTATCATCAATCAATAATATCGGGTTAGCATCGCCCCGCCCCTGTTTAGAAAGCATCAAAACCCGGCTTTCTTGTTGGGCATCTGCTCCCTTGGCCCCGTGCAAGATATGGCCAATTCCATTAAAGATTAGTTGTGATTTTCCTAAAATCACCCCATGTTGGAGGATATGACCAATGGTATTAGGGGCTTTATTGGTTACTCGAGAGTCTATTCCTTGTACCTGCTTAGCGCTAGTCATCGCTACAATTTTTACCTCAGCATGGGCTCCGTTACCAACTAGATCGGAGTCAAAGTCGCCTACGGTATTGCCATCATTCATCATCCCCATACTCCAGTCAATCCGGGCATCCCGTTCTACCGTAGCCCGGCGGTTCAGATATGCTGTGGTATTTGAGCCCAAACGATCGCTGCTGGCAAAATTGACATGACTTCCCGGACGGGCAACAACTTCAACGATGATGTTTGCAGTCGCTTCTTTTGAGCCAATAGTTTGCAGATTCTCAAGGTAAGTCAGTGAACTATTTTCAGCGGCAACAATCAATACGTGAGGGACAAAATCAGCGGTTGTTCGGGCATCTTGGATCAAATAACTTACTAATGGTTCAGTCACTTGGACGTTACGGGGTACATAAATAAATAATCCCCCCTGCATCCAGGCTGCATGTTGGGCCGTAAGTTGGTTTTCATCCCACTTAACGGTTTTTCCGTAGTATTTCTGAATGAGGTCGGCATGCTTAGTCAGCGCAGTATGCCAATCGCACATGATGACCCCTTGTGCCTGCCACTTGGAGGCTAACTGGCACCATTGCGTATGCTTGTTCGTCCAGACAAAGGTATTATCCTGGTATAAATCAGAACTAATTGCCGTGTGCTCAAGGGAACTTGCTGCTTGGTCAAACTGCTGTAAAGCTATTGGCCAGCGATGATAGTCGATCCGTTCAAAGACAGGCTGCGCTAGCGTGGCGCTCGCTTGGAGGGCTTGTTGCCGGTAAGATTTAAACCAAGTTGGCTCCGTGGTTGAGTTAGGCAGGCAGTCGTTAGCTTGCTTTTTCATCACACTTCCCCCTCCCTAGTTTTCATCGACCAGTTTGATGTCCAAGCCTAATTCATCCCGCAAACCTGCATAGCCTTCAGCCTCTAGCTTCTGGGCTAATTCGGGACCACCATGCTGAACAATGCGGCCTCCCATCATTACGTGCACATAATCAGGGACAATATAGTTTAATAACCGTTGGTAGTGGGTAATAATCAAAGCTCCAAATGCTGGCGTCCGCATCTGGTTAACTCCACGTGCGACTACCTTCAGGGCGTCAATATCTAATCCCGAATCAATTTCATCCAAAATAGCAAACTTAGGCTTAATCATCATCATTTGCAAAATTTCGTTACGCTTTTTTTCACCGCCAGAAAAACCTTGGTTTAGATAGCGATCCGCCATTTTCTCTGTCATATCCAGTGTTGCCAAGGCCTGGTCAAACTCTTGGAGGAACTCTCTGATTGGCATCGGCTTTTCTCGCCGCGCATTGACTGCATCCCGAATAAAGTTAACGTTTGTTACTCCTGGGATCTCAGCCGGATACTGCATGGCTAAGAAGAGACCGGCCCGGGCCCGCTCGTCAACAGCCATTTGTAACAGGTCCTGACCGTCAAGGAGAATTTCCCCCTGGGTCACTTCATATTTGGGATTGCCCATGATCGCCTCTGAAAGGGTTGATTTCCCTGTCCCGTTAGGCCCCATGATTGCATGAATTTCCCCGGTCCGAAGGGTTAAATTGACCCCCTGTAAAATCTCTTTTCCTGCGACTGCCACATGTAAATCCTTGATCTCGAGTACCGCCATTCTTACTCCTCCTAATTAACAACTAATATTATTGTTCATTATAGCTTAATCTTAAAATTAAAAAAACATCCTGGCTAAACAAGAAAATGACGCACTATGAGATATCCTCTGGCATTTTAATCTTCAAAGCCATGCTATGGTCAGATATTTGCTGCTAAAAATCACAGCAAAAAAAGATTGGCACGTTTATCAAGCAAATAAACATTAACCAATCCTTTAAGCTTAGAGTAAATCAAGTTCCTCCAAAAGAGCTCGATACTCAGGATCTTCTTTTATCCATTTTTCTCTTTTTTTTCTAAAATCTCTAATGATTTTTCTCTCTTCTTCGGCGGTAATAGCGGGATCTTGAAAGATATCTAGTTCTACTTCTTCATCTTTTAATTTTCGTTCCATAGTATCACCTTTCCTGTATATTACCTCTGGCATACAACGCCAATAAAGCTTCAAGCAGCCCCATCTTGCAATTACGACTCTTTGTATCACATAAACATTGCATATGTCGGTAAACCTGTACTGTCATCAACAACAACGTGTCCCGGCAAGCCGATGATTTTCCCTTCGTATTCGGGATACCATGCTGCCCAGGAATAATTGCTTCCGAGCACCCAAGGGGCTTTCACCCCCGAGCCTTCATAGGTTCCCATAACCAATCCTTCTTTTTTAGCATACTCTTTAGCAATCTTTTCTGCTTGTTCAAAGGTAACGCCATCATAATAGCTAATTTCGTCATGCTCCATGATATTTCCCTTTCAAGTCGATCTTACCGTTCTGCTTGATCATCTTCGCTATACTTATTTTAACATTATTTGCTCATATAAGGTGCTACTTACCGTTCTGGTATTCACCCGAAACGTTCTTTTATCCATTCGGTGAATTTGCTTTTTAATCACGTAACTCTGCTTTTCTGAAAAATTCTTTGCTATACTTAGCTTATTACTTGATGAAAGAAGGCAAAATTATGGCCGAAAAAATTTCCAATGAACAAATTGCTCACGACTTAGCTGTTGCATATATTGCTAAATCCTGGCACAACAATGAATTTCGTGAGGAATACTCTGTATCTGTCTATCTCGAGAAATACAAAGAGTTTTTAAACGAACTAAACCGTTCCAATTATTAATCATCTACTGAGAAAACAGTTCTTCAATTATTCGGTGAAGAACTGTTTTTTTCTGGTACAATTTACCCGCTTTAAAAGCAAAAGGCATGTTCCCGGTAGAATAACTACCAGAATCATGCCTTAAAAATTTAACTATTTAACTATTTGCTTACTTCAAATCTCAATTAAGCCATATTGTCCACTTTTGTTATTATCTGAAGTTTTCGTTGGTACTAAACATGTCGCTCTTATTATGATAGCGCATCGACATTAGGAGTCCGATCCCAATCATATTTCCGATCAGCGCAGATCCCCCCTGACTGACAAATGGCAATGGAATCCCTGTCAGTGGTAGCAAGCCGATTCCCATCCCAATATTTTCAAATACGTGGAACAGGATCATCATGATTACTCCCGTTGAAATATAAGCATAAAATTCGTTTTTGGTATCGAAAGTTACCTGAATCATCTGGAAGATCAATAACAAGTAAATAAAGATCAGGACACAGCAACCAATGAAGCCAAAGTTTTCCCCAATAACAGAGAAAATCATATCTGACTCCCGAACGGGCACATAAACGTTCGATACATTGAACCCTTTACCAAACAGCTTACCGGACCCAATCGCTTGGATACTCCGGTAAAGTTGGTAACTCTTGTTATCGGTACTACCAGAAGGGTTTAACCAGGCATCAATCCGTTCAAACTGGTAAGTATGGAAACCAATTTTTTCCAAGATTCCCCGCGCGTAAACGGCCAGAAAAATAGCCGTGCTCCCTAGGACAACTCCGATTGTCCCAACAGGAACAATAATCTTCCAAGTGATCCCTGAAACCAAGATCATCCCGGCTAAAATAGCGAAGAACACCAGCATTGTCCCAAAGTCATTTTGCAACTTCAGCAAAACTGCTACCGGTAATGTCCATAAAAACATCTTCCCTAAAAGGTGCCAGTCCGAACGCGTTGTATGTTCATAGTATTCCGCATTGTGTTGCGAAATAATCCGCCCCATCATCAAGATATATGCGGGCTTCATAACTTCAGAAGGCTGGAAAGTGAACGGTCCGATTGCAAACCAACTCTTGGCCCCAGTTTGTACGAAGTACGACCGACTATAAAAGATCAGGACCGCAATGAGGAGGAAGATCCCCAAGCCATATGCGATTGGTGCAATCTTCCACAACTGTTCTGCATCAAATTGCATCAAGAATATTACTGCCACCGTCCCGATCACGTACCACACAAACTGTGATAACATGGTTCGGACAATGCTGACAGTACTAGTATCATGGCGCAAAGCAACATAGATCGAAGCCAGTCCGATGACTGCAAGCACCAAAACACAAAAGATGATCCCCCAGTCAATCCGGGCATCTTCTTCCTCACGATTAATTTGACGTAAAGTCTTTTTAACCACGATTTTTTGTCTCCTTTTTTATTGATAAGTTTAGTATACACAAAAAGACATACAAAAAAAGGGTGTTAAAAACCGCTTAACCCTTTTTTAACGCCCTTGGTGTAGATGATATTCTCTAATCAAGAAACTAACAGCTTCGTCTTGTTGCTTAGCCCGAAAAACTTCACCGTTTGGTAACTTGGCTACAAATTCGTCACCACTCTGGGTCACTGTCCCCAGGGAACGATGATCAATTGACAAATCAAGAACAACTTGCCCCTTAATCATGCGTTCATTTTCAATAATTGCAATGTTTTTTTCTTTTTTTGACACTAAATTGACCTCCCGCTAATGTCTATCATTAGTTTTATTGTAAGGTTGCTCATTGCGCAAAAGAGTGAACTTGTCCGGAACAGGATCGATCCCACCTCTGACAAAGGGATGACACCGCAAAATGCGGGCTATCCCCATCAATAATCCCTTGAATGGTCCATGTTTTTGCAGTGCTTGTAACATGTAGTTAGAGCACGTTGGGGTATACCGACAAGTCGGTGGGAAAAGTGGCGAAATCCACCGTTGATAAAACCTGATCGGCAAGATCAAGCATTGCTTTATCAAATTATTAATTAGCGTTAACAATTCTTATCTCTTCTTTGCGCCTTTTTCCAGATGACCGAGTAGTTTGCCTGCCCCAACTGCAACATCATCCAGTGGTGTTTCTGAAATTTCCACTGGCACTTGCAGTTCAGAAGCAAATAACCGAGCAATACCATCTAGGAGGGCACCCCCACCAGTAAGCACAACGCCCCGGTCGATAATATCAGATGCTAATTCTGGTGGTGTAACACTCAAAACGTCCTTAGCTGCTGTGATAATAGCCATCATGGTGTCGCGCAATGCTTCTTCGACTTCTGCTGATGACAAGACAATTGTTTTTGGCAAGCCATCAACCACGTCGCGTCCACGAACATCCATCTCTTGATCACGGCCATCTTTAATCACAGTCCCGATTTCGATTTTAACCTTCTCTGCTGTCCGTTCCCCGATCTGCAGACCATGTTTCTTTCTGACATAGTTAGCAATATCCGCATTTAACTTGTCACCAGCAACCCGTAAAGAACGGCTAGCCACAATATCACCCAGTGAAAGAACAGCAATATCGCTAGTACCCCCACCAATATCAATAACCATGCTACCATGAGGATGGAAGATATCTAAACCAGCCCCAATTGCTGCCACTTTTGGTTCTTCTTCAAGATAAACCTGACCGCCACCTGATTTTTCAGCCGCTTGACGGATAGCTTTGCGTTCAATATCAGTAGTATTGGTTGGGCAGCAGATCAAAATATTAGGCTTGGACATAAAACCCTTAACATTTAGCTTTTTAATAAAATAAGAAAGCATTTGTTCTGTCATGTCAAAATCTGCAATCACCCCATCTTTAAGCGGACGAATTGCCCGAATATTACTTGGAGTTCTCCCTACCATCTTATAAGCTTCAGAACCAACCGCTAAAACACGGCCACTTTTAGTGTCAATTGCGACAACTGAAGGTTCATTCAAAACGATTCCTTTATCTTGGACATTAATCAATACGTTTGCTGTCCCTAAATCGATCCCAATATCTTTAGCCATTTTTTCTCCTCTAAGTTTAAATATCTACCCCGATTACAGAGGTAACTAATCCAGCATATTATTATAGCACGAATTGGCGCTTTTATAAAACTACATAAAAAAGTTAGCGTGATCGTTACTATGATCGCCCTAACTTTTTAATGGTTATGCTCTTTGCGGATTGAATGCGTAGGTTTCATCAGCTGTAATATCATTAACCCGCTTAATTTCAGCTCCTAAACTAGCCAACTTCTGGTGGAAATGATAGTAACCCCGGTCCAAATATTCTAAGTGCGTTACTTGCGTGATATTTTCCGCTACTAAACCAGCTAAAATCAGCGCTGCAGCTGCCCGCAAGTCAGTTGCAGCTACCTCGGCGCCATTAAACTTAGTTGGTCCATAAAGGACTACCGAATTGCCTTCAATCCGATAATCAGCATTCATCCGCCGAAGTTCTTCTAAGTGCATGAAACGATTTTCAAAAACAGTTTCGGTAAGAACGCTAGGCCCGTCAGCCATCAATTGTAAAATAGTCATCTGGGGCTGCATATCCGTGGGGAAACCTGGGTGAGGCAATGTCTTTACCGTGCACGGTTTTAGCTTTTCTGGACCAATGACCCGAATGCCTTGGTCTTCTTCAATGACCTCAACCCCCATTTGCCGCATCTTTGAAATCAGGGGCTTATTGTGTTCAGCAATAGCATTTTTTACCAAGACATTCCCCTGGGTTAAGGCAGCTGCTACCATAAAAGTCCCGGCTTCAATCCGGTCCTGGATGATAGTATGTTCTACCCCGTGCAAGTGTTCAACCCCGTTGATCCGGATGGTCTCAGTCCCAGCACCCTTGATGTCTGCCCCCATCTTATTCAAGATGTTAGCCAGATCAACAATTTCAGGCTCACGGGCAACATTTTCCAAGACGGTTTGCCCTTCAGCTAATGTTGCTGCCATCATGATATTTTGCGTAGCGCCCACACTAGGAAAATCAAGATAAATGTTGGCTCCGTGCAACCGACCATCAACATACGCTTCGATATAACCGTCGTGACGTTCAATGACTGCTCCCATGGCTTCCATTCCCTTGAGGTGGAGATCAATTGGACGTGAACCAATTGCACATCCACCAGGCATAGCTACTTTAGCCCGGCCTAAACGTGCCAGTAATGGTCCCAAAACAACAATTGAAGCCCGCATCTTAGACACATATTTGAAAGGTGCTTCATACGAAAGCTGTTTGGTTGCATCCAAAATAATTGTCTTATTTACTTCATCCATCCCTACTTCAACGTTTAAGAAACGGATAACGTTATTCATCGTATATACATCTGATAAAACCGGTACATTATACAGAGTAGTTCGTCCCTCATCTGGCATGATACACGCTGCCAAAATTGGCAAAACGGCGTTTTTAGCGCCTTCGATTTCCACTGTGCCAACAAGACGATTTCCCCCGCGGACAATAATTTTTTCCACTTTTATATCCTCCACTAATGACTATTCGAAAATTTTAGAATAAAAATGATAGATTGCGTACGTTATCAATAAAACTCAAGAAAAAGGAACTACACCCAAAGCCAATTGCGACCGCTAACATGATTAGGACAAGTTTAAACATTGCTTGTTGCTCCTTCATAAAATAACGATCTAGGCGCAAGGTTTGTAATCCCATAAAAGCAAGAATAATAAAGCCAAAGTGGCTAATAATTCCCAGTAGAGCCATAACTCCTACTGCTTTCATACTCGTTAACCCTCTCTAGTAATTGTATTCTAATCGTAATAATAGCATATTTTAGCACCCACGTCATTGCCCAGGAAAATTCTTAACATATAAAAAACGAGGCTGGAAATTTTTCCAACCTCGTTTTGTTGCTCCTGGAATTAGCCTGACTCTACGTCAGCTTCCTCCGCGAAGTTCTCCAAATTTTAGCCTTTGGAGATATTTAATCTATTGATAGCACGCTTTAAAGCAATTTCGGCACGTTCCAAATCATTTACGCTCTTCTTATTGCTCTTAGCTTCTGCAATCCGCTTTTGGGCACGGTCCCGTGCACTCATTGCCCGTTCGACATCAATGTCTTCTGCCCGTTCAGCAGCCGGAGCAACGATTGAAAGCTCATTGTTGGAGAATTCTAAAAATCCCCCACTAATAGCAATATTTTCAAAACTACCATCAGGTTGTTGAATTTTAACTTCATCAATTACTAAGGTAGTCAATAATGGTAAACGGTTAGGCATAATACCGATCTTACCTTCTGGTGTTGAACAGATAGCAAGCGATGTTGTGCCTTCATAAACACTACCTGCGGGAGTAACGACGCTAACCGTCAGTTCGTCATTTTTACTCATGTGACGCTCCCTCCCTAATCAGTTAATGTCTTGGCCTTTTCAACTGCTTCTTCGATTGTACCAACACTCCGGAATGCTTCTTCAGGCATGTCATCATACTTACCTTCAAGAATAGCCTTGAAGCCCTTGACCGTTTCCTTAACTGGAACATAAGAACCTGGTTGACCAGTAAATTGTTCCGCAACGTGTAAGTTTTGTGACAGGAAGAATTGTACCCGCCGTGCACGTGCAACAACTAATTTTTCTTCATCAGATAATTCATCCATCCCTAAGATTGAGATGATATCTTGCAATTCACGATAACGTTGCAAGATGTGTTGGACTTCGGTTGCTACTTCGTAGTGTTCCTTACCAACAATTTCTGGTGTTAACGCACTGGAAGTTGATTCCAATGGGTCAACGGCAGGATAAATCCCAATCTGTGTCAAGGCACGTTCCAAGTTTGTACTTGCGTCCAAGTGGGCGAAAGTAGTAGCTGGAGCAGGGTCGGTATAGTCATCGGCAGGCACATAAACGGCCTGAATTGATGTAACTGAACCCTTCTTAGTTGAAGTGATCCGTTCTTGTAACTGACCCATTTCTGTAGCTAACGTTGGTTGGTAACCTACGGCAGAAGGAATCCGTCCTAACAGGGCAGAAACTTCTGAACCAGCTTGAGTAAACCGGAAGATGTTATCGATGAAAAGAAGCACATCTTGGCCTTCAACATCACGGAAGTGTTCCGCAATTGTCAAACCAGTCAAAGCAACCCGCATCCGGGCTCCAGGTGGTTCGTTCATCTGACCATATACCATGGCAGTCTTGGATAAAACACCTGATTCTTTCATTTCAGAATAAAGGTCGTTACCTTCACGAGTCCGTTCACCTACACCAGTGAACACAGAAATCCCGTTATGTTCTTCGGCGATGTTATGAATCAATTCCTGAATCAAAACAGTCTTACCAACTCCGGCACCACCGAAAAGCCCGACCTTACCACCTTTAACGTAAGGTTCCAACAAGTCGATAACCTTAATCCCTGTTTCAAGGATTTCAGTACCATTACTTAATTCATCATAGGCAGGAGCTGCACGGTGAATTGGATCACGGCGTGCGTCTTCGCCAAATTCAGGACCATTGTCGATTGGATCACCTAAGACATTGAACACCCGTCCTAGAGTTTCCTTACCAACAGGAACACTGATTGATGCACCAGTATCTTCTACAACTGCACCACGTTGTAAGCCATCAGTTGAGTCCATGGCGATAGTCCGCATAACACCATCACCAAGTTCAACAGTAACTTCCACAACAAGTTCACTGCCGTCAGAACGCTTTACTTTCAAAGCGTTGTTAATCTTTGGAAGAGGTTGATCCAGAGGAAATTCTACGTCGACAACAGGTCCGATAATTTGTACAACTTTACCAGAACTCATGTAATTAATTCCTCCTAAGTTTATTTCTATTCAATAGCTGCTTGGGCACCAGTAATTTCTGTAATTTCTGTTGTGATAGCAGCTTGCCGAGCACGGTTATACTGCAACTGCAAAGTTGAGATAATATCTTGAGCGTTATCCGTAGCAGATTTCATAGCAGTGGCACTCGAAGCATGTTCGGCTGTCTTGGCATCTAAAATCGCACCATAGACCAAACCTTCAGCATACTGAGGAAGAACAACATTTAAAATTTCTGTTTCAGAAGGTTCAATATCGTATTCCATTTCGATTTGAACTTCATTATCTTCAAATTCATTTGGTTGCTTAACGCCCAAACTCTCTTCCGTTACCGGCAAGAGTAATTCGGAGCGGTATTCTGACGTTAACATGTTAACGAAGTGGTTATAGCAAACATATAAATGATCAAATTCTTGATTTTCATACATTGCCATGACCTTACGTGCCAAGGACTTGGTTTCCTTATAATCAGGAATATCCTTAACCCCAGTATATTCATGAATAACGTTGTAGCCCTGTTTCTTGAAGAATTTCAAACCTGTTCGCCCAACCGCGATGATCTTAATGTTTTCCTTGGAAAAATCAAGCTGGTTAATCAGCTCCATTGTTTGCTTAAGAACGTTACTGTTGTAACCGCCAACTAAACCACGGTCTGATGTAACCACGATAATACCGACATTTTCAACAGGTCTTTGTTCTAATAAACCAAGATAATTGCGCTTTCCCTGAGGATCGATGAATGGTTGCTCTTCAGTCTCTTCTGCCACTACATTCTTTTGAGCTACTGCAGAAAGAAAATGTGCTTGTGCAAGGTGGGTGATAACACTTTTAATTTTAGTGGAATACTTTTGATAGCTAACCGTATGGCTCTGAATTTGCCCTAACTTTGCGGTGGAAATCATCTGCATTGCACCGGTGATTTGGCCTGTCTTTTTAGTAGAATTGATTTTTTCTTTAACTTCTTTCAAAGAAGTAGCCATCTGTATTCACCCCCCTTTCTATTTATCTGCAGGTTGGAATGTTTCAGCAAATTCCTTAATTGCTGCAATAAACTTATCCTTATCTGGTAACTGTCCTGTTTCTGCAATTCCATCAAGAATATCCTTGTGGTTTGCATCGAAGTAATCAAACAGTTCATGTTCCCAGCGACCGATTTCTTCAACTGCAACAGAATCTAAGAACTTTTGTTGCAAAGCAAAGAGAATCAATACTTGCTTTGGAACAGACAATGTTTCGTGTAAGCCTTGCTTCAAGACTTCAACTGTCCGTTCACCACGGTCTAACTTAGCCTTAGTGGCCTTATCCAGGTCAGAACCGAATTGGGCAAATGCTGCCAATTCTGCATAAGAAGCTAAGTCAGTACGTAAGGAACCAGAAACTTTCTTCATCGCTTTAACTTGGGCAGCCCCACCAACACGGGAAACAGATGTCCCGGCGTCGATCGCTGGGCGGACACCAGAGTAGAAACGATTACTATCCAAGAAGATCTGGCCGTCAGTGATTGAAATTACGTTAGTTGGGATGTATGCTGAAACGTCCCCGGCCTTAGTTTCAATAACTGGCATGGCAGTCATTGAACCGCCACCTAATTCTTCGTTTAACCGTGCAGCCCGTTCCAATAAACGAGAGTGCAGGTAGAAGACGTCACCAGGGTAAGCTTCACGTCCTGGAGGCCGTCTCAAAATCAATGAAAGTTCACGGTAAGCGTCAGCTTGCTTGGAAAGATCATCATAAATGATCAAGACGTCTTTACCATTGAACATAAATTCTTCACCCATTGCTGCCCCGGCATATGGTGCAATCCACAATAATGGTGCTGGTGAAGATGGTCCAGCAGAAACAACAATTGTGTAGTCCATTGCGCCAAACTTACGCAAAGTTTCTACCTGAGATCTCACAGTTGAGTCTTTCTGCCCGATCGCAACGTAGATACAAATCATGTTTTGATCTTTTTGGTTGATGATCGTGTCAATCGCCAAGGATGACTTACCAGTCTTACGGTCCCCAATGATCAACTCACGCTGACCCCGTCCGATTGGAACAAGGGCATCGATCGCCTTGATCCCTGTTTGTAATGGTTGGGAAACTGATTGCCGTGCCATAACCCCAGGAGCCTTCCGTTCGATTGGCCGAGTAGAAGTAGTCTTAACTTCGCCCATGCCATCGATTGGTTGACCTAATGGGTTAACAACCCGTCCAATGAGTCCTTCACCAACAGGGACTTCCATGATCCGTCCTGTACGCTTAACTTTGTCACCTTCACGAATGCCTTTGTAGTCACCAAGAATAACAATACCAACGTCATCGGTTTCCAAGTTTTGTGCAAGACCAAAGGTACCATTTTCGAATTCTAGTAATTCGCCTGCAACAGCATTGTCTAACCCGTTTGCACGAGCAACACCGTCACCAACGTAGGTGATAGTACCAACTTCATCAACTGAGAGCTCATCTTTATAATTTGCTAATTGTTGTTTAATCAGAGCACTGATTTCCTCAGCTTTAATGCTCATAAAAGTCTCACCTCTTTAAATTTATTTAAGTAACAGACGTTTGATGCTGTTTAGCTTTGTTCTCAGTGAGCCGTCATAGACAGTGTTGTTGGCTGTAATAACAACACCACCGATAATTTCGGGATCAACAGCTGTTTCAAAAACAACCCTTTCAGCACCAACAACATTAGCAAATGAAGATGCGAGCTTTTGCTTCTGATCTTCATCTAATTCGACAGCTGTCCGAACTTCAGCCCGAACAGTCTTGTTGAACTCATCTATTAATCTGTTAAATTCATCAACAACACCAACTAAGTTAGTAATTCGTCCATAGTCAAATAACATTGTTACCAGATTATGGGTTAATTCAGTTGTGTTATTGGTTAAAGTTGCAAGTGCATCTCTCTTAGCCTGTCTACTAATCTGTGCACTCTTCAGGAAAACCATCAATTCTGGTTCTTCCAAGACTACCTTTTTGATCTCACTCAGTTCTGCTTGAACTGTTGGGGTTTCGTTACGTTCCTGAGCAACTTCAAATAAGGCTTTTCCGTAGCGATGTGCTACCATTTTGTTATCTAGTTTCATTTTGCTTCCCCAACCCTTCGATATAAGAATCTACCAAAGCTTTGTGTCCGCTTGGATCAAGTTCTTTTTGAATGACCTTTGAAGCAATTTCAACAGATAACTCGGCTACCTGAGCTTTAACGCCTTTAAGTGCATCCTCTTTTTGTTGAGCGATGTCTTTTTCAGCGCGTTCACGCATTGCTGTTGCTTCTTCATTAGCACCATTAATAATGTTAGATTTCTGCTCTTCCCCAGATTTCTTAGCATTATTGATGATTTCGGAAGCTTCAGCACGGGAATCCTTAAGCGCAGCTTCGCGTTTTTTAGCTAACTCAGCAGCTTTTTTCCTGTCCTTAGCCGCAGAATCAATGTCATCAGCGATCTTTTCGGCACGTTTGTCCATCATACCAGCAATGGAGTCCCACGCAAAGTGCTTAACCAGTGCTACCAGGATAACGAATGTTAATAGGTAGAACAGAAAGTCCCCCCATTCAACTTGACCGCCAGCTACACTTAATAAAAATGTTGAATTCACCAATTGACACCTCCTCTAATTTTCAATATTGATATGCATATTGACCGTTAAAGGAATTATTTGTTCAAAAGCATGAATGCAATAACGATGGCAATGATAGGAACAGCTTCGATAAGACCAACACCGATGAACATTGTAGTCCGTAAACTGTTTTGGATTTCTGGTTGACGAGCCATACTTTCCATAGTCTTTGAAATAACACGAGAGTTACCCATAGCAGTTGCGATGGCAGCAGCGGCTGCGATAATTGCTGCACCTAATAAAGCGACGATACTTGTAGTCATAATATAATTCCTCCTTAGAATTATCCTAAACGTAATAAATTATTCTTTTTCGACCTTTTGAGAAACATAAACCATAATTAATGTAACGAACACGTAGGCTTGGATTGCCCCAATAAAGACAGAGAACCCTTGCCAGATCATTTCTAATGGTATGGCTGGAATAACGGTCATTATTCCTTTTGATTTGGCGAATGCTCCAATTGTTGTCAATAGAACTTCCCCAGAGAAAATGTTACCGTACAAACGAAGAGCTACTGTTAAGAAGTTAGTAAACTGTTCAAGAATATTGATTGGTAACATGATTGGGTTAGGATTTATGTATGAATTCTTCAGATAGCCAAAGAAACCAAATCTTTTAACCCCCATTGCGTGTGATAGTACCAGCACCATAAATGCTAATGACAAAGTTGTCATAACAGATGAAGTTGGACTCTTAATGTATGTTACGTCACCAACGATAAATTCGATCATCAACCCTAATTGGTTGGACACGAAAATGAACATAAACAGTGTAAAGGCTAACAGCCGAAACTGTCGCCCTTCGCTGTCAGGAAGAGCATTCTTAACAATGCCATTCGTAAAGTCGATCAGGTACTCTAGAGCATTCTGTTTGCCCGTTGGTTTCAGTTGCACATCACGCGAGAACCAGTAAACCACTGCAAAAACAATAATAGCTGCAATTAATCCGGAAAGAACATTTCCAACGTTAAAAGGAATGCCAAAAAGCTTCACAACTAGAGCTTCTTCATTCACCAAGTCTCACCTCTTTTCAAAATTTGTCGATACGGTCTAACAAACATGGTTGAACCATAAGCTGCGACCCAAGGGCCAGGATTCCTTGGATACAAATTAAATGATACCACCAAACCAAAAGAAAGATAAAGCCATATTATTAAATTCACATAAATAAAAAAGCGTTTCTCACACTATACAATTGACAGTATGGAAAACGCTTAACATTGTGATCTATTGCGCTAGTCAATATGAGAACATTATGAATTATTCCTCATCGATCACTCTTTGTTTTTTAAATTGTTACTTTGTACCGAATAAACGGTCACCAGCATCCCCGAGACCTGGCACAATGTAACCATTTTCGTTCAAATGATCATCTAAAGCAGCCGTGAAGATGTCGACATCTGGGTGTGCTTCTTGTAATGCTTTAACCCCTTCTGGAGCAGCTACCAGGCATGCAAACTTGATGTTTTCACCACTGCAACCGCGCTTCTTCAAAGCATCAATTGCCATGATTGCAGAACCACCAGTGGCTAACATTGGGTCAACAACGAATAATTGCCGTTCAGCAATATCACCAGGTAACTTAACAAAGTATTCATGTGGCTTCAAAGTTTCTTCATCACGGTACATCCCAATGAAACCAACTTTAGCAGCTGGAATTAAACTAGTCATCCCATCAACCATGCCCAGGCCAGCCCGTAAAATTGGCACAATTGCAACTTTCTTACCACTCAACTGCTTTTGGGTGGTTGTTGTGATTGGTGTTTCTACTTCAACATCTTCCAAAGGCATATCGCGTGAAACTTCATATGCCATCAAAGCAGAGATTTCGTTAACGGTTTCCCGGAAAGCTTTGGTACCAACCTTTTTGTCCCGAATAAGTGTTAATTTATGTTGGATCAGTGGATGATCTAAAACTGCAAATTTTCCCATTGTGAAATGCGCTCCTTCTTTATAAAAATGAATTTTTCTCAATTCTTCTCATAATACTCTAGCAGACTTAATATTTTTTTTCTAGTCCTCTAAATCAGAAAAGAAAACGTTTCCCGCTGACTTGCGTAAGCGGTTCATATAAGCTGCACCAAGGCCTTCCTCAGGATAGCCTGCAACTAAGATCCAGTTAACTTTTTTTGCTTGTCCATCAAAATACCGCAACCCTGCAAATAATTTGTGCGTAGCGTTGGTTATCCCTGAACCGTAGTCAAAGACTTCCACGTTAGCTGGAATAGTCTGCTGGTCGAGTAGGCTCTGGTCAACCATCACTCCAACCTTTTCAGCCTTAGCTTGGGCCCACTTTAGGGCTGCCTCCCATTGGTCAGGAGCCACGATCACTACTTGACCTGCTGGAGCGTAATGCTTATATTTCATCCCCGGTGCCTTGGGAACTTCTTTTTGTCCGACGTGGTGGCGGTCCGCTACCACTTCCATTCCCAATACTGCTTCAATTTCTTCAACAGTCACTGCTCCCGGCCGCAAAATAGTTGGCACGGGAACGCTCATGTCCAAAATCGTTGATTCAACCCCAACTTTAGTTGGACCATCATCAACGATCCCTGCGATCCGCCCTTCTAAGTCGTTGAATACGTGTTGGGCAGTTGTTGGACTAGGCTTGCCCGATGTATTAGCAGAAGGACCTACTAATGGTACACCAGCTGCTTCAATCAAGCGCAACGTTGTCGGCTCTTGGGGCATTCTGAAGGCAGCTGTCTTCAAACCTCCCGTCACAGTCTTGGACAGTGATCCTGGTTTGATCTTAAAGACCATTGTCAATGAACCCGGCCAAAACTTGGCCATTAACTTACGGGCAGCAGGTGGTATTTCTGCTATATACTGTTCAGCCATGGCTACAGAACTGATAGTCACGATCAGCGGATTATCTGATGGCCGTCCCTTAGCCAAATATACCCGCTTAACTGCTTGCTCATTAGTGGCATCTGCCCCTAACCCATAGACTGTTTCCGTGGGAAAGGCAATCAACTCTCCCAGCCGGAGTTCCTGAGCAGCCTGGTCTACTTCATCAGGCTGATAAATTTTTGTCATCAACATTCTCTCACCTCATTTTTACTCGGACCATCCGGTCATTTTGACTGATATCTTGTCGCACAACTACTTGACTAGTGGGGATTTCTTGCTCAAACAGTGCTTTCACTGCTGGGCCTTGTTTAAACCCAATCTCCAAATAGAGCATACCCGCAGGCTGCAGATGGGCCTGAACTTGGTGCGCAATCTTTTTGTAGACTGCCAAACCATCATCGGCTGCAAATAAAGCCACTGCCGGTTCGTATTGCAATACACTCTGGTCCATCAACGGTCGTTCAGCGGGACTTATATAGGGCGGGTTGGAAACGATGATATCATAGTCATCATCTCTAATATCAGCAAACAAGTCACTGTTGATCAAAGTGACTGGTAATGCTAAGGCCGCAGCATTTTTTTGGGCCACCGTCAGGGCTGCAGATGAAATATCTGCCAGGGTGACCCCCCATTGGGGGCGATTCTGCTTCAGGGCTAAACCAATCGCCCCGGTTCCCGTCCCCAAGTCGAGCACTTTATGGGGTTTATTAGAATGCTCTGCTAAAATCCACTCTACCAATTCCTCTGTCTCCAGACGGGGAATTAAAGTGGCTGGGCTCACCGCCAACTTCAAACCAAAAAAATCAGCTTTCCCTAACAAATATTGTGGTGGATAGTCCTCCAAACAATACCGTTGAACGTTGGTTTGAAAGGTTTGCCACTCCTGGTCGGGCATTACATCATGGAAATGAACTAATAGTTGCGTAGCAGACCAGTGCATCTGCCCCAATAACAGGAGCTCTACCCCACTAGTTTCCTTATTATGCGTGTTTGCAAAAGAAAAAGCCCATTGTCGGGCTTTAAAGAACGTCATTTTATCCATTATTCTTTAATTTCTCCATTGCCTTAGTTTGTTCGTAGAGAACTAAAGCATCAATGACATCTTCGAGCTCACCATTCATAATGCGATCTAATTTGTTTAAACTCAACCCAATGCGGTGGTCAGTCACGCGGTTTTGTGGATAATTGTATGTCCGAATTCGTTCCGAACGATCCCCGGTTCCGACAGCTGACTTACGATTGGCAGCGTACTCTTTTTGTTCCTTGGATGCGTAGTAATCATATACCCGCGCCTTTAAGATTTGTATCGCCTTGGCCCGGTTTTGTTGTTGCGAACGCTCATCTTGCATTGCTACGACAATCCCGGTTGGCAAGTGCGTCATCCGAACCGCTGAAGAAGTTTTGTTAATGTGCTGTCCGCCGGCCCCAGAAGAACGATAGACATCAACCCGGATGTCCTTAGGGTCAATTTCGATTTCAACGTCTTCTTCTTCCGGCATCACAACAACGGTCGCGGTTGAAGTATGGATTCGGCCAGCAGATTCAGTAACTGGGACCCGTTGTACCCGGTGAGCTCCACTCTCGTACTTCAGTTTAGACCATACTTTGTCACCGTTGATCAATAGTGCAATTTCTTTGAAGCCCCCAACTTCAGTCAGGCTCTTGTCCAGCACTTCGACCTTCCAACCTTGACGTTCAGCATACTTGCTGTACATCCCGAAAAGATCAGCAGCAAACAAGCTAGCTTCATCCCCACCAGCTGCACCCCGGATTTCCATAATGATGTTTTTGTCATCGTTAGGGTCCTTAGGTAGCAAGAGGATTTCGATTTCTTTTTCTAGTTCGGCTTTTCTTTCCTTGCTCTCAGCCAGTTCTTCTTTGACCATCTCGTACATATCATCGTCAAGGCCCGAATCTAACATCTCTAAATCTTCATCTACTAATGAAGTAACTTTTTTATATTCATTGTATTTTTCTACTGTCTCCCGCAAGTCAGCCATTTCCTTCGAGAGTTTAGTAAAACGCTTGGTATCAGAAATCACATCCGGATCAGAAAGCAATCCGCCTAGTTCTTCATACCGATCTTCAAGCGCTTGTAGTCTATCGAACAACTCGTCCATCTTATTCTTCCTTTCTCAGGTTAATTTTTCCATCTGTCATTGGTGGTGTAAAGTAATGCCGCCGACAAACTGGGTAGTACGACTCATTTCCCCCGATCAGTATCTGCTCGCCCGCATATACCGGCTGATCGTTATGCACCCGCAAGTTCATGATGGCCTTTTTGGCGCAGAACCAGCAAATCGTTTTCATTTCTTCAATCTTGTCAGCATACAGCAAGAGGTATTTGGAACCTTCAAATAAGTTATTTTGAAAATCGTTCTTCAGTCCAAATGCCATTACCGGGATGTTCATATCATCGACAATCTGGGCTAATTCCAAGACATGGTGCTTTAATAAAAACTGGGCTTCGTCAATCAGCACACATGCCGCTTGGGGGTTGATTTGTGCCACCAAATCGGCAATATTGGTTTCCGCAAAAATCGGGTGGGCTGTCCGCTTCATCCCGATCCGGCTAGCAACCATCCCTACTTGTTCCCGATTATCCAGACCACTCGTCATAATGATAACATGCTTATTCTGTTCTTCGTAATTATGGGCAACCTTGAGAATCTCGATTGTTTTCCCACTATTCATTGCACCATATCGAAAAAAGAGCTGTGCCACTCTTCACCACTCCACTCTTCAAATTACACTCGGTTTTTAGTATAGCTGATTTCTAAATAAATTGCATTATTCTCTGACAAATTCCCGCGCATACTTCTAGATAGTAGGTAATCACATTTTGTGATATGATACATGATGATCTTATTTAGCAGCTGAAAAGCAGAGGAGAATAAGTTTTATGTCATTAAGAAGTTCAATTGCAATCACAGCAGGAAAATCATCTTATTGGTTCCTGCATAAATTTCGTCATGGTGGGACGTCCTTTCCAGGCAAGCTCGCTTTAGCGCTTGATCCTAAAGTTTTACGGACCCTGGCCAAGGATTACGACATCGTCGTTATCACGGGGACTAACGGTAAAACATTGACCACCGCCCTGACGGTTAAGGCACTTAAAGCCAAGTACACCCAGATTTTGACTAATCCTAGTGGTTCCAACATGATCCAAGGGATTACTGGGGCTTTCCTAACGGCCCAAAAGGGAGCTAACGGCAAGAAATTAGCTGTTTTGGAAACTGATGAAGCCAACGTGCCGATCATTTGCCAGTATGTCACCCCTAAAGCATTTGTTTTAACCAATATTTTCCGGGACCAAATGGATCGTTACGGGGAAATTTATACGACATACGATAAAATCATTGCCGGGATCAAGATGGCACCTGAAGCGACTATTATTGCTAACGGGGATGCCCCGATCTTTAATAGTAAGAAACTACCTAATCCTACTATTTATTATGGGTTTAATAATCAACCCGACCAGGAACAAATGGCACCGGCCAATACCGACGGACTACTGTGTCCTAAGTGCCAACACATCTTGCATTACAAACAGCGGAGTTACAGCAACTTAGGGAAATATTACTGCCCGAACTGCTCTTTTGCCCGGCCAGAATTGACTTATCAAATGACCCAGATCGTGGATCAAACACCAGCTTCATCAACATTTGTGATCAACGGCCAAGAAGTTACCTTGCATATTGGCGGAACCTATAACATCTACAATGCTTTAGCCGCTTTTTCTGTTGCTTCCTTCTTCGGGGTTGAACCACAAGCTAGTGCCCAGATGCTCAGCGATAAGGATGAGAAAGTCTTTGGGCGGCAAGAAGTCATTCGCCTCGGTGAAAAAGAAGTAACCTTAATCCTAGTTAAGAATCCTGTCGGCCTCGACCAAGTCTTGCAGATGATTAAAACCGATCAGGAGCCGTTCTCATTGGCCGTTTTACTGAATGCTAACTATGCTGATGGGATCGATACTAGTTGGATCTGGGACGGCCGGTTTGAAGACCTTCCCTTTACCCGGATCCCAGCGGTCTTGGCTGGTGGTGAACGTTACAAGGACATCGCCTTCCGCCTCCGGGTGGCGGGAGTCAGTGAGGACCACTTTGCCGAACGACCTGACCTCGACGATGTCTTAGCATATATCAAGCACATGCCAACAGACCACGTGTATGTCCTGGCTACATATACTGCGGTCTTGCAATTACGGGAAAAACTAGCTAATGAAGGCTATATCGAAGGAGGCATGGACTAACAATGCAATACCAATTACATTTGGCCCACCTGTATGGTGATCTGTTGAACACCTATGGCGATATTGGGAATATCCTCGTTTTGAAGTATTATGCCCAACAAATGGGGGTTGAACTAACTGATGAAGTGGTCAGCCTTGATCAACCCTTTGACCCTAAAAAATATGACATCGCCTTTTTTGGCGGGGGGCAAGATTTTGAACAGGTGATTG
This sequence comes from Ligilactobacillus saerimneri, assembly GCF_036689625.1. Taxonomy (NCBI): domain Bacteria; kingdom Bacillati; phylum Bacillota; class Bacilli; order Lactobacillales; family Lactobacillaceae; genus Ligilactobacillus; species Ligilactobacillus saerimneri. The sequence continues at coordinate 1,038,598 of NZ_CP144759.1, forward strand.
TTTCAAAAGATATTCAAAATAAAAAGGATGACCTGATTACCTATATTGAAGACGGCGGTCCGATGCTGGCGATCTGTGGCGGGTACCAGTTGTTAGGTTCCTATTATATTGGGGCCCACGGTGAAAAGATCAAAGGGATCCACGCCCTTGACCACCGGACAGAATCCCAAGACAACCACCGTTTTATCGGCGATATTGTCATTAAAAATGAAGAAACTGGGCAAGAATACCACGGTTTTGAAAACCATAACGGGATAACTTACCTCGGTCATGGCGAACGACCTTTGGGTAAGGTTATCTCTGGAAATGGGAACAATGGGAGCGATCAGACTGAAGGAGCGATCTACAAGAACGTTTACTGCTCATACTTCCATGGTCCGATCTTGGCTCGGAATGGTGAGTTAGCTAAGCGGATTTTGCTGACTGCATTAAAACGCAAGTATCCGCAGGCAGATCTCAGTGCTCAAGAAGCATTAGTTATCAAACCTACCTATTAATAATTATAAAGGCAGTTGCCTAACACGTAGTTGATGAAGCTACATTGTTAGGTAACTGCCTTTTTAGTTGCTGGTTTCTTCTTTTAAATACTTACCGACAAGGATCTCGCGCCGCCGGATAAATTCATGGTTATCTGCCGTCGGGTGGACCCGGTTAGTGAGCACGATCAGGGCTGAACGGTTGGGTTTGTCCACTAGTAACACGGTGCCCGTATACCCGGTGTGGTAGAGAACGGGCCGCCCCGTTGGGGTATAGCGCAAATCCCAGCCCAACGACCGGTGCAGCCGATGGTTGGGGGTCCAGTCCTGGTACAGGCTGTCAATTAAAGTCGGGGCCAAGACAGGATGCGGGACCCTATCATCCATCATCCATTGGGCAAAGGTAATCATGTCGTCCAGGTTGGCAAACAACCCCGCTGACCCACAATGTTCCTTGAGGGTGTAGGCCTTAGGATCATGGACTTCCCCCCGGAGTAGGCGCCCCCGTTTCTTGCTCAGTTCGGTCGGGACACATTGGTCAGGGTTGGGAGTGAACGTACTATGCGTCATTTGCAAAGGGGTTAGTACCCGTTGGGTGATCACTTCCTGGACTGGCATGTAGTATATCCGCTCGATCACCTGGCCGGCCAGAATCAAGCCCACATCAGCATAGACCATTCGGTGGCCAAACCCATCCCCGACTTTTAGTTCATCATATAAAGCAGTGATCAGTTGGTCGGCTGTCAGTTCGTCGCGGTGGGGAATATAGCCCTGTAAGTTGGACGTATGGGTTAGCAGGTGGCGGAGGGTAACCCGGCGGTCACGGAACCGGGGTAAATATTTTTGCACCGGCGCATCAATGTCAACCTGGCCGGCAGCCATCAGTTCTAAAATGACGGTAGTTGTGCCAATCACTTTAGTTAATGAGGCAACATCATATAGCATACCCGGCCGTAATGGTTCAGTGTGCGGTACGAGCTGGGCTTGGCCCCAGACTGCTGTTTGAATTTTTCCATCCTGAATCATCGCATATGACATCCCGGGCACTACTCCGGCTGTGACAAAATCATGTAGGTATTGCGTTGTTTGTGGATTGAACAAACCCATCACCCCTTGGTAAGTAAAAAGCGGGCTCATCTCTCCCCTATGAGGGACCCGTTGTTACGTCCGTCCCTTTTTAAGAAGTTGAGTTGTTACCCGCTCTTGTTAATTTATTTTTTCGTATCTAATAGGTCATCTTCACTGAGGCCGTAGATCCCACTAGCAGGATCATCTTGACTAAGTGGATGAACAATAATGATCGCTACTGCGCCATTGTGAGCTTCGTATCCCGCAAAAGAGACGATTTGCTCCACTTCATAAGTTTTACCGTCAGAATTATATATGTATTGCCCTTTTTGTGGCATAACAGCAAATTCTGCTTTGTTAATCCGGTAATAATCTTCATGTTGGCGGTCGTGCATTACTAAGACCACTTTTATCATACTAAAGCCCCCTTGTGAGTCAACATACTTTTATGATAACAGAGTGACTAGCAAATGGGTAGTTTCTCATAAATAAAAAACACTGGCACCTCATCAGCACCAGTGTCTAATAACTATTGGGTGTACTGGATTCGAACCAGTACATTATGGATTCAGAGTCCACTGCCTTACCAGTTTGGCTAACACCCAAAAATTCAACTATTTCATGATAGTCTTTTTGTATTTTATTGTCAACCAATTTTTATAGAATTTTTGTGGTGGCCTTTGGCAGTAATGGCACACTCAAAATAAAAAATTTTTTTAAAGCAAAATTTTGCCACCGTGCTCTTTTTCTAACCTCACACGATATATAAAAATATATGTGCTAGTAAGAAAGCTTGCCAAATCAAGCTTTTTAAAAAATTGACTGCACATATTTTACTATTTATCGTGTAACTCTGGAAAAAGCCCTAATTCTTTTTCGATCAGTTTTAAAATGAAATCTCTGGACGGATAAGTTTGAAAGCTGTAAAAAAATCCCCATCCGGAGGGATGAGGACGCGTTGTTATCTCAGCACCTATTCTGTTATTCCCTTTAAACTTCTATCGTTAATAATCTCACCCACAGCAAGCAAATCATACCGTCTAATATTAATTCTTACTGACATTTGCGCCCCATTCTCTAAGCTATCAAGTATATAAAAAATATCTCCACTATTTTTCTAACTTTCACTAACTTCATATTAGCAATTTTCCCTTTATCTAAAACTTTACATAAGCGATCAGTCTTGACCACCACTCAAAAAAGCACGCAGATCATCTCCGCGTGCTCTTTCTCTGGATATTAATTATTTTTGTGCTGCTTTAGCTTCTTTCAGACGCTTCTTTTCCATCCGTCGCATCTTCTTGAGCTTTTTGCGTTCTTCCCGTTCGCGCATTGCTTTTCCTGAGTAACGGTAGGCCTTCTTCTTCAGGTACCGTAACAACTCTGTTTCATTAGCAAACTCGTGGGGCTTCTTTTGCCCGTGTAAACGCACAGTAATCTTGGTGATCTTGATCCGGCCCGTCCATGTGTAGGTATGTTCTACAATGAACCGATTATTAAGATTATTGGGATCCTCCCCAAATTTTAGAACATATACTCTTTCAGGCACCATCAACGGATTAACGTGCTCTTTACTATATGCTATATTTTGTGACTTTAAAAAGTTCTTTGTCTTTCTAAGCATGTTTTACCTCCCTTTGATAGTTTCCTCAGCAGCTACAATTAACCATAACTATCCATATTCTAACAGAAAAAGTTAATTGAATAAAACACTATCATATATTTTAATAATAAAAAAAGAAGAATGTCCTAACAAATAGGACATTCCTAATTTACTTAGTCAAATCACCCGTACGGGGATCGAACCCGCAACTCCGCCTTGAGAGGGCGACGTCTTAACCAATTTGACCAACGGGCAATTACTCTCCTAAGTATAGACCAAAAAGCCTAGTTGTCAAGCTTTTTATTGCCACCATTGGTCAAAGTCCTGGAGCAGTTTTTGCAATGCCAAACCCCGGTGACTAACCGCATTCTTTTCACTAGCAGTCATTTCAGCAAAGGTCTTATCTTTTGCCGGATAGTAGAACAGCGGATCGTAACCGAAGCCATCCTTCCCCCGTGGTGCCGTCAAAATTTGACCATATGCGTCCCCCGTTGCAATTAATGGTTCTTTGCCTTCTTGGACCACCACGATTGAACAATGGAAGTGGGCCGTCCGGTCCGCTGGAGCTACGTCCGCCAGTTTATTAAGCAACTTACGGTTGTTGGCCGCATCATCATGATCACCAGCATACCGGGCTGAGTAAATACCTGGTTCCCCATCCAACGCATCCACGACCAATCCCGAATCATCCGCTAACACTGGAATGTGCAAGTAGTTACTGATAGTTTGTGCCTTGATCAAGGCATTTTCTGTAAATGTTTGTCCGTTTTCTTCGATTGGCGGAACATCTTCCAAATCCAAAAGCGTCATTACCTCTATCTGTTTGGGCGCAAAGAGCCGGGCAAACTCGCGTGCTTTGCCGGCATTCTTTGTTGCAATCAAAATCTTATCCATCGCAGCTACCTCCAGCATATTTTTAAGTTTATACTACACTATGGGATAGAATTTAACAATTCAGTTAAAAAACCTGTATAATAAGCACTGATATTAAACGAAGGAGTACCTCTAATGCACAAGGAACTAATTGAACAAGCACTCGCACACCCAGAGCTGGGTTCTACTCTGGGCTACGAACTCATTCGGGACATGCTTCTCCCTAGTATCGTGGGCGAAGACAGCAATTTCATGTATTGGGCCGGCAAGAAACTAGCCCGCGAAATCGCCCTGGCAACAGACGAAGATATTTTCAGCTTTTTTGCTGCCGCTAACTGGGGTGAGCTAACCCGGGTAAAGAGCAATGCCCACCAGCAAAAATTCACTCTAACTGGTCCAATCATTGCCCTCCGCCACCAAAACAACAGCCACACCCCTCAATTTCTATTAGAAACCGGATTTTTAGCCCAAACCATTGAGCAGCAAACCGGCTTGGTAACTGAAGGTGTGCTCGAGAATGATACTAAAAAGAACAACAAAATTAGCATTCTCATCCAAACTGATCCTAAAACTCCTACCAGTGATGAATTATCCCCTGATACAACCCCACTTGCTTTCACGGCCTTACTTCATCCTGAAGATAAATAATAAATAATGCAACAAAGCGGTGATAACATGACGCCACCAGGCCTCATGCTATCACCGCTTTTTCATGCTGCATTCAAGAGCAATTTATTAGACGTATTGGTTCAACTTAGCTTCCAATTGTTCCTTGCTGTGGTAACCAATAATAGTATCAACGATTGCGCCATCCTTCTTGATGATCATCGTTGGAATACTCATGATCCCCAATTCAGCAGCCGTTTGTTGGTTGGCATCAACGTCCACTTTCCCAAAGGAAACCTTATCGCCCATCTCTTCAGCCAACTTTTCTACCACAGGACCTTGCATCCGGCAAGGGCCACACCATGTTGCCCAAAAGTCTGTAAATGTAACTCCGTGTGCTGTTTCTTCCTTAAATGTCTTATCAGTTAGTTCTTTAACCATAGTGAACCTCCTACTTTCTTTTCGTAAGTAATCATATCAATTAACCATCCCGAAAGCAATTTAATTGCTCACTTGCCATCCTACTTGAAATAAACAATCGTTGCCCCATTACCCCCGGCGTTTGGCGGAGCAAACTGGAACTTCTTGACTGACCGGTTATTTTCCAAATACTTGGTAATTCCGGAACGCAGCGCCCCAGTTCCTTTCCCGTGAACAATCGTCACCTGTTTATAGCCTGCTAAAAGCGCCGCATCAATATAGCGATCAATATTGGTCAGCGCTTCTTCATAGCGCTGGCCCCGCAAGTCTAAACTGGAACTGACATGGCTCGCTTGGGCTGACCGCAAGACAACCCCTGCCCGCGGTTGCTTCTTTTCTTGAACATGGATCTTCTCCAGGTCATCCTCATCAATCTTCATCTTGAGAATTCCCAACTGGACTTCCCATTGTTTATCACCCAATTTTTGGATCAAGACACCTTGTTGACCGTATGAGCGGACCAACACATCATCGTTTGGGTGCAGGGCTTGCTTTGCTTTTGCTTTCCGAAGCACCTTATTATGTTGCAAGCGAATATCTTGGTGCAGGGAGTTAAGTTGGGTTTGGGCATCGATCAGCTGATTTTCCTTGACCGTTGCTGCCCCGTTAAGCCGCATGGCCCGCAAGTCGTTAATAATTGCATCGGCTTTCTTCTGGGCTTCTTGGACAATATCATTGGCCTTCATCTTAGCTTGCTCAGTGAGATGACTTCGCTCTGCAACCAACTTTTCGTAGGCTTGTGCCAAATCATGGTGCAACTTCTCTGCTTCTTCCAAATGCTTTTGCAAAGCAATGGCTTCTTCTTCCGCTTGGTGGCGCTTAGCTACCAAATCGGTAATCATAGCGTTAAGGTCTTGACTGTCTTGGGTCGTTAATTCCTGAGCAGCTGCAATAATTGTCTCATCCAAACCTAAGCGCCGGGAGATGTTAAAGGCATTACTCCGCCCGGGAATCCCGATCAACAACCGGTACGTTGGTTGCAGGGTTTCAACGTCAAACTCCATGCTGGCATTGATTGTTCCTGGCCGTTCAAACCCATAGGCCTTCAACTCTGGATAGTGCGTAGTTGCCACTACGTAGGCCCCCGTCGCCCCGACCGCATCTAAAATTGCAATCGCCAAAGAAGCCCCTTCTTGCGGGTCAGTCCCTGCTCCCAATTCATCAAACAAGACGAGGGAATGGGCATCGATATGCTGCAAGATATTAACGATATTCACCATATGGGAAGAAAAGGTACTGAGGTTTTGTTCAATTGACTGTTCATCCCCGATATCAGCGAAAATATCAGTAAAGATCCCAATGCGGCTTTCCTCATAGGCCGGAATGAATAAGCCCGACTGTCCCATCATTTGTACTAAACCTAAAGTCTTGAGGGTGATTGTTTTCCCACCTGTGTTCGGCCCGGTAATGATAATCGCCTGGTAATCTTTCCCCAGCATGATATCATTGCGTACGGCTTTTTGGGGGACCAGCAATGGGTGCCACACTTGCCGCAAGTAGACGTTATTATCCGTGTCAACTATTGGTTCGGTTGCTTTGATAGCATGGGCATACCGGGCTTTAGCATTAACAAAGTCTAGTTGCCCGATGATCCGCGCATTGGCTTGCAGTTCTTCTGTATACGGTGCAATCAAGGCTGACAACTCTGCCAGAATCCGTTTGACTTCTTCCCGTTCGGCGCTTTGTTGTCGCTTTAGGCGGTTGTTTAACTCAACAATTGCTTTCGGCTCGACAAATACGGTTTGCCCGGAAGCACTTTGATCGTGGACAACGCCCCCGAATTTGTTCCGATACTCCTGGCGAACCGGGACCACATACCGGTCATTCCGAATAGTTACGATAGCATTACTCAAATATTTAGCATTGTTGCCCCGAGTAAACTGGCCCAACTGCTCACGAATTTGTGTTTCCGTAGTCGCAATTTGGCGCCGTAAACTGCGTAACAATGACGAAGCCTCGTCAGTCACAAAACCATCATTATCAATAGCTGTCAACAAACGCCGCCCGACCTGGGGCAATGACACCAACTCATCGACCAATTGATCTAATGAAAGGAGTTGGACTTCTTCATCAAGCAAGTCCCGGAAAAAGACCTTAAGCTGATTGGTTGTCCGCAAAACCAGTCCAATCGCAGCTAGTTCTTGCCCGTTCAAACTTGCCCCAATATCCAAACGTTTTAAAAATGGGCGAATATTGCCTAAGCGGGGGAGAGGAATTCCGCCCTTAAGGCGTAAAATATCTGCCCCATCCTTTGTCTGATCTAGATGATGTTGGATCTGAACTTGCTTTACTAGTGGGTGCATCCGCAATGCTAGGCGTTGCCCCATTTCCGTTGTCGTATACTCTACAAGTTTTTTCCGAATTTTATCATATTCAAGCACCTGGAGGGCTTTTTCATTCACATTTATCACCCCTATTGTAAATATTGTGTCAAATCTGGTGTGTTATTAAGGATAAACTGCGCAACCTGGGACTGTTCAATCCGATTTTGCCAAGTTGCTGTTGGCCAACTGACCAAGAAAACTAACGCAAAGAAGATCATGATATACGCAACCATCATGCCCAATAACCCACCGGCTAGCGCATTCAGTTGCCGCAAACCACGCATTTTCGTCACGGTGCGTAAGGTATGAGCGATCATCCGCCAGATGATTCCCCCGACTAAAATCACCGTCCAAAAAGCTAGTAAGCGACAAAACAAGCGACTGCCCGCCGTTAAATGGGCTAAATCAAAGATGTTGGCGAGACCATCTCCCAGATACCGCGCTAAGAAAAAGGCCAAGCCCAAAACTACACCGTACCCGATAAGGTTGATCAACATCGCTAATAGCCCCTTTTTTACTCCGATCCGAAACGAGATCGCGAGTAACCCCAAGATTATTACCGAAACTATCATTGCTGCTCCTGGTCGGTCTTGCCCAATTGTTGCTGCAACTGGTCAATCTTTTCTTGTTGTTTAAGTTGATCTGAAACTGCATTAATTGCCAGTAAAATTGCGGCCCGTTCATCTGAAATCCCTGGCATCAATTCCTTGACCTCCGCCAACTGTTCCTGGATCACATGTACTACCGCCCGCATATGTTCCGCCGAGCTCTCGCCAATGATTGTATAATCTTTTCCATCAATTTCAATCTTAAATCGTCTTTTATTTGCCAAACCTAAAATCCCTCACAAAAATTTTCTATCGCCATTTTACCATAATTCTTCTTGCACACTGGTCGTGATGCAACCATAGAAAAAGAATAGGACTGCCCACATGTGTGACAGCCCTATTAGCTTTTGTTATTGCATGTTGGGATCGTTAAGGAATGTATCTAACACACCTTCAACCATTTCCCATTCAGCATCATCTTCAATTTCAAAAAATTCCGCTTCTGTCGCTGAACCATCTTCATCAGGATAGTAAGCAAATGCCGTTACATCAACTTGTTCGCCCGGTTGTGCGTCATCCGGAACTAATAAGACATAGCTCTTATCAGATTCATCTGGTTGGAAAGTAAACAGGATCTGATACAGTGTTTCATTCCCCTTATCATCTACTAGGGTGATCAAGCTATCATCATTCATATTTTGCTTTTCCGCCATTAATATCCCTCATTTTCTAAAATACTTTAGTTAATTCGCCATGCCGATCAAGATAATTTTGCAGGATTAATGCCGCTGCCAATTTGTCAATCACCTGCTTGCGCTTACGGCGCGATGTATCGGCTTCTTCAACCAACATCCGCTCGGCTTCAACCGTGGTCAACCGTTCATCTTGGAAGTCGATGGGCAAGCCTAATTGCTGCACCAACAAGTCCCCATAAGCACGGCTGGCATCAACCCGGGGGCCTGAAGTATTGTTCATGTTCTTGGGCAAGCCCAAAACCACGCCAACAACCCCATACTGGTCAACTAATTCCTTAATTCGTGTAATGTTAAAATCTTGTTCATCTTCGTTGATAGGGACGATCTCAATCCCCTGGGCTGTCCAGCCCAACTCATCACTGATCGCCACCCCAACTGTCCGCGAACCAACATCTAAGCCCATTAATCGTGCCACTTAATTTGCCTCACTATCTTTATCCAAGTATGACCGTACTAATTCTTCAATAATCTCATCGCGTTCATACTTTCTAATTAGATTGCGGGCATCGTTCAAACGTGGGATGTAAGCAGGATCCCCGGACAATAGATAACCCACAATTTGATTAATTGGATTGTAGCCCTTTTCCTCCAGAGCTGCATATACCGTCAAAAGGGTGTCATGAACGTCTTTTTGTCGCTTGTCATTAAAGTTAAAATACATAGTTTTATCCAACGAACCCATAATATCCACCTCCACAATCTTCTTTACTCATTCTACTAGAAAACCCATATACTGACAATAAACATAATCTTTTCTTACTACAATTATTATCTATTGTTGATTAGATAAAAGATTATTGATTTTAGTAATCCCCTAGGCCAAATAAGTCCTAGGGGGCAACATCACCTAATTTGTTTTAGTTGGATCAAAGAACCATTGCTTGCCGTCACGGGCCAGTAATTCATCTGCAGCTTGGGGGCCCATTGATCCTGATTCATAGTTCGGGAAGGCTGGTGTTTCCATATCCCAAGCAGAGCGGATTGCGTCCACAAATTGCCACGAATACTTAACTTCTTCCCAGTGAGTGAAGTTTGTTGCATCCCCCCGCAGCAAGTCATGTAACAACTTCTCATATGCTTCTGGGCAATCCCGATTTTGATTCCGGTATGCCAAAGGCAACTGCTTCATCTTGAAACCTGTATCATAATCTTTATCATTGATGTACAGCGTAATTTCTTCATTAGGGTCAACATCAATTGACAAAACATTGTTGGTTAAAGCAACACCTGGGAAAATGTTAGTTGGCATTTTCTTGAAGATGACATCAATTCTTGTTGCCTTCGTTGCCAACCGCTTCCCTGTGCGAATATACACCGGTACCCCCGCGAAATTCATATTTTCCACTTCGAGCTTACCCGCAACAAACGTCTCGATTGCTGAATCATCAGCAATATTATCTTCATCCCGGTAAGCATGTACTCCTTCGCCTGGTCCATACTGCCCCCGCACAAAATTGTGGGCCACTTCGTCCGGAGTATATACCTTCAGCGACTTGAGCGCACTGATCTTTTCTTGGCGCAGGTCTTGATCATTGAAGGAAACTGGGGCATTCATAGTCAGCAGGGACACAATTTGCAGGATGTGATTTTGAACCATATCCCGTAAAGCACCCGCTGTTTCATAATAACCTGCCCGTTCTTCAACCCCCAAGGACTCACTCAAAGTGATTTGAATATTGTCGATGTAGCGGTTGTTCCATAAATTCCGAAAAATACTGTTTCCAAACCGAATGGCGGTAATGTTTTGAATCATCGCCTTACCTAAATAATGGTCAATCCGAAAAATCGAGTCAGCCGGGAAATACTTCTCAATTGATTGGTTGAGTTCAGCTGCAGTGGCTAAATCCCGCCCAAAAGGCTTTTCCACTACGACCCGGTTATAGCCGTGATCAGTCACTAACTTTTGCGTCTTTAAGTGTTCGGCAATTGTCCCAAAGAAACGTGGTGACATTGCCAAATAAAAGACCCGGTTCCCCCCGATTTCATACTCATCATCCAGCTGTTGAGCCAACTTTTTAAGGATCATGTAGTGTTCCGTATCATTTACATTATGTGATTGATAATAAAAATGGTCGGCAAAATTTTCAACCATCGCTTCGGTATAAAAGTCTGCGTCGACACTTCCCCGAATAGAATCAGCGACTACTTCTCGATAGTGCTCATCTGTCCATGGCCGCCGGGCTGTCCCAATAACAGCGAAACTCTTTTGAATATGTCCCCGCCGGTATAAATTAAATAACGCCGGATACAACTTTCTTTGGGCCAGGTCTCCTGTCCCCCCAAAGATAATAAATAGCGCTTTTTCTTCTCTCATGGTTCGTTCCTACTTTCAAGATTAACTAAATCAATTTTAAACTTATCCCCAATAAATCACAAATATTTAGAATTTATAAAATATGGAGCGAAATAAAGAGGAGGAAAAAATGCTAATCACTTAACATCCTCTCCTCCTAAATATTTGTGGTATTAGTCAGTGCACTCAAATAGTACCAGATGACTTTTATTCAACCACTCCAGAATAATTATTCTGCGTCCTTATCTGCTTTTTCTTCAGTTGATGCTTCTGCAGATGCAACTGGAGTTGCGTCCTTAGCCCGGTTAACTACCCGTGCAATTGCCACGCTATCAAATACCAAATATACCCCGTCACAGTCTAAAGTAACAGTCTTATCTTCAGTGTTGATACTATCAATCACACCGTGCAACCGTCCGATTGTCACAACTTCGTCGCCCCGCTTCAAGCTATCCACCAATTGTTGGTGTTGCTTTTGCCGCTTGGATTGGCTCCGCATTGTGAACCATAACATGATGATCACAACTGCAAATAGTAATACATAACTCATTGTACCGCTGTTCATTATTTTCACTCCTTCAACTATTTCATTAAATACTTTAACAAAACTTTTCACAAGTTAATAGTTAAATTTTTAGAAGTTACGGCTATTTTGTTTATTGTAGCCATATTCCTCAAAGAACTGTTCCCGGAAATCCAGCAAGTTATCATCAGCAATCGCCTGTCTGATTTGCTTCATCAGGTGTAACAAGAAATACAAATTATGATACGATGCCAAACGCAATCCCAATGTTTCTTGCGCTTTGAACAGGTGGCGGAGATATGCCCGCGTATAGTTCTGGCAAACATAGCAATCACAATTATCATCTAAAGGATTGAAATCATGGGCATAGACCGCATTCTTAATTACCACGCGTCCGTGTGATGTCATGCAAGTTCCGTTGCGGGCAATTCTAGTGGGAAGAACACAATCAAACATGTCAACGCCCCGAATCACACCGTCAATTAAAGCATCAGGTGACCCTACTCCCATCAAGTACCGTGGTTTATTTTCTGGTAATAATGGGGTTGTAAAGTCGAGCACATGGTTCATCTCAGCTTTTGACTCCCCAACAGACAAGCCCCCGATAGAATAGCCCGGGAAGTCCAGTGATACTAACGCTTTAGCACTTAGTTCCCGGAGGTCCTTGTGACCGCCCCCTTGGACGATCCCAAACAATGCTTGCCGATCAGGATGTTTATGTGCTTTAAGGCCCCGCTCTGCCCAACGTGATGTCCGTTCAACTGACTTTTTAATATAGTCATATGATTCAAAGAACGGTGGGCATTCATCGAAACTCATGATGATATCGGCTCCTAAAGCATTTTCCACTGCGATCGCTTTTTCCGGTGATAGGAATAAGTTCCGCCCATCTAAATGGCTCTTGAAATGGACTCCTTTTTCAGTAATGTCCCGCATTTGCGCCAGTGAAAAAACTTGGAAGCCCCCAGAATCAGTCAAAATCCCCTGATCCCAGTTCATAAAGTGGTGCAGTCCTCCTGCTTCAGCTACCAGCTCTTCTCCTGGCCGGAGCCACAGGTGGTAGGTATTACTTAAAATAATTCCTGCGCCCATTTCCTTTAACTCACGCGGCGATATTGCTTTCACTGTGGCCTGAGTTCCTACTGGCATAAACATTGGGGTTGGGAATGTCCCGTGAGGGGTTTCCAATGTTCCCAGGCGGGCACCAGTATGCTTTTCCTTCTTTTTTAGGTGATACTTCACAGCTGGTTCCGTCATTCATATTCCTCCCCGTTATTTGATAAACATTGCATCCCCAAAGCTAAAGAAGCGATACTTTTCTTGAACTGCATGCTTGTATGCATTCAAGATGTTTTCGCGTCCCGTAAAGGATGCTACCAACATTACTAGCGTTGACTTTGGCAAGTGGAAGTTAGTAATGAAAGCTTGGACTACCTTCCATTCATAGCCTGGTTTGATGAAAATATCAGTCCAACCACTGTCAGCCTTGATTTCACCATTGAACTTAGTACCAATCGTTTCCAAAGTTCGAATTGAGGTGGTCCCGGTTGCAACGATCTTGCCCCCATTGGCCCGCACTTCGTTAAGCGTAGCCGCTGCTTCAGGAGTTAACCGGTAAAACTCACTGTGCATCTTGTGTTCTTCAATATTATCAGTTGAGACTGGTCTAAAAGTTCCCAACCCCACATGGAGGGTTAGATAAACTAACTTCACACCCTTATCAGCGATCTTTTGTAGCAATTCTTTAGTAAAGTGTAACCCCGCCGTAGGAGCTGCTGCTGAGCCGACTTCCCGTGAATAAACTGTTTGGTACATTTCTGGGTTGTCCAGCTTTTCTTTGATATAAGGTGGTAACGGCATTTCCCCCAAGCGGTCCAATATTTCCATGAAGATCCCATCATAATGGAACTCGATCATCCGCCCACCGTGCTCCAATTCCTTGGTAACCGTAGCGGTCAATTCGCCATCACCAAAACTAATGGTTGTCCCCACTTTTGCTCTTTTAGCTGGCTTGACCAAAGTTTCCCACTCGTCACCATGGGTGTTGTTCAACAACAGCACTTCCAAGTGGCCACCCGTTTCTGGTTTAGTCCCATAAATCCGGGCAGGCATCACCCGCGAGTCATTCATAACCAACGCATCACCCGGGTTTAACTTGTCAATAACATTGTAAAAATAATCGTCTTGATATTCACCAGTTTGTGCATCAAGCACTAACATCCGTGATTGATCCCTTTTTTCTAGTGGTGTTTGGGCAATCAATTCTTCTGGCAAATCATAATCAAAATCACTAGTTGTGTAATGTGGTGTACTCAATTTCTCTTACCTTCTTTTATTTATTTGTTTGCTTCATTCCCAGGTGGGCATAAGCAGCTGCTGTGGCTACCCGTCCCCGTGGAGTACGCTTAATAAAACCAATTTGCATGAGATAAGGTTCAACCATATCCGCGATTGTCTCGGTTTCTTCACCAATATTGGCCGCTAAAGTTGCAACCCCGACCGGACCACCATCATAAAGTTCAATCATCGTGGTCAGTAGTTTGCGGTCGGTTTCATCCAACCCTTTCTTGTCGACCCGCAACATTGCCAGGGCATAGTCAACTATCTCTGCATTGATCTCATCCATTTGGGCCACGTCAGCAAAGTCACGCACCCGCTTCAATAGCCGGTTGGCAATCCGGGGGGTCCCCCGTGACCGCCGGGCAATCTCGACCGCCCCGCTGCTAGCAATCCGACTATTAAAAACGGCTGCTGACCGCTCAACAATGGCCGTCAGCTCCGTAACCGAATAATACTTCATGTGTCCCACTATTCCAAACCGTTCCCGCAACGGTGCAGACAGCATCCCAGCTTTGGTAGTCGCCCCAATCAACGTAAATGGTGGTAAGGGGAAGTGGACTGCATGGGCAGTCGGTCCTTGACCAATGATAATATCAATAAAGAAATCTTCCATTGCAGAATATAATACTTCTTCTACTGCTTTGGGTAAACGGTGAATTTCATCAATAAATAGGACATCGCCCGGATTAAGCTCGTTTAATAAGGCAACCAAATCACCGTTCTTTTCAATCGCTGGCCCCGAAGTGGTTTTGATATTGACCCCCATCTCATTTGCAATCACACTCGCCATAGTGGTCTTCCCCAAGCCCGGTGGTCCATACAAGAGCACGTGGTCGAGCGCTTCTTCCCGTTGTTTGGCAGCCTGAACATAGACCCCAATTTCATCTTTGAGTTTAGTCTGTCCAATATATTCGCTCAGTAAATGGGGGCGGAGGGAAAGTTCGTCCGTCCGTTCAGCCTGGTCACTGCTCGTGCCAGAAACTAAGCGTTCATCCTCTGTCATCTTCTCACCTCACTTATTTATTGTTGAGTAAGTGTAGTGCCTGGCTCAGATACTCGTTTGTATCCTTGCCTGCAAAATTCTGTAATTGTTTCCCAACTTTTTTAATATCAGTCTTAGTATAACCGAGAGAAGCTAGGGCCTCCAAGCTTTCCCGTAAGGCCGGACTAGCATCCGTTGGTGTTACATCTAAAGCCTGCTGTCCCACCAAGTTGGCAGGGGTAATTTCCTTCATTTTTCCCTTGAGATCCAAGATAATCTGCTGGGCTGTCTTCTTACCAATCCCTGGAAACTTAGTCAAGAATTTGTCATTGTTAGTATTAATCGCATTGATCAACCCACTGTGATCTTCATTGGCTAATATCGCCAAAGCACTTTTAGGCCCTATTCCAGAAACACTCAATAGCTTAATAAAAAGCTGTTTTTCATCAAAAGTTTGAAATCCATACAAGCTAATATCGTTGTCACGCACAGCTTGATAAATATAGACTTTCTGGTCGTCATTAGTTGCCATATAGCGAAAAGGATTGGCCACTAAAACGCGGTACCCCACCCCACCAACGTTGATCACAATGTAATAAGGGGTAACATCAGTAATTTTTCCAATAAAGTATTCGTACATTTACTCCAATCCTTTCCTTATTTCAATTCCTTGTCAATAAAGTCTGTATGGTGTGGATCCTGAATACGCTTGAACATGCGCTCAATGTCCCGGCTAGTAAAGTGAACTAACGTTGGTCGCCCATGCGGACAGTTAAAAGGATTTTCACACTGGTTTAACTGGGTCAACAAAGCTTTGGCTTGGCGGTCATCCAAATGCTGGTTAGCCTTGATGGCCCGCTTACAGCTCATCATAATTGCAGTCTTTTCCCGAAATTTGGCAATCGAAAGCTGTTGGTCTTGTAGAAAATAATCAATCATTTCTTTGATTGTATCTTCCTCTTGTCCGGCAATAAACCAAGTTGGATGTTGCCGCACAACATAACTATTGGGACCAAAGTCCTCCAAAACGATCCCCAGTTGTGCCAACTTCTCTAAATTGGGTTTAATCCGGACCATATCCGTCACGGGATAGGTCAATACAATTGGCAATAATAACTTCTGTTGATCAGAGGATACTTCCCCAATTTTTTGCCTAAAATATTCATATTTAATTCGTTCCTGGGCTGCATGTTGGTCCACAATATATAAGCCTGCTGGACTTTCTGCCAACAAATAGGTTCCATGCATCTGACCAATATATTTGAGCTCAGGGAAACGGGCTGTTTCCCCTGCTTCTGTCTGTTCCGCTGGGACCAATTCTGAGTTCGGTTCCGTTGCTGAAGTGTGCTCTTTAGCACTGTATTTTTGATCCCACTTTTGTACTAGTGGTTTAGTTAGGTCTGCTTTATTTTTGATAATTACGGTTGGTGGTTCAGGTCCGGCATCTTCCCGAACTTCAGCCGGCGTGTCCAGCGGGCCTTCTTGGGGCTGGTGGTATGCAGTAGATCCTGCTTCTGAAAGCTGCTTTTCTCTTTTATCGGTCTGTGAATCCTCAAAGGCTGCCGCCATACCGGCTTGGAGCTGCACTAAATCAACTTTCTTATTGGCATGCAAATTTTCTAAAGCATCTGGAATCAAATTTTCCGTCGTCAGCCGGTTAGCAATTGTTGTTTCGATCAAGTGCGTTAGCTGTTCTTCCTTAGAAATGCGGACTTCTTGCTTAGTCGGGTGCACATTAACATCCACCAATAACGGGTTGAGTTCAATATTAAGCACAGCAATTGGATAACGGCCAATCATCAACTTTGAACCATATCCCTTGATCAAAGCCTTAGTCAATTGAAAATTTTTAATGTACCGGCCATTAATTAATAAGCTGATATATTTGCGGGCCGCCCGCGTTAACTTGGGGAGGGAAACAAAGCCAGTTACCTTGAAATCGTGATCTTCACCGGTAATAGCTAGCATCTGCCGGGCACTTTGCACCCCATAAATTGCCCCAATCACTTGTTGCAAATTGCTATTGCCCGCTGTTTGCAATAATTGATGTCCGTTATTGGTCAGTGAAAAGGCAATTTCAGGATGACCTAACGCCAACCGGTTAACAATATCACTAACAGCCGCTAGCTCTGTCGCTAAGGAGCCCAAGTATTTCAAACGCGCAGGGGTGTTATAGAATAGCTCAGTAACTGTGATGGTAGTTCCGGGACGACTGGCACTCACCCCAAATTCCAAAACAGTTCCCCCTTTAAGGTGGATAGCAGTTCCGGGCTGATCAGCCGTTGCAGTAGTTAGCTGCACATCGGCGATTGAGGCAATACTTGGTAACGCCTCCCCCCGAAAGCCAAGGGTTTGCACTTTAAATAAATCTTCGCGCGCACTGATCTTGCTGGTGGCATGGCGCTTAAAGGCAAGTTTTACCTCATCAGCTGGAATCCCGTCCCCGTTGTCCATCACCTGAATTGATTTCAAGCCCGCCTCTTCGACCACAATATCAATCGTTGTCGCATGGGCATCAATTGCATTTTCAACTAATTCTTTGACTACCGAAGCTGGACGTTCTACGACTTCTCCGGCCGCAATTTGATCCGCTAAATTAGGTGCTAACTCATGGATTTTGCCCACAGCAATCCTTCCTTTCGCTTATTTCTTTAACATCTCTTGCCATTTGACAGCTGCCTTAACAATGTCAAACATCTTCATATCCATAAGGTCTAAATTCTTAATAGCTGCTAGGACTTGGTCCTCTTGACTAGACCGCGGCTTTGCCGTTGCCTCAGGTTGAAAGAGCGACAGCTGACCTTTTTCAGCTGGCACCTGTTCAGCAATGTGGACACTACTTGCCTGACGAACATCCCGCTCTGTTTTGGCGTCTTGATTGTCAGCCCCCGCTTCCAACTGCTGTAAAATCTTGTTAGCCCGCTCTAACAATGAAGTTGGCATCCCAGCTAGCTTAGCCACATGGATCCCATATGATTTATCTGCTGGTCCATCCTGCATCTTATGCAAGAAAACCAAATCGCCATTTTGTTCCATCGCTCCAACATGAATGTTTTTCAATGCTGGCAATGATTCTTCTAACGCGGTCAACTCATGGTAGTGCGTTGAAAACAGAGTTTTGGCGTGGATGTGGTCATGGACGTACTCAATGATTGCCTGGGCCAGGGCCATCCCATCGTAAGTAGCTGTTCCCCGGCCAATTTCATCAAATAAGATCAAGCTATTAGGTGTTGCTTGTCGTAAAGCATCATTGGCTTCCATCATTTCTACCATGAAGGTTGATTCTCCGGAAATTAAGTCATCCGCAGCCCCTATCCGGGTAAAAATCTGGTCAAACAACGGTAAGGTAGCTTTGGTAGCCGGCACAAAACAGCCAATTTGCGCCATCACTACTGTCAACGCTAACTGCCGCATATAAGTGCTCTTCCCCGACATGTTTGGTCCCGTGATCAAAAGAATGTCCAAAGATGCCGGCATATTGATGTCATTTGGGACATAACTTTGCTTGCCAATTACCTTTTCCACTACGGGATGCCACCCACCTGTCACCTGTAAATCATGCCCATCGGTGAACTGGGGCCGGGTAAGGTGTGCTTCTTCGCTAATAACAGCAAAACTCTGCAAAACATCAAGTTGCGCCAAGCCATGGGCTAACCGTTGCAGACGTTTAATTTGATCTTTAATCTGTTCCCGCAAAGCTACAAAAAGCTGATACTGTAATTCAGTCGCTTTGGTTTTAGCTCCCAAGATGAGATTTTCTTTCTCTTTCAATTCTGGTGTCACAAACCGTTCGGCATGGGTTAAGGTTTGTTTCCGTTGGTAACGATCTTCAGGTAACTTAGCCAAACTCCCTTTAGAAACTTCAATATAATAGCCAAAAACCCGGTTATAACCAATTTTCAAGTTGTTAATTCCTGTGGCCTGACGTTCCTGTGCCTCTAACTGTGCTAGCCACTTTTTGCCATTTTGCATCGCATCGACATACCGGTCGAGCTCTGCGTTGTATCCTGGTCGAATTAAGTTACCATCAGTTACTGCAATTGGGGGGTCGTCGACGATCGCCTGATCAATCAAATCCACTACTTCTTCAACCGGATCGAGTTGGTCGAGTAGGGACTTGAAAGCCTGGCCATCTAACTGGCTTAAAACATATTTTATTTGGGGAATATGTTGTAATGACGTTTTCAATTGAATCAAATCCCGACCATTAACATTTCCGAATGCCACCCGCCCTGCTAACCGTTCCAGGTCGTACACGTGGGTTAATTCTTCTTGGATAGTATTGCGTTCCAAGAAATTATCTAATAACAATTGAACCAAGGCTTGGCGTTGCTCAATTTGTTGGCGTTCGAGCAATGGCCGTTCAATCCATTGCTTCAACAGCCGGCCCCCCATAGCAGTTTTAGTTGCGTCTAGTAACCATAAAAGTGTCCCACTCTTCTTGCCCGTACGAGAGTTGCTGATCAATTCAAGGTTGCGCTTGGCATAGCGGTCTAGGCGCAAAAAGTCTGCTGGTTGATAATGAACTGATTGCTGTAAATGGGCTAGGCTTCGTTTTTGCGTTACCGTTAAATACATCAATAGGTGCTTAACGGCTTGAATTTCAGCATCTGCTGTTAGGTTCTGGCTAACATAACTGAACTCGCTTCTTTGCTCCACCGTATTCTGTTGGGACTGGAGAATTTTAAGCTTATCGATTACAGCGCGGGTTGGTGCAGTCACACTCTCATCAATAACAATTTCTTTAGTTCGGGTTGCGACTAATTCATTTTCAACAGCAGTCAAATCTTTCAGCACCGTTGACCGCATTTCGCCGGTTGATAAGTCAACATAGGCAAAACCATACTGGTCATCTGTCTGGTGGATTGCGGTCAAATAATTATTGCTCTTATTTTCGCCAGCTTTTTGCTCCATTAATGTTCCGGGAGTAATCAGTTGAATGACCCCCCGCTTAACCATCCCTTTAGCTGTACTTGGGTCTTCTAGCTGCTCACAAATAGCCACCTTGTACCCTTTTTCCACTAAAATATCGATATAGTTGCTGGCTGCGTGGTGGGGAACGCCACACATTGGAATATGTTCTTGCCCATTTTTATTCCGTTGGGTCAAAGTTAATTCTAAAATTTGTGCCCCTTTAATCGCATCATCATAAAACATCTCATAAAAATCACCGATACGATAGAACAAAAAAGCATCTGGGTAATCCTGCTTGATCTCCAGATATTGCTTCATCATAGGTGTTACACTTTTTTTAGCCATCAACTTGCCCCATTTCTTCTCGATTTCATTCTGTTTAATTTTAACATTTATCACTAAAAAATAAAAAAAGTCACGTCAAGCGTGACTTTTTAAGCAACCTACTTGGCATATTCGATTGCTCTCGTTTCGCGAATAACCGTGACCTTAATATGTCCTGGATATTCTAGCTCATTTTCAATCTTATTCTTGATATCTCGTGCTAAGACCGTTGCTTGTAAATCATTGATTTCGCTTGGTTTTACAATCACCCGAACTTCGCGTCCTGCTTGGATTGCATAACTCTTCTTAACTCCTGAGAAATCATTAGCAATTGTTTCCAGTTTTTCTAAACGGTGAATATACTTTTCAAGTGATTCACTCCGTGCCCCTGGCCGAGCTGCAGAAATCGCATCAGCTGCAGCCACTAACACTGCAATTACTGATTTTGGTTCTACATCCCCGTGATGTGATGCGATAGTATTCACAACTACGTCACTTTCTTTATACTTCTTAGCCAATTCGACACCTATTTCTACGTGTGAACCATCTACTTCATGATCAATTGCTTTTCCGATATCGTGTAATAATCCTGCGCGTTTTGCCATTACGACATTTTCGCCTAATTCAGCTGCTAGCACTCCCGTAATTTTAGCTACTTCGATAGAGTGAACCAAAACATTTTGCCCATAACTGGTCCGGTAGTGCATCCGCCCAACGGTTTTAATTAAATCAGGGTGCATTGCGTGCAAGCCCAGATCAAACAAGGCCTGCTCCCCTTTTTCTCTAATTTTAGAATCAATTTCCTTAGTAGCTTTTTCAACCATTTCTTCAATCCGAGCAGGATGAATCCGTCCGTCTTGAATCAACTTCTCTAATGCCACCTTAGCAATTTCTCTTCTTACCGGGTCAAAACCACTCAAAACGACTGCCTCTGGTGTGTCGTCAATAATCAAATCGATCCCTGTTAACGTTTCTAGGGTACGAATGTTGCGTCCTTCACGCCCGATAATCCGTCCCTTCATTTCATCGTTAGGTAAGGTAACGACGGAAACCGTGCTTTCAGAAACCATATCGGCAGCACTCCGTTGAATTGCTTGCGCAATAAGGTTCTTGGCTGTCTTATCAGCAGTTGCTTTGATTTCAGCTTCATTATCTTTGATCATTACTGCTAATTCATGATCAAGACTAGCCCGTGTTTGCTTCAAGATTAATTGTTTAGCATCATCCTGCGTCATAGCAGCAATCTGAGCTAGTTTATCTTGTTGTTGCTGAATTAAGTTGGAAACATCTTCTTGCTTTTGCTTTAAGATCTGGTTATCTCGGGTATACTTACTTTCCCGCTGTTCAAGTGCTCCTTCTCTTTTGTCAAGCTGGGAGTCTTTGCGATCAAGGTTTTCTTCCCGTTGTAAAAGCCGATTTTCTTGCTTTTGAATTTCGGCTCGCCGCTCTTTTAGTTCACTTTCGATTTCTTTACGATAACGATGACTTTCATCTTTAGCCTCTAACAGAGCTTCCTTCTTGCGAGCTGCCGCGTCTTTTTTGGCGGTAGCAATAATCCCTTCTGCTGTCTGCGTAGCTTGATCCAAAGCCTTTTCGTGAAAAGCCTTACGTAAACTATATCCGATAACAAGACCGATCATTAAAGCCGCAATAATAGCGATGGCGAGGATTACGATTATCATACTCAAATCTTTACACCTCCACACCATCATTAATGATCACTAATCTAATCACCAATCATTGATGTTTTTATTTTGAATTACATACACATTGATATTTTAATGTTTTTGCCCGGCTACTGTCAATAATTACTCCTAGTTGGTCGCATTAGGATCCACTAATTTAAATATTTATTTACCGGACAACAAAAGGACAGCCCTATCTCGTAGTGCTGGCTGTCCCTGTTTTAAATATGCAATTAATTATTCTTTAGTATTAGCAACATTTGTAGGTGCAACCTTGAGATCTAGCTGCTTATCACTAGCATTCGTAGTCGCTACTGGCTTTTCAGCAGCGTCTTCAGCTGTTCCCGCCTCACTAATGCCATAAGCACTTCGCACCTTGGTAGTTACTTCCGCCATGAAGTCAGGATTGTCTGCTAGGTACTTCTTAACGTTTTCCCGACCTTGACCAATGCGTTTGTCGCCATATGAGAACCATGAACCGCTCTTGTGGATGATATCTTTTTCCACAGCCATATCAAGTAATTCGCCGGTCTTAGAAACACCTTCGCCGTACATAATATCGACTTCAGCAACCTTAAATGGCGGAGCAACTTTGTTCTTAACCACTTTGATCCGTACGCGGTTACCAATGATATCTGAGCCTTTTTTAATCTGTTCAGCCCGCCGAACTTCCAACCGAATAGTGGAGTAGAACTTCAATGCCCGTCCCCCAGTAGTCGTTTCTGGATTACCAAACATTACCCCAATCTTTTCCCGGATTTGGTTAATGAAGATTGCAATTGTCTTGGTCTTGTTAATCATCCCAGATAACTTCCGCAGGGCCTGGGACATCATCCGTGCTTGTAAACCAACATGGGCGTCACCCATTTCTCCGTCAATTTCTGCCTTAGGAACTAAAGCCGCCACAGAATCAATAACAATAATGTCAATCGCACCAGAGGTAATCAGTGCTTCCGCAATTGATAAGCCTTCTTCTCCAGAATCTGGTTGTGACAGCCACAATTCATCAATGTTGACCCCTAGTGCCCGAGCATATTTAGGATCAAGTGCGTTTTCAGCGTCAATATAAGCTGCTGTCCCCCCACGTTTCTGAACTTCAGCTACTGCATGCAAAGCAACTGTTGTTTTCCCCGAACTTTCAGG
The DNA here is from genome assembly GCF_036689625.1 of Ligilactobacillus saerimneri. NCBI lineage: Bacteria > Bacillati > Bacillota > Bacilli > Lactobacillales > Lactobacillaceae > Ligilactobacillus > Ligilactobacillus saerimneri. The sequence goes on from NZ_CP144759.1 coordinate 1,061,535, forward strand.
ACCATAAATTTCAACAATTCTCCCTTTAGGATAACCACCCACGCCTAAAGCTTCGTCAAGAGCAATAGAACCGGTTGGGATCGTTGCGATTTCTGTATTGGTATCAGCCCCCATCTTCATGATGGAACCCTTACCGAAATTTTTTTCGATTTTTTTCAAGGCTTTTTCTAAGGCCGCTTTTCTTTCGTCCGCCACTTAATGTGCCTCCTTCTTCCTTCTTCATACTTTTTATAATACTGATTTTCACTTCAAAACACAAGAACAAAAGTTCCCTTATTGCTTTTTGAGTGCCTGTAAAACCATCATCAAACCAGCTAAAACAGCCCGCTGCCGTACTTCTTGGCGCGTCATTTTTGGCCAGTAAAATTCCTGGGCTTGTGGTTTTTGATCCTTGAATTGTAACCCTATCCAAACTGTTCCGGCTGGAAGTCCGTCCACTTGCCCTGGTCCAGCAACACCAGTAAACGAAACTGCAATATCTGTTTGGGCACGTTTTTTTGTGTGCTGTGCCATCGCTTGAGCAGTCGCTTGACTTACAACCCCGTTTTGAGCAATCAATTCGTGGGGAACGCCTAAAAAACGTTCCTTGGCTTCTGTCGCATATGTCACAAAGCCCCCATAAAACACTGCTGAAACTCCTGGAATAGTCGCTAATGTACTCTGGAACAAGCCAGCCGTTAAACTTTCCGCTGCCGCAATCGTCAAGTGCTCTTGCTGCAGTTTCTGGACAAGCACATTGGCTAATGAGTTGTCAGCCCCATGTCCATAATAATATTGACCAGCCCGTTCTAAAATCACGTTGGCACACTGCATTAACTTTTTTTCAGCCTCTGCACTCGTATTAGCCCGACTGGCTAGACGAATAGTTACTTCACCATGTTGCGCATACAAGGCAATAGTCGGGTCAGATTGCTGGGCAATCACATCTGCGAGTAAAGCTGCTAGCCGCGATTCACTAATCCCAAAAAAGCGCATCACATGAGTAAATAATGGCTGCAAGTTTGGCAGTGACTGACGTAACACTGGCACAAGTTCTTGTTCTACCATAACCTGCAATTCTTGAGGTGGCCCCGGTAACAAAACATAGTGGGTTTGGGTTGCTTGAGCATAATAATACGTTCCCACCGCTAACCCTACTAAATTAGCTAAACTTCGGCCTCCATTAATATATTCCGCTTGTGTGTGATTATTCGGTGCCGGCACTTCGTTTTGCTCAGCAAAATAGTGTGCAATTTTGTTGGCAGCTGCCTGGTCGCCCACTAACGGTTGGTTAACAAACCGAGCTACAACCTGCTTAGTAATATCATCAGCAGTGGGACCGAGACCACCTGTTATGATCACTAAATCACTATTTGCTTGTGCCTGTTCAAGGGCTGCCACTAAGCGGTGCTCATTGTCCCCAACTGTCGTCCGGTGGTAGACATCTATTCCTAGTTGCGCCATTTGCTGACTTAAGTACGGTGCATTGGTATCCGTCACTTCGCCCAATAAAAGCTCCGTTCCTACACTAATGATTTCTGCCCTCATTATCTGTCCCTACCTTTGCCTTGTTTACCTCTTATTTTACTCTTTATCCTTCTAAAATATAGATACACATAAAGAGCATTAATTTTTCATCGATTTACAAAAATAAGGGCTAGACGGAAAAATTCCGCTTAGCCCTTATTTGATGGTTAATTTATTTCTTTCCAAACGAATCAGCAAAAACGTCTCGACTATTATAGAAGTATTCTACTCCCGAATATACAGTGAAGAATAAGCAAATATATAAGAGAACTTCACCAATTGGAAAGTGTACCGGTGCAAATAAAACATTGTTAAGGAACAAGAAGATAATCGCAAACATTTGCGTAAAAGTCTTGATCTTCCCCGGCATAGCAGCTGCCATAACTTCACCATCATTTTCTACGACGATCAAGCGCAACCCGGTTACTGCTAATTCCCGACAAACAATAATCGCTGCAATCCATGCAGGCACCTTTCCCATTTGGACCAAAATAATAAATGCTGTCATGACTAACATCTTATCGGCCAAGGGATCTGCAAACTTACCAAAATTGGATACCAAGTGCCGCCGCCGTGCGATCTGTCCGTCAGCAAAATCAGTGATCGAAGCCACCGCAAAAATAATTGCGCCCACTAACTGCGTAACTGGTATTACCGTTCCTAAGCAAGTTACTTCGCCCCATTCTAGTGGCAAAAGTAAAACTAGCATAAACAGCGGAATTAAGAAAATTCTGATAACAGTCAACTTATTAGGTAAATTCATCTTAAATATACTCCCTTATCCATTCCTCACATTAACAACCACACGCCTTACAGAGTGAGCTTAGGCCGCTTTACCAACATTGATGATCAGCGTCCGAACAGTTTCGCCATTTCCCTGCTTCTTGTAGTTGAATTCTTGTCCGTTAATTGTCAAACTCGTTGCTTTAGAATTCCCAATCGAAAGCTTGATTTTAGTAGCGTCGGCTGGAACTGTCACGGTATGGGTGCTCCCGCTGGTCAATGTTCCTTGCCAAACCTGTGTCCCATCAACAGTAACCGCATTCCATGCAGCTCCGTTAGTTGCTTTCAATGTGATCTTATTCTTTTTAGCCCCGTTCTTTAATTGGTAAGTGTAAGTTGTACCACTAATATAAGTGATCTTTTGCTTACGACTTGTAACAGCAGATTTAGCCGCCTTGGATGAACTCTTTTTCTTCTTAGGAGTTGTTGAACCATCGCTTGTTTTTTCAACCTTGGCGGATGAAACATCAATTGGCTGATCCGCATTTTTTTGGTGATTCCCCCAAGCAACGATATAAATCGAACCCAAAATAGCGATGACAACCGCCACGATAATGATAGTTGGTAAGTATGATAAAAAGCGTTCCAATTTCGATGGCTGAGATGTCTTTTGTTTTTCCCGCAAAATTGCTGTCCTAGTCACTGCTTCATTTTGCTTTACTGGTTCAGTTGGTGCTCCTTGACCTAATTCAGCATTGAGTTCAGCCAATAACTCCTGGGGATTTAAATCAACCGTTTCTGCGTATTGCCGCACAAATGCTTTGATGTAAAATGCTCCCGGTAAAGCTTCAAATCTCCCCTCTTCAATTGCAATTAAATACCGTTTTTGAATCTTAGTAATTTGTTGTAAATCATCGAGGGTATAGCCCTTCTCTACCCGCGCATTCTTTAGTTTTTCACCAATTTCACTCATTGAATTTACACTCCGTTTAAATTTCAATCTCTAATAAAATAATCTGTTTTAAAGTATATCACACAGACCAGCAAAGATTAATATGGATTAAGCTTATCTTAACCATCCTCCGGTAACGTAGATTGTTTCCCCAGTTAAGTATTGGGCTGCCGGGTCCAAAAGGACCTTAACCCAGTAGCTGATTTCGTTAGGATCTGCAAATCGCCCGGCCGGAATCTCTTCTGTCACGGCTGCTTTTTCCGCACCGGTAAAAATATCATTCATCGGCGTAGCCACTGCTCCAGGGGCAACCACGTTTACTGTAATTCCTGTCGATGCGACCTCCTGGGCATACGCCTTAGCAAAGGCAGACAATGCTCCTTTGACTGTGCTATACCCTACTTCCATTGGGCTGCCAGCACCACCATATACCGAACCCAAGAAAACGATCCGGCCGTGAGATGATCGTGCTAACTTGTCCTCAAACTCCTGGACCAAGCGCAGTGGGGTTACCACTTGCATCTGTAACATCGTCTGCAATTTTACTAAAGGCAAGTCCTTAAATAAGCTATAATGCGTTGTTCCTTGTGCAAAAACCAATGCATCTAGAGCAAAAATGTTGCTTGTCAAAGCCGACAAATTCGCTTCATCAGTCAGATCATATTGCACGGGGATAAATTCTTGTCCGGCATACTGGTGATTAAATTGGTCGACCATTTGCTGAATTGTTTCTTCATGCTGGTGATAGTGCAAATATAATGACCAGCCGTCAGCTGCTAAAGTCGTTGCAATTTGCTGACCAATCCCTCCTGATGCACCAATTATCAATGCCCATTTTGTCATTTCTCTATCTCCTTACTGTGGCACAACCTGGTTGATTGTTAGATTATCAAAGTCGATTATCTTAGTGGCAGCAAGAACATCCGCTAAAGTTACTTCCTGAACCAACGGTACTAAGTCAAAAATCGTAGCATAGCCAAACAACGGTCCTTCATACCGGTTAGCAATTGCTTCCAAAGAATTAATGCTCTTGATTGTCTGCCCCAGAAATTCTTTCTTAGCTAAGGCTAATTCCTCAGTAAGTTTGGCCACAGTCGTTGGAGCAGTTTGCAAAATTTCCTTAATCGCTGCTACAAATGCTTCTGGTTGCCGAGTATTGCCATCAACCAATATGAAATAAAAGCCCCGTTCCACTTGCAGCTCATAATCAAAGCTGTCATCCACTATCCCTTGGTCGTACAACTCTTGGTATGTTGGGGAGGTTTCCGCAAATAAGAGGTGTAATAACAATTCCAATGCAACCTTCTTCTTTAACCCCTCCCGATTTATCGGTAACGCCTCTGTACCCCGGATTCCGAGCATAACTTTTGGCACCTTAACTGCCAAAGGAACCACTGTTTGAGGTACAACTGGTTGTGCAAGGGGCGCAAAGAACCGTTGGGGCACAACTTTTTCAGGGAAAGTTTTTTGTGCTTGGTTTTGCTTGATCACTGCCAAAAGTTCATCCGGCACAAAGTTACCAATTACAAACAAGTTCATATTACTTGGCTGGTAAAAATATCGATGACATGTATAAAGATCCTGGGCTGTAATCTGTGCAATACTACTTGCACTGCCTGCAATATCCAAACTTAACTGGGAACCTGGATAAAGGTTCGCCATTGTTTTTTGATACAGCTGCCATGAAGGATCATCATCATACATCTTTATTTCTTGTTCAATAATGCCCTTTTCTTTTGCCACTGTTTGTTCCGTAAAGTACGGTGTCTGCACAAAGTCCAATAATACGTTCATACATTCGTCCAGGTGACTTGTAGTAGCAAATAAATAACTTGTCCGCGTATAACTAGTGAAGGCATTGGCATCAGCACCGTATTTCCCAAAAAGATCAAATGCATCATGATCCTTTTTTTCGAAAAGTTTATGCTCTAAAAAATGTGCAATTCCTGCCGGAACCGTTATCTTTTCCCCTTGTTCAGTGGTAAACGTGTCATCAATCGAACCAAAGTCGACTGTCAAAATAGCATATGTTTTATGGAAATTAGGACGCGCAATCATGTTCACCAATAAACCGTTGGCTAAACGCTCTGTTTGCATTCTTTCCGCAAACAATGGGTATAATGTTTCTTGCATGCTAGTGTCCTCCTTCTAAACAATATACTAATTGCAGCGACGCCCGCTGCGCTATGGTTACGATATCATCCTTAGTGATATTCTTGATCCGCTGGCACCATTCTGCAGTTGAATACTGCCGCCCTAGGAAGTTCCCGATCAGGGCCCGGGTACCTAAAGTCGCTTGGGTATCTTCCCGACTAATCCGTTCATTAATAAGGCTTTTCTTTATATTCTCCACAGTTGCCATTGTGAAGTCCCCCTGTTGGAGGGCCGCTAATTGCGCAGCCACCAAATATTTTACCTTTTCTTTATTGGCAGTTTCTATTCCCGTTTGGACCCACAAAACATTCCGTAAAACATCAAAATTACTGCTAGCATAATATGCCATACTGCTTTTTTCCCGAACGTTCATAAATAATTTTGATTGAGGATCGCCCCCAAATAAAGCATTGAATACAATAGCGGCAAAAAAATCATTACTGTTAAGATCCAATGGCAAATGATACATAAAATTCAACTTGGTCTGCTGTAACTGCTGCTTGACTGTCACTTTTCGGACTGATCCTTGTGCTGGTTGATCATACTGGATCGTACTATCTATCTTGGTTCGAGGACCCAGGGGCAATGTCGCTACCAACCCCATAATTGTCGCTGGGTCAACATCTCCCGTCACAATAATATTGACCTGGTCCTTGGTAACCATCGTACGATAGGCCTGGTACAGGTCTTGGTTGGTTACATCTTTCAGTGTTACTGGTGTCCCAAACTGTGGTACTTTTTGGCTAGGATCATCAAAGTAGTGCGACCGCAACCCGTATAAGGCCATTAACCGGGGGTCTTCATCTACTGATTCCATATACGTCGCCAAGTTGCTTTTTTGCAACTTAAAGGTATCCTCATCAAAAGCCCCTTCCTTAACTAGGGGGTGAAAAATCATTTCTTTTAAAAACATCACTGCTTCCTGTACTAAATCTGTATCAGTCTGCAAATATTTATCATGCACTACTCCCGCAACAAAACTTAAACTGTGGGTCCGTCCGCGGCGGTTGATTGTCGTTCCAAAGCTTGTCCCATACATCTGGGATAGCTTCTGAGCAACGGCTTTTTGAGTAGGCCACTTTTGACTACTTGTTTCAAGCATGTATGCCAGTAACGACCGGGTCGTTAAATAATTTGCATCAGGAATAACTCCCGTAAATGAAACAATGATTTGTGTTGTTGTGAACTGCTTTGTAGGAATAACCGTTAGTGTTACTCCTGGATAAATTTCTTTTTCCAAGCAATTTCCTCCCTAACTTTCCTCTTTTGGCTTTATTATATTCTTTTATTAACAATTTAAAATACAAAAAGCGCGCCAATCTTAGGTGCGCTCATTAGCCTTATTCATTTTGATCCGGCTTAACATATACTTGCCGTGGCTTGCTTCCATCAGCTGGGCCAATTAGCCCCGCTGCTTCTAGTTGATCAACGATCCGGGCTGCACGGTTATAGCCAATCTTAAACCGGCGTTGCAATAATGATATGCTGCACTTCTGTTGCTGCTGAATAAACGTTACCACTTCATCAAAAAGTGCATCCCGTTCTTCAGCCTCATTCTCATCAGCAAGTTCATTATCTGTTACCAAGAGTGTCTCATCATAATCTGCTTGGGCTTGCTTCTTGATGAAGTCAACTACATTCTTGACATCATCATCTGTAACAAATGCCCCCTGAACCCGGGTCGGTTTGTTCTGTCCCATTGGCAGGTACAACATGTCCCCCCGGCCTAGGAGTTTTTCTGCACCAGATTGGTCAATAATTGTACGCGAGTCAGTATTGCTGGAGACAGCAAAAGCCATCCGTGATGGCACATTGGCCTTGATCAAACCAGTAATGACATCCACTGAGGGACGCTGGGTAGCAAGAATCAAATGGATCCCTGCGGCCCGCCCCATCTGTGCAATACGAATAATCGCCGCTTCGACTTCACTCGCTGCTACCATCATCAGGTCTGATAGTTCGTCCAAGACACAAACAATATATGGCATCAACGGTTCAGCCGTGCCCTGCTCCTGGCTTTGTCGCATAATCATTTCATTATATGTTTCAATTTTCCGCTGCCCCGTATTAGCAAACTGCTCATAACGATCTTCCATTACCTTGACCAGCTTATGCAGAGCTTTAGCCGCCTTTTGTGGTTCAGTTACAACTGGCGTTAGCAGGTGAGGGATATCATTATAAATCCCCAATTCAACTTTTTTAGGATCGACTAAAACGAGCTTGACTTCAGTGGGTAGGTTATTAATCAGTAAACTAGTGATGATATCATTAATCGCTACTGACTTCCCACTCCCCGTCGAACCAGCAATCAGCAGGTGGGGCATCTTAGCCAGGTCAGCTGTGATTAATTTGCCCGCAATATCGCGTCCAATGGGCACTTCCAGTGGTTGGTGGGACATTTTTTGCTCCTCACTAATAACATCTTTAAATGCTACCGGTGCCACTTTTTGATTGGGAACTTCGATCCCAATCAAAGCCTTTCCTGGAATTGGTGCCTCAATCCGGATATCTTTAGCAGCTAGAGCCAAGGCTAAATCATTAGTCAAATTAACTATTTTGCTCACTTTAACCCCAATGGCGGGATGTAACTCGTATTTCGTAACTGAAGGTCCCAAAATAGTATTTTTTAGTTCAACATCAACGCCGAAACTCTCGAAGGTTTCCTTCAAGATCCGCTCGTTGCGCTTAATAACTTGTTTTTCTGCACTTTGATCAACTGTTGTCCCGTCCTGAAGCAAACTCAAAGGTGGCAACTGATAATCAGTGAGTGGTGTTCGGTAGCGTTGTTGCAACATTCGCTCTGCCCGTTTCTGATTTTCGTGATTGGCTTCATCGCTCTTAGGCGGCTGAACCTGATTCCACACGCTTGTCTGCTTTTCAGGTTCCCTATCGGTAATTACTTTTTCCCTAGGGGCCATGGCAGCCGGTGGTTGAACACCTGGCTCTTGGGGATCAGCTTGGATTTTTTCAGGGGTTTTTTCATTGCGGCGTTTGTCTGCTTGTTGCTTAAAGTTATGGAATACTTCTTTACCCTTTTGACCACCACGACTAGCCCATTTTCCGCTCCATCGGAAAACCTGCGCCAAAAAACGCCCCACTACTTCCAATGCCTGGCGGGAACTTATGTTAAAGGCAGTTAAAACGCCGAGGATGATAAGTAAACTCGCAATTATAAATGAACCCAACTGGGCCACCAAAAAATGTGTCCCAGTGTACAGGAAGGCTGCTACCATCCCCCCACCAACCGAATTACCTAGTGTATCAGCAATAATATCTTGAATTAGATACTGCCAATTAATGCTAATAAAATTAGCATGTAAATCCAACTGCTGGAAAAAATACGCTTCTTTAAATAAAAGACTTCCCCCTACTATGAGACTACTTGCCCACCATGTCCGCTTGCTCAGGTGGGGGTCACGGTCATTAAGGAGCAAATATCCTCCTAAAAGAACCACCAAAACTGCCAAAACTTGATAGAAATCGCCACTAACAATCCGCAATAAATTGTCAAATAGTCGTCCTAAATGGCCTAATTTTAGTAACCCCAGCACTCCTAAAAGAATAAAAATCAAGCCCTCAACTCGCCGGGAATGATCGGTCGAAGTAGCAGTTCTTCTTTTTTTTCTTTTTCTTTGCGGCATGAGTGCTTCCCCCTTTAGTCTCTTTTACTTAAGTTTATCATGCTCATAAGTATGCTGGGTTTCCAGCGCAGGAAATTGTTGTTGCCGTAAGGCTTCGTAGATCACAATAGCAGCCGAGTTGGATAGGTTTAACGCTCTGATGTTGTGATCATTTTGCGGAATACGGACACATTTTTCCGGATACCGCCGCATAAATTGTTCAGGTAAGCCTGTCGTTTCCTTGCCGAAAAGGAAATAGTGATCCTTAATTGTATCAGTATAGTCAACTTCAGTGTATGCTCGTTCAGCAAACTTAGAAACAATATACAGATTATTCAGATCTGGAATAGAATCAATGAATTCCCGCAGGTTTTTATGATAAGTAATCTTGACCTTATCCCAATAGTCTAAGCCAGCCCGCTTCATATGTTTGTCATCAGTCGAAAAACCTAATGGTTCAATTAGATGTAACTCCGTATTAGTTCCCGCACATGTCCGGGCAATATTTCCCGTATTAGCAGGCATCAATGGTTCAAATAGCGCAATATGATTTGTCACTGTTAACTTCCTCTCTGGTAAAATGTGCATAAAAAAAGCGTAACCATTCGGTGTGGGCACGGCGAACGGCTACGTTATGAAGTACAATCATCTAGTAACTAACGTTATTGACGATAATTACTAACAACCGATTTCTTAGAAACTATAATACCACAATTTTAGATAATTACAAGCCCTTTTGTTTTTTACCGTTCCACTGCAATATAGCGTCCCCGCACCAAACTGACAAGATCCTCACGTTTCATCCTAACCGACCGCCCGATTTTACCGGCTGATACTGAAATCTCAGAATATTCTTTAATTCGTTCATCAAAATAAATAGGAAAGCCTTTTTTAAAACTGATCCCAATTGGCGTATTAGCCCCATGAACATAACCGGTAATATTAATTAACTTTTTGTTATCAGCCAAATGAACTTGTTTCTTCCCCAATTCATGAGCGACTTTCTTTAAATCAATTTCATTTTGTAGTGGTAGGCATACTACTAAATAATCCTTGGGATCTTGATTAGCATTGAGAACAATCGTTTTTAACAAGCTTCTCGCTGGAACGCCCTGTTCCTCTGCTTCTGCTAAAGCGTCATTTCCACGATTGATCCAATCAAATGTATATTCTTGATACGCAATTCCATGTTGGTCTAAGATCCGCTCTTCATTAGTCTTTTTTAACTTCTTTTTCTTAGCCATCATGCTCCCCCTCTGTTAATTTATTATTAATTATAGTTTTATCATAATGTCTTATGCAAATAAAAAGAGCCATCATAAAGCGGATTTACACCGGTTAAACCTGGAAAATTGCTTCATTGATATGGCTCTTTGTTAGCTATACTTGATGATAGTTCCCTTTTTGATCTGAGGTAACTTATATGGTTCCAAGTAAATAGCGTTTTGCTGTGGGTTTTCTGGTACATCTTTAAAGTTCAAAGTAGCATGGCCAATCATCAAGATATTACTCTTTACTAGCTCGCCAACATACTTTACTGTGTATTCTTGATCATCAAACTTGATCTTGTTGCCAACAGCAATATCATAATTCTCTGGTAAAAGCCCTGAGAATCGTTGAATAACCGAAACCTTCCGTAATTGATCGGACGCAGTTTCGTCAAATAAGATCAGTAGCGGATCATCTGCCGAAATTGCTTCTGATCCAATTGACATCACTTGCGATTCAAGCATCATTTTCCCTCCTTACCATTAATTTTTATATTCATTTTACCATAGTTCCCGCCGTGGTTGTACCAGCAAACTTAATCCCACCAGGAGAAAGAAAGTTCGCCAACTATAATGTGCTATACTGAGAATAAATTAATTTCTAGCTTTATTCTGTGAAAGGATGATATTTATGGAAGAAAAAATCCTTTTTGGAACCTATACCAGTAAGGCAAGTAAGGGGATTTACAGTGGAACGCTTGACCCAGTAACCACCAAAGTACATGACATCAAGAATATTGCTACCCTAGATAACCCTACTTATCTTACAACTGACGACAATGGGGGCCTATATTCGATTATTAAGCAGGGAAATGAAGCAGGTGTAGCCAGTTACGTTTATGATGCTAACTCTGGGACAGCTCAATTAAAGTCCACCGTTCTAGCTTCTGGCCCAGCCCCATGCTATGTTGCTTATGATGCTACTAAGCACCTCCTGTTTTCTGCTAATTACCATACCGCTGACATCAAGTTATACCGGGTAGCAGCAGACCATACTTTGACCCTCTGTGATACTTTACATCGTTGCGGTCATGGCCCCCGTCCAGAACAGCAAAGCGCACACCTGCACTACGTTGATCTGGCTCCTGACGGCAATTTAATTGCTGTTGATCTTGGTTCTGACCAGCTGCTGACACTTCATGTTGCAGATGATCGCCTTATTTTGGACCATGTTACTGACCTTCCTGCTGGGTTTGGTCCGCGACATATTGTTTTCAAAGACGAAGCCACCGCTTATGTAGTTGGGGAATTAAGCAGTCAAGTCGCTTTGCTTCATTATTCCAACGGACGCTTTACTATCGTGGCAACTTATGCCACTATTCCTGCCTCTTGGCAGGCTCATAATGGGGCAGCAGCGATTCGCATATCAGCTGATAAAAAATTCCTCTATGTTTCCAACCGTGGTTACAATTCGATTGCTGTTTTTGCAATCACTGCCAATAATCAGTTACACTTAATCCAAAATGCTAACACTGCTGGGGACTTTCCGCGGGACTTTGCCCTCGATTCAACCGGCAAGTTTCTCTTAGTAGCCCACCAAAATTCTGACAACCTTACCCTTTTCCGGCGCGATCCTGCTACTGGTTTGTTACGCCAACGCCTCTGGCACGACACAACTTTACCGCAAGGGGTATGTGTTCACTTTATTGGAGGAAATAATTAATGTTAATTAAAAATAAAGTTGTTACTAACTTTGCTGCTGTAACTGCTGCTCTCAATGCCGGTTACACCCACTTAACTATCGCTAGCGCAACTTCGCCACTGACAACCCCTAGTCATGGTTTTATTGCTGAAACGGTACGCTATGCCCATGAACATGGTGCTGCGGTTGATGTTCTCATCGCCGCTCCCAAGCCTGACTATATCTACAATGACAGTGAAATTAAAATCATGGAAGCTGATATTTTCACTGTGCAGTCATTAGGTGCAGATGGAGTAATTATCAATGCACTAACTGACAAAGGCGGTTTAGACAGCTCAAGTTTAGTGCAGTTGATAGCAGCTGCGGGCGGAATGCAAGTTAGCTTAGGCTGGAGCATTGATCAGTTAGCTCCAAGTCAAGTAACCGCTGCAATTAAATGGGCCCATGATCAGCAACTTGATCACATTTACTCGACGCAACATGATCTTTCTGATTCCCTGGTGGTGCCTGTTGTTGCTTCAGATGCAGCTGATCTTTCCGATCAGCACCGGTTTATTTTAGAACTGTAATTTAGGATCTGGGGAATAGCACTGATTTATTAGTTTCTCTAATTTTTATCATTCTGACTTAGGCGTTAACTGCTTTGCGCCTAAGTTTTTTTATTTTGCAGCCACAAGTTGCATGCATAATTTTCTCAATTAGTCCTGTGGCCAATTTCACCCGGCATATAGTTTTATATGGCGGGTGTTTATGTATTCTCATATATTGACAAGAAAAAAAGAGGCCATTCAGCCTCCTTTTTCACTAATTATTATTGCTGCGTTCTAGTTGCTTTAAGTAACCGGGCGATATTCTCTGCAGTTTGGGCAATATCATGTTTACCATCAGCAATCGCCTGATCTAGATCTTTAACCCCGGCTGGAGTAGCAAAAATAGCGTCCATTGCTGCACTTCCATACAACGAATCAATATTCTCCCCAACATTTCCTGCCAAGACAATTACCGGCGCTGTTGGCGTTACTTCTTTAGTTGCTTTAGCTACGCCAAAAGGTGTCTTACCAAACTTAGTTTGAAAATCAATGCCACCTTCACCAGTAAAGACAAAATCTACTCCTTGAGCTTGTTGCTTTAGGTGGGTAAACTCAATCACTAAATCGATTCCGCGTGCCATTTGTGCCTGGGTAAAGGCTAAAAGTCCCATTCCCAAACCACCAGCAGCTCCGGCACCAGCTGTGTGCTCAAGGTCTTTCCCCAAATCACGTTTAACAATATTTGCGTAATGGTGCAGGTTATGGTCTAAAACAGCCACATCAGCTGCACTGGCACCTTTTTGGGGACCAAATACTGCCGCTGCTCCGTTTTCTCCTGTTAAGGGATTGGTTACATCCGAAGCAATTAGAATAGTTGTTTCTTGCAGGCGGGGATCAGCTTCTTGGCTTTCAATGTGATCAAGACGGTTCAAAGCCCCACCACCAAAGGTTAGTTCTTGATTATTTTTATCTTGCAAACGAAAGCCTAATGCTTGTGCCATGCCTGCACCACCATCATTAGTGGCCGAACCACCAATTCCCAAGATGATCTTTTTTATCCCTTGGTCTAGTGCGTCTAAGATTAATTCTCCGGTCCCATAGGTCGTTGTTACTAAAGGATTTTTCGTCTGTTCGTTCACATATTGAATGCCACTGGCCTGGGCCATCTCAATCACAGCCGTCTGTCCGTCACCTAAGATCCCATACTGAGCAGCAACTGTTGTGCCCAAGGGTCCTGTAACATGCTTAGTGAGCAAGCGTCCTGCTGTCGCATCAACCAGTGACTGAACTGTTCCTTCACCACCATCAGCCATCGGAACCAACCGGTATTCTGCTTGGGGATAAACCCGCTCGATACCTGCCTTGATTGCCTGTGCAACTTCCTTAGCAGTCAACGAACCCTTAAAAGAATCAGGTGCAATAAGAAATTTCATGTTAACCTCCTAAACTAAGTGCAAAAAGCCATATAAAAGCGTTGCAGTCAAACAAGCTGCTCCACCACATAACATTTCAAAAAGAATACCTTCTGACCGTTCTTTGATGTTCATATGCATTGCAGATCCGGTAACGTGGAAGTAATTCCCCTGTGGTAACTGGTCGATAACAATCGCCCCAGTATGAACCATTGCAGCGCCGGCCAAAGGACTGACACCAAAGCCCAAAATTGCCTTTGAAAATGAACCGGTGGCCAAAATAACCCCAGTAGAAGTGGAAGCAGCTGCCCCAGCCATCAAGATCCCAGACAACGGGGCTAATAAAGTTCCTGGAATATGGCTGACTTTAATTGCGGTTATCAGTAATTCAGGCAAAGTAGATTGGGTAATCGTGGCTCCAATAGCTCCAGCCCCGATCAAAATCATAACAACCGTTGTCATCTTAGCCACACCAGTAGCAGCATAATGCGATAAATAAGCTCCCTTTTTCATTGCCAAGGCGCCAATAACGGCAGCAAACGGCAAGACATAGGTGGCATCCAGATCAATTGTACTCATCCACCCAATGTGAAAAATCTGCCCTAGTGGATTAATCAGCAACAAAATAATGGCAATGATTGGTGTTACCAAGGAAGCCCATAAAGGCGGTAGACTCTCTAAGGCCTCCTGATCACTTTCATCCAGATCAGTATCCTTTACTGCTGGACCTCTACCTTTAAGGAAAGAAGCGACAATTACAGTAACAATAAGTGCTACTAAAGCGGGAATAAAATCTGCGATCATTACTTGACTAAGATTTAATCCAAAACCCTTAGCAGCAGCAATTGTATTGGCATTCGGTGATATGATATTTCCCGCTTTGCCACCACCTGAAAGGGCAACCAACAAAGCCAACTTAGAAATATGACTCCGGTGTCCGACTTCAAGTGCAATTGGCGCAACGATCAAAACTGCTACCGGAATAAATACCCCCACAGCAGTAATCACCATTGTGGCCAATGCAAGGGCAAATAGTGCCATTTTGTCCCCTAACTTTTTTACAATTGTCCGCGCTAATGTATTGGCAGCTCCCGACTCCATCATAACGCCGGCCAACATCCCCGCTGCCAGGACCCGGACAACGGTTCCCATGACACTTTGTGAACCTTTCACTAATACATCTACTGTTTGCGCTAAATTAGCGCCACCTAACAAGCAGCCAATGATCGCACCCAAAAAAAGAGCATATACTGCATTTAGTTTACGCAAAATCAAGATAATTGCGCTCGCAAGACCGATCAAGGCCCCCCACCACGAAATAATCACGTATTACATCTCCCTAGTAATGATAAATCAGTTTTTAGTATAGTAGTCTAACTTTGTGAAATCAATAACAAACTTTATTCATGCTTTGAATAATAAAAAAACCTTGTCCAGCCAGGTGGAACATCCGGCTGGACAAGGCTGGCTTAAGCTTATTCATTGTCCAACAAAAAAATTCAAGAATAAGCGCGCAATATTAAAGTAGATCAACACTGATGTTAAGTCACTAAGAGTTGAGATAAAGGGACCAGAAGCCACCGCTGGGTCAACCCCTATCTTGTCCATAAACATTGGAATAAAACTCCCCGCTAAGTTAGCGACGATAATTGCACACATCATGGCAAAACCGATCACAAATCCCAGCACAAAATTATGCTTCCAGATACCGACGATTATCATGATCACTGTGCCTGTAACCAAACCCAAAATCACGCCTGTGATCAATTCACCAAACAATTGGCGAAGCAACGACTTTTCGTCATCATCAAATGCTAAGCGGCGCACTGCCGTCGCCAAACTTTGGGTTCCAGCATTCCCAGCCGTCCCCGTAATTGATGACATGAAAACCGCCAAAATACTAGCTTGACTAACTAAGCTTTCATAATGTGAAATCAGACTAGTAGTCGACATCCCTAAGAGTAACAACGTAATCAGCCATGGCATCCGCTTAAAGGCAGCCCGCCACGGACTTTCATCTGGTTGCTCAACGTCAACCGCAGCCAACCCAGAGTAATCTTCCGCCGACTCTTCATCAATAACGTCAATGATATCATCGACGTTGATAATACCGATCATATGGTTGGCAAAATCAGTTACCGGGATAGCCAAGAAGTTATAGTCCCGAATTGTCCGAGCAACATCTTCCTGATCGTCTTCAACCTTTACCGACATTACTTGCCGGTTCATAATATCTTTAACCATAATGTGGTTTTCATTGCGGAGCATATCCCGCAAGGTCAAAATCCCCACTAAACGTTGCTCATCGTTGATAACATATACATAATAAATAGTTTCGGCATCTTTAGCCGCTACTTTAATTTCTTGCATTGCCTGCTCAACATTAAGCTCCTGCGAAATAGCGACAAATTCTGTCGACATGATCGAACCAGCTGTCTTATCCTCATAATGGAGTAATTTACGAATCTCAGCTGCTGTTTTAGCCGGTAATAACCGTAAGTAATTATTCAGATGTTCTTTATTGGCATAAGCCAAGATATCAACGACATTATCTGAATACATTTCATTAATTACCCCGGCCGCATATGTAGGAGTCATTTCATCAAAAAATGCCACCACTTTTTCAGGTTCTTCTTCAATCGCGTTGAACATATCCCCAACTTCTTCGGGGGTCAAGTACCGGTATAACCGTGTTCGTTCATCCCGGTCTAATTCAATAAATACCTGTGCTTGTTCATAAACGTGATAAGCCAAATAAGTTTCCCGAAACTTACGGGCTTTTTGAGCATCTAATAACGTTTTTATGGTTGTGATCTGCTCATGATTATTCAGTTGTTTTTCAACCATGAATAGTCACCTCTTCTATTTTAATTTCAGTAATTGTGCTAGTTCGCTTGGTAAAGGTGTATTGACTACCACCTGCTTATGGGAAAAAGGTTGCCAAAATTGTAAGTAATGACAGTGTAAGGCTTGACGCTCGAGGCCTACTCCTTGTGGCCCTCCGTACAGTCGATCACCAATCAACGGATGTCCCATAAAAGCAGCGTGGACCCTAATTTGATGTGTACGCCCCGTTTTCAAGTCAACCTCATATAGGCTATTACCATTGCTTACTTTTAGCCGGGTAAAGTGGCTATATGCCAATTTGCCGTCAGAACGCACCTGGCGCTTGTATACATTATCTGGATCAGGACCAATTGGTTGAGCAACTACAAAATCCGTTTCCAAATCATCTCCAGCAATGATTGCATAGTAATGCTTGAGTAGTGTGTGGGCTGTTAGCTGCTGGGCAACAGCAGCATGAGCCAACCGGTGCTTAGCAAAAAGAACTAAGCCTGAAGTATCGCGGTCTAGGCGCGTTACAATGTGGGGAACAATTCCTTGCTGCTCATATCCACGAAGCAAGTAGTAACCCCACACCCTACTTACCAATGAATCATCCGGATGAACAGCTGAAGGAATTGAAGCCAAGTGGCCCGGTTTATTTACCACTAAAAAATCGCAATCTTCATAAACCACCTGTATTGGCACAAAAGATGGCACGATGTTAGTACTGATTTGTTCTGGGGGAAGAATCACATGAACCTGATCGCCAGCGAAAAGCTTATCAATTTTGCGGCTGGACTGACCATTAACTAAGATTGTCCCCTCGACATCATTACGAATTGTACTCAGTAAACGCCGGGAAAGTTGTTGTTCTTTGAGGAAAGTTTTCAACTTCATGGGGACTTCCCCTTGATATTCCCACTGCAAATCCATTATCTTTTACTCCCAATGAATGATTCCTGCACCCGGTCCCAAAAATCATTATGGCGGTATTTAGCAAACCGGATGCGGTGCTTGGATACCCGGTAAGAAATCTGGGCAATCTTTTTTTGGGGCAAGGTCATAGCGTCAACAGTTAAAAGAAACTCTGTTTCCTGTTCAGGAATGAATTTCACCGTATCATTAGGCGAAATAATCATCGGTGATCCCAAAGTTCGAAAAACCAAATTGTTTAAGGAACTAATCTCAGCCACCTGCATTACATCGAGGTCAGGATGAACTACTGCCCCACCCAACGACTTATTATAGGCAGTTGATCCCGTAGGAGTGGAAACACACAGCCCATCACCCCGAAATCTTTCAAAAAATTCTCCCCCGATATAAACATCCGTCACTAAGGTTGCACTCAATTTCTTTAAAGCCGACTCGTTTAAAGCCAAATATTCTCTACACTTCGCTGTATCAGCAAACTGTACCTTAACTTCTAACAGCGGATAGGTAACTGCTTGGTCATTGTCCGATAATAAACTAACCACTAGATCGTCTAGTTCATTGGCCTGCCAATCTGTATAGAAGCCTAAATGACCGGTATGGACACCAATAAATCGTATCCGATCAACTTGATCTTGATAATCATGGAAAGCCGAAAGCAACGTTCCGTCACCCCCAATAGAAATAACAATATCAGGGTATTGATCATCAACTCCGATCCCATTATCCCTTAATTTCTGCAAGAGCGTTTGCTTAATCACCTGTGTTTTAGCTAATTTATTTGCGACAATTGCTACTTTCATTGTCTTTCCTCCAAAACTGGTTTCATTTACCTACTGGAACAGGTGGGGATGCCCGCCTTTATTCTTCCGATGTTCAAACTCTTTTTGTGCCTTTTGAATCTCATCCCTAATATTGGACATTTCTGTGTCTAATAAAAACGTTGCCTCAGCACTTTTTTGCAACCGTTGCGCCAACTCATGCGGAAACTGTCCATGATATTTGTAGTTTAGTGAATGCTCAATAGTTGCCCAAAAATTCATCGCCATCGTCCGTACCTGAATTTCAGCCTTTACCACTTTGATGTCAGTTAGCGTCTGCACCGGATATTCAATGATAATGTGGTATGACCGGTAGCCGCTCGGTTTACGATTGGAAATATAGTCGCGTTCTTCCAAGATTTTAAAGTCCTGCCGCCGCCGAATTAATGCCACGACTTGGTATATATCCTCTACAAACTGACATACGATACGAACCCCGGCAATATCTTCCATATCCGGGTCTAGCCGTGATAACGGAATATTGCGTCGCTTCATCTTTTCCTCAATACTTGCCAGCGTTTTTACCCGTCCCGTTACTAATTCAATCGGCACGTGCTGACCCGTTTGGGCAAATTGTTCCTGATATTCCTGAAATTTGAAGATTAATTCATTAACAGCCTGACTATAAGGCTGAATAAACTGTATCCAGTTTTCCATCACACGCATAACCCTCATTTCGCCTCAATATACACTTTTTCAGTGTAACACAGATCAGAAGTATGCCAAAAGCAAACTCATTATTCTTGCAGGAAAAACATAATAATTGAAAAAAAATTTGTTTTTGATAAAGTAAGGATAGTTATATGTGAGGCGGAGGAGAAAAGTTGTTAGAAGTATATTTATTCGTTAATCCAATTGGAAAAATTTGCTATCAAGCTGAAAAGGACTTATTGGAGTTGGTCAGCCATACTTCACAAAAAATCCGGTTCCGTTTCATTACGTTAATGTCGCTCAAAACAATTGAAACTGTTATGTTGCGTCATCACTTGGCACTGGATAACTTAGAAGCACGTAATGACCTTTCCCAACAAATCTATCAGTCTGCTATTGATTACAAAGCAGCTTGTTTTCAGGGAAAAGAACGTGGTTGTCAATTTTTATTAAGCGTTCAAAAGCAAGTTGGGGTAGAGAAACAACCTTATAGCGATGCAGTAGCTAAAAAAGCAGCGGCGGTTGCTCACCTTGATTGGGAAATGTTTTCTCAAGATCGCAACTCACCGCTAGCAGTCGCGTCTTTCCATAAAGACCAAAAAGTAGCTGCCGAAATGAATGTCACTGATCATCCAACTATTGTTGTATGTGATCCTATTAATGATACCTGTGCTTTTTCTTTTCAAGGTACGGGTGCTATTAAGGCCCTTGCTACTTACTTAGCAGAAAAAGAAACCGGGACCGATTCAGTTGCAGGCACATTCCCATTACCCCACAATTAAGATAATTAAGAGAAGGTTATCCGCCTTCTCTTTTTTATTTGCTAATATTACAGAAATAATGTGGAAAATAACCGCAAGCCTAGAAGCTTGGGATATATGCAAACCAACCGCCTTATCACAAGGATATTTTACATCCATTTGTCGATTATTTTTTCTAAAATTTCTTTTTGTTTGATAAAAGGTTGTTGATATAGCTCTCTTTGGGCTACTTCTTCTGCCCCTAGATACCGTTGCAAGCGCCAAGCATACGACCAGCCAGCAAAAAAAGGTGGTTCATACTCCGTGGCTAGGAACTCGGGACCTAATCGTAGTAAGTTTTGTTGTCGTTGGTAACAAAGATTCTGTAACTTACGTACATGGCGTGATGGACACCGCCACGTGCGCTCTAGCTGATACAGTTGCCTTCTTCTTTGTTCAGGAGTAATTGGGAAAACAAATAATTCCTGTGGTTCATGCATGAACTGCTGCAGCTGCTCAAACGCCGAAGTGCGATAACAAAAATAACGTGGTGGCAAAAAATCAGCCATTTGAATATTATATAGCACTTCAAACTGTGCCCGCCCCACTTCTATATAGAGTAAATAATATCCTAGATGCTGGTGCCACCGGATAAATTGCGCAATCTGGGCTGTCAACTTGTGCTTTATTTGATAACGTCGCCCTAGTAGCCAACAGTATTGAAATCCATGTTGGTGGTAGCCCCTTGAACGCTGAATTAAACGTTTCGTGGCCAACGGTGAGCATTGATACTCTAGTGCCAACCGATAATCCTGGTCTTGATATAAAACATCTGGTCGCTGTGATAATTGCGGAAGAACAGCTTCAACGGTAGTATTCCCAGGCCACTGTTGTAGTTGCTTTACTAGTAACTGTTTACCTTGCAAATGTTCCTGTGTTTCGCCTTCGGTAAAAGTATGGCAGCTATGGCGATAATGGGCAAAGTGAGCGACTTTATGGGCTCCTTTGCGCAAGATTACTGGACTGTGGCAACCAGGACAAAGTAGATTCTTCTGGGAAGTTGCTTGATTGGCAGCAACTAATTGGTTAGTGTGTAAATCCAATGCGTATAGCATATCATCCTCTCCTATTCACTAGAAAAATACGTGGTTTTATAGGAAAGTAGACAGGAGCTTGAACTGATTACCAGAACTGACGTTATTCTGGTAAACAAAAAGCGAGAAGTGTAGTTTTTAACTACATTCCCGCTTCAATATTATTGACTATCCCGTTAAGACTTGTTTAGCCACTCTTGGCTATTTTTCTTCTAAAAAATAATATTTGCTCACTTGCAGTGCCGCTTTTTCCATAATAACCTTACCCCGCTCGTGCAATACTTCTGATCGCATCGAACTGGCTTGCCCGTATTCATGGGCCAATGCTAACAGATTTGCTTCTTCGCTCGTATCAGTTGTATCTGCAAGAACAACCAATTCTAAGTAGTAATTACCTTGATATAGATACAAGTTAGACACTAAATCATCTTTTTGCAACACATTGACTAACGCTAAGTAGTCATCAAAAGAGGCAAACTTGATAACGTATGAAGAATATTCACCGCCATCTTCAATATAGCCTGACACCCCATCACCATCATCCTCAAGACTCGTCCTGCGATCGTCACTTTCCATATCTTGACTGAGATCATTAAAGATATGCTCTTTCAAATAATCGGCAATATTAGGTGTCTTTTCCCCAGTATCTTCTTCAACCATGCCATTCATTGGCTGAGAATCTTGCGTTGGCTTCATAATTAGTAGTTCCAACCCATTCCGGTTGGGCATAACCTGAAAAGTCACCGCATCAGTGTCACTAAAGCTATGTTCCTTGTCAACTTCATCTAAAATGCTTCGAAAAAATTCTTCAATTTTTTCTTGGTTTCCAAGCAAATCGAGGACAGTAATTCCACGTTCAGTTAGATCTTGGTTTTCAAGCAAAACACGAATAGTATTTTCATTTATCTTCTTAACTTCCATAGTGGTGCCTGCCTTTGCTAGAGTATTCAGTTAATAATAACAAATAAAAAGTAAAAAGACCACTCTAACATGTGAGTAGCCTTTAACCGTAGATTTTAAAATCCAGCTAAGCGCTGTGCTTCTTGTAATTCCATCGCCCGCACTGTTCTTGGTAAGAAACGCCGAATTTCGTCTTCGTTATAACCTACCTGGAGGCGCTTTTCATCTAACATGATTGGACGTCGTAAAATACCAGGATTATTTTGAATTAAATCAAACAAATCCTTTAACGGTAATTCATCCAAGTCAATGTTCAACTTTTGGTAAGCTTTGGAACGTTGCGAGATGATTTCCTCAGTACCATCTTCCGTCATTTGCAAAATTTCTTTAATTTCATCCTTGGATAAGGGTTCAGCAAAAATATTTCTTTCCTGATAAGGAATATTATGTTCTTCTAACCATGCACGCGCCTTCCGGCATGACGTACAACTAGGTGATGTAAATAAAGTAACCATAAATATCACATTCCTTTATATATGTCAGCCTCACACATCCTACTTATATTTTACCTGTTTTTTTTCAGTAAAGATATAGGTAATTTATTAAATAAACAATAACTTTTTGACACCAATATGTTGCTTATGCCCCATTACAAAACAAGTACAACTAGCAGATACTCGTATTCACTTATTATCTTAGGAGCAATAATTTTATAACAACAAATTTACTAACACTATGTAAGTATCTTATCACATCACTTACTTTTTAACAATAGGTATTAAAAAAAGATTGGGCAAGCCCAATCTTTTTAATGTACTAGCTTATCCCAAATTACTACTTTACCAGTAGCTAAGGACTGTGGGACATCAATGATTCGTTGGTTAGAACTACCACGGAATTGCAGTGTTAAGTCTTTCAGATCTTCTTCAAATCTTCCGTCAACTAAAATATCCAGGTAGGACAATAACTCTAACTTATCTGCAGATTCCACCATCAATTCATCCCATTTATATCCTGTCCAAGACCAAATATCCTTACTATGCCCATATTCTTGGCGAATTCGTTTGACTAGGCGTAAACACACTTGCGTATTCAAAAATGGTTCTCCCCCTAGCAACGTTAACCCTTGCACATAGGATTCGCCTAGGTCACGTATGATTTGATCTTCTAATTTTTGCGTATACGGATGTCCATAATGAAAATTCTGAGCAACACGGTTGTAGCATCCCGGACATGCGAACTTGCATCCCGAAACATAAAGGCTGCACCGTACCCCCTCACCGTCAACAAAATTGAACGGCTTATAATCCGCAATCATCTGCTGGCTTAAATCAGACGCCAACCATTCTTGCGGCTGCGGATTGCGGGGCCCCCTTCGTTTTTTAGTCCGCCGTGGTTGTGCCTTTTCCTTTTTAGCTATAAATTGATTGGCCGAAACAAACTGGGTATCGCCACCGATACTAATTTTGATTTTCTTATCAGACATTATTCGACCATCCCATCTGCTAAGTTCTTCTCGCGCGCAGCGATTTCAACGTGGCGCCCATGAACCATTGGCCGTTGCAGTGGATTTCCTAAGTAACCACATGTTCTTTTGACGCAATCACAGGTCTTAGGGTCATGGTTACCACATTCTGGACACTCAAATCCTTTGGCAGTCGCTTTAAATTCACCCTTAAAACCGCACTTAAAGCATTGATCTATTGGCGTATTGGTCCCTAAATACCCTACTTTATCATATGCCCAATCCCACACTGCTTCTAAAGCTTTAGGATTTTGCTTTAAATTAGGATATTCGCAGTAATGAATGAATCCGCCAGCAGCATAGTAGGGATAATCTTTTTCAAAATCTAACTTTTCAAATGGTGTAGGGTGTTTTCGCACATCATAGTGGAAACTGTTTGTATAATATTCCTTAGCCGTAATATCCTTTATCTTGCCAAATTTAGCGGTATCTAGACGGCAAAAGCGGTCAGTTAAAGACTCACTTGGAGTGGAGTAAACACTAAAGTGATAACCATATTCTTGTGACCATTGTTTACACTTTGCAGCCAGGCGCTTAACAATCTCCAAGGTGAAATCATGAGCTTCCTTATTCTTTTCCCAAGTAGGACCAAAGAAATATGTTCCTACTTCATACAAGCCAATATACCCCAAAGAAACCGTTGCTCGTTCGTTCTCAAACAGTTTTTTAACACTTTCACCTGGCTTGAGACGCTGACCAAAAGCACCATATTGATACAAAATAGGCGCATTTTCTGGCTGAGCATCAAGAACTCGTTGGACTTTATAAACCAAAGCGTCTTCGGCTAATTCCATTCGCTCCTCAAAAATTTCCCAAAATTGTTCCATCTTGTGGTCACTTTCTAAAGCAATCCGAGGAAGATTAACCGTAACTACTCCCAGGTTCATCCGGCCCGAATTTACTTCTCGTCCCTGTTCATCCTTCCATCCTTGAAGGAAAGACCGACACCCCATAGGAGCTTTAAAGCTCCCTGTTATCTTCTTGATCGTGTCATACATCAAAACATCTGGATACATCCGCTTTGTTGCACATTCAACGGCTAGTTGCTTAATATCATAGTTAGGATCACCAGGCTGCAAATTTAAGCCCCGCTTTATAGTAAACACTAGCTTAGGGAAAATAGCTGTCCGTTTCTCACGACCCAATCCGGCAATTCTAATCCGTAAAATTGATTTTTGAATCTCCCGAGCAATCCAAGATGTTCCCAAACCAAACCCTAAAGTGGTAAATGGTGTTTGTCCTTGCGAGGAAAAGAGCGTGTTAATCTCATATTCTAATCCCTGCATTGCATCATAAATATCTTTTTTCGTCCGTTTCTTGGCAAAACGTTCTTGCTTAACCGGATCATCGATAAATTCAGCTGATTCCCGCAAATGTTTTTCATAATTGCGTAAGGCAAATGGTTCTAATACTTCATCGATTCGGTCAGCAGAGCACCCTCCATACTGACTAGATGCAACGTTAGCAATTATTTGCGCCATCTGTGCAGTCGCTGTCTGAATAGATTTAGGTGACTCGACTTCAGCATTACCAATCTTAAAACCATTGGTCAACATTTCTTTAAAATCAATCAAACAGCAGTTAGTCATTGGACTCCATGGCGTATAGTCCAAGTCGTGCCAATGGATATCCCCCCGTAAATGAGCCTTAGCAACGTGTTCAGGCATCATTTTTAAGCCTAAAGTTTTACCAACTGTCCCAGCCGTTAAATCTCTTTGGGTATTAAAAACGTTGCTATCTTTATTAGCATTTTCATGCACTAACGTTGGATCTTTTGACTGTAACCGTGCTAAGCGTTTTTCAGGATTGGTTTGAATTTCCCAGTCAGCTAATTGCTGGTGCCGCACTGTCAAATATTGGTCAGCTGCATCATTCAGTCCTTGTTCACGTAAAACCGCTAATAAGGTATGCCGAATCTCTGCAGTTGTTACTTGATCTTGTCCTGCCCAACTATCTGCCAACTGTGCCAGAATCAGCTCTTGATCACTAGTACTGATGTTCATCTGCTGTAAAATATGTATGATTTTGTATAATCCAAATGGCATCTGATAACCATCATTTTTTTTAACCTGCTTGGGAAAGGCAAATTTGACTGCTGTTCTGGTTTCCATTATTAGCGCCCCTTCGTTCTATATATCTATATATTGTGTATAAAACTGTCAAAAGCCACAACATGTCGTGTGGCAAACAACTATATTCTATACTGTCCCCTTGTTAAATACAATACCAATTATTTACCTCTATACATAAATCGTTATAACTTCGCGCATTTTCGACAAAAAATTAATTTAAGTTCATTAAAGTTGCTAGCGTTTTTATATCAGCTATAATGAAAATGTATACATTATAGAAAAGAGGGTCCAATTATGGAACATCATATTGACTTAAGTAAAATTGGTGAACAAACCAAACAAGGATTAACTGAAATGTTAAGCCAATCCAACTTTAAAGCCGGTGACATCTTTGTTCTAGGTATGAGCACTAGTGAAGTTCAAGGTAAACACATTGGTAAACACCCTAGTTTGGATGTTGCCCATACCATTGTTAACACAATTCACCATATTCTCAAACCTTTAGGCATTCATTTGGCTGTTCAAGGATGTGAACACTTGAACCGTGCGTTAGTAGTTGAACGTTCCGTGGCAGAAGCTAACAACTTAGAAATCGTTACGGTCTTCCCGCAAGTTCATGCTGGTGGCTCCGGTCAAATTGCTGCTTTCGAAGCATTTAAAGATCCTGTTGAAGTTGAACATATTGTTGCCGCTGGCGGAATGGACATCGGCGACACTTCCATCGGGATGCATGTCAAGTTTGTACAAATTCCTGTCCGCACTTCTATCACTGAAATTGGTGATGCCCATGTTACTTATCTCAAGTCTCGACCAAAATTAATCGGGGGAGCACGTGCTAAGTACGAATGGGATCCATTTGACACCAAGCATCCAGTTAACCAATACTACATGCACTAAGCATAAAATTTCGTAAATAAATTGCCCGATAATTATTAGACAAATTGCGCTAATGATTATCGGGCATTTTTATTAAGGTCATTTTAGAAATAAAAACCACGATGCTCAAAGTGTGGCCCACTGCTCCGTATCGACTAGAGATTCCTTACTGCAAAATACTTATTAAGCAATACAAAAAGCATGAATTTGGAAGCATACCAAATTCATGCTTGGGTAATTGATTCGCTAATTTTTCTAACTCTTTGTGCTTTACAAATTAACGGTTGATACATACTTTTTATCAGCGTGCACCATCACCGGTAAACATTATTTTAATCGTTTGCAAAGCAATTTTTATATCAAAACCAAATGAGTAATGCTCGATATAGTAATTATCCAGGTGGCACTTTTCATCTGGGGCAATATCATAGCCCCCGTTCACTTGAGCGTACCCTGTAATACCAGGGATGATCCGTAAACGTTGCGGAAATTCTGGCCATTGCTTGAAAAACTTCTCAGTCAATTCAGGACGTTCAGGGCGAGGACCAACTAAACTCATATCCCCCTTTAAAACATTCCAAAATTGTGGCAGTTCATCAATACGGGTTTTACGCATAAACTTACCAACAGGTGTTACCCGTGGGTCATCTTTTTGCGCCCAAACCGCGCCGGTTTTAGCCTCAGCATCGTTGCGCATCGAGCGTAGCTTTACCACATAGAAGTTCTTTCCCATATAACCAACCCGTTCTTGCTTGTAGAAGACAGGTCCTTTAGAAGTCAATTTAATGATTATTCCAAAGATAATAATAAACGGAATACTGATGATCATTCCAATTAGCCCAAATATAATGTCCCAGAATCTTTTCCAGACTAGTTTAGACTTAGGGATCGGTTCCCCAATATGTTTTAAATAATCATACTCAGTTTTCACATCATTCATTGCTTAATATACTCCCAATATTCTTCAAGACCTTTTTCTAGTCCCCACTGAGGCTTAAATCCTAACTCAGTTAACCGTGCCACATCAGCTAGTGATTCTGCAATGTCACCAGCCCGCCGATCCGCAAAAGTAATCTCAAGGTCTTTTCCTGCTACCCGTTCATATTGGCGGATAACATCTAACAAGGCCGTTTGATGGCCGTAACCAATGTTATAGACATCATTGCTCTCCTGCTTTTCACTAATAAAGATCAGTGCATTAACAATGTCCTTAACATAGATAAAATCACGTGTCTGACTTCCATCACCGTATAAGGTAAATCCTTCATCATCCAACAGACATTTTGTCACAATCGATAAAACACCTGAATAAGGTGAATTAGGATTTTGCCGTGGTCCAAAAACATTAAAGAACCGAACAGCCACCGTCTTTAAACCATATAACGTCCCATAATCAATCGTATAACGCTCTGCAGCATATTTGTCGATCGCATATGGAGTTAGAGGTTGCACCCGACTATCTTCGCGCTTGGGAAGTTCAGGATAATTTCCGTATACAGCCGCCGAAGATGTAAAAAGAAACTTCTTAGGATGTAAATCACGCACCCGTAAATATTCTAATGTATCTACAACTGATTCCAAGTTGACTTGGTGTGTCTCATAAGGACGCACTACCGAATCAGCTACACTCGATACAGCTGCTAAATAATAAATATAGTCAAAGTTTTCGTCTAAAATCTGATGCATAAAAGCATGGTCACAAACATCGTGTTCGTAAAATGTAATCTTGTCCCATACTTCAGTTAGATTGGCTTTAATCCCCATTGATAAATCGTCGATCACAGTTACTTGATAACCTTTATTAACCAATTCAATTACCAGATTGGACCCGATAAAGCCTGCACCACCAGTAACTAGTACCTTTGTCATTATTTACTCCTCTCTATACCCTATCATTGCCAATAATCAGTAATAGCAATATTGCTCTCTTTTGAATTATCAGTATAACCGTCTGTTAGAATAAAAATTCATGTTTCTTTAAGTATGAGCTTAAACTCGCCGCTAGAACTAACAGCTAGTAAAGAACAATAAGCAACAGGTATATGGTCGAGCTATAAACAAGGGAAGTTGTATTACTAACAAACTTCCCCCTCATACTTTTCAAGAACACCTTAAAATTTACTATTTATTCCTTATTATGTCAATACTTATCAGTGTTTCACTGCTATTACCAGACTAAAATAAAGTACTAATATGTAAAGGCTCAGTCTTTTAATATTATTAA
>NZ_CP144759.1:1095000-1237500 GCF_036689625.1 Ligilactobacillus saerimneri
AACCACATGCTCCACCGCTTGTGCGGGCCCCCGTCAATTCCTTTGAGTTTCAACCTTGCGGTCGTACTCCCCAGGCGGAATGCTTAGTGCGTTAGCTGCGGCACTGAAGGGCGGAAACCCTCCAACACCTAGCATTCATCGTTTACGGCGTGGACTACCAGGGTATCTAATCCTGTTCGCTACCCACGCTTTCGAACCTCAGCGTCAGTTACAGACCAGAGAGCCGCTTTCGCCACTGGTGTTCTTCCATATATCTACGCATTTCACCGCTACACATGGAGTTCCACTCTCCTCTTCTGCACTCAAGTTCCCCAGTTTCCAATGCACATCTTCGGTTAAGCCGAAGGCTTTCACATCAGACTTAAAGAACCGCCTGCGTTCCCTTTACGCCCAATAAATCCGGATAACGCTTGCCACCTACGTATTACCGCGGCTGCTGGCACGTAGTTAGCCGTGACTTGCTGGTTAGATACCGTCAACAGGTGAACAGTTACTCTCACCCGTGTTCTTCTCTAACAACAGAGTTTTACGATCCGAAGACCTTCTTCGCTCACGCGGCGTTGCTCCATCAGACTTGCGTCCATTGTGGAAGATTCCCTACTGCTGCCTCCCGTAGGAGTCTGGGCCGTGTCTCAGTCCCAATGTGGCCGATCAGTCTCTCAACTCGGCTACGTATCATTGCCTTGGTAAGCCGTTACCTTACCAACTAGCTAATACGCCGCAGGTCCATCCAGAAGTGATAGCAGAGCCATCTTTAATCATTTGACCATGCGGTCAAATGACCTATGCGGTATTAGCATCTGTTTCCAGGTGTTATCCCCCGCTTCTGGGCAGGTTACCTACGTGTTACTCACCCGTCCGCCGCTCATCGGTAAACCATCGTCAATCGGATGCAAGCATCTTCAATCAGTTGGGCCGATGCGCTCGACTTGCATGTATTAGGCACGCCGCCAGCGTTCATCCTGAGCCAGGATCAAACTCTCGATTTAAAATCTTAAGTCGATTAGACTCGTAAAAATTACTAGCGAATTGACATTCGCAAATGTTTTGCTCTTGCGTCTAGCAAGAAGCCCTACACATTTGATTTGTCGAAACTTTGTTCAGTTTTCAAAGATCTACTTTTTGGCTACAAACAACTATTTAATTTTATCATTCAAAATCGATTAAGTCAACAACTTTTTTGATTTATTGATTAAATATTTGTTTGAAACAACTTTATTAGTATATCTATTAAGGAATTAATTGTCAACAACTTTTTTTATCTTATTTCAAATCGTTAACCTGTTACCTCAACAGCGATTACTATCATACCAACTTAGCAAAATTACGTCAACACTTTTTTGAAATTTATTTCTTCAATAGCTTTTTCCTTCGAAATTGTTTATGGAATCCTTTTTAAGCAGCTATTATCCATATGTCCTTTACCACTCTTCCTCAAAATATTTCTTTTACAATAATTCTTTCTTGTTTACATTCGTATCATACAAGCCCAGGCAATTAGTCTATTAGTCATCTTAAGATCTTTGTATTCTTGTTTTGTTTATCTACTATGCTACATGTTCAGCTATAACTAAAAAACAATATACAAAAAAACAGCCACTTCCCATTATCACAGGAACTAGCTGTTTTTTGCTTAAGGTTATATCGTAACCCTACTACTTTTAATTCATTTCAATTCTGGCGCATCCGTGCTATACAAATCAACCGTAGACTTGTCATTATTCTTGTAAAGCAAGCTTGACTTCTTATCTTTTTGAGCTTGCTTTAGTTGTGCCATTGACTTGGTATAGTTATAAGTTATATCTTGCTTATTAACGTTCTTAAAGTTTGACGGGGTATAGAAGCGCAGCAAATCACCAGTAATGACCTTATCTGATAGATCTAATGAAGATGTCACATACTCTTGGTCTTGATCAATGATGCTCTTTTCCTTCTTATTCAGTTTATCCGTCACTTTTTCACCTTTGTTATTATATACAGTACTTCCTACCTTCGTATACTGTGGGCTAGTAAAATCACCATTTCTAAATGCCACAACCTGTCTTCTATTAGTAGCTAACAAGTCTTGCCCAAATTGAATGGTATCTGTGTTCTTAATCCCCATCAAATCTAACAATGTTGGCATAACATCTATTTCGCCACCATATGTGTGATTAATTCCACCTTGTAACCCATTCATATGAATCATAAATGGAACCTTTTGGAAGTTTACCAAATCATAGTCAGTTACCTTATCTTTCCCTAGTAACTGTGCAATCGCCTTCTTATGGTTATTAGAGATTCCGTAGTGGTCACCGTACATCACAATCATTGAATTATCATATAAACCTGTCTTCTTCAAATAGGATATAAATTCTCCAAACGCTTGGTCTAAATAATGAGCCGTTTGAACATACCCATCGACAGTATTGTCCCCGGTTGTAGTCTTAGGAAAATCTTGATTCTGCTTATCAATTTGATAAGGGTAATGATTAGTTACAGTAATAATCTTGGCATAAAAAGGTTGTGGCAACTGTTCAATGTACTGTGCCGCTTGTTTCAAGAAGATTTTATCTTTCAAGCCGTAACCTACACTGTAATCTGCTTTATCTTTGTAGAATTCTTTGTCAAAGAAGTACTGATATCCCCATGACTTATAAGTGTTATTTCGATTCCAAAAACTTCCTACGTCCCCATGGAACGAAGCGGTTGTATAACCACGTTGACTTAACATCGCTGGTAATGCCTGGAATGTGTTATCAGTCCCATATGTAGAAGTTACTGAACCTGATGGCAATCCATATAATGAATTTTCTAGCATTGTTTCAGCATCAGACGTCTTCCCTTGTCCAACCTGGTTAAAGAAATTGTCAAACGACAAAGTGTTCTGGTTATGATAAAAACTATTAATATTAGGAGTAACTTCTTTACCATCCACCTTGTAGTCAATCAAGAATTGTTGGAAGCTTTCCAAGTGGAAAATAAAGACATTTTTTCCTTTTGCCTTACCAAAATATTGAATATTATCTTCTGTCCGGTTTTTATTAATAAATTTGAGAACCTTGTCCATATCGCTACTAGAAGCGTGCGCGCGTGTTTCATTTTGTTTGTGCGTTTGGTAGGCATTATAACCAGCATAAAAGTTCAAACCTAAGTACTTCACGATGTAATTATTGTCGAAAGTCCGCGTTAATAACTGTGACCGGTCTTTTTCTGCAGCCGTTAAATTCAATCCAAACAATACAACTGATAACACCGTGATTACCGCTGGCACGCGATATTTGACAGGTGAATAATCAACCTTGATTAGCTTAAAAATTAATAATAGTGCAAAAACTATTACATCGACAAAAACCAGAAAATCCGTTCCGTGAAGAATTTCACTAATACTGAGACCTAGATTATTAGACACTGTACCAGATGTTTTGATTATTCCTAAGGATAGGAAGTCAGAAAATTCCCGATAGTACAAAATGTTAGCAAACATCCATAAGCTACAAATGAAATCTAAAACCAACAATAGCCAATAGGATTTCTTGCCTTTGAAATACAAAGCAATACCCAAAATTAATAATGCAAATGGCAACGGATTAATAAAAGCCAGTACCATCTGGTAGGTACTTGCAATTCCTAAATTGAATTTAGTTATATATACCAAGTAGGTCTTAATCCAAAAAACAAATAACACTAGCGTAAAGAACCCAAATCTAGTGTTTAACTTTGCATATAGTTTCTTCAAAAAGTTATTCATCACACAACCTCTAATATAATATATCCTTTTTATTCTAGATTATAGCTAACTTTTATTAGTATCTACATAATATATACCATTCTTCACTAATAATTAACATTTTTTTACTCACTATTAGTTTGTGTAGGCTGAAGCAACAATGCAATCATCCCACTAAACATAGCTAAATAATATGTTATTACCCGCCATAAAATCATCGCTAAAATCAATTTACTATTTGTATGAACAAATGTTGTGAAAATCATTGAAAAGCTGTATTCAGCGCCGCCAGTCCCCCCGGGGATTGGAAATAACGATATCACCATCACAATCAGAACATGCATCGTCATTACCATTATCAAATCTACATGTTCAACATTTAATGCTAACAAAATAAAATATGGGATAACATAGTAAAACATCAGTTGCCCAACTGTTATCAAGCACATCTTAAGCAAAAGTCGCCAATCTCTTTTTAACTGCTGCCCTTCATGATAAAAACTGTCAATCTTATGAAGTAAACCTAAGCTCCACTTTTTGTAGAGGTCTTTCCTTATCCACTTTACTGGTTTTAAAAGTAATAGGCTCATGTTTTTGGTAAACGAATACCAATACATCACCATTAACAAACCCAAAATGACTGCAAAATGAACCAAAAAACCCATCAATACTAGCCAAGATAAGGTATGCAGTTTATCAGCAATTAAATGAAAACCTAAAAAAAGACAGAGAACAAAATTAACCACAATCATCGCCTGGTAAACAACAAATTTCATCAACAGGCTAGAAGCGGCCCGTCCCCCATCAACACCTGATTGTAACAGGACAAACAGTTGTGCCGGTTGTCCCCCAGAAGCAAACGGAGTAATCCCATTAAATAGTTGTTCAACCAATGGAACTCGAATGGCTTCACGCATTGAAAAAACAACTCCTTGACGCCGAATCAATACTTTTACCACCCAAGCTTCCAGAACTAACGAGATAACCATACATAGGCATGCTATTGCTAACCAGCACCAGTTCATATGGAGAAAGTCATTAGCGATAACTGCAAACGACACATTGCGAACTGAATACCAAAAGATTCCCAATCCCAGCAAAATCATTATTGCTAAGACAACTTTGTTTCTTTTTGTCATCTCATTCACCTCTTGGCAACGTCGTTATAATAGCGATACCATATCTTTGCTAGCCTATCTTCCGAGTAAAAATGCGCCGCTTGCTGAGCTTTTTCTTGTAATTCTTTTAAATACTGTGGCTCAGTACTATATTGAAGAATTTTTTCTTCCATTTCTTCTACATCTTGTGCTGGTTCATAATAACCAGCAATTACAGAATGATATAAGGTTAGTTCCCGTACCATTACGGGCGTTTGACAACTAAAAGCTTCCAAGATACTCATTGGAAATAGTTCATTGTATGAAGGAAGTAAAAATAAGTCTGCGACGTTATAATATGCGGCCATCTCATTTCGATCTACAATGCCAGGAAAAAGAAGGTTAACTGGCGGATTATCAACTACGTGTTTTAACTGTTCATAGCCATCGGTTATCTTACCAAATGAGAATCCTCCCACCCAAATAAATTGAATTTGGGGTAAGCGGCGGGATAATTCAATAAAATCAAAAACTCCTTTACGTTCTTGAATTTGTCCCACCCCAACAACTACAAACTTTTCTGGCGGGACTCCTAGACTCCGCTTAAAAGCGCTAACTCTTGCTTGATCTTGATGATAAAAAGTCGCCTGTGACACAAAGTTAGGAATATATGTGATCTTTTCTTTTTTTATCCCATATGCTTCTAGTTTAGGGATGAATGAAGGATTAACTACCACTAGTTGATCCATTCGTTTGTAGAAAGAAATTAAATACTTATCAAAAATCTTACTAGCAAAAAAAGGTAGCTTAAGACTACCTTTCAATGTTTCTGGTAAGAAATGCACATATCCCACCTTACATCCCCGCCCTGGGAGAAAGGTTGATAAGTAATAGGGAAAATTGACGGTATGGTAGTGGCTTACCTGTGCTTTGGTTAACTTATTGATGGTAATCTCCATTTCTTCAGGAAAATGCTTTTTAAGCATCTGAATCAACTCAATATAAGCACTACCGACTCCCTGCCCCTTGACTTTGGTAGCAGCGGAATACATAGCTATCTTTAACATTACTGTTATCCCTCACTTAAATTAGCTAATTTGGTCTGGTTCCTTACCAGCTATATGTTTTTCATAAAAAAGCATACTGTCATCATAGAAGTCAACAATAGCTTCTCCAAAGCGTGTAGCTGAAATAGCATGCAATTTATCTTTTCGATAAGATGAAGCAAAATATTCTTTATCATATGCTAAGTATTGATAAATATCAGCAACCAACTCATCAGGCTGTGCAAATGTTTTACCGAGTGTTGGATCATCTAACAATTGATCGGTGTAAGGACTGTGTGTAGCCAAGACAGGTAACCCAGAAGCTAATGCTTCAATATATGTTAGCCCTTGTGACTCTGAGACAGATGTTGATACAAATAAATCAGCCATCTGATAGTAATATGCAACATCATCATTATTAATTTCACCTGTGAAAATCACTTGATCAGCAATTTTTAATTTTGCAACCTGATCTTCTAACATTTGACGCGCAGGACCATCGCCAACTATAACTAACCTTGCATCAGTAATCTTTTGAAAAACTTGCGGCATTATCGCTATCAGTTTATCAATATCTTTTTCAAAAGCCAATCTACTTAACGTCAATAATACCGGTTGGTTCGGCTGTAAACCTAATTTAACCCGCAGTTCTTGAGTATTGTGTTTTTTACTAAAACGAGCAATATCTACCCCCGTAGGAATCACACTAATTGGAGCAGTTATCCCGTACCGTGTTAATGTATTTAATACCCGTTCGCTTGGAGCAACAATTCCACTCATATTTTGACAGAAACTACGCGACATTTGCTTAACATGCACTGGTCGCAATAATTTACCTTTAGCAACATAATGTAAATAATCTTCATACATTGTATGGTAGGTATGGACGCATGGAATTTTAAGGTTTTTTGCTACAAACTTACCAATCAACCCCAAAGAGAATTCTGTTTGTGTATGAACAATATCCAGATTCAATTCACGAGCCACTTGCAGAGCTTGAAAAACACCCCGTACAGCGATCCTACGATCAGTAAACGAAATAAATGGCACACTACTAAATCGGAAGATATTTGGCTCATAGACATTTTTCTCTACATTTGGATCTGTTGTCGTAAAAACATATACAGTGTGTCCCAAACGTTCTAGCTGGCGTCGCAAAGTTTTAATTGAAGTTGCAACTCCACTAACTTGTGGATAGTAAGTATCTGTAAATATTCCGATATTCACGTCTATCCTCCTCACTGTAATCAGTCATTTTTCATTATATTGGTTTGGAAAACTTATTGCAATCTTTTCCCTTTTCTGCCGTGATTCTTAAAATAAAATAAAAAGACCACGATTAAAAAATCGTGATCTGTGTAAATACCTATAAATGAACTATTACTTTGTATATTCTTCTACCAAAGCAACTACTTCATCACTAGTTTCACATTCATTAACAGCCTTATCGGCTAACTCTTGCATCTTAGCGGAGTCTAGCTTCTTGAGCAGACTTCTAGTCTTTAAGATGGAAGTTGCACTCATTGAGAATTCATCAAGCCCCAAACCTAAGAGCACAGGTACGGCCACCTGGTCACCAGCCATTTCCCCACACATGCCAGTCCACTTACCTTCAGCATGTGATGCTTCGATAGTGTTCTTGATCATCCGCAAAATGGAGGGGTTATATGGTTGATAAAGGTAGGATACTCGTTCGTTCCCACGATCAGCAGCCATTGAGTAACCAATCAAGTCATTAGTCCCAATACTGAAGAAATCAACATACTTAGCTAATTTGTCAGCAATCATTGCTGCTGCTGGAATTTCCATCATCATCCCGACTTCAATATCGTCTGATACTGGCACACCACCAGCCACTAACTTAGCCTTTTCTTCTTCAAAAATTGCCTTGGCCTGCTTGAATTCTTGGACAGTAGCGATCATTGGGAACATAATTGCTAACTTACCATAGTGAGATGCCCGCAATAATGCCCGCAATTGTGTCCGGAAAATATCTTGCCGATCAAGAGAAATCCGAATAGCACGATATCCTAAGAATGGATTTTGTTCAGCAGGTAAAGGTAAATATGGTAATTCCTTATCCCCACCAATGTCCATTGTCCGAACGACAACTTGCTTACCATTCATGCCTTCAACCGCAGCCTTGTAAGCTTGGAACTGTTCTTCTTCAGATGGAAGTTCGTCTGAGTTCATATATAAGAATTCAGAACGGAATAAACCAACTGCTTCAGCACCATTATCATTGGCACCTTGAACATCATCAGGTGTACCAATGTTAGCACCTAAGATAACTTGTTTGCCATCTGCAGTAGTAGAAGCAGCATTCTTAAGCTTCTTCCATTCCGCTTTTTGTTCAGCAAATGCTTTGGCTTTAGCCTGATATTCAGCTACTTCTTCTGCAGTTGGATCAATTAAAGCTTCCCCATTAATCCCATCCAGAATCAAAGTAGTTCCTTCAGCAATATCAGTTGTAGCAGAACCTGAACCAACAACAGCTGGGATTTCTAATGTCCGTGACATAATTGCTGAGTGTGAAGTCCGTCCCCCAATATCAGTAATAAAACCCTTAACATAGCGCCGGTCTAATTGGGCTGTGTCAGATGGAGTTAAGTCATGAGAAACAATGATAACTTCTTCATCAATCAATGCTGGGTTAGGGATAGTTACCCCTAATAAGTGGGCCATCACCCGCTTAGTAACGTCACGGATATCTCCCGCACGTTCTTGCATATAAGCATTATCAGTCATCGCTTCGAACATAGAGATAAACATATCTGTTACGTTCTTCAGTGCGGTTTCAGCATTAACAAGGTCGTTTTTAATTTGGTCATTAATTTGACCAAACAATTCAGGGTCAGAAAGAATTGTTAAGTGTGCTTCGAACACTTGAGCTTCTTCTTCCCCAAGATTTTCAGTTGCCTTTTGCTTGATAACTTCCAACTCTTTCTTAGAAGCTTCAACCGCAGCAGCTAAACGATTGATTTCTGCATCTGCGTCTTCAATCGTCTTTTTAGAAAATGACAAGTCGGGCTGAACCAGCATATATGCCTTGGCAGTAGCGATCCCATCGCTAGCTGCGATCCCTTTAAGTACCTTGGTCATTATTCTGCAAGTCCTTCCTTAGTCATTGTTTCAGTGATAGCAGCGATTGCTTCTGCTTCGTCATCACCTTCAGCAGTGATTTCAACATCAGCATTTTGACCAACACCTAAGGACATAACACCCATGATAGACTTCAAGTTAACTGACTTACCGTTGTAAGTTAAGTTAATGTCTGAGTTAAAACCACTAGCAGCTTGAACTAATAAAGTAGCTGGACGTGCGTGGATACCTGTTTCTGCAATAACGTGAAATTCTTTCTTTTCCATAATTAATCATTCTCCTTTGTATGGGTAAATTTAGTACGGACACCAGATTGAATATGACTCAACCCGTAATCCTGCTAGAAAAATGTTATCATGGAAATGGTTTCATTACAAGTTTTTGTTATTAAAAACTCTCGGTGCACCAAGTCCTATTTTACCTACTATCTATGCTTTCGGCTTATCTTGATAACGTCGATAAGTTGCTCCTCCTCCTCGCTTAGCAGTTCCAACAATTCCCTTTCGAAACTGAAATGACATATAAATAGGTTGAAAATCCATAAATTCATCTCGTTCAATCTCTAGTTTACTAATTTTTCCGTTATATAAATCGGTTAATAATTGTTGATAATCTTTAGTCATTAATAACACTCCTTTTTCTCGAGTATAGCATTCAAAATCATAATTCTTGAATTTTATATATGGACTTGTATAATAATAGCCAAAGGTCAATTTTGGTCAAACAAAATTTGGTAACCTAGTTTTTAATTAATGAAAGGTTGTGAATTTATAGTGCTATGTCAAAATTGCCATATGAATCCGGCAACTATCCATTTGTCCCGTATGATTAATGGACGACGGAAAACCATTGATATTTGTGAAAATTGCTACCGTAAAATTCAAGGAGAGAGCCTTAGCGATCCATTTGGATTTGCATTTGGTGGTAATGATTTTGATGATCTTTTCCGAGCTATGGAAGGACAACAAATGAATCAGCGCCGCGGACAAGTTCCTCCTCGTAGTCAAAGTGGCACGGGTAATAATGGAAGAAATAATGGTAACTCTTTATTAGCTCAATTTGGAGTTAACCTAACTCAAGAAGCTAAAGATGGTAAGATTGATCCCGTTATTGGCCGTGATAAGGAGATTGCTCGCATCATTGAGATCTTAAATCGGCGTACAAAGAATAATCCTGTTCTTATCGGTGAAGCAGGTGTAGGTAAAACAGCCGTAGTCGAAGGCTTAGCTCAAAAGATCGTTGATGGTGATGTGCCACAAAAATTACTTGATAAAAAGGTAATCCGTTTAGATGTAGTTTCTCTGGTTCAGGGAACAGGAATTCGGGGACAGTTCGAGCAACGAATGCAACAATTAATGACAGAATTACGTCAAGCAAAGGATATAATTTTATTCATTGATGAAATCCACGAAATCGTTGGTGCTGGCTCTGCAGAAGGCGGAATGGATGCGGGGAATGTTTTAAAACCTGCATTAGCTCGGGGAGAACTTCAACTTATTGGGGCTACTACCCTCAATGAATATCGGCGTATCGAAAAGGACTCTGCACTCGCGCGACGCTTCCAACCAGTAAATGTTAGCGAACCTAGTCAAAAAGAAACTTTACAGATCTTGAAGGGAATTCAGACAAAATATGAAGGATTCCACCACGTTAAATATACAGATGATGCTCTTCAAGCAGCAGTATCTCTTTCTGCACGCTATATTCAAGACCGCTTCTTACCAGACAAGGCTATTGACTTGCTAGATGAAGCAGGTTCGCGCAAAAACTTGACAATTCACGCCCTAGATCCACGGGTAATTGACGAGAAAATTACTAATGCTGACGCTAAAAAGCAAAAAGCTCTTCAAGACGAAGATTACGAAATGGCTGCTTACTATCGGGATCAAGTTAACAAGTTTGAAAAGATGAAGGAAAACAATACTAGCGATGATCAGGCACCGACAGTAACCGAACAGGATATGCAAAAAATTGTCGAAGAAAAGACAAACATTCCAGTTGGTGAGCTAAAAGCTAAAGAAAAAGAACAGTTACGTGATTTAGCTAAGTCATTGAAGGCTCACGTTATTGGTCAAGACGAAGCTGTGGCTAAGGTTGCCCGCGCAATCAGGCGAAACCGCATTGGTTTTAATAAGTCTGGTCGTCCAATTGGCTCCTTCCTCTTTGTCGGGCCAACTGGGGTCGGTAAAACCGAAACAGCTAAACAATTAGCCCGGGAACTCTTTGGTAATGAAGATGCAATGATTCGGTTTGACATGTCTGAATACATGGAAAAGCACTCCGTTTCAAAGTTGATCGGGTCCCCTCCAGGATATGTTGGTTATGAAGAAGCTGGCCAGCTAACCGAGCAAGTACGGCGCCATCCATATAGCCTAGTTTTACTAGACGAAGTTGAAAAAGCTCACCCTGATGTCATGCATATGTTCCTTCAAATTCTCGATGATGGTCGCTTGACTGACTCTCAAGGACGAACTGTTTCCTTTAAAGACACCATCATCATCATGACAAGTAATGCTGGCTCAGGAGATTCCGTTGTTAACGTTGGCTTTGGTGCTAATGCAGCCGGCAAATCTAATTCTATTATGGACAAATTAACCAAATACTTTAAACCGGAATTCCTTAATCGTTTTGATGACATCATTGAATTCAATGCTTTATCTAAGCAAGACTTGATGTCTATCGTAACATTGATGCTGGATGATGTTAACCAAATGTTAGCTCAACAAGGACTTTCCATCCATGTAACTAAACCAGTTGCGGAAAAGTTGGTTGATCTTGGTTATGATCCAAAAATGGGGGCACGGCCATTGCGTCGTGTTATCCAAGAGCAAATTGAGGATAAGGTTGCAGATTTCTACCTTGACCACCAAGATGTAACTAATTTTGTGGCCAACATGGATCAAGATGAAATTAAAATTTCATCTAAAAAAGAAGTCACTTCTGACTAATTTGAATCTACTATTGTAAAAATTGCCTGCTAAACTACTTTAGAATTGGTGTTCACACCTCTTCTAAAGTGGTTTTTATTTTGGCGTAGTGTCTACAACCGTATATGCTATAATTAAGAAATATGGAGGTGAGATCATTGTCTATTTGGGAGAACGTTTCAAAATTTGCCCGTTTATTTAGTAATAATAAAACAGCACTATTTCCGCAGCATTCACGGCGACGTAAAAGACAGCGACGTCGGCAGCAGTGGCAACAGCCACCAAAGCGAAAAGTACCCACCACAATTGACGTTTTACCAACTACTAATACCACAAATGAGGATATCCCTTTAATGCCATCGGCTGATGAAACCAATGTTGCCAGTGTGCAATCGGCTGATGAAAAAGTTGCACAACTTATCATCATTTATCAGGATCAAAAGCATCAAGCGTTAGCTGATCCGCAGATTATCTCTGGTCAAATTGGGGATGCTACTAATATTAAATTTCGTCAGTTTGCTGGCTATACTCTTAATAAAATCGTGGGATATACGGCAAATTTTGTTCATCACAAAGCAATTTTAACTCTCACCTATGAAAAGCACGATGGCGGAATAATTTGGCAATTTAGCCGTAACTACGATAATTACCGTTTGTTGACTAAACCACAATTCCACAAAGGAAAACTAGGCAAGCCGTATTCATTGGCTATTCCCCAAATACCCAACTATGTCTTTCTTAAGGCTAATGGCAAACTGAAGGGACAGTTCACCGAAAAACAACAAACTGTCACTTACTTTTTCCGACGGGCTGATTGGGTTGATGTCACGACTGTCTCTCATTTGTTACGAATGGAGAGCTATGTCACTTGTTATGATGATATTGGTGGTAATGCCCTAGCAACCCCCTTGGCCAAGAACTCTGTTTGGCAAACCTTCTTATCAGTTAAAATGGCTGATCGTAGTCTATGGCACAACATCGGCGGAAACATCTGGATCAAGGAAACGGCGGATATCACATATATCCATCCATATGATATGAAGCCAGAGCTTCCTTTATTACCCGTTCAGGAAGTCGACCTTTACGCGACAATTGATTTTATTGCTGGTAAAGAGTTGCTGCTGTTCAATAGTCCCTTTGGGAAGAAAAGCAGTAGTATAAAAAATAATGAACAAGTTCGTATTACCCGATTTATTCATCTTGAGGGTATCAACTGGTTCTATGTTGCAAATGAAGGGTGGACGACTGAGTATTATTTACATTTTCAATAGGTCACAAAAAAAGTCGAGAGAGATGTTAGCTTATAGCATCTCTCTCGACTTTTTTTATAACTTTGCAGTTAATTTAACATCTGGATACTTGTCTTGGAACCAGCGTTCAGCAAATTCATTTTCAAATAAGAAGAGTGGCTGATCTTGACGATCTTTAACCAGTAAATTACGTGATGATGACATTTTTTCGTCTAATTGATCAGGAGCAATCCACCGCGCAATCTTGTGTCCCATTGGCGCCATCTCTACTTCAGAATTGTATTCATTTTGCATTCTGAATTTAAAAACTTCAAACTGCAGTTGTCCTACAGCACCTAAAATATAATCGTTTGTGCTGTAACTCCGATAAAGCTGAATAGCTCCCTCTTGAACTAGCTGATTGATTCCCTTATGGAAGGATTTCTGCTTCATAACATTTTTGGCTGTTACCCGGACAAACAATTCTGGTGTAAATTGGGGTAACTTTTCAAATTTTCGCGCTTCTTTCCCCGCATAAATCGTATCCCCAATCTGGAAATTCCCAGTATCATACAACCCAATAATATCTCCTGCTACTGCGGTTTCTAAAGTTTCTCGCGTATCTGCCATAAATTGGGTTGAATTGGACAACCGTAATGCTTTGCCAGTCCGTTCTAAAGTAACATCCATTCCACGTTCAAATTCACCAGAACAAATCCGTACAAATGCAATCCGATCCCGGTGACGCGGGTTCATGTTCGCCTGAATCTTAAAAATGAAACCGGAAAATTCCTCGTTGTTAGGTGCAACCTCTTTCCCATCTTCCATTTTGTGGGGCGAAGGAGCTGGAGCAAATTGCAAGTAAGCATCCAAGAAAGTCTTAACCCCAAAATTTGTCAACGCAGATCCAAAGAAAACCGGGGTTAATTCACCCTGAGCAATCTTCTCCTCATCGAATTGACTTCCCGCTTCCTTAACCAATTCTACTTCATCTAAAACTTGTTGGTATAAGCTATCTTCTTTAAGAGGATGGTCGCCAATAATTTCGCCATTATCATCCAATTGCAGGTATTCTTGTCCCTTATCTTCGCGCTGATGGAGTTCAATGCGGTTATTATAGATATCATATAGGCCCTTGAGACCCTTACCCATACCAATTGGCCAGTTCATTGCGTAGGACTCGATTCCCAAAACTTCTTCTAATTCCGCACATAAATCCAAAGGTTCGCGCCCATCACGATCCAACTTGTTGAAGAAAGTAAAAATTGGAATTCCCCGCATCTTGCAGACCTTGAATAATTTTTTAGTTTGAGGCTCGATCCCTTTAGCAGAGTCAATTACCATCACAGCAGAGTCAACAGCCATTAAAGTTCGATAGGTATCTTCAGAAAAATCTTCGTGCCCTGGTGTATCTAAAATATTAATTCTCTTACCAGCATAATCAAATTGCATCACAGAACTGGTAACCGAAATACCACGTTTCTTTTCGATTTCCATCCAGTCTGATTTAGCAAAATTACCAGTTTTCCGAGCTTTAACAGTCCCGGCTTGACGTACAACTCCACCAAATAATAATAATTGTTCTGTAATCGTTGTTTTACCCGCGTCAGGGTGTGAAATAATTGCAAACGTCCGTCTTTTAGCGACAGATGCTTCTAATTGTTTTTTATCCATAATTTCCTCTCTCTAATTATTAATAATTCACTTTATAAAAGTTATTCAGCCGGCACTTTTAAAACATCACCAACATGGATCATGTCATCTGAGCCAATGTTGTTTAATTGGCGAATCTTGTCAGCAGTAGTATTGTACTTTTCGGCAATTGAGCCAACAGTATCACCCTCTTGAACAGAGATGGTTTGTGTCTTTTCATCCTTAGCAGAGGATTCGCTAGCTGCCTTACTTTCACTCGCTGCTTTAGCCTTACTTTCACTTTCAGCTTTGGCTTTACTTTCGCTTGCTGCCTTAGCCTTGCTTTCACTTTCGGCTTCAGCTTTACTTTCGCTTGCTGCCTTAGCAACACTTAGGCTGCTTGCTGTCTTTTGACTATTCTTTTTACTGGAGGCAACATATGCACTTGAATTCTTATCTTGAGCATTGTGCTGTGCTGAAATTGCCCAGCCAGTTCCAATCCCTACAACCAAAATGGCCAAAAGCAATACTAGGTACTGCCATTTAAAAGTAGTTTTGCTTGGCGCTGATTGTCCATTATTGGATTTAAACGCTTCAATTGGGTCACTACCACGATCTTCAAAGAATGCGCGCCGCATCTTCTTTTCATCTTTACGGCTCACACCATTTTGAAACTGTTCATTTTTGAATTCTTCATAAAGCTTTTGGACATCAAAATCAACCTGACGTTCCTGTCCCCGCGCAAGAAAATCAGTTTGAGCTAAAACATCTTGTGAATTAAACCAGCTGTTGGCTAATTCATACTGTTGAACCACTGCAGCCGTTTCCCCATAATCT
The DNA here is from genome assembly GCF_036689625.1 of Ligilactobacillus saerimneri. NCBI lineage: Bacteria > Bacillati > Bacillota > Bacilli > Lactobacillales > Lactobacillaceae > Ligilactobacillus > Ligilactobacillus saerimneri. Next base: position 1,110,580 of record NZ_CP144759.1, read on the forward strand.
TGAGTAGCACCAAACTGCAACCATAAGGCCCGATCACACAGATTTTCAATTACAACCGCCCGATTATCGCTAACAATAAATGTCTTCCCAGCACGCTTTAACTCTTGAATACGGCGAACAACTTTAGTGTAGTAAGGCAAATCAAGTTTGGACATCACTTCATCGATCACAACAATTTGCGGATCAATTTCTAAGGCCATTGCTAACACCAGCCGTGCCTGCAAACCAGAAGAATAACTCGACACTTTTTCATAGGCCCAATTCCCTAATTCAGCAAAATCCAAGACATTGCTAATAATATGTTCGCGCTTATATGAATCAATATCTGACTTGGCAACAGCTTGCTTAATGTTTTCCAGCCCTGACAAATCCGGGTTATACCCCGTTTCCATCCCAGCATAAGTAACTGGGACTTCATGCGTAACAAAACCTGTAGTCTGCACTCTTTGCCCCGCAATGATCTCCAAAAGTGTATGCTTTCCAGAGCCATTACTACCAACTAACCCCAGGGCTTCACCAGCATCGACACTGAGTGATATTCCCATCAAAGGCCACCATGTATGTTCCTCATTATCAGACTGATATGTTGCTTTTTTTGTTATATATTTTAATTCTATTTTTTTCATTGTAAAAATCACCATGTTAATTATACAGTATAGATTTTTGTTTTAAATACCCGATCACTAATATTTAATCAAATTGCAGTTGTGTTTGAAATATATTATCATTTGAAGTGGTACATCTACAATTTAAAATGTTTTGATAAAGATAGAAACAATCTACATGAAAAAGTTATTCATTAAATACCGTGGTTTTATTTCCTATACTTTTTATGGTACTTTGGCCAGCCTTATTAATTTGCTGGTTTTTCATATTCTTGCAGAAAATTGCCATATTTATTATTTGATTGCTAATGTTGTTGCGTACATCATAGCGATTATTTTTACCTTTATTACTAATAAATACTACGTCTTCCATAGCAGCTTTGATTCATGGCAAAAATTTATTCATGAATTCGTTACGTTTATCAACGTCCGTTTATTTTCTTTCGGACTTGACATGGGCTTAATGGTTTTAGGGATTCATTTTATTCCCCACCATCCTGACCTAGTTAAATTTATTGACCAAGTATTGGTTGGAATCCTTAATTACTACTTTAGTAAATGGTTTATCTTTAGAACAACCGATCGTTGGCTTTGGAATAAGGCGCGGTGGTCTAAAAAATCAGCTTCTCATAACCATAATAAAAATAAACACAAGAGCGGAATCTAGGTCTTCTGGATTCCGCTCTTGTGTTTTGTCCATAGAAGTAAAAACTTAATCTAATTCAGCTTTTCCTTCGCGTTCCATCAATAAAGCAATTTCATCTTTAATATCTTTACCGTCATAAAGCACATGATAAATCGCTTCAGTAATTGGCATTTCAATATTTTTTTGTTCTGCTAATTCATATGCAGCCTTGCAAGTATTAACCCCTTCGATAACCATTCCCATGTTATCAATGACTTCTTGCAAGCCTTTACCTTGTCCTAATTGGTTACCGGCACGCCAGTTCCGTGAGTGGACACTAGTACATGTCACGATCAAATCACCAACCCCAGACAAGCCGATAAATGTCAGTGGATCTGCACCAAAAGCAATCCCTAATCGACTAATCTCAGCAAGCCCCCGTGTCATTAAAGCTGCCTTAGCATCATCTCCGTACCCGAGACCGTGCAAAGCACCAGCTCCAATAGCAATAATATTCTTGAAAGCTGCTCCCATCTCTACACCAACAATATCTGTATTAGTATAGATCCGTAAATAATTGTTCATAAATAGGTTCTGCACCGTCTTAGCATTTTCAATATCATCACTAGCAGCTGTAATTAAAGTGATATCTTTTTTAGCAACTTCTTCCGCATGACTTGGTCCAGAAAGAACAACTAGTCCGGAACGTAAGTCGGCAGGAATTTCTTCAGCAATAACTTCTGAAATACGTTTGTGGCTGCCTAGTTCCAAACCCTTACTTGCATGGATGATTAGTGGGCGCGTATTTATATCCCGCAATACTTCCGCCAATTGCTTAGCAACTAACCGGGTAACATTAGTTGGGACAACAAACAGGACTGCAGCTGCATCCTTCACCGCATCCCGCATATCAGTTGTCGCAACTAATGCTTCAGGATAAGTGAAATCATGAATGTAATGCTCGTTAGTGTGTTTCTCATTCAATTCTTGAGCTTGCGGTTCACTATTAGTATAGAGCTTAACATCATGGCCATTTTCAACTAAAACATTGGCCAAAATGCTCCCCCATGAACCTGCACCTAAAACTGCAATTTTTTGTTTCATAAAATGACATTCCTCATTCAAATAATTTTTTAAACCTACTTTTTAAACCTAACACAAACCACACACTTTAGCAATATGAGCCCTTACTGTAAGCGATAAATACTATAAAAATACTGCACAATAGTTTTGACCACAGCATAGAATGGTACCGCCAAAACTACCCCTAGTAGCCCCGCTATATTACCTGCCACTAACAATAAGATAATGATTGTCAGAGGATGAATATCTAGGGTTTTACCAATAACATTCGGATATATCAGGTTACCATCAACTTGGTTAACAATCACGCAGACAACTATTACCCAAACCATCCCCGATACACCTAAGGGCATCGCTAACATCAGTGCTGGTACTAAACCAATATAAACTCCAACGTAGGGGATAATATTAGTCAAACCAGCAACCACTCCCACTAAAAGTGCATACTTAATCCCCACTAAACTATATCCGATAGCGGAAAATGTTCCTACAAATAAACACTCAATTACTTGGCCAGAAATATACCGCGCAATCGTTTGACTCATTCGTCCTAATAGCTCTCCCGCTCTAACTGCTGTTTTTTCGGGAAGATATTTTTGAATAGCAGGCAATAGCTTAGGCCCATCTTTTAGCATATAAAACAAAATAAATGGAACAGTAATCACCGTAACGGTTACACTGGTTACCATGCCAACCATCGTCCCCAAACTCTTAGTCATTGACAACATTACCTTACGTAGCATAACCGTTAATGACGCCTGAATATTGTTAAAATAAGTTTCCAGATCTATTGAATGCGCAATTTTAGACGCATTATCATTATCAGTCAGATGATTAAAATAGTGTTGCATATCTTGCAAATAAGTCGGCATATTAAGCGCTAATTGTTCAATCTGATAGGCTATCTTGGGAATGAAAGTATATAATGCTATCCCAACCAATCCTAATAGCAACAATAAAGTAATGAAGGCCGCCCATCCACGATTAATATGAATTCGCTTATAGTGTATCTTCACTAATAGGTTGACCAATGGGTTGAGCGCGTAAAAGAAAAAACCGGCAATTAAAACTGGGGCAAATAAAGTAGAGAAAAATGTCCCAATTGGGCGAAAAATAAAATCAATCTGCGTACATCCCCAAATGATGAGTACTATTAGTAAAATTTCAAGTGACCAAAATAATAATCTACTTTGATGTTTATTCATTTGTATCCTCTCCATTATTAAAAAGAGGCTGTGACAAATGTCACAACCTCAAACCATTAAGCTAAACCTGGTATATTACTGTCGCCGTGATAATTCGAGGTAACGATTATACCAAATCTCCACATACTGCTTAGAAAAAGGCCCTCGCTCATTATCAATCCAATCAACTAGGGTCCGGACATTATGCTTTAAAATCTTATCGGTCTGAGCAGAATAATGCCATTTCGCACTATGAGCAGCATATTCATCTACATCCAATAATCGTTTTTCGCCATTAGGAAATACCTTAACATCCAGGTCATAATCAATATATTTAAGCGCTTCTTTATCTAAGACAGCGGGTGAAGCCAAATTACAGTAATACGACACCCCGTTATCGCGGATCATGGTGACAATATTGAACCAATAATGCTTATGAAAGTAAACTAACGCAGGCTCACGTGTAACCCACCGCCGTCCATCTGCTTCTGTTACCAAAGTATGGTCATTACAGCCGATCAGGGCATTTTCACTTGTCTTGAGCACCATGGTATCACGCCATGTTCGATGTAAGCTACCGTCATGCTTATAACTCTTAATGGTTATAAAGTCGCCTTCACGTGGCCCTTTCAAATGACGCATATGACCCCTGCTTTCTAGTTCACAGGTGTAATTACACCGATATCAATAACATTATACCAGAGAATAAGTATGGTTGCGCATTATTATTGGATTTTATTGTCGATCAAATATTTATAAATATTCACATCTGTGACCCTATTAAATGGCATTTGATAGCTTCGAGTGTTTGACTGAAAAATGATGCATGTTTGCCCATCTAAACTAATATCACCAAATGAGTCGTAACCAAATTCAGTACCTCTAAAATGGTACCCTGCATACTTCAAATCAATATTGCTAAAGCTTCCTTTGGTAAGACAATATGTCCCCGCAGCATAACTATTAACTTTTCCGTCTAACTGGTACATTTGCTCCGTATACTTCAGTGGTAAAAGTTTGCTAGTTACAAACGCCGCTAACATCCGGTATAAATCTCCATTCGTCATGTAGATATTACCTGTACCAAATTGGTTGGTAAAGTCGCGTTCCTCTTCTTTTACTGGTGGAGCATCTGGTCGTGTTTGATTGTAGTATCCTAGTGCGTATTGCCCAGCATACTGGTCTTTTTGTGAATAGAAAAAAGCATGCTGCAATTTTAGTGGCTTAGCAATCTGCCGTTCAAACAAATGCTCATAGGTCTGATGGCTCACTCGTTCAACAATCCCAGCCAATAGTACATAATTGCTTGGTTGATATGATGGTTTTTTAATTTGTTTGGGATCAATTTTAAAATTATCTGCCACCCATTGGACAAATTTTTTTCGGTTCATCTCTTGTTTAGGTAAAGGTGATGCAGTAACTCCTGACTGCATATTGATCATGTCTTTTAGTGTGACCTGGTTGCCATATTTTATCTGCGGGTAATACTTGCTTATTTTATCAGTTAGTTTAACCCTTCCAGCTTGAACCTGCTTCATCAACAGCATCGCAGTGATTCCTTTTTGAATAGAAGCAATTTGATAAGCAGTAGTAGCTGTATTGGGGATCTTATTTTTGCGGTCAGCATACCCTATTCCTTGTTGGTACAACAAACGCCCATGACTAATCACCGTTACCGTTCCGGTGAAATCGTGTCCTTGTAGCTGCCTTTTGACATAGGCAATTGTTTTCGGCGCAGCACTTGCCACTACTTCCTTTTGTAAATTTTGGTATACATTTACCGGTAACGTCCCAGCTACAACATTGTCATGTTGTGTTGTTTGTTTGCGTAAACTCATCTTTTTTTCTTGTTGCGGGCCTGTTTTTGTCGTATGCCAAGAAATATAGACCTTCCGCCCTAATATAATCCCTAAAGCAAAGATTACTATTAATATCAATCCTTGCTCTAGCCACGATTTCCGTGTCATCATTTCTCTTACTCTCCCTAAATATTATCCACGCAGTGAGAACTTTACGACCGCCTCACAACGTGCCGTCTGTGGAAACATGTCTACTGACTGAATGTATTCCACATCGTATACTTTTGTCAGTTGTACTAAATCACGGGCTAATGTTGATGGATTGCACGATACATAAACAAATTTGCGGGGGCGATATTTAATAATTGTTTCAATCAGTTGTTGGTCCAAACCTGTCCGTGGCGGATCCACTACTAATGCATCAGGAACAAAACCCAAACGATTCCATTGCGGAATCCACTTTTCTGCTCCACCAACCTCATATTGAACATTACTCAATCCTGAAAGACGGGCATTTACCCGCGCATCCGTAATTGCTTCCGGAATAATATCCATTCCGCGGACTTCTTTAGCATCTCGGGCAACGTACAAGCCAATGGTCCCTACACCACAATAGGCATCGATCAGGGTTTCGTTAGGTGCTAATTCTAGAGCTTTCTTTACTTCATCATACAAAACTTTAGTTTGTGTGGGATTTAATTGGAAGAAAGCGCGCGCCGACAACCGAAATGTAATTTGCCCCAACTTTTCTGTAATATATTCCTGCCCCCACAAATATTTGGTTTCTTCCCCCCACACCAACGATGTCCGTCCCGGGTTAATATTATGCATTAACGAAACCACTTCAGGTAGTCTGCTTTGTACCTGAGCTACAAACTGTTCCCGCTGCGGTAATTCTTTAGTATTAGTTACTAGCACTAACTGGGCTTGTCCGGTTGCAAACGATTCGCGTACAACAATCGTTTTTACCGCCCCTTTGTTGGTTTTTTCGTTGTATGTGCTCATGCCTAAACTTTGAATAATTAAACATACTGTACGGATAATTTTCATAGTCAAAGGACGTTGTGTTGAAAATGTTGGCAAATCCACTAACTGATGACTATTAGGCCGATAAAGTCCTGCTACCACTTGGCCGTTTGCATCACGTCGCACTTGAAATTGTGCTTTGTTCCGATAATAATATGGTTCGTCCATCCCTAAAGTTGGTCGAATATCGTATTCTTCATACGCACGTGGTTTAAACTTGGATAGAGCTTGCTTAATTACATCCCGCTTAAACTGTAATTGTGCTGGATATGCGAGGTGTGCTAATTCAATTCCCCCCACATCGTAATTATCCCTGGGGGTAACTCGGTCAGGGCTAACCTGCCGTATCCGATTAACCTGTGCTTGGGCATAATTTTTCTTAACCTGTGTTACCTTCGCAGTCACAATTTCACCAGGTAAAGCTTGAGGCACGAAGACAATCTTACGTTTATAGTAGCCGATGCCCTCACCGTTGATTCCCAAGCGTTTAATTGTTAAAGGAAATTTCTGACCAACATACATCTGCGTATGGCCATTTGTGCGTTTCTTTTTCATTTTTTGCTCCTTTTCTCCTGTATCTTCACCACATAGGAATATAACATAAAAATTGTTATCATAATAATATGACTATCAGCAGGAGGGATATTAATGTTTAAAAAAATAACTATGATAAAAACTCAAAAGCGTCCAGGACGCTACAATATTTACTTGGATGGTAAGTATGCTTTTGCCCTCAATGAAGATGTCTTGATTCAGTTTCACCTCACTAAAGGGATGGAACTAGATGAAGAGGCAATCGTTCAACTCAAACAAGCTGATCAAGTAGCTCAGGCTAAATCACGCGCCATTGACTACCTTTCACACCAACTACGAAGTGAACGTGAAGTCCGTATTTTTTTACAAACATTTGAACTAAAAGATACTGACGAGCAAGCGATTATTGCCAAACTCAAGGAACTTAACCTCCTAAATGACCTGAATTATGCTCAAAGTTATGTTCGCACACAGGCACGACTAAGCGACAAAGGACCTAAATATCTTCAGCAAAAGCTTCTTCAAAAAGGAATTGCTCCTGCTTTAATCACACAAGCATTGATGGAGTTTGCTCCAGCTAACCAAATAGTCAACGGAAATAAATTAGCAAAGAAGCTTGCCCGCCGGTATCAGAAAGATCCTTTCCGCGTCCAAATGCAAAAAATCAAACGTGGCTTATATCAAAAAGGATATGATAATGACATAATTGCCACTATCATTGATCAACTAAATCTTACTCAAGATGATGATGCAGAGTATGAACATCTTGTAGCCTATGTGGGTAAGCAACAAAATAAACTAGCTCGTTTAGCCCCCATCGACCGAGCTTTCAAACTTAAACAACTCCTTTACCGCCACGGATTTACGCGTGATGCTATTGATCGTTTTTTTGCCGAAAATAATGACTATTAAGTAACTATTCATTAGTAATATTTAAAGCGAAAGCCTGCCTAAAAGCTACTAACTTTGCAAGAAATTACTTTATCTTAAGCTTCTAAAGAAACAATGAGCGGAAAAGATTGAAATTCAATCTTCTCCGCTCATTTTACTTTACTATTCGTCATCTTGGTGCTTACCAACAACCTTTTGACCTTGCTGCTGAATAATATGCTTGATACTAGTTGTTTTCATCGTTATGCCGTCGTAAAAATAATATTCATTACTGGCACCAACTACAGCTCCAAAAATGATGATCCAAGCTGAATAGTTCAACCAAAACATCAACACAATAAAGGTACCAATTGTCCCATAAGACATAACACTTTTGGCAAAATATTTAATATACAGAGAGAACCCCTGTGATAAGATAAGCCACCCTGTTGTCGCCAACAACGAGCCTGGAATAATAGTTCGCAAGTGAACTCGGCAATTAGGGATAATATAATACAATGCAGTTAATACTAATGCAATCCCCATAAAAGCAGTTGGTGTTTTCAATCGCATAAACGTTTCTAACCAATCCAATGGCAAATCGAACCGCGGGATAATGTAGTCTAAAATCAATTGTCCAAAACTAAAGGCAATAAAAATAACAAAGATAATTATTCCGAAAGCAATAGTTAGAACCATTGAAACGATTCGACTAGTGAGATAACGTTGTGTTTCTTTAATCCCAAAAGAATAATTTAGCGCACGCTTAACAGCATTAATCCCACGGCTAGCAGCCCATAGCGTCAATATCCCAGTGATAGACACCAATGATACTGAACCATTTTGAAGAAAGTCCTTAATAAAGGGACCAATTAGCGCATAAACTGTTTCTGGAATCAAATAACGAACATAAGTCATTATCGTTTGAGCATTAATTCCGACAACCTTGATCCCGCTTCCCAACAAAATAAATAAGGGAAAAATTGCCAATAGAGTATAGTACGCAATGACAATTGAATAATTGTTAATATCGGCATCTTTTATGCGTTCAGCCATAATTTGAAAATACCTATGTAAATTTTGTTTAATTAATTGTAGCTTGTGCATAGAGATCCTTTCTTAATAAATGAAGAAAAGATTGGGGACGGTCCCAATCTTTTCGCCACTCATTATTCGATTTCTTGAGCCAGTTCCTTAATGTAATCTTTCAGTTCATCTTTAATTTCAGGATGACGTAATCCAAATTGGATTGAAGTCTTCAGATAACCGAATTTATATCCTACATCATAGCGCTGACCTTTAAATTCGTGAGCAAAGACCCGTTGAATCTTATTCAAACGATCAATTGAATCAGTCAATTGAATTTCGTTACCTTGGCCTGGTTCTTGAGTTTCAAGCATTTCAAAAATCTCTGGTGTTAATAAGTAACGTCCAATAATTGCTAAATCACTTGGTGCTTCATCAACGTTTGGCTTTTCAACAAATCTAGTTACATCATATAGGCCTGGCTTAGTTTCAGCAGACGGATCAATGATCCCGTATTTGTTCACTTCATCATGTGGAACTCGCATTACTGCCAAAGTAGAAGCATGGGTTTCTTCATAACGATCCATTAATTGCTTGGTCAATGGAACATCGTCTTCCATCAAATCATCACCCAGCATTACCACAAATGGTTCGTCCCCAATAAAATCCTTGGCCATTAAAACGGCATCGCCTAAGCCTCGCGGATGCGACTGCCGAATAAAGTACAGGTTGATATCCGTTGTTTCTTCAACTTTTTCCAGTAACTCATGCTTACCCTTGGCTTTTAGGTTTTGCTCTAATTCAGGCACAGAATCAAAATGATCTTCAATCGGACGCTTGTTTTTCCCTGTGATTACCAGAATATCTTCGATACCTGATTTACGCGCTTCTTCAACAATATATTGAATAGTTGGCTTGTCAATAATAGGAAACATTTCTTTAGGCACAGCTTTAGTACCTGGTAAGAAACGTGTCCCTAACCCCGCAGCAGGAATAACAGCTTTTCTAACTTTCATATAACTTACTCCTCAAATAGTAATTACGAAACTAAACCCAAACCTATCGTTAGTTTCAATCACGCTAATTATATCAAGTAACCGGTTTAATTACAAAAAAATTTCGGATAATAAGTTATTGCTACGTAAAAAACTTCCATTCATTATTGAGTGACAGTACACCCAATAATCAAGCCACCTTCTTCAGCATAAAAGCGACATAAAGCCTGACATTGTCCGATTTCAACGTGGCAGGCAGGATATTTTGCTTGAATTAATTCTTTCAATGCTTCCGCTCCCGCTAAATTGTCAGCATGGTCGATAACCAATTTTTGCTCATCAAAGTTGACCTGTTCAAGCAATGCCAACAGCTTTTTACGGGCTCCTTTGGCTCCACGACTTTTGGTCAGTTGCTCAATTTGTCCCTCAGGCGTTGCCCAACCTAACACATTAATATTCAATGCGTGTGCAACTTTGGCAATTGATTTGTTAACCCGACCGTTATTAGCTAAATTAGTTAGCGATTTAAGAATAAAAAAGACTTTAGCATGCGCTAGATAATTTTCTATTGCTACACAAATATCACTAAATTTCTGTCCCTCATTAATCAATAAACTTGCCTGATAAGCTGCCATTCGTTCTGTTGGTCCAGCAGCCCGCGTATCAAATACATATATTTTTTGGTGAGGATTTTTCTCCTGGGCCATCTCTTTGGCAACTTGCGCAGCATTATACGAACCCGACAGAGCTGCTGAAATGGTAAAAACATATACTTCATCAGCATCTCCAAATGCCTGCAAGTAGCTCTCCGCACTGGGGCAAGCTGTTTTCATTGGTATTTTTTCCATTTGTATTTTTTGCTTAAAGCTTTCCTTGTCAAAATCCGGGGTGTCCCAAAATGTTTCTTGCCCACATAGCAATGCCAGACTAACACTTTGATGGGGAATTCCATTAATGTTGTTCGCAAATATATTAGCTGCCGAATCAGTAATAATTTTTTTCATATTTTTATCTTCCTGTTCATTTTATTATCGCATTCAGCTTATATCGTATCACAAACACTGTCAACGGTTTTTAAAAAACTCTTATTAAGGTTATGCCTTGAGAAATGTTTCAAGTTTTTATATACTTTACTTATAAGTGAGGTTTTATTAATGGATCGAGAAGAAAAAATGCAACAAGCTATTCAGAAATTTCGGTTACCCCGGTATCACGAACTCCCCACAGTGGAACTATATTTAGATCAAGTAACCCTTTACCTACATGATCACCTTGCTCCTTTGGGTGACGTCAAGATCACGAGCTCAATGGTCAGCAACTATGTTAAACACAAACTGATCCAGCGTCCCGTCAAAAAGCGTTATACTGCTGAACAATTGGCTGAACTTTTCTTTATTGCAGTAGCTAAAAATGTTCTTCCTCTTAACGACCTAAAAGTTGCAATCAAATTACAACGCCAGACATACTCAACCGCAGTTGCCTATGATTACTTTGTTTGCGAACTGGAAAATGTTTTGGCTTATGTTTTTGGTCTGAAGGAAAATTTAGATGAAATTGGACATGACCATAACGAATATAAAAAAATGTTACGCAGTATCATCATGACCGTTTGTTATAAAGTATACATTGACATGTATTTTGTTGCTGCCCATACAAGCATGGCTAACGGTTAATAACAGCTAGCTAAAAAGCTCTGAGAAACCTTAATTCCCAGAGCTTTTTACATTGTTTTATTCATTTTTTGTAGCAGTAACAATTGTTGTCATCATCCACGGGCCGCCCCACCAACCGTTGAAACCAGCTCCGTGACATATCGTTTGACTAACTCCCATATCTGTCAGAGCAGTTTGGTACTCTTTACCAAAAATCAAATCAATTATTAGCAATTTTCCACCTGGTTTTAATACTCGTAAGGCCTCTTGCAGTGCCTGTTTTCGTTGCGCTTTGGTTTTGAGATTATGCAATGCAAAGCTTGTCACAATCTTGTCAAAACTCTGATCAGCAAACGGAAGATTTAGTATATTAGCCGTTTTGACTGTTGCTACTGCATCAACCTCTGCAACTTTGATATTATTTTGTGTCGCTTGCAATGAATTACGTGATTGATCTCTTTGACTCCAAATATCAATCCCTGTCACTTGACCAGGAGCTCGTAAATACTTTGCCACTTCCAATAGTAAAAAGCCATGCCCAGTTCCTAAATCTAAAACCTGGTCTGTTGGCTTGATGGCTAATTGCTTGATTGCGGTTATTCCGATCTGATACTTGCCACGCGTTGTCGTATGCCAATATGTGGCAGCTGAACACAGAACCAATAGCCCCCAAAGATAATTCAGGACAATTCCTGATCGCCATGCTTCGAACAAAAAAATTACAGCTGCGACTAACATACCTAATAGTCCCCAAGGTGCATCAATTCCCTTAGTAACTCTTTTCATTTTCCCGTCAATCCTTTCAATCAATTCTCCAATTTTTATTCCTACACTCTGTCTACTAGTATACGTATAAATGTAATTAGATCAACTAGACTTGGGTTTAGTGAATTAGTCGCAACTGTTGCTTTAAACTGTGATAAAAATCACATGGATCTAACTCTTGCAGCCCTGAAACTTGCCCATCCCCCATCTCCATAATTATTAGTTTTCCATCTGCTCTTCGTGCAACATCAAGTGTAACCAGACCACTTGCTATCTTTTGGGCGCTTTGCTTCAACCACTGTCGTTCCTCCAGCGTTATCCCCTGTCCTTCGCCATGAAGCCAGTAATCATCCAATGTCATGATTGTTCCTCCAAAAATAAAGAGGCGATACTCTTCAGAAAGAGGCATGCCACTTTGTGCATGGTAACCCACTTGCTGTAATCGCTCAAATTTGCGGAGGACTATCCCACCGACCAAGCTTTCCCCCTGACGGTGAATGAAATTGTTGATTACCCGTAGAGCTTCATCCCGATTTTTAATATCAGGAATATATGCTGCATCATACCACTCATGCTTACGGCTTTTAACATAATCTTTAACAATATATTTCCCCTTAAGGGGCGCTATTAGCTTAGAAATACTCTCTGGAGTAACGCTTTTAGTCCAATAGGATAGGGGCGTTTGCCCCCTTTCTATATCTGGGTACCAGTTAGGTAATAAATGATAGTGTTCATATGCTTCGGGATCATTAAGTAAATATATTCCCCTATCTGCAAGTAACTGATAAAATCTACGGTAAACTTCAGGACGTAACATCCACCCACGATAAATCATGACACCACTGACTTTCCCCAATAACTTTAACTTTCCTGCTTGTAAAGCATCATAGTCAATTAACGCACATGGAAAATCATCCTTGACTGCCAGATATTCATCCTGATAATCATCATCTGGTTTTCGGGATGTTAGCGGATGGGCACAAAAGATAAAGCCAATTTGTTGCTTATCGCGAGTAAGGATATTTCCTACAACCCGCGCACCACTTAACGACTCTAACATTATCATTGTTTGTAGCTCGCTATATTTGCAAGTGGTTAAAGCCTCAGTCCGGTAACGCATGTGAGCAATGCCTTTAACTCGAAACGGTTGTCCCGCTAGATCATATAGCACCATTCTTGGAGCAATTTTCGCCAGTTCCTTATTTCTTATTGTATAGAGCAATTCTCTCGTTTGCGTCTTTATTTGTGTACAGTAGTACACTCTTACTGGCTCACCTTCCTGCATGATTTTCCTCCCATTATATTTAATGAAGCTTTTTCTCTAGTTCCAACGGTAATTTAGGATTGAAAGAAATTGGTGCTCCCTGTTCTTTTTCCAGCTGCTTAACCGCTTTGTACCACTCTTTTGCCCCATAAACCCAGTGCTTTCTCTTTTTCTTCATCTTCAAAGCCGTCCGCAGTTCACGCGCTTTCAAATAATACGGATATTTAACTTTAAGCATCATATTCTGCCCGTAAATGACCACTCCTTCCTCGTGAGGATTGGCTTGCCTATCCTGCTCAATATATGTTGTCAATTCTGTCAAATTATTAGCAACATGATACGTTCCCAAACTTGACCAAAGTTCGCTATACTGATCCATAAGATCCAGCCGAACCCGTCCTTTTTCATCATTATCGATAATTGCCAATGGGATAGCCAAATAATCTTTACCACTAGTCGAATAGTCAACAATATGCTCATTATTTTGCACATCAATAATCTCAAAAAGAACTGATGTCTGCTGATTTACACTTTGTGCGTAATATTGCTTCAATTGATCATTTGTCTGGTTGACAGCAAATGCCCGCTGAATTATCTCCGCGTACCGCTGAGACCCACCTTTAGTAAAAGCACGAACTTGATTAACAGTATGATCCCAGAACGCAATCGCTAAAAAGCCATTATACTTACGATAGATTCGTGCTGGAAATCCAACATTCTCTATTCGAGCTTCCGGAGTTTGTCCCACATTAAAGAACTTTTTAAAGCCTCGTCCAACAATTTCATTTTCCCGAGTAAAAAGTCCCCGTGCATTGGTGGTATTAGGCGTCCACCGGTTATTGTTAAACACTTCCCGTGTAAAGTTATTAGCAATAATCCCAGAAGTTAACTCCACCTGGCGAATATCAGGATCCCTTTGTAACTGCTCTACAAAATTTGGCAAATCCTGACGCTTTAGTGCATACGGGGTACAGCACACTTGATTATTAATGCCTTTTTTAGTTAAGGTGACGTAACGTAGCTCGTTGTCGGCTGTTAAATTGTAAATAGTTGTATATTGGGTCAATGCAACATTAAAGTTATTCCGATGTCCATGAAGCTGCACTACATCATCCGATGGTGAAGTCTGGTTCCACAATTCATCGACATTTCTTGCATATGGATCTGGTGCAACCCCAAGAGTGAAGCTCCTTTCTTCAGTTAAATACAAGGAAAACTGATCGTTGGTCCATAATGCAGGTTCAATTCCCGCGTGACTTACAAAATATCTTTGGGGAATATTGTTCTTTTTACCAAAGGTAAGAGCAACATATGGAACTAGCCGCTTGATATAGGCTGCTAATAAATTGTCTAACTGTTCTTTGCTTCCTACTTGTTCTAAGAGTTGGGGATAAGTATGCCGTCCAAACTGTCCATTTAATTTTCCTGTCGTAAGATATTCATCAATTCGATCCTCGTGATTACCCCGAATAAAAAAGAGATTATTTCCCTTAAGCCGGTTAATAAATTCTAAGACAGCAAGGTTTTGGGTTCCGCGATCCAATATATCACCACAAAATATATATGCAGTTCCTCGTTGGTGGTCTGCAAATATTTCTTGGAGACCAGTGTGCTCACCATGAATATCGCCAATTATTTTGATGCGTTCAAACCGATTGAAATCTTGATAACTAACATTTGTAAGTGTGGTGCGAATTAGGTGCTGACAATCTTCGGGACTGATTACCTTCAGTTCCTGTAAAGCATCATTCTTCATCTGAAAATACCGGTCAATATATTTGCTGATAACTTGCTGCCCCACAAAACGTTGCTGCTGCTTTTTTCGTTGCTTATCCCGCTGAGCTAATTTAGCAATCATTGTTTGCGGATCATGGTGACATTTTTCATAAAGAGCACGCATAAAGTCTACTACTATAATTTGATAATGGTATTTTCGCGCCAACTTACGATATTCGCGAAAAGCCCCACGATACAAGTGTGTGCCATCAACAAATGTTGTTATCCCCGTTTGCATCCGGTGTTCGACCATTTTATAAACTGTTTGCCACACAAAAGTTTCATTAGCAGAGGCAATAGCATATCCGTTCAATTCATCTGCTTCTAATCTAGTTTGAAAACTTCCTGCTAATTCACGGACATTATCTGTGGCAACAGTATATTTTTCTAAGTGATTATTTTGAATAAAGGTTGACTTACCGCTTCCTGGAGCTCCATATGTAAGAAATAAGTATCTCATCTTTCACCCTCCTCTTTACATTATTAGTATGCAGTAATTATGAAATATCAATATCATGTAGTTTGTGATACTGCTGATCTAAACTAGTAATAATATCTTGCTTTAGCAGAGTAATTTTCTTTGCTAAGCCTTCCCAACGAAACTTATTAGCAAACCGATCCTCATATGAGGCAGTTTCAGCAATATTGATGTGTTTGAGAGCTTCAAAATCATCTGCTTTTATCCCCGCACCATAGAAATATGCCCGTGCTAACCGGTAATGAATATCAGAAATAATGTCATCCTCATCTTCATTCATAAATGCTGCCTGCTGATAGTACAAGAAAGCAACATTTTTATTTTGCTTAACAAAATCACCATAATAGTAAAAATCCCCGATTTTATACGTTGCTTGGACGTTACCCATCAATGAAGCTTGGGTAAAATAATAGAATGCTTGCTCTTTATCAACCTTACCGGTGCGACCATACGCATACACATACCCTAGGTTATTTAATGCCCAGTGACTACCGGCAGCCGCTGCCTTTTGATACCATTTTTCGGCAGTCACATAATCCCCTTTATTGTAAAAAGTTGCCCCGTAATTATTCATTGCTTCTGCATCGCCAGACATTGCAAATTGTTTTAATTCATTAATATCCATTTTATCCACCTTCCTCGATAGCGCTTTCTAATAGCATTTTACCATGTGCAATGTACAAAAAATGGCCCTCTACTAACACTAACGTAGAGGACCAGATAATTAATCAATTAGTTATTTTTCTTAGGAATAAAGAAACCAATAATTAACCATGCTAATACCACATATGGGAAGATGTTTGCTGGCCAGGCTGGAATTGGCCATAGATTACTGTAAATTGGATAAAGCATCACAATAATCCCTAAAATTGGCGCCAAGATATGCTTCAAGAAAGAACGTTTTGATTGTTTGCCAAAATAAACAATTGCCCCAACACAAACTAAAACATAAACGAGCAATAATGCAATAACTCCCACTGAACCAAAGTAGTTGTAGTAGTCGCCAGCAGAAACTTTCTTTCCAAAACCAAAAATTGCCCAAAAAATCAACGCAGTCACCGTAATCAAATCTAGTGCGTGAGTTGGCGTAGCTTTCTTTCCTTTTAATTCACCTAACCAAGGTGTTAGGTACCCATTATTGGATAGAGCTTCTAAGACAAACGCTCCGGCGTTCAAGGCACCAAAATAACATGCAAAGTAACTTGATACAGAAGCAAAATCAATAAAGACCGCCATCCAACTTCCCATGTATTTTGTTGCTAAAAAGTTCAGTGGCGCACTTGAATTTTGCATGTCAGATAAATTACTTGTCCCAAAACCGATAATTTCAGTGTAAGAAACAACAAAATAGAAAAAGGCTGCAAAGACAACTGCCCCCAAGATAGCAATCCGGATAGCTTTTTTCGGATCATGAGCCCGCGGTGCAATCGTTGCTGAACCTTCAAAACCAGCAAATGACATCAGGGCAAAAACCATTCCCATCCCGATCCCAGTAATAGAACCATTACCTGGGTTAATCGGTTTAGTTGATAAACCAGCAGCCCCACCTTTGGCTAAAATAATTGCTGTCAAAATAATCAAGGCACCAACAGCAATGAATTCCAACGCTAAAGCAAAACGGGTAGAAAATTCAATCCCCATATGACTCAATAAGCCACCAACAATTAGCACCAATACTACGTACCATGTAATAGGAAAATGAATGCCAAAGTGCTTGAGAAATACATCTAAGAAGTTTCCTACTACAGCAGAACTACTGTATGCAAACGTAACGTAAACAAAAACAAGTAGCCAACCAGAAATGAAACCAGCCTTTTCACCTAAGGCCACTCGGTTATACGCATAAGCTGATCCTTCACCAGGAATTTCACGTCCTAACTCAATAAAAGATGATCCTACAAATAAAATCCCTAAACCTGCTAATAAAAAGCCAATTGGCGCAACAATCCCTGCGTTTTGAACAGCTCCTGCAGTATTAAACGCCATTGCTCCCGTTGGAGCCAACATTGCGACTGAAAGTCCGAGCACTTCCAGCAAATTAAGTTTTGTTTTCACTTTTCTCTCCTACTTTTCCCTTTTATTTTTCTAAATATATTCTTTCACTTGTTTGATAACAAATTTGTGCTGCCCAGTTCTTTAATTGGTCTTCTGGAACAAAATCCAGTTTTGTTAAATGCCGAGTTAGCGCCCGCTTGAAACGGTGAGCAGCTACCGCATACATCTCCCCATAGGTCGAAGCATCCGAAGCAAATAAGAAACGTGAATATGGGGCTAACTCCAAGGCTTCATCCAATACACGCTCCATAGCAGATGGACCTAAATTATCAATCAAAGAGATATCAAAATATAGATTAGGAAATACACTTGCCAGGTAACCAGCTTCGCGATGATATGGATAACAATGAAGTAGAACTACTTTCAATCCCTGATGAGACCATTCATTAAGAAAATCACGCATTAATAACGGGTTCCCCTGGTACATATCGGTATCAGCATCCCCATAGCCTACATGAAATTGCAGGGGCAACTTAGTAGCTATAATTAACGGTGAAAGATTCCAGACTAAATATGAAATCACGGTTGAACTTGTTAGCCGCGTAACCCCACTGTTCTTCCATTGTGTAAATGCTGCTTGAGCATCAGCCCGGGAAACATCTGTCAGTTTTAAGCCAAAGCGGTATGCAGCAATTGATTTAAACCCAACATATCCTTGTTGCTTGGCATTTTTAACTGCTACTTGTAACTTTTGCCACCATTCATCAAATGTAGCACTAGTTGTCATAATTTTTTCAGCCGTAGTTTCTAAGCGTAAGATAGGAGCTACTTCTGTCTGCGTCATAGCTGCTGTTTGCTCTAATGACAGAATGGCATCATCCGGAACAAAACCAACATCGATAAATAAACGTTTAAAATGATAATGGCTAAAAAGACGTTGGTTATATGCACTATATTCGGCGTCATTAGCCCAAGGTACAATCGCAGGACTACCGAATTTTTGTGCTTCGGCTTTAAATTCCCAATATGCCAGCCGATTTTTGATGTCAAACAATGGATACTCATCATCAGCTTCAGTCGACACCCGTGCCAGGCGCTCGTCACGGTTAGCTACGTTTTTGATCAGATAGTGACAATGATGGTCAACTAATGGTAACTGGTCAATATATTCATTTAGTTCCATGTCTCCTCCTAGTATGCTTGGCGATAATATTTACTGATTTCAGTAGCCGATTTCCCTTGCAGGTAAGCAACATCAGCCCGTTTTACTTTGAGATAGGTTTCAAGTCCTATATCAGAGAGCATTTCAGCAAAAAGTTTATCTTTTTCTAATGCATGCAACGCGGTGGCTAAATCGTGTGGCAACCTGCTGATTCCCCGCTCCTGGCGTTCCTGTTCACTCAACGTTGCCGGATCAAAATCAGCAGCTGCTACTGGCATAATATGATTTTTAATCCCATCCAATCCTGCTGCTAACAAGCCCGCAAAAGCGACATACGGGTTGGCCGTAGCATCTGACGTTTTTAACTCAACATTCATGCTTGCTTCCATATCTGACCAGAAGGTAGATGGAATCCGTAACGCTGCTTCACGGTTATCCTTACCATAAATTGCATATGCCGAACTCCAATGTGATGGCTGCAAGCGTTGGTATGAGTTTTCACTTGCACAAGTCAAAGCAAGCAATGCATCGAGATGGTGGAGAACACCACCAATAAACCAATAACCCACCTGACTGAGTTGATTCTTGTCAGCTGAATCAAAGAAAGCATTACGCTTTCCTTCCCACAAAGAAACGTGGATATGCGCCCCACTCCCAGAAGAAGTAACTAACGGCTTAGGTGCAAATGATGTTTGCAATCCATATTTTTTAAGGGTTGTCTTAACAATCCGCTTAAACCAAATTTCGTTGTCCGCAGCTGTCACTGGATCTGTCGGAGCCATTGGTAATTCGTGTTGCCCTGCTCCAGCTTCTGGATAGTATTCAATTGGCTTAATTCCCACCTGCTTGAGATTAGTAACTAACTCAGGTAAAAATTCATATGCTCGCTCCATTGATTCAGTAGCAAAACAAATTTCTGGGTCGTCAGGGTGCCAGTTTCCCTCTTCATCCTGGTTAAATAAGGTAAACTCATTTTCATATGTCATTTGAATGTCATAGCCCAGTTCAGCATATTCGGCAACAACTTTCTTAAGCGCTACCCGTCCGTCAAATGAACATGGTTCATGTTCCAGTGTGGTATAGTCGCACATCACTGTAGCTATTTTTCCACCGGGAAGAATCCGCAATGAACTAAGATCAGGAACTAAACGATACTCACCAATCGCGTTCATTCCTTCAACTGCAACAATTTCATCCCGCATTGTAGAAGCAGGCATCGCTTTGGTGATCCCCATCCCATCAGTGAGACGATTGCCAACAGCATCAATGAACATCGTCTTACCACGGGCGATCCCAGTATAATCAACGTAAATGAATTCTAATAAGATAACACCTTTACTTTTTAAATCTGCAAGAATTTCTTCTGGCATTATGATCCCTTCTTTGCTTTATTTACCCGGTCGATAAAATTAGTGAAAACTGTAAATTGATCGGGATACTTATTAAATAAGTTTTCTGGATGCCATTGCACGGCAACGATTTGATCAGAGTCACGTGACTCTAAACCTTCGATCACTCCGTCAGGAGCAGTCGCAGATACTACTAATTCTGGTGCAACTTTCCATGCGGCCTGATGATGACGTGAGTTGACTTCTTGACTAGATCCCATCAACTCATGCAAAACCGTTCCTTCTTTGATATCTACTGTATGAGTCAAAAAGTTCCCGATTGTAGCTTGGGTATGTTGAATATAAGCATCCGGATTTTGAGTATGAATGTCTTGGTATACAGTTCCCCCTAAAGCAACGTTAAGAATCTGTAAACCATGGCATAAACCTAAAATCGGCTTACCAGCAGCCAATGTTTCTTTGATCAAGGCTATTTCAAATAAATCTTTGGCAATATAGGTCATCCCAATTTCTTTGATAGGTTGTTGCCCAAAGAGACGTGGATCAATATCTGGACCACCTGGAAGTAGCAAACCATCATACAATGGTGCCATTTCTTTTGCCCAGTGTGCTGCCGTCCGTTCATCATCTGGAAATGGAATGATGATCGGAATTCCGCCCGCCTTCATTACGGCTTCTTTTACATCATGGGGAGCATAAGCCGGATAGTCCCCGGGCATGCGAGGATTAACTTCGATTAACTGATCGCTTGGCATCGCAATAACAGGTTTCATCATTCATTCCTTCTTTCTTACAATTTCTCTTAAAATGCTAGCCAATTATCAGCCTAAAATCAATATAAAGGTTTAATTTTCTCTGAACTATATTAATTAATTTTCGTAATTTTTCCTTTTACAAATAAAAACATGGATATCACTGCTATATTAAGCATGTGATATCCTTGTTTCTATTGCTTATTGTTCGACTTTTTTGTAACTTAAGCCAAGGTCAGGAAGATATGTCAGCTGATAATTGTCTAAGAGGACTTGATTGTTTGAATCTAGACGTAAGGCTAACGTCCCGCGTAACCAGCTATCTTGTTGCCAATGAGGGTAATGCATAGCTGTTTGTTCTTCCAATTTTGCGATTGTTTTTTCTATTTTTTTATTGTCCAGTGAAAATACGCGGGGCAACTGAACCGTTTGTGCAGCGATTATTTCACTACTGAGATCTTCTAACTTCCGCCCATCAACTAGTTCGTCACCTGTACGAGATGCCCGAGTTATTATTACTTCAAGGGTTTCTTCTATATCTCTAACCGCGGCGTTAGCACGTTCATCACTGAGGTTACCCGCATCATAGTCAAGCCAGCCGTGCAAGCTTTTTCCCATCCATGGTTTTCCTATTTGAAAAGCTTGAGCTGCATTTTCTTTTTCAGTTATTTTGTTTCTAAAATGCTCGTAGTCATCCGTAAGCTTAGGAACCTCATCATTAGTACTAGTATCATATACAACTTGCACCAAATGTGAAATATCAGTTGGTAGCGTAATCTCAACCGGCAAAAAGTAATCTGTCTTTTTCAGCAAGTATTTACCATAAACAGCTTCATTACCATCACCATAATTTCCATACTTAGAAATCCCCAAAACATACAATTTAGGCGTTGTAAAGGTTTGTGGGCGTTGCAAAGTATGTCGATGCAATCGTCCGGCTCTTTGTAAGAGCAAATCCATTGGAGCAATATCTGTAAACATCACATCAAAATCGATATCTAGTGATTGTTCCAATACCTGTGTTCCAATTACTAATAACTTATCTGGACGCTTCCCATACTTACCAATTAAAGATTGTAACTTGTCTTCAATAAGTGCACGGTCGGCAGCGACAAAACGAGAATGTACAATAATTGTTGGAAGATGTGGTGCTATTTTCGTAGCTAATTGTGCAAGTTCTTGTGCACGCTGAACCGTATTAACAATCAAACCTGCTATTCCTCCCTTTTCAAGCAGACAGGTTATTTCACTAATGAGTGATTCGTTATCAATGTCTTCGCGCACAACTTGTAATTTTTGCTCAGTCATTGGTGGAAAATCAGTAATTTGGATAAGCTGATCTCCATCTGTCATGCTCAGTAATGGGTAAGCTTCGTTCTCCTGCCAATTTTCTGGAGCAAGTTTAGGCTTTCTCTTCCCAGAATGTCCTTTCAAGTAGGCTTTAATTAACTCATTTCTTTTGTCTTTAGGTAGGGTAGCTGAAAGAACTACTACTGGCACACCATATACGCCCAACCATTCTAGTGTTTTTTGCAAATAAGAATTCATGTATGCCGAATACGCATGAACCTCATCAATAATGACAACTTTACCACTGAAACTTAAGTGCCGTAAAAATAAGTGTTTCTGCTTCAAGCCCATTAATAATAAGTGGTCGATTGTCGCTACAACGAAATTAGTTAGGATAGACTTCTTGCCATTGAACCAACTATCGACTACCACTTGTCCCGTCGAACTCAAATAATCTTTCTCTGTTTCGTCGTCCATAATTGTTTGAGCACGAGGAAGCCGACGATATTCTTTGTTTAGTGCTCTTTTTCCATGTTGTAACTGGATATCCAAAGTGATATTTTCATCCTGAGCAATGCTGTCAGTCCACTCCTTTACCCGACTAAACATTGCATTAGTAGTGGCTTGTGTTGGCAAACCAATAAAGACCCCTGATAGTCCCTTTTGTCCCGCTAATTGTTCAGCTGCAGCCAAAGCAATCTCTGTTTTTCCAATTCCCATTGGCGCTTCAACAATGATAATCCCAGGATCTTGGAGATTACCAATTGCATCCGTCATCTTTCCTTGAACAGGACGAACATTGGTAAAACCCCACCGCTTAGCATATAATTCTTTTCCATCAATAATTCGCTGTGGACTCCACCGACTGGTACGCTCCCAAGTTATCATTGCATTTTGAAAGCGCGTTTGAGTATCAATACCATCATAGGTAGTGGTCAAGGGAAATAAGTTAAACAATTCCACCTGATCATCTGAGTATTCAGTAGAGGCCAGCCAGTCAGCCATAATTAAAAGTCCCTCAATAATAACAGCCTGTGGTTTGGGTATCATTTGAGGAATCTCAGAAATATCACTATAACCTGAACTTCGTAGTGCTTCTTCAAATAATTCTTCTTGCACGCTTTGCCACTTAAGTGAAATTTCTCCACTACTAGAATCAACTTGCCAATAGTTTTTTTCGTAGTTGTTTAATTGTCCTTGAGGATGTTCATTTTTTCGCAGAGGCTTTCCATGATGCCCACCGATAATTGCACTGATTGTTTCTGGAACACCCCAATATGCTAATAATGCTTCTCCCGCTACTGTGTGAGGAGATTTATTAGGCTCGGCCAAATATACCTGATCTAAATCGGTAAACCCACTTTGAATCAGCCGTTCTATTAATTCCTGATCCAATTCAGGAGCAGGATTAAACCGATATGATTTTTTTGTTTGAAAAGCTGGTGTAGCCTTCCCAATATCATGAATAAAACCAATGAATTTGATTAATCTTTGCACTACAGCGTCATCATCTGTATCGAACCCTTGCCGTAAAAAAGTACGTTGTCCATCGTTTAACCAATGTAAGTATAAATAGTTGATAACATTTTGGGTGTCGATTAGATGAACCAACAACGGTAACCATAATTCTCTTCCATTATCATTACGCTTTTTGGCCCACAGAGTTTTTGTTCGTTGTGATACCATTGTGAATTCCTTTCATAATTAATTCGATATAGAGATTCTATTCATTGAAGGCTTGCATTTTTGAATAGTAATCTTTAATCGAAGTATCATACTTGCTTTCTTTAGATTGGTAACTGTCATAGCTCTCACCACCAGGTTCAAAGGTTAACTCATAATACTGGTGTAACTTATTATATGCGCTTTGAAAATCTTTATAGTCCATGTCCATATCAGCGGTATCAAAAACTTTCATCCTTGTAATATCATTCCGCATATTTTTAAAATTCTGTTTGATGTCAGAATCATCTTGCAGAGCAATTTCCTCATCCACAGCTGTGTCAAAATCACCATCCAAAGCATCATACCACTTATCAGCAATATCTGAATGTGTTACTTCTATCATGTTACTCGTTGTGTTGTAGTCTTTTTGAAATTTTCGTGCATACTTTCTAAATTCTGTACGGTTATTTGCCAGCTTGTTATCCCAAATCTTTTGAACACCTTGAGCGCCAGCAAAAGTTATCACCGCAAGCACTAGCATACATAGCATCCCAACTTTTCCCACTTTGATTGTTGTTTCTTTATGAACAACCTTTCCAATAATCCAGGTAACTGCCATTCCTATCAATCCAATCAAACTAAGAATGGATACTATCCACAAGATCGTGATTATATTTTCCATGTTATTCCTCCTAAAAAAAGATCAAACTTTATTTAATAATTATATTAGGTATGAAAATTATGGAGGGGTAAGTTTTGGGACTATTATCTAAAATTTCTTTGATGTCTTATGTACTATTTACAACATTATTAGAGGCTGGGAAAAAACTCTCAGTCCAAAATGAAAGCCGGACGATGAATCAAATCTTGGTTCATCGTCCGGCTTCTTATGTACACAGGAAATCGTTCCTGATATGATGTAATTACCCCTAAAAACAAACATAAAGGAGCGATTTTCATGTATCAAAATTATATCACGGGACAAACAGAATTCGTACTAAATTATGACTACAATGTGCCAAAAAATCATCTGGTTCGGTTAATTGATACTTTTGTCGATTCCATTCCACAAGAGGTTTTGTTAGAAGAGAACGTGGCCGTCACCGGCCGCCCACTTTCTCACCCTGCACTGATGTTAAAAATTCTGTTGTTTGCGTACTCTCGTCAAACTTATTCTGGCCGGAAAATAGAAACCTTGTTAGAAGAAAACTTACCAATGCGATGGTTAGCCCGTGATCATTCATACAGTTACCATACCATCAATAACTTTCGACGGAGTGAGCACGCCAGGAACTTAATAAAACGTACCTTTGTTTACTTTACTATGGCTCTTACGGACCATGGGCTAATTCAAAATGATGCAGTCTTTATTGATGGCACTAAGGTTGAAGCGGATGCTAATAAGTACTCGTTTACTTGGCGTCGGGCAATAGAAAAGTATCACGCTAAGTTGAGAGAAAAGACGGCTAGTATTTATGATGAGTTAGTAGAAAAGCAAGTCATCAAAGAGATGAAACCAGAAATGATTGAATCTATCGACGGTATGGAATTAATGGCTGAAGAAGTGGAAAAAGAAATCACTAATCTAGACGAAGCCATTAAACAGGAGCCGAAAATAATTAAAGGTGGTTCAGTTAGAAAACGTCGGCGACGTTTTCTAAAGAAGCTTCGTCGTCAACTGAGAGAAGACTTAATTCCACGGGCTAAAAAATATGAACGTGTCGAAGATATTTTTCAAGGACGAAATAGCTTTTCGAAAACAGACCACGACGCAACTTTTATGTGCATGAAAGAAGATCCGATGATGAACCGAGAACTCAAACCCGGATATAATCTTCAGATTGCCACGCATAATCAGTTTGTCCTTGATTATGCTTTATTTTCCAATCCTACTGATACTAGGACTTTAGTGCCATTTCTTAAGCAATTCCATGGCTTGGATTTCTTTACACACGTGGTAGCTGATGCTGGTTACGGTAGTGAATATAATTACACAACACTGCTTGACCAATTCGATAAGCAACCACTCATTCCATACACCACCTATCAAAAAGAGCAGAAGCGTAAGTTCAAAAATGATCCAACAAAACCTCAGAATTGGCAGTACAATGCCGAAGATGACTACTATATTGATCATTTAGGCGTTCGCTTCAGTTTTTATCGCTACAGTAAACGAACTGATAAGTATGGATTTAAGCGCGATCTTAAACTCTATCGTGCTGACACACATCAATCATCAGAAGAGTTAGATCAGTTAGCTAAAACGCCAGGTAAGCGTCAGCGCTACATCCAGGTTAATCCAACTTGGAATTATTACAAAGCAAAAGTCAAAGAGACCCTCTCAAGCGATGAAGGTAAGATGATCTATCGTCGACGCAAGTTCGACGTTGAACCAGTCTTTGGTCGCATGAAGAGGGATTTTGGCGTACGCCGAACTCATTTGCGCGGCCAACGGGCTGTGGAAAATGATGTCGGATTAACCTTAATGGCATTGAACTTAACGAAATTGGGTAAAATGATCAACCAATTAAGACCCTTTTTAGTAAATAACCAAAAATGCGAACTACAATTTTTGATTAAATCAAAAATCATAGTTCGCATTTTCTTAGTTAGAAGCTAGAAAATAATAGTTAATTCCCAGCCTCCTCCTATTTGTTTATGGATTCAAGACTCCCTATGCAAAATATGAGCAAGGCGGCCATGCTGTGTGGATTGCAAACTGTTTTATTTAGAGATTTCCGCACTAGTATCACTACTAAAGCTTTTTATCTTAGTAAAGCAATCATTGATAGCTGATTCATAGTCATCATGTTCGAGGTAAACTTGTTGTACCTCTTACTTGATAGGTCTCACAATAAAAAACATTTCACCTTGGTAGATTGCAATAAATAACTTGAACAAATTTAATGACGCAGATTAAGCAAAAAGATCTCAATTGGAGTTCGCCAGTTCAAACATTTGAGTGGCCGTGAATTCAGATACCAGTTAATCTGAATCAATTCATCATCACTAATCTCTTCAATTGGCTGACCCTTAGGAATAAATCGCCGTAACACTCGATTACGATTCTCATTACTACCACGTTCATGCGGAGAATAAGCATGGGCAAAGTACAACGGCACGCCGGTATTTTTCTCAATTGATTGGTAGTTGGCGAACTCTTTCCCGTGATCAACCGTCAGTGTCTTGAGATTAGTTCCTAATTGATTAGCTAACTCAAGGATAGCCTTAGTCATTGAAGTGCTATCTCGTCCACCAAGCCGTTTAACGATAGTAAGGCGACTCTTGCGTTCGACAAACGTGGCTACTGCTTGACCTTTGCGCTTGCCAGATAAAACTGTATCAGCTTCAAAATGGCCTGCAATATTACGATCAGAAGCTTCAGCTGGACGATCTTCAATCGAACGACCATGACTGAAAGTCCCACGGGTTTCTTTAGCACGCTTACGACGAATACCATGGTCAGGTAAATCAGTCATCCGAATATCTAGAAGTCCTTGATCGACCCAGTTATAGATAGTCTTGTAGGCGATCCTAACCACATGGGCTACTTGTTCAATTGACCATTTCTGAATCTTGATCTTGTCTTCGATTAGTCGCTTGAGGTTAGCCGTTAATGAGCATTTACGACCACGATAACTAAGTTTAGTTTCGTGGTCGGCTTGCGCACTAGTCGCATGGTATTCACCCTTTAACCGGTGAATTTCATTAAAGATAGTAGTCTTACTAAAGCCCAGGTAATCAGCGATATATCGAAGAGATCGCTTTTCATGACGAAGCGTTTCGATGACAATGCGGTCTGAAAATGATAAGATAGTGGTGCCCATAAAGGTCCTTCTTTCTAATGGAATGTTGTAACGACACCATTAAAGACCTTTATGGGTTTTTCTGTCCACTAAAATGTTCAACTTAAATTTTACAATCTGCCCCTTTGATAATAACTAGCGTAGAGTTTCATATCATCAGTATTAGACCTGAAATTTCCAAACGCATTCTTTTTAAGTGGGACGTAATATCGTAAGATGATAGGCTTTCCACTGCTTCAATAAACGATGATTCATTACTTTCATTGTCAAATACATAATCATACTAGGTGTCATGTGCCATATTATTTTTATCTAAAATCATAAATACCATGTATTCATAATCTTGCTGGAATCTTTTGATGCAGCCATATATTCTTGTTTTCTCCTGCTAGTAAGTATTAAAAAATAATAGAATTTGTACTGACTATCTATGTGATCCCAAATCCAATAACAACAATACAAAAGATACCCAAGACAATAAAAATAAATCCGAATGTATCCATATTTATATCATCCAATTTTATTCTAAGTTCTCCATATCTAAAAACTCATTTTCTGACAAATATTTTCTAATAACTTTCTCGGCAACACTTTCATCTTTACTAAGAATCACCTTGTTTCATGAAATCCAGGATTAAATGATTCTGGAACAGTACTAACTCCATTCAAATTGGATCTAACAAGCTATTAAATTATGAGTATATCGGTACAACATTCCATTTTTAGCTTCATAGCGTTAGTAAGATTTATAAACAAAGATCACAACTGTCGAGGACAACGTGTCTTAATTTATGCAAGATAACAATGCGTTGTTCTTGCTCACTCAAAGTAATCACCCCCACGTGTGTGGAAAATATTTCAATATCTTAGTAGCAACTTGTTCGTAACTTGCCATACTATTTCACCTAATTTTTCAATAAATTATCATATCTAAATTTTTCCATTGAGAAAGGACGCTTTGCCCATCTTCCAATAATGCTAACTGCAATACTTCTTTAGAGTCAGTGCTAGAAATTTTCTGTCTACTGAAGTTTTTATTGTTATTAAGAATCCAACCCTTTATATTAAAATTATCTATATAGTCCGGTTCTAAAAAATAAGGAACATTATCATAGTTAAATGTAATCTCCATTTGAGTTTCCATTGACTCAATTAAATCACTTATTTTATCTAACCTATTCATCCTATTTCATCACCTTTCTAATAAATTCTAATTCTTTCTCGGTTGGCTCTCTGCCAGGATCACCCCCACGTGTGTGGGGAATACTACAACAACACAGAGATGTCACATTGTGAACACCTCCTCATGCTCCACATCTTGGGTAACCAACCCCGTGAAGCACCTAACCAGTGTAGCAAATTTCAATTGTGTGGTATAATAAACTTACTGATACAACAGACAGAAACCACATATTGTGGCACTTTCTGTAATAAGCACTCCCCCAACCAAGGAGTGCTTGATTTGTATATAAAACAAAAAGCTCTCAGACGCAAATAGAAGCGTTTTGAGAGCTTTTAATGTATCCGAGTGTAATTGCTATTAGAATCGCTTCTATACCGCAAATTTTGCAGATAACGAGCTATTTGCTCATAAAGAGGAGATTTCCAGTCAAGAATAAATTTGCCATCACGCATGACAATCGTATTTTTAAGCAATTGGTGTACATAGGCTAATTCATTCTTTGCTTTTCACTTTCAAACCACTGAGATACCTGATCGAGAGTAAGGGACTTCATAGCTTTATTGCGCAGGGAAGAATAACGCTTATATGCTTTATAGCGTTCATATCCTGCGGGATCATCTTTTTTGAGAACTGGTTTGGCATATGGAACTGGGGCTAATGTTTCTGTGGCAATGGATCACCCCCACGTGTGTGGGGAATACTCCATACTCGCCTTTGGTTCGCATCTCAATCTCGGGATCACTCCCACGTGTGTGGGGAATACCCCAAGGCTTAGACTTTGACACGTTTTGGTATGGGATCACCCCCACGTATGTGGGGAATACTGGAATATTGTAAAAATAATCCCAATGAACTTAGGATCACCCCCACGTGTGTGGGGAATACCCTTACCGGTTGAACTTGATCTTGAGGATCAAAGGATCACCCCCACGTGTGTGGGGAATACCAAGGTTCTTGTCGTCCATGATTCTAAGTAAAAGGATCACCCCCACGTGTGTGGGGAATACTTGCTGTCTGGAATACCCAGGGCGTTTAACTTGGGATCACCCCCACGTGTGTGGGGAATACTGCTCGGTTTTATCCGAGCAACAGAAATTACGGGGATCACCCCCACGTGTATGGGGAATACGACCCGGACGAGCATTAAATGCCTTAGAAGCGAGGATCACCCCCACGTGTGTGGGGAATACTACACCTACATAGTTAGATATTATATATACAGGGGATCACCCCCACGTGTGTGGGGAATACCCATCACTTTGGACTACCGTCTTCGGGTCAAAGGGATCACCCCCACGTGTGTGGGGAATACCCATCACTTTGGACTACCGTCTTCGGGTCAAAGGGATCACCCCCACGTGTGTGGGGAATACGTCAACGCCCGTCTGAACAGCCAAATAATGGACGGATCACCCCCACGTGTGTGGGGAATACTATATTTCACGCTCATTTTTCAATAATAGGACGGGATCACCCCCACGTGTGTGGGGAATACTGCTTTTTACCTCCTGTCCAGGGTCATTTTTTAGGATCACCCCCACGTGTGTGGGGAATACGAGTGAGGGCGGAAAACA
Organism: Ligilactobacillus saerimneri; assembly: GCF_036689625.1. NCBI lineage: Bacteria > Bacillati > Bacillota > Bacilli > Lactobacillales > Lactobacillaceae > Ligilactobacillus > Ligilactobacillus saerimneri. The sequence goes on from NZ_CP144759.1 coordinate 1,141,038, forward strand.
TCAGCCCGAACGGAAGGATCACCCCCACGTGTGTGGGGAATACCCTACGGCTGTTAATAAAACCCTACAAAAACTGGGATCACCCCCACGTGTGTGGGGAATACAAAAAGAGGTACTGGAGGGAACACTAAATGGAAGGATCACCCCCACGTGTGTGGGGAATACAAAAATGCCAGTGCCAACGATACACGAGGGGTAGGATCACCCCCACGTGTGTGGGGAATACGACAGACCGTGGCGTAAAAAGAAGCTAGAATCGGGATCACCCCCACGTGTGTGGGGAATACTTGCTAGTTCTTCCTTATCACGTGCTATCTCTTGAGGATCACCCCCACGTGTGTGGGGAATACTAAGCTTGACTGGTCTAGTGAAGCCTATGATAAGAGGATCACCCCCACGTGTGTGGGGAATACGGAAAAAACAACATCAAGTAAAGTTTTCCGAAAGGATCACCCCCACGTGTGTGGGGAATACTCAATCTAAAAAATAAAAAACTCAGCTGAAAAAGGATCACCCCCACGTGTGTGGGGAATACCTTACCAGGGGTCGCCCCGTTATGCGCCTTAAAGGATCACCCCCACGTGTGTGGGGAATACTTCACTTTTTGGATATGAACAACTGGGGTATAGGGATCACCCCCACGTGTGTGGGGAATACGTTTCGTCCATATGCACCTCTGCATATGCGATAGGATCACCCCCACGTGTGTGGGGAATACTTTTCTTTTCGTAGTTCCATTGCGCAACCATAAGGATCACCCCCACGTGTGTGGGGAATACACACCAACAAAAAAGAAGTCCAATACAAAGAGGGGATCACCCCCACGTGTGTGGGGAATACTTATCCTGATCAGACAAGTCTTTGACGATATAGGGATCACCCCCACGTGTGTGGGGAATACCAAAAAGACCACGCTTAAAAGATGGCGCAAAAAGGATCACCCCCACGTGTGTGGGGAATACTTCCTCCTCGGACATATTTTCGCTATTTTTATGGGATCACCCCCACGTGTGTGGGGAATACTAAGGCTGAGGGCGATTTTGTCGCGCCACGTTGGGATCACCCCCACGTGTGTGGGGAATACAGTAACAGATCCCTTATAAATCAACATTTCACTTCTGACCAACATCAATTTTCCATTAGTTTCTCTGCAAGTTGAAATGTTGCTTTAGCATCCTCAAGTGCTTGATGTGGCTGCTTATTTTCTATCCCATATGCTTGAAGTACAGTGTCCAATTTATAGTTATCTAGAAAGCGATTTTTATTTTTTACTATTGCTAGCAAATCTACTAATTCGTTACTTTTTCTTTCTAACTTTACTTTCTTGAAAGCATAATCTAGAAACTCGATATCAAAGCGCAAATTATACCCTACAATTCTTTCGTCACCAATAAAATTTCTAAATGCCCGTAAAACTTTTACTAATGGTTCTCCCGCTTCAACTATTTCATTTGTTAACCCTGTTAACTTCTGTATAGCCGGCGGGATAACTTTTGAACATTCAATTATATGAAAAAACGATTCTTTTTGTCCCGTTTTTCCTCGTTTAACAGCACCAATTGAAATAATTTCATCTTTTTCGGGATCTAAACCTGTAGTTTCTACATCAACTACTATAAATTCTTTCCGTTTTTGAATATTATTAACAATTTTTTTCCTCTTAAACTTTCGCGCCTTATAATATCGTGCTGCCTTACTAAACCCATGTTTTACTGTTTTTTTAGTAGCTACTTTCTTCATTAAAGGTATTCCATCATAATCGACGACCAATGGTCTCTTCTTGTTGTTAGAAAAGTATACCCTAACTCATTGTTGGTGTTATATACTAGCGTTGCTTCTCCATTACCAACGTTCCTCTTAATTCGTTCCCATAATTGATCACGAATACGTGCATTAACATTGCCAACGTATACCCCGGTTTGGATTTCCTGGCACCATTTAGTCAGGTCACCACGTAAAGAATATGGTACTTTCGTCAAAGTAATCACAATCATTATGTTTTCTCCGTACTTTCATGGTATTGAACACCCATTTTTTGCATTCCTAGTTTGTCATCCCACAAACTTAATGTTTCGGCATCTACTTCTTCCGCTTCTAAGGTCACTCCTAATAAATCCTTTAAGTCATGTACCATGCGTTTTAGTAGCTTACCATCACGAAACGCATCTCTCATTGCCAAGCGTGTCTGACGTGAAATGGTTGCTTCATCTGTACACTGCGCTGTTACTTCAAACGCAATTGGTATTGAATATTCAGCCTTATACAAGTCAGCAAAATCGTACACAAAAGACAAGTCATGACCTGTATGAATAAAGCCTAGGCCGGGACTCACTCCCAAAGCGACAATGACACTATAACTTAATCCATACAAAGCTTGATGTGCTGAAGTTAGTGCTTTATTGATTGGAGTCCCTGCTTCAAAGTCGTTCGGATCATACTCTCTACGCGACCACGGAACCTTATTTTTTCTTGATTGCTCTCGATAAATTTTCCGCACTCTTGCACCTTCTTTACCACGCAATTCCTGCATAGTTAATCGACTTACATCTTCATGCGGAAAACGATATTGATACATTCTACGCGCAACAGCCAAGCGTGAGCGAACATTACTTACAAGCTTTGCTTGCTTTTCTAACAATAATGACGAATGATTCAGTGCCCTACCATGTGCATAGTGGCGCACACCGTGTTCACCTACCCATACAACCGCTAGACCGGAGTTTCCAATCAATTCCATCGCACGATGTGTAACATCCACTCCTGGCCCTAACAACAATACACTTAAAGTTGCTGCTGGAACTGCTACAGTTCCTTGACTATCAATCACTAGAATTGCACTATCTTGGCGATTAATTTTTGCATGTTCAATATATAAAAATGTTATCCGATCACTAATACGCCCCAGTTCACTTAACTTTGCTTTCTCTGCCCCGATATTTTTATCCATAGTCACTAATTGGGGATTATTGTCATCAAGCCCATCCCATAGGCCTTTTCCCGTCCAATTCCAGATGTTAATGCTTTCTTGAACTTTTTAGCATCAGTTACTCTTATTGTTCCTTCAAAAGTAACACAACTAAGTTCCACCTTACGAGACTTCTTGCGCCGCAGTATCTTCCAATCACGATCCACAATTTCAAATGATGGAACTGTTCCTTGATCCGTTTCTCGAAAAATAAATTCAAATCCTAGTTTTTCTTGACGCTCTGCTAGCCATTTTTTCTGTTGGGCAACAGTAATATGTGGATAGACTCTACCATTCTTTTTTCCAGGCTGCATCACTTTATATGACGGGTTAGCCGTCAATCTAAAACGATAAGTTTTTTTCTCTGCAATCTTGGCTAAAAAATTATCATATATTTTAGTCATTGCTGTTCCAGGAACACCGTGGATCCCTAAATGATCCAAATCAGGCTTATTTTCACTCACAATTAATAAATAATATTTATCGTTTAGGCGGTCAATGCGCCACAAATGTCGTTTTCTAACACCAGCCTCAATCTCATCGGGAAAGCTTTTCTCAACCCAATCATGATATGCGCCCAAATGAGTGAGGGACCTCATTCGCTGTACATCCTGCACTGCTATTTCAACTCGTGATAAATACATTAATCTCCCTCACTTTCTAAAATCCCCATAATATCATGTTCGGTATTAATTTTCTTTTTAGCTATTGGTAATGTCACTTGCGTCGTAGCCGCCAAGCGATATCCATAACAGCGGTCAGTGACTGCAAACGACCTTACACGATCATGAACCGTATAATCTTTATGTTCAGGAAGTAAGTTTGCATCTGCCACCAATTCAAGCATCACGTCTTGTCGCCCACGCAAGGCATATTTTTGCTTAAACCAGTCAGCAGCTTGCCAATCTAGCTTTTGAAGAACTTCTACTGGATTACTATCTGTAAATATTTTTATAACCAATGGGCCCGCTGGTGGGTTACTCCTACGTCCTAGATATAGTTGGAAGTATGGATGATGCAATGCATATTCAATCCGATCAATCATTTTGCAATCATCACTCCCTACAGCTACTATATAGACTGCATCCTGCATGTAATCACGATAGGTTAACTTTCTTTTATGTTTCTTGGTATCATATTCAACAATATGAAAATCAGACAATACTGATGTAGCCTGATCTACACGTACTGCAAACTGTAAACTATTTAATTCAACAATTCTAGGATCATCACGATGATAGCCCAATGCTGCTGCGATCATTCCTATTACTGCACTCTTACTTGGATAACGTCCAGTGGTTCGTCGTTCATAATTAGCCTGATTACCATAAGATTGCAAAGGAGCAGCTAGCTTAACCGTTAATGTTTTCATCGTCAACCACCGCCTTATTCAAGACATCGGCTACACGCTCTAATAATTCTGATAAGTTATTCACCTTGTTTCCTTCAGCCATAGTACCTTTTCTCAGAATAATTTGTGCCAAAGGCTTTTCGATAAATTGTTGCACATCATCATATTCTTGCTCGAGTTTTTCAATTGACTGTTCCATGTAACCCTGCCGTGAACGAACCGGCGTCTCAAAAGCCGATACTAAGTTTACCGGTGTATCAGAATGTACAGTAGCCATGACATATCCAGGAACAGTTTTATTAGCAAAAGTATTTTGCTTTCCTGTTGGCATGGATAAGATAAAACTCTTGATAAAATCACTAATTCCTGCCAATGCATCTTTTTCACCAAGATCCGCGATCAACTCGCGAACATTGACATTAGCATACCGATATAAGGTGGAAGAATTGTACTCAATATCCCCCAACATCGATGCCCCAGAAGTATCTTCGCTTTGCAAGTCATCAATTGCCGTATAATAGTCAAATTCTGGTGTAATTTCATTAGTCGATAAAGCGTGTGCTACTTGCGCTGTTGCTTCAACATTCAACTCTGGATCATCCGCGACCATCCGTCCAAAGAGCGCTAAATCTAACGAATCATCGCCTTGCAAAATTTGTTTAATTTCCTTTTTGTCTAGTTCCTCATGCTCCAAACTGTATTTAGCCAATTTTTCCAGTTGTCCTGGACTAACTGCTAACAGAACTTTAGTATCAATATTATTTTTTTCGTATTTTTTGATTCCAACCACGGCCAGTATTGCTTTGGCTTTCTCAAGAGCCTCTTCCAAAGCTAATTCTGGGTTTAAGGTATTAATTTTCTCGGCCAAAATCGTTGGTATTTTTTTTGTTCGAGTTGCGTTAGCACGTCCATTAACAGCAAAATATTGGCGCATTGCTCGCTTCCAACTTTGGGAAGAAACACGTGCTCTTAACGCTCCCCCATATGTTGCTGACTTAGGAGCACCAGTATCATCACGGTTTAAATTAGCTGGTGGAACAGTTTGCAAAGCATGTAAACAAAGGTATAAATTTTTATTCATAATAATTTTCCTTTCTTATTTTAAATCTTCTTTCTTTAAAACATCACTATAATAATACTGTGCTCCCCATTTAAAGCGTAAATGGCGAAGGCTATCGCCACCCCATTGGAATGAATATAGATCTTGCGCTAATTGGGCATAGTCAATTTTAATCATGCCTTTTTTAGCTTTCAAAATTTTTACCAGTCGTACTAGCGCATTCATTAGAAATTGTAAATTTGGAGCAGCTAAAACTCGGGCAACCTGTCGATCCACCCCAGCACGTTCATCCCTATCCTGGCGCAGTATTGCCAAGGCTTCCAACAATTCTATGCCTCCATCTTTCTTGCTAGCAGAAACCATTAATAAGTTTCCTCGATAATCACTTTGTCCTTGTTGATGTAACGCATATAATCGCAGAGTTTGATAAATTGCTTGTAATTCATAATTGTAGTCATTATCGATCCATTCTGCACTCAAATACGGCATCATCAACGGCCATATACGTTGTGCATAACGATCATCGATTGTTTTAGTAGCTCTTAAAGCTGCCATATTGCCTGGGGACCCAGCTCCATTATTGAATAAATTATCAATAATATTTTGGGTTGCGTTTTGTATTCGTCTTGCCATTACTCGTCCTCCTTAAAGCATTTTGCCAGTCGCATACGAAATGAAGCAATTGCAGTAAAAATATTTACTGGCTCTTGCTTATCATTATCTTGCATTGGGGTCCCACGAAAATCACGTGGAGTTGCAACCGATTCAATATCCTCTGCTAATGATATATACACAATTTGTTGCAACTTTCTCTTCCATTCTCGCTGTTTCAAATCGCGATCATCATTCACACGGAGACTCGCTAACCACTCTTTGAACGGTACAGTTAGTCGCTCATAAAATCTGGCTTGAATATGGTTAGCAAACTCTGCTCCATCAGCTAAATCACGAATATCTGCAATTTGTCGTGCTAGTATCCAATAATTTTTTCCCACACTTTGTGTTACTTCTATAACATTTTCGATTCGCTCAGGCCAACGTTTTATCATTTCCTTATCAAAAATAACTTCACGATTTAATGCAAAATCATCCGTAAATTCAGCTGCTGGTGACTGCGAAGTTGCATTTCCATCGCTAATCAAAACTGCAGTAGCTAACGTAATTAGTTTATCGTGGTTACCGTTAGTTACTCCCTCAAGCCAATTTACTATTTCAGGCGAGTTAACACTTCCGGTTGTTCGTATATACTGACCAAAATTCCTCCACATTGCTTGCCCAAGTTGTCCCAAATTACGTGTTGCTGGCCGAATGTCATTAGTTTTTTTATCGACTCTTTTCCATGTCGTCATTGGTTCGATTCGCGCATTTATAGCGTTCGGCATTGGAAGTCCTGCACTGAAAATTATCGGTTCATCATCCACCCATTCAATATGTAGAATTCTTGACCAAATTGTATATAATTGCGCAATATTATCTGGGACATTTGCTTTTTGAATCTCACTAACGTATGCTTCAATATTTTCAAATTCCCAAACCGGCTTTTGAATTGGCGACCATAACTCATAATCCTCAAATAAAACCAGATTATATAATAATGTTTCAAATAAATTATCCCCAACAACGTAAACAGGATTGAGCTTATATAACCAACCAGGTGAGATAGAAAACTTTTCCTTACTAATAGTTTTTGTCTTATCAGTCACGCCAGTAAAACTTTGGTAAGTTATTATCCAGCGAACAAGTTCGTCTAACGTTAGCCTATTTTTAGATAGCTTCGACTTTGTCGCAAAAACAGCTGCCGAATTGTTACTTTCTGATATCAAGCGATTTATCTGCTTCACTGCTACAGTTCCTGTACGCTTCCTGATACTATTTTCATTAACTGCTTTTTTAGGTTCGACTAACTTGTTATAGTTTTCACGCGTAACTTGGTAGAATGGTTTTTTTCCAAAAAAATCAAATTTATCGGCTACGGCATCTAAATAATGTGCAACAGCTGGAGTAAAAATGCCCTTTGCAAATAAAGCATGCCATGTTTCTAAGGCATCTTCTTCAGAAAAATCTTCACAGAAATCTTCTGCATCAACCACACGAAAATTATTATCTAGCTCCAGCCCGTCATACGGTTGATCGTTTCCATCAACCCGCGAATAGACGGTTGTTAAAATAGCTAGTAAAAATCTTAATATCGCTAGGTCTTGACTACGTGTATCGCCAGCTAACTGCCGATAATTCTGGGCGTTGGCGAAAAGTTCTTTTAAAGATACCATTGTTTCTTCGTTAGTAGTTGTTTCAAGCACCCTAATCCACGGCTCACTGACTAAATTGAAACTCTTTTTCACCTATATAACCTCCTTTTAATACAAACATCTTAACTAAATGATATCACGTTGCAATGAAAGCGCTAACATTTATCTGCAAAAACTATCCCAAAGATAACATTTTTTTGCATTTATCAAGTCCGATTTATATCCCCTTATTTTGCTAATTCATCTTGTAAACTAATGAGGAACTTTTCTATATTAATTATCTAGATATGATGAATTATCATTTTTATACTTTTTCCTCACCAACTACAACATAATATAAACATAACAAATTCAACAAAAAAATTGAAAAAGATAAAAATCCCTTGCTATATTCCCCTATTAATTATATAGGGACTACCCATCTACTAAAAACATAACAAAGGATCACCCTTACATAAGTAAGGACTACATCTTTATTTTAGTTAATGAATCTTCCATTTGCAATTACAACCCCACACATCACCCCTTTATTAATTACATATCCAACTTAGTACTGCTAATTCTATCTCAGTTGTGTTTTACCATTTTTTGATCACTTTTTCTTTTATCCTGAAATAGCAAATGAAAACGCCGGTATGACGGGCTTTTTAGCACCCACCAATACCGGCAAAAACATAAAATATGGAGATGGCGGGAGTCGAACCCGCGTCCAAGCATATCGCCACCTAAACCTCTACGTTCATAGTCATGTTATTTAAATTTCGCTAGCAGCTCCGCCACACAACCCGGCTAACACTACTAACTATCCTGATGATCTCTTTTTGCTACTGCAGGTGGAAGTAAGCAAAAGTAGTCCACTTAGTATAAAACCCAGCACCACAACATGGACGATCGTGGGTGGATTTACGCTAAGCTGTTTTTAGGCAGCTACTGCGTAAGAGTAGTTATTATTTTTTGCAGTTATATTTAACTGAGCGTTTTAAGGTAGTCGCAACCTACCAAACGCAATTTAGGCTCGACCTATACCTGTCGAATCCATAACATCCCCGTAATGCTACTAATTATAGCATAGATAATTAATAGCACCAAAAAATTTACTCAGTATACAATAACTGGTTCATTCTGAACTAAATTCCCATAAGCCTTAGCCATCTCAGCTGGTTGGGTATTGGCACAACCACCTGAACCATGATTCAAATATGCTTTAGGTGACCAATCTTTCCGCCAACCAGCATCATGAAACCCGCAACCACTGTCCGTAAACTGTGCCCAGTAACTTACTTTCTGCTCATACTTTCCACGGTTTGCAGCATAACCCCGCAGAACTGACGGCGATTGCTTATACATAATGTAGTACACGCCTGTTGGCGTATCCTCATGCGTTGCCTGATTTCCCGTTACTACCCGGAAACTCTGTACCATCTGTCCATCCCGGTACAGCCAAGCACGTTGTTCAGCAATCGAGATCACTGCATAGGTCTTACCAAGTCCATTATTATCTAAACCATAGCCCAAGCCACCAGTATTATATCCTAAACCATAAATATCTTGCCGACCGTCTACTTGTTTTTTCCCAGTTAATAGTACTTGAGAAAGAGTCTTACGTGCCTTTGTGGTGCTCAACTCCCACCCATAGGACTCATTTTGAACGGCTATAGTGCTTCCACCAGGAGTAGTGAAATCATAGCGCTTATGCAGAGTTCCCTGCTCATTATTAATCTTGGTAATGAGCTTACGTAGCGGGGCATCATCATAATCATACTTACCATCATGATAAGTAACCTTGCTAAATGCATCCGCCACTGTGATAGTGTGCTTCTTATCCACAACTGTATATTCAACTTGGCGATCGACCAATCTATCCAGCTTACGTTGTTGCCTTTTAACAGTTGCACTTGTTGCCGTTACAGGTTGCACGATTTTCTTTTTAAGTCTAATCGTTGCTTGATATTGTTGGTGATCATACTCCTGCATGATCTTAGCAACGTTATACTGGTTACCCTTTCGCGCAGGAACAACCGTCACTTTATTATTTACTAATTGAGCATATGCATCTTGGGCCGGAGTTCGTTTTTGATTTAGTTGCTCCAATTTTGTTTGTAGAGCTTGGCGTAAAACATTCTCCCGGTAACTATTCTTTTGTTGTGGTTGGAGGTGGTAATTATGGTTTACCTTATGGGGAAAGAAGCTATATTGTTGTTGCATAATTTTCTCTAGTGCTGGCAAATCTGCCTGTGAAATATGCGCACTTGTCGTTTTCCCAGTCACTATGAGGGTCTGACCTACGTAGACTTGATTACTCCACTGTACCTTTTTCAAACGTGCCAATGCCTCATCTGCAGTTAGCCCCCCAACGTCGATCCCATTGATCTTGACGCTACGGTTGAAATGTGTACGTTGGTGGCGGTTCATCACAAAACCCCCGATGCCGATAACAATAATCACTAATGCTACCAGCAATACCCATATGTTACTCCGTGTCTGTTTACGATGTGTTCGCTTCATACTAAAATCATTCCTTTTTATCGGCACTTATCTCAATAAGATGCCATTTGGTCCATCGTCTTGTTCAGTAACTGATCAACAAAAACATTTCCACTGTTATTTGCATGTCCTTTAGTCCATGACCACTGCAAGTGGGTAAATTGTGGTAATAGTTGACTGACAATTACCCACAAAGGCTGGTTTAGAACTGGCGTACCATCGCTCTTGCGCCAACCGTGTCGTTGCCAACTTTGTAGCCAGCCCTTTTCAATAGCGTTTAGCACATAGCGTGAATCTAACACCAAGGTGATCGGGGCATCTTTTTGCCCCAATTCTAATAACCTAGTCAGGGCAGCTACCAGCGCCATAATCTCCATCCGATTATTGGTACTCCCATATTCACCCCCAGTATCACTAACATGCTGACCATCAGGGAGAATGATCAGGTATGCCCAGGCAGCCTTATCATCTGCCTTGACGTGCTGCCCCTTTACGTTTCCATGGTTCCGTGAACCACCATCAGTATATACGAACACCTCTCCGGGGCGCTTAGCTGGCACTGCCGGTTGCTTCTTAGATGGCGTTGGTTCCTCTGGCGAAGCGCCATTAAGCCAGGCTTCTGCTGCAGCTCTACTGCTAAAACTCTTGTAGCTAGCTTTAGGAAAGCCGCTAACCATCGCTTGGCATTCAGGCCAAGTCAAATATATCCCTGGCTTCCGCCCACGAGCAACCGCATAGAATTTTCGGGCCATCATTCCACCTCATTTCTTTAAATTTATTATACTAAAAAAATCCCCACTAACCAATGCGGGGACTTTAGTATCTAGTAGTGATAATCATTCTACAGCTACTTCCTGATGTAAATCGTGAATAACTTTTTCTAAATGCGATAATGGCTGCTCTAGAGTCAGGTAATAGAAGCTTTGCAGTCCATTTTTCTTAAACGAAACCAAATTAGCTTCGCGAAGAATCTTTAAATGGTGCGACACTGCTGGCTGTGTAATTGACATTTGCCGTGTGATTTCTGTCACTGTCATTCCATCATCCATATGGTGGAAAAGCAGAATAATAATTCGTTGGCGGTTGCGGTCAGCTAGAGCATTAATAATATCAAAGTTATCAACAAAGTTGTTCAATGCTTCATCCCTGGTAATGCTTGCATTAACTGTAGGCATAGTAACACACTCCTTTCGAATATTATCCTTACACCCTAACTGAAATGTATCATTAAAAGCAATGAATATCAAATATAATGAATTATTCCCTAAATATACAAGTATAATGAAAAAAACATGCTAGTAGCCCCTGCTAATACAAATAAGTGCCACAACACATGACTATACCGCCCCCACTTGCGACTATATATCCAAGCACCAACTGTATACAAGATACCCCCACTAACTAGTAACAATAATCCAGTCATGCCCAAAGATTGGAACAACTGGCGTCCACCACATAGGCACAGCCACCCCATTCCAATATAAATTAATGTCTCGATTGCTTGTGACCGGTTGTTACCAATAATATGGTAAAGAGCACCACCAATCCCCAAGCTCCAAATCATGATCAAAATGACGATCCCTTTCAGCCCCGGGATAGCAAGCAAACAATACGGTGTATAGGTTCCAACAATTAATAAGTAGATGCTACAATGATCCAAGATCTGAAAAAATCGTGCTGCCCGCGTAAAGTACAAGCTGTGAAATAGCGTTGAAAATAAAAACAATAAAATTAACGTTACCCCATAAATAGCAAAAACAGTTGCTTGTAGGGGCGCATGATTGCCAGCCGCTTTAATTTCCAAAAGTACTAAAGCAGCAATCGCCAATGCCACTCCTACTCCATGGGTAATGGCACTCCAAACTTCATTGATAATTTGCTCGCGTTTTGTTAGCATCCTATCTCCCTCTTTATTTTTTGAGTTTATTATATCTAGTTTTAAAATCTAGTTCAAGGGAACTTTAATATAATAAACTTTTACTCTCAATTAAGGTGGTATAATATTAACTAAGAATATCGGAGGTAAAGATCATGCCTGAAACCAATATTACAACTATCTTGACTGAACTTAAGAAACATCAATTGCCATTGTGGCACGAATTCCCAGATTTTAATTTGTATATGGATCAATTAGTCAGTCTCAGCAATCGTTATATTGAGCCTTTGACTGGAAATAAAATCACCCCCTCGATGGTTAATAGCTATGTAAAAAAGAAGATTATGTCTAAACCCCTCAAAAAGAAATACCAAGCTGAACATATGGCGGAATTGCTAGTGATCAGTTTGCTCAAAACAGTATATGCTCTTGATACGGTCCGAACAGGTCTTCAATTTACCAAGGCTAAGTACGGCAGTGCAATTGCATATGATCACTTTGCTAATTATTTTAATGAGCTCCTTTCAACGATCACTATTGTCGATGGTGACATCAGCAACATTTCTCCTAAGGACTCCATTCCCGTTGTAGAACAATTCGCGATCCAAGCTGTTTTATACAAAAAAATTAGTGAGAAGCTTATTAGCGACCTTCCCCAAGGATAGCCGTATATGCAAAACGAGGCTAGAAGAAAGCAAAACTTTCTTCTAGCCTCGTTTTTATTCATTAAATAGCTCACAGATACCAGAGAAATAACTGCAAGTCCAAACCATAAATACGAGCAAAAGTTATTCCTACTCATATTTTTCTATATTAATTGGCCAACGTAATAGTGAATTGCCATCGTGATAATCCCGATCACAATATTTCTGAGCATAGCGCGGAACATATTGGCTTTTCCCAACTTAGCACTGATTAACCCGGTCAAAGCTACTGATACTACTACAGCCAAGATAGTTGTTTGCCACCGTAAATTTGCCGGAGCATAAAGCATTGCTGCCAGGGGAAAAATTCCGCCCAGCGCTGCTGAAAACAGTGATGAGAAAGCAGCAGCCCACGGGCTTAAATACTGGTCTAACTCAAACCCATTTCTAACGTTGACCATTACTGCTAAGGCGCGATCACTTGCCAATAACTCATCAGCAATTGCTACTGCCGTATGGTGACTAACTCCTTTGTCCACATAATATTCAACCAGTTCCGTATGTTCTTGAGTAGGATCATTCTGCAAACGGAGTCTTTCTTCAGCCACCGCCACTTTTTCAGTATCACGCTGCACACTAACCGAAGCATATTCCCCAGCTGCCATTGATAAGGCACACGCTACCAAAGCAGATAAGCCTGCCAGCAGAATCGTAAATCTATCAGTTGTTGCAGCTGCGACTGAGAATAACACTCCCACCACGGATAAGATCCCGTCATTTGAACCAAGCACTCCCGCCCGAAGCGCGTTCATCTCTTCTTCCATTGTCTTTTCCGCATCTTTTTTCATGTTAATCCTCCTAGCTGCTAGAACATTCTACCCAAAAAGTAGGTCACAAACATCGTTAACATTCCTGATACCACGTTGCGGATCGTTCCGTGTAACTTACTGGAATGGCTCAAAACAGCGGCAAAATAACCAGTCAAAATTAGAGCAATAACCACTGCTACCATCGTTCCTAAAATCCGATATGTAGTTGGAATAATCAAAATGGCCAATAATGGCAAGGCCGCCCCAGTTGGAAATGCGATCATTGATGCTAATGCAGCTGCATAAGCACTGATTTTCTTTTCTAAGTCAAAACCATATTTCTCGCGTACAATTGTTTTCAGAGGCGTCTTGGCTAACATCTCTGCCACTGCCGCCTCCGCCAAATGAGAACTGATCCCCGTTTGTAACAATTTATCTTTTAAAAATTGTTCTTGGCCAGAAAAATCTGTATCTAGTGCATGTTGCTCTCGCGCAACAGCTGCAATTTGTGCATCACGTTGCGAGTGTACCGACACATATTCTCCCATCGCCATCGAAATTGATCCAGCTAACATGCCAGCAAGACCAGAGATCAAGATTCCCCATTTACTGATACTGGCTCCGGCAACCCCTAAAACAATTCCGGCAACAGAGATAATGCCATCATTGGCCCCCATCACAGCAGCTCGAAGAACATTAATTTTTTCTGCTAAAGTGCTTTTCTCTTTGCCCATACATCCCGCTCCTTAATTTATAAAAAATATAATCTACTACAAATTATAAATTAATCATTGATAATTACAAGAGCAAATTAAAAAAGAGTCGTTTAAAAACGACTCTTTTAGCAACTGCTAGCAATAATTATTTAACTGATGGTGTACCTAACCAGCCAATAATTTCCTTGACAGTATCAACGATTGCTTGCTTACCTGGTGCAAGTAACTTACGTGGATCGTAACCCTTGCCTTCTTGGTCCTTGCCAGCTTCGATGTACTTACGAGTTGCTGCAGCAAATGCCAATTGGTTTTCAGTGTTGATGTTAACCTTGGAAACACCAAGCTTGATTGCCTTTTCGATTTGTTCTTGTGGAATACCAGAACCACCGTGCAATACTAATGGAGTGTCGATTGCTTCAGCGATTTCTTGTAAGCGGTCAAAGTGCAGACCCTTCCAGTTTTCTGGGTATGGACCGTGGATGTTACCGATACCGCAAGCCAAGTAGTCAACGCCTAAAGCAGCGATTTGCTTAGCTTCTTCAACGCTAGCTAATTCACCTTCACCAACAACACCGTCTTCTTCACCACCGATTGAACCAACTTCGGCTTCAACAGAAATGCCCTTAGCATGTGCTAACTTAACAATTTCTGCAGTCTTTTCCAAGTTTTCTTCGAATGGCAAGTCGTGGCCGTCGAACATAACTGAAGAATAGCCTGCTTCGATACATGCCTTAGCTGCTTCGTAGTTACCGTGGTCTAAGTGCATGATAACTGGAACAGTGATCCCCATGATGCGGATTTGTTCTTCAACTAAAGTCTTAACAAACTTGTAGTCACCCATGTACTTAGCAGCACCCATTGATACTTGGATCAATACAGGTGTGTTAGTTTCTTGGGCAGCTTGAAGAATAGCTTGAGTCCATTCCAAGTTGTTAGTGTTGAATGCACCAACTGCGTAGTGACCTTCACGAGCAGCTTGGTAAATAGCATTACCGTTTACGAATACTGACATAAAACAGCCTCCTAAAAAATTCACATCTAAACTTACTCTAATGAGTACATGTTCATTCTACCACAATTGTTTTGAAAATAGAGAATAATTTACAAAAGATGCTTACAAACAACTAAATTTATCCGCTTTTATCAGGTTTATTAAGCAATATGATTTTCGCGAAGAATCTTTTCAACGATTTCATCCATTTCCGACGTTCGTTTCCAGCGTTCAAAATGATCCAGATTTTCATCCGGCATGAAAAAGTTTTCATTAATATACCGCTCATATGTTATCACATTTTGTGATCGGGGAATATTCAACTGGAGGATCCGAACTTGCTTGATGTATCCGCGAGCAGCTGCTAGCTCAGCCCGCCCATTTTGAACCATATTCGAAACTTCATAGTACTTTTCTCCGTCGTTAAGGGTTATTTCCTCAATTAGGGTCAAAATTTCATGACTCTTTAGTTTCTTTTCACTCTGCATTATCTAACCTCTTCTCAGCATTTATCTGCATCTATTATACCTATTTTGATAACAAACCAAAATCATCCCAAAAAAGAAAACCACTGTACAAGTACAGTGGTTGGCATAAGAGAGAAAGAGAATTGATTCGTAAAGAGAGTAACCATCACGGCTATCCCTCCTACGCTTTATACTATACCCCTTAAAGAAAGCGCTGTCAATATAATAAACATAAATTTATATTATTCTCCTGAAATAATTCCTGGTACAATAAATGTATGATTATTCACTAGGGAGCAGTTTTTATGATTAACAAAAAACAATTCAAGTTCAGTCTCTGTGTGGGGATCTTTGCCACTATTATTTATGCAATCAAGTTATTATTTAAACATAAATCTGTTTTCAGCCCTTTGATGACCCTAATGCTCCAAACTGGCTACTGGTATATTATTCCCGTATATTTATTAGTCATCTTTTTCTTAGACAGTTCCATTTGCTATCTCTGTTTACGGGTCCTAAACTTTGGGATTAACATCTTACGTGAACGTTACGAATAGTTGAATATAAAAAGGAAGTTGAGTCATCAACTTCCTTTTTTGCTTATTCAACTGTAACACTCTTGGCTAAGTTACGTGGCTTATCTACATCATAGCCTCGGTTCTTACTTGTATAGTATGCCAGCAACTGTGCTGGAACGATAGAAACTAATGGTGTCAACAATGGGTGCACATCTTCTAAGACAATTTGATCACCTGGTTGGGCTAATTCACCCGCTACAATGGTAATTACATTAGCTCCCCGAGCAATCACTTCTTGGACATTACTCCGAGTATGAGCAGCAGTTGCTTTATTTGTGATAATTGCAATCACCGGAGTACCTTCTTCAATCAACGCAATTGTCCCATGCTTTAATTCCCCTGAAGCAAAGCCTTCTGTTTGCACATAAGAAACTTCCTTCAACTTCAAAGCAGCTTCAATGGCCACATCATAGTCAATTGCCCGACCAATATAGAAGGCATTTCTAGTCGTAGCTAAGTAGTCGGCAGCCAACTTTTCCACTTGATGCTTTTGGTCAACAGCTGTTTGCATAGCATTAGCCACTTTAGTCAGTTCGCTCTTTACATCAAAACTAGCGGCTGTTTCTAATCCCTGGTATTCAGCTAAAGCCTTAGTCAAGATTGCTTCCACAGCAATCTGCGCTGTATAAGCCTTAGTTGAAGCTACGGCAATTTCTGGACCAGCATACAATAATAATGTATGGCTAGCTTCGCGTGAAAGAGTGGAGTTTGGCACATTAGTAATGGTCAAACTTGGGTAGCCCCACTTATTAACTTGCTTTAAAACTTCCCGGCTGTCTGCTGTTTCCCCACTTTGCGTTAAAAAGATAAAGAATGGTTTAGGAGCCAGTAATGGTGGATTATATGCGAATTCTGAAGCAACGTGAACTTCTGTTGGGATCCGGGTAATCTTTTCGAATAATTCCTTACCAACTAGCCCAGCATGATAACTAGTCCCAGCAGCTACGATGTATAAACGATCAGCTGCGGTTATTTCTGCCAGCAATTTTTCGTCAATCTGCACGTTTCCTGCTTCATCAAAATATTCAGCCTGTAACTTATGCATTACTGCTGGTTGCTCATCAATTTCTTTCAACATATAGAATTCATAAGCACCCTTATCAGAAGCAGAAGCGTCTTCATCCACATGGAATTGGTTACGTTCTACTGACTTATCATTTTCGTCTTCAATCTTGATTTTAGAAGCAGTGATTTCAACTACATCCCCGTCTTCTAGTTCAATAAAGTCATGGGTTACATTAAGCATTGCCATTGCATCACTGCAAACCACATTAAAGCCTTCGCCAATCCCAATCAAGAGTGGACTCTTCTTTTTAGCCACAAAAATTTTGCCTGGTTCTTCCCGATCCATCAAGACAAAAGCATATGATGAAGAATCATCAAGCAGGCTGATTGCCTTCTTGAAAGCAGCCTTGGCGTTAAGGTGGTCTTTCTTAGCCAAGTAACCGATCAATTGAACAACGACTTCGGTATCTGTTTCACTCTTAAAGTCAACATCTTGGAGGTATTCTTCACGCAACTGTTTGAAGTTCCCGATCACCCCGTTGTGAACCAGATAGAAGCGCTTATCCGCTGAAAAATGAGGATGGGCATTATCCTTATTAGGAATCCCATGAGTAGCCCACCGCGTGTGTCCGATCCCGGCTAACCCGTGCACTTCAGGACCAATTTCTGCCCGCAAATCGGCAATTTTACCTTTTTCTTTAATTAAGTAGTCAGCGCCTTGTTCATCACTGACATAGATTCCTGCTGAATCATAGCCCCGGTATTCTAGCTTTTCTAAACCATGGAGTAAAATTTCCACAGTATCTTCTCTACCTGTAACTCCTACAATTCCACACATATCTTATCTTTTCCTTTTCTATATATTAACCATATTCAAAATTGGTCTAGTTCAATACAAGCGATAATTACCCGCTTGCGACCCCAATAATATACAATTTATAGATATCCATGTCAACCTTTTTAAAGATTGGTCTAGATTATTGGTCTAGTTTTTTCATCGTATACAAAAAGACTGGATGGAAACTTTGTTCTCACCCAGTCCAATAATCATTCTAAATAAATTTATTTAACGCCCATTTCACGTTCAACAACGGCTACAATTTCACTGACATAGTCGTGAACCAATTCTGGAGTTTTAGCTTCTGCCATGACCCGAAGCAAGTCTTGTGTCCCACTAGGACGCACCAAGACCCGACCTTCACCGGCCATCCGCTTTTCGACATCAGCAATAACATCTTTGATCGCTTGATTGTCCAAAGCGGCCTTCTTGTCAGTCACCTTAACATTAATTAATTCCTGAGGATATGTTGGCACTTCAGCAGCCAGTTCTGAAAGTGGCTTACCAGTCTGCTTAATGACATTGAGCAATTGCAATGCTGTCAGCATTCCGTCCCCAGTTGTATTGAAGTCTAAAAAGACCACGTGACCAGATTGTTCGCCCCCAACGTTGTAACCACTCTTACGCATTTCTTCCACAACATACCGGTCACCAACTTTAGTCTTAACCGAGTGTAATCCATGCTCTTCCATGGCTTTGTACAATCCTAGGTTGGACATCACAGTTGTTACAATTGTATCCTTTTTCAGACGGCCACGTTCACTCATGTACTTCCCACAGATGTACATAATCTTGTCACCATCGATGATATTGCCCTTTTCATCCACGGCAATGCACCGGTCACCATCACCATCAAACGCCACCCCAACTTGGGCTTCAGTTTCTAAGACAAATTTAGCCAGTGCTTCCGGGTGGGTTGAACCAACCCCCTTATTGATATTCAAACCGTCAGGGTTAACCGCCATTGTTTCAAAGTCAGCATTGAGGTCAGCAAACAAACGTGAAACTAAGGCAGACGTAGACCCGTTGGCCCCATCAACCGCAATCCGCATGCCTTCTAAATCATCAGGAATCGTTTGTTCTAAGAATTGTGTATATTTAAGAGCCCCTTCACGATAATCATTGAGAACCCCTAAACCTTCAGCTTGTGGCCGTGGTAAGTCATCGGTTTCCTTTTCCAAGAGGGCTTCGATTTCTTCTTCTTGGTCATCTGACAGCTTATAGCCATCGCCCCCGAAAAACTTGATTCCGTTGTCTTCAGCAGGGTTGTGGGAAGCTGAAATCATAATTCCGGCATCAGCATCTTGCAACCGAACCAGATAAGCCACACTAGGAGTCGTAATCACCCCTAATGAAAAGACTTCAATCCCCACAGAAAGCAAGCCTGAAATTAGTGCTTGTTCTAACATTTGTCCAGAAATCCGGGTATCACGGGCTACTAAAACACGAGGTGCACGCTTATCATCCTTAGCGTGCTGAGTCAAAACATAACCCCCACACCGACCTAAACGAAAGGCCAATTCCGGTGTTAACGTCTTATTGGCAATCCCTCTGACACCATCTGTACCAAAATACTTCATAACTCATTTACTCCTTAAAATTCAATTATCATTACTAGTGCTACCAGATGTACCACTAGTCGTTGTATCTTCTGTTGCTGAACTACTGCCACTATCTTTGGCGCTACTATTGGCTTTATCGGCAGAAGTTGTAGCTGCCACGATATCGCTACCACTATCACTGACACTAATTTTAACAGAAATGCTCCCAGGTTCAACTGTCGTTATCCCATCTTTTCTTGGATCCAGCTGAACTGTCTGCGTAACTGTATGACTAATACCATTGATTGAAACAGGCACCTCAAGTACATCAATCTTTTGCAGGGCCGCTTTGGTTCCATGTAGTGTAACCTTTGTCGTCGCTGAAGTTAAGTCATATTGTTTACCAGCAATTCCCTGGCCACTAGTAACCAGTTTAATATTTACTTCCTTGGTGCTAGTTGCGCGATAAACCTGTACCGTCACTCGTGCAGTTTCAGGCGCAATGTTGACGTTTAAGGTCTTACCATTCGCGTCTAAGGCCCGCAGCATGACGCTCCGTGAGTAGTTATCTTTGAGCCCACTTGGCAAGGCTACATCGGCAACAATGCTGTCAATCCGGTTCACATCACTAACTGCCCCAGTCACCTGAGCTACTTGCGTATTAGCGTATGCCTTGCTGACTGCATACCCCTTAGCGATCTGATCATCATCGTAGCGAACTTGGATTGGCAGAGTAACCGACTTGCGTTTACGAATATTAAAAGTTACTTCTTCAGGAATCACTTTAACATTGAGTTCCTGGTTTAAACCAGAAGTCTTCAACTTAACCGTATGTCTCCCAATCCCTAAGTCATTCAAGTCAGCATAGACATCAAAATTACGGGTGTTTTGAACTGTCTTGACCATAGCAGCTGGCCCAGTAATCTTGACCTTAACTTTTTCTGGATAGTCACTAACAAAATATTTGTCGCTATCGAGATTGACTTTGAGATCTGTCGTCAATGTAACTGATTTAGTTGACATCAGCATCCCATCGGTTCCCGTCCCGGTATTGTTAGCATCTCTGGTCGAACTCAAGTGACCGAAATTAACATATACAAATAGCAAGATCGCGAAAATCAAGGCAACAATCCGATAAAAGAGCCGGGTGTTAAAAATACTCATACGGTGTTTCATCGTCTGCGCCCTCCTTTGAATACCCCTTCAATAAAGCTGGTCAAACCGTTACTATTCCGCTCATCCTCTTTAGGAATAAGCTCATTTTTGAGGAGTTTAAGATAATCATTCCGGGTCAAATCCCGTAGTAATTCGCTATTCTTGGTAATCGTAACTCCCCCAGTTTCTTCCGAAACCACAATTGTCAACGCATCCGTCACTTCACTAATTCCGACGGCTGCTCGGTGCCTAGTTCCCAATTCTTTGGGAATCAAGTTACTTTCGGATAAAGGTAGGTATGCAGCTGCAACCGCAATCTTGTTATCCTTGATAATAACCGCCCCGTCATGTAATGGTGTATTCGGAATGAAAGTATTAATCAACAGCGCACCTGAAATATCAGCATCTAACCGAATTCCAGTTTCGATATATTCATCTAAGCCCGTATTAATTTGAATGGTGATCAAAGCCCCGATCCGCCGCTTCGACATATATTGAATTGCCTGGTCCAAAGCGTCAACCATATGAACTTCAACGGCATTCCCCCGGCGGGATTTAACAAAAAGTGAGCCCCGTCCGAGATGTTCCAACCCGCGCCGAATTTCAGGCTGGAAAATAACGATGATTGCAATAATCCCCCAGTTGATTATCTGGTCCATAATCCACGAAACCGTTTCTAAGTTAAAATACCAGGCAATCAATTTGATTACTAAAATAACCACAACACCCTTAAAGAGTTGGACAGCTTTGGTCCCGCGTAGGAGCATCATCAGTTTGTAAATGACGTACCACACGACCATGATGTCCACTAAATTGACTAGGGTATGCCAATTTAAAATGCTGTTCCAATCAATAGCCATGACCTTCCCTCCAATTTTATCTTTCATCATTATAGCACGGAACATGACAGCCTATATGACAATCTCAAAAATCCCGCTAAAACCAAGCTAATTATGGTAACTAATCTAAAAATTCTGCTACAATGATCATAATAAGTCTTGCTAATGAGGTGGTATTTATGAAGCAGACTAGTCAATGGTTAGTAAGAACGATCTTTGTTGTTTACATGATTTACATTTACTTTTTTGTTTATCGGGTCAACTCGTTTTATAGCTTCTTATTGCTCAATACTTTTCTGGCATATATTCCTATTGAGTTAGCTATGCACATGCATAGCAAACAAAACCGCTGGGTATTCTGGCTGTTCTTTTTGGTATGGGCGCTCTTTTATCCCAACGCACCGTACTTGTTAACTGACCTCTACCACCTTGCCCGAGTCAATCCATACGACCCGCAGACTAATTTGATGATGTTCCACTTTGATCTATGGAAAAACTTTGCTGACCTGGTTTTAGCAGCTCTCGGCTGTACCCTGATGGGGATGTGGAGCCTTGATTATGTTGCCCACCTCGTTGCCATCCGTTTACATCAGCCTAGTCGTTTGTTTTGTTACAGCTTGGTAGCTATTTTCAATTTTTTCTCTGCCATTGGGGTCTTCATCGGACGTTTTCTTCGCCTCCATTCCATTTATCTGATTTTTGAACCACAATGGGCTCTCCAAAAAATTGCGCAAATGTGGGATCTAAAGGCATTAATTTTCATCGTAAGTTTCTTTATTATCCAAATGGCTGTTTGGATTTGTATGGAAATTTATCGGCATTCGTTACAACAATTCAATTAATAATAAAAGGCGTGCTCACTTCAGAACACGCCTTTTATTATTTATCGCTCCCAATAATGCGAACTTCGGTTTCCAAATCAACATCAAATTTTTCTTTGATCACCGCTTGGATATGGTGAATAACGTCAATATAGTCTTGGCCCGTAGCTCCAGCTACATTCACGATAAAGCCTGCATGCTTAGTCGACACTTGGGCCCCGCCAATTTGAAAGCCCTGCAACCCAGCATCATGGATCAATTTTCCGGTATAATGTCCCACTGGTCGTTTAAAAACGCTCCCGCAAGAAGGATATTCCAACGGTTGTTTAGATGCCCGCAAGAAGTTCAACCGATCCATTTCCGCCCGAATATCTTCTTTACAACCAGGACTTAACTTAAAAGTAGCTGCCAAAACGATGTCATTTTCTTCTTGAATCCGCGAATGCCGGTACCCAAAATCAAGTTCTTCATTTCGATAAGTTACTACTTTGCCTGCTGGTGTCAAGGCAGTTACAGTTGCGACCACCTCTTTGATCTCACCACCGTAAGCCCCAGCATTCATAAAGACGGCACCTCCGACACTCCCCGGAATACCGGCTGCAAATTCCAAACCGGTCAGTCCAGCACGGTAAGCTAGTTCGGTAGTCGCAATTATAGATGCTCCTGCTTGGGCAGTAACAATATCTCCTTGGACCGTAATCTGGTTCATCTCCGTCAAAATCAAAACTAAACCACGAATCCCACCATCACGGACGATTAAATTGCTGGCATTTCCCAGGATCGTCAGTGGTAAATTCGCCTCGTTCGCCATTGCTAATAGTTGCTTAACTTCTGCTACACTCTTAGGAAAAGCCAAATAATCAGCTGGCCCACCCGTTTTAGTATTAGTATATTTCGACAGTAATTCGTCTTGTTTGATATCAATTGTTTTAATTAACTCATTGTAAATTACTTCAGCTTGCTTCATTATTACTTAATTCCTCATCATATCGATCTTATGCATGATCAATTTTAGCACAGTACCGTTATCTTATCACATCTATGTCTGCTTGCGCTTAAATCTTTACAGTTCTTTAGTTATTGTTTCCATGTTATTATATAAACAATATTGTCAGAAAGGAAGAACGCCATGAACTTTATTGCCTTAGACTTTGAAACTGCTAACCCTAAGCGCAATAGCCCCTGTTCTATTGCATTAACAATTGTCCGCAATAGTCAAATTGTCGATCAATTTTATTCACTAATCAAACCCCAGGGGGATTTTTTCTGGCGCAATACCCGCGTTCACGGGATCACTGCCGCCGATGTTGCTAAGGCACCATCATTTGTAGAATTGTGGCCCCACATTCAGGGACTATTTACACCAGATAATTTAATCGTTGCCCATAATGCTCCCTTTGATGTCAGTGTCCTTAAAGCCACGACTAACCTCTACAATATTCCTGAACCGCATTTTCTTACCTTGGATACCGTCAAGACTAGTAAATTCTTTTTCCCTGACTTACCCAACCACAAACTGCCTACGATCACAAAGCAATTAAGCATCGAGCTTACTAACCACCACAATGCCCTGGACGACTGTCACGCTTGTGCTGCCATCCTGCTCTACCAGGCCCAACACTTTGATCCTCAAATTATTCAAAACTTTATCAAGCCTGCCTAGTAGCTACACCACACATAAACGACTGAGAGGGGGCTGGGAATTAACTATTAATTCTTGGTTCTCTAACAGTAAAATCCGGACTACGATTTTTGATCGATTCAAAAATCGTAGTCCGGATTTTAAATTATTTATAAAATTAGTCGCCAATCGACTAATTGATTGACCAAATTTCGTTAGATTTAATGCCATCAAGGCTAGCCCAATGTCATTTTCCACAGCCCGTTGTCCGCGTAGATGAGTTCGGCGTATGCCAAAATCCCTCTTCATGTGACCAAAGACTGGCTCAACGTCGAACTTTCGTCGACGATAAATTGCCTTGCCTTCGTCACTTGAGAGGGTTGCTTTTACTTTAGCCTTGTAATAATTCCACGTTAGGTTAACCTGCATATAGCGTTGCCGACCACTTGGTGTTTTTGCCAACTCATCCAATTGTTCTGACAGTTGGTGCTTATCCGCTCGATAGAGTTTGAAATCACGTTCGAAACCATATTTATCGGTTCGCCTACTATACCGATAAAAGCTAAAGCGAACTCCTAAATGATCGATGTAGTAATCATCTTCGGCATTATACTGCCAATTTTGTGATTTAGTTGGATCGTTTTTAAATTTATGTTTCTGTTCCTTTTGATAAGTTGTGTATGGAATAACAGGCTGCTTTTCAAACTGATCAAGAATCATTGTGTAATTGTACTCACTACCATAACCGGCATCGGCAACGATATGCTTAAAGAAATCTAAAGCATGAAACTGTGTAAGGAATGGCACTAAGGTCCTGGTGTCAGTTGGATTTGAAAAGAGCCCGTAATCAAGGACAAATTGCTTATGTGTAGCGATTTGCAGGTTATAGCCGGGCTTTAACTCCCGATTCATCATCGGATCTTCCTTCATACACATAAAAGTCGCATCATGATCAGTCTTGGAATAGCTATTACGACCTTGGAAGATATCTTCGGCACGTTCATACTTTTTGGCACGCGGAATTAGGTCGTTGCTTAATTGATGGCGAAGTTTTTTTAGAAAACGACGGCGCCGTTTTCTAACTGAACCACCTTTGATGATTTTTGGTTCTTGCTTAATCTCTTCATCTAACTTAGTGATTTTCTCCGCAAGTTCTTGTTCCATTACTTCCATGCCTTCGGCAGAAGTAACCAGCTCGGGTGCCATTTCTTGCACCACTTGTTTTTCTACTAGTTCCTCATAAAGCTTACTCGTCTTTTCTCTTAACTTAGCGTGATACTTTTCAACCGTCCGCCGCCAAGTAAATGAATATTTATTGGCATCGGCTTCCACCTTGGTCCCATCGATAAAAACTGCATCATTTTGAATTAGTCCGTGATCTTTCAAAGCCATGGTAAAGTAGACAAAGGCATGTTTAATTAGCTTACTAGCGTGCTGACTGCGTCGAAAGTTATTGATGGTATGGTAGCTATAAGTATAATCATGGGCTAACCAACGCATTGGCAAGTTCTCATCCAACATCATTTCAATCTTTCTTCCAGAATAAGTTTGACGTGAGTAGGCAAACAAGAGAATCTTAAGCATAATTGCTGGATGTGATGAAGGGCGACCAGTAGCCGCTCCCGAATCTTCTAATAGCACATCTTGTGGAATCGAGTCGACAAAATCACTAATTAATCGTGCAACATGATTCCGTGGTAAATCATAGTTATAGTTTAGTACGAATTCGGTTTGCCCTATGGTATAATTTTGATACATGAAAATCGCTCCCTTTGGTTGTTTTTAGGGGTAATTACATCATATCAGGAACGATTTCCTGTGTACATAAAAACCGGATGATGAATTGTTCAAAAAATTCATCATCCGGTTTTTATTTTGGACTAGGAGTTTTTTCCCAGCCTCTCTTTTTTAATTCGTATACAATTGTTGTGCTAACTGGTCTACCAGAGTAGCATACCTATCCCCATGTGGAACAAAAATGATCTTGCGCCGGTCAAAATCATCGTCATCTTTTTGGAGATGAATCATCAAAAAATCCTGGGGGAGATCTTCAGCAACAAACTGTGACCATTCAACTAAAGAAACCCCTGATCCGTTAAAGTATTCCTGCAATCCCAAATCAGCACCGCCAACCCCTTCAAGCCGGTAGACATCCATATGGTACAACGGTAACCGTCCTTGATGATATTCCTTGATCAAGTTAAACGTTGGGCTCTTAACATTGCGGTGAATACCTAAACCAGCTGCTACTCCCTTTGTAAAAGTCGTCTTGCCCGCACCTAAGTCTCCATCCAGCAAGATCACATCACCAGCTTGAAGTAAGGGGGCTAACGCAGCTCCTACTGCTTGGGTACCTGCTGCATCCGTAGTCGTATATTCCATTCGTCACGCTCCCTTTATATCTACATCAATGACTGGGCAGCCGTCAAAATTGCTACCTTGTAGACATCCTCTGTGCTTGCTCCTCGGGAAAGATCAGATACTGGTTTAGCCATTCCCTGCAAAATTGGTCCAATGGCTTCAAATCCCCCTAAGCGCTGAGCAATCTTATAACCAATGTTACCCGACTGTAATTCGGGGAAAATAAATACATTAGCATGTCCTGCAACCGTTGAACCTGGTGCCTTCCGTTCACCCACACTTGGGACAAAGGCAGCATCAAACTGTAATTCACCGTCGATTTGTAGTTCAGGATCCATTTCTTGAGCCAACTTGGTTGCTTCTTGAACTTTAGTTACCATTGGTGCTTGCGCTGAACCTTTGGTTGAAAAACTCAACATTGCCACGCGAGGTTCCATCCCAAACAACTTTGCAGTTGCAGCACTTTGGAGGGCTATTTCAGCTAGTTCCTGGGCATTGGGATCAACGTTAATCGCCGCATCCCCCATGATGTATTTTTCTTGTTCATCGTTACGCATCATCAAGAACGAAGAGCTAATCCGACTTGCCCCTGGCTGCGTCTTGATAATCTGCAAAGCTGGACGAACAGTATCACCAGTGGAATGAACAGCGCCAGAAACTAAGCCATCAGCTTGCCCCATGTACACCAGCATCGTCCCAAAGTAGGTTTCATCCCGTAAAATTTTCTCTGCTTCAGCAGGCGTATTCTTGCCCTTCCGTCGCTCAACAAAAGCCGTTACCATTGCTTGATAAGCTTCTTCTGGATAAGTCTGTGGATCAATAATCTCACTTTGCTCTAAACCTGGCAGAGCTAGTTTTTCTGCCGCAGCAGTAATTGCAGCCTTGTTGCCCAACAACATCGGACGGACCAAACCGTCGGCTGCCAAGCGCAAAGCAGCCGCTAACACCCGGGGTTCTGTTCCTTCCGGAAATACGATCCGTGGCTGCACTGGTTTAATCTTCGCTTTTAAAGTATCAAAAAGTTTCATTGTTTTATCTCCTTGAATAAAAATATCGTTAATGTTTATTAGCCCACTGGCAAGTCCACATGTTCCGGTAACTGCCAGTCAATTGGTTCTTTCCCCATTGCCACTAACGCAGCGTTAGTCTTAGAAAATGGACGTGAGCCAAAGAAACCGCGGTATGCCGACAAAGGACTGGGATGAGCTGATTCAATCACAACGTTGCGTTGGGTGTCAATCAAGCTAATCTTATTGCGGGCGGCCCGTCCCCACAGAATAAAAACTACGGGATCAGGACGCTCGGATAAAAGTTGGATTGCTCGGTCAGTCAGCTGCTCCCAGCCTTTCCCCCGATGCGAAAAAGCCTGACCATTGCGCACTGTAAGGACCGAATTGAGCATTAAGACCCCTTGGCGAGCCCATTTTTCTAGGTA
The DNA here is from genome assembly GCF_036689625.1 of Ligilactobacillus saerimneri. Classification (NCBI taxonomy): domain Bacteria; kingdom Bacillati; phylum Bacillota; class Bacilli; order Lactobacillales; family Lactobacillaceae; genus Ligilactobacillus; species Ligilactobacillus saerimneri. Next base: position 1,168,844 of record NZ_CP144759.1, read on the forward strand.
GCCATGATTAACCGGCTTGATCCCCAAATCACTTTCCAGTTCTTGATAGATATTGACCAGTGATGGCGGAATCTTGACCCCTGGTAAAACAGAAAAGCTTAGCCCATGTGCCTGGTGGGGTTCATGATACGGATCCTGACCTAAAATGACTACTTTTACCTGGGAAAAAGGTGTAAGTTCAAACGCTTCAAAAATATGATACATGTCAGGATGAATCAAATAGTGTTGGTACTCACTCTTCAAAAAATCATGTAATTTCGCATAATATGCTTTGGCAAATTCTGGCCCTAAAACTTCCTGCCAGTCGTTATGGATTAATTCTTTCAAGCTACCACCTCGCTCCTCATTCTACCACATGCCGTGCTATGATTTTAGCACATTAGTATGGACCGCCAAATTGTTATCATCAATACAATCCAGGAAAGAAAAGACCAACTATTTTTTGTGGTAAAATAAAGGTAAGCATTAATTCAGAGAAAAGAAGCGAGGCGTTAGTATGATTCAGATTATTGCATCGGATATGGACGGAACTTTATTAAATGATAAGATGACCATCTCACCCCAAAATGCGGCTGCTATCAAAAAAGCCCAAGCTCAAGGGGTCCACTTCGTAGTTGCAACTGGGCGGGAGCGCAAGGAAGCTTGGCCTCTCCTTCAGGAAGCTGGGATCACTTGCCCTATGATTACCATCAACGGGGCCCAGGTTTTTGATGAAGCAGGTAAGCAACTCTCAGCTACTCCGATTCCAAAAGAACTAGCTGCCCGGGTTATTCGGAGCTTTAAGAAAAACCATCTTTACTGCGAAGTGGTGACCTCTAGGGGAACCTATTCTGATAATAAAGCCAGTCGAATCGAAAACTTTGCTCAACTGCTAGCTAACGTCAACGTAGACACACCTTTCAAACTAGCTGTTTCCCTGGCTTCTGCACGGATGGAGATCATGAACATCCAGTACACAGATAGCTACTTTGATCTCTTGACTGATCCGCATCTTTCTATTCTCAAAATTGTTGGTTTCAGCGCTGATGGCCCCCAAGTTTTAGATCCAATCAAGCAAGAAATGTTAACATTTGGACCTTTATCCATCACCTCATCGTCATCCAACAACATCGAGGTCAATATCAAAGATGCCAATAAGGGGCACGCCCTAGCTACATTTGCCGATAGTCTCAACATCCCGCTGGATAACGTGATGGCAGTTGGCGACAACAACAATGATGTTCCAATGCTCAAAGTAGCCGGGGTCAGTTTTGCAATGGGGAATGGCTCAACTGAAGTTAAAAAACTAGCTAACTACATTACAGATATTAATACTGCTGACGGAGTAGCCAAGGCCATTGAAAAAGCTCTGACACTCGACTAATAGCCACGGATGAAGAGGAGGTGACGCTATGCGCCAACTTTATGCACGTCGGAGACAGTTTTCATTACAGGGAACTACCGTGGTGAAGGACAGCAATAATAACGTCATCTATACTTTGATGGGAGCCTGGGGTTCACGCCAAGGAGTGCTGTCTCTCTACCATATTGACGGACGTCTCGCCGCAGAGATTAAGCAACGCTCTTTAGGTGTCTTTCCAAAATTTGAGTTATACCAGGGTAACCGCCAAATTGGTTCTTTACGCCGTCACTATGGTGTTGGGCGGGATATGATTTTTGTTAAACAACTTAACTGGTTGGTAATTGGTAACTTAATGACCTTCAACTACCGTGTTTTCCATGGCCGTGAACTCATCATGCAGATTACAGAAGTTGCTGGTACGAGTGGGACTGACCTTGAATTTACCATTACCCATGAGGAAGATGAACCTTTCTGCCTATGTATTGCTGCTATTCTAGACTACTGGGCTCACAATGGTAAGCGCCAAACCAAATCTATTAAGAGCCATCATTGGCGCGCAAGTTTTAACTGAATACTAATACCTACAAACCAGGTGCCACGGCATGAACCATGGCACCTGGTTTTGCTTTATATTATATTTTCTTTTGCTCTTTCTAATTCATGGTTAATCCCTACCAGCTTCTAAAAATAAATAGCGGCATTATTTCCCAAGAAATAATACCGTTATCCGACTTTAATATCTTAATTAGTCAATTACTCTTGCTTATTCAGAGCTATTTGAATTCTTCTTTGCAGGTCTGGAATTACCTGCTCCTCGAACCATGGATTTTTTGCCTCCCAAATTTTATTTCGTGGTGACGGATGAACGATTGGAAAATAGTCTGGCAGGTATTGCTGATAGTCCCTGACAATATCAGTCAACCGATCTTTGTACCTTAGATGAAGGTACCTCCTCGTTGCATAAGCGCCCACTAAAATGGTTAACTGAATATCAGGCATTAATTTCAATAGCTGTGGATGCCACTTTTGAGCAAATCCTTTACGCGGTGGGAGATCACCAGACTTACCTTTTCCGGGATAATAAAAATCCATTGGTAAAATTGCAATCATTCCAGAATTATAGAAAACATCTCTCGAAACCCCTAACCAGGTCCGAAGACGATCACCACTAGGATCATCCCAGAATTTCATTTTTTCTTGGGCAATTCGTCCTGGTGCTTGACCAATGATATTTATTCTGGCAGATGAAGAAGCATAGTAAAGTGGCTTGATCCCTTGCTTTGTAAAAGATTCATTATCAGGATCTGCTTGAATTTCTTGAAAAATTTTTTGAAATTCGCTTTGCATATAATATGACCCACCTTTCTCTTATTTTCTAAACTGATATAACGTGTATATTATCAACTAAGCAATGATTACCTAATTAAACTAATTTTCGAATAATTCAATTCGACGTAATTGACGCTTCAGTTGACCTTGCTTTTCTAATAAAGCAAATTTACGAGACAGAGTTTCAGGTGTTGTTCCAAGGTATAAGGCTAAGTCCTTCATTTTTAAGGGTAAGGTAAAATTGTTTTTACCAATTTCATCTGCATATGTTTGTAAATACTTTAATAACCGGTCTTCAACCTTCGGCAAAGCCAACAAGTGAATTTGTTTTTGCATTTCCAAAACTTTAGCAATATTTAGTTCCAATAATCGAATACTTAATTCTGGCTGTTTATGCATCAGTTTTAGTAGATCCTGCCGTTTTAATAAACAAATTTCACTGTGTTCCGTAGCCTCGACGTAATTATTGATATTTTCTTGACCAAAAAGCCAATCCTCACCAATATAATCACCCGTATGCAAGATTTGCAAAACATTCTCATAGCCGTTTTCATCTAAGGTGTACTGCTTAGCGTTACCATCAGCGACAATTACTAAATTATCATTTATCGTTGGATCAATTATCACTTCACCCTTTTGATAGTTTTTATGCTGAACCAATTTTTCGATTTGTATCTTCTCATCCTGAGGTAAAGCATTAAATAGTGGTACTAAGTTAACACATAAATCAGCCATTAAATTCATCGTCCTTTAATTAAAAGTCATCATCGTCGTCTTCGACATACAATCCTTCTTTTAGTTCATGACCTAAGAAGTCTTGAGTTACCCGAATTTGCTCCTTAATCCAAGCCATTAAATTAGTTAAATTAGCAGATAATTCTGGCCAACTTTCATTGTTAGCTAAAGCAATTGCCTTAGTAATGAAGAGCGTTTGCGTATCAAAATCTTTTACCAAGGCAAACAGTTGTTCATCACCTGCTAAATATTTACTACTTCCATCTTCTTCTAACATAGTATATTCCTTAAATTGAGCTGTAATTGTTGGAATACTTTCACCATTATTAACCAATAAGTGATTCAATTGGTCAAATTCCTGACGTTCATAAGCAATCCAACCAGCAGCTTTTTCGGCTAAAAAAAGACTAGCAGATCCTTTAGCAAATAAGTTAGCTTGGTTAATCTTTAAAGAATGGATTAACAAGTTAGAAATAATGTGACCAGTCATGGCAGCTGCCGTTGGCTGATGGTGATCAAGGTCGCTTTGCTTCAATTCCGCCTGGTATTTTTCTTCTGCATTCATCAGTTAAGCTCCTTTTCCTTAATTTCTTGTACTTCATAACCCATTTTTTCAATAGCTGTCTTGACGTCAACAATTTTAGTCTTATCAGGATCCAACGTAAATTTTAGCTTACCTGCATTGAATAAAACTTTGATTTGGTCGGTTCCATCCAAACTACCAACCGCCCTTTCAATTTTGCTTAAGCATGAAGGACAGGTCATGCCAGATAATTTCATCATTACTTTTTCCATGATTAAATTCCCCTTCCTTATTAATTTACATATCTAATGATACTTTGTTTTGCTGATTATAAACTTGATGATCGTCAATTTTGTTGAAATTTAATTAATCGCATCCCGTTCAAGATAACAATTAAGATGCTAAATTCATGAATAAACATCCCACTTGCCATTTCAACATAACCCGCAAACAAACCGATGAACAACAATAAGACTGTCAGTAAAGCCATCACGATATTTTCACTCATGTTCAAAATTGTCTTCTTGGATAATCCAAGGGCATAAGCGATCTTTCGCAAGTCATTTTTAACTAAAACGATGTCTGAAACGTCAATGGCAACATCTGCTCCACTACCAACGGCAATTGCAACATTAGCATTAGCTAAGGCCGGACTATCATTGATCCCATCACCAATAAAAGCAATATGGTGTCCCTTAGTTCTTTCTTTTTTAACAAAAGCTGCCTTGTCTTGTGGCAACATTTGACCATGAACTTCATCGATTGGCAACTTCGTCGCAATTCGTTCAGCAGTTTCTTGATTGTCTCCAGAAAGCATCACGATCTTCTTAACCCCTAATTCTTTTAAGTGGGTTAAAGCATCATTAGCTTCTGGGCGCAATTGGTCTTTAATGCCAAAAACAGCTAATTGACTTTGGTCCTCATTGGTAAAAGTGACAATTGAATTACCTAATTGACTCAAATGATCAATTGTTTTACCCAATTTTGCATTGGCACGAGTGTTTTCAACAATGAATTTTTGGTTACCTAAATAATATTTTTGATTATTTAAAGTAGCGATGATTCCCTTACCCTTAACAGTGTCCACTTTAATTGAAGCTGGCTTTTCTTTATTTAATTTGGCAATTGCCTGAGCTAAGGGGTGATTACTTTGACGCTCAATTTGAGCAGCTAATTTAATAATTTCATCTTTGGAACCATTTAATACCTCAATTGCACTAACTTCTGGATGTCCGATAGTCAAAGTGCCGGTTTTATCAAAAGCAATTTCATCAATCCGATGAGTTTGGTCCATCACTTGCGACCCTTTAAACATAATGCCATTTTTAGCACCATTACCGATACCAGCAACTGTAGATACTGGCACACCAATAACTAAAGCACCTGGGCAACCCAGCACCATAACTGTAACAGCCAGCCTAAGGTCTTTAGTAATTAAACCTATAACGATTGCAATTATAAGTACGGCAGGAGTGTAATATTTGGAAAACCGGTTAATTAACTTTTCTGTATGTGACTTTGTATCTTGTGCTTCTTCAACTATTTCGATAATTTTACCGAAAGTCGTATCTTCACCGACTGCGGTAGTTTCGACAGTCAATGTACCGTTTTCAAGGATAGTTCCTGCATATACTTCATTACCGGCTTTTTTATTAACTAATTTAGATTCACCGTTAACACTGGCTTCATTAAGATAACCAGAACCTGAAATAACCTTGCCATCGACTGGAACCTGATCACCAGTTTTAACTAAAATCTTCTCACCAGGATCAATGAAATCGACGTCTTTTTTCTCAGTTGAGCCATCATCTTGAACAACTAACGCAGTCTGTGGTGCCATTTTGGTTAAATCAGCGACGGCTGACCGCGTTTTCTTTAGGGTTAATTCTTCCAGTACATCTCCTAACATGAATAGCCAAGTAACAATGGCTGCTTCATTAAATTCACCAATAATGAAGGCACCGATTACCGCTAGCGATACTAAAACATCAATAGAAACTAATTTAACCCTTAAAGATGAAATAGCCGTCAAAACAATTGGAAGCACTCCGACAATCCCCACGATAAGCATTAAAGCCTGGTATGGTAAATTCATGTGCAATAGCCATTTAGATCCTTCAGCAAGCAACAGCAGAATAGTATTAACAAGCAAAAGCTGCTTTTTGTACCTCATAAAAAATTGTTGTAACTTAATCATTTTTTACCTCTTCCTTTCTTGACACTACATTACCTCTCCCTTTCTTGACACTACATATCATAGGTAAAAAACAATTTAAATAACTTGACTGTTATCAAGATACTAGTGTCTTTTTATATTTTAAGCAAAAAATCACAGTTTTATCGTGTAAATTTCGTTTAATAAAAGAGCGAATATACAAAAAAAGACTAGAAACCATGCAAAAAGCATAGACTCTAGCTTTCAAATTTCAGTTCTATAAAAATTAATGTGCCAATTTAATCTCTCCAGCAGCAATTGGCAAAGTTGTATGTGCATCATAACTCATAACATTACCGGCAGCGCTAGATGGCAATTTAAGATCCGCTGGTACACCGTGAACATAAACTACTCGTTTGTCTAATTGAAGATCGTCACTACCAAATGCTTGCTTAAATTTTGCTTGTAAATCTTTTAATGGGACATCCTTATCATATTCATAATGACCGTATTTATCTGCAACCGGGTAACCATCATGGGGAATGTTCCCAATGTTCAATATTGGCAGGCGTATCAAACATTTCCACATGAATATGAAGGCTATTACCATTTCCACTGAATGTTGCTATTCCATGCGCCTGTGTTTCAATTTTATCCGCATTTATTAGTTTAATTTTTGCAATATAGTCAACCATTACCGCTTCTCTCATCAACTTAACCAACTCAACTCCCCAAAGCGGACACTTATCTACACAACCTAAAAATCCAGCACGTTGTCCACTCGACCCTCTAGCTCAACAAGCAAAAAGTGTACTAATTCCAATCACCGAAAGAGAAATTAGTACACTTCCTATTACCTAAAAATGCCGTTACGCCGGCATTTATAACCTATTTTTCTGCACGTTCAAGGACCGTTACGGACTCGACATGCCCCGAGACAGTGGAAAACATAATCACGCCGTCCGGCTGTTTGTGGAAACATATCGAAAACCCGCGTATCAAATGAGGAAACATATCTAAAAAATCAAAGCGTGAAACTGGAAGTTGTTTATTAAACCTTTTTAACCTTAACCAACAACATCATAGGTCTACGCATTTCATCACACATTCCCGGCATATCCATCATATCTGCCGGAGGCATTGCTTCCTCAATGATTTCAATTTGAAAACCACATTTTATAAGAGGATTCAATATCTGCGTTAATGTGTGGTGCTGTTTAATTACTCGTTGACCAAGAAAATTGGTTTCTCTTTCTCCTGTGTAATAGTAATTGTCGACTGGCCAATATTTAGGTTTCCCATTTTCATCATAAATCCAATCCTCATTAACACCTGCGGTGAAAGTCGGATGTTCAATATTGAATAGGAAATACCCACCTACTTTTAATGTGTAATACACCTTTTGATAAATATTAGCTAAATTTTCGATATAGTGCAGTACCAGGTTAGAAACAACTAGGTCATAAGTATTTTCAGGATAAATGTATTCTTCAACACCGCAAACTTTATACTTGATTTTGTCATCAGAGTTAATAGCTACTGCTTTTGCAATCATTTTTTGACTACTATCAATACCAAGAATTTCAGTAGCTCCCATTTGTGCGGCATATTTGCAATGCCAACCGTAACCACATCCTAAATCCAAAACTTTTTTTCCCTGTAATTTAGGGAATAACGGTTGCAACTGATGCCACTCTCCAGCAGCTTTCAGACCATATTTGCTTCTTCCCATTTCCGCATATGCGGCAAAAAATTCACTATTATCGTAAATATTTCTCATTGATAATTACCTCCACAACTTCTGATTTGTTAAACTTTTTAGCGACTTCATCTTCTTGTCCTTCAGACAAGAAGCATCTCTCGCTCTAAAGTGCTCGGTCAATTCCGACTTCACGCAACTTGATTTCCTCATTACCTTTCTAAAAAACCTATACTGTAGCGCGTCAAAAATTATAGGATAAGTTCCGTAATACTATTAGGAAAACAATCAACCAGCTATTATTTCCCGTGTCATTTACTATCAGCACAAAAATCCAGGATGGCTTCACGACTTAAGATGGGCATACACACAATAAGAACGTTACTCAACTAACCGATCAAGTCCAGGCTTTACGAAAGCAACGCGAACAGCTACTGCAATAGGAAAACGATCACAACATCAATCTCTCCAACCTGAAGAATATTTAAATCTTCTTCCAAATCTACCAGGGGGCCTCATCAAGTTTAAAAAATGGACCACCTCTTGATAAAAAATCACCATCTTCCAACGCTACATGGAGTTCACGTTTAAAGATGGTGAAGTAATTAGGGTTAATATGTGAAAATAATCCGGCAATACAGCACTCAGCTATTTTGGTTGGGTGTTATTTTAATAGGCCAGTTTTTAAATGGATCTAGTTCAGAATCTATTTTTACTGGTTTAGGAAACTCAAACTTGTTAGTCGGTCCCGTACCCCAGCGTGGATTACTATGTAAAATTGCTTCAAGTTTAGTAATTCTGCTTGTCGGGACAAAAGTTACTATGCTATTGAAGCTTCTTAATTTAGAAGTTTCTTCATCCAAATCATACTGACTAATTTCGGCTGTTTGAACTTTTCCTTGCCCAAGAAAAGTATCCCAAAATCCAACACATATTTTACCGTCGTCCATTGTTACTCTAATTTTTTCGCCAATTGGATTAGCCTTTAGCTGATCAAAGTCACAAGAATATTGCTCAACGGCTTTTCCAGCTAAATTGTACTGAATAAATTTCATGATTTTCCTCATTAATTTAATCCTTATACAGGTAAAAATCCTTCAAGCGGTAAGTCGTCACTGGTTCAACATAGTAGTTATATTTAGCTACTAAATCACAGATCTGATCGCCATTAATCAATGTGATAATTCGAGTTCCCTCCCGAGCTGTTTTAACCGCTTCCCTGGTGAAATCTGAATTAGTAATAAAAATACCAAATTCAGCGTTAAACTTATCCATTGCCCCACGAAATTTATCAATCTCGGGTGCCGACACTTTACCATGCCATCGCTTAGCTTGCAGTGCAACCCGTGTTGTCCGGTAATCGTCTGAACGAACATAACCAAAACCGTCAATACCACCATCAGCTATATATTGAACCCCTTTTTCATCGTCGACATCTATCCCCATTTTGGTAAGTAACCCACGACAAAAGAATTCGAATTTTTTAGGATTCATCTTCATCAATGCATCCAATAACTGTTGACGCCACGGTTCTTCCATTTCATCTGAATCGTCACTATCTCCAATGTTGGTTTTTTCAGAGTCAGATGCCTTGTTTTGTTTTTGTTTAGTAAGCATCTTTTCAACTATTGGACGAACATCACGGGCACCATCAAAGGAAGACAGTTCAACATTGCGGCCTTTTTCTGATAACTCAAGTAGTCGTCCATCTTGTGTAAGATACCCAGTCATAATCAGATACTTAACGGCATAATTAAGCGTCCACGCAAACGGACTGTATTTATTCCCCGTCTTTTTAGAAACCTTAATTTTATCTACTTCATCCTCTGAAATAGCATTTGAGTTATCGTGAATGTCCTGACGTATTTCTTTCCTAGTAACCTGCCCGCCTAACCGATGCATTGATTTAAGTACTTCGTTCATCGTTAGATTTTCAATATTGATTTGTCGATTTGCCATTCTGCTACCTACCTTAATGATCTTCTTTTATTAATATTATACGTCGAGTACACAATTGTCCTGCAAATTTTCTAATTTTCAATCAAAATAAGCAAAATACAATATCGCTTTCGCTCTCTCAACCCTAAGCACCAAATTAGTCTATTTTCGCACCATCTATGTCTACCTTCATATCAACTTTTACACACATATTCACTACCCTAATCAACACGACCTGCTAAACTGGACATTAGCATACTCAACTATCGAAATAGGACATTGAACACTCGACCTGCTATCCCCAAATAGAAAAAGTGTACTAATTCCAATCACCAAAATAGGAATTAGTACACTTTCAATCATCCACAAATACCGTCACACCGGCGTTTATCGACTATTTTTCTGTACATTCCAGGACAGTAACAGACTCAACATGTGTTGTCTGTGGGAACTGATCCACTGGCTGGATTGGCTTAGTCACGTGGTAACCATGGTCCATAAATTCGCGAATATCCCGAACCAATGTCGCTGGATTGCAGCTAACATAGACGATCTTATTTGGCTTCATTGCCGTTGCACTCTGAATCAGGCTGGAAGTTAAGCCCTTTCGGGGGGGATCCACCATAATCACATCTGGTTTGATTCCTTGTTCTTGCCACTTAGCCATCCATGTTTCTGCTTCCCCCACCTCAAAGGTCAGGTTAGTTAGATTATTTACCTGGGCGTTTTCCTTTGCATCTTCAATCGCCTGAGGCACAATCTCTACCCCATAAACGTGTTGCGCATGGCGGGCCATACTTAGGGAAATGGTCCCGATTCCACAGTAAGCATCAATAACCGTTTCCTTACCAGTTAGACCGGCTTGCTTAATAGCGGTTTGGTAAAGACGTTCTGTTTGGGTTGGGTTAATCTGGTAGAAGGACTGGGCTGAAATCTTGAAAGTCAATCCATTCAACTGGTCCTCAATTTCTGCCTTTCCCGCTAATAATTTAGTTGTTGGACCTAAAATGACGTTTGTCTTAGCCGAATTAATATTGTGCAAAATACTGATCACATCCGAACAAGCACTCTGAATAGCTTGGGCAATTGCTTCAGCATGAGGTAGCTTCTTAGTCCGTGTCACCAAAACAACCATCACCTGTTTAGAGTAATAGCCCCGTCGGACCATGATATGCCGAACTACCCCCTGGTGATGAACTTCATCATAAGCTGAAATCTGATACTGACGGAGGATATCCCGCACCGTAACTAAGATCTCATCAATTCGTTGATCTTGAATATAAAAATCCTCCAAGGGAACAAAGTCATGACTTCCTTGTTTAAAAAAGCCAATCTCTAACTGTCCTCTAATCTGCCGGACCGGGACCTGGGCTTTATTCCGATAAGCGTATGGTTGGTCCATTCCAAACGTTGGCGCCACTTCAACTTGACCTAAGTGTGCTTTGACTAGCAAGTCTTGAATCAATTTTTGCTTAAATGCTAGTTGAGCTGGATACTGCAAATGCATCAGGGGGGCAATCCCCGTCTGCAAGTATTTGGCCTTGGTCTTAACTCGTTTTGGTGACCATTCCAACCACTTCACTGCTTGCGCATAGCCAAAATTCTTGCCCGTTTTAGTTACGCGTACCACGAGTCTTTCTTGGGGTAACGCTTCTTTAATAAATAATGGATATCCTTCAACTTTAGCTACTCCTAGCCCCTGATAGGTCAAGTCAGTAACAGTTACCGTTAATTCCTGTTTCTTATAAACTGGTAAGTTTAATTTCGCCATAATTTCCCTTTCTTATCTCTCGGCAACGCCGCATAATCATTATTAACATTATAAAGGGCGTACCTAAAGAAAAACAAGCGTCTGGTAGACGCTTGTTTTCTCTAATCTTTATCTTTTGTTGGTGCATCCGGCAACGCCGTTAAAGCCTGATCTGGAATACTGTCAACATTGGCAAAGATTTGTAGGTGTTGCTTCAAATCTTTGAATAACATCGGCGCATCGCCTCCGTATTCACCATCAATGTTGATCTTCATCTGTCCATCCTTGGATTCGACCAACACCTGAGAGGTCTTAACGTACATGATGCGCGGATCATTGATGTGCTTTCCTCCATTGACTACCATCGTTAACAATTGGATAATCTCACTCAGGTTATCGGTTTTTACTACGATCAGAGTGAATTTTCCGTCATCCAATGATGCATCGGGAACAATCTTTTCAAAGCCCCCGATCGAGTTGGTTAAAGCCAACAGGAACATCGATGCATCCCCATCGAACACTCCGTCATCATATTCCAGATGCATTGGAGTCAACTTCATCTGGGGAAGTAGTTCTGCTCCCTTAACTAGGTATGCCAGGTACCCAAACAAGGACTTAATCCGTGATGGCACCCCATAGGTGAGCTCTGTCAACAAACCACCACCAGCAATATTGACAAAATACTTGTCACCTGCCAGCCCGATGTCCATGTTCACTGTTAATCCCTTAGCAATCACCTTGGCTGCCTTAACGGGATCTTCACGCGGAATACGCAAAGCCCGCGCATAATCGTTGGTAGTACCAGCTGGGATAATCCCTAGTTTCGGTCGCTTTGATAGTGGCGCAATTCCATTTACAACTTCGTTAATGGTTCCGTCGCCACCGGCTGCCACCAGGACATCAACCCCATCCAAAGCTGCCCGCCGTGCTTCATTTTGTGCCGAATTGGGGTCAGCTGTTGTTGCGAAAGCACTCGTTTCGTAACCGGCATTTTCTAATATATCTAGAATTTCTACCAGGCTACTCTTCATCGCTTCCCGCCCGGAAGTGGGATTATAAATAATTCGACAACGCTTCCTCATTTACGTTCTCTCTACTCCTATCGTATCGTTTATCTTTGCTTTAAACTTGCCATTAAGAGCTTGTTGACCACCTTCGGATTAGCCTTACCCCGGGTTTGCTTCATGATATTACCAACTAAGAAACCAACTGCCCGGTCCTTACCATTCTTGAAGTCTTCGATTGATTGTTCATTGTTATCCAAAACTTCATCAATGATTGGCTGGAGGACTGCTGGATCTGATAACTGCACCATTCCCTTAGCTTCTACCCAAGCTTGTGGCTCAGTATCGTTTGTGATAATTTCCTTGAAAACTTTCTTGGCAATCTTAGATGAAATTGTTTCATCTACAATCAATTTAATCATCGTTGCCAAGTGTTCCGGTGTCAATGCTGTAGCACTCAGTTCAACCTGGTTCTTGTTGAGATAAGCATTAACTTCCCCCATCAACCAATTGGCAGCCAACTTAGCGTCAGCTCCAGCTGCAACCGTTGCTTCATAAAAGTCAGACATTTCCTTAGTTTGAGTCAAGACGCCAGCGTCATATTCTGGAATTCCCCATTCTTTGACATAGCGTTCCCGCCGCTTATCTGGCATTTCTGGAATTGAAGCTGTTACTTCAGCTACCCATTCATCATCAATGTGAATTGGTGGTAAGTCAGGTTCTGGGAAGTAGCGATAATCATTTGCTTCTTCCTTGGAACGCATCAGGTATGTCTTGCCCGTAGGTTCATCGTACCGTCTTGTTTCTTGTTCGATTACGCCCCCTTGCAACAAGATTCCTTGTTGCCGCTTGACTTCGTATTCAATCCCTTTCCGTACGTGTTCAAATGAGTTCAGATTCTTCATTTCTGTCCGTGTTCCGTACTGGTCAGAACCGATTGGTCGAACAGAAACGTTAACGTCCGCCCGCATTGAACCTTGTTCCATCTTCACGTCTGAAACCCCAGTGAACTGGATGATCTGCCGCAACCGTGTCAGGTATGCGTATGCTTCATCAGCAGACGTCAGGTCTGGTTCAGCCACGATTTCAATCAATGGTGTTCCCTGACGGTTTAAATCAACATATGAATATCCATCTGGGTTATGGCTGTTCTTACCCGCATCTTCTTCAACGTGAATTTCATGAATCCGAACCTTCTTTTTAGTTCCGTCTTCTAATTCAAATTCTAACCAACCATCGTGAGCAATTGGTGTTTCGCGCTGAGTAATTTGGTATGCTTTAGGATTATCCGGGTAGAAATAGTTCTTCCGATCAAAATGAATATCCCGTTCGATTTCACAGTTCAAAGCCAAAGCAGCCCGCATTGCGTACTCCAATGCACCTTTGTTAACTTCGGGCAAGACCCCAGGGTAACCCCAATCAATAACGTTAGTATTCGTATTGGCTTCTGCACCATACATTACCGGAGTTGGTGAGTATGCCTTGGAATTCGTTTGTAACTCGATGTGGACTTCGATCCCTACTGTTGTTTCAAAATTCATTAGTTTTGACCCCCAATCGTTGGAACTTGTTTGTGGAAGTCAGTTGCCTGTTCAAACGCATATCCCGCTTGGTAAATTGTTTGTTCCGCAAACTGTTGTGCGATCAATTGCATTCCGATTGGCAATCCGTTAGCAAAGCCTGCTGGTAGGGACATTCCTGGCAAGCCTGCCAAGTTAACTGGGATTGTCAAAATATCGTTCATATACATTGTAACCGGGTCATCGATCTCTTCTCCGATCCCATATGCTACTGTTGGTGCAGTTGGTGCCAAAATCAAGTCATAATCAGCAAAGACCCGGTCAAAGTCACGGCAAATCAATGTCCGAACTTGGGCCGCTTTCTTGAAGAACTTATCATAAGTTCCAGCTGACAAGGAGAATGTCCCTAGCATAATCCGCCGTTTTACTTCATCCCCAAATCCTTCAGAACGGGAACGAACATAGACATCTTCCAAATTCTTAACATCTTGTGCCCGGAAACCATAACGAATACCATCAAACCGTTGCAAGTTAGATGAAGCTTCAGAAGAAGCAATGATGTAGTAAACTGCCACCCCATACTTGCTGTATGGCAGGGAAACTTCCTCCACTATTGCCCCCAGTTCTTCATAAGTCTTGATTGCTTGTTTGATTGCATCTTTAACTTCTGGTGCGATCCCGTCACCCATGTATTCTTTTGGTACAGCGATCCGCATTCCCTTAACACCAGCATCAATTCCAGCGGTAAAGTCAGGCACTGGCCGGCGAGAACTAGTAAAGTCATGTTGATCGGCCCCACTAATAGCATTTAACATCAAGGCGTTATCTTTTACCGTCCGGGTCAATGGTCCGATCTGATCCAAACTAGAAGCAAAGGCGATCAACCCATAGCGGGATACCCGGCCATAAGTAGGCTTCATCCCAACAATTCCGTTATAAGCGGCTGGTTGACGAATAGAACCACCAGTATCTGAACCCAACGCCGCAATCACTTGCCCGGATGCCACAGCTGCTGCTGACCCACCGGAAGATCCACCTGGAACCTTAGTCTGATCCCAAGCATTCTTGGTCAACTTAAAGGCTGATGTTTCGGTGGAACCCCCCATAGCAAACTCGTCCATGTTGAGCTTTCCAACCGTAATCATCTTCGCTGCCGCTAACTTATCCATTACTGTTGCATTGTAAATTGGATTAAAGTTTTCCAGAATCTTGCTAGCAGCTGTCGTAGTCAAGTCACGGGTCACAATGTTATCCTTGATCCCCACTGGAATCCCTGCCAACACTTGGTCAGCCGCAATTCCCACTTGATCTAATTCTTTAGCTTGAGCTAATGCTTGGTCCTTGTTCAAGGCCAAGAAAGCGCCAATTTTTTCATCCCGTTCTGCAATTACATCGTAGGTTTGGGCAACCAATTCTTCCGCACTAAAGTCCTTGTTAACCAGACCTTGGTGGAGCGATGTCAAGTCATGTTTCAAGTAATCCATCAACTAGCCTTCCTCGCTTTCATCAATAATTGCAGGAACTTTGATTAAGCCGTCCTGCTGTTGGGGAACATTACGCATCATCAAATCACGATCTGTTCCTGGAACTGCAACATCTTCGCGCATAATGTTGCGGGCATCAGTAACGTGGGTTGTCACTGGTACTCCTGTCGTATCTACTTCTTGTAACTGTTCAACCATCTTAATGATGGCGTCCATTTGTCCGGTAAACTTAGCAAGTTCCTCCGGAGCGAAGGCTAATTTAGCTAAGCTAGCCACGTGGGCTACTTCTTGTGAACTGATAGCCATTTTCATCCCTCTTTCCGCAATATCTTTTTTTATTCTAGCACAGGTAAAATTATTGTCCTAGGTAAATGTTGACTAGTAACTACTAAAGACGTGGGTATAGAAGCCCTTGTCCCCATTATCCCGGGCAACAAAACTCTGAACTGATCCATCTGATCCTTGAATTTGAATATCTACTTTAATCCCCGAAGGAAGATAAGTCTGAGCTGCTTTGGCTACATATTGAGTAAAACTAGTAATCTCCGTTTCCGAGTAGAACTGCGTGGTAATAGTGACGTTCAATCCTTGGAGTGAATCACCCTCATACTGAGCCTGAGCTGTAACTCCAGCTAAATTAGGGAAGAAGTTTTGAATCTTGTTTTTGAAATTATCAAAAGAATCGGCATCGTTTTTGCTTGGGACAGTATCCGTATCGGTGACAGGGAAGACGTAGTTCTTGAGATCAGTTGCCTTCCACGTCCCCATTTGGGTCCCACTGTTGCTTACCGTTGTAGCGTAGAAAGTTCCACCAACCAAGCTGTCATTTGGCGCTTGTTGATACATCGCAATCACGATTGGCATACTAGACCCAACCGCATTATAGGATCGTAGCCGTGCTAAAACTTTAGCAGCAGCCTTCTTTCCTTCAGCAATCATCTGTTCCTTAGGAATGTCGGTGGTGTAAGTTGCACCATATTCTTCTTTTTGGTAGTAGTCCTTGCGGTTCATCCCAATCCCGATCGTAATCCCCGCTAGGTGCAACTTGCCATTTTCCTCTTTCATATAGTCTTGTTCTTCAATTTGCTGAACGTAAATTGGATTCCGCTTATTAGCATCCTTTTTCCCATTGTCTTTGGGGTTCAAGCCTTCAGGATTGTCCTTGGACTTACGTCCCAACCAATTTTCAACTGTTCCTTTGGATAGGATCTGGCCTTCCTGAAAAACATAACTCTTAGGTGAGAAGTGATCCTTGGAAATAGTTGTCAAACCCGATTCAAAGCTCTTCAAATTGAGCATATTTTCTGTGTTCTGCGAGACACCAACACCCCGTGATTTGCTTGTCCGATAACGCCCGTTAGTGATAATGCCTTTGTATTCACCACTATTGGCAGTACCGGTTGTTTGATAACTACCCTTAGCCTTGGAACCACTTGAAGAAGTCGAGCCAGAAGTCCCACAGCTAGCTAACAGCAATGCACTCAAACACACTCCTACTAATACACCTATCTTTTTCACTGTTCTGCCTCCATTTGTGCAATGAATTCTTGTTCGTTAATTATCTTTACCTGTAACTGCTCTGCTTTAGTTAATTTACTACCAGCATCATGTCCTGCAATTAATAGATCCGTCTTTTTGGACACACTCCCTGTTACTTTAGCACCATGGGCTTCTAACCACTTCTTGGCATCAGCCCGTTTAATCGTATCGAGCGTCCCTGTCAAAACAACCCGTAAACCGTTGAATTGACTAGTAGCTGCTGCTTGTGCTCTTTCGGCAGTCGTTGGGCCAAGATACTTCGTATTGACCCCAACCTCTGCTAATTCTGCTATCAAAATTTGCACGTGCTCATTAGCAAAATACTGAACCACACTATCAGCAATGACCTGGCCGACATTTGGAATAGCAGCTATTTCTTCACTGCTGGCTTGCATTAGTTGCGCAATCGTACCAAAATGTTCTGCCAAAATTTGACCAGCTTTAGCACCAACATGACGGATCCCTAGTCCAAACAACAAACGTTCTAAAGAATTTTGCTTACTATTAGCGATTGCTGTCAGCAAATTATTAGCAGACTTTTCCTGGAACTTATCCAGTCCAATCAGGTCAGCAAACGTGAGCTTATACAAACCAGCAACATCTTTGATTAGACCTTGTTCATATAATTTATCAATGATTTTAGTCCCCAAACCATCAATATTCATCGCATTTCGGGAAGCAAAGTGCGTTAAACTCTCTTTAATCAAAGCTGGACACATCGGGTTGATACACCGTAAGGCAACTTCATCATCCAAATGGACTAAATCAGAACCACATACCGGACAGGTGGTTGGCACTACATATGGCACTGTATCATTTGGGCGCTTAGCCAAAACCACTTGCGAAATCTCCGGAATAATATCTCCTGCTTTATGGATTTTCACTGTATCACCAATGCGGACATCCTTCGCCTGTAAGTAATCAACATTGTGCAACGTTGCTCGTTCCACTTTGGTCCCGGCCAATTGAACTGGATCCATCACTGCAGTAGGAGTTACTACCCCTGTCCGCCCAATTGTCCAAGTGATATCTCGGACAACCGTTTCTTGTTCATCCGGTGGGAATTTATAAGCAATCGCCCACTTAGGAACTTTGACGGTATTGCCAACTTCATTATGGATTGCAAATGGATCAGATTTAACAACAATTCCATCGATGTCGTAAGCTAACTGGTTCCGCTTAGCGGTGTATTCGGCTACGTATGCCTTAATCTCATCTTCTGTCTGGCATAACCGCGAATCTGGATTAACTTTAAAGCCCCAAGCAGCCAATTGCTTAAGGGCTGCACTCTGCGTTGTTATTCCGAACCGGTCTGGCTCCATTAAATAATAAATAAACGTACTTAATTTTCTCTGAGCGGTAATTTTGGTATCTAGCTGCCGTAAGGAACCTGCAGCCGCATTACGAGGATTAGCAAATACTTCTTGTCCCTGCGCCTGTCGTTCAGCATTGAGTTGATTGAACGCTGCCAGTGGCATGTAACATTCACCCCGCACTTCAACTGAAACTGGTTCAGTTAACCGCAGGGGGATGGCTTTGATGGTCTTAAGGTTGGCAGTGATATCTTCCCCGATTAGACCATTGCCCCGGGTTGAACCCTTGACAAAAACTCCATCTTCATAGGTTAAAGAGATGGCTAAACCGTCAATCTTCAATTCACAATTGTATGCAAAAGTCTGTCCTGTATCTGCCTGCAACTTATTGGTAAAAGCCAACAACTCATCCTCGGAAAATACGTCTCCTAAAGACAGCATCGGAATTTCATGCTGAACCTTGGTAAAACCAGCTAGTACCTGTCCTCCTACTCGCTGTGTCGGTGAGTCAGCTGTCACTAAGTCTGGAAAGTCTGCTTCTAATTGGCGCAACTTCTCATATGCCTGATCATATACATGATCCGCAACAGTTGGTTTATCTAGCACGTAGTATTCATGACTCCACTGGTTTAACTGCCGTCGTAACTCTGTTACCACTTGTGTTGCTTGCGCGCGGTCCATCCCGTTCATCTCCTTCATCAAAAACTAAACTCGTGTAATTGGAGCAAAGGATGCTAACAACCGCTTGATCCCTTGAGATGGGAAAGCAATGTCCAGCTCCATTCCTTCGCCTTGGCCGGTTACCTTAATGATTGTGCCAGTCCCCCAAGCTTTATGCTTAACTTGGTCACCGATCTTCCATGCCTGTTTCTCGGCCCCAGTGCCTTTATTTTCAATCCGCTGGCTTGGCTGGAAACTTGTTTTTTTGCGGTAGCGATCAAACGGATAATCTCGTCGTCCTGCAGGGCGTGCGATTTCACTTGCCTTATGCCCTTCTGATACCAAGACATCAGTATCGATTTCAGTAATAAACCGGGAAGCTGGATTGATTTGCCGCCGCCCATACAGCATCCGTGACTGGGCATTGGTCAAGTATAACTCTTTTTCTGCCCGCGTGATTCCCACATAAGCTAAGCGTCGTTCTTCTTCTAATTCCCCGTCATCCTCTGTTGCTCGTCCCAAAGGGAAGATCCCCTCTTCCATCCCGATCAAGAAAACAACCGGGAATTCCAACCCTTTAGCTGCATGTAGGGTCATCAGAGTTACTTCTGGGGCATCTTCTTCGACATCATCTTGGTCAGATACCAACGCCAAATCAGATAAGAAATCCACAAACATATTGCTTTCTTCATCTGCTGGCATCCAATTCTTTTCGAATTCCGCCGTAACTGATTTAAATTCTTCCAAGTTTTCCAGCCGGCTTTGATTTTCAAGAGTCTTTTCAGTTTCCAGCATCTCTTTATAACCTGACCGCTGCAAGATTTCATCTGTTAATTCAGTGATATTATGCTCCATTTGAAAATCATGGAGGTCAGCAATGAGGTCAGCAAAAGCTAATAGTTGCCCCTGAGCCTTGCCACGAATATTAGCCGCTCCTGCTTGACGAGCTGCTTCTAACATCGTGATATTATTCATCGTTGCAAAGTCAGCTAGCTTATCGACACTAGTTGTTCCGATCCCACGTTTAGGCACATTGACAACCCGGCGAAAACTCAAGGAATCATCAGGATTCGTAGCTAATCGCAAGTACGCCAGCACATCTTGAATTTCCATCCGGTCATAGAACTTATGTGCACCAACTAACTTATATGGAATACCAGCCTTCAGCAAAGCTTCTTCAATTACCCGAGATTGAGCATTAGTCCGGTACAAGACCGCAAAATCACTGTAATCATAGTCTTGATCTTGACGCAACTTTTGCACTTGTTTGATCACATAGTATGCTTCATCATTCTCATTACCAGCCCGATAATAATGCACCTTATCCCCGGCAGCATTGTCTGTCCACAAAGTCTTATCTTTCCGGTTAATATTGTTGTCAATTACCGCATTAGCTGCTTTGAGGATATTTTTAGTTGAACGATAATTTTGTTCCAATTTTACTACCGTTGCATCTGGATAATCCTTTTCAAAATTAAGGATATTCTCCATATTAGCTCCCCGCCAACCATAGATACTCTGATCAGCATCACCTACAACACAAATATTGCGGTAGCGTGCTGCTAATAAAGTTACCAATTCATACTGGGCTTCGTTAGTATCCTGATATTCATCCACATGAATATAATGAAACTTGTTTTGGTAATATTCTAAAACATCCGGAAATTCTTTGAACAGCTCAATTGTCTTCATGATCAAATCATCAAAGTCCATCGCCTGGTTACGGTGCAATTCTTCCTGATATTGCCGATAAACCTTGGCTACAACTTCTTCATATGGACCCTTCGCATTGCTGGCAAATTCCTCAGGCGTTACCATATTATTTTTAGCATTAGAGATAGTTCCCAGAATTGTCCGGGGGGTATATTGTTTAGAATCAACGTTTAGGGCTGCTAACAAACGTTTCACCAAAGTACGTTGTTCACTGGTGCTAGCAATATTGAACGCCCGCTCATAACCAATCCGTTCAGCATTACGCCGCAAAATTCGGACACACAAAGCGTGGAATGTGGATACCCAAATATCTTCAGCACCTTCGCCCATTAATTTATCAACCCGTTCTCGCATTTCACGCGCAGCCTTGTTGGTAAAGGTGATCGCCAAAATATTCCAGGGATTGGCTAAATTTTGCTCAATAATATAAGCAACCCGGTGTGTTAAAACCCGGGTTTTCCCACTGCCAGCACCCGCCATGATTAGCAAAGGACCAGCGACACTTTTTACTGCTTCTTGTTGCTTGTTATTTAACCCTTGTAACAGATTATTTTCCACGCTCAAATTCAATCCTCTCGTCAAGTATACAATCATTCATATTATAGCAAAGATCATTATTTGCTTCTTTAAAATTACCTAAAATTCACAACGAAAAAAGCTGCCTCTCAGCAGCTTTCTTGTCACTTTTCAACTGTTTAATTATTCTGACGTTTCATCCGGCCAAATCTCAGTTGCTTGGATCTGTTCTTCAGCTGCATCAATCGTCGGCGCCGTGACCAGTACATATCCCGCTGGTCGTGGCTTCATCCTTTCAGGATAACGGAAGAAGTTGTACGACCAGTTATCTTTCAAAACCCATTGGGTCCGAATGCTATCTTGGTCATCATCCGCCATCATGACCATTGCAGTTGGTTCAACTAGTTCGGTTGTCATTAATGGCATCCGCGCTAAAACCCGCAGGTGTTGTTCAAACATGGAAACCAATGTTGCTTTGTCAAAGACATAACCCGCTGGACTAACTGCCGGCACCATCCGTTTAACATACAAGGAGCCACTATCAGTTAGGTAAAATGATAGTTGCATCACCCCAACATAGTTGATGTTTTCAGCAATTTGATGTGCTAAGCGGTGAATCTCTTCTTCCACATCATTAGTGACTCGCGCTGGTGTTAACACGCGATTCAAATCGTGCCCGTGGTATACTTCCTCAGTCAACGGGAAAAACTTAAGCTCGCCGTCATAGTCACGACTAAAGACCACTGAAATCTCTTTATTGAATGAAATCAACGACTCCAGCACATAGGTTCCCAAATCAACTATATCAGCTACCTTAGCGATATCGGTTTGCCGTTTGATTACCGCTTGGTGCTTGTTATTGATATCCTTTTGAATTGGCTTCAAAATACATGGAAAACCAATCGAAGACACTGATTGGTAAATATCATCGAGGCTAACAATTGTTGCATACGGCGCAATGTTAACATTGATCTGTTCAAAAAATGCCCGCTCCAACAACCGATCCTGAGTGATCTCCAACGTATCTTTTCCCTGGGGAACCGCCGTAAAGCGACTGAGAAATTCAATCACATTAGCAGGCACATACTGTGATTCATACGTGATTAAGTCACAGCGTTCTGCAAAATCTTGTAATTTTTCTTTACTTGTACCAACAATTCTTACGTCAGCAGCCTGCATCGTAGGACTAGATTCATTGCTTCCACACACAATGACCTTAAAGCCTAAACGCTTTGCTGCTGTAGCCATCATGATACCATTGGGACTATCACCAACGATACCAATCGTATCTCCTGGAAATAGAACCTTCTCTGCCATTTCTGTCACAACCTTTGCTTTAATTTGCAATCAAACCGGCTTTGAAAAAAACTTATTCGTTTCTCATTTTACCATATTCTCAGCCATAGCTACGGACTGATTAGTTTTCTTCCCCAACAAAGTGTACTTCGTCACCAGCAAACGAGGAAATCCGAGCCAATGACTCTAAGTGTACACCCTTTTCTTTGATCAAACTTGCTCCTTCTTGGAAGGATTTTTCAATAACAACACCAGCTCCAACAATAGTACATTGGGCTTGCCGACAAATATCAATCAAGCCTAAAATGGCTTGACCATTTGCCAAGAAGTCATCAATGATCAAAACATGATCATCGGCACTCAAAAATTTACTGTCAATCGAAATTGTATTAGTTACGCGCTTAGTATATGAAAAAACATCTGCAGTATAGAGATTGTCATTCATGGTTGAACTCTTCTTTTTACGCGCAAACACAACTGGTACATGCAAATTCAAGCCAACCATTGTTGCAGGAGCAATTCCTGAAGACTCCACTGTTACAATCTTAGTAATCTTTTGATCTTTAAATAATTCCACAAATTCTTGTCCAATTCGATATAACAAATCGGGATCAATTTGGTGATTTAAAAATTGATTAACTTTTAAAACGTTTCCTGGTAAAACGACCCCATCTTCCCGAATTCTTTGTTTCAGTTCTTCCATTCTGCAACTCCCTTTTCTTTATGAATCATACCGATCCAAGTGATATTTCTTAATAACATTAATTAACTTTTCAGCGTAAGTCGGATCAGTAGCATACCCCTGACGCTGTAAAGCTTGGGCCGCTTCCTGATAATTTGTTGCCGTCAACACTGCTTGATAGTGATTAGGATCCCACTTTGTCCCATTAACAATCAGCATTGTATGAGCATGTACTGAGTCGGCCCAGCTACTATACACTGCAAACGGGGCTTTGACTGTAATCCATTGTCCATTTACATACTCTTTGGTAGTCATCATAGTCGCATCGGGACCACGATCCTTAATCCCAAACAGATTATTGTATTTAGTCGCCAGTGTGCTCCGTCCCCAGTCAGATTCTAAAGCTGCCTGGGCCAACGTGATGCTTGCTCGCAAATGATACTGTTTTTGGTCTGCTTGAGCCGCGCCAGCAATCTTATCCAAAAATTGCTGGCGTTGCTCGTCCACAGTTGTCCCTTGTTGCGTTTCTGTTTGCTGTTCCCAGGTAGCTAAACGATGTTGTCCCACCCACCGTAAAACCTGTAATGACAATAGAGATAAAAGTACTACCGTCAATAAAATATTGGCTGGGTGTAAATGACCATTTTTATGAAAAAAATACCGCCATTTGTGCGGCTTACGTCGTCTTTTTTTGGACCTGACCTTGGTCTTATTTCCAGTCTTTTTTTGCGGCAAGTTGACCCGTTCCCCTTTGATTAGTGTATTAAGATGATTATAGCATAAAATATTTTTCTAACTAGTTACACTGACAACTCCTCCTTTGCTTCTCAGTATTTTTTAAACAAAAAACGTGCGCTCAACCATATAAGTTTTGCGCACGTTTCTTACATTATAGATATAACTTAAATAAATTGTAGAATAGCCATCAGAACTGGAACAACCACGATGAACAACACAGTACTCATCACTACAATATTGGTTGCATAGTCAACATCACCATGAGCTTCTTTGGCTAGAATTGGCAATACTGCCAACATTGGGAGGGCTGATTGAACTACCAATGTTTGCCGCATCAGGGTTGGTAAGCTAATTCCCATCATCCCTGTCCCGAGTTTAATCACTAGGATCAGCACTAATGGTGACAGGATAAACCGACCGATTAAAGCCATTACCGAATCCCGTTCGAACTTAAACTTATCCAAGCCCGCATCTGCTAACACAATCCCGATATAAATCAAGGATAATGGTGTAACCAAGCCACCAACATATGACAGGGTCTGGTTCATAAATGTTGGTACTGGAATTCCTAATAACAACCAAACAACTGCTACCACAAATCCTACCAATGGCATTGGCAGAAGTTTCTTCCAGTTAATCTTATGACTCTTTTCCTGTTCACTTTTATCTACTGTTGGATCATCGTTGGAAATCAAATAGATCCCAAACGCCCATGTCGAAACCGTATTGATAATATAGTAAATCAAGAAATAACTCATTGCCTTGGCGCCAAACAAAGCGTTGTTCAATGGCATTCCGATGAAGATTGTATTCGCGTTAACTACGGCGTTCATGAAGATCCCTCGGCGACCGGGACGGATCCGTGCTACTTTGACTGTTACCCAAGCGATTAGATAACCAATGATTACCGCGACTGCTGGGAAAAGAATCCCTACCCCTAAGCTTGCCAATTTATCCCGTGTTAGGTAGTTCATTACACTGACGAAGATCGACGCAGGCAAGGCAATCTTGGTAATCAACCCAGCAATATTACTCCCAAAGGAATCAGCAAACCAACCGGTCCGCCGCAAAATATATCCCAAGGCCATAATCAACACGATCACAGCGATGCTTGATAATGATGTTAAGAATACTTGCACTTGTATTCAACTCCCCTCAAATCAATTCTCTTTCTAAATCTCTTTACTTAATATTTAGGTTCCCATTTCATAGCTTGAACGGCATCATGGGCTGTTAAATCAGTTTGTGCCAATCCTTGGTCAATAGCTGATTGGGCTACTGTTTCAGCAACCGTAGTGGAGAATTCCGTTAATCGTTCTACTGGAGGTAAGACGGCTGCCCCTGGTTGGTCTGGATCAACAATCCCGCCTAAAGCATGGGCTGCTTGAGCCAACATCTTTTCATTGATTACTTTGGCATTAACGGCCAATGCCCCAACCCCAACACCAGGGTAAACCAAGGCATTGTTAGCCTGTCCAATTTCATAAGTTACTCCCTTGTATTCAATTGGAGCGACTGGAATACCTGTTCCGATCAACGCTTTACCGTCTGTCCACTTCAACAAATCAGCTGCTTTTGCTTCAGCTAACTTCGTCGGATTGGAGATTGGGAAAATAATTGGCCGTTCAGTATGAGCTGCCATTTCCTTAACAATTGCTTCGGTAAATGCTCCTGGTTGTTTGGAAGTCCCAATCATCACTGTTGGGTGAACTGCTTTGACTACTGCTTCTAAATTAGTCAATTCATCCGCGTTAGCAAATTCACTCCGCTTACGTAAAAATTGCTTTTGCTCTGGGGTTAAATCTGGAGTATCTTCAAATAGCAATCCTTGTTTATCAACTAAATAGAAATGTTGCTTAGCTTCTTCAGGAGTTAACCCTTCACGGAGCAATTCATCATACATCATCTTAGCGATTCCGACACCGGCATTACCAGCTCCGAAAGTCAGGAATGTTTGGTCGGTGATTTTTTGCTTAGAAATGTTTAAGGCACCTAGAACCCCAGCCAAACAAATAATCCCCGTTCCCTGGATATCATCATTAAATGTCAAAATCTTATCTTGATACTTATTCAAAATATTGGAAGCATTGGCACGGCCAAAGTCTTCAAAGTGCAACAATACTTGCGGGAATAATTTTTCAGCAGCGGCTACAAACTTGTCAACCATCTCATAGTAACGGTCCCCATAGACCCGCTCATGGCGATTTCCTAAATACAATGGATCAGCAAGTAATTGTTCATTATTTGTTCCGGCATCTAATGAAACAGCTAGTACTTGGGCGGGATCAATCCCGGCAGCTGCTGTATAAACCATCAACTTACCAACAGAAATATCCACCCCGTTGACGCCCCAGTCACCAATTCCTAAGATTCCTTCACCATCAGTTACAACGATAAGACGGATGTCACGACCAGAGGCTGCGTTCCGCAATGTATCTTCAATTTCATCCATTCGGTCAATTGAAATAAAAGCTGCATCCTGTGGTCGGGTGTAGATTTCACTATATTGTTCAATTGATTCAGCAATCACCGGATCATAAACAATTGGCATGAATTCCACAATATGCTGCCCAAAAAGGTAATAGAATAATATGCGGTTAGTATCAAAAATCTTCATTAAAAAGAGGCGTTGGTCCAACCCATCTTCAATCCGTTGAAATTGTTGGTAGGCTTGTTCAGCTTGCTCAGCTAACGTTTGGACCCGGGGTGGCAATGCCCCCACTAAGCCTAATTCTTTTCTTTCTTCATAAGTAAAACCAGTTCCCTTGTTGAGATAAGGGTTGTTTAAAATAGTTGCTGCTTGTGGCATGCTTCCACTCCCTTTGTTTTTGTTTACATGTAGTATCTTAGCGTGAAGATTAGTTTATAGTCAAAAGTGTGGTAACATATAAATATATTTTATACTAAAGCTATTTAAGCTATGCTTTAAAGGAGGTTTAGCATGAATTTAAAATGGTTAGAATATTACGATAAATTAGTCGAAGAAAAAAATTTCTCTAAAGTTGCAACTTTTTTTGGTGTTAGCCAACCTACCATCACGATGGCTATCAAACGCCTTGAAGAAAGTTACCAAACACATTTTTTTGAACGTGACTACCGGCATAAAACCCTCCGCCTAACCGCTAGCGGTGAAAATTTTCACCGCCATGTCAAAAAAATCCTGCAAGAATTAGCCCTAGCTCAAACAGAATTAGTTCGCCTTAAAGCACGTAAAATCAAGTTTGGCCTGCCACCAATCATTGGGACTTATCTCTTTCCTTTACTTGCCCCCCAGTTGCTCCAAGCCAACCTACTCAACCGAATGCAACCAGTCGAGCAGGGATCTCAGCGCTTGTTATCTCTTGTTTCAACAGGAAGCATTGATTTTGCTTTCATTGGTATTTTGGATGAGGTCAAAGATCCTAACCTTGTAGTTAATTACTTTGCTAATTCTACTTTCAAGATCATTGTTAGTAAAAACCACCCTTTAGCGCACTGGACCCAACCCCTGTACTTTAAAGATTTAGCATCCTATCCGTTTATTGCCCTAACTAATAGTTTTACCCACAATAAGGCTTTTTCCCGGCTTGAAACCATCAATGCTATCCACCCACCGCGGATCTTTCATACTGACGATATCCAGATCGTCAAAAAACTCGTTGCTCAAAACGTAGGGATCAGCTTTATTACCTCAATTGCACTACGTTCAGATGATGATCTTGTCGCCCTTGATTTGGCTGACAAAGGGGTGCCTGAGTTCAAGATTGGACTTGCTTATCGGGAAAGTTTTTCTCCTGCCCCTGCCTTATTGGACCTAATTACCACTTTTCATCCTTGGAATAACTAAAAGAGTGAGGCCAACTGAATTATCAGCTGGCCTCACTCTTTTGATAACCAATATTTTGCTATCATCTATGAGCTTTCCCATAGTATTTTTTTGCTATGCTTACGTCACTTTTAATCCCTATGTAGTGTACTTTCCGTAATAATATCGGTTGTTTCTCTCAAAACCCGTCTAAAAATTGCTAAATCGCTTGGAGTAACACTTTCTTCGAGCTTTTGTTGTAGGTCTGCCCAAAAGGCCGCATCAAACTCTAGCATCTGTAGATACTTTTCCGTGACATATAGGTGAGTAACCCGTCGATCCACGTCATCTAAACGCTTTTCGATAAGCCCACTCTTTTCGAGCTTCTTGATATGGTAGTTAGTGTTGGGGGTAGATTGACCCAGAAGCTTAGAAATCGTCCCAATAGTTGGATCTTTAAGCTGATAGATTGCTTCGAGATAATAAACATCTATTACACCCAGCTTAGCCAGTTCATCACTGGATCCACTCTTTTGTTCATGAAGCCGTAGCACCTGAGCCAAATTAGTCATCGACTTTTGCAATGAATTCACACTTGTTCGCCTCCTATTGCATAAAGGTAACTTAATATGGTAAACAAAAAATGTAACCGCTACTGGTTGCCAACTACTATATAATTCCTACCAGTATTAATTAATTAATAGTTTATCCCGCAATAGCTACTACTATTTTACGCTTTTTAAGATTGTATGTAAAATAGAAAAGATAAACTAATCGTTAATATTTATTTTCTGATCCTTCAAACTTTCTTCAATATGGAGGATAAAGCGGGCGAGTTCTTCTTCATCCATCTCATAGTTGGTACTAATCCACTCGATTAATACCGTTAAAAAGCCCCCAGCAATCATATCTGTGGCAATTTTAGGATACTTACTATTTTTGACCATAATCTCGATCCACGGAATTTCATGCAGGTGTCCTGCCATCACCGCGTCATAGATTTGGCTACTAAAAATACGTAAAATTGTCCCAAATAAATAATAATCTGCCTTATTGTTATTATTAAACACATTACGAAAAATTTTCTTTTCACTAGCAATGTGTCTGATAATGGATTCAACTACGTTGCTCCGGTCCACTTGCGCAACGAAGATATTTTTAAAAACGTATTCTAAGAGGTCGTATTTATCAGTGAAGTAGCGATAAAAAGTACTCCGATGAACGTTAGCTTCCTCACAAATTTGATCAACTGTGATTTTCTCAATCGCTTCTTTCCGCAATAAATTGGTTAAGCTAGCAGCAAAAGCTTGCTTCCGTTCTTCTTGATGTCTTGTCATTGCCACCACTCCTTATCCTTCCTATCAGTAGTTTAGGATATAAAGATAATATAATTTATTTTATATATTGACTTTACCATAAAAACAGCAAAAGGGGAGAATAATTAGTAAAATTATTCTCCCCTACTATTACTATAAAATTTAACGTACAACTAGAACTGATACTGGTGAATATTTAGCCATGTATGCTGCCTGCGAACCAAAGTATTTCCGGACGCCTTGTTTACCAATCGAACCAACGATTAGCAAGTCTGGCTTGACTGATGGGATCACATCCTTAACAATTGTTTTCCCTGGATTGCCTTCAACCGAAATAATCTTAACGTTCTTTACCCCAGCTTCTTCAGCCAGTTGCTTATACTTAGTTAATGTTTCGCCGTGCATGCTCCGCTTGCGACGCATGAAATCATCGTCTAACTTTTCATACACGTTAATGTCATGGTCTTCAATAACATTAACAATATATAGGTCTGCTCCCAATTCGCGGGCCCGGTGAATAGCCACCCGAAAAGCCAGTTGCGCGTCATCGGAAGCATCAACCCCAACTAAAATTCGTTTAATATTGCGAATCTTTTCCAACCTAATCACTCCTCATTGCATATCTGCCACCATAGATCTTTGACCCTTTTATTATACCACATATTTAGGTTTACCAAACTTTTTTATCAAACATCCCTAACGACAACACGTTTGTTCATCATGGTCTAATTCTGGAGCCAACTCTGCCGGTACACAATCACATGGCAGTTCTGTCGGTGCATCCGCCATCTTGGCTTGCAAGATATCTTGCATTACCTGGAGGTCATGTTTCGTAAAAGTAAACTTGCGGAGAATTTCTGCTAACGAACGGCCCGTGTGCATTTGACAAATTGTTCGCAGGTCAGCCTCTAACAGCTGGTTGATGGTTGCCTGTTCGTCTACGGTTGGCCGATAAATAAAAGCGCGCCCTTGTCGCGTAGTTTCAAGATAATTTTTAGTTACCAAACGTCCCAACAAGGTTTTCGTCGTTGCCATTTTCCAGTTTTTCTTAACCGCCATCACTTGACTGATCTGCTTACTTGTTGCTGCCCCTAGAGTCCAAACGATGCGCATAATTTCCCACTCCGCATTGGTAATCTCAACTGAGCTTGCCTCTTTCACGTTGTAATCACTCCTCCCCTTCTTTCTTCTACTGTGATTATACCAGAACGTCCAACTAATTCTGTACAGTGAGTTCCTTGGCATATACATAATTCCGCGTTAACGGTAAATTCTTTGCACTTGGGCCTTTCGACATCAGGAACTGGATCACATCGATATTGCCTGATTCAAATGATGCTGCACATGCCTGTAGATATAAGTCCCACATCCGGGCGAAACGTTCCCCTTTTTGCGCAATCACTTGGGGAATTACCTTTTTGAAGTTAGCATCCCAGATCTCTAATGTTTTTTGGTAATGACGTCGCAACATTTCAATATCGGCCAGCTGCATCCCTGCATCCAAGATGTGTTGAATATTTTCTTGCAAACCAGGGATATAGCCACCGGGGAAAATATATTTATTGATCCATCCATTATAAGCTCCCCCTTGTTGCCGCGTAATTCCGTGAATCAATGCCGTCCCATCGTCCTTCAATAATGAAGCTACAGTTCGAAAATATTGGCCGAGATCTTCTTGACCAACATGTTCAAACATCCCCACACTAGTGATGTAATCGAAAGGAACATGATCTAATTCACGATAATCAGTCAAAATTACTTGCGCTTGATGTTCTAAGCCCAATTCCTTTATCTGCTTGTTAACAAACTCATATTGCTCTTGACTAAGAGTGATTCCACACACGTTTAGCCCATATTCTTGTGCTGCCGTTAAAATCAACGTTCCCCAACCACAGCCTATATCTAACATGGTCTTTCCAGGTTGCGGATTCAATTTATTGATGATATGACGTACCTTATTTTCCTGAGCTTGTTCTAAACTATCAGTGGGCTTTTCAAAATAAGCACAAGAATAGGTCATTGTTGGGTCAAGCCACAAACGATAAAAATCATTGCCAATGTCATAGTGTGTTTGCACATCATGCTTAGTTTCAGCCTCATCGTGACTTTGGTGGGGTAAAAAACGCTTGAATTTTTTATTGTTTAAAAAACTATCAGCTGATGCATATGCTGATGCAATGAGCTTTTGCAATGAGCCTTCGACTTCGATAGCTTTATCCATATATGCTTCTCCCAGTGTGATGGATGCATTCTTTCGCAGGTCTTTCAGAGCAATCTTCTGATTAAATTTAACTTTAACCTCAGGTGTTCCTTTCCCGTACCGTTCCGTTTTACCGTCAGCATAGGTCACTTCAATAGGGATAGTAAATGACCGCTTCATCACTTGTTTGAGAATCATATTGTCTAACATCTAAAAACGCCTCTTTTACTAATTATTAAAGTTATTTATAGTTGTTTATTCTAGCACTCTTTCTTAATAAATTCATAAACGGACTATTCTTGGGTCCTATGGTATAATGGCAACAAGAAGTAGTAGTTAAGTTCTGTTTTGTAAGAAAGGGGCTTTTATGACGAAAAATATTGCTAAGTTTTTTTGGTTATTGTTAGCTGTTCTTGGCTTTACATGTGGAATTATTGGTCTACTTTTGCCAGTCATTCCTCAAGTTCCTTTCTTCTTACTGGCAATCTTTAGTTTATCGAAAGTTTCGCCGCGCTTCCATGCTTGGATCACTCATACTCGTCTGTACCAAAAGTATATTGTGGGGATGTTTGATTTCATGCTCAAAAAGAAGGAACAACTAGAACAATTGCATCAGCTCAATCTTTACCAACGTTTATTTGTTAAGTTTGCTGCTGTTGTTACTGCTAATATTAAAGACTAAATATATACTAAAAAAGGCTGGAAAACTATTTTCCAGTCTTTTTATTATTTCCCATAGTTTAAATGACGGGAAAATCACCCGTAAGTCTAAGTGCTAAGTACAAACGGATTACACAAAGATTATTTTCTCTTCACTTTTTATCCGGGCTTTAATTTTTACAAAAAAAGCACCAGCAAATGCTGATGCTTGGAAAGTGTAACCAGAAATCTGATTAACGCTTTGAGAATTGGGAAGCCTTACGAGCCTTCTTGAGACCTGGCTTCTTACGTTCCTTCATCCGTGGGTCACGAGTTAAGAGACCAGCGCGCTTTAATACGTCACGGAAGTCAGGATCAACAGTAAGTAATGCACGTGCAATACCATGACGAGTTGCACCAGCTTGGCCAGAGAAGCCACCGCCGTTAACATTTACTAAAACATCGTATGAACCGTTTGTTTCAGTAACGTCGAATGGTTGCATCATAACTGCGCGTAAGTTTTCATATGGAATGTATTCTTCAGCAGGTTTGCCGTTCATAGTGATCTTACCAGAACCTGGTACTAAACGAACACGAGCAACGGAATGCTTACGACGACCTGTGCCGAAATATTGTACTTGTGCCAAATCATTTTCCTCCTATGTTATTAGATTAACTTGTTGATGTCCAATGCTTCTGGTTGTTGTGCAGCATGCTTGTGTTCTGCACCACGGTATACATGCATCTTCTTAATCATCTTGCGACCAAGAGAGTTCTTTGGAAGCATGTTCTTAACTGCTAATTCAATCAAGCGTTCTGGCTTGTCATTCCGCATATCGCCAGCCTTGATCTTCTTAAATCCACCAGGATAATCTGAGTGGAAGTAGTAAAGCTTCTTAGCAGCCTTGTGACCTGTTAAAGCAACCTTTTCTGCATTGATAATGATAACATTGTCACCAGTATCAACATGAGGTGTGAATGTTGGCTTGTTCTTACCACGTAAAATAGCAGCAACTTGTGATGCTAAACGACCTAAAGATACATCAGTGGCATCAACTACATACCATTTACGTTCTACTTCGCCTGGTTTTGCAATATATGTTGTACGCACGTTTATTTCCTCCATTTTTAATGCATGTTTGACAAACAATAAGGTTAACGGGGCTTACTGTGGGGCAAACAATACCAAGTACTATAATACTTACTTTCAGTATCTAAGTCAATTACAATTCACGAAATAATTGTAATGTTTTCTGCTTATTACGGTTGATTATATACTACTTCTTTCAAATATAACCCACTAGCTGGAGCAGTACGATAACATTCTTTGCGATTT
The DNA here is from genome assembly GCF_036689625.1 of Ligilactobacillus saerimneri. Lineage (NCBI taxonomy): Bacteria > Bacillati > Bacillota > Bacilli > Lactobacillales > Lactobacillaceae > Ligilactobacillus > Ligilactobacillus saerimneri. Next base: position 1,202,055 of record NZ_CP144759.1, read on the forward strand.
TTCACTTCATATAACCGTAAAAAATCATGGACCGGTCGTTGCCCCCGCCCAATTTCTAACAGGGCTGCTACCATAATTCGCACCTGATTATACAAAAAGCCATTCCCATAGAATTCAAATATTACTTCATCGTTAGCCAGATCTTCTCGAACTGTTGCCTCATAAATTGTCCGAACATGATCGCGGGCCTGACTACCAGCTGCTACAAAGCTAGTAAAATCATGTGTCCCTACAACATCTGGCAATGCAGCACGAATTTTATCAATATCTAACGGATACTTGTAATGGGCCGTATAAAATCGCTTAAACGGATTAACAAACTCGCCCCGACTTACCCGATACATGTACCGTTTACCATGAGTACTGAACCGAGCATGAAAACTATCATCAACTATTTCACAGTCTTTAACTTCTAGATCCAAAGGTAACATACTGTTAAGTCCTCGTTTCATCCCTAGAGCTGGAATTTCATGGGGAAAATCAAAGTGAATTACCTGAGCTAAAGCATGGACACCTGCATCAGTTCTCCCAGAACCAACAATGAAAATATGTTCGTCCGTTTTATTCATCTTGTTCAGTGCATCTTCGATAACAGATTGCACCGTACGCTGCTGGGGTTGTTTTTGAAAACCAGCAAAATTAGTTCCATCATACGCGATGGTTACCTTATATCTTTGAGTCACAGCTCTCCTCCTCTACCCGTTATTTACGTAAATAGATCAACAAGCCTGTCACTACCGCGAAAAGCATCATCACAAGCGTATCATTGCGGTGCCATACTTGCTGCCGATACTTAGTGCGATGCGAACCACCACGATACCCCCGTGCTTCCATCGCAATCGCTAAATCTTCTGCCCGATTGAATGAACTAACGAATAACGGAATCAATAACGGAACCAGCATCTTAGCACGATGCCATAAGCTACCTTCCTCAAAGTTAACCCCCCGTGATCGTTGGGCATTCATGATTTTCGTTGTCTCATCCATCAGGGTCGGGACAAACCGTAGTGCTATTGACAACATCAAAGCAATCTCATCAACCGGGACTTTTACTTTCTTTAATGGCTTCATCAAAGCCTCCATCCCGTCAGCAATCTGTAATGGCGGTGTCGTCAAAGTCAGCAAAGTTGACATACATACAATCAGGACAAACCGACAAAAAATATAGATTGCATTTTCAATCCCCAAGCTAGTGATTCTAAAAATTCCCCACTGCCAGTAAACATAACCACCACTGGAGAAGAATAGTTGCAATACGACCGTAAAGATGATCAACCATACTAAGGGGCGAATCCCATCCCAGAAAAACTTCAATTTGATCTTGGAACATACCACACTAACTAAGGTTAAAATCCCTAATAAAGTATACGTTTGCCAGTTGTTACATAAAAAGATGATCACTATGAAATAAAAACTCAAAAATAGCTTTGCGCGTGCATCCAATTTATGAACGAACGAATCAGCGTGAATGTACCGCCCTAAAAGGAGTTTATTCATTGGTTATTCCCTCCTTTGAGCATCATAGCTAACTCATGTGCTAGTTGCTTTTCAGTTAAGGGTAACCCTTCGGTAAAGACAAACCCTCGTTGTTGTAGTTGATATGCAAAAGCCGTTGTCTGTGGAAGACCTAAATGATGATCCGTCAACCACTGTGGATCGGCAAAAATTTCCCGTGGTTGCCCGTCTCCAACAACTGTTCCTTTTTCCAGCACTACAACATGATCAGCATAGTCTGCCACATCATTCATGTTGTGGGTGACCAATACAATAGTTAAGCCCTGTTCTTGATGTAACCGTTGAAATAAACTCATAATTTCACGGCTACCTTGGGGATCTAAACCGGCCGTTGGTTCATCCAGAACCAAAACTTCGGGCTTCATTGCTAAAATTCCCGCAATGGCTACCCGCCGCATCTGCCCTCCAGAAAGCTCAAACGGAGATTTCTCCCAAACGTCTGTCGGTAGTTGTACAGCTTGGGCCTGCTCAATTGCTATTTGTCGTGCCTCCTTAGGACTATATCCAAAGTTCAGCGGAGCGAATTCAATGTCTTTTAAGACTGTTTCTTCAAACAATTGGGCTTCGGGAAATTGAAAAACATAGCCTACTTTTCGCCGCAATTTATTCAGGTCCTTATTACTAGTTGCACTTGTAATCACTTGCCCACCGATTCGTACTGTTCCTGTTGTTGGTTTCAGTAAGCCATTCAGGTGTTGAATAAGAGTAGATTTACCACTTCCAGTATGCCCGACAATTGCTGTGTAGCTATGTTCCGCAATCGTGAAGGAAACGTCCTTTAAAGCTGTAAATGCTAACGGGGTTCCTGGTTGATAGGTAAAACCTAATTTTTCGAATGTAATTTGCATAGCCAGTCAACCATTCCCTTCTCAGTGAGATATTCGTGTGGGACCTCAATCCCATTGTGAAGCAACTCATCCTTAAGCCGTTCTGAATATGGAACATCTAACCCCATTGCTATTAACTCTTTTTCTTGTGCAAAAATCTCTGCTGGACTACTATCAGCAGCTATCTTCCCATCGTCAATTACACAAACCCTGTCTGCCATAGCGGCCTCATCAATATTATGGGTAATTGAGATTAGAGTGTAACCTTTCTTGTGCAATTTGGTCATCAACTTGATAATATCCTGGCGTCCTTCCGGATCAAGCATACTCGTTGCCTCGTCAAAGATAATAACATCTGGACGCAGGGTCAAAACACCAGCAATGGCTACTCGCTGCTTTTGCCCCCCAGATAAACGTGATGGATCATGGCCTTTGAAGTCCTCCATATTCACCTTGCGCAGTGCCTGGTCTACACGGTACTTCATCACATCGCGGTCAAGACCTAGATTTTCCATCCCGAATGCAACATCGCCTTCGACATCAGCACTGACAAACTGATTGTCTGGATTTTGAAAGACCATCCCGATCTTCTCCCTGATTTGCCAAATATTCTCTGGTGTCACTGGCATTCCATCAACAAAGATCGTGCCGGCTTGTGGTGCTAAAAGACCATCGATTATCCGTACAAGGGTACTCTTGCCACTACCATTGTGACCAATAATCGCTACCCATTGTCCTCGTTCAATACTCAACGACAGCTGGTCAAAGAGTGGTTCTTTTTGGTCAGGATAATGGAAGGCCAAGTCCTTAACCTCAATGATCTTACCCATCGTTACAACATCCCTTCTCGTTACTAATGTCTCTAATATACCATAGTCTTAAACACAAGAAAAAGGCATTAAAATCATCATATCGATCATTTTAATGCCTATAAAACAAAAAAATCACTTTTTATAATGAAAGTTCCCCCGCCTCAAGGACGACGTACTCTGAGCTAGACTAGGTAAAGGTTGTAACCAACATCCTAACGCCCATTTATCATTATAAAAGTGACACTTTGTTAATTGAATATATTCAATTAATACCAGTTAACGAATTAGTCAACCAATTCAAGAACAACCATTTGAGCAGCATCGCCCCGACGCTTGTCCATCTTTAAGATCCGAGTGTAACCACCGTTACGTTCAGCAAAACGTGGTGCAAGATCATCAAATAACTTTTGTAAAGCAGTTTGGATAACTACGTCGTCACCGTTTTCCTTAACGTCAGCAATAACGTTCATCATGAAAGCAGCAGCGCGCCGGCGAGCAGCCAAGTCACCCTTCTTACCTAAAGTGATCATCTTGTCAGCAAATTTACGTACTTCTTTAGCACGTTGTTCAGTAGTAACGATCTTTTCGTTAACAATCAAATCAGTAGTCAAATTGCGTAACATTGCCTTACGGTGTTCGCTTGTCCGACCTAATTTGCGGTATGCCATGAATGTTTCCCTCCTTTATTTCTGATAATGTTTAGTCATCTTGGCGTAATGATAAACCAAGGTTTGCTAATTTTTCCTTAACTTCATCCAAAGACTTGCGACCAAGGTTTCTAACCTTCATCATATCTGCTTCAGTCTTATTAGTTAACTCTTGAACAGTATTGATACCTGCACGCTTCAAGCAGTTGTATGAACGAACAGAGAGATCAAGCTCTTCAATTGTCATCTCAAGCATCTTTTCTTTGTGAGTTTCTTCAGTTACAACCATCATTTCAGCATTCATTGCTTCTTCAGTCAGGTTAACAAATAAACTCAAGTGTTCAGTTAAGACTTTTGCGGATAAGCTAACAGCTTCACTAGGTGTGATGGACTTGTTAGTCCAAACATCTAAGGTCAACTTATCGTAATCGTTCTTTTGACCAACACGTGTTTTTTCAACTTGGTAGTTCACGCGTTCGATCGGGGTATAAATCGAATCGATTGGTAAAACACCGATTGGCATATCATCAGCCATTTCTTTGTTTTCCTTTGCAGAAACGTAACCACGACCCGTGTTAGCGGTCATCCGAACATGGAATGAAGCTCCATCAGCCACAGTACAAATATATTGATCTGGGTTGAAGATTTCAACGTCGGCACTACCTTGGATATCACCGGCAGTTACTTCCATTGGACCAACAACATCAATCTCTAAGGATACACGATCATCTGACTTGATACCCAATGCAACCTTCTTTAAGTTCAAGATGATTTGAGTAACATCTTCTAGAACACCTTCGACGGTAGAGAATTCATGGAGAACCCCATCGATTTGGATATCAGTAATAGCAGCACCTGGCAATGAAGATAATAAGACCCGGCGTAAAGAGTTACCTAAAGTTGTACCATACCCACGTTCAAGCGGTTCGATAACAAACTTGCCGTAGCCATCATTTTCTTCAATCTTATGAATTTTTGGTTTTTCAAATTCGATCATTCTTATCTTTACCCCTTTCAAAACGTAACGTGTAGTAACATGGTTTCAACACTGTGAAGGCAAGCTTCAAAGTTCCACATTAAACACGCCGACGCTTTGGAGGACGACATCCATTATGAGGAACTGGTGTAACATCCTTGATAGATGTAACTTCGAGACCTGTAGTTTGAAGTGCACGAATAGCAGCTTCACGACCTGAACCAGGACCCTTAACAGCAACTTCAACAGTCTTCATACCGTTTTCCATTGCAACCTTTGCAGCAGCTTCAGAAGCCATTTGGGCAGCAAATGGAGTAGACTTACGGCTACCCTTGAAGCCTAAGGAACCAGCTGATGACCATGCAACGGCGTTACCATGAACGTCAGTGATCATAACAAGTGTGTTGTTAAATGTTGAGTGAATGTGTGCAACGCCGGCTTCAATATGCTTCTTCACACGGCGCTTACGTGATTTCTTAACAGCCATGAATTTGACTAACCTCCTTTATTTTAATTTATTTATTAACCTTTTTTACCAGCAATAGCAACTGCTGGGCCTTTACGAGTCCGCGCATTGTTCTTCGTGTTTTGACCACGAACTGGTAAATGACGACGGTGACGAAGGCCACGGTAAGAACCGATTTCAGAAAGACGCTTAATGTTCAAGGAAACTTCACGACGAAGGTCACCTTCAACCTTGTAGTTATCAACTTGTTCACGGATCTTGTCTTCTTGATCTGGAGTCAAGTCACGAACACGGATATCTTCTGAAACACCGGCATCAGCCAAAATCTTTTGAGCTGTTGTATTACCGATACCAAAAATATATGTTAAGCCGATTACGATACGCTTGTCACGTGGTAAGTCGACACCTGCGATACGAGCCATTTAAAATTCACCTCCTTAAAAATTAGCCTTGACGTTGTTTGTGCTTAGGATTGCTGCAGATAACCATTACGCGACCCTTGCGCTTAATGACCTTGCAGTTTTCGCACATTGGTTTAACTGATGGTCTTACTTTCATGAATTATACCTCCTATATTTACTTGAAGTACAATCTATTTAAAGCGATAGGTAATGCGACCCTTAGTTAAGTCGTATGGTGACATTTCAACCGTTACCTTGTCACCAGGTAAAATCCGAATGTAGTGCATTCTGATCTTCCCAGAAACATGCGCTAAAATCTCGTGACCATTTTCGAGCTCAACTTTGAACATCGCATTTGGTAAAGTTTCTTTTACTTTACCTTCAATTTCAATCACATCATCTTTCGCCACGTAAAAGTACCTCCTTAAATTTTGGTTTGAAAACTTTACACGTAAAAATGTGAGAAGCTTCACGGAGTCCCACCTTTTTCCGCAGGATGAACGCAAAAAAGCGCGAACTAATCCTATTGAAAAGATAAACCTTGATAATACTATCATATTCTAAAGTGCTTAGCAAGGATTTGTTTTCAATAAAAATTTCCATGAAAAAAGTTGCCGCAAAGCGACAACTTCATTGTAAGCCTTTAGCTACTTAATTGCATCTAAAATTTGTTTAATATCAGCGAAAACCTTTTCGATTGGTTGATTTCCGTTTACTTCGTGTAAAATACCTTCTTCACGGTAGAAATCGAGTAAAGGTGTATTCATTTCAATGTTAACCTTCAAACGGTTCTCAACTGTTTCCGGCTTGTCATCGTCCCGTTGGAAGAATTCATGGCCACCACAACGATCGCAAGTGCCTTCAACTTTAGTTGGGTTGAAAACCTTATGGTATGTAGCACCACAGTTCTTGCAAATAAAGCGTCCCGTCAAACGTTCCATCAGTGATTCAGGATCTACGTGAATATTGATCACACAGTTCAATGGTTGACCAAGTTCAGCACTAAATTCCTTTAATGCTCGTGCTTGAACCATGTTTCTTGGAAAGCCATCTAACATGTAGCCGTTTTGAACATCGTCTTGGCCTAAACGTTCTTTCACAATCCCGTTAACCACATCATCCGGCACCAATTCGCCCTTGTCGATATATTTCTTAGCTTCAACACCCATTGGGGTTTGATTCTTGATTGCTGCCCGGAAGATATCCCCAGTTGAAATATGTGGAATCTTGTACTCATCAACAATCTGTTCTGCTTGGGTCCCCTTACCAGCACCTGGCAAGCCCATTAACATTAACTGTAAAGCCATAGTAATGACTCCTCCTCAAATATTTATACGATTATCATTATACCGTACTTTAAGTTTTTCATCTAAAGAAAATACGGGAAATAAGGTACTACTACTTATTTCCCGTATTAAATAGATAAATTATTCTCTGATGAAGCCAACGTATTCTTGTTTCATCATCATCCCGTTTAACTGATTGATTGTTTGGATTGTAACCCCAACAACAATTAGTAAACTGGTACCACCTAGTCCGATTGATTCATTCAATCCCCAAACATTGCTGGAGACTAACGGAATCAATGATACTAAGCCCAAGTAAAGTGACCCAACCGAACTTAGTCGGATCAATAGACTAGAAACATAATTTTGTGTTTCCCGTCCTGGCCAAACAGATGGAATATAACTTCCCTGTTTTTGTAAATTTTCTGCTAGCTTCTCAGGGTTTACCTGAACAAAAGCGTAGAAGAAAGTAAAACCAACAATCAATACTGTATATAAAATCATCCCTGCTGTCGTCTGCATTGAAAACAGATTGGTCATGATCTTATACCATGTATCTTCAGAATGATTTTGCGTGAAAACCATTAGGATTGCTTGGGGCGTAGCAATAAACGAACTAGCAAAGATAACTGGGATAACCCCAGCAACATTGATCTTTAATGGCAGATATGAGCTATCAGATGCTCCAGCCATCCGCCGCGTATACTGAATAGGAATCTTATAAGCAGCTTGTTCAACAAACGTAACAAAAGTTACGATGATGAGGATTACTACCAATAAGAGGCCACAGTATAGCAGTGGCTGAACCAAATCACTTGCACTTCCAAATTGTTCTTGGTAAATTTGCTGAATTCCAGTAGGAACCCGAGCTAAGATACCAGCCATGATGATAATGGAAACTCCATTACCAATCCCACGATCTGTAATCATGTCACCAAGCCAGGCGGTAAACATTGTACCCCCCGTTAAAATCAAACCAATGCTGACATAGGTTTGAATACTTGGATTTTCCACAAGGTTTAATGAACTCAAAAAATTAAACCCTGCTGTAACACCAATTGATTGTATAAACGCAAGGACAATCGTCAGGATCCGCGTATGCTGATTAAGCTTACGCCGACCAACTTCACCTTGTTTGCTCCACTCCACATACTTCGGCACAATGTCCATTTGTAATAATTGGATTACAATTTGTGCAGTAATATATGGTGAAACCCCCATTGCCAAGATGGAATAGTTAGTCAATCCACCACCACTGAAAGTGTTCAATATACTAATTAACCCTGAAGACGCAACACTTTGCAGAGCTTTAGCGTTGATCCCAGGGACAGTGATATAAGTGCCTAAGCGAAATACAATCAAGACACCTAAAGTAAATAAGATTTTATTGCGAATCTCTTTTACAGTAAAGGCGTTCTTCATTGTCTTAAGCAATTAAATCACCTCAGCTTGACCGCCTTTTGCTTCGATCGCTTCCTTAGCAGATGCAGAGAACTTGTTAGCTTTAACAGTTAACTTCTTGTTCAATTCACCATTACCAAGAATCTTGATCCCATCTTTGAGATTCTTAACGATGCCTGCTTCAGTTAATTCTGCAACAGAAACAACAGCACCATCTTCAAATTTGTTTAATTCAGTAAGGTTTACAACAGCATATTCTTTACGGTTAATGTTGTTGAAACCACGTTTTGGCATCCGGCGGAATAATGGCATTTGGCCACCTTCGAAACCAAGACGAACCTTGCCACGAGCCTTTTGACCCTTTTGACCACGGCCTGCAGTCTTACCATTACCGGATGAAGTACCACGACCTACGCGGTTGCGTACTTTACGTGAGCCTTCACTTGGCTTTAATTCATGTAATTTCATTAGGGTTGGCACCTCCTCATTAACTTATCTTGACTTTAGTCAGCCAATTTAACGTCCACTAAATGATTGATCTTTGTAATTGCTCCGCGCATAGCTGCGTTGTCAGGAACAACAACTGAACTATTAATGCGGCCAAGGCCTAAACCTTTAACAATTTCGCGTTGATTTTGAGGACGTCCAATGACAGAACGAATTAATGTAACTTTTAATTGAGCCATAATTTTTGTCCTCCTTATTCAGCTAAGTGTTGTACAGAAACACCACGTAATTGGGCAACTTCTTCTGCACTCTTCATACGCAACAAACCATCCATTGTAGCACGGACTACGTTAACTGGTGTGTTTGAACCTAATGACTTACTTGTCACATCGTCAATACCAGCAAGTTCCATGATGGCACGTACGGCACCACCAGCAGCAACCCCAGAACCGGCAATAGCTGGCTTCAACAAGATGCGACTACCGCTGTGTTGACCGATGATTTCGTGAGGAAGAGTAGTTCCAACAACCGGAACTTCGATTAAGTTCTTACGAGCAGCGTCAACAGCTTTACGAATAGCTTCTGGAACTTCTTGAGCTTTACCAGTACCAAAGCCAACGTGGCCATTGTGGTCGCCGACAACAACTAAAGCAGCAAAACGAAGACGACGTCCACCTTTTACAACTTTAGTAACACGGTTGATTGCTACAACACGATCTTCTAATTCTAATTGAGTTGGATCGATAAAAGCCATAAATGTTATTTCCTCCCTTTCCTAGAATTGTAAACCATTTTCACGTGCAGCTTCGGCTAAAGCTTGAACACGTCCATGGTACAGGTATCCACCACGGTCAAATACAACTTGTTCGATACCCTTATCTTGAGCACGCTTTGCAACAACAGCACCAACTGAAGCAGCTTGTTCAGTCTTAGTGTTGCCACTAACTTCACTGTCTAAAGTAGAGGCACTAACTAGCGTCACACCCGCTACGTCATCAATAACTTGAGCGTAGATGTTTTTGTTTGAACGATAAACATTTAAGCGTGGGCACTCAGCAGTACCAGAGATCTTACCACGAACACGAACGTGACGACGTTGACGTGTCTTATTCTTATCTGGTTTTGAAATCAAAATTTTCACCTCTTAATTAAATTTGGATCAGCAAGTTATGCTGCATTATTTACCAGTCTTACCTTCCTTACGACGTACGAATTCGCCAACATAGCGAACACCCTTGCCCTTGTAAGGTTCTGGAGCACGCTTAGCACGGATCCGTGCAGCGAAATCCCCAACTTCTTCTTTGTTAATCCCAGAAACGATTACAGAAGTTGCAGAAGGAGCTTCAAGCTTAATGCCATCTTCTTCTTCAAAGTAAACTGGGTGGGAGTAACCAAGACTTAATTCAAGCTTGTTACCCTTCTTAACTGCACGGTAACCAACACCACGCAATTCAAGTTCTTTCTTAAAGCCCTTAGAAACACCTTCAACCATGTTGGCGAAGTTTGCACGAGTAGTACCGTGAAGAGCCTTAACTTTGTTATCTTCTGATGAACGTTCGAAAGTAACTTCGTTGCCTTCGATCTTCATTGTGATTTGATCTGAAAATTCACGAGTTAATTCACCCAAAGGACCCTTAACAGTAACTACGTTACCATCTTGTTTTACTTCAACGCCTTCTGGTAATTCAACTACTTTATAACCAATACGACTCACGAGATTGACACCTCCTTACTGTTTATATTAATTACCAAACGTAAGCGAGCACTTCGCCGCCAACGTGCTTTGCCCGTGCTTCTTTGTCAGTAATCACGCCTTCTGGTGTTGACAAGATAGCAATACCTAAACCGTTTAAAACCTTAGGTACATCATCGGACTTAACGTAAGAACGTAAACCTGGCTTAGAAATACGACGAAGACCAGTGATTACGCGTTCGTTGTTCTTACCGTATTTAAGGAATACGCGGATAACGCCTTGTTTGTCGTCATCAATGTATTCAACGTCGCGGATAAATCCTTCTTTTTGAAGGATTTCAGCGATGGCCTTCTTCATGTTTGAAGCAGGCACTTCTAAAGATTCAAGTCTTGCTTGATTTGCATTACGAATGCGAGTCAAGAAATCTGCAATTGGATCTGTCATGACCTTGTTTGCCTCCTTTTATCAAAGTATATGTGGATTACCAGCTAGCCTTTTTCATGCCAGGGATTTGACCCTTGTGAGCAAGTTCGCGCAGGCAAACACGGCATAACTTAAATTTACGATAAACAGAATGTGGTCTGCCACAACGTTCACAACGAGTATATTCTTGAGTTGAGAACTTTGCTGGACGCTTATTCTTTGCAATTTGTGACTTTTTAGCCAATGTGAAACCCCCTCTTATTTGGCGAATGGCATTCCTAATTGAGTTAATAATTCCTTGGATTCTTCGTCTGTGTTAGCAGTTGTAACAATAACGATATCTAATCCCCGTACCTTATTAACGTTATCAAAATCGATTTCAGGGAAGATCAGCTGTTCACGTACACCCAGTGTGTAGTTACCACGACCATCGAAAGCACGCTTGCTTACACCGTGGAAGTCACGCACACGTGGAAGTGATACAGAAACTAACTTGTCTAAGAATTCGTACATCCGTTGTCCACGTAAGGTAACCTTAGTACCGATTGCCATACCTTCACGTAGACGGAAGCCAGCGATAGACTTCTTAGCTCTTGTGATAACTGGCTTTTGACCAGAGATAAGAGTTAATTCTTCGACAGCTTCATCCAAAAACTTAGAGTTATTTACAGCATCACCAACACCCATGTTGATAACGATCTTGTCAACCTTAGGCACTTGCATGATTGATGTGTAGTTAAATTTTTCCATCATTGATGGGACAATTTCATTAGTATATTTATCCTTTAAACGACTCATGAAGAAAGTATCCTCCTTCCTTATTTATTATAAAGTTTTGCCAGACTTCTTAGAAACCCGGACCTTTTTACCATCTTCTACCTTGAAACCAACACGAGTTGCTTCATTGTTAGAAGGATCGATCAACATAACGTTTGAAACGTGGATTGGTGCTTCCACATCAATAATTCCACCGTTTGGATTAGCGTTAGTTGGCTTTTGGTGTTTCTTAACAACGTTAACACCCTTAACAATCACACGGTCTTTACCAGGGAAAGTTTGCAATACTTCGCCTTCCTTACCCTTGTCTTTACCGGCGATTACCTTGACTTTATCATTCTTCTTAATGAACATCTTTATCTGTGCACCTCCTTGCTAGACGATGGTTGATTATAATACTTCAGGTGCTAAGGAAACAATCTTCATGAAGTTTCCGTCACGTAATTCGCGAGCAACTGGCCCGAAGATACGTGTCCCTTTAGGTGACTTATCTTCACCAATAATTACAGCAGCGTTTTCATCAAACTTGATGTATGAGCCATCAGGACGGTGTGTGCCGTACTTAGTACGAACAACAACAGCCTTGACAACGTCACCCTTTTTGACAACGCCCCCTGGTATTGCTTGTTTAACAGTAGCAACGATGATATCACCGACAGTAGCAGTCTTTACACGAGAACCGCCCAAGATCTTGATAACTAAGATTTCACGAGCACCGGAGTTGTCAGCAACTTTTAAACGACTTTCTTGTTGGATCACAGTTAGTGTCCTCCTTTCACAATTTATTAGATAAGAATACGAATCAGTGCAATTTTATCAGTTAACTATCTTAAATGATAACTGCTTTTTCAACGATTTCTAATAAACGGAAACGCTTTGTAGCTGACAATGGGCGTGTTGCCATGATCTTAACAATGTCGCCAGTCTTTGCTTCGTTGTTTTCATCATGGGCCTTGTATTTCTTAGAGTACTTAACACGCTTACCGTAAACTGGATCGTTCTTGTATGTTTCAACAACAACGGTGATGGTTTTGTCCATCTTGTCAGAAACGACACGTCCTTGGTAAACCTTGCGTTCGTTACGTTCACTCATTAGGAATTAGCCTCCTTTTCGTATTCTTTATTTGTTTAATTCTTGTTGACGCAGCGCAGTCTTAATACGTGCGATCGTCTTACGAACTTCCTTCAAGCGAGCAGTGTTTTCCAACTGACCAGTTGCTAATTGGAAGCGTAAGTTAAATAATTCATCTTTGAATTGCTTTTCTTTTTCAAGCATTTCAGCAGTGGTTAATTCAGTAATTTCCTTATTAGTCATTTGATTCGCCACCTACTTCCCCACGTTTTACAAACTTAGTCTTGATTGGGAGCTTGTGAGAAGCCAAACGGAAAGCTTCACGAGCAACTTCTTCAGAAACGCCGGCAATTTCAAACAATACCTTTTCGCGCTTAACTGGAGCTACCCAACCAGCAGGAGCACCTTTACCTGAACCCATCCGGACGCCAATTGGCTTATCGGAATAAGTCTTATGAGGGAAAATCTTAATCCAAACCTTCCCGCCACGCTTCATGTAACGAGTCATCGCAATACGCGCAGCTTCAATTTGACGGTTTGTGATCCAGTGTGATTCAAGTGCAACTAAACCATATTCACCGAAAGCAACAGATCTGCCACCCTTAGCGCGACCACGCATGTGACCACGGAATTCGTGACGATGCTTTGTACGTTTTGGTACTAACATAGATTATTTCCCTCCCTTACTGTTATCTTTTTTTTCTGGTAAAACTTCACCACGGTAGATCCAAGTCTTAACACCGATCCGACCGTAAGTAGTGTGAGCTTCAACCCATGCGTAATCAATATCCGCACGCAATGTGTGCAATGGCACAGTACCTTCAGAGAAGTGTTCAACACGGGACATATCTGCACCGTTTAAACGACCTGCAGTCTGAATCTTGATACCCTTTGCACCAGCACGCATTGTCCGTTGGATTGCTTGCTTCATAGCACGACGGAAAGCAATCCGGTTTTCTAATTGAGCAGCAACATTTTCGCCGACCAACTTAGCATCTAAGTCAGGCTTCTTGATTTCCACAATGTTAATGTGTACTCGCTTGCCTGTCAAATCATTTAATTCTTTACGAAGCTTTTCAACTTCAGAACCGCCTTTACCGATTACCATACCAGGCTTAGCTGTATGGATTGAAATATTAACGCGCTTTGCGGCACGTTCGATTTCAACGGTAGAAACAGAAGCGTCGGCTAATCTATTTTCGATATATTCCCGGATACGAAGATCTTCATGAAGGTTAGCAGCAAAATCTTTTTCAGCGTACCATTTTGCATCCCAGTCACGAATGATACCTACACGTAAACCAGTTGGATTAATTTTTTGACCCACGCGTTATCCCTCCTTATTTTTCAGATACAACTACAGTAATGTGGCTTGTCCGCTTGTTGATTGGAGAAGCAGAACCCTTTGCACGAGGACGGAACCGCTTAAGAGTTGGTCCTTCGTTAACAAATGCTTCGCTTACGTATAAATCTTCAGCGTCTAAGTCAAAATTGTTTTCTGCATTTGCAACAGCTGATTTCAAAACTTTTTCAATGATGAAAGCACCTTTGTTAGGTGTGAACTTTAAAATCCCCATTGCTTCAGCAACGCTCTTGCCACGAATAAGGTCGATCACAAGACGAGCTTTACGTGCAGGAATGCGAACTGTGCGAGCAGTTGCTCTTGCCGATGTTACTTGTTCAGCCATCTATATTATCCTCCCTTATCTATTTTCCAGTCTTCTTGTCATCACTAGCATGACCATGGAAAGTACGTGTTGGAACGAATTCACCCAACTTGTGGCCTACCATATCTTCTTGAATATAAACTGGAACGTGCTTCCGTCCATCATATACTGCGATTGTGTAGCCAATGAAGCTTGGGAAGATCGTTGAACGACGTGACCATGTCTTGATAACAGACTTCTTTTCTTGATCAGCTTGTGCCTTGATCTTCTTTAACAGATGTTCATCTGCGAAAGGTCCTTTTTTCAAACTACGACTCAAAGTGTAATCCTCCCTTCGGATTATGAGTCACGCTATGCAGCTAATGCACGGTGACTATTTCTTTTTACGGTTACGAACGATGAATTTGTTTGATCTGTTCTTCTTCTTACGTGTCTTCTTACCAACAGTCTTCTTACCCCATGGGGATAATGGACTTGGACGACCAACAGGGGCCTTACCTTCACCACCACCGTGTGGGTGATCGTTAGGGTTCATTACAGAACCACGAGATTGTGGACGCTTGCCTAACCAACGGTTACGACCAGCTTTACCAATGTTGATCAATTCGTGTTGTTCATTACCAACAACACCGACAGTTGCCCGGCATGATAAGAGGATCATCCGTACTTCACCAGAAGTCAAACGAACGATAGCATACTTGCCTTCCTTACCAAGTAATTGAGCAGAAGTACCAGCTGAACGAGCTAACTGACCACCCTTACCAGGCTTTAATTCTACGTTGTGAATAACAGTACCAACAGGAATGTTAGCTAATGGCAATGCATTACCAACCTTGATGTCGGCATCTACACCAGATTCAACAACTTGACCTACTTCGAGGCCCTTTGGTGCGATAATGTAAGACTTAACACCGTCTGCGTAAACAAGCAGCGCAATGTTTGCGGAACGGTTTGGATCATATTCAATGGCCTTTACAGTTGCTGGAACATCATCTTTGATCCGCTTGAAGTCGATGATACGGTATTGGCGCTTGTTGCCACCGCCACGATGACGAACAGTGATGTGGCCGTATGCGTTACGTCCAGCTGTCTTTGCTTTAGAAGCAAGCAAGGACTTTTCTGGCTTGGACTTAGTGATTTCAGCATAGTCAAGTCCAGTCATATTACGGCGACCATTTGATGTAGGTTTAAACTTTTTGATCCCCACTGTGATTCCCTCCTATATATAGATTTATTCTTCGTCGAATAATTTGATTTCTTTAGAATCGGCAGTCAAAGTAACGATAGCCTTACGCCGGTCTTTTCTGTAACCAACATATTGGCCCATACGCTTCTTTTTGCCTTTTACGTTCATAATGTTAACCTTAGCAACTTTAACATCAAAGATGTCTTCAACAGCAAGCTTAACTTGTGTCTTAGTTGCACGTGGGTCAACTTCGAATGTATAACGCTTATCATCTAAGCTTGCCATTGAAGCTTCAGTGATGATAGGGCGTAAAATAATATCGCGTGATTCCATTATGCAAGAACCTCCTCTACTTGAGAAAGAGCTCCTTGAGTGATGACCATCTTGTCGTTATTGATAACGTCTAAAACGTTTAAGCCCTTAGCAGGGATAACAGTAACGTTTGCTAGGTTACGTGCAGCTAATGCAGCAACCTTGTTGTCATCTTCAAGAACTACTAATACCTTTTCGTTAACGTTTAAGTTAGCTAAAACTTGTGCAAATTCCTTAGTCTTTGGTTGTTCAAATTGTAATTGATCAACAACTACTAAGCTTTCGTCAATAACCTTTTGAGAAAGGACGGACTTGATAGCCAAGCGACGAACTTTGCGAGGAAGCTTGTAACTGTATGAGCGAGGTGTTGGGCCAAATACGACACCACCACCAACCCATTGTGGTGAACGAATAGAACCTTGACGAGCACGACCAGTACCCTTTTGACGCCATGGCTTACGACCGCCACCACGAACTTCGCTTCTATTCTTAACATCATGTGTACCTTGACGTAAAGATGCACGTTGCATCAACACTGCGTCAAATACAACATTGTTGTTTGGTTCGATACCAAAAATACCGTCGTTCAATTGAACGTCACCATTTTTGCTACCGTCTTGTTTGAATAATGCAACTGTTGGCATGTTATTTCCTCCCTTCCTTATTATTTAACTGTACTCTTGATAGTAACGTAAGACTTGTTTGCGCCTGGAACATTACCCTTGATCAAAAGTACGCCGTTTTCAGTGTCAGCTTTAACAACTTCGAGATTTTGAATAGTAACAGTCTTGTTACCCATCCGACCTGGTAATAACTTACCCTTGAATACCCGGTTAATGATTGAACCCATTGAACCAGGACGACGGTGGTAACGAGAACCGTGTGCCATAGGACCACGTTGTTGGTTGTTCCGCTTGATTGAACCTGCGAAACCATGACCTTTAGATGTACCTGTGACATCCACGAATTCACCGGCTTCGAAAATATCAGCCTTGATTTCATCTCCGACGTTGTATTCTCCTAGCTCAACATCGCGGATTTCACGAACGAAGCGCTTAGGAGCAGTTTTTGCTTTATCTGCATGACCTTTGGCAGGTTTGTTAGCTGCAACTGGACGTTGATCTTCGAAACCTAATTGGATAGCTTCGTAACCATCGTTTTCCATGGTCTTAACTTGCATAACAACGTTAGCATCAACCTTAACAACAGTTACAGGAACCAATTCACCAGCTTCAGTAAAGACTTGCGTCATACCTACCTTTTTTCCTAAGATTCCTTTTGTGGTCATGAGTACACCTCCATATATTTAATAGTAATTTGTATTTCGTAAATTATAGCTTGATTTCGATGTCAACACCTGATGGTAAGTCGAGCTTCATTAATGAGTCGACTGTCTTTGGTGTTGGGTTGACAATGTCAATCAAACGCTTGTGAGTCCGCATTTCGAACTGTTCACGTGAATCCTTGTACTTGTGTGGGGAACGGATAACAGTGTACACTGTCCGTTCTGTTGGCAATGGAATAGGACCTGAAATTTCAGCACCTGTTCTCTTTGCTGTTTCCACAATCTTGTCTGCGGATTGATCTAAAATGCGGTGTTCGTATGCCTTTAAACGAATACGAATCTTTTGTTTTGCCATGTTATTCCCTCCTTCGTCTATTTTAAAAAATAAGACTAGCTCCGTAGAAATTACCGCCACGTTCGTGGCAAAGCGTCCGGGCGTGTCGCAACCTTCTACATCATAGCTTAATTAAAACAACTAAGTACATACTTGTCCCTTGAACAAGCACTTAACTATAATAATACATTCAATTCTTGAAATCAAGGGCTTTTTTCAACGAAATTCATTGAATGCCTTTTCAATAATTACCACTTTATTTAGTTAAATAAAAAAAGACCGAGATGCAGTTTCAATACATCTCGATCTTTACTTTTCCAATTAAATCATTATAGACGAATTATTCTGCGTCGCCGCCGTTCTTCTTGATGATTTCTTCTTGGATTGACTTAGGAACAGCTTCGTAGTGATCCATAGTCATTGTGAAAGTACCACGACCTTGTGTTGCAGAACGCAATGTAGTTGCGTAACCGAACATTTCAGAAAGTGGAACAAAGGCTTTAACAACTTGTGTATTACCACGTGCTGCCATACCTTCAACACGACCACGACGAGCAGTAACGTGACCCATAACATCACCCAAGTTGTCTTCAGGAGCGATGATTTCAACCTTCATAATTGGTTCAAGGATCACAGCGCCAGCCTTCTTAGCAGCATTCTTCAATGCTAAGGATGCAGCAACTTTGAAGGCAGCTTCTGAGGAGTCGACTTCGTGGTAACTACCATCATATAACTTAGCCTTAACGTCGATCAATGGATAACCAGCCAAGACACCGTTAGACATAGCTTCTTTCAAACCTTCTTCAACTGAAGGAATGTATTCACGAGGAACAACACCACCGACAATTGCATCTTCGAATTCGAAGCCCTTGCCTTCTTCGTTTGGAGTAAATTCTACCCAAACGTCACCGTATTGACCCTTACCACCAGACTGACGAACGAACTTACCTTGGGCACTAACTTGCTTAGTGAATGTTTCACGGTAAGCAACTTGAGGTGCACCGACAGTAGCTTCAACGTTGAATTCACGCTTCATCCGGTCAACGATGATATCCAAGTGCAACTCACCCATCCCGGCGATCAAAGTTTCACCAGTTTCAGGGTTAGTTTCTGCACGGAAGGATGGATCTTCTTCAGCTAACTTTTGTAAAGCAACGTCCATCTTATCTTGGTCAGCCTTGGACTTAGGTTCAACAGAAACTTGGATAACTGGTTCTGGGAATTCCATAGATTCAAGAATCAATGGGTTCTTTGGATCAGTTAATGAGTCACCAGTTGTAGTGTTCTTCAACCCGATAGCGGCAGCGATATCACCAGAGAATACTTCTGGGATTTCGTTACGGTGGTTAGAGTGCATTTGCAATAAACGACCTACACGTTCACGCTTGCCCTTAGATGCGTTCAATACGTATGAACCAGCTTCCAAGGTACCAGTGTATACACGGAAGAATGTCAAACGACCTACGAATGGGTCAGTTGCAATCTTGAAGGCCAAACCAGCAAATGGAGCACTGTCATCAGCAATCAAGTCAACTTCTTCGTTTGTATCAGGGTTAGTTGCCTTGTATGGCTTAACATCTAATGGTGATGGCAAGTAGTCGTTAACACCGTCCAACATCATTTGCACACCCTTGTTCTTGAAGGCAGAACCTGCAAAAACAGGGAATACATCTAAGTTCAAAGTAGCTTTACGGATAGCAGCCCTAATTTCGTCGTTGCTGATTTCTTCACCTTCAAGGTACTTGTCCATGATGTCTTCATCAACATCAGCCAAAGCTTCAATCATTTCGTCACGACGTGATGCAGCTTCTTCCTTGTAGTCTTCTGGAATATCAACAACATCCCACTTAGAACCTAATTCATCTTCGTCATAAAGGTCAGCCTTCATTTCGATCAAGTCAATGACACCTTCGAAGTTATCTTCAGCACCAATTGGCATTTGAACTGGCAATGGATTTGCTTGCAAACGTTCCTTGATTGTGCTTACAGAATAGTCGAAGTTAGCCCCGATCTTATCCATCTTGTTAACAAACACAATTCTTGGAACACCGTAAGTAGTAGCTTGGCGCCATACGTTTTCAGTTTGTGGTTCTACCCCTGATTGAGCATCCAAAACAACTACGGCACCATCAAGAACACGCAAGGAACGTTCAACTTCGATAGTAAAGTCAACGTGCCCTGGGGTATCGATGATGTTAATCCGGTGATCTTTCCATTGAGCTGTAGTAGCTGCAGAAGTGATAGTGATACCACGTTCTTGTTCTTGCTCCATCCAGTCCATTTGGGAAGCACCGTCGTGAGTTTCACCGATCTTGTGGATCTTACCAGTATAGTAAAGAATCCGTTCAGTAGTCGTTGTTTTACCAGCGTCGATGTGGGCAACGATACCGATGTTACGTGTCTTTTCCAATGAGAATTCACGTTTGTTTGCCATTGAGAGTTTCTCTCCTTCCTAAAATTAAGAAAACCTTTTATTGGTTAGCTTCAAAAAAAGGCTACTATAGGATTTGCCTATGAAATCATATAATAGCCAATGCAAAATATTACCAGCGATAGTGAGCAAATGCACGGTTAGCTTCGGCCATCTTGTGCGTATCTTCACGCTTCTTAACAGATGCACCAGTGTTGTTGGCAGCATCCATGATTTCCTTAGCTAAACGTTCTGGCATAGTGTGTTCGCCACGTAAACGAGCGTAGCTTACTAACCAGCGTAAACCTAAAGTAGTACGACGTTCTGGACGTACTTCAATAGGAACTTGGTAGTTAGAACCACCAACACGACGTGCCTTAACTTCAAGAACAGGCATAATGTTCTTCATAGCTTCTTCAAACACATCCAATGGTTCATTGCCAGTTTGTTCTTTAATAATTTCAAAGGCCTTGTAAAGGATCTTTGATGCGTTACCACGCTTACCATCGATCATTAAGTTGTTGATGAGGCGTGTAACCAATTTTGAATTGTACATTGGGTCTGGTAAAACGTCACGTTTTGCGACAGCACCTTTTCTTGGCATCTATATTACCTCCTCTTATTTCTTAGGCTTCTTAGCACCGTACTTGGAACGGCTTTGCATACGGCCTTCTACACCAGCAGTATCAAGCGCACCACGGATAACGTGGTAACGAACCCCAGGTAAGTCCTTTACACGACCACCACGGATAAGTACAACACTGTGTTCTTGTAAGTTGTGGCCAATACCTGGAATGTAAGCAGTAACTTCAATCAGGTTGGACAAGCGTACACGAGCATATTTACGTAAAGCTGAGTTAGGCTTCTTAGGTGTCATTGTGCCGACACGAGTAGCAACCCCACGCTTTTGTGGAGCAGGATTCTTAGTTGTAACTTTCTTGTGACTGTTATACCCAAAGTTTAAAGCTGGGGAGTCAGATTTTGAACTTTTAGACTTACGACCCTTCCGAATTAATTGGTTGATTGTAGGCATCTAAAGAGTTCCTCCTTCCTATTTTCCGATTAAAATTATGATTTAAGTACACACATCCAGGAGTTTCTTTTTTTGGGTTTAAAAAAGACGTCCAAGACGTACGAAATTGTGTGCTAACTTTGCTCACAGCCAGCACGATTCTGGTTGCCCAGAAGAACTGTTCACATAAAAGCACCTTCAATAGGTTAACACTTTATTTCATTCCCTGTCAAACACTTTTTTAATGTTAACTTCCGATTATTTTTCGTACCTATCTTGTAAAGGAGGAATTAATTTGTTCATTTATTACTTAATCTTCTTTACTCTTGGCACTTGCTTATGCTCATTTAGTCAGTGCCTTGGCTGGCGCCTAGCGCAAAATAATAATTTAACTCATCAGCATCGTTCTATTTGTGACAATTGTCAATCCCCACTAAGTTTTCAGCAATTGATTCCTGTTTGGGGCAGCATCTGGGGGCCAAGTTGCGCCCAATGTCATTATCATCCCTCAATCTGGAAAGGAATCCTTGAATTTCTAGCAGGAATCTACTGTTCAATTATCACTTACATTTTTCCCCTTGATCAAGCTATGGTTTTAATCGCTTATTTCACTTGGGCTAATATCCTTTTATTTGAAGACTATTATGAACAAGCTGTCTCCTTTTTTCTTTTTGGGAGTGGACTACTAATATTAATCCTCTACAGCTTTTGTTTTTGTCACCATTTTTCTTTTCCAGACCAACCGGCAATTATCCTTATTTTGATTCTCACTAGTTGCTGTCTCAGTCAGCTTCTTGGCTGGGCGGATTTTTTACTTATCCTTTTCTGGATTTTAACGTGGGGGAGTACTTTAACCTGCTTAAATCTCTTGCTAGCCAGTGGTTGCGGACTACTCTATTATTTGTTTATTGAGGACGATAAAAAATCTCTCGCATTCTTCCCTTGCTTTTTCCCCGGAAATTTTATTCTATTACTCTTTTTTCCGTTTTATTAAATTTATAAATCCATAAAAAACAGGAGTTTGCACTTAGTGCAAACTCCTATTTTCAATTAATTAGTTGTTATCAGAAGACAAATTGAAATCAGTTGGAATGTTACCAGCTTCAACATCAGCAATTGAGTAAACGCTCTTAGAAACAGCACCTACTTCTTCTGGTTGAATATCACGGTACTTCTTCATCCCTGTACCAGCAGGAATGATCTTACCAATGATAACATTTTCTTTCAATCCAACTAATGGATCATTCTTACCGCGAATAGCAGCATCAGTCAAGACACGAGTTGTTTCCTGGAAGGAAGCAGCAGACAAGAAACTATTAGTTTCCAAGGATGCCTTAGTGATCCCTAACAGAACAGGACGTGCAGTGGCAGGAACACCACCACTGATAACTGTCTTAGCATTTTGATCCTTGAATTGATCGATATCCATCAAGATACCTGGCAAGAGGTCTGTTTCGCCAGGATCCATAACCCGAACCTTGCGCAACATTTGTCGAGCCATAACTTCGACGTGCTTATCAGAGATATCCACCCCTTGCATCCGGTAAACCTTTTGGATTTCCCGCAAGATGTAGTTTTCAGTTGTCAACACATCACGGACCTTGATTAATTCCTTAGGATCCACAGACCCAATAGTCAATGCTTGCCCCCGAACTACTTCATCACCTTCAGCAACGCTAAGCACAGCAGTGTAAGGTAAGTTGTAAGTCCGAGTATCAGTCTTACCACTGATTGTAATTTCCTTAGTTCTTTCAGCTGGATTTTCTTCGATTGAATCGACCACACCTGTAACTTCAGTGATTGTAGCACGCCCCTTAGGATTCCGTGCTTCAAAAATTTCTTGAACACGAGGAAGCCCTTGCGTGATATCATCGCCACCGGCAACCCCACCTTGGTGGAAGTTACGCATGGTTAACTGAGTACCTGGTTCACCGATTGATTGAGCGGCAACAGTACCAACTGCTTCACCAACTTCAACCGTATCTCCAGTAGCCATGTTACGACCGTAGCACTTCACACAAACTCCGTGACGAGTATTGCAAGTGAAGACGGAACGGATAGTAACTGTCTTGACACCCGCATCGATCACAGCTTGAGCTAACTTTTCGTTCATCATTGTATCAGCAGGAACGATGACTTCACCTGTTTCAGGGTTCTTAACTGTCTTCATCGCATACCGACCCAAGATCCGGTCATACAGAGGTTCAACCATTTGGTTACCTTCCATAATAGCAGATACTTCCAGGCCACGATCAGTATGACAATCAAATTCACGAACAATGACATCTTGAGCCACATCAACTAAACGCCGTGTCAAGTAACCAGAATCGGCAGTCTTCAAGGCTGTATCCGTCATCCCTTTACGAGCACCGTGTGTAGAAATGAACATTTCCAAAACAGAAAGACCTTCACGGAAGTTAGACAAGATTGGCAATTCCATAGTCTTACCGTTAGGAGCAGCCATCAAACCACGCATCCCAGATAACTGAGTAAAGTTAGAAATGTTACCACGGGCACCGGAGTCACTCATCATTTGAATTGGGTTGCTTGGATCGACGTCTTCAACCAGTTTAGCTTGAATTTCATCCTTAGCATTGTTCCAAATTGAGATAACCCGATTGTAACGTTCGTCGTCTGTAATCAAACCACGACGGAACTGCTTAGCAACTTGTTCAACCTTATGCCGAGCATTGGCAATAATTTCTGGCTTTTCTTTCAAGTCAGTAATATCAGCAATTCCCACCGTCAAACCAGACTTAGTTGATTCATAGTAACCTAAGTCTTTCATCCGGTCCAACAGTTCTGCAGTTGCAGTAACTTTGTATTCCTTATAAACTTCAGCGATGATATCTGCCAAGAAACCAGACTTGAATGGTGCTACTAATTCTTGAGCAGCCAAGAAAGCATGAATATCCTGTCCTGGTTCCAAGAAATACTTATCTGGTGTTGCCTTAGTTAAGTTTTCTTGTGTTGGTTCATTTAAATAAATGAAATCTTCAGGAAGAATTTCATTAAAGAATACCTTACCAACAGTCGTTACCAGGATCCGATCTTTTTGCCAATCAGAGAATGGCTTACCTTGTGCAACTAAGCAATCAGTTTGCAAACCAACACGTGTGTGCAAGTGAACATAACCATTTTGGTAAGCAGTCCGAATTTCATTGATGTCCTTAAAGATCATCCCTTCGCCTTCACGGTTAGCTTCTTCAATTGATAAGTAGTAGTTACCAATCGTCATATCCTGTGATGGAGAAATGATAGGCTTACCATCCTTAGGTGCCAAGATGTGGTGTGCAGCCAGCATCAGTAACCGTGATTCAGCTTGTGCTTCAGCAGATAATGGCACGTGAATGGCCATTTGGTCCCCATCAAAGTCGGCATTGTAAGCCGTACATACTAATGGGTGCAACCGCATAGATTTACCAGATACTAATACTGGTTCGAACGCCTGAATCCCTAAACGGTGCAACGTAGGTGCCCGGTTCAAGAGAACTGGGTGTTCCTTGATGACATCTTCCACAACATCCCAGATGTCTTCATCGCGGCGATCAATCTTACGTTTAGCATTCTTAATGTTAGAAGCCATATCCCGTTTAACTAGTTCCCGCATTACAAATGGCTTGAACAATTCTAAGGCCATTTCGTGTGGCAACCCCATTTGTGTCAAACGCAACTTAGGTCCAACGTCGATAACGGAACGACCAGAATAGTCAACACGCTTCCCTAACAGGTTTTGACGGAAACGTCCTTGCTTACCCTTGAGCATGTGTGACAAGGACTTAAGTGGGCGGTTACCTGGACCAGTAACTGGACGACCACGGCGACCGTTATCGATCAAAGCATCCACTGCTTCTTGCAGCATCCGCTTTTCATTTTGAACAATAATACCAGGTGCATGTAAATCCAATAACCGCTTGAGACGGTTGTTACGGTTAATTACCCGCCGGTATAAATCATTCAAGTCAGAAGTAGCGAAGCGTCCACCTTCAAGTTGAACCATTGGCCGCAAATCTGGTGGAATAACTGGGATAGTATCCATAACCATCCATTCCGGTTTGTTTCCGGAAGTTAAGAAGGCTTCCAAGATATCCAGACGCCGTACTGCCCGTGTTCTCTTTTGACCGGTAGCTTCACGTAATTCTTCTTTCAGTTCAGCACATTCTTTTTCAAGGTCAACATCACGTAACAATGTCCGAATTGCATCGGCACCCATGCTAGCCTTGAATCCTTGACCATATTGGTCTCGTTTTTCACGGTATTCTCTTTCAGTTAAGAGTTGCTTCTTTTCCAAAGCTGTGTCGCCTGGATCAGTAACAACATAGGAAGCAAAATAAATGATTTCTTCCAAAGCACGAGGACTCATATCTAAAACAAGTCCCATCCGACTTGGAATACCCTTGAAGTACCAAATGTGAGTTACAGGTGCAGCAAGTTCGATGTGCCCCATCCGTTCACGCCGTACCTTAGCCTTAGTTACTTCGACACCACAACGGTCGCAGACCACACCCTTATACCGGATACGCTTGTATTTACCGCAAGCACATTCCCAATCTTTTGATGGTCCGAAAATACGTTCATCGAACAAACCGTCGCGTTCTGGTTTCAATGTACGATAGTTGATAGTTTCAGGTTTCTTTACTTCACCATAAGACCATTGACGGATCTTATCAGATGAAGCCAAACCAATTTGCATACTATCGAATTTATTGACATCGATCAAAGGACCGACCTCCCTTTCAATATTTTGCTTTTAATTACTTTTCAGACTGTTCTTCTTGTGCCTTTTCTTTAGCAGCTCGTTTGTCCGCTTCTTCTTTGGCAACCTTGCTCAATGCATCGACGTTAATTACTTCATCATCGTCGCTTTCCATTTCACGGAGGTCAATGTCGTTCTTATCAGCATCAAGAACCTTCATATCCAATCCTAAAGCTTGTAATTCTTTTACAAGCACGCGGAAGGATTCAGGTACACCTGGTTTAGGAATTGGTTCACCCTTGACGATGGCTTCGTAAGTTTGAACACGACCCACAACATCATCTGACTTGTAAGTTAAGATTTCTTGGAGAGTATATGCTGCCCCATATGCTTCAAGGGCCCAAACTTCCATTTCCCCGAAACGCTGACCACCAAATTGTGCCTTACCACCAAGTGGTTGTTGTGTAACCAAGGAGTATGGTCCAATTGAACGTGAGTGAATCTTATCATCGACCATGTGTGCCAACTTCAGGTAGTACATAACACCAACGGCAATCCGATTATCAAATGGTTCACCCGTCCGACCATCATACAACACAGACTTACCATCAGATGGCAAGCCGGCTTCTTTAAGTGCATCCCAGATGTCATCATCGGTAGCACCGTCAAAAACAGGCGTTGCAATGTGAATTCCTAATTTACGTGCAGCAAAGCCTAAGTGGAGTTCCAACACCTGCCCAATGTTCATACGGGAAGGCACACCCATTGGAGAAAGCATGATGTCAATTGGCGTACCATCTGGCATAAATGGCATATCTTCTTCTGGAATAACAATGGAAACAGTCCCTTTGTTACCGTGACGACCAGCCATCTTATCCCCAACTTGGATCTTACGCTTTTGAGCAATGTAGACACGAACCATCATGTTGACACCAGGTGCCAATTCATCACCATTTTCACGGGTGAAGACCTTAACATCTTGAATAATACCGCCACCACCGTGTGGAACACGGAGGGAAGTATCCCGTACTTCGCGTGCCTTTTCACCAAAGATTGCGTGTAAGAGTCGTTCTTCAGCGGATAATTCTGTCATACCCTTTGGTGTAACTTTACCAACTAAGATATCGCCATCTTGTACTTCGGCACCAACCCGGATAATCCCGAATTCATCCAAATCCTTCAGTGCATCTTCACCAACATTAGGAATTTCCCGTGTCATTTCTTCAGGTCCTAACTTAGTGTCACGTGCTTCAGATTCGTATGATTCGATATGGATGGACGTATAAACATCTTCCTTAACTAATCGTTCATTGATTGCGATGGCATCTTCGAAGTTGTATCCGTCCCAAGTCATAAAGGCGATCAATGGGTTTTGCCCTAGGGCTAATTCCCCTTCTTCCATTGCTGGGCCATCTGCAAGAACTTCGTCAGCTTCAACTTTTTCACCCACACGAACAATCGGTGTTTGGTTATAGTTCTTACCACCATTAGAACGACGGAACTTCATCAACTTGTACTTGTCAAGTGAGCCATCGTCACGCCGAACACGGATTTCTCGTGCATCTACATATTCAACAGTCCCTGCATACTTGGATAACAATGCCACCCCAGAGTCATGGGCTGCCTTGTATTCAATCCCTGTACCAACAAGTGGTGCATGTGGATGAATCAACGGAACAGCTTGCCGCTGCATGTTAGCCCCCATCAAGGCACGGTTGGAGTCATCGTTTTCCAAGAATGGAATACATGCTGTGGCAACCGCAACTACTTGCTTAGGAGAAACGTCCATGTAGTCAACTTTTTCAATTGAAATTTCAACGTCATCATCTTTATGACGTGCCATAACTTCATCATCAACGAATGAACCATCATCATTTAACGGAGAGTTAGCCTGAGCAATGATATAGTTATCTTCTTCATCGGCAGTTAAGTAGTCAATCTTATCAGTAACTTTATGAGTTGTCCAAGAAACACGCCGGTATGGGGTTTCAATGAATCCATACTTGTTAACCCGTGCATAGGAAGACAAACTGTTAATCAAACCGATGTTAGGACCTTCAGGTGTTTCAATTGGACACATCCGACCATAATGCGTATAGTGCACGTCCCGCACTTCATAACCCGCACGATCACGAGTCAAACCGCCAGGACCTAAGGCTGATAGACGGCGCTTATGTGTCAATTCACCCAATGGGTTAGTTTGATCCATGAACTGTGATAACTGTGAAGAACCAAAGAATTCCTTCACAGAAGCTACAACCGGACGAATATTGATTAACTGTTGTGGCGTAATTGTAGATGTATCTTGGATTGACATCCGTTCCCGTACAACCCGTTCCATCCGTGATAAACCAATTCGGAATTGGTTTTGCAATAATTCACCCACAGAGCGAATCCGACGGTTCCCCAAGTGGTCAATATCATCAGTTGAACCTAAGTTTTCTTGTAAATTCAAGAAATAGTTCATTGATGCAATGATATCAGCTGGAGTAATGTGTTTAAACTTAAGATCAATGTTTCCATTACCGATTACATTAATTACACGGTCAGGATCCACTGGTGATAGAACCTTAATGATTTGTAAAGTCATTGGTTCTTGAACAACACCTTCTTCAGAAGGTGTAAAGGTAACTGTCTTAAAGTCATCACGCTTTAAATATGGTGCTAACTTATCCATCACTTGCTTAGTGATTACATCGCCTTCACGAGCAATGATTTCACCAGTATCAGGATCAGCCAACGTTTCAGCTAATGTTGTGTTCAACAAGCGCGTCTTAAGATCTAACTTCTTATTGATCTTATAACGTCCCACTGGCGCCAAATCATAACGCTTTGGATCAAAGAAACGAGCTGTTAACAAGTTACGAGCAGATTCAGCAGTCTTTGGTTCACCAGGACGTAACCGTTCGTAAATATCCTTTAATGATTCTTCAACCCGTGAATCATTAGTATCCTTATGAACATCCTTTTCCAAAGTAAGCATCAGGCTTTCACTATCACCAAGCATATTGATGATTTCACTATCGGAGCCATAACCCAAAGCCCGAACTAATTCAGACATTGGCAACTTACGTGTTCGATCAATCCGAACATAGGAAATATCCTTGGCATCTGTTTCGTATTCCAGCCATGCCCCACGGTTAGGGATAACTGTTGTTCCAAATGTTGTCCGTCCATTCTTGTCAACTTCTGAATTAAAGTAGACACCTGGCGAACGAACCAATTGGGAAACAATAACACGTTCAGCACCGTTGATAATGAAAGTTCCTTGTTTTGTCATCAATGGGAAATCACCAAAGAATACATCTTGGGACTTGATTTCCCCAGTTTCATGGTTAGTAAGTCTTAAAGTAACATGTAATGGAGCAGAATAGTTTGCATCGTGTTCCCGTGCTTCTTCAACCGTATACTTTGGTTCAAGTAACCGGTAATCAACGAATTCTAAAGAAAGATTGCCTTGGAAATCTTCAATCGGCATAATGTCGTTGAACATTTCACGTAATCCTTCATCCAAGAACCAGTTATAGGAATCAGTTTGAATCTCGATCAAGTTAGGCAGATCAAGTACTTCTTTAATCCGCGCATAACTTCTCCGAGTACGGTGCTTGCCGTATTTTACTAAATGTCCTGCCAAGTTGTTCACCTCTCGAAAATATTCTGTGAATGCCAACCAATATTACATTTTTGTTACAAATGCTGATATTGGCGCTTTTTTCCCTTTTTTTGGCAAAAAAAAACCAAAAATAGAACTGGTAAAAGAACCTTTAACCCTCTATTTTTGCTTCTTTATAGCAACTATCATGGACAATAGATCATGACAGCCGTTAAATTCACAGTTTTTGCATTTGTTTATTATAGCGAGAACAAAAAAGTTTGTCAATACAAAAAACACGGTATTCGAACCGTGTTTTTTGTGCCCTATTTAGTTGTTGCTAATTCTTTAACTGTGACTGTAATCTTACCCTTAGAAGCTCCAACTGTAAGTTGATCTCCTTGTGCAACATGTCCTCGCAAAAGTTCATCACTTAACCGATCTTCGATTTCAGTCTGTAACGCCCGCCGTAATGGTCGAGCACCATATTGCGGATTAAATCCTTTCTGAGCCACAACATCAATAGCTGCCGGAGTAATTTTTAGCTTGATTCCTTGATCTGCTAATCGTTGAACTAATTTCTGTGCTAATAGCCGGACAATCTGATGTAGTTCCTTTTGGTGTAATGCATGGAAAATAACAATATCATCAATTCGGTTTAGAAATTCTGGCCGATACGTTTGTTTCAATGTTTCCCGAATTTTTTTACTCATTGCTTGATAGTCATCAGCCAATTCTTTTTTACCAAAGCCCACAGTCTTCTCATCACGTAATGCAGTGGCTCCGAGATTAGATGTCATAATTATGATTGTATTTTGGAAATTGACCTTACGCCCCTTTGAATCTGTCAAATAGCCATCATCTAAAACTTGTAATAGCAAATTAAAGACATCAGGATGGGCTTTTTCTACTTCATCAAGCAAGACGACTGAATATGGATGCTGCCGCACTTTTTCCGTCAATTGCCCCCCTTCATCATAACCAACATAACCAGGAGGGGATCCCACTAAGCGACTGACCGAGTATTTCTCCATGTATTCACTCATATCGATCCGGATCATACTATCTTCCGATCCAAATACTGCTTGCGCTAAAGCTTTGGCCAATTCTGTTTTTCCTACACCGGTAGGTCCTAGAAACATAAATGAACCAATAGGGCGATTAGGATCACCTAGTCCACTTCGAGCACGCCGAATTGCCTTTGCTACAGCAACAACCGCCTCGTCTTGCCCAACAACTTGGCGATGAAGTGTTTCTTCCAAATTAATTAAGCGTTCTCCTTCATTCTTATTTATCTGCGTTACCGGAACACCAGTCCAATCAGCAACTACCCGCGCAACATCTTCAGAGCTAACTTTAGCTGTAAACTCACCCTTTGTGGTCATCGTTGCTTGGCGCTTAGTTAATGTTGTCGCCTTTTTATCCTGGGCCTGTTTTTGTTTGCGAAGAACTGCCGCTTGATTAAAATCACCTGCAATCAAAGCGGATTGAATTTGTTTGGCTAATGAAGCAATTTCATCATTAACCTGAGACAAGCGTGACTTCTTGTCATTCTTGTCAATTCGAACTCTGGCTGCTGCTTCATCCATCAAGTCGATTGCTTTATCAGGTAAATAGCGATTGGTAATATACCGATCACTCAATTTTACCGCAGCAACAAGTGCTTCATCAGATAATTGCACTTGGTGGTGTTGTTCGTACCGTGGGCGCAATCCCTGAAGAATCTTTACTGTCTGATCAGGAGTAGGAGCTTCGACTGTAATCGTTGCAAAGCGGCGTTCTAATGCAGAGTCTGATTCAACATATTTTTGATACTCATCTAATGTTGTGGCCCCAATGATTTGAACCTCGCCCCGGGCTAATGCAGGTTTTAAAATATTGGCTGCATCAATTGCCCCCTCTGCACCTCCGGCTCCAATGATTGTATGCATTTCATCGATAAAAAGAATAACATTCCGATCACGTTGTATTTCTTCGATGATTTTTTTAAGACGATTTTCAAACTCACCACGATATTTAGTTCCAGCGACTAACGATCCCATATCTAACATCATTAGACGTTTATTCTGTAGGTTCTCTGGAACTTCATTTTGGGCTAGTTTAGTAGCAAGTCCTTCAACAATAGCTGTTTTTCCTACACCAGGATCCCCTAGTAAAACGGGGTTGTTTTTGGTCCGACGACTTAAAATTTGTGTTAGGCGGCGGATTTCCCGCTCACGACCAACCACTGGATCAACTTGCCCTTCTGCTGCTGTTTTAGTTAAATCGCGTGCGAGCTCATTTAAAGTTGGCGTTCCTTGTTCTTTATTACGGTTCATTTGGCGTTGTTTTCGTTGTAATTGCGCCCCATTTACCCCGATCATTTTGTTAATTGTTCTGGTCAAGACATTAGGATCAACATTTAAGTCTGTTAAAATTCGTCGTGCAATATTATCTTGATCAGCTAACAATGCCAATAAAATATGTTCCGTTCCCACAGCTGGTGCCCCAATTAACCGCTGCAATCTTTGTGCTTCATCCAAGATAAGCTTAGCTTTAGGTGAATACGGTAAATAATCATACCTTTGGGAACGGTCTAAATTACCATAGTTGACAATGTATTCAATTTCTTCCCTAATATCTAATGGAAAAAGTGAAAACTGCTTAAGTGCTTTACCAGCTACTGAGTTATCAACCGTTGTTAGTGCCAATAACAGGTGCTCTGTTCCTACTGCCTGGTGTTTGAAATGTTTAGCCTCTGACTGAGCAATAACCAGCACCCGCTTGGCACTTGGGGTATAGTTTTCTGTCATTTATCGTCACTTCCCATTTTTTAAGTCATATCGGAGCCGATTAAGTACCCCAATCATAATATGTGCACGTACTTTTTCTTCTAAGTACTTGTCACCAAAGTTCAACGTTCGCTTGTCAATTGTGGCTAAAACAATGTTAGCCTCTTTTTCTGTCATCACTTTATCCTCATACAGACTCTGAATAATATTAAAAGCCTTACTATCAGATAAACGATCACCAATTGATGCAATCAACGTATCCAAGAAGTCCGTATTATCGAGTAAGTTAACTTTTTCGATACGAATATAGCCACCACCGCCACGTTTACTCTCTACAATGTACCCTTCTTGAGTAGTAAACCGGGTCTTAATCACGTAATTAATTTGCGAAGGGACTACATCAAACCTATCTGCAATTTGCGAACGTTTGATCTCGATTTGATTATTATCTGATAAGATGCTTTTTAAATAATTTTCGATTATATCAGAAATATTTCTTCCTTGCATAAGATCTACCCTTCTTTAAAAACAGTTTGACTAACTTTGACATTAATTATACGTAACTTTTCAGACAAATAAAAGAATTTAATCCAGCGATTAAACTCTTCTAAATTTAGTTATCTACTCGGTGTATCTTACTTAAAATATTCTTTATCTGTTGCGAATACTCGCCAAAATTACGTACCAGCTCTGCCTTCGAATAAGTTTTATGCCCATTAGCTATTCCCATATGATCACCTTCAAGCGTGTCATAGGTCACATATACTTGATCACCTTGGACCCGCATAGTTGTAGCATGAGCCCCAGCATCAATACTGTGTCCCCCATCCTGTTTTTGCCAATGCATATAATCTACTGCCTGTTCCAAATTCTGCACAGTATCAGCGTTTTTTTCATCTCCATCCCCATTATCAATTACTAATTGCATGTAAGCCATCAGTTCGTATTCTTCATTTGAGTAGGTTTTGTCCGTTGTAGTAGTCTGTTTAGCAACCGTTTTTATTACTAAATTTTGTGCTTTATCAATAACTGCCTGAGATTTTCCATGCTTATTAACTGTCATAATAATTTTACGTAAGTTAACCTGCATAAATGGGCTGTATTCCTGCTGCGATTGCGGATCAATACTATAAAATGCCACGTTGCCATCAGCGCCAACAGTGTAGGCAGCAACTACCTTGTCGGCTGTTCCAGCTGGCTGAAGAAGCCAACTTCGTCCTCGCCCTGGAACACTGAGGTGGTCAGCATACTCTCTTTGTGTTAAATTTAGACTTCCGTCATTGCTAAATAGATTCTGCCACGCATCTTGTCCGCTGTAACTTTCGCCATAGTAAGCAATAGCCAGAACCGTCTGTGCTGGTGAAACTCCATTATAGGTCAACGTTACAATTTCTTTTTTACTTTCAGATGAACTTTTCTTTTTAGCTGAGCTTTGTCTTTTCCGCTTAGCTTTTTTTATAGTGATTTTTTCAATCCGTGGTGCAGAATTTTTTTGCTGACTGTACCATTTCCAGCCTAACCCACCACCAAGAAACAACAGTAAAATGCCTCCAATAAGCCATCTATTTATCTTTTTACTTTGTCCATGTTTCTTCTTAATCATGTATTTCACCTTCCTCCACTAATTAACCTTCTCTTATTAATAAGGTAGATTGCAATAAATAACTTGAACAAATTTAATGACGCAGATTAAGCAAAAAGATCTCAATTGGAGTTCGCCAGTTCAAACATTTGAGTGGCCGTGAATTCAGATACCAGTTAATCTGAATCAATTCATCATCACTAATCTCTTCAATTGGCTGACCCTTAGGAATAAATCGCCGTAACACTCGATTACGATTCTCATTACTACCACGTTCATGCGGAGAATAAGCATGGGCAAAGTACAACGGCACGCCGGTATTTTTCTCAATTGATTGGTAGTTGGCGAACTCTTTCCCGTGATCAACCGTCAGTGTCTTGAGATTAGTTCCTAATTGATTAGCTAACTCAAGGATAGCCTTAGTCATTGAAGTGCTATCTCGTCCACCAAGCCGTTTAACGATAGTAAGGCGACTCTTGCGTTCGACAAACGTGGCTACTGCTTGACCTTTGCGCTTGCCAGATAAAACTGTATCAGCTTCAAAATGGCCTGCAATATTACGATCAGAAGCTTCAGCTGGACGATCTTCAATCGAACGACCATGACTGAAAGTCCCACGGGTTTCTTTAGCACGCTTACGACGAATACCATGGTCAGGTAAATCAGTCATCCGAATATCTAGAAGTCCTTGATCGACCCAGTTATAGATAGTCTTGTAGGCGATCCTAACCACATGGGCTACTTGTTCAATTGACCATTTCTGAATCTTGATCTTGTCTTCGATTAGTCGCTTGAGGTTAGCCGTTAATGAGCATTTACGACCACGATAACTAAGTTTAGTTTCGTGGTCGGCTTGCGCACTAGTCGCATGGTATTCACCCTTTAACCGGTGAATTTCATTAAAGATAGTAGTCTTACTAAAGCCCAGGTAATCAGCGATATATCGAAGAGATCGCTTTTCATGACGAAGCGTTTCGATGACAATGCGGTCTGAAAATGATAAGATAGTGGTGCCCATAAAGGTCCTTCTTTCTAATGGAATGTTGTAACGACACCATTAAAGACCTTTATGGGTTTTTCTGTCCACTAAAATGTTCAACTTAAATTTTACAATCTGCCATAATTATAACTTATTAATTGTCATCAACAGCTACTTAACGTCCTGATTCTGTAAAGTATCCCATGTAATAAAAAAACGTATCATCTTCAGACTATAGTCCTAAGACAAATACGTTTAATCTAAAAAATTAACTTGCTGATAATCGGGAATACAAGATTCGAACTTGCGACCTCTTCGTCCCGAACGAAGCGCTCTACCAAGCTGAGCTAATTCCCGCTAACAGTGCTATTATACTCTTTAAATTTAAATAAATAAACAAAAAAAATCGGGAAAACAGGATTCGAACCTGCGACCCCCTGGTCCCAAACCAGGTGCTCTACCAAGCTGAGCTATTTCCCGAAAAAGTGCACCCAGCAGGAGTCGAACCTGCAACCTTCTGATTCGTAGTCAGACACTCTATCCAGTTGCGCTATGGGTGCATTTTACTATTAATAATGTCGTGTAGCTTACGCTACAATGCCGAGGACCGGAATCGAACCGGTACGGTAATCACTTACCGCAGGATTTTAAGTCCTGTGCGTCTGCCAGTTCCGCCACCCCGGCAGGAGTGTATTAAATTAATAAATACAAGCGGAAAACGGGATTCGAACCCGCGACCCCCACCATGGCAAGGTGATGTTCTACCTCTGAACTATTTCCGCATCATGCCGACTAGAGGGTTCGAACCTCCGACCCCCTGTTTACAAGACAGGTGCTCTGCCAACTGAGCTAAGTCGGCGTAAATAAAAATGCGGG
>NZ_CP144759.1:1242500-1612039 GCF_036689625.1 Ligilactobacillus saerimneri
AGTCCCAATGTGGCCGATCAGTCTCTCAACTCGGCTACGTATCATTGCCTTGGTAAGCCGTTACCTTACCAACTAGCTAATACGCCGCAGGTCCATCCAGAAGTGATAGCAGAGCCATCTTTAATCATTTGACCATGCGGTCAAATGACCTATGCGGTATTAGCATCTGTTTCCAGGTGTTATCCCCCGCTTCTGGGCAGGTTACCTACGTGTTACTCACCCGTCCGCCGCTCATCGGTAAACCATCGTCAATCGGATGCAAGCATCTTCAATCAGTTGGGCCGATGCGCTCGACTTGCATGTATTAGGCACGCCGCCAGCGTTCATCCTGAGCCAGGATCAAACTCTCGATTTAAAATCTTAAGTCGATTAGACTCGTAAAAATTACTAGCGAATTGACATTCGCAAATGTTTTGCTCTTGCGTCTAGCAAGAAGTCCCACACATTTGATTTGTCGAAACTTTGTTCAGTTTTCAAAGATCTACTTTATCGCGATGCGACTTGATTATATTACCAAAACCATCAATCGATGTCAAACACTTTTTTGAATCAATCACTTAACTTTTACAACAATCAACTTGTTTCGCATCAACAGCATGTATTACTATAGCCACTTTTACCGCCAGCGTCAACCCCTTATTTTTAAGAATTGCATCCACAAAAATCATCACGGTCATCAAATCCGAACTTTAAACAAATCTATTGTTTTAATGCTATATAAATAAGCACTTTATCAAAGAATATCTACATAAAACTATCCGTTTGTTCGTTAAATCACTTCAAAAAAATTCTTCTTTTTCACGCTCAGTATTTATTATCTAAACAAAAAACAGGAAAAGAGTGGCTCCCTTTCCCTGTTAATAATTAATTATTTTACTCGTGCTAAGAAATAACGCTTCTTTCCCCGCCGAACAATCACAAATTTCCCATCAAATGCTGCAGCTGTGTCAATTTCTGCATCAACATCAGTGATCTTTTCTCCGTTAATCCGGATAGCGCCATTCTTCACATCTTCACGCGCTTGACGCCGCGAACTTTCAATTTTAGCCACATCTACTAACCACAAAATAATATTTTCCTTACCAGCTGGCACTTCAACCGTTGGCATCTTCTTAAACCCTTGTTCAATTTCGTGAGCTGTTAAATTCTTTACTTCGCCAGAGAAGAGAGCTTGAGAGATGTTTTCTGCTTCCCGTACTGCTTCTTTGCCATGGACAAACTTGGTCACTTCTTGGGCTAACCGCCGTTGCGCCTCACGCTTTTCTGGTTCTGTCTTGACCTTTTCAGCTAAAGCTTCAATTTCTTCCTTACTTAAGAAAGTAAAGTATTTCAAGAATTTGACTACATCCCGGTCATCTTGGTTCAACCAGAATTGGTAGAATTCGTATGGCGTAGTCTTTTCTGGATCTAACCAAACAGCACCGCCAGCTGTTTTCCCAAACTTGGTCCCATCAGCCTTTAGCATCAGTGGCACAGTCAAACCATATGCTTCAGCCTTAGACCCTTCGGTTTTGTGAATCAAATCAACCCCGGAAGTGATGTTTCCCCATTGATCTCCACCACCAATTTGCAGTTGTACATCACGTGTTTGCCATAGATGTAAGAAGTCAATTGATTGTAAGATCTGGTAAGTGAATTCTGTGTATGAAATCCCAACTTCTAGACGACTAGCGACGATTTCCTTGTTCAACATTGTGTTAACGTTGAATAACTTCCCATAATCACGCAAGAACGTTAGCAAGCTGATCTGTGACAACCATTCATAATTGTTAACAATTGTAATATTATCCGCACCGAACAATTTTTGCATTTGCTTTGTTAGCGCTTGTTCATTGTGCCGTACCTGTTCCATTGTTTGCAATACCCGTTCTGACTTTTTGCCTGATGGATCACCAATCGAACCTGTCCCCCCACCAATGATAATGTGGGCCCGATTTCCAGCCATCTGGAAACGCTTGAGAATCATGAATGGTACCAAGTGACCAATGTGTAAACTGTCACCTGTTGGATCAACTCCACAGTATAATCCAACTGCTTTTTTATCTAATAACTTACTCAAACCTTCTTCATCAGTTACTTGGTTAACGGCTTCCCGCCATTTTAGATCTTCGAGAATGTTTGCCATACTCGTACCTCCTTAATAAATTAAAAGTCCCTAGTATCAGTATCAATACTAGGGACGAAATTTTCCGCGTTACCACCCAGGTTACTGGAGATAGTTCTCCAGTCGCTCTGTCATCGATAACGGAATGACCCGCCGCAACTCCATAGTTGTAATTCAGATAAATGGTTTTTCCTGGTTTACAGCTCCCACCAGGTCTCTGACAAAAGGGACCATCATCCTACTGTACCACTTCAACGTCACAAGTTATTTTGCTAATTCAGCTTGACAGTCAGGACATAATCCATATACTTCGCACTGACTATTGTAAACCTTAAAACCAGTTGCTTGTGCAGCATCCTGCTCCACCGCCTGGAAACCATCATGAAACACGTCGATGATTTTATTACACCGCACACAAATCACATGATAGTGAGGTTTCTGATAATAATCATACCGCATATGTCCATCGCTGTCAGCTGCAACTTGAATTATTAATTCTTTTTCTTGGAGAATCTCTAAGGTGTTATAAATCGTTGCTAAACTTACCTTAAAGCCGTTAGCAGCAACGTGTTCGTGAATCATCTTGATTGAAGGATGTTCCTTAGAAGTCATCAGATAAGATAAAATCACCTGCCGTTGAGGCGTATTTTTGACATGTTTGGCCCGTAATTTAGCTGCCGCTTGTGCTAATGTTGCTTGGTTTTCCATCTTAGCAAGTCTCCTTTCTCTAGGCTCTAAATACGTTCTAATACTACTTTCACTCTACTATTTTCACTCATGATTAGCAATTATTTAATATTATAATTTTTAAAAACAACTATCAAAAATACAGCATAGTTTGGATCCGCATGATCCACATTCCTATCTTTCCTTGTACATCAACGGGAATAATATGCGACCAAGCTGCCTGATAAAAGAGATATAACTCTACAATTATTAAGCACATAAAGAAACCTAACAACAAATACTCGCTCAAGCTTCCAGTTCGATAATATATGAATAAACGTTGTTTACGTTTTTTGTTAAAAAACGGCCACGTCCAATGAACCCCGCGTGAGGAAAAACTATCTTCGATAATATGCGCAAGATATCCCACAATCAACCAAAACGGCAACCATTTAGTCGGCGGTGCAAGATAATTTTTTTGAAAAAATAGCATCAGCCCATACACTACAAAAATACCTATAAACGAATGCGTAACCCCGCGATGACCAAACGCGGTGCGCGTTACGTTACTAACTACTTTGTGCCGCTTTCCAATAACTGATTGTGGATGATCAATATCTGGCAGAAGACTACCCACCGCTAAGGCTCCAACATTAATCCATGAAACCTCATTGCTAGCGGCCACCAAGGGTAGCGTTAAGGCCAAGGTTGTTGTTATGTGTGTTTTCCATTGCACTTCACACCCCTCCTTATGATTGAATAACTCCGTCAATCATGTAGCGGATATGACTTCGACCGTTTTCTTGGATCACCTGCAACTGATTAGGAATTTCTTCCTCCATCCCTTCAACGTGACTAATCATACCAATCAATCGGTTCTGGCCTTCAATAATCCGAATACTATCCAAGACATTGTTTAAGGCTTCGATATCCAAAGAATCAAACCCTTCGTCGATAAATAATGCTTCGACTTGTGGTCCACCATGCTGACTCTGAATAACTTCACCCAGCGCTAGGGCCAAAGTCAAAGAAGCAATAAATCCTTCACCACCGGAAAGCGTAGATACAGAACGCTCTGTTCCTACAAACTCATCAAAAACATTAATTTGCAAGCCCGTCGTCTTACGGTATTTACTTTCTTCACTACTCAAAGTGAAATAATACCGATCTTGGAGTAAATGTGGTAGCCGTTCATTAGCTACTTGGAGAACTTGTTCTAAATAATGCTGTAAAACAAACCGTTCCAATGATAAGTGGTGGTCCCGGTTGTTTCCGGCAACAGCTTCAACTAACTGATGAATAAAACGTTGTTGTGTTTCATTATGTTTAAAACTTTCCCACAGCTGCTTAACTTGAGTATAAACCTGCTCATACTCCGTTATGTCACGCTGCATCCGCCCCAAAATAACATTGGACTGCTCTTGTTGTGTACGCAATACCTGCAATTTTTCTTTTAATGGTGATAGATCGTGCATCTTTTGCCCGGCTGTCTGGTCCTGCAATTTAGCATACTGCTGTTGGCGATTATTATACTCATTAAACCAATTTGTCACTTTGGCGCGCAATTGCGGCAAACCTGCCAAGTTTACCGTGTATTCTTCTAATTGGCGAATCGTCATTGCAACCGGAGCTTCACTAACAGCTCGTTCTAACTCTTGTCCACACTTGTGAATAACCGCTTCATTGTCTTTAATGAGTTGTTGATAAATCTGAAGCTGGCCCTGGATAGTTGAATAGTTTTGATCTAATGTATTTTTTTCTTGGTCCAATGCTTTCCGTGCAGTAGCAACTTGAGCAATAAAATCTTTATTTGCTTGGATTTGTTGTTCAACAGTCGCTAAATGCACTCCTGCTGGTACTTGTTGTAGAAGTTCATTTCGCTTATTATTAATTATTTGCTGTTGTTCATGCCAGTCTGTTATTTGCGTTGCAATGGTTGCTTGTCCTGTTTCATTCTGTTGTTTTTGCGCTGTGGCTTGGGTTACCTTTTGAGTAATATCAGCCAATTTGTTTTCCAAGAACTCTGCCTGTTTTTTGCTCTGAGTAAGCGCTGTTTGCTCTTGCATCAAGACTGCCTGACAATCAGCATTACTTTCAACCGTAACATCCTGGGAAAGCATTTCTGTAAACTGATTTAATAACTTTTCTACATCTGCCGTTTGGTTTGTTACTTGCTCTTGTAACTGAGCATATATAGCTTCTTGCTGATGGAGATAATTGCCTGCTCGTTCCCGCTCAGCCTGAGCTTTTTCATAGTCTGCCTCTGTCACTGACGTTATCTGAGTGGTAGCCACACGCGGATGATCTAAGGCACCACATACCGGGCAAGGTGTCCCTGGCTCTAACTGTTGAGCTAGTTGGGCAATTTGTTTAGCTACCCAATCATTATTAACGGTAGCGAAAACACGGTCTGCTTGCTGAACTTCTTGTTTGGCCTGAAGTATGCGCTTGTGTGTATTCTTCTTTTCTTTTTGCAGATGTTTCAATCGTTCTGCTTGCGTGCCAATACTCTGAGCACTTTGTTTAAGTTGGAAATAGCGCTGTTCTTGAGCTACTATTTTGACCGCCAAGTCTTCCTTCTGTCCGCTTAACTCTATTTGTCGGTGGAGATCCTGTTGCAAGTTTGCGTTCATGATCACCACTTGATCCTCAAGCTCAGTTTGACGTCTTTGGGCAGTGACCAATCGATCCTGCAACTCGGAGAACTGCCCATCGAGGTCAGCTAATTGCTGTAATATTTGGGCTTGGTTTTGTAATTGTTCTTGAGACTGGTTTAAAGCGACCGCTCGTTGCTCTTTTTCACTCAATTTGTGATCTTTATGCGCCCATTTTTCTAAAGCAAGCTTTACCTTTTCTATCCTGGCCTGCTGTTCTTGCTGATGCTGTTGCCCTTCTCGTAATTGTTTTTGCGCTTCATTTCGCCTAGTCAATGTTGTAGCTTGTGTTTGAACCCACTCTAACAATGCTACTCGCTGTTCATCAGCTTGCATTTGTGGCAACTCAGCTTGCAAGCTCTGCAATTGAGTTTGTAAATCCCGTAATTCTTGGAGGCGATCATTGATTTGTTGATAAGTAACTAGTTGGTCTTGCCACTCTTTTTCTGTACGTTTTTGCTCCGCTATTCTCGCTTGTTGCTTTTGAAGATCTGCTTGCTGACCAGCGATTCGTTCATTCCAAGTATTGAGCCAATGGTCTGTGCTGTCTAAGGCTAAGTCACCCTGGGGGTCAACCTGACTTTTAATTGCTGCCAACTGTGCCTCCTGTTTTTGCAAAGTTGTTACCATTTTCTTAGCAGCATCCACCATTTGTTCTTTCCACTGTTGGTAAGCTTCCGTTCTAAAGATAGTCCGCAATGTTTTTTCTTTTTCATCGCTATCAGCCAACAAAAACTTGTTAAATTGCTCTTGTGGAAGCAAAACTACTTGTCGAAACTGCTCAGCTGTCAAACCCAGGATTGCCAAGATCTTCTGGCGTACTTGTCCACTTTTTTTCAAAGTTACTTCTTTTTGGGGAGTTACATAATAGGTTAAACTAACCTCTTCACCATATTCTTTATTTCCTGTGCCACGTTTTTTTCGCAAAACTTGCTTAGGCTGGCGAATTAGAGTGTAGGTTGTATCCTGATGTTCAAAAACCAATGACACGACAGTGCGCTCATCTGGTCCGGCAAAATTTGCTCGCAACTGGTTTCCTTCTCGCACTTGACCCGAAGTTTCCCCAAAAAGAGCATAAACTATTGCGTCAAGAATAGTAGTTTTCCCACTTCCTGTTTTACCTGCAATCAAAAATACCGGCTTATCAAAAAAGCGACTAAAATCAACCGTTTCATCCACATAAGGACCAAAATATTGCATCCGTATTTTAATTGGTTTCATTGTCATCCACCTCCTGTCGAACCTTTAATGCCCACTTTTCTTGTGCTGGTGCGAGTGGTTGCCCCGTGACATATTGATAGAAATCACGTAATACTACTACCGGATCTAACTGCTCACTATGTACATATCGTGAAATATCATTCCTCTGCTGAGGGTGGCGCCGAATACGCCGGCGAGTTAGTTCAAATAATCGGGGATAAACAGCATGGAGCCGATTAAACGCATCCATTACTGGTTCCTGATCAGTAAGCTCTACCGCTACATAATCTGTTTTCTCAACTTGAGCTTGCTGATCAAAACTTGTTACGTCAGCAAACGTCCCGGTAAGTTTCTTGATTGCATGCAAAGGCGTCAGTGGAATAAATTGACTGTTAAATGGTGTCGTATCTATAATTCGGACGCCTTTAGTTTGGGTAATCTCGCCTGTGGAAAACATGAGGGGAGTACCACTATATTTAATTTTTTCATCAGTTAATGCTTGGGGATTGTGAATATGTCCCAAAGCTACATAATCAAAGGGTTGCAGCACACCCGTTGCTACCATGTCTACCCCTCCGACCACTGCCTCACTTTGTTGCGTACTACCGGCTTGATTAGCAGCAAAAAAGTGCGCTACTAAAACATGTTTTTTAGTTGGATCAAACATTTTTTGCATCTGTGCCACCAGTTTGATAACCGCATCCTGGGTGGTTTTGATTGTCCGATCAGCAAAAAAATTACGTGCCTGATACGGTTCAAAATATGGCAATAAGAAGAACTGCGTATCGTCAATGATAATTGGTTTCATTGCATCTTCAAGGTCAGTTACAATATGAACCCCCGCTTGTCGCATCCACTTATCCCCAGTACTCAACCTGACAGCTGAATCATGATTTCCACTAATTATTAGGAGTGGCAAATGTTCATGCAAGTTTAAATATTCCAACATCCCATTAACAGTCTGAACACTTTCTTCGCTAGCCAAACTCCGGTCGTATAAGTCCCCTGCAATTACCACTGCATCAACTTGTTCTTGCCGCGCAATTGCCACTATTTTTTGAAATGCATCTTGTTGCTCTAATTGTAATGAAAAGTCACCCAAGCGTTTACCAATATGCCAATCCGCCGTGTGTAAAAAACGCATCTTATCCTCCCGCCGATCACTTGTTCGTTATTTTTAACAACATTATAGCATAGAAAAAGGACGTAACTTTTTCTGTTACGTCCCCCTTTTTTATTTAAATTCGCTCGTTATTCAGCTTGTGCTTCGTCATCTGATTGAAATGGTTTCAATGCTGTCTGTAATGCATTTTGGAATAAATCATCTAAAACAGATACCAGTTGGTCTGGATCAGCAAAATTATTCAATGCATCATCTGTATCAGGAATAACAGTATCACTAACAAAATCAACTAAACTATTATGCATCTCCACCACAAATTGGTTGTCATCATCATTTAGTTGAAAGCCCTCGTCTACTCCGGCCCGTTCACTAGCAACCTGCATCATGCGAATAGCAGTATAACTTCCTGCATGTCGGGTCATTTCTCCCACACAATCTGAAAGCGGAATTGCCATTTCGAGATACTTTCCGTACAAGTCTTGTTGCCGTTTAAATAAAGTATATTCTTCAGTTAAAAAGTCCAGGAGATTTTCTTTTTCTTCATGATAGTTATACATAACTCCACCTCAATTATTGACTGATTACGTTATTTCTATAAAGCTCCGTTGATAAATAGATAAAATAAGAGGTAACTGCCTCCGCCTAGGCAAATAATTCCAATAGCCAGAATTAAAATCTTTATCAACAACATATTACGTTGTCGTATTGTCCGGGCACTAATCAGCATTATCACACCGATCACGATCAACAGTACCAACACTAGCATCAATGATAGGCCCATAATTGCCCCCTTAGTCCTGCGACTCCAGTCTTGATTATAAACCTTCCCTTACTAGGATAACTAGTTAAGGACATTGCTCTTAATCTATTTATAACAAGTATACCAAAGATTCTACTGTCATTCACTTTCCACTTGCAAAAGGCTTTCCCACTTAGAAATTATTTTATCTAGCGAATATTTAGTTGCTTCTTGCAGAGCGTTGTGATGTAACTTCTCCCACAATCGTTGATCTTCAAGTAACCAGGCAATGGCTTGGGCAAAGCCTTGACTACCGGCTGACTGAGGAACAACGATTCCATTGTAACCATCTACAACCAAATCATTAATATCTGGAATATCAAATGTGACTACTGGGCACCCCATTTCCAAAGCTTCTAGTATAACTAATGGCATTCCTTCCCAATACGAAGTTAGCAAAAACACTGAGCTACGTGCAAAAACTGCCGGCATTTCTGTAACGCGTCCCAGAAAATGAACCTGCGTTGCCAGATCTAATTGCTGGCATAAAGCGGTCAAGGTTTTGGCCTATGAGCCAGTGCCTGCAATTTCGCATTGCCATTCAAGATTCAATTGGTTTAAATACGCTAGTGAGTATAATAATCGCTCATATCCTTTGACTGGT
This sequence comes from Ligilactobacillus saerimneri, assembly GCF_036689625.1. Taxonomy (NCBI): domain Bacteria; kingdom Bacillati; phylum Bacillota; class Bacilli; order Lactobacillales; family Lactobacillaceae; genus Ligilactobacillus; species Ligilactobacillus saerimneri. Next base: position 1,251,651 of record NZ_CP144759.1, read on the forward strand.
TCCAATCGTCCCGCTGCTAACAAGTTCTTTCCGTAATGAGATTTAATTGGACTTACAAAGGTCCGAGGATTGACAATTTGTTGTGCTTGACAATGAAAGTTATCTTCCATGATCTTCACATCATCACTTGCCAACACTACATAAGCATCTAGTTGTTTTAAATAACGCTGAAATAGACTGCGCCGTTGAAAATAATATTGCTGTGGCAAATAAAAATAATTCTGACTACGGCCATGCTGCCACCCAGCGGTTTTTGCTTGGAGATGAGGGGCTAACCACGCTAGAAGAACACTGCGCCATCCTTCCACCCCAATTATCCAATCAAAATTTTGCTCATTAAAAAACGTTATCAATGGTTGGACCGGAGGAAAATAGAGCAACTTCATCAAAGGAGAAAAAACTTGGTGATTTAACAGTCCTGTTTTATTATTCAATATCCGTCCCCAACAACTCACCAAGCCAATATCTTGATTAGTAAAAAATTGCAACTGAGTTGCTATTTTATTAGGAAACCAAACATCATCGTCATCTAAAAAAGCAACAAACTCACCACGACTTTCCCAAAAACCACGATTTCGTGAAAATTGCCCGCCTTGATTGTGCGTATTACTCAAATACTTGACATGATCACCAAAAGTAGCCGTAACTTGATGCGACAACTTTGTATGTAAAGAACTATTCTTGCCATTATCATCAACTAGGATCAACTCAATATGTGGGTATGTCTGGTGGAGAACAGAATCAATCGCGCGTTTCACTAATGAAAATGGTCGTCCGTAAGTTGTAATGATTGCTGACACTAACGTATTTTCCATGTTCTCTCACTCCTTTATTCCGCTTATTACTAGGAGGTGCCATCATATTGAATTAATTAAAATAATATTATAAATCCACTTTTATGATACTAATGGCGATTAATTATTGTCAACTTGCAAACCTTTTAGCGTATAACGTTACTCAACGATCAAAGGTTCCTTAATTATTAATAACAAATGATCTTCTCGATAAGCTGTTTAGCTTCTAAATTAATGAGTAAAAAAAGACTGGAAAATAGCATTTTCCAGTCTTTTTATTCGGATATTGATTTAATAAACTGATACATTATTTTAGTACCAACCATGGCTTAACCAATGTGACTTGGCTGCTGACCATGAGCCATAACGAGAAGCAACATAATTATCTGCCACACGTTCTTGGTTAGCTGGTGAATAATCACCACCTAAGTAAGAACGACTCAATTGGTACTTACCATAATAGTTACCGTTGGATGCAGTATAAGATCCACCAGACTCATGACTAGCAATCCACGCCTTAGCTTCAGCATCAGAACCAGTAGCTGTACTTGGTGCTTGGGTTACTAGAGCTTGGTAAGCCGCCTGGTTCGTGTTACCAGTATTAGCGGAAGTATTATTGGCGGTTCCGTTAGTAGTATTAACAGGTTGTTCCCCTGTTACCAATAACTTTTGGCCGACAAGAATTAAGTTTTCGTTTTCTAGCTGATTAAGTTGCTTAATCTTAGCAACAGTTGTATCAAAGTGTTCAGCAATTTCAGAAACGGTATCGCCAGCCTTTACAGTATATGTTACGTTATCGGCATGCGCCGTAGAAGTTCCAACTACAAACATTCCCCCAGCAGCAGCTACTGACATTAAAACTTTCTTCATTGCCATAGTAATATTTCCTTCCTTAATTCTTTTACTTGTTTAAGTATTAACTAGTTTTATTTTTTAACTAAATCACATTCTTAGTATAATGTTCGGATATAACAGGCACTTGCCAGGCAAGTTACAAATTCGGCCTTTTTTGTAACATCGCCATAAATCCGTAACTTTTAAGTAACCTTATCTCCACAGCCATAGTTTTTTATTTCCCATGCTTCACTTTTATGTTTTACCTTTCATTTAAAATTGTTCTATAATGTAAGACATAACTATTAAAATGAAAGGAGTAACTCTGTGAAGAAACGCAACTATCTTTTCATTGTTAATCCAGAAGCCGGCAGTGGCCATGCGCAACAGGTGTGGCCCCAGTTGCGTCACTGGTTAAATGAGCAGCAGCTACTGTACTCTGTTCATTTCACTCAATATCCTCATCATGAGTACCAGCTCGCACAGGTGCTTGCCCACTACCTGACTTCAACTACTATCTTAGTGGTTGTTGGGGGTGACGGGACACTCCATGAGACATTGAATGGTCTTCATCATGCTGGTGTTCAAGTTACTATCGGTTATATTCCCTGTGGATCGGGGAACGACTTTGCGCGTGGGGCTAACATTCCTGCAGATCCCCTTGCAGCATTACAGAAGATCACTACTACCACTGATCCAACCACTCTTGATATTGGTGTTTTTTACGAGAAAACGCGCAATATTACTGCCGTTTTCACGAATAATTTAGGTATTGGCTTTGATGCCCGCGTTGTTCATCAAACTAACCGAGCGCCAAGTAAGAAATTCTTAAATAAGGTACGCTTAGGTATTTCTAGTTATGTTTTGTCAGCTATCAATGCCTTTTTTAGGCAACGCGCATTTCAACTCACTGCTACTATCGACGGGAAAACCCAAACTTATGAGCGTGCTTTTTTGGTAACTACTACTAACCACCCTTACTTCGGTGGTGGTGTCCCGATTATGCCCCTTGCCAAAATGAATGATGGTAAACTCGATTTAGTTATCATCGAAAAAAAATCTACCTTAAAGTTCATCTGGCTGTTCATAACTATGTTACTTCCGGGGCATAGATACCTCAGTTTTCGCAATTTTCACCACTTCCAAGCCAATCAAATTGACTTATCCACTACTAGTTCTGAATTTGGTCAAGCTGATGGGGAAGTTTTGAACAGTGATCCTTTCAATATTAGTTTCACTCTCAGCAAACAACAATTTTTAATTTAAAAACGTGTGTCTTTCAGTGAGATGATTATTTCATCAAAAGACACACGTTTTTATTTAACTAAAAATACTTGATCATTAATAAAATCTACTTGTGGATGATTGCGGTTAAGTTCTGCAACCAGGGTCAAGTGGCTATTTTGCCAAAATGCCTTGGAATTAGTTGCACCATTCTTTTCCCCAATCACAATAAATTTTCCAGCCCACTTTTGCTGACGCAAAAATTGGAGAATATGCCAATCAATTTCGTCCTGGTCAGGCGCCCACGCCAAAACAATGTTATCCACCACTCGATAATATTTTTGAACAGCCACCAGTGCATCGCTATTTTCCACTGTTGTCCATGGATGGGGATGTTCATTGTCTTGTCCTTTCCAATCCAAATTATCCGTCGCACGCATATTGGGGACAAACTTCGTTAATACTGCATTACCTGCCATTAATTCTAAACTCTTTGTTTGTTCAGCATTAATGAAATGTTTCAAATCCTGCACCCATCGCCGAGAAAAGAGATGCCATATGCCAAACTTTTCCACAAGGAGCTGGCGCAGATCTAATAATTCCGATTCAAATGTTAGTAACTGCGGATACTTCCCTAAATTATCCACAAGTTCTGTTTCAGAAAACTCCAAGGAAATTAATTGGTCTGGGAGTTCATGCTGTTTTATTGCTGCAAGGATTTGCTGCACTACCCTGATTCGAGTCTGTGCCGGGACAAAATCCCGGTATTCATCAAGCCAAGCTGCTAATTTTTGTTGATATGCTGTCAGTTCCATTATCTCACCTTCTATACTATTCTCATTCAGTATACGCCATCGTATTGTTAAATACTCATTATAGAAAGATTGTTTGCTCACTTCTTTTCTTTTACAATAAAATTATCAATATAGTAAAAGTTAAGGAAGTTTTCCATATGAATTCACATAACAAAATCGCCCGTTGGCTTGGACGGGGAATTGTCATCACTTTGGGACTACTGGTACTAATTGCTGCAAGTTATGTTATTTACATGCAGAGCCATTACTACCGGATCAAGGACCATCAAAAACTTACAATTAAGGATCCGCAACAAGCAGAGTTAGCCCCTGGACAAGAATATACTGCTTTAACGTATAATATTGGCTTTGGGGCCTACAACCAAAAATACAGCTTCTTCATGGATACGGGGCGCATGGTCGATGGCCAAAAGACTCAAGGTAAATACGGAACAGCAGTTAACAAGCAAACCGTTTTAGTTGATACCAATGGAGCGGTCACTACGCTCAAGCAGCAACAACCAGATTTTGCTCTAATGCAAGAGGTTGATACCAACTCAACGCGCAGTTTTCACGTTAACCAGGTACAAAAAATTCAACAAAGTTTCCCCAATTACGCTAGTGTTTTTGCCAGTAACTTTCATTCAGGTTATATTTTTCTGCCTTTAAACAATCCCCACGGATCAGTCCGGTCAGGTTTGCTATCCTTGAGCAAGTACCGAATTTCTCAGGCAGAACGACGTAAATATCCTGTAACCTCCAGTTTTATTTCCAAATTTACTGATCTTGATCGGTGTTTTGAAGTGTTAACCATCCCTGTTAAGAATCATAAACAGCTACTTTTGATTAATAGCCATATGTCTGCCTATGATAAGGGGGGCGAAATGCGTAAAAAACAACTCAAGTTGCTCAATCATGTGATGGATGCTGCCGTTGCTCAAGGAGATTATGTTATCGTTGGCGGTGACTTCAACCATGCTTTTGGCGCAAAAATGTTAACTCATTTCAAAAATAAACAGCAGGTACCAGATTGGGTATCAGTGCTTTCTAGCAAAAATATCACTTCAAAGATGCGAATGGTGCACGCTACTAATGAGGACCAAGTCCCTACCTGTCGGGCAACAGACATCCCTTATCAAAAGGGCGTTAATTATGAAACCGTAATCGATGGGTTCTTAGTTTCCCCTAATGTAACTGCCCACGCAACTAATCTTGATACCCAATTTCAATATGCAGATCATAATCCCGTCAAACTTTCTTTTACATTGCAATAATGAACATTCTTTATAAATAAAAAACGAATCTAGACTCTTAAAATGCCTCACAATCGTTAGAATCTTTGTCTAACAATTATGGGGCTTTTTTCTATGGTGTGCATCCAATTATTTATTCTGATCAAGGTTGGAATTATCAATTGAGGGTTTTCCTCACCTATTTAAGGCCGAGCTACTGGATGGATTCTCACCATGAAAGACATTAAGAACTTAAACAGCTTTCAAGACAGTATGTTCACTACTTTAACTACAAACGAATTTCATTAAAAACAAAAGGCATAACTCCGGTGGAATATCGGAATCATACCTTAGTAGCTTAGTTATTCAATTTTGTCTAACTTTTTTGTTGTACTTCAACTCTCCAGGTTTGTTTTTTACCGCACTATATGTCGTGTCTACTTAGATAAAGAACACTATCTTCTACAAAAAATGTTTACTGAATAATATCCCGTAAAACTATCCGCCTGTACATCCATACTGCCAAAGAATAATAACCTAAGTACAGTACCATAAAAATTACAAATGGCATCCCAAAACTCCGATAAGGAGCTACTACTAGTAACTTAAACATTTGTAAACCAAATAAAACATCCAATGTTCCCAATACAGCTGGTAAGAAGAACAAGACCGCTACTTCTTTAGCAATAGCACGCTTCAATAATTCACGCGGTGTCCCGATCTTAGCCAGCATCTGGTAACGCCGCGTGTCATCGTAGGAACCAGAAAGAATTTTGAACATTAGACATGATGCCAGCATTGCCAAAAATGCAATTGCTAAAAAGCCCCCCATGAATTCCATCACTGAGTATAACGACTGTGCAGTCACATATCCGCGATACTGGCCTCCTATACCCGCAGTCACTTGGTGAGGATCAGAACTTGCGTCAGCCACCTGCTTAATCTGGGCATAAGTCTTGCCGATAGGAGCTGTTTGGATAAAGTATGCCATCTTAGCTGGAGCCTGGACTTGCTGGAACTGTTTATGACTTACAACGAATGCGCTGCTTGTCATTTCAGTATAAAAAGTCAATTCATAGCTATGCTCCTGCATCTTTTTCCCATCATACTTAATATACTTGTAATTGGTCGTCATATTTTCTGAACCAGCTAGAGGTTGGATAGCCACATATGGCTGACGATCGAACTCACTGCTGTCATAATAATATTTCGTCCCCACTTGCTTATATGTATAACGTTGCTGCTTTTTGGTAGTGACCTTTTTCATAGCTGCTTTTTGCCGAATATTAGGATTATACACAACCATACCATATGCACTTGCAACTTCAGCAGTCTGTTCCGTTTGGTTTTTAAAAGCTACCCCCATCGTCAGTGCTCCTAGTGCCAGACCGAACATCAATGACACCATAGTTAAGATTGCTGTATATTCCTGAATTCTGAACTGTAATTGCCCCAAGGTAAACGTATTAAGTTGTTTTTGGGCCCAGGAAGTTTTGCGAACCAGATTTACCACAGCTACTACTGTCCCATTAATGACAAAATAACTGCCAACTGCTGTAATTACAAAACACCATAGCAAAGTCCACTGGCCAAATAATACCGGGTGCCGCATCAAATAATATGCGTACCCTAAAATACCAATCCCCAAGATTACTTCCACCATCAGTAACCAAGGTTGGCGGATACTTTTATGCGGTTTAACTCCCCGTCGCAACAAGTCTAATGCAGGTTTACGCACCATGACAGCCGTATTAATCAGAGCTGCAAATCCAAATACAGCTAGATAAATCACCAACGTAATAACCATAGCGCGGAGATAAAAGGGCCGATAATAAGTTAGCTCCATTCCCATCATTTTTTCAAGAATGTGGCGAACACCAATACTCAGCACCCCACCAAACAAAATTCCTAAAACTGTTGACAGAAGTCCGATTAACATTGTTTCACAAGCAATCAAGAACCCCACACGTTGCTTTTTGGCTCCTAGCATCATAAACAAACCATAATCTTTCTGGCGCATCCCTAACAAAAAATTATTTGCGTACAGGATATAAACAAACGTAATCATTGCCAATAAGATGATCCCGATATTGAACAAGATAGCGGAAAAGCTAATCAGGTCGTTAGACTTGTGGATCATTTCCTTATTCACCGCTAACGTTGCAAACATATAGAAGATTGCACTAGAAATAACCAAACCTGAAAACAAGACCATATAATCCTTGATCCGGGTGCGTAACCCGGCAACTGCTAATTTAGCTAGCATACTTTTCCTCCTATTCAAACGTCCCTAGTACATCCAGAATTTCTTGGTAAAATTCCTGCCGTGAACGGTCGCCCCGATAGATTTCTTGACCAACTTGCCCATCTTTAATAAAGATAATTCTCTGACAGTAACTAGCCGTGAAGGGATCGTGAGTCACCATCAAAATCGACATTGCTTGCTCACGATTAATCTTTTCCAAAAGATTTAACATTTCGCGGGATGTTTTAGAATCCAGTGCTCCTGTTGGTTCATCCCCTAGCAAAATTGAAGGTTGGTGTACTAAACTCCGCGCAACAGCAACCCGTTGTTTTTGCCCTCCGGAAAGTTCGGCCGGATACTTTGCCAGTAAGGGTGCAATTTCTAATGTTTCCGCAATCTTTTCTACTGCTGGAGTGATCTGGCTGGCTTTTACTCCTTGTAAAGACAAAGGTAAGCGAATATTTTCAGCAACAGTTAAACTTTCTAAAAGATTAAAGTCCTGGAAAATAAAACCAATTTCTTGTCCCCGAAAATTAGCTAAATGCTTGCCTTTTAGACTAGTAACATCATGACCAGCAATTGTGACATGCCCACTAGTTGGTTTATCAAACGTTGCTAACATGTTTAGCAGAGTTGTCTTGCCGGCACCTGAAGATCCCATGATTGCCACAAATTCACCTTTGGTAACATTGAAGGAAACGTCCTTCAAAGCTTCATACTGCCACCCACCTTTTTTACCATAAACTTTGCGTAACTGGCTTACGGTTACAATTTGTTCTTTTTTCATTTTCTTCCCCTTTTTTGTGTCGTAGTTAATTACTTGTGTAACTAACTGTATCACAAACAAAGGTAAATGCAAATAAAAAATGAGGATTAGGTGCTAACACCTAATCCCCACATTAGCCAAATAGTGTATAAACCATCGCCACAATCAGTGCAGGAAGCATATTTAAAACTGGTAATTTGAGCTCAAATAAAACATTCAATCCCACTGCAAAAATCAACACTGAGCCTATCAAAGATATCCCATCCAACATTGCAGTTGTTAACCAAGGACGGACAAAAACAGCTAAAAAGGTTATTCCGCCTTGCAACACCCCAACTGGAACTGCTGCCAAAAGTGCCCCCATTCCATATGCAGCTGCAAAAATAGCCACAGTAACACCGTCCAAAATCGCCTTAGTAAACAATAACTGGGGATCATGCTGGAGACCATCCTGGAGCGCTCCGATGATTAACATGGCACCAACACAAGTCGGAATCGTGGCACTAATAAATCCTGTGATAAAACGGGTATCGTTTTGTCGTTTGAAAATACGTTTAAACCACTGCGCCAAGTATGTAACTGCATTCTCCAAATGCAACAACCATCCCAGTATTCCACCGATAGTTAAGCTGATAATCAGCATCATACTATTGCTTGTTGTTAGCTGGCCATTGGCAGCAATTCGTAACATATGACTCAATGTTCCGGCCATTCCCACAAAAATCACCGCCAAACCTAAGGTCTGCATTACTATGCGGCGTAATTGGGGGCTAATGAATTGTTGAAAGATCATCCCTACTAGTCCCCCACCAATAATCGCCACAACATCAACAATTGTTCCTAATCCAACCATTTTCTCGCTCATTTCTTATATTTGAAGTTAATATTACCAGAACGTTCCAACTTTAAGCAGCCATGCTGATACCCATGTAAAAAAGAACAAAGGATACTTTTGGACTTGCTGTATCCTTTGCTCTTTCTGCTATATCCAATCTGGTTGCAGTTATTTTACTGGTTCAGATGCAATAATTGTCATCTCACCACAGACTTGCCAAGTAGTAATTGGAGCCGGGATGATTAAATGCATTCCCTTGGCCAGCTGATACTCCTGCCCAGCAGCCTGCAAAGTCCCGTTCCCATCCAAAACCGACATTAGAGTATACGGACCGTGGCTATGCTTCCGTTCCAAAGTCCCATGAACATCCCATTTGTAAACACTGAAGTATGGTGATTCAGGTTGTGTGATAAATGTCGTAACCGTCGATGCTCCCACTTGCTCATGTGTCACATGCAGGTTTGGTTCATGATAGGGAACCGTTGTTGTATCCAAGGATTGTTGAATATGCAGCTCACGCTTTTGACCAGTTTTTTGATCAACCCGATCATAATCATATAGCCGATAGGTAGTGTCCGAGCTTTGCTGAGTTTCTAACACCATAATTCCCTTGTTTAAGGCATGAATGGTTCCACTCGGAACATATACAAAATCCCCTGCCTTGACAGGTTTCTTACCTAAGAGTTGATCCCACTTACCAGCATGGATCAAGGAGGCCAGTTCTTCTTTGGTCTGTGCCGTATGACCATATGTCAAATATGCACCTTCATCAGCATGGATGACATACCAACACTCAGTTTTTCCCAATTCATGCTCATGTTCTTCAGCATAGGCATCATCTGGATGAACCTGAACCGAGAGACTATCATTAGCATCGAGGATTTTTGTCAATAATGGAAAGACTGGTGACGCAGGATTACCAAACAGCTCCGGATGCTCGGCATAAACATCGGGCAACAATTGCCCACGATATTCACCATTGATGATCTGATTAGGTCCATGCTCATGACCTGAAATAGCCCAGCATTCTCCAATCTTGCCTGCTGGAATATCATAGTCAAAAGCAGTTTCTAAATTACGTCCTCCCCAAATTTTCTCATGGAAAACTGGAGCTAAAAATAAAGGCTCTGCCATATCACATTATCCCCTTTGATAATTATAACTTCTCATTCATCTTACCACGTTATGAAACCGTTTAACACCTATGATTTTACGCCAAAGACGGCTATAATCTATCTTAAGATTAAAAAAGGAGTTTTTGGCGTGAAAAAAGCACAGCATATCAAAATTTTCTCACACAACGATCTCGACGGATTCGGTGCTCCCTTGCTTTTAGAAGCAGTTCAACCAGATTTGTTTGGAAACGTTGAATTCGACCTCACTACTTGCTCGGCTGGACGGATTGATGCAGAATTAAGTTGGTGGTTTCGCCAACCTGATATCGCTCGTTACAGTGATGTCTATATCATGGATATGACTCCAGATAGTGACTATTCTTTTGAAAAATTAGACGAACATTTTGCTAACCATTGGTTGATATTTGACCACCATGAGTCTGAACAAGAACAACGTGATCAACATCCAGCCAACAGTATCACTACCCCCCAAACACATAAAAATCCCAGCGCTACTAGTTTAGTTTGGTACTGGATTACTCAAAATGTTAACTTTGCTAATTTACCATCACAACGGCAACATGACCTTGCTCAAATAGTAGAACTCATTCGTGCATACGATACCTGGGATTGGCAAAATGATCCTACAATGGATACGGCTACTAAAAAGGCAGCCGATGAACTCAATCAATTGTTCTGGTTCTATCCACTTAACAAATCTGAACAGTTTGTCCGAGCCGTCTTAGCTGAAAGCTGGCAGAGTTTCCGGGCACGTAATGCCCTTCTAATTGATACTCTTAATGATCGACGCCACCGCTATCTCGAAAAGCACCTCCGTAGTACCGAGACTTTCACTCTGGGTAAAAATAGCTTCGGAATCGTCTACGCAAGTGACTATAAATCTGAAATTGCTCACGAACTCCTCCAACGCAACGACGTTGATGCTGCCTTAGTGATTGATGGACATAGTGTTTCTTTACGTAGCAATGGCCGCTTAGACGTGGCAAAATTTGCAACCCAATACTTCAATGGCGGGGGGCATGCTGACTCTGCTGGTGGAACACTGGAGCTTGATCCTTTAGTAGCTGGTGAGCAAGCTGTGATTGCTGCTTTACAAACTAAAGTCCAAGTAGCAGAAAAGATGGCTAAAGAAAGTAGTGATAATTCTTTAGGCGATAGTATTGATCCGGAAATGGCAGCTAAACTGGCTAATTTATTTAAATAATACTAGTAAAAAACGTGTCCTTGAAAATCTAACTTTTAAGGACACGTTTTTCTATGCTTGTTTTTGTGGTTGATGATGCCGAGCAAAAATCACCAAAATAAAGTTAACTCCCAGCATTAAAGCAGTCGCCAAGAATACCGTTTGGTAGTTGAAAAGACCAGCCACTCCTGATCCAATCATCGGTCCGAAAACACCACCAGCAGCTTGGAATGATTGATTATAACTGAAGACTCGTCCAAAGGCCTTGCGGGGCACTACTAAGGTTAAAACTGTTTGGGCAGCAGGCATTAAGGCTGCATCTCCGATCCCAATCAAAAATCTCAATCCAGCTAAACTCCATGGTGAAGTAACTAGAAACATCGGGATAAACAAGAGCACTTCAGCCATCAAACCCACGGTTAACACCTTGAGTGGCCCTATTTTATCCATCGTATGTCCCATTCGGCGGGCTGCTAATAAGGTCCCAAAACCAGGGGCAGCTGCTACAATCCCACTAACAAACGAAATCGGTCCCTGATTGTGCATCAATTGCTTTACTAGCAAGGAGATAATCGGTGAGATCGACATTAGTGATGATTGGATAAATAATGTTGTCATGAACATTGTTGCAATTAAGCCTTTGTGCGGAATGGTCTTGAAAATGCTATTAAATGATTCCATCTTCTGCTTGGCAACTGGTTTAAAGTGTTCTTCAGTTGCACCCACAAGGGTTAAGATGAAACAAATTCCCATCAGAATCCCAGTTAGCCAAAATGGGACTCGATAGCCCCAAATACCAGCAATTACTCCGCCAAAGATTGGTCCTAATAGGTTACCAGAAACCGAAGCTGTCTGCATTTCGGCTAAAACTGTTCCTGAGTGATTATTCGGGGTTTCACCAGCGATAAATGCCACGGAATTATTGACATAACCTGAGAAACTACCCTGAATAAACCGCAATAAAATAATCGTCCACACGTGGTGGGCAAAACCAGTGATGAATAAGGTAAAAGTCATCACTCCTGAGGCCCGCAAGCACATTAATTTTCGTCCCTTGCGGTCAGCTAGACTCCCCCAATATGGAGAAACTATGGCTTGAGCCAAATATGTAGCAGAAAATGCCAAGCCTGAGTAAAAACTCAGCTGAGCGGTCGAATAATGCCCTAATGTTTCCATATATAATGGCATAAAAGGCATTGTCATTGAAAAGCCCAAACCAGTAATGAAACTCCCCAACCATAATGTATAAAAAGTTTTTTTCCAAGTTTTGGTGGGGAAAGTTTGACTTGCTTGTGAAAGTCCCATTATTATTCGCCTTCTCTCCTAACCGCTAATGGTACGCCCCACTAATTTAAATTGCAAACTCCATCACTTAACCTTTAGAAAAAATAACAAAAACTGGTATGATTTAGGTAATCAATTCATCTAAGGAGTGACATCGATGTCTTTATGGGATAAGTTGCGTGCTAAATTCGCCTTGCCAGCTGATTATGAATTACAAACACCTAACCTGCCACATTTCAACCCTAACGCTCCTATTATCCGCCAGGAATGTTTTTTCAGTGGTCAGGTCCAGGGAGTGGGCTTTCGATTCCAAACAGCTGAGCTGGCCCAGCAGCTTAGCCTGACCGGCTGGGTTAAAAATCTTGATGATGGCCGAGTTCAAGCCGTCTTTCAAGGACCCAGTGATAAAATTGCCTTTATTAAGAAAGCTCTAGCACAGCGCCCATATATTAAAATTACTCACATCACGAGTCGCAAACTAGCGGTTATCCCTGATGAACATGTTTTTGAACCTCGTTACTGATACTAAGAAAAAGGAGTTATCCTAATGATTAAGCCAATTGTTACTGATACTTTTTTGTTACAACAAAAATCCTCGCCAGCTCAGGCAACTGATCAGCAAGTTATTCGTGATCTTTACGATACATTGGCTGCTCACCAAGACCACTGTGTAGGCATGGCAGCTAATATGATTGGTAGTTCCAAACGGATTATTATCGTTCAACCTGGTCCTTTACCTTTCGTCCTGGTCAATCCCACAATCAAAAAACGGCAGGGACTTTATACCACCAGTGAAGGCTGCCTGTCACTACCGGGAACTCGTTCTACCACCCGTTACCAGACGATTACTGTTACTTATCAGGACCAAAATTTCCATCCACATACTGAAACCTTTACGGGGGCAATGGCTCAAATCATTCAGCATGAGTTGGACCATTGTGAAGGTATCTTAATCTAAGGAGGGCCTCACCGTGATTACTATTGGTCTAACTACCTGGTCAGAGCACCAATCGCTCCTGGCTAATCATCCACGACCCTTAACGTTAACTGAATATGCTGCATTCTTTCCTACCGTTGAAGTTGATACAACTTTCTATGCTTTACCCCAGGTACAAACAATTCATAATTGGCAAGCAGCTGTTCCCACAACTTTCCAATTCATCTTCAAAGCTCCCCAAGAACTAACTACTCATAGTGGAGTTTTAAGTAGTTCTGCTCTAAAGACAAGTATGGCAGCCTTCATAACTTGTTTACAACCTCTCTTAGTTAGCCATCAGGTCAAGACTACACTTTTCCAGTTTCCACCATATTTTACGGCAACTTCAGAAAACTATATCTATCTAAAGCATCTCCGCCAACTGGCACCTAATTTACCGATTGCCGTTGAGTTTCGCCATGAATCTTGGCTAACTGGTCCACAGAAAACACAAACGGTGACTATCTGCCATCAGCTCCACTATACGCTTGTCGCTGCTGACGAACCCCACCACTTACCTGGTTCAGTTCCTTTTGTACTGGCACAGACTACCCCTAACCTTATTCTTATTCGGCTCCATGGACGGAATGCTGTTGGCTGGGGCAATCGCAGTCCTGAATGGCGTAAAAAAAGGACTCTCTATCGTTATTCTGATCAGGAGCTGACTAACTTGGCTCGATTAATACGAAAACATCAAACTGCAGCACAAGAGTTCTGCGTAATATTCAATAATAATTCTGGCGGGGATGCAGCCCCTAACGCCCAAGCTCTTCAAAGCAAACTTCAGCTTCACTTTGATAATTTAGCTCCTAAACCTCCAGAGCAAACGGATTTATTTTAAAGTAAAAAGACTGAAAAAATGGCTTTTTAGATGAAACTATAACCAATAACAACAATAAAAAGCACTAGAAATCAACGTTTTCAGTAGCGTAATTTCTAGTGCTTTTAAATTTTTATGCTTTTTCTCAGTCTCGCCCTAGCTCAGCTCAACGGCTTGCTGCAAAGGTTATTTCCACTAATCTTTAAACCGTTAAACTGCGAACAACATCTAATGCTGCTTGGTAATCTGGTTCACTAGAAATTTCAGGAACGATTTCCCGATAAATTACATCTCCTTCAGCATTTAATACCCAAACACTCCGAGCATCAAAATCTTTAGCCTGAATATACAAGCCCATTGCTTTCCCGAAAGAATGACCTGCATCAGATAAAAGCTTCATCTGTTGAACACCTTCCGCAGCACACCAATCTTTTTGTTGGTCTGGTGTATTAGTTGAGATTGTTAAGAAATTAACTCCTGGAAACTCATCCACATCCTGGTTGAACTTCTTGGTAGATAAACTACATACCCTAGTATTAACATCAGGGACTACGCTAATTAAAGTGATCTTTCCCCGAAAATCTTGCGGACCAAATTCTTGACCAGCTTCGTCCACTACTGTAAATAAGGGGAGCTGTGCCCCGACAGCTGTTGGTTCAGCATTAGTAGTCACAGCTGTTCCTTTAAATGTAACTTCCATAGTAGTAATTCCTCCTTATTACACCAACAATGGTATTACTGGCTTAATTATACAAATAATATCTTCTTTTTATAAACAATTAGCTTACGCAATTCTCCATAAGTGGTTTCTCTTTTTTCATTAACAGAATTCATTTCCTACCAAATGGTATAATTTTATAGAGATACAAGCATCGGGAGGATATAATGCAATTTGAAAATATTCATCACATCGCATTGATTGGACACAATTATCAACAAATGTATGATTTTTATGTTAATAAACTAGGCTTTAGGGTCATCAGTCAGCATAATCGTCCTGCTAAGGGAGATACCATTCTCAACGTTCAACAGGGCGCTTTAACGTTGGAGATTTTTATCAAACCATCAGCGCCAGCACGCCCTAGCCTTCCCCAGCCTGAAACACAAGGGTTGCGGCACTTAGCCTTCAAAGTAGCAAGTGTCACTACTACTTTGCACCAATTCGATCGATTAGGAATCCCGCACGAACCTTTACGCTATGACGATTTCACTCACCAACCAATGGCCTTTTTCTTTGATCCTAGTGGTCAACCGCTAGAAATTCATGAGTGACTTTACGAAAGGAGTTTTTACTATGGCCTTTACCGTTTATCTTGTGCGCCATGGACAAACTGAGTCCAATCTTAAAGGACAAAATCAAGGTTGGGCTGACACGCCATTGACTTTAACCGGAAGACGAACTGCAATTGAAACAGGAAAACGCCTCGCTCATGTTGCTTTTACTAAAGCATTCAGTTCTGATACAGGAAGAGCACAAGCAACTGCCCGCTTGATCCTTGCTCAAAATGAATTAACTTCTTTGAAGCAGCCTATTCCCCTAGTCTATTTTCGTGAACAGTACTATGGTTTCTTTGAAAACGTTCCTTATGAACAGTTATGGGCAGCCGTCTTGCACCATGAAGGTTATCGCAGTCTGGATAAGTTCTTAAATCATCATGACTTCAACCAAACCAAAGATAGTTTTAAAAGAGCTGATCCCCTCAGTTTGGCAGAAGATCAATATGAATTTTGGTCACGCCTTGACCGTGGATTGACTTATCTTCGTGATCACTGCCAAGACGGAGACAAAGTTTTGGTGACCAGTCATGCCGAAACAATAGGATGCTTAGTTCAACATTATCGTCCTGACCTGATTACTAAACGTGAACAAATGCCTGAAAACGGAGCTGTCACAAAATTAGTTTTTACTCCCAACAATGTCGAGGTCGTATACTACAATCACTATCGAACAGACCAAACCTATTAACTATCTTTATGTAACCAACCTTACTCAGTAGTCATCACTTGGTAAGGTGGTTTTTATTTCCGTTGGCACGGAAAAACGTCGTTAAAATAAAAAATCCCCGCCACAAAAGCGAGGATTTTAACAATCATTTTAATGCTGAAATTTTAATTAGTTAACGTGCACAGCAAATGAAGGTGTGTAGTATGCAGTGTTACCATAGCTTACGCTTTGACCTTCAGTAGGTGCAGCAATGTAACGACCGTTACCAGCGTAGATTGCTACGTGGTAGGAACTGCCACGGCTACCCCAGAAGAGTAAGTCACCAGGTTGTGCTTGGCTAACTGGAATTTGAGAACCAGCTGATTCTTGGGCAACAGTGTTACGACCAATGCTCTTACCTGCTTGACCATAAACATATTGAGTGAAGCCAGAGCAGTCAAAACCTTGAGGAGTTGTCCCACCCCAAGCATATGGAGTACCTAAGTAACGGTTAGCAATAGAAACTACAGAACCGTTGTTAGCATATGTTTGAGTTGTAGCTGCTTGACTAGTTTGAGCTGGTTGTGCAGCTGCTTGAGTGTTGTAGCTTGCAGTTGCTTGACTAGTTTGAGCTGGTTGTGCAGCTGCTTGACTAGTTTGAGCTGGTTGTGCAGCTGCTTGAGTGTTGTAGCTTGCAGTTGCTTGGCTAGTTGTAGCAGTTTGTGCAGTTGCTTGACTTGCAGTAGTTTGAGTTGCTACTTGAGTGTTAGCAGTTTGTGCAGTTGCTGCTTGGTTAGTTTGAGCTGGTTGTGCAGCTGCTTGGGTGTTAGCAGTTTGAGTTGCAGAAGCAGTAGCAGTACCAGTTACCTTAAGGCTTTGACCTACATGTAACAATGAGTTAAGGTTCAAGCCGTTTAATTGTGCTAAAGCATCAACAGTAGTGTTGTACTTTTGTGCGATTGTCCACAGAGAATCACCTGCTTGTACAGTGTATGTACCAGTAGCCGTTGGTGCTGGAGTAGTAGTCTTTTCTTCAGCTTGGTTACCATCAGTAGGGATTTCTAATGATTGGTTAACATAAATCAAGTGTGAGTCTGCGCTAACCTTGTTTAATTTTTCGATTGATTGGATGGAAACACCGTACTTCTTAGCGAAGTTCCAAACTGTATCTCCACTCTTTACTTTAACAGTTGTATTGGCGCTGGCAACTTGGGATGAACCTAACAAAAGACCCATAGCCCCGATTGTACCTGCTAAAAATGCCTTAGTATTTTTTTTCAAGACTTTGTTCACTCCTAAAATTATTAGTATTCCTTACGACTTAATGTCCACATTATATATGAGCAGTGTTGCATCACGATGTTAGTAATATTACACCTGTATTAATTATCATTTATATACGTAATATTTGACGCCTAAGCGTTGCTATAATAACCTTTTTGTTTTTTGTTTTTGTAACAAAAAACGTTTTCCAACCAGTAAGTAACTGCTTAAAAAAACCGTTTCAAACATGTTTTTTTACTTTTTTGCAACAAAAATCCTTGTTTTTGTAAGAAGAAAGTTTTTGATAGTTGATTAACCACGATATAGATCTTAAAATATACGGTAACTACTAGTTCAACCGAGCTAATTAATTTAGATGGAAGTGAATTATATGAGCACAAAGCTAAAGGTCGGCGTTCTTGGTGCAACCGGAATGGTCGGTCAGCGTTTCATTACCCTATTACACAACCACCCGTGGTTTGAAACTGCAGTCGTTGCAGCCAGTCCACGAAGTGCTGGCAAAACATATAGCGAAGCTGTTGACGGACGCTGGAAAATGGATGAACCAGTTCCAGCAGAAGTTGCCAACCTCAAAATCATCGATGTTAACCAAGTTGATGAAATCTGCTCTCAAGTTGATTTTGTTTTCTCTGCTGTTAGCATGTCCAAAGATGTGATCAAAAAGATCGAAGAAGAATATGCTCAGCATGAAACACCAGTTATTTCTAATAACAGTGCTCATCGCTGGACGCCGGATGTGCCAATGGTGATTCCAGAAATTAATCCTGAACACATTGAGATCATCCATGCTCAGCGGGAACGACTAGGAACCAAGCGTGGATTTATCGCTGTTAAACCCAACTGCTCTATTCAAAGTTATACCCCTGCCCTCTCTGCTTGGCAGGAATTTGAACCGACACAGGTGGTTGCTTCTACTTACCAAGCTATTTCTGGTGCAGGGAAAAACTTCGCTACTTGGCCAGAAATGGAAGGTAATATTATTCCATTTATTTCTGGTGAAGAAGAAAAATCCGAAAAGGAACCTTTACGGATTTGGGGACATATCGTTGACAAAGAAATCGTTCCTGCAACAACTCCTGTTATTACTAGTCAGTGCATTCGGGTTCCGATTCTCTATGGGCACACTGCAACTGTCTTCGTTAACTTTAAGAAGAACCCTACTAAGGAGCAATTAGTAGATGCGCTGCGAAATTACCGGGGGATTCCCCAAGAGTTGCACTTGCCAAGTGCCCCTGAACACTTCATCCAATACTTGGAAGAACCCGATCGTCCTCAAGTTAAGCTTGATGTTGATTATGAACATGGCATGGGTGTTTCAATTGGACGCCTGCGGGAAGATAGTCTTTTTGATTGGAAGTTTGTTGGTCTTTCCCACAATACCTTACGGGGAGCTGCTGGTGGTGGCGTTTTAATGGCTGAACTACTAGCTGCTAAGGGTTTTTTAACTGCTAAATAATTTCTATCTAGGATCCAATAAGACGGAGAAAACAATGTTTTTCTCCGTCTTTTTTGTTTAACTTTTACACTTTATGTCATATTATATGACACAAAAACTTGCTTTATGTTGTGAGAATAGTTTACACTAATACTCATAGTTACTACTTAACGTTTTACCATAAAGGAGGATACGGTAGTTATGAACACTAAAAGATGGAAAAAATGCGGTTACATCTTCCTACTGATGTTAGGAATTATTACAGGAATATTGGGGGCACACAATCAGCAGGTCCACGCTGATGAGCCAACATACACAATCGCAACTAACAATACCTTTGCTCCTTTTGCAATCCAAGATAGCCAGGGAACATATAAAGGTAAAAATCCTGGTATCGAAATTGAAATGTTACAACAAATTGCTCAACATGAGCACTTCAAGTACACATTAAAACCAATGAGTTTTGATGGTGACTTGCAAGCTTTAGAATCCGGGCAGGTTGATGCTATCATGGCCGGAATGAGTGTTACCGACGAACGAAAGCAAAAATATGATTTTTCTCGTTCCTACTATACTAGTGGTGTTGTAATGGCTGTTGCCAAAGATAGTAAGATCACTAGCCTTAGTCAACTTAAAGGCAAAGTCGTTTCTAGTAAACCCGGAACAAGCGCTGCTATTTACTTAAAGAAAAATCAAGCAAAGTACGGTTACAAGATTAAATATTTCGATTCTTCTAACACAATGTGGAATGACGTAAAAATTGGCAATACCAGTGCTACCTTCGATGATGAACCTGTTATTCGCTACGGAATCAAACAGGGAATGCCACTCAAAGTTGTTTCTAAAAAGGCTATCGATTCCCAACCAGTGGCAATTGCTTTCCAAAAAGATAAGAACCTAGCTTTCCAAGCTAAAGTCAACGATGGTATTAAATGGATGCAAAAAACTGGGCGCTTACAAAAATTGGTTGATAAGTACACTAAGAGTAATGTCACTAATAAAAAAACTAGTGATACTAGTTTCTTAGGTTTAATCAAGGCTAATCGGGCCACCCTCCTCAATGGTTTATGGCAAACAATCCAATTAACCGTAATCGGCATTCTCTGCGCTTTAGTTTTTGGCTTAATCCTTGGAGTACTAGGAATTATGCAAAACAAAGGTGCCCGGGCATTATCAAGTACAATCATTTACGTCTTTCGGGGGCTGCCAATGATCGTCTTAGCCTTCTTCATTTACATGGGAATTCCTAACCTCACAGGTCATAAGATTCCACTTTTCACTGCTGGTATTTTAACTCTAATGTTAGATGAAGGAGCTTATATTGGTGCCATCGTCAAAGGCGGCTTCGATGCTGTCGATCAAGGGCAATGGGAAGCAGCCCGCTCCCTAGGGTTGCCCTACCATAAAGCACTACGCAAGGTTATTGCTCCGCAAGGATTGAAGATTATGGTACCATCATTGGTCAACCAATTCATCATTACTTTGAAAGATACTTCCATTCTCTCAGCTATTGGGGTTATGGAACTGACCCAAACGGGGACGGTTATTATTTCCCAAAACATGGAAGGTTTCAAAATGTGGCTGATCATCGGCATGATTTATGTCATCATCATTACTTTACTCACATGGTTATCTAAATATATTCAAAAAAGGATGGGATAAACAATGACACAGGCAGAACAATATAAAGTCCAAGTGACTGATCTCCACAAAAGTTATGGCAAAAATGAAGTTCTCACTGGAATCAGCCTCAATGTTAAACCCAGTGAAGTTGTCTGCATGATTGGCCCATCCGGGTCAGGGAAAAGTACATTTCTTCGTTGCATTAACAAACTAGAAGAAGCCAACAGCGGACAGATCATCGTTGATGGCCACGACATCACTGATCCACAAACTGATATCAATAAAGTACGCGAAAATATCGGCATGGTGTTTCAGCACTTCAACCTTTTCCCGAACATGTCAGTTCTTGACAATATCACGCTTGCCCCGATTGAACTCCACAAAGCTACTCCTGAGCAAGCTAAGAAAGATGCGCTCCACTATTTAGAACTAGTAGGGCTTAAAGATAAGGCTGATGTCCGTCCGCAAACTCTTTCTGGGGGGCAAAAGCAACGGGTCGCTATCGCACGAGCATTAGCAATGAAACCTGACGTCATGCTCTTTGATGAACCAACCAGTGCATTAGACCCAGAAATGGTTGGCGACGTTCTTCAAGTTATGAAAGATCTAGCTAACGATGGGATGACGATGATTGTGGTAACTCATGAAATGGGATTTGCCAAGCAAGTTGCCGATCGGGTGGTCTTTTTCCACGACGGTAAAATTCGGGAACAAGGAACCCCTGAAGAAATCTTTACCAATCCACAACACCCTGATACTAAGAGCTTCCTCGACAAAGTGCTTAATATCTAAAATTTGATAAATGAGAGGTTGGAAAAAACAGCTTTTTAAATAAAACCATAGCAAACAGCAAAAAGCACTAGAAATCAACGTTTTCGGTAACGTGGTTGCTAGTGCTTTTTAAATTCCTTAGACTTTTCCAGCATCTCGGTCTTTAGTCACTAAAGTTTTTTGAGTAACGTGAAAAACAACCGCAAGTCTATTATCTAAGCTAAAACGAAGGTCGTCGCGCTTTGCACCAACCATCGTCTTAGCTTAGCCCACCGCCTTACCACGAAAATCATTTTCTACTCACATTTAAGTTTTTTTAGCATTATCCCTCGTTATAGTTCACACAAAAATTCTCTTGGTATAATAATCTTAATTGGAGGGATTAATCATGAGTATCTATGGCGAATATCACACTACCTTAACTACTTTACTGACAGAGGTGCAAAGGCGTATTCTAGCCGCTAATCAAGAAATGCAACAAAACGGTCAACCCAAACTCTTTGAACATCTAATCGGTCGGGTAAAGACTCCTGCTAGTATGGAAGAAAAGTGTCTCCGCAAAGGATACCCGGTAACAACGACTTCGGCCCTGCGTAAATGTAAAGATGCTGTGGGTATTCGTATTGTGTGTAACTTCATTGACGACATTGATCGCTGCCTAAAGTATTTCAAACACGCTTCGTGGTGCTCAATCATTCAAGAAAAAGATTACATTAAAAATGCCAAACCTAATGGCTACCGGAGCTACCATATTATTCTTGATGTTGTCACTCCTCACGTTGATATTGATGGTCATACTCCGGGACACTACTTTATTGAAGTTCAGCTGCGCACAATCGCAATGGACTCGTGGGCCAGTTTAGAACACGAAATGAAATATAAACATAATATCGCTAATCCCCAACGGATTGAAAAAGAGCTCAAGCGTTGCGCCGATCAATTGGCATCATGCGATGTTCAAATGCAAACGATTCGGCAGTTAATCAATGCCGCTGATTAGATAAAAGGAAGTGAATTATTATGCGTATTCTCCTCGCTGAAGATGAAGAACAACTCGCTCGGGTCGTCACAATGGCGATCCAGAGTCTAAATTATACCGTTGATGTTGCCCATAACGGCCAAGAAGCCGTCGACTTAGCAGCAACCAACGCTTACGACGCGATCATTCTCGATATTATGATGCCAGTTAAAGATGGCATTACAGCTTTGAAAGAAATCCGGGCTCGGGGTGACAGGACATATATTATGATGTTAACTGCTAAAGCCGAAATTGATGACCGTGTTTTAGGGTTGGACACCGGTGCTGATGACTACCTCACCAAGCCCTTCTCCCTTAAGGAACTGCTAGCACGATTACGTTCTATCGAACGGCGCAATGAAGCTTACGATACCAATACTTTAACTTTTGGCGACCTATCTTTGGATACTAACGAAGGGACCCTAGTTAGTCACAACTCAATTAGCCTCTCCCCCAAAGAAACTCGGATGCTCCAATATCTAGTGCTTAATGCTGAAAAAGAACTCAGTGTCACGACACTTCTCACCCATACCTGGGATGACGATGATGAAGAAGCTGATGAAGATGACGTTTGGTTCACCATCTCTTACCTACGTCAGAAGTTAGCTGCCATTGGTTCAACCGTCTCCATTATCGGCGCACAGGTTGGTCCCTTTAAGCTCCAAGCACCGCCAGCTTCAGCTTAGGAGGCGAGCATATGATTCGTCATTTTCGTAATCGTTTCATTCTCATCTCTAGTACCGCTCTGTTAGCCGTCCTTCTAACCTTAATCGGGGGGATCTCAGCTCTAACCTACTATCGTAGTCAAAAAGTTGTCGACAACGTTTTAACAATGTTAATTGCTCAAGATGGTAGTCTGAACCGTAAAGCAGCCAACCAACAACCCCGCAATGATTTTTTCAAAACACAACCGACTCGGGAAGGAATTTTTCAATATCGTTACTTTAGTGCAACGATTGACAACAAAACCAACAAAGTCTTTATTGATGACAGCCATATCATGACTGTTCCTCCCACAACGATTAGAACGTTTGCTCAACAAGTTAAAAACACCCCTAAATTAGAAGGGAATGTTTACTATCAAAAAACCGCCTATGCTTACCGGATAAAAAAGACTAAAAAGCAAACATTGATTGTATTCTTGGATAAATCTATCCTGACAGCCGAAACCCGCGAAATCATCCGTTTTACCGTTATTGTAGGGATCATCAGCATGATTTTGTATACTGGCCTTTTGATTGGTTTTTCCAAACGAGCTATTAGACCTATTATCCAAGCTGAAAAACGTCAAAAAGAATTCATTACCAACGCAGGCCATGAGCTTAAAACTCCTCTGACCATCATTTCCGCTAATACAGAGATGCAGGAAATGCTTTCTGGGGAAACTGAGCTGACCACTAGTAATAAGCAACAGGTCACCCGCTTAACTCGTCT
Source organism: Ligilactobacillus saerimneri (assembly GCF_036689625.1). Classification (NCBI taxonomy): domain Bacteria; kingdom Bacillati; phylum Bacillota; class Bacilli; order Lactobacillales; family Lactobacillaceae; genus Ligilactobacillus; species Ligilactobacillus saerimneri. Next base: position 1,275,263 of record NZ_CP144759.1, read on the forward strand.
CGTCAATGAGCTGATCTCCTTGGCACGAATGGAAGAGCATCCCCAAATCACCCTGACTGCTGTCAACGCTACTGATACAGTGACTGAGATCGCTAATAGTTTCCGAGGGGTTGCTGATCAAAATTCTAAGAAACTAGAAGCTTTTGTTGATGACGATATCCAAATTAAAGCCGACCAAAACTACTTTTATGAACTAGTCAACATTTTGCTCGACAATGCCGTTAAGTATTGCGATGAACAAGGAACTATCTCTATCACCCTGCACAAGAATCCTGTTACTAAAAATGCCATTTTGACTGTTGCTAATACTTATGCTGCCGGTAAAGACCAAGACTATACAAAGTTTTTTGACCGCTTCTACCGTGGTGATTCTTCCCATCACAGTCATAATAAAACCCAAACCGGATTTGGCATTGGCCTCTCAATGGCACAGCGAATTGTCGCTTTATTTAAGGGCAAAATCCAAGCCAACTACAAGGATGGACAATTGCAGATGATTGTCACCTTGAAAGCATAAAAAATCCAGGTCTTCACACGAAGGCCTGGATTTTTTGCATGATTAATATTTACTACTTAGCAGTAACCTTTAAAATTGGATCAAAGTAACTAAGCTTTGGATAATCAACATTCCCACCATCAGTGATGGCCAAGTCAGGAATAGCTGTGATAGGTAAGAAGGAAAGGTAGAAGATTGGATCAGGGAGGCGACTACCAATTTGTTGAGCAGCTTGATCCAGTTCCACTTCCTTTTGTGCTAAAGCTTCTGGCTCTAAGTCAGAGGCGATCCCTGCGATTGGTAATGGTAAGAAGGAAACAACTTCACCGTCGATAACAACCACTTGCCCACCATCGTTTTCGATCAGGGTGTTAACGGCGAGAGCCATATCTTCCCGACTGACACCAGCAACCACGATATTGTTGTCGTCTGGGGCAGCAGTTGTAGCAATCGCACCTTTCTTAAAGGACCAACCAGAAATGAACCCCAATGATTGGTTACCATTGATTCCATAACGTTCTAAGACAGAAACTAAGGCTACATCTTTTTCCGGATCTGGTTGAACCACACCATCAACTACATCCAGCTCTACATCACGCCGCTTACGTACGAATGGTCCAATACTGTTAATTGTTTCAACTTCTGCCGTCCCATTAGTAATGTCTACGTGATATTCAAAGTCGGCTGCCGTAGTGAGGTCACGTTGTACAGTGTGCACCAGTGCGGCTGAGCGTTCTGGAATCTGGTAATCAAACTTGTTGACCCCATCTTCAGTCACGATTTGCCCCTTACTGATTACAGATTGAATATTAAATGTTCCTGGTTGGTCAACCAAGAGAATATCCGCATCCTTACCTGGTGCAATTGAACCAACTTGCCCATCAATCTTGCAGGCTTCAGCCCCGTTGATTGTTGCCATTTGAATAGCAGTCATTGGGTCAACCCCGGCCTTGATTGCTAAACGTACCATGTGATCAATGTGTCCATTTTCCAAGATATACCGGGCATTGACATCATCAGAACAGAAACTAGTGTGCCGAGCTGCACCAGCTGCTCCTTCAGTAATAGCACGGATGTTTTCCTTCAAGAATTGCGTTACAGCAGATTCACGGACTACGATGTGAATTCCTTTACGCGCCTTTTCCAAAAATTCTTCATGATCGTAACTTTCGTGGTCTACTTGAACCCCACTCATCAAGAATTCATTGAGCTCCTTGCCCCGTGCCATTGGTGAGCAACCAAAGATTGGTTGGTGGTTCTTGCGTGCTGCCACTAAAGCCTGCATCGTGGTTGGTTCCTTAGTTTGGACCGCTTCACGAACAGTTTCCCAAACCCCATAACAGTTCTCATGTGTTTGGTATTCATCGTGGTCTGCTCCTTCAATATTATAAGCAATAGTTGAAGTTGGAATAGTATATGGTGTCTTATATGGAATGCCCCAGAATACCTTCAATGGTGAAGCATCGACTTCAGCAAAGATATCATCTAACCCTTTCAAGCCCAAAACGGAGATATATTCATCAAAACCAGTGATGATGCTGGTTGTCCCCCGTGGAACAACAGCTTGTGCGAAGCGAGTCATTCCCATCTTGCTGCATTCAACGTGAATGTGGCAGTCGATCAAACCTGGTGCAAGATACTTGCCAGTAGCATCGATTTTCTTGGTGTCTTCACCAATATAATCAGAAACATCAGGATCTACCGCTACGATCTTGTCTTTGTAGACCGCAACATCAGCTGGATAGTATTCACCAGTATTAACGTTAATCAATGTCCCATTTTGAATAACCAAATCAGCTTTTTTCTTAGCAGCACCTGCATCAATATAATCTGCAAGCAATTCTTTTGTTAACATTCCGATTCTCCTTTGATCAAGGTTACAGTCAGTAATAGCTAAAATCTAAATTATTTGTTTAGTGCAAAATGTTCAATACATATAACAGAAGGATAAAGAGTAGGAAGAGAATCCACATAATCGGATTGACATCCTTCCGCCGACCTGCTGCCACCATCATGATTGGGTAAGTCAAGAACCCAAAGGCAATCCCGTAAGAAATGTTGTAAGTCAACGGCATCCCGATAACTACCAAGAAAGCAGGCAATGCTACTTCGAACTTATCCCATTGGATATCACGTAAAGCAGAAACCATTAACACACCTACAACGATCAATGCTGGTGCCGTTACTTGGGAAGTAACCACTGTCAGCAATGGGGAGAAAATCATACTGAAACCAAACAGGATCCCCGTTACCACTGCTGTCAAACCAGTCTTACCACCGATAGCAATCCCGGCTGAAGACTCAACGTAAGCAGCTGTTGGTGTAGTCCCCATGACAGCCCCACCAAGCATGGACAGGGAGTCAGCCATCAAAGCGCGACCGATCCGTGGCATCTTGCCATCCTTCATGATCCCAGCTTGTTGTGCCAAACCGATCAAAGTTCCGGCAGTATCGAAGAAAGCAACTAAGAAGAAGATCAGGACAACGGCCCACATTTGTGGACTAGAGAGAACAGACAGATGTTCTAACCCAACACCGAAAGTTGGCTTCATACTTGGAGCAGTGGAGATAATGTGCGTTGGCATCTTGATCAAACCTGTTGCCAAACCAAGTAATGTAGTTGCAACTAACCCATAAAAGATTGAACCTGGAACCTTCTTAGCCATCAAAATCCCAATGAAGAAGACCCCGAAAATTGTCAACCAAGTAGTTGGAACAGTGAAGGAACCGATAGAAACCAAAGATGACTTGTCAGCAACGATCAAACCCCCACCTTGTAAACCAACGAATGCGATGAAAATCCCGATCCCGGCTGCCATCGCATACTTGAGGTCTTGCGGAATCGCATCAATGATAATTTCACGAATCTTGAAGAAAGATACTAAAGTAAACAGAACGGAAGCAATGAACACCCCGGCCATTGCCTTTTGCCATGGAATCCCCATAGCCAATACAACTGAGTAAGTAAAGAATGCATTGTCACCTAAACCTGGTGCAATTGCAATGGGATAGTTTGCTAAAAAGCCCATCAATAAACAACCAAGAATAGCAGATAAGGCAGTAGCAGTGAAAACTGCCCCCCTATCCATTCCTGCATCCCCTAAAACACTAGGGTTAACGAATAAAATATAGGCCATAGCAACGAATGTTGTCAGCCCCGCTAAAAATTCACGCTTAACGCTGGTGTTATTTTCCGAAAGATGGAAAACACGATCTAACCAGCCAGCAACGCCCGACTTTGAACTCATTTCAGAATTCATACGATAAATACCTCCGTGTGATCAATAATTATTACACTGTGATTATGTCATACAAAAAAATGATCGTCAACCATTAATGTTCGTAAAAACCATTCATTTTTAATAAAGTTAGTGCCGAAGGTTAATAAAACGCTTGAAAAGCGAACTATTTTTCGCCGGATTAAGCGTTAAATTATGTTTTATCTCTCATAGACATCACTAATTTTTGCTATAATAGTAGGTAAGCAACCGCTTACTTGATAGTTGCTTTTACTTAAAGGAGTGATTTTTATGGCCACTAAAACAAAGTTTGCGTTAAGTGACATTACGCGTGCTAATAAGATTTTCTCGGCAACCCGGACGACCATTGAAACAGCCTTCTATGGTAATAACGTTCGAGAAGTTACTACCGTGGCCGATGCGTATACCTTAGCTGCTCAAAGCCCTAAGGTAATCGTAACCGACCAACCGATTTTACATACTGATGAACTAGGTCTCCCCCCTCACGCCAAGATGCTAGTTGATAACCACGGGGCAATTGTAGGCCGGACAGCGGCTGCTCGGCATTTTATCAATAATCCCGCAGAGAACCCAGCTGCTCTTAATGCTATTTTGCGGGAGGCAATTTACAATAACCATCAGCGCAGTTTTTTCAAAACCAGCGTGATGGTTGGCTTAGATGAAGACTTCATGCTAAAAAGCCATCTGCTACTACCTAGCGGATATGAATTCAACCTTCTTTCTTATCTTTTGAATTTCCAAGCAGTAACAGCAGAATACACTCGACGTTATCAACGTTCAGTTCCATATAACGAAGGTGATATCTACCTGTATTGCGATCCGGAATGGCATGATGACCGTTATCCCCAGGGATTAGTAATCATAGACGCTGATCACAATGCAGCTGCTGTCTTAGGTTTACGGTACTTTGGAGAGTTAAAGAAAACAACACTCACTTTAGCCTGGGCCACTGCTCACCGCAATGGATATACCGCTTATCATGGAGGCGAAAAAGCCATTCATTTCAGCAATAAAGCTGACAAAGTACTTGCCTTTTACGGCTTATCAGGTTCCGGCAAGTCTTCTTTGACGCATGCTAAGCACGGTGGCAAATTCGCTATCACTGTTCTGCATGATGATGCTTTCGTCATTAGTCGTGAAGACGGCAGTTCAGTCGCTTTAGAACCCGCATACTTTGATAAGACTAATGATTATCTACCGGGCAGCAAAGAAGCTGAATATTTTACAACAGTGATGAATGTCGGAGTTACACTAGATGCGAATGGCCAAAAAACACTAGTAACTGAAGACTTACGAAACGGTAATGGCCGCACTATTAAATCCCGGTACGCGTCAACTAACCGAGTGGACAAGGAAAGTGCTCCTATCACCGATATTTTTTGGATCATGAAAGATGATAGTCTCCCTCCTGTACTCCGATTGGATGACCCGATTACCGCAACCACGTTCGGTATCACTTTAGCCACTAAGCGTTCGAGTGCTGAAAATGTTGACCCCGCTAGTCGTGATGCTCTAGTGATTGAGCCATTTGCTAACCCATTTAGGGCTTATCCTCTATCTGAGGACTATCATGACTTCAAGGAGTTATTCACTAATCATCAAGTTAATTGCTATATTGTCAATACAGACGCTTTTGGCGGACAGGATATCCCTAAGAAAGTCACTTTGGGTATTTTAGAGGATATTATCGCCGATCAAAAAACAGACCTATGGCGTCCTTTTGGTAATCTCCCACATATTAGTTACTTGCCTTTAACGGACTATCCAGTGGACTTTACTAATCAAGACTACTGCCACCGCCTTAAAACACGGCTAGAGATTCGTCTCCAATGGCTCCAAGATTATGCAGCTAACCACCCGCATGAAAATCTACCGAGTGAAATTAAAGAAACACTGATGAGCTTAATTGCTAACGTTTAAGCTTATATAACAAAAAGAGATCTGGCATTACTTACCAGATCTCTTTTTTGTACTCAACTTATAAAAACATCTTCATTATGTGCTACTTAGTGTAGCAATATGGTCTAATTAATTATTCTTTCTTCTTCGAGCACCACCTAGCCCTACCAATCCAAGTGCTGTTAACACTGCACCAACTAGGCCGGCATTGGTTGGGGTCGCATCACCTGTTTGAGGCAAACTCTTAGTTGGAGTGGTCTGAGCCTCTTCTTTAGCAGTTGCTGGCGCCTTCTTGGTTACTGCAGTTGGCGTCACTTTAGCGCTTGACACGCTTGCGTCCACTACTTCTTTATTCGTTGTTTCTGTAACTCCATCCTTATCAGGGGTTACTTGTTTTTCTTTTGGAAGTACAGTGATTGTGATGGTTATTCCTTGCTGCGAACCATCCGGATAATTAATCGTCATTATACCCGTAGTTTTTCCAACTTGATCAGTATCCGGCGCAACCGTCCAATCAATAGTTACATCATCAGGTAATTGCTCACGGTTCTTGATCAGATCTTCTGGATTAACATCTTCACCCTGAGTTACAGTCACACTTGTTGTTATGTCTGGATTGTTCTTCTCAGCATCTGTCCGGTTGTCCACTACCTTTACTGAGACATCAATCTCAACCGTTGTCCCATCGTTGAAAGTTACTACCGCCTTATAAGCTACTGGGTCCTTGGTAGTTGCTTCCAGGCTAGTGTCGATACTGTCGGCATCCTTCCAGATGATTTCCTTAATATGTTTGTCCGCCTTTGCTTCGGCATCAAATGCTTTATTAGCATCCGGAACTGTATTCAAGTTCGTTGTAACTTCATCTGGATGTAAATTTGCCCCATATTTTTGCACATCAGTCTGTGAATAGTTAGCAGTATAGTCAGCCGTAGCAAAGTTCTGGGTATACTTTCCGTCTCGATCCAAACAGTTGGTGCTGTTGTCACAGTATTGGTATCCTTGGCCACAGCAAGTTGCTTCTGATCATGTTTGTCAGCTTCTGGCTGCACTGGCTCTACTCCAGTTTCTGGAGTAGTGTCTTGTTTTGCCAACTGATCACTATTATTTTCTTGTGCTGTTTCAACCGTAGTATTTTCTTCTACTGGTTCTGTTTTTGCTGTTGGCGCAGTAACTGTTGAATGTAATTTAACAGTATCTTCCTGCAGATCATTGGTTGCCACAACATCCGTAGTGTTATTTTCATGAACCGTTGTAGTTGTGGCGATTGTGTCAGCATGAGCCTTACCATTCATTCCTGAAAAGACCAACCCGACTAATACCGATGCAGTTACTAAACCAACCCGATGAATAGAATAACGCTGCTTCTTATCACCATACTTTTGTTTATATTCCTGACGATTTTTGCTAGATAACATTTGTCTTCCTCCTCGTTATTCACAAAAATGAAAGATGCATTAATTAAATAAAATAATTATATCTAAATTAAGTCTAGCAAAAATGCAGTTAATCTCATCAATTAACATTAAATATTTATGCAATAATTTTTATATTGTGTTACGTAGAACTTTCCTTCTGTATGTCCCCCAGTATAGCTATTATATAGGTATTATCACTCATTAGTCAGCAAAATGCTTTTATTGTACAAAGTAAATATTTAGGTGTTTTTTTATAAAATTAAAAACAAAATATTATCATTACTAAACATATTTCTGATGGAGATAACGTCAATTCCAGAAAAGCATTAAAGGTCGAAATATTAAAAAAGAGGCTGGGAAAAAACTCTCAGTCCAAAATGAAAGCCGGACGATGAATCAAATCTTGGTTCATCGTCCGGCTTCTTATGTACACAGGAAATCGTTCCTGATATGATGTAATTACCCCTAAAAACAAACATAAAGGAGCGATTTTCATGTATCAAAATTATATCACGGGACAAACAGAATTCGTACTAAATTATGACTACAATGTGCCAAAAAATCATCTGGTTCGGTTAATTGATACTTTTGTCGATTCCATTCCACAAGAGGTTTTGTTAGAAGAGAACGTGGCCGTCACCGGCCGCCCACTTTCTCACCCTGCACTGATGTTAAAAATTCTGTTGTTTGCGTACTCTCGTCAAACTTATTCTGGCCGGAAAATAGAAACCTTGTTAGAAGAAAACTTACCAATGCGATGGTTAGCCCGTGATCATTCATACAGTTACCATACCATCAATAACTTTCGACGGAGTGAGCACGCCAGGAACTTAATAAAACGTACCTTTGTTTACTTTACTATGGCTCTTACGGACCATGGGCTAATTCAAAATGATGCAGTCTTTATTGATGGCACTAAGGTTGAAGCGGATGCTAATAAGTACTCGTTTACTTGGCGTCGGGCAATAGAAAAGTATCACGCTAAGTTGAGAGAAAAGACGGCTAGTATTTATGATGAGTTAGTAGAAAAGCAAGTCATCAAAGAGATGAAACCAGAAATGATTGAATCTATCGACGGTATGGAATTAATGGCTGAAGAAGTGGAAAAAGAAATCACTAATCTAGACGAAGCCATTAAACAGGAGCCGAAAATAATTAAAGGTGGTTCAGTTAGAAAACGTCGGCGACGTTTTCTAAAGAAGCTTCGTCGTCAACTGAGAGAAGACTTAATTCCACGGGCTAAAAAATATGAACGTGTCGAAGATATTTTTCAAGGACGAAATAGCTTTTCGAAAACAGACCACGACGCAACTTTTATGTGCATGAAAGAAGATCCGATGATGAACCGAGAACTCAAACCCGGATATAATCTTCAGATTGCCACGCATAATCAGTTTGTCCTTGATTATGCTTTATTTTCCAATCCTACTGATACTAGGACTTTAGTGCCATTTCTTAAGCAATTCCATGGCTTGGATTTCTTTACACACGTGGTAGCTGATGCTGGTTACGGTAGTGAATATAATTACACAACACTGCTTGACCAATTCGATAAGCAACCACTCATTCCATACACCACCTATCAAAAAGAGCAGAAGCGTAAGTTCAAAAATGATCCAACAAAACCTCAGAATTGGCAGTACAATGCCGAAGATGACTACTATATTGATCATTTAGGCGTTCGCTTCAGTTTTTATCGCTACAGTAAACGAACTGATAAGTATGGATTTAAGCGCGATCTTAAACTCTATCGTGCCGACACACATCAATCATCAGAAGAGTTAGATCAGTTAGCTAAAACGCCAGGTAAGCGTCAGCGCTACATCCAGGTTAATCCAACTTGGAATTATTACAAAGCAAAAGTCAAAGAGACCCTCTCAAGCGATGAAGGTAAGATGATCTATCGTCGACGCAAGTTCGACGTTGAACCAGTCTTTGGTCGCATGAAGAGGGATTTTGGCGTACGCCGAACTCATTTGCGCGGCCAACGGGCTGTGGAAAATGATGTCGGATTAACCTTAATGGCATTGAACTTAACGAAATTGGGTAAAATGATCAACCAATTAAGACCCTTTTTAGTAAATAACCAAAAATGCGAACTACAATTTTTGATTAAATCAAAAATCATAGTTCGCATTTTCTTAGTTAGAAGCTAGAAAATAATAGTTAATTCCCAGCCTCTTGTCCTAAATATTCTTAGCTTATTAGAGCTTTTCCTTGTTTACGATGTTCAAGTTTTCGTCCAAGTCATAAACAACTGGCTGACCAGTAGCCATTTCAACATTCATGATATCTTCATCAGAAATGTTTTCAATGTACTTAGTCAAAGCACGTAAGGAGTTACCGTGTGCAGCGATGATCACGTTCTTACCTTCACGTAACTTTGGAGCAATTTCATCTTGCCAGAATGGAATAACCCGTTCCAGGGTAACCTTCAAGTTTTCACCTGCTGGAACAGTCCGTGGATCTAAGTCAGCGTAACGACGATCGTTCAATGCAGAACCTTCATCATTGGCATCCAATAATGGTGGTAAAACATCGTAAGAACGACGCCAAATGTGAACTTGTTCGTCACCATACTTAGCAGCAGCGTCAGCCTTGTTCTTGCCTTGTAATGCACCATAGTGACGTTCATTCAAGCGCCAAGTCTTAGTTTCTGGAACCCAGAGTTGACCACTTTCTTCCAATGCAAAGTGCAAAGTCTTGATGGCACGAGTTAAAACAGAAGTGTAAGCTTGATCAAATTCAATCCCTGCTTCTTTAAGCTTGCGCCCAGCAGCCTTAGCTTCTTCAACACCTTGTTCGGAAAGGTTAACATCAACCCAACCAGTGAAAAGATTCTTCAAGTTCCATTCACTTTGACCGTGACGGATAAATACTAATTTAGCCATTTAGTAAATACCTCTTTCTTTGAAAAAATATTTAGTGTAAAACTTACAGATTAATTTTACACTGAATCACATAAAATTAACAGTATTAGCCCCAAATTATTGGTTTACTTCCTTATTTTCCACAATTGCTTGCGCTAGTTGATCCATTGCCTGATGCACGATTGCTGGCGTGGTTGCCAAGTTCAAACGAATGTGCCCCTCACCTGCTTCGCCAAACCAATCACCAAAGTCAACTGCCAAATGAGCTTTATGCTTGATAAAGTATTCTAGATGCTCTGGCGCAACTACCGAAGAGAGGTCCACCCATGCCAAATAAGTTCCTTGTAAATCTGCCACTTTGATCTGTGGCTCTACAGCTTGCAAGCATTCCTTAACATAAAGGTAATTGTCTTTGATAACAGCTAACAGCCCTTCTAGCCATGACGCTCCATCCCGGTAAGCTGCCGTCGCTGCCGTCTGCGCCATCACTGTTGCAGATGGCAAGGATAACTCACGCACTTCCTTATCATAGCGTTCCCGCAACTGTGGATTAGGAATAACAATATTAGATCCTAATAATGCTGCCATATTGAAAGTCTTGGAAGGCGAGTCCACCATTACTGTATTATCGCGATAAATCCCTTGGGCAATGGACAAAGCTGAAACAAACGGCTTATCCCCTATGATTAAGTCATGATGAATCTCATCAGAAACTACTAGTACCTGTTTTTCCCGACATAGTTCTAAGAGAGTTGTCAATTCCTGTTCACTCCACACCTTCCCTACTGGGTTGTGGGGACTACAAAAGATCAACATTTTAACATGGTGCTGGTCCATTTTGTTAGCAATATCTTCCATATCCATAACATAAGTATCGTTTTCAGCACGTAAATTAGAAACCACCAAGTGACGATCATTTTCTTGGATCACACGCATAAAGGGATAATATACAGGCTGAAGAACCATGATACTTTCCCCAGGTAAAGTTAGGGCCCGTACAATTGTGCTCAGGGCATTCACTACCCCTAAGCCAAATCGCATCCAGTCTTTTTGTAGCTCAGTTTGGTAACGACCCTTCTGCCATGCAAAATAGGCATCATAATATTCATCTGGTGTCAGCGAGTACCCAAAGGCACCGTGATGCACCCGTTGAATTAAAGCATCTTGTGCTGCTTGAGGAATCTTAAACTCCGTATCGGCTACCCATAACGGCAAAAGGTCATCCCTACCAAAAGTAGCTTCTAACCCATCCCACTTTGCTGAGTTAGTATGCTTACGCTCGACTGCATATTGGGCAATAAATTCTTCTTTATTCATCTTTCTTACTCAACCTCTCTTGTAGTTTTTGTTTAACATTATGACTTTTCCCATGATTAATTTTTACCCCAAGAATATCGAGGAAGAAGGTAAAAATTGGAATTCCGACAATTAATCCCCACATTCCAAAAAGACGCTCGGCAACTAGCAACACTACAAAAGTATAAAATACCGGCAGGTCTGTCTTACTCGACATTAACTTAGGATTGAGAATGTATGCTTCCAACGCATGAACAACCGTCAGCATAATGATGATATAGATCACATCACTCAACCCTCCATCAGAATATGCAATCAAACACATTGGAATGGCCGAAATGATAACCCCTGCTACCGGCACCATACTCATCACAAAAATCAACAAGGCTAAGGAGAATAACTGGGGAATATTAATGATCATTAAACCTAAAGTAGTAATAATCGTATTAACAATTGCAATGATAAATTGTGCTTCTAAGACAATTCCGAACGTATTGGTAAACTTGCGCGCAAAGAAAGCAATATCCTTAAACAGCCACGCATGTTCACTATTAAAGAAACTTTGATTAATACTTTGCATCTGATCAACTTCAATACTGAAAAAGAAACTCAATAATAATGACATCGCTAAAGCAAAGGCCATACTTCCCAAACTAGTTAAAGATGTCACTACCAAAGAAAGTCCGTGTTTGATCTGTTCCGTAATTGTCGAGGTACTAACAAAATTCGAAACGTAATTCAAAACATCACTAGCCCCCTTGGGCGGATGATTGTAAAAATCAAGCAATGATTTGACTAGCGTCTCTGATTCCTTGACCAGTGTTGGAATATAGGTCGTAATGGCCAAATAAATCAACCCGATCAAAAGCAGATAAACGATTACTACAATCAATGCTGGGGGGACATGCACGTAATGATGAATTTTTCTAATCAGCCGCACAATTAAAAAGGAAAAAATGAACGTCAGTAATATGATCGTCATCATCCCACGCGCCAAGTATAAAACGCCAATTAATCCCAGCAAAACTACTAATCGGCGTAACTTGATATTATTGACAAACCGATGCCAAATCTCCATAGTTCTTCCTCCTCTTCATTTACACTTAGTTTACAACATTTCCAGTTTGAAGACACTGATTACTAGCTATCTAGCGGGGATTTTCTTCTCTTTCTTTGCCAGCAAAACATAATAAAATGCGGTACAATTAAAATAATATAACTTTATTTAAAAAGGACCACGTTCATTATGAAAAAGCAAGCACACAAACACTTATTTGGCATCTTTTTAGCCTTAACCGGTGCTATTCTCTGGGGAATTGATGGAATTACCTCCCAATTTCTATTCCAGCGAACTCCCGTTGAACTTTCCTGGCTCATTGGGGTCAAAATGATCATTTCAGGAATTCTCCTATTGGCAGTTGCTTTCGCTGTAAACGGAAAAAAGATTTTTTCTGTTTGGCATTCTCAAAAGGGAATCACCACACTCTTGATTTACACCATTTTTGGCCTAGCTGGTGATCAATTAGCTTTTGCCATGGCCGTCAAGGTTTCTTCAGCTGCTATGGCAACTATTCTCCAAAGTTTGAGTGTTATCCTCGTTGTGATCTATGCTGCAGTAGTCTACCATGAATTTCCCAATGGGCTACGATGGCTTGCGATTGTGATCGCCACCTTGGGAACGTGGCTCTTAGTGACACGAGGATCGCTCAACCATATTTCTCTTGACGGACCAACTATTTTTTGGGGACTAACTTTTGCCGTCTGCGCTGCTCTCAACAACGCTCTTCCAGTAAAACTAGTCGCTTCCTATGGTTCTTTGCCAATCATGGCGTGGGCTATGCTTCTCGGAGGAATTATCTTTGAGGGGATCCACCCCGTTTGGGTTGATGCTCCCCATATCACCTGGGACTCGTTGCTAGGAATCAGCTTCACTTCTATTGCTGGAACAGGGCTAGCATATTATATCTTCATTAGTAGCCTTAAATATATTTCCCCTACTGAAGCCACAGTTTTGATTACGTTTGAAGCATTAACAGCCGTCGTTGGTGGTTTTCTCTTCATGGGGTTGGTTCTCAACTGGGCAGAAATCCTAGGTGCAGTCATGATTCTGACTGCCACGATTGTGCTGGCTTTGGCTGATCGTCCCACAACTAATAATGGTTTTTCAAAAGAAAGTCGCAGTTCTAGTGAGTAACGCACTTCTGGCAGATAATACAAATAAAGAAGGTTCCAAAAACGGAACCTTCTTTTTGTATTATCTCAATGTTAATAATTCTTGTGGATGGTCAATTAAATACGTAGGCTTTTCCTTTTCCAAGGATGCAACATCATAAGCACCCCACTTGCATCCACAAGTAGCTACTCCAGCTGCATTTCCCATCTGCAAATCATATTTGGCATCACCAATCATTATACATTGGTCTAAATTCAGTTGGTATTGCCGTGCAATATTCAACACTCCATCCGGAGCTGGCTTATAATGATCTACTTGGTCTGAGCCAATTGTTCCAGTGAAATATTGCTCAATTGCAAGTTGCTTCAAGCTCCGCTTAATGGCCCCTGAAGCCTTGCTAGTTACTACAAACAATTCCTTGTTGTCTGCTTTTAGAGTAGCAAGCACATCTTTAATCCCTGCAAACAACTTAATATTAACCCGCTCTAATTCACCGTAGATTTGTCGAAAATCTGCATACATCGCAGCTAACGTCTTGTCATCAGCTTGGTGGTCAGTCCAGATGGGAAAAGAAGTCTCAATTGGGATCCCCATATAATATCGTATCTCGTCCGCACTGGGTTGGGTAAACTTATAGTCTGCAAACACAGCCTGAATTGCATCAACAGTTGTTGTCCCCGAATCAGCCAGAGTTCCGTCAAAGTCAAATAAATAATTTTGAAGCATAATTCTCTTTCCCTCTCTCTTTTTCTTAGTCTTTTAATTGATAAGTGTACGTTGTTCGGTAGGTCTTCTTACCTCCACGTGGTAATACAATATCGCCAAAGTTTGTCTGATTAATGGCATCAGGTAGGGTTTGGGCTTCCAGAGCAATTCCTTCAAAAACATGAGCCCGTTTTCCTTCATCACGACTATATCTAATTTGGTCACTAGCAATATGGTTCATCGTATAAACCATCAAACCGTTTCGATCAGAGTCGATCGTCACCTGGCGCCCCGTGTCCGCATCTCGCAATACAGCAATCGGCTGTGTTGCTTTTCCTGGTCCATTAACCACATAAGCCATATCAATTCCAGTTCCATCAGTAGCAAGTAAGGCTTGACCAATATTACTTAACTCTTGGAAATCATATGGTGTTCCTGCCACCTGAATCGTATCCCCTGTTGGAATCAATTCCTCATTAAGGCGTAAACGTTCAGGCGTATTGATCATTAATTCTGAACTAGCAAGGTTATCATGGTCACTAAGATTAAAAAACGCCCGACTAGTTGGATTAAAGAGTGTATCTACTTCACTATCTCCTTGGGCCGAGTAAGCAATCGTTACTTGATCGTTATTGTTGAGCGTATAAATAATCGTCACCAAGATATCCCCTGGGAACCCATCTAACTCTTGAGTAATCTGCCGTTGAAAGATCGCACTGATACTGTTGGCTGTCCGTGAAGTAGTATAGTTCCAGTTCAAATGTTGAAAACCATGTGCCCCACCATGAAGTAAGTTAACCCCGTCATTTGCTTCTAAATGATACTCCTGATTATTGAGGTGGAAGCGTGCATGCGCGATTCGTCCTCCAACACGTCCAACTGTTTGCCCCACCAACATTTGTTCATATTGCGCCGGCGTATCAAAATTCAACAATAAGTTTGCCTTAGTTCCGTCTAAACGCGGAACTTTAAAATCAGTCCACGTAGCACCTAAAGTTATACACGAAATTTCCACCCCGTTGTCATTTTCCAACGTGATCTTTGTTACCATATGGTTGTTGTACATCCCAAAATGTTTCCGTGTTATATCCATGACAATTTTGCCCTCCAGATTACAAAAAATATAGTCTCAACATACAATTAGTATCCGTTTTCATTTTAGCATGAATCATCTCTCGTAACATACTTATCATCTTTTTAAGGCAAAATAAGCAAAAACATATTTTAAAACTTTTTTTATCCGTTATATCCCCCAAATTTCCCCATTTAAAGATTTCTTTTTAAGCATTTTTGCTTAAATGCTTAAATGTTACCGTTAACGTAGTTGCAAATTGCATATTTAAGCTGTATGATATTAATCGTCAAGGATATAGATTTTATATGACTGAGAGGATTATGCATTATGAGTAATACAATTATTGAAAAAATCGATGCCCGGGAAGACAAGGATAAAACATGGCGTCTATCTGATAGTCAATCAGGACACTATTTAAACGTAATTTTTGATCGCAATTTAGAAGAAGGCATGAAAGTTAAGCGTAACTTCTCCTTCAACCGGTTCGAATCTGAACAAATTAACGAACTCACGAAGCTAGTCCCACATCTTACTAGTGATTATTCCATTTCCATTGATTCCAATGCCGTTGGTTTGGCCTTTATGCCTATTGCTAACTGCGATGCTAAGTCAATGATGGTTGAAATCAGCTAAACAATATTGATTCACACATATCCAAAAAATAATTAGTCCTTACGAACAGGTGCGCATGTTGTCGCACCTGTTTTTTTAGGCTAAAATATATTTACGTTTAAGAAAGCGCTTTTGGCGTGAGTTTGTTACGAAGGGATTTTTTGACTATGACACAAAAACAATACATCCTCGCAATCGACGAAGGAACCACTTCTACCCGTGCGGTAATTATTGACCATGACGGGCAGGTAATCGCCGATTCGCAACGCGAGTTCACCCAGTATTTTCCGCAACCTGGCTGGGTCGAACATGACGCTAATGAAATTTGGATTAATGTTTTAGCAACCATGACCATTGCGGTTACAAAAGCTGGCATCAAACCCGAACAAGTTGCTGGAATTGGTATTACCAACCAACGGGAAACAACGGTTGTTTGGGACAAAAATACCGGTTTACCTATTTATCACGCAATTGTCTGGCAGTCACGGCAATCCAAGGATATTACTGATCAGCTCTTGGAAGAAGGTTACGCTGATATGATCCATCAGAAAACCGGGTTGATCATTGATCCTTATTTTTCAGCAACTAAAGTTCGCTGGATCCTCGACCACGTTCCAGGAGCACAAGAACGGGCAGCTAAAGGCGAGCTATTATTTGGTACTATCAACACTTGGCTCGCTTGGAAATTGTCTGGTGGCAAACTTCACATTACCGACTATACCAATGCTTCCCGGACAATGCTGTTTAACCTTCAAACCCTCACTTGGGATCAAGACATTCTAGACTTACTCAACATTCCTCGGCTCATGATGCCTGAAGTAGTCAGCAACTCTGGCATATACGGTATGACTGCACCGGTCCACTTCTTTGGCAAATCTATCCCTATCGCGGGCATGATTGGTGACCAGCAGAGTGCACTTTTTGGTCAACAAGCCACGGCACCAGGAATGATCAAAAACACTTATGGAACTGGGGGCTTCCTCGTAATGAACACTGGGGCCCAACCGGTATATTCCAAAAACAATCTTCTGACCACGATTGCTTACAGTTTAGATGGTCAGACCACCTACGCATTGGAAGGATCCATTTTCGTTGCTGGCTCAGCTATTCAGTGGCTCCGTGACTCAATGAAAATGATCCCTAGTGCTCACGCGTCAGAGCAAGCAGTTAAAAAATCAACTTCCGCTAATGAAATCTACGTTGTTCCTGCTTTCACTGGTTTAGGTGCCCCTTATTGGGATGCCGACGCCCGGGGAGCTATCTTTGGTATCACACGGGGAACTACCAAGTATGACTTTGTCAAAGCCACCCTCCAATCTCTGGCCTATCAAACACGAGATGTTGTCGACACAATGCAAAAAGACACTGGGATCGCAATTCCTACAATCAGCGTTGATGGCGGGGCTACCCGCAATAACTACCTAATGCAATTCCAGGCTGACATTATGGGGATTCCGATTAAACGCGCTCATAATATCGAAACTACCGCCTTAGGTGCGGCCTTTTTGGCCGGGTTGGCCACTGGTTTCTGGCAAGATATGAACGAACTAAAACAACTTACTACAACCGGGCAAACATTTACTCCCCAAATGGAAAAAACAACCCGTAACCACCTCTATCAAGGATGGCAACGAGCCGTTCAAGCAACTATGGCTTTTAAACCAAACTAATAATTTAGGAGATGTGTTTCTATGATCAATCTCTATCTTGTCCGCCATGGACAAAGCGAAGCTAATGCTCAAGCAATCTTACAAGGAAGTCAAATTGACACCCCACTGACACCGCTAGGACGACAACAGGCGCAAATCACTGGAGAAAAGTTGCTTCCATTAACTTTTGACCATACTTATTCCTCCCCCCTCCTGCGGGCTGGTGAGACAGCTAGCATTATCACCGCTGGACAGCAACCAATAACTTTTGACCCGCGTCTTCGTGAATTTGACTACGGTATCTGGGATGGATACAAACTAAATAGCTTATCACAAAAGTATTCTGAGTATTTCAATGATATGAATCGTTTTATAGCGGAAGCAAGCAACATTCATCAGGGAGATACTTACGCAGGTATTCAAGAACAACTCCGTTCTTTTATGGATGAACTTTTCACGCGCTATCAGGCACAGGACAGTAACATTCTGGTAGTTAGCCACGGGATGACTATCAAGTTATGGGTCAGTTTTCTTATGGGGGTCACTAACCATGATATCCTCATGGAACCAGCTAATGCTGGGATCACTAGACTGCGCCTCGATGATCCTCATCACATATACTTGGACTATTACAGTAAATAATAAAAGACCTAGCCATCTGGATTGCATAATACTATGAATCCTTCATGTCTAGGTCTTTTTAATTAATCCAAAAACTTAATCAAAAAAGCGTGCATAACCTGCCATGCTTCCCCACAATAGTGCCAAAGATAAGGTAACGCCACCTAAAATATCTCCCAAATGATGAGCTGAGAAGTATAAGCGGGAAAATAGAATTAGTAACCACAAAATCACTAACAAAAGCGTTACGATAATTCGTACCCCTTTAGACTTGATCCGGGGAACTAAAATCATGATAACCATCCAAATTACCATAGTAGCTGCTAAGGAATGCCCACTCGGAAATGAAAAACCATCATCGGCTAACAAGTGGCCTGCTGGTCGCATCCGGTGGATTAATTTCTTGAGCACTAAGCCAACAACTCCCATTACCCCAAAGGTACCTACCATCCAGATGGCCAAACTCTTTCTGTACTTGAAGAATAGTACCGCAGCTATAATGAGGACAATGATCCCCATTGGGACAATATCCCCATAAGAAGCAACAAACGTCATAATATCATTCAAAAACCCACCTTGATAGTTGAGTTGGGGATGGCCAAAGTTAGCCTGCATAGTTGCAGTCACTTTATCTTCAATAGTGGTGAAGAAGTGCACATTAGCCTTGACACAGATGGTGATCAAAATAAACAAAAATAAGCTCAGCCCCGCCGCAACATTGTACCATGGGCTGCTTTCAACCCACGCTTGGGGACGCTTTTCCATAAAAATATCATTACTTGGTAACTTCATTAACCCGATCCTCTTTCTTAAATTAAACATGTTACCTGTTCATAATAGCCAAAATACGGTAGCTATTCAATCTTATTTGCTAAAAATAAAGGCGAGCGTCCCTAACCAGGTCTAGCGGTTAGCAAACGCTCGCATTTGGTTAAATTATTAATTTTTTATAAACTACAACGCCTCTTAATCCAGCAAGTCATACTTGAGCTGCATGTGGGAATGACCTTCATCCACCATTGTTCCCAAAAGTTCAACCGTGTTGGCAAAAGTCAAATCAGCCATCTTCTGGTTAGCAGTTGTCAGAGCAGCCTGTAAGGCGGCTCCTTGTAAAGCTTGGGCTTCTTGATCCGTTGCGTGCTGAATTTGGTAACAGCCGGCTACGGTCTTTTGTTCAAAGGCATCTTCTAATTCTCCATAAAGCTTGAAATTCGTATCGCCTAATTGGGACATCAGCTTGTTCAGCCAGAAGATACTGTGTAAGTTAAACTTAGCCCCTGTGTCCCGGAAGGACGCAGGCGTATCGGTAATATTCGTGTAAAATGGCACCATTGCGTTGAAGGTGTTGGGGCCAAAGCCTAACCATTGAACACCTGCCAAGCCTGCAGGAACATCATTTCTAATTTGCAAGACATGAGTTTCAAAATTCCGATTAATGCCGATTGGACGGAAACGTTTCTTTTCCGCAGGGGTTCCTTGATCCCCATAAGCATCATACGGGGTATTTTGATAATGTGATGCCATCAAGAACATAATGTCATCCACGCTAATTTTACGGTTAGCATAGGTAATAAAAGGCTGATCTTGATCCAACGGAGTGGTTGTTGACTCTGGATCAAAGTAGTGATGGACATACCATGCCCGCGGGTTGTTATAGTGTGTGTCTTTGATCGTTGCACTTCCGAAAATGTGGCGGAAATTATACCCTTCAAAATCAGGATTGAGATGGTAAGTATTGATCAACTCTTGCAGGTCTGCCGAAGCCATAAAATCAGGACTATCAAAATCAAATTCATCAATGTTTAAGCGGTTAGGGGCGACTACATACGCATCATCAGGAATCCGCCGCGCTGCCCAGTGATGGCCCCCAATTGTTTCCAAATACCAGATCTCATCATGGTCAGCAAAGGCCATCCCATTCATCTCATAAGTCCCATATTTTTCCAGCAGGTGGCCCACCCGTGTTACCCCTTCACGTGCGGTGTGGATATAAGGCAAGGTCAAAGTGACAAAGTCTTCTTCCCCCAGCCCTGCGTTGACTAATAGAGGATCAACGCCTTGAATCCGGGCGTTAGTTGTGATTGTTTCAGTTGCAGTCATCGCAACGTTTACTTCATTGATCCCCGCAGCTGCCCAGATTCCTTGCTTGCCACTGGCATCTGGTGCACTAGTATACCGCATTGGTTCTTCTGGGAGGTCTACCTCACACCCTGTGATTACACTCTTGTAGTGGCGGGGTTGATCTGCAGGATGAACTACCTTAAAGCTCTCAGGAATGATTTCCCGTCCTCCATCTTCGCTCCGGGCAATCATCGTCGAGCCATCAATTGATGCTTTTTTACCGACTAAAATTGTCGTACATTCAGTTGGTTTCATAAAAATTCGCCTCTTCTATCTATTGAGTTAATTCTATTATACGCTTCTCTAGGAAAGGAGGGAGGCCCATTTGTTTGTCCGCCGTTGCTGGAGAAAACGCACCACGCCCCGTTGCAAACGCCGCAGCCCCTCGTCTAAAGTGGCCTGCGGACAACCGATAGCCAAACGAATAAATTGATCCGCACCAAAAGTGTTACCCGCAGTAACTTTCAGCCCCACTTCCTTAATCAAGAAAGAACGGAACGCTTCGGCATCAGTATTAAGGGCACTAATATCGAGCCACATCATAGTTGTTCCAGCTGTTGGCACCCATTTAATGGTTGGGATATTGTGGTCAAGAAAATGTGCTACTTCTTGGCGATTGGCCCGAAGATAGACCAAGAGTTGATCTAACCAAGCTGCTCCGGCTTGATAAGCAGCGATTGTTCCGGCAACCGCTAGCAAGTTCGGTTCACTCAAAGCATAGTTTTTTAACGCTAAGGCTACATCCACACGTAGCTGGTTATCGGGAACAATCACCGTTGCAGCTTGGAGAGCAGCCAAATTAAATGCTTTACTTGGTGACACAACAGCAACCACGCTGGAGCGCAACGCTTTCGGTACCGCCAAGGCAGAAAAATATCCACCATCATTAAAAGTTAGGTCTCCATGGGCCTCATCGCTCAGTAAGACCACATCATTTTCTGTGCATAACTGAACAATGGTTGTTATTTCATCCTTTGTCCACACTTTTCCCGTTGGGTTATGGGGATTACATAAGATCATCAATTTAACCTTGGGATCTGCTAACTGCTGGGCTAGGCGCTCATCATCTAACTGATAGGTCAACTGTTCTGCGTCATATACCAGGTCAGTTTGTACCAGTTTTCGGCCCGTTGCAGCCAGTGCCACCATACTATAACCCGGTTTTTGCACAATAATCTTATCTCCTGGTTGGGTTAACTCACGGATAATTGCATTAACAGTTGGGCGTATCCCACTAGCAAAAATTTGCCAATCCGCTGGTATGGTTACCCCATGACGTTGTTTGAACCAGTTAGTGACCGCTGCAAAATACTGGTCTGGTACTGTTTGATAGCTATAAAAGCCTGTTTGCACCTTAGCCAGAAGTTCTTTTTGAATTGCCGGGGCGGCCAAAAAGTCCATATCTGCCAGGTCCATGGGCAAAACGGTTGCATCATCCCCCCATTTGCGTGTGTTATCCCCACGCAAGTCAACCACTTGGGTAAAATCGTACGTTTCTGTCATAATTTCACATCTTTTCCACAAACTAAACTTACTCTGGTTTGATTTTACCATGCTTAACTGGGGATAAGTTGGCTTTTATCCCCATAAAAATCAATAAATCTGTTATTTATATTTAACCCCTTAACTTATCCACATCACACAAAAAACACCAGGCGCTCAACTGTGTTGATAACCTAGTGTTTTCTTCTAATCTAATACCATTTGGTTGGTATACAACTTATAATAAAATCCCTTCTGCGCTAATAATTCTGCATGGTTTCCTTGCTCAACTACATTCCCATCTTTGAGAACAGCGATCTGATCAGCATTGATAATCGTCTTGAGCCGGTGAGCAATTACAAAACTCGTTCGTCCAGCAATGATATTGTCCATCGCTGCTTGAATTTTCGCTTCGGTAACAGTATCCACATTGGCTGTTGCCTCGTCCAGAATCAAGAAATCAGGATCCGTTAATAAAGTCCGTGCAATCGAAAGTAGCTGTTTTTGCCCAGTCGAAAAGATTCCTTGTTCCCCGTCAATCTCAGTGGCATAGCCTTGGGGTAACGTCATAATATAATCATGAATATTAGCTTGTTTAGCGGCTGCAATCATTTCTTCATCCGTTGCTGCAGGTTTGCCAAACTTAATGTTAAACGCTACTGTCCCAGTAAATAAAACTGAGTCCTGGAGCACTATTCCGATACGCGACCGCAATGATTTAAGTGTCAATGTCCGTACATCTTGTTCGTCAATGGTAACACAGCCCTGATCAACATCATAAAAGCGATTGAAAAGATTCATTACCGTTGTTTTTCCCGAACCAGTTGGTCCTACCAATGCTAACATTGTTCCCTGGGGAATGTTCAGGTCAATTCCGTGGAGAATTTCTTTATCGGGTTGGTAACCAAAGTGGGCATCCACGACTGCTACCTTTTTTGTGAGCGGTGCCAGATTCTGACCTGTCGGCACTTGATCTTCTTCTGGTTGAATTTCCACCTGATCAATCCGCTTAGCCCCTGTCAGCGCGAGCTGAATCTGGGAATAGATTGATGCTAATTGGGTCAGGGGCGAAAAATATTGCTGCGAAAACTGAACAAACGTCACAATCAACCCCAAGCCAACAGACCGCGATATCCCACTGTTCATCACAATAACTGAACCTACCGCAATTACGATGGCCAAGTTAAGGTATGACAAACCTTGTAGCAAAGGATTGAGCATTCCAGAGTAAAGTTGCCCCTTAAACATTGCCGTCCGTACCTCATCGTTATAGCGATTAAATCCAGCAATAGATTGTTGCTGCAAACCGTTAGTAATAATAACTTTTTGGCCGTTAATCTGCTCGTTAACATAACCATTGAGGGCACTGATCTTTTCTTGTTGCAAGTCAATATACTTTTTAGACTTCCGCATCAAAATTACGGTAACCAGTAAAGCCACTGGTGTCAAAGCCATTGTTACCAGGGCCAGCTGCACATTAACCCGCAGCATCAACCAAATTGTTCCAGCGAAAATCGCCACCTGGGCAATTAGTTCAAAAATAGCATTGTTGAGGGCATTGAAAATGTTATCCAAATCTGACGTAAACAGCGATAACAGCTTGCCGTCCTGGTGTGTATCGAAATACTTAATCGTTAACCGCTGGAATTTTTTAAATAAATTAACCCGCATATCATGGTTAGCAAAAGAGTTAATCCGGACTGCAATTAGCCACGATGCTAACAGAAACAACAAGAACATACTATACATCAGAATCATTAGTTTCAAATTTACTTGAAACGCTCCAATAGTTATCCGCTTCCCTGCCCGATAAGCTGCAACATACTGGGCTAATGCCGTTACTGCCCGTCCCATAAAAAGCGGAGCCACCACTTCAAAGACAACGGAGAGTAAGCTCAATACGATCATTACCAGCATTCCCCGCCAATATGGGGCTAGGTAATGCTTAAAATACTGGATTGCACTTGCTTTACGCATATTCTTCCTCCCTTCTAATGGAAATTTTGGGCATGCGCGACTTGAGTATCATAAATCTCCTTATAAAGTGGAGATGTTTGTAGTAATTCAGTATGGGTTCCTTGAGCCTGAATTCGACCATTATCTAACACAAAAATTCGATCCGCATTAACAACTGACATGATTTTTTCCGCAATAATGATCGTTGTTGTCGCACCTAATTCATGCTCCAATGCCTCTTGAACAATTTTTTCCGATTCAGCATCTAATGCCGAGGTCGTATCGTCAAGGATCAGGATCTTCGGTTGTGCAATTAAGCCCCGGGCCAAGGATAACCGCTGTTTTTGCCCCCCAGAAAGGTTAGCCGATCGCTCCTCAATCTGATGATTATACTCATCATTAAACTGAGTAATAAATTCATCAGCCCGGGCTAACCGCGCAGCCAACTGCATTTCCCGCAGTGTAGCATCCGCTTTGCCTTGCCGCAGATTATCTTTGATCGTCCCACTAAACAGGGTTGCCCGTTGTAAAACAAAACTAACTGTTCGGCGCAATGACTGCTCATTGACTTCCCGTAAGTCACGCCCTCCGACTTTAACCGTCCCTTCCGTCGGATCAAATAATCGTGGGATCAGTTGTGCCAGGGTCGTTTTTCCGGCCCCTGTTGCACCAACTAGCCCAATCATCTCTCCAGGGTGGATTTTAAAAGTGACATCCTTAAGAACTAGTCGGTCTGCCTGATCCGGATATGCAAACGAAACATGCTCGAACTCAACGCTTCCATCTAAAGCTTCTGCTGGTGCATCAGGGGAGAAAGTTAATGCTGGCTTGGTCGCCAACACTTCACTAATTCGTTCTAAAGCAACCAGCCCTCGGGACATCATGGTTAACAGCATTCCCGCGATCATAATAGCAAAAATCATTTGCATTAAATATGTAATGAACGTACTAATCGCTGTCACTTCCTGCGGATGCGCCAAAATATCCTTCCCCACCAATAGCAATGCTAATGCGACCGCCGCATAAGCCACTACCATAAATACTGGATATGATGTAACAAAGAGATTTCCAATCCGCAGATTGAGCTGGTTGAGGTCCGCGGAACGCTCTTCGAATCGGTGGCTTTCAGCTTCTTCCTGATTAAACGATTTGATCACCCTGATCCCTTGCAAAGCTTCTTTAGCTTTATTGTTGATTACGTCAATTTTCTCCTGGTAACTGGTAAATAATTTGCCCATCTGTGAAAAAACTAACCAGGCTAACAATATCATCAGCGCCATTGCAAGGGGAAAAATCCACCATAAACGCGGAATAGTTAGTACCCCCAGCACTAACGAACCAGCAAAAAGGAACGGCACCCGTACAATTTGCGTGATCCCATTCATTACCAGGTTCATCACTTGATTCATATCATTAACTAAGCGCACAACTAAACTCCCAGCTGAAAATTGGTTAATATTAGCATATGAAAAAGACTGGATCTGCGCATATAGGTCAGCCCGGAGGTCGTTGGTCACTCCTTGTGTCACTTTTGCTGCGAAGAAAACAGCTAAAATTCCAAAGATAACCCCTAGTATCCCCACAGTCGTTAGTTGCACGCCATACTGAATTAACTGGTGCTGATGGTTAGCCGTCAAAGCGTTCAAAACTGACTGAAGTAACCATGGAATCCACAGAGCAGTAAGGGTGGTGGCTGCAACTGACAAACCAGCAGCAAGCACAGTTAGCCAGTAGCGCCGAAAATATGGAAACAGAATTTTCATGACCATCCTCCTTTTAAATCGACAAAATAATAAAACGATTATACTATATTTAACCTAATTTTAACAATTTTGCTCAGCGCTGTCGCCTTTTTCAATTGCAAATGCAAAAGCGAATAGGACATAAAAAAGAAGCTGGAAAAAACAGCGGTTCTTCCCAACCTCCTCTAAAGCTTTGTTTAGTTAAGTTTATTTTTCTGACCACACCTGCTTGGCTAAGTTAAAGGCACTCCAGGCATTGGGCCAGCCAACATAAAAAGCGAGTTGCGTAATCACAGCACTAATCTCTTGCTTAGAAATGCCATTTTTCTTGGCTGTCTGCAAATGATACGGTAATTGTGCAAAAGCCCCCTTAGTAATTAATGCGGTTACTGTTAGTAACGAACGATCACGTGCACTTAAACTTTCTTCATCAGCCCATACTTCGCCAAAAAGGACGTCATCATTAAAATGAGCAAATTGAGGTGCAAAATCACCTAATTGTTCGCGGCCTGCGGTCTGTTTTACTGTCATAACTATAACCTCCTTGCGTTAATCCTGGTGCAACTTAGCATAATCAGAATCACTAACAGGTTCCAGCCATTCACTGTTCCCTTTTGTCACTGCTAAATGGGTGAACCAACTATTCTGCGTAGCTCCATGCCAATGCTTCACCCCTGCCTTAATCACCACAACATCTCCGGACTGTAACAGCCGCACCGGCTTTCCTGCTTCCTGATACCATCCCTGCCCAGCAGTCACAATGAGTATTTGATACCCATTGTGATGGATGTGCCAGTTATTACGGCATGCCGGCTCAAAACTGACACTACTGATATTGACGTCAACCATGTCATCAGGTGCAACGATGCTTTGCAAATAACTCTGTCCGCTAAAATACTTTGCATAAGCTACGTTAGGTTCACCCAAATCAAAAAGGTTATTTCTCATCTGTGCTGCTTGTTCTTGCATTAAAATGACCTCCCTTAGTTGTCTTATGCTCAGTATAATTCCCATGTTAACTCATGAAAAATACCTATTACTAGTAGTTGATCATGCAAAAAATGAATTATTATTTTGATTCTGCTGTATAATGCAGTTAGCTTTTTAGGGAGGAATACGCATGGATACTCGCATTTTACGTTATTTCTTGGTTGTAGCTGAAACCAACAACATCACTCAGGCGGCACAGCGACTTCACCTGACTCAACCTACTCTATCTCGCCAAATTCAAGAATTAGAACGGTTAGTGGGGCGACCATTATTTGACCGTAACAATCACCACCTGCAACTGAATGCGGCCGGATTATTGTTTCGCGAACGCGCGCAGGTCATTCTTGACCTGCTTGACCATGCACAAAAGGAAATCCAGACTAGTAGCGATCAATTAGTGGGAACCATCAACTTAGGCTTGGTAGAATCAGCTGTTACTCCCCGGTTGATGAGCCAAATTGACCAATTTCAAGCCCAGCATCCAGGAGTTAAATTCGCGCTTTTCGCCGGTGATGGAGATAGCCTGCGCCCCCGTCTTGACCAGGGACAAGATGACTTTGCTGCTTTAATCGAGCCTGTCGAAACCGCTAAATATCACTTTTTCAGACTTCCCGTTACTGAAGAATGGGGCGTACTTATGCGCCAAGACGACCCCCTAGCTCAACAGGATAGTATCACATCAGCACAGCTAGCTTCGCTTCCACTCATCATGGGGCGCCGGTCAATTGTTCGTGACAACGTTGCAGAGGCATTGTCCCTTTCCAGTAACCGTTTAAACGTAAAAATTACAACCAACCTTCCTGGATCCCTATCAACTTTGCTTTTGACCGGAAACTACTACCACTTAGGCATCCGCGGGGTAGCTGAGCAAATTCACGACGCCCGGTTAACATTTGTGCCACTAAGTCCCCGTACTACCAGTGCCCACTTATTGGTATGGAAGAAACAGCGTTCCCTTGCGCCAGCTGCCCGGGCTTTCTTGCACTTTTTGACCAATATAACTTCAAAATAAAGAAAGGGGCTGGGAGAAAACAGTGTTTTCTCACCAGCCGCGATCTTCATTTACTAATTTTCACAGATAACGGGGAAAATATTCGCAAGCCTAGTATCTAAGTACAAACGAAGGCCAACGCCTTACTACAAAGGTAATTTTCCTCTTACTTTTTATATCATTCAGCTAATTCAGGGAACCATAGTGCGATTTCACGTTCAGCTGATTCAACACTATCTGACGTGTGCACAACGTTGTGGATTGATTCCTTGTTGGTCCATTCCCGGGCAAAATCGCCACGGATTGTTCCCGGAGCAGCTTCTGATGGGTTGGTTGCCCCTGCCATCTTGTGTACTACGTTGATAACGTTAGTCCCAGATACCACCAAGGCAACAATTGCACCACTTTCCATGTATTTCAAAATTCCCGGGAAGAATGGCTTATCCACCAAATGACTGTAATGCTTCTTCAAAATTTCATCGTCAGCCGTCATTGTCTTAATTGCGTCAATAGTAAACCGCCGATTTTCAATTCGACTAATGATGTTCCCTACCCGGTGGTCACGAACGCCATCAGGTTTGATCAAGAGGAGCGTTCTTTCTTCTTGTTTTTCTGCAATTGCCATGAATATCATTCCTAACATATTTAATCTATTTAATTTTATACCAAATGAAAATAAAGCGCTACCTTTTAAAAAATTATGCACACTTTTCGTCACTTGGTCCCCGTACTACTGTTTCAAATTTAACTCAATAGTTATATATTTTTTGACTAATATCTTTATTAATTTATTCGCCTCTTTATTATTTAGTACAACTAATTTAATTCAGCATGCTTAGTAGTGGATTAATGTGATCTATTAAGGTTATTTAACTATATTTTTTCGTCCGTAAATCGTTTTTTCTCGTCATTTCTTAATTGAAAGTGTTTTATTTTAATTCAAGTCAAAATTATTATTTGGGTTAGAAATTTGTAATTCCATTTTTACTATCTGATCTGGTATAATATGGCGTCTTATAAAAATACTATCAAAAAGTGCACAACTGATCCTGTTGTGTTCAAAATGGAAAAGGAAGTGAAAGTGAGATGGCAAACATTTATACTCGCCGAGCAACACTAGACGATTTAGATAAAATCATGGAGATTATCAACTCTGCCAAACAATATCTAAAAGAAATCGGTAGCCCGCAATGGCAAAGTGGTTACCCTGCTAATAATGATATTGCTAAAGATATTCGCGCACATAGTGGCTACGTCTTGATTGTTGACGGACAAGTTGCGGGGTATTCAGCAATGATTATCGGCGATGACCCCATGTATGAAGTTATCACGGAGGGAAGCTGGGCCAATAATCGTGATCCTTATGCAACATTGCATCGGGTAGCTATTTCCTCCCAGTACCGTGGGCAAAATCTAAGTTCCTTCTTACTTTCAGGCTTAATTTCATTGGCAATGAGTCAAGGCGTCCGTAACCTACGTATTGATACGTTTGAAAAGAATGTCCAAATCCACCGAATCGCTGCGCGCTTTGGTTTCCAAAAACGCGGACAAATCTTGATTAACGACCCCCTCGATCCACGTCGAGTGGCATTTGAATTGAATATTGCATAAAAAAAGTGCCTTTTCATAGGCACTTTTATTTTATCCAATTCTACTATTTCCATAACAGTCCTTGAGCGTGGGTCACTTTCAAAACATCATCCCGTTTAGTAACTTTCTCATTCAAGGTGCTATTTTCTCCTGCAATTAAACTCGTGAAATTTTCTTGTCGCGCATTAGCGTTACGCTCAGCATAGTACGTAGCCAAAGTCCGATCAAACTCTTGATATGCTTGTTCATCTAAAACATCATTATATGTGTTTTCCATTACTAATAATTTTTGGGGTAAACGTGGTTTTTGTTCATGGTCTTCAGCCGGCACACCTAGCCGCAAACCTAGTACTGGGATGACCATTGCTGGCAAGTCTAAAAGTTCCGTTACAGCCTTAAGATCATTGCGAATACTTCCCAAGATCACCCCACCTAAGCCAAGGCTCTCCGCCGCTACATACATATTCTGTAACGCCAGGGTCGCATCAGCCATCCCCTGCAAGTAGAGGTCCATAGTATGCAAGCGACCATCATCAGCCCCATTTTGTCGCCGGATCTGTTGGTTACGCCGCAAATCAGCTACAAAAATAAACAGGTCCCCATTTTCTGCAATCGCTGGTTGCCGACAAATGCTAGCGAAACGACGTTTCTTTGCCAGATCTGTCACATGAATGAGCGAAAACTTCTGTAAGTATTGACTAGTTGCTGTCCGGCGTGCTACTTCATACAAAGTAGTTAGCGTTTCTTTATCTAACGGCTGGTCGGTAAATTGCCGTACCGTCCGGTGATTCAACTGTGTTGTAATAGTATCATTTGTCTGCATAAGCACCACTCCTTTTTAAGAAAGAAAAACGCAGCACCAACTTAGGTGCTACGTTAATCTATATTTAATTAGTCATTGTATCGCCACTTTGAATCAGCTACAATTCGCGCTGCAATCAAACCTAACGGTAAGGCAATAATAATCAAAATTGCTTGGGTTAACCAGTAGGCTCCCACTCCTATCGAAGTTAACCCGATATTATACGTTGCCCGATATAAATATAATCCTGGAACCATGATCACAATCGATGGAACAGTTAACGAAATCCGGGGGAAGTCCATCTTCTTATGAATCAATGATGCCAACAAGCCCGCTACTAAAGCGCCACAAAAAGCAGCTGCACTGGGGGGCATATGGCCTAAATCAACTAATTCTAACCGCAAAGTATTGGCTATGGCCCCAATCACACCAGCTGTGGTTGCCATCTTAGGTGTCGAGTTGAACATAATTGAGAAACCGAAAACCCCACAAAAACTGGCTGGTAACCGTAATAATAATAACACTAGTGGAGGTAAATTAAGCGGAATAAAGTCTGCTGGGCGCAAATGAACTGTATATGCCACTAGCCACCCGACTAGGGTCGCAACAACTACAATTGTTACCGCATGAGCTAGGCGTTCTAGTCCAGACCGCATATCCAATTTGGCAATATCGAGCCCGCTAGTAATGAATGGGAATCCTGGAATAACAAACAACATTGCACCAATATACCCCGCTTCATGCCGTTCATTGATATTAAATTTCAACAGCAATTCAAAAACTACTAAGTAAACTAGACAGGCAACCGCTACACTAACAACCGTATTGGCTAAGTGAGTCAAATGGTATTCACCCATCTTTTTACGGACGTAATTCCCCAAACCGGCCCCACAGAAACAGCAGATCATTTCAATCCAGCCACCACCGAGGAGAAAAACGAACCCAGCACAAGCTAAAGCAGATGCTAAGCCAGCAACAAACGCTGGATAATTGGCAGGCTTATTCTCAATTTTATCTAGCAAGTCATGGACTTGACGGACAGTAAGATAAGCTCCATCATTAGCAAAACGTCGCACAAAACTCTCCATTTCCCGAAGCTTATCCGTGTTAACTCCAGTTCGTGGTAAAGACAAGGCTTGAGTATAGCTCATACCATTTTCATAACAAGTGTATTCCAAAGAAACTAACCCCACGTCGGCCGAACAAGTAATACCTAGCACCCGGGACGCAGTATTCATTGATTCACGAACTCGCCAAGCACCGGTCCCGCAAGATAGCATGATGATGCCAATCCGTCCCACTAATGCAGCTTTCTCACGCAAAGGGGCTTCACGTGCGATCGTGTCACCATTTTTCTCAGCAAACTCCTCCCAAGGAATCGGCATGTGGTGACGCATGCGGGGGTTGTCTTCATATTCCATTCTCTCTCACTCTTTCTTCCAAAATTTCAATTAACTAATGATACCAACGCCGGTTGAGAACAATCACTAAAGTGACGATCATCAACAGTACTGCTATCCCCACCGTGATCTGCCAAGCATAGGGACTATCAGCGAATGGCAAGTGGTGCACATTTTCTCCATAAAAGCCCGATACAATTGTTGGAATAGATAAAACAATTGAAAAGACCGTCAAGACCTTCATCGTTTGGTTTAGATCACTGTCTAAAACTTTACCATATGCATCCGAAACCCGCTCCACAACTTCCGAAATCATCTGGGCCATTTCCAACCCCTGCTGGGCTTCGACAATAATATCATCCAAATAATCGGCTTGCTGGTCTGTCATTGAATGCCCATAGATTCGATCAAACTCCATTAACAAGGAAACATTGCCACGGAGTGAAGTAAGAATATAAACCAGATTGGTATCGATCTCCATAGATTCATTGATCACCCGACGTCCTGTCCGTTGCAAAATCTTATTTTGGAGTCTTTGCCGCTTAACATCAATCATATGGAGCGGTTCTAGATATTCAACTGATAAGCGATACATCAGCATCAAAGCAAAGTCGAGTTTATTCCCATACTCCAATTCAACTGCCTCCAATGTTTGCTCAGCCATCTGGTTAACAAACATTGTTTCCTCATTAGTAAAGACTAGTAGGTCCTTTTCCGTCAACATGATTCCGATCGGTGCTGTTTGTGGTGCTGGAATCTCATCCGTGGGAACATAAACGTCAAAAATTAATAATGTAATGCCCCGCTTTTCATCTGTTTCAACCCGGGCCTTTTCATACGGGTCGATTGCGTATTCCAACATCTCATCAGACACATGATACTTAGTCACCAATTCGTGTTGCTCTTTGATCGTTGGCTTACACACACTGATCCACCGATTTTCAGCATTAATCTGTCTAATCTTTAGCATGTTTCCCCCTCCGTCAGCTTAAATAGTTGCCTTTATTATAACGCAAAAGCCACTCTTATGCCTAAACTCACAAGTCTGCTGACAGTCACCCACAGTTCAAAAAAATAGAGGTTGGAATTTCCAACCTCATCCGTACCTACTTCTTAAAACGTCTTCGCGTTTTTCTCTAATTTTTGCCGACTATTTTGTAGAATATAAATCGCTACGATAACAATAATAACACCCAATGTTTCAATCCATGTCATATGCAAACCTAAAAAGACAACACTGAGAACTGAAGTCACAATCGGCTGAACTGCATCCATAATGCTTACCACATCTGATGGAGCAAAACGCAGACTGTATAAAAGGGTACTGAACGACATGATCGTTCCGATTAAGATAACTGCTGCCACAGCCACTACTAGTTGCCAACTCACAGTTGGGTGGTTATGCCAAAATGGATGGTTGGTATTAAAGCCGATACTTGCGATCAATGTTCCCCACCCTAAAACGACAAACGGGGGATTCCCAGCAGCAATCAGAGGACGAGGAAAAACTACGTAACAGGCAGCCGTAACTGCAGAGATCAATCCCCAAATTAACGAATCCATAGGGATAGCTAACTGCGTCATGTCCCCTTTGGTCAAAGCAAAAAACACACCCACTAAACATAACAAAAATGAAATTAAATCCGAACGCAAAGGTCGAATATGCTTAAAAAAGAAAGCTCCTGCAACTACAAATAATGGCGCTAAATATTGCAAAATTGTCGTAGCCGAGGCATTCCCCGTCTGAATTGATACATAAAACGAGCCCATGTTAGCCGCTAACCCTATCAAAGCATAGGCTAACAAGATCCCCACCGACTTCCAATTCTTAAAGACCCCCAGGGTTTTTTTCGACCCATAAAAAAGAAAACTAATCAGTAAAAGCGTCACTCCAGCGCCAAAAGTCCGCATTGATAAAAACCAGGCAGCTGGAATGGTGAGGTTTTGAGAGATAAATTGAGTTACTACCCCAGAGATTCCCCAAAATGTCGAAGCTAAAGCTGACAAGGCAATCCCCTTAATTACAGTAGTATTTGAAAACTCTGACTGCATAATCAGTCCCCTTTCAGTAAAAACTTCTCTCATTTTATAACAAAACTCTTTTAATTAAAAACAAAAAGGCAGGCAACGTTACGAAATTTTTCATTCGTAACAGAAGCCTGTCCTAATCCATTCTATAACTATTCTTTTTCTAAGTTAACTTGATACTGACGACTAGTTTGTCTCCGCTTAGCCACATGCCATACAACTCCTAAGGCAAAGCCAACTAGGGCTGGCACAACCCACGATAAGCCTAGGGCAGATAATGGTAAGTAGTGTAACCGGAAAGCGGCCACTGCTTGTCCAAATGCACTTTGACTTACTACGGCAGGGAAGGAAACCACCATATCAAAGAAAGCAGGTACCACCGTAAACAACACTACCGCAAAGTATACCCGGCCATCACGGTTGAACAATGGTGATGTCACTGACAATACGATCAAAACCATTGATAATGGATACAAGAACATCAACATTGGCACAGACCATGCAATGATTTGTTGTAATCCCAAGTTAGCTGTCAAGAAAGAAACGAAACAGTTCAAAAATAACCATGTGTGATAACTGAGCTGAGGGAAATGTTCATGGAAGTCTTGAGCAAAAGCAGCTACCAAACCAACTGCAGTGGTCAAACATGTTAAAGTCATCAAAACCGCTAAAAATGCTTGACCAGCTGTCCCTGCATAACCATTAACGATCTGGGAAAAAGCGATCCCACCATCTGCTGATAGCTTAAACTTGCCCAATGACATCACACCAACCATGACCAACAGCAGGTAGATCAACCCCATTGCAGCCATCGAAAAGACTCCGGCTTTAGTAGTTGTTACAGAAACACTTTCGTTCTTCTTCATCATCCGAATAGCTGTCACAACCGTTACCCCAAAGGCCAAACCTGCCAAAGCATCCATCGTATTATAGCCTTCCAAGAAACCGTTGATAAATGGCGCGTTGACATAAACAGTTGTTGCTTTAGCTAATGATAATTTTCCCATCGGGTGTAAAAATGCTACGAAGAAAACTACGAAAAGTAAGACTAAGAATGTTGGATTTAATAGCTTACCCAGATTTTCCACAATCTTATTTTGTCGATAAGATAATGCAAAAGCGGCTGCAAAGAACAAGGCTGAGAAAACTACTAAGCCCCATGTTTGCCAACCTGCAGGTAAAAGTGGTGCTACCCCCACCGTGTATGAAACGGTAGCTGTCCGTGGGGTCCCAAACAACGGTCCGATCGTCGCGTGAATCAAGACCATGAAGACCAGTGCAAAACCTGCTCCCAGTGGCAGTCCAACATCATAGACTCCCTTGGATTTGGTTACAGCAATTGCTAACACTGACAAAAGCGGTAATAATACCCCCGTTACTAAAAAACCGCCGGCTGCTAATAACCAGTTATGCCCGGCCATCTGCCCTAAATGCAGGGGGAAGATCAAATTTCCTGCCCCAAAAAACAAGGCAAAGAGCATCGAACTAACGACAAAATAATCTTTTAAGGTCAATTTACTATAATCTTTCTTCATAAAAATTCTCCTCACATGGTTTTGCCAATACCTCTTTGACCGCCTATCATCACGAAAAAAGGCGCCCTCAAACCGTCATTACGGTTCAAGGACGCCTCTTGTGCGTGGTACCACCCTGCATTCATAACCACATCGCTGCAGTTACCTTTCACGTACGGCCCCAAGTCATACTTTGAGCGATACGCTAACGCTATAATGGGCGTTCCCAATGGACCCTACTATGTTCGGGCCAACACTCGAAAGGGATTTTCATCTCAACTTCCCTCATCCCCTCACACCAACCGGGACTCGCTGTCAGTTCAGTTCAGACTACTCTTCTTTCTCATCGTGGTCTTTGATATTCGATCTTGCTTGCTAATAATATAGCTTAGGCCATCTCATCTGTCAATCATTTATTTAATATTTTTTTAATCGATATCCCATCAAAATAGTTTACAATAAGCATAAGTAATCACAGAAAGGATGTTTCCATGCTTTACAACGCTGCATTAGTCTTGGAAGGTGGGGCACTACGGGGACAATATTCTGCTGGTGTCGTAGACACTTTCCTGGCTCACCATATTGAATTTCAAAGTGTAATTGGTGTTTCAGCAGGGGCGCTTTGTGGCGCCAACTTTGTTTCTAAACAATATGGCCGTGTCACTTCAATCAACACTGGTTATCGCCATAATAGTGACTACATCTCGATTCGACACCTCCTACGCAAAAAGAGTATCATCGATCTCGACTACCTGTTTGAAGATCATGGTTTGCAATGGAGTAATTTTGACGAACGTGCTTACCATCGCTCAGCGACTAATTTTTCGATTGTTGCCACTTCTTTGGCCACTGGACAAGCTGCAGTTTTTACCAATCCTGGTGGCAAAGACCTGCAGGACGCGCTGATTGCATCTTCCTCCATGCCCTTTATGGCCGAACCACGGCAAACCACTCAAGGACTGTGCTTAGATGGCGGTGTCGCAGACTCTATCCCAGTTGATATTGCTCAAAAACAGGGCTTCGACAAAATTGTCGTTGTTCGAACCCGGGACATTAACTACCGCAAGAAAAAGACTAGTTCTGCAGTCGCTAAAATGTACCAACATCTCTACCGTCAATATCCGGAATTCATCCAGGCGGGGATTAACCGTCCAGAAATGTATAACCACCAAGTTGTCACAATTAATAAAATGCACCAACGAGGGGAACTTTTCTGCATCGCTCCGCAAATTCCTGTAACTATCAAACGACTGGAAGGCAATGTTAAAAAGCTGGATGCACTATATGAACAAGGACAAAGAGAGGCACACCGAATTCTCTCTCATCTGATCACTTATCTTGAAAATTGAATAATCATTCCTTACTAAGGATGAATAAACAACGAGGCTGGCGAGAAAGTAATTTTTTCTCACCAGCCTCGGTCTATTTAACAATTCATTTTAACGCAGAATTCGATACGCATATCCTACCACACAAAACAATTGGATCCACGCAATAATCAACCAGATGTTTTTATGATAAAACTTAGCTAATCGTTGGGGATTATTTGCCAAATCAGCGTGTTTATACTGGTAACTGGTGTAAATAAAGCTTCCAATTTCTAGAATAAAAAAGACCAGCCACAAGTGCGAAAAGTCTTTGAAAACATACAAGAGGAGCAACCACGCACCCCCAATTGTAAGTTCACTGACCGCACTCCCTACCAACAGTCGATTGACTTCTTCTGATAGCAAGCCGCCCGCTAACTCCTGTTGAAAAGTATTGCTTCGGATCAAGTACACCGATAAGGTATTAAGTATTTGTAGTAACAGGATTACCAATAACGCTACTTTCAGTAACGCATCCAAAATCAGCATGTTTCACCTCATTTTCTTTAAACACCATCTCTCACAAAATTGGTGAAAGCATCCGTGAAAAGTGTTGTTTGAACTTCCGCCATGATGATTGCTGAGCAAAATATTCCTCGGTCAACAATGTACAATCTTGGAGGTCATCTTCAAAAATTTGTTTTAATTGTGCAGTTAATTTTTTGTTATAAGCAAACGCATTAACTTCAAAGTTCAAGCGAAAACTCCGATAGTCCATATTAGCTGAACCCACCGAAGCAATATCGTTCCCACTTACCATTGTTTTAGCATGGAGAAAGCCTTTATCATACTTATAAACTTTAACTCCATTTTCGACAAGATACTTCGCATAGTATTCAGTTGCCCGATAAACAAACGGATGGTCTGGCATGCACGGAATCATGATACGAACATCTACCCCACTGCGAGCAGCAATGATCAACGCCTCTAAATATGAGTCTTCTGGAATTAGGTACGGCGTTTGAATATAGATATATTGTTTAGCCGAACCAATAATTGCTTCATACCCCCGCCGAATTGCATATTCCTCGTTGTCAGGACCAGAAGCCACAATTTGCATGGGGACTAAGTCCGGATCTGCTAAAGGTGGCTTTACCTCGAAATTCTTAAATTGATCTTCAATATTGATCCGTGGCTTATCAGTCCCCCGACAAGTGGTATTCCAATCCATCGCAAACCGGACCGTCATCATCTTAACTGCCTGTCCGACTACCCGCAGGTGTGTATCCCGCCAGTAACCAAACTTGGGATCTTCCCCTAAGTATTGGTCACCGATATTAAATCCCCCGATGTAGCCGATCTGTCCGTCAATAATAGCGAGCTTACGGTGTAAGTGATAGTTCATCCGGGGCGTTGTGAACCGTGCCTTGGCTTTAGAAGCAAAAGCCTGAGCCAACCCACCGTATGCTTCCAGTTGGGTGAAAAACTTGTACGTAGTGCCACGTGATCCAGCCATATCATACAAAACTCGAACCTGAACTCCCCGTTGGGCAGCGTGTTCTAAGGCAGTCAAAATGTATTTTCCAAGATTATCAGCATAAAAACTATAATATTCAATCAGCACATGATCCTCAGCTGCGTTAATGTCTGCAATTAAACTATCAAACTTCTCCTGACCATCGGTGAATATCTTGACCTGATTATCAGTTGTTAGCAACGCATCGTTGGTGCTCAAAAACAGGTCCACTAACTGCCGTTCACGTTTATGCTTAATGTGCTTATTCCCTGCTATCAGCTGCCGTTGCTTACGCAAAATACGGTTACGCAGAGCTGCTTGTTCTTCTTGAATTGAAAAAATTTTGTCATGCGAAAGTTGGCGTCCAACAAATAGATAAGCAATAAAACCTACATATGGAAAGATAGTTAACACTAATAGCCAAGCCCATGTTGAGGCAATATCACGATGGCTACGAAAAACCGTCCAAAATGCCAATACCGCATTAATCGCTAAAACAGCTTCAATAATACGGCGAATAATATCCCAATCCACTAACATAGTTTTCCTCCCCTGAATTCTTGTTTCCTATTTTACCACGTTCTTGGCTTCAACAAAAAAGACGCGAACAATATTGTTCGCGTCCTCAGCCACAGTGAAAGTAATTTTAGTCTTCTTTCTTTTGTGCGTTATTCATTGCTTCCATCAAAGAAGGATTCTTTGAGTGGCAATCTTTAATCATGTTTAAATCTGCTTCTGTTAATTCAACGATGTATTTTGTCATAGTTTTCACCCTCATTATTAAATCTAACTCATACTATATCACACTTATTTTGGTCTTTGATAACAAAGATCTAGGAGAACTACTGAGCCTTTTAGTTTGTTATTTTCTTTTTGCGGGTTAAGATAAGAACAACCAATAATTACTTACGAAAGGATGTCTTTTGTATGAGTTTAGATACTGCAATTTTTGCCGGCGGGTGTTTCTGGTGTATGGTTAAACCCTTCGATACTTTTCCCGGGATTGAAAAGGTTGAATCCGGCTATACCGGAGGCCACGTCCCTAATCCAACTTACGAAGAGGTCTGCACTGGGACGACTGGACATACCGAGGCCGTGAGAATCACCTTTGATCCTGAGAAAATTTCTTACTCAGAATTGGTCGAAATCTATTGGCGCCAAACAGATCCAACCGACGCTATGGGGCAATTCCAGGATCGTGGTGACCAGTACCGCCCGGTAATCTTCACCAATAGTCCCGCTCAACGGCAAATAGCCTTAGCTTCTAAGCAGAAGCTCCAAGCAAGTGGTCGTTTCGGTGATGCCGAAATTGTCACAACCATCGAAGATGCCCAACCTTTTTACCCTGCCGAAGATTATCATCAGGATTTTTACAAGAAGAATCCTTTCCGCTACATGATTGAAGAAAAAGGTGGGCGCGAAAAATTCATTAAAGAAAATTGGGCCGACTAACCATTCAATAAATATAATAGTTGGGAGATAACTTTTAGGTTCTAGACCTGCAGTTGTTTTCTACGTTATCCGTGAAATGTTAATAAATTAGACCGAGGCTGGTGAGAAAATATTATTTTCTTCCAGCCTTTTCCATTATCTTATTTAAATATTTCTGCACAAATTTGTTCCAAATGCTGCGCATCGACTTCATCAAAGTTACTTAACTTCGGACTATCGATATCCAAAACTCCCCACAATTGACCATGACGATAAATAGGTACCACAATCTCGGAATTTGACGCACTGTCGCAAGCAATATGCCCGGCAAACTCGTGGACATTCGGGACCACTATTGTTTCTCTACGGGCCGCTGCCGTTCCACAAACGCCTTTCCCCATTTGAATGTGCACACAAGCTACTTTCCCCTGAAATGGTCCCAAAATCAACTCATCATTTTCGTACCGATAAAAACCAGCAAAGTTAACATCATTTAACTGCTCATAGAGAAGTGCTGATAGGTTAGCCGTCTTAGCAACCCAATCTGTTTCTTCAGCTAATAATGCCTGTGTTTGTTCCAGTAATAATTGATAATCAGCTGCCTTCATATAATCCCTCCAATTTGCCTAATATTATACCAGAATGAGCACTTTTATTGGTCAAATGCACACTCATCTGGAGTGCCGGTTAACTCGGCCCACCGGGCGGCTAAAAGTTTGGCATAAGCAATATTATCTAGGCCGTATGCTCCTAGTGAATAGCCATCGTTAACTTCTACTAGTAAGGTTTGCCCACGCCGATCAACTCCAAAATCGATACTATAACCAGCTTTGGCTGTGTGATATGCAGCTAAACAATTTTCAATTACTGCCGGATCAAACTGGCAATGCCAATCACCCCAATACGGTTTAACCCCTAGAATCTGACCATAACGGACAAACACTCGCCATTCAGCCACAAAATCCACCACTTCACTACACAGGACCGGGATATTCTCATAACTCGAACCCATCCCTACCAAATCATGTGGTCCCCGAATCACCCGACTAACCGTTTGCTTTCCTACGAGTGATTTAACAAAGACCGGCCATTTTTCTGGATGAGCATTGATATTGTCCATCGTATCGTGCCAAATCTTACGGCCTAAATATGGTAAGAGTTCTGGTGGATAATTGATCTCGCCCCAATCTACTCCTAAATCTGCTAGCCGGGTTTGAACGGTTCTTATCCCACCCACTACGATATCAGGTCGCTCCAAGTCAGGACTAATTTCTGCCAAGTTAGTAAACAAGCGGGGCATAAACCCCATCTGATAAAAACCATCCATAGCCATATAACCATTGACACTATACGTCATTCCCTGACGATTTGCTTGAATATATACTTTCATTTAACCCCCTCCTTTTCATTCTCCATTTTAGTGAATTATTAACCTCATTGAGGTCATTTTTTATCCCAATAAAAAAACAGGAAACATAGTCTTCATACCATGTTTCCTGTCTAAGTTTAATGATTGCTATTATTCATCAAAGAGGATTGCCTCCCGATACTTTCGGGCTAGAATCGTTAAGATAATATTCAGTCCTACCATCGACCGTTCAGCTTGAGTGTATGAACTCGGTAGGCCTGACGTTTTGTAAAACAGCTTGTACTTCGCATGCTCTTCTAAGAAATTCTTCCCAAAATCGGTTACTGAACAAATAGGAACTCCATTGAGAACTAACTCAGTGATCGTATCGCGCACATTTGCTACGCTACCGCTCAACGAAACTACTACCACCAAGTCAGCGCTTGTCAACCGCGTGCTGACCATCTCAAAATTTGACTGCCCAGAAATAATAACATTATCTTTGCCCACTAGCATCAGCTCTTTAGATAACTCCCGGGCATAGTTCTCTTGGGTAAATCCTGTAGTATAGATAACTAAGGTCTGAGCTTTTTTGATCGCATTGATTAATGGTTCGAAGTTTGTCTGTTGTGCATATTGAAAAGTTTTATTGATATCCATCTGCAAGTTGCCCAACAAGTCACTCGGCACAATCGATGGCTGATTGAGGTCCTCACGTAAGGTATACTTCAGATCCGTATAACCACGGAAACCCAGCTTTTTAGCCAACCGTAAAATCGTACTTCTGGAGGACAGCACTTTGGCTGCCAGTTCATTGATTGACATCGTTGTTACTTGCTGGCGATGTTGGCGAATATAATTAATTGTTTCCTTTTCAGATGCTGACAAAACATCGTAAACTAATTTCACATGCTGGTCAAAATTCACTATACTCACCTACCTTTTTTCATCATACTACTATTTATCAAAATAATAGGCAAGCGCCTCATACGGCCGCAAAATTAACTTGTCAGCCAATTTATTTACTTCACCATGATAATTACTGCTGATCAATTCTGCATCCGCAATATCAAATGGTAATTGATACGGAACTTTTTCATCTGCAAACGAACAGATGACTAATAATTTTTTATCACCTAAAGTCCGGACATAACTAAAGACATCAGAATCGTCTGCCTTTACTAAATCAAAACTACCTTCCGTAATGATTGGCAGTTGCTTCCGCAATTTGATCAACTTCTGATAATGGTAGAAGATGGAATCTGGATCGGCTAAAGCTGCTTCAACATTAATTTGTGCATTATCAGGTGAATACTTGATCCAAGGTTGCCCGTTGGAGAAGCCATACCCTGTGGTAGCATCGCCATTCCATGGCATCGGTGTCCGCGCATTATCCCGTG
This sequence comes from Ligilactobacillus saerimneri, assembly GCF_036689625.1. Lineage (NCBI taxonomy): Bacteria > Bacillati > Bacillota > Bacilli > Lactobacillales > Lactobacillaceae > Ligilactobacillus > Ligilactobacillus saerimneri. The sequence goes on from NZ_CP144759.1 coordinate 1,316,952, forward strand.
ACCGGAGGTAGACACACCGTTTGATGTAGTCTTCATCTTCACCATTTTCCCGCATCGCTTCAATAAAGTATTTTGTTTCAATATCCTGGTAGTCATCTAAGCTAGCAAAAGGTACGTTTTTCATCCCAATTTCTTCACCTTCAAAGATAAACGGTGTCCCCTTCATCATATGCAGTAAAGTTGCCAGCATTTTAGCAGATTCTACGCGATATTTACCATCATTACCAAAGCGTGTAACGGCCCGTGGCTGATCGTGGTTGCTCCAGTACAGGGAGTTCCAGCCTTTTTCCAAATCCTTCTGCCACCGGTTCAGAACCGTTCTCAAATCACTCATCTTGAAGCGCACATCGGAGAATTTTCCGTATTTTCCATAGTCCAAGTGCATATGGTCAAATTGGAATACCATATCAAGCTCTTGCCGGGCCGGATCAGTATATAGTAATGCTTGCTTACTGTTAGTATTAGGAGTTTCTCCCACTGTCATTACATCATATTGACTAAGAACTTTTTCATTCATCTCGTGGAGAAATTCATGTACCCGAGGACCATTTGATGCCCCGACATAGTATGACTTGGAATATGGAGTTCCAGCAGGTGCATCCGGATATTCTTGGCGTTTACTGATCAAACTGATAACGTCCATCCGGAAACCATCAATCCCTAGATCAAACCAACCTTGCATCATCTCATAGACTTTAGCTCGGACAGCGGGATTTTCCCAATTCAAATCTGGTTGTTCCTTTGCAAAACAGTGGAGATAGTATTGACCACGACTTGGGACATATTCCCATGCGGGACCACCAAAAGTTGAACCCCAATTTGTAGGTGCTGAACCGTCTGGTTGAGGATCTTTCCAAATATAGAAATCAGCATACGGATTATCTTTGCTTTGACATGATTGCTTGAACCATTCGTGTTGATCACTTGTATGGTTGACCACTAAGTCTAAGATAATCTTGATCCCATGAGCATGAGCCGTTGCCAACAAGTCTTGGAAGTCTCGTTTAGTCCCATATTGGGGCAAAATTTCCTCATAGTTACTGATATCATAGCCATTATCAACTAATGGTGATTGGTAAATTGGATTCAACCAAATGACATCAATCCCTAACTTGTGTAGGTAAGGAATTTTTTCTTCTAATCCCTTCAGATCACCGATTCCATCATCGTTAGAATCGTTAAAACTTTGGGGATAAGCTTGATAAATCACACTTTTTTGCCACCACTTAGCACTCATCTGTCATTCGTCCTCCTCATCTGCTTCAGCCTGTGCTTGTAAATAGTCATTGACATAAACTAATTGCGTACGTGCATCAGCAATACTCTTTTGAATCAATTCTGGTGTTATTTTTTGCCCCATTGTCCCCAGCAACACCGCCATAATTACTGGGAGGTTCATTCCAGTAATCACATGGATATTAGGTTGGTTGAGGTAGGGAATGAAACCTTGGTTTACCGATCCACTCAAGAGGTCAGTAAAGACCAATACTTCGTCATCAGGTCCAACACCGTTCAATGCTTTTTTAATTGCCTCTTCTACGGGTACATTATCCAGATATGCTGAAATTGCGGTAATTTCAGGTGCATTTGGAATAATATATTCAACCGTATCTTTCATCCCGGCCGCCAAAGTATGGTGGCTGGCAAAAATAACCTTTCTCATCTTACTCACCTACTCATCTTAAACCGTCAAAATCCCAAAGAAGGAACATACTAATGCCAAAGCAATGATTGCAAAAATCATTTGGATAACTGTCATCTTCTTGGAAACCAGTAACTTGTACACTACAAATGTCAATGCCACTGGTAATAATGCTGGCATAATCTTGTCTAGGATTTGTGTTTGAATTGGCATCTTAACCTTCCCAGTTGTGAAGACCAAGCCTACCTTCATCTTGACTACTGATGGAACTAAAGCTCCGATTACAGTCAAGCCCATGATTGAAGCTGCCTCTGTGAAGACGTTGATCTTTTCCCCTAAAGTTGTTACCAACTTCAAACCAGAATTGTAGCCTAAATCGAACAGCTTAAATCTAAAGAATAAGAAGAAAATGTTTAATAATAGCCAGATAATTGCGCCGGTTGGGTTACCTTGCAGACCCATGTATGCTGAAATGGATCCAATGATTGTTGGGTAAAGTACCCAGATCAAAGTATCACCAATTCCTGCTAAAGGTCCCATCATCCCTGTCTTAAAGTTTTGAACTGTATCCAGAGCTGCCAAGCCATCCTTTTCTTCCATAGCCAAGCTAGCACCTAGAAGAATGTTCCCCATCCAGGTAGTGGTGTTGAAATACTTAAATTGGTTATTCAAAGACTTCAAGTAGTCATCATCATTAGGATAGATTTTCCGCAGTGCCCGACCTAAGCCCCATACAGCACTGGTCCCTTGTTGGTTTTCATAATTAAAGGCATTGCAAGCCATGAACATATACCGGAAAGCAGCCTTCCGAATATCCTTCTTCGTTAAAATCTTGTTTGTTTCAATTTCGTTATTCATCCCAGTCGTCTCCTTCCTCATCGTCAGTTGCTGTCGCTACTGCAGCTGGAGTTGAACTCTTCTTCATTTCAACAGTGAAGTAGTAGTAGGCAATGGCTGCCCCAATAATTGATACCCCTAACATTGGTACGTTGAGGTATGCAGCAAAAACATAACCGATCATTAACATTGACATATACTTCTTAACCGGCATAACTTGTAACAGTAATGCAATCCCGACTACTGGCAACATGTTCCCGGCAATTGACAAACCGTTAGTAACCCAAACTGGCACTGCCTTCAACAAGACCTTAACGATCGTGCTCCCGAAAATGACACACAGAGCAGTTGGCAAACCAGTGGATAAGGAGAAGATCACTGGCCCGATCCAGAAGGAACGGAACATCTTTTCAAATTTATGTTCTTGAGCAGCTTTTTCAGCCCGGTGGTTAACCCAAGAGTTCAATAACTTAGCAACAACGTCTAATTGGATCCCTAACATCCCAACTGGAACACCTACGGCTAAAGCAACTGCCTTAGCTTGTTCAATATCATGGGTCGTCCGGCAGGCAACATAGATCCCCACAACTGTGGCCAAGCCCCAGTTAGGAACTGATGAGCCCCCAATGTTGGCAACCCCGAGGGCCATCAACTGGAAAGTACCCCCGATTACCATCGCTGTATGCATATCACCCATGATCAACCCGGCAACTAGTGCCACCATAATTGGGAACCAAGTCAAAAGTACCAAGCCTTGTTGGTCAAGGACCATCCACATTGATAAAAGAATAATTAATAAACCTTGCAACATTTCTATTCACATCCTCACTACTTGATATATGTTTCCAAAGGTTCTTCAGTATCACTAGGAACAAACTGGAAGGTAACTGGAACACCCTCTGCTTGTAATTGTTTGAAATCATCAATTTCTTTTTGGTTAACAGAAACCATCTTTTTTACTGTTTGCTTACCCTCACCATCGAACATAATGCCGATGTTTACTTTAGGAATCTTAACCCCGCCATGGAGTAACCGGAGTAAAGTTTCTGGTTCGCGCACAATTAAGAATACATTATGGTTATCATATTTACCTTTGTTGAAATTAGTGATGGCTTTTTCAGTGTCAATAATTGACATCCCCGTACCAGCTGGCTTACTCATCCGCATAGCAACCTTTTGGGTTTCATCCTTGCTAATTTCATCATCGACAACCATTAAACGTTTGGCCTGGGTTGCACCCGCCCACTGGGTTACAACAATCCCGTGAATTAAACGTTGATCGACACGTGCTAATACTAATGACATAATCAATTCCTCTTTTCTATTTTTTCCTGTTCTTCTTGACGCAAATAATATAGCACATAAAATGAATGCGTTTTCACTTTGAGGACGGTTAGGGATTTAACCCATCCAACTTGGAACATGCTTCATTTTTCTGAACTATCTGTCAATTTTTCAGTAATTTTTATTATATCTTGACATTATGCTTCATTTTCCCGGGAAAAATCCCAGGCAAAATGGTACATTAAATTAATTAAAGAAAGCGGTTTAACAGTTTTTTGTTTGAACGCTACACTCTTGTCTACCTGTCGCTTTTTTGATACCGGTTTCACTGCTGATTAGGCCCCATTGAGGGTTAAATAATCACCTCGCAACTATAATTAACACCTTTTTCTTTGCTCGTGGTGTCATTTTCCTGGGAAAAACCACCTTTTTGATACCAAATTTGTATTTTCTTGATACCAAAAACACCTTAATTTTTAGAAATTTTTTCTATTCTTTTTTCATCCCTACAATTTTGCGCATAAAAAAGACACATTTATCCTTTTTTTCGGTTAAATGCGTCCCTGATTTTAATATTTAATTGTTAGATTAGCCGGCTGCTGTGCTTGATAAGTAGCGTGTTGGCTTAAATAATCAATCAGTAAGCCTTGCACATCATCTTCATACTTGCGAACGATCTTGTCAGCACTAAACATCGGGTATTCCCCTCCGCCGATTCCACGGTACTGGTTTCTACTTGATCGTGATCACCTAGCTCTTGACCATGGTATTGCAAGCGCACTACTCGGTGCCCTACTGGCTGTCGTAGGTCAAAAGTATAATCAATTCCACTATAAAAATCATAATCATAGAATTGCTCTTTGGGATAAACAAACTTTTGCGCTACTGTCACTTGCCCGGCATCATCCACTTCGAAGAAAGAGGCACACCGTTCTAGTGCTGTCCGCAAATCCTTCCCCGTTACCCGTTCTACTACCAGGGTATTAGGATAAGGATAACCGTTTAAAATATTCCGAATCGTTACTTGCGGATCCAAGCCGCGAATTTCATTATTAAATAAAGCAGTAGAAGCAACATCTGCTCCCGTAGCCGCCATTTCTACTTGGTTAATTAATTCCAGATATGGATGCCCATATAAGCGTGCTTGCAGGTGATCATGGATCAACATGTCTCCCGTAATTGTTGTTAATGGCTGGTCCAACCACGCGTCAACTGCTTGCTTCCATGGCGCAGTCAACCGTGACATCTTTGCGTCAGGTGGAACCGATGCCACAGACAACAATTCGGCCTGTGCATTGACAACCTGCTTGTTTTCATCCAAATCAAGAATAATCTGCCCGATTTTTTCGCCCCGATACCCGGGCTGGGTTGTCGGGATTCCATTCACAATCGTTGCAATCTGACGGTGCTGATGTCCAGTCACCACTACATCAACTCCAGGAATCTGCGTTAACAATTTGTAGCCTTCATTCTCACCGGTATCGGTTTCTGTCGGCTGCCCCGTTTCCAAGTCTGCCTCGAACCCTCCATGGTAAGCCAAAATGACTACATCCACTACTGGTCGGAGCTGGGTTACGTATTTTTGCGCTGCAGTTAAAGCTGACTGGAAGGTCAAATGCTTCACATGGTCCGGTTCTTCCCAGTGGGGAATATACTGGGTGGTTACCCCTACGATTCCAATTTTGACGCCTTGTTTTTCAATAACAGTATACGGAGCAAATAAAGGCTGACCATCTTCCAAAATATTGGCAGAGAGTAAAGGATAGGTAACGTCTTGCCATACTTGCTTAATATAATCAATCCCATAATTGAACTCATGGTTCCCTAAGATTCCCACATCAGCTTCTGCTTCTTGGGTCAATTCCTTAAACATCTGATCGAAGTGGTCAGTTGCTTGGGTCTTAAAGGCATAAGACGACATCGGAGCACCCTCAATAAAATCCCCATTTTCAATGTAAACCACAATATCATCCAGGTATTGCTGTCTAATCTGTTTAATCATGGCAATATCTTTGAGGTAACCAAAGGGGTTATAGGCATCTTTGGTAGCAAAGTTAGTTGGATAAATATTGCCATGAACATCACTAGTTGATAAAATTCTTAACCGCATTTTTACACCAATCGCTTTCGTAATGTCCCTGAAACCCAGTCAATTACCGTTACCATGATAATAATTCCCAGTAAGATAATCCCTACTCGGTCCCAAGTCCGAGTTTGAATTGCAAAGAGGAGCGGAGTCCCGATCCCACCGGCACCAACCATTCCCAGGATCGATGCTGACCGTACAGCAATTTCAAACCGGTACAAAGTATAGTTGATAAATTCAGGTAAAATGGTCGGAAATGTTGCTAGCAACCAGATATCTGCTCGGTTACCCCCAGCTGCTTCTAATGCTTCATCTGCTCCACGGTCCATGTTTTCAATTGCTTCAGAAAATAGCTTCCCTAACATCCCAATTGAGTGGATTGAAACCGCTAAAACCCCTGCAAAAGATCCTGGACCAACCGCTTTAATAAACATGATCGCCAAAACAATTTCTGGAAAAGTTCTGATAAATACCAAAACCAATTTTCCCGTTGTTGACCGGACGTGCCACCGACTATTTTTATCTGTCCGGGCAGCCCAGAATGCAAAGGGCACACTGAGCAAAGCGGAAACAAAGGTCCCCAGAAAGGCAATCGCCAAGGTCTGGATAATCAAACTGACTAAATCTTCACCACTGCCATTATAAACATATGAAAAATCTGGATGGGTGAGACCATGCAAGATGGAAAAACTGACTTCTCGGGCTGATTCTTGTACACCTGAGAATTGCAATCCAGTTAAAGCCCAAATGTAAATAGCAATGATGACTACACCCCAACCTAACCAACTATACCGCTGCCAGGTTTCTTTTTTATTATTCATCGTACTAATACTCATTATACCAACTTCTCCCTTAACCAATTGCTAAAGCCATCAATGATAATTACGACTGCAAAAATAACGATGACAATGACCCCGGTTTGTGCGTACTGGAATGATGACAGTGACCGTTGGAGATATACCCCGATCCCACCGGCACCAAGATAACCTAAAATAGTTGACGCCCGGACATTAATTTCAAAAGTATACAAAAAGTAACTTACGAAATTGTTCAAAATCTGTGGCAACACAGCAAAAATGATAATTTGCATCTTGTTGGCTCCAGCTGCTCGCAGTGCTTCTAGTGGTCCTTCGTCAATAGTTTCAATTGCTTCATAGAAGAGCTTTGAAACCATCCCAAAAGAAAAGACTGCCAGTGTCCAAACCCCTGCTGTCGGGCCGATCCCAACAATCGCCACAAATAGTGCTGCTAATAGCAGGTCTGGGAGGGTCCGTACTAGGTTGAGGATCAAGCGAATTACACTTCTAACCACTTTATTTTTAACAATGTTACGGGCAGCAATGATCGCAAAAGGCACCGCTAATACTGTCCCAATAGTAGTTCCAATCAGGGCCATCTGAATCGTTTCCAGCAGTGGTTGCCAAATGATATCAATATAGTCCCAGGCCGGAGAAGCCATCTGTTCAACTAGGACAAAAAACTGATTTAGATTGGTGAAAAAAGTCCCCCAATCAACCCCAGTCATAGCTGATGAAAGGCCCAAAAGAATAACAAATAAAACTGTCCAACCCCACCCAATTAGGTGATATTTTTGGACGAAGGTTCTTTTTGGAATCTTGTTGTTCATAAAATCCCTACCCTTCTTGCTTTTCGGCATAAATCTCATCAAAGTCAGTTTGCTTTACAGCCGCAATCGGTTGGTCATAAACCAGCTTACCTGCCCGTAACCCAATAATGTGATCGGAATATTCCATAGCAATCGGAACCGAGTGCAAGTTGGCAATAACGGTAATACCAAAATCTTGGTTGAGTTTTTTGAGGTCATCCATTACTTCTTTAGTAGTCATTGGGTCCAAGGAAGCGATCGGCTCATCCGCCAAAATAATTTGCGGGTCTTGCATGAAAGTTCGCGCAATGGCTACCCGTTGCTGTTGTCCACCTGAAAGTTGGTCCACCCGGGTATAGATTTTTTCTGCCATATTTACCCGTTGGAGGGCTAATTCTGCCTTTTCTTTATCTTCCTTGCTGAACAGTCCCAAAGCACTCTTCCACGTTGGATAATACCCTACGCGTCCCGAAAGAACATTCCGTTGAACACTGGAACGCTTAACCAGATTAAAGTTTTGGAAAATCATCCCAATTTCCCGACGCAATTGCCGTAGCTCTTTTCCCTTTAAAGCAACAATGGAACGCCCATTGAGCAAGATGTCGCCACTCGTAATATCATGCATGCGGTTAATCGTCCGCATCAGCGTACTTTTTCCCGCACCAGACAACCCCACAACTGCAACAAATTCCCCCTTATTGATCGTCAAATTAATGTTATCAAGCCCCACAACCCCATTAGGGTAAACTTTGCGCACCTGTTGAAATTCAATTAACTTCTCAGCCATATTTCTCCCTCACTTCATAAACAAAGGGCCGGGAAATAATGATTATTCCTCAGCCCCAAAAATTATCAAACGTGTTAAAAGTTACTTATTCAGCTTTTCAGCAATCTTGTCATACTGACGAATAGTATTAAAGTTACTGTCCTTGGAATCCTTGTAACCTGCATGAGTGTAAACGTCCATCATGATCTGCTTACCTTCCTTAGTCTTAACAACTTTCTTGAAGGCTTGAGAAATCTTCTTTTGCCACTTTGGACTCATATCTCCCCGGACAGTGATCGTATCATTTGGAATCTTAGGTGTTTGATAGAGTGGAACCACTTTATCCATTACATCAGGAGCATCCTTCTTAACTAAGTTACGTGCTCCTTGGAAAACAAAGGCTGCATCTGCGTTCTTGTTATAGACAGCTAATACCCCTTGGTCATGGCCCTTAACTTGAACAGTCTTAATCCCGTCCTTGTTGATGTTAATCCCATGCTTGTAGAGAGAAACAGCTGGGAAGATCCAGCCTGCGGTAGAAGTAGTGTCTTGAACAGCAATCTTCTTGCCCTTCAAATCAGATAATTTCTTAATGCCACTATCTTTGCGAACTAAAATTTGCGAATGGTAGTAATCTACCAACTTGTTACCTTGACGATCACCTGGTTCCAAGTAGTTATAACGTTCTGCTTGGAGTAAAACCTTAGCGCCGTAATTCTTGTGAGCTAAAACATATGCGTCTGGTGGCAAGAAACCAACGTCAACTTTCTTAGAACCCATGGCTTCCACCACAGTGTTGTAGTCAGTAGAAACACTAACCTTAACTGGAATACCTAATTCCTTCTTCAATAGTTTTTCCAATGGCTTAGCCTTGGCTTCCATCTTGTTGGCATTTGATGAAGGCACAAACTGAACTGTCAGTTCTTTAGGAGTGTAATCCCCAGATGACTTAGATGAACTAGATGATGATTTACCACAAGCTGCTAACCCTGCAGCTACTAATAAAGCAGATGATGCAAGTAAAACCTTTTTGAAAATTCGCATTTTTTGCTCCCTCTCGATGTTCTTTTTCTTTACTACGCAAATAATATATTAAATAACGAACTATTTATCAAACATTATTTTCTATAATTCACTTTTTGATATAAAATCACACATTAAAAATTAAAAAAATTGAATTTTTTATCAAAAGACGAACTTTTTTCAAAAAATAAAAATACTGATGAAACATAGCGTTCCACCAGTATTCAATATATTGTTAATCCATGTACCAACGACCAGGATCAGTCATAATGATCAACTCGAAAGTCTTAGTAGCTGGATCATATTCGATTTCACTAACAGTGCAATTTGGGATCCCCCGTTGACTCCGAATCATCTTAACTGTTTCTGGAGCCCATTTGTGAAGGAAGTTCCCGATCGCCCCACCATGCGATACAATCAGGACAGTGTTGTTCCCTTCCATTTCCATAATCGCGGTGATTGTTTCATTCATTCGTTTTTGAACATCGGCCATATCTTCACCGCCATACTGCACAAAAGCAGATGGGTTGTCGATAAACCAATTTTTAGGCTGTAAATATTCATCAGCCCCCTCAAACGTTCCAAAGCTCATCTCGCGCAAGTCCTTGAGTCGGATATATGGCATATCCCGAATCAATTCCAAGGTATCGTTGGTTCGTTCTGAGGTTGAGGCGTAGGCAGCATCGAATTCAACATTTTGTAAAAACTTACCCGCTGCCCGTGCTTGTTTCTTCCCCAATTCAGTCAGTGGCGAATCACACCACCCTTGCGTCTTGTGGAGACGGTTAAAAAGTGTTTGCCCATGCCGAACAAGATATAGTTTCTTCTTCATTATAATCACTCCTACTTTGGAAACGTGTACATATATATTATACAATGCTTCTCATTAGATTTTAAGGGGGAAGTCACCTGTTTCCGTTAGGGGCTTTATCATGAAGCAATCCATCAAGTTGTGCGCATCACTCGTAGTCAATGAAGCCGGCATTGAATGGTAACCAAGTTTATGGTACACATGCAGGGCTGCAGCGAGGCGGTGATGACTCTCTAAGGCAATGTACTCATATCCAGCTTCCCTAGCTGCCTGTTCAACCTTTTTGATTAAAGAATAACTCCACCCATGCCCTTGAGCAGCCTGGCTAATGTATACTTTTTGGAGCTCAGCAATTTTTCGTTTCGGGACATACTCCCCAAAGCCAGCTCCCCCGACGACTTGGTCATTGGCATCAACCACTACAAAGTAGCCGCGACCTGGATAACGATAAAATTCACTTAAATGACCAAGTTCAGGATCAAAATACGCTGTCCCCGGCAAATTCAATTGGTAATGCTCTAGTTCGTGCCGAATAATAGTAGCAAGCACCCCATCATCTTCTCTATGTAACTGCCTAATTTTCATCTAACCACCTCATTTCTTTAAATTAGTCTTATTGTACTCATTACATAAAAAAGCGTACATTCTTTATTCCCTGTACGCTTAATTCAATATACTCTTGTCGCTAACTTGATTTTTATTTAACGCTCGCTGGTTAATCTATCGGAATACACCATTTGCATTATGAATAAGTGTCAACATATAAAAACAACTGAGAATAGTGTTCACAGTGAGTAGCTTAGCTACGCTCGAACAAGGCGTGTACAATGTGGATCAACTTGTGGCTATTTTCCACGTTATTTATTGAATAAAAAACGAGACAGGTAAGAAAAAAATTTTCCTCCTGTCTCGTTTTTGCTATCTAGCAAAGATTATTCTTCTTTTCTCCGTCCGGTAACCGCTAAACCAAATAATGATCCTAAGGCTACCAATAGTGCTCCCCATGTGGTTAATGGGTCTACTTGTTGCCCTGTGTGTGGCAATCCTGCTTGGTGTTTTTGTTTATTAGTTTGCACAATCGTCGCAGACTCTTGAACGGGGGTTACCGACATATTATTTTTGCCCCCTGTACTCTGCCCAACTCCATGCTGTTTATCTGGTTTAGTTGTTTGTTCGGTTGCTGTAACTACTTCATCGATAACATGATAATTATGCAATGCTTGCAGAGCAGCATCATATTCTGCTTGCGCCTGGGCTCTTTTTTCCATAGCCGCAGCCAAATCAGTTTGGGCTTGGGCCACTGCTTGCTCATGCGTTGTGGCCAGCGTTTGTACTTGGTTGAATTTTGCCAACGCAGCAGTATATTTTTGCTGTGCATTAGCCAAAGCCGTGGCCTTGGTTGTGGCTAGATCCTGGGCTTGTTGAAGCCGCGTCGGTAGCTGTTGCAATGTCGCCAAATTAGCTTGGGCTGCCTGCGTATCTTGTTGGGCCTGAGCTAACGCTGCTTTTTTAGTGGCTAAGTTAGTCTGAGCTGTCTGCAAAGTGTCATTAGCCTGAGTTACTTGGTCGGTGGCAGTAGCTAATGCTTGTTGAGCTGTTTGCAGTTCAGTTTGCTTGTTTTGTGCTTCAGCTTGCGCTTGCTTTAAGGCTTCAGCAGCCGTTTGGGCAGCTTTTTGCTTTTCGTTCAAATCAGCTTGGGCTTGAGTTACTGCTGTCTGTGCAGCCTGATAATTCTTCTGAGCTTGGGTTAATTTATCCTGAACCCCAGCCAAGTTTTGTAACTGCTGCTGTAAACTTTGAACTTTATTTTGCGCATCCGTGAGTTCTGATTGCGCATCAGCTAAAGCTTCCTGAGTATCAGTCAAATTGTCATTGGCAGCCTTCAGAGTCGCATTTTTCTCGTCTAAGACCTTACGGGCAGTATCCAAGGCTGCTTGGGCTTGATCTACCTGGGCCTGTTTAGTCTGGAGATCAGCATTGAGGGCATCAACTTTATCCTGGGCTTCTTTTTGTGCTGTTTGGGCCTGGTCCAAAGCTGTTTGCGCTTCTTGGGCTGTTTGCTGAGCGGTAGTCAATTTAGCTTGGGCCTGGGCCACTGCTGCCTTAACTTTTTGTAAATCGTTTTGGGCAATCTTTTGACTATTTTCCGCCGCTGTTTGTTTATCTTGCGCTACAGCTAATTCATTTTGAGCTTGGGTAGCTGCTGTCTGTTTAGACGCAAGGTTATTTTGGGCCGTTGTCAGGGCCGTTTGGGCTTCCTGAAGTTGTTGTTTCAGCTCATCTGTATTTGAAAGTGCATATGGACTATCAGCAAAACCATTGCTATCACTAGCACCGGCCATGTTGAAGTGGGAGTAACCATACTTATCGAAGTCAACCCCCATCGTTGCCTGTGTCCCACTATCAAAAGTAGCAAAGGCCAAAGCATGCCCCCACTTAGAACCTGCATCATCAAACATCATTTGCACGATCGTATCATACAATGCTTCTTTTAGAGAATCCATGGTCTGCGGACCGATTGGTAGTTTCTGGAAGCCATTACTCCCCATAGTCCAATATTGTAGCGAACCGCCCATATTTTCCGACCAACCAGCTGCGTCCATATCGTTAGCTATATTGTCTATCCCATCAACGTTATGACTCTTACCGTCTGTCATATGCTCGCCAAAGGCATCCCAGTTTGCATCATTGTATGCTTCATCGGTAATTCGCTTAGAAAATTCTAGTGCTTTAGGTGTAGCTAACATTGGGGCTGTCCCGAATGCTTGGCGGATTTGGTTAACCATATCAACAGCAAAGATTGTTAATTCCTTACGCTGATCTTCCGTCAGGTTCTTGTAATCAACACTAACCTGCTGGTCTGCCTGATTATGCTTATAGCTATTAGCAGCTTTCCCCGCATCTTTAAATTTTTCAACAGCAGCACTGGCATCAGATGTTTTGCTATCTTCGTATTCTCGCAGGGCCGCTACATAACCATCAGGTAAAGTGATGGTATTCTGATTGTCCAGCTGCTGGTTGAGGTCATCAACAGTGGCCTGTTTAGTAGCAACATCGGCCTGGGCTTGGGTTACTGCCGTTCCAGCTTGATCAGCGGTTTGTTGGGCCGCAGTAACCGCTGCTGTAGCATCAGTTACTGCTTGGTTGGCGTCATTAACCGCTTGTTCAGCCAATGCTTGGGCTTTATTTCCGGCATCAACATCTTTTTGAGCACTGGTTACGCTATCTTGGGCAGTCGTTAAAGCTTGTTGCTTGGCAGCAACCTGTCGGTTAGCAGCGTCTAAGTCGGCCTGGGCTTGATCACTGCCAACATTGTTTAACGCATCCCGAGCAGCAGTCAGGGCATCCTTCTTTTCTTGAACCACTTTTTCTGCATCCATGGTGGCTTTCGTGGCGTCGGTCACTGCCTGTTCAGCTTGAGTCACATCAGCTTGTTTGGCTGTTACATTATCAGAGGCAGTAGTGGCTTCTGCCTCTGCTTGTTGCAGTTGCTCCTGAACTTGGCTGGCCTGGGTTTGGGCAGCCTCCGCCTGTTTTTGAGCTTCGTTCATTTCAGTTTCGGCAGTAGTTTGGGCTTGCGTGGCTTGGTCAACCTTTGCCTGACTCTGGGTGACCGCAGCTTGGGTCTGATCAGCATCTTGTTGCTTGGCTGTCACTGTATCCTGAGCAGCTTGCTCAGCAGCAGTTGCTGTTTGTACTTGTTTTTGGGCGTCCGTTTGGGCTTGCGTGGCCTGCTCAACCCCTGTTTGGGCAGTAGCTACATCGGCTTGGGCCTGCGTAACCTCATTTTGGGCTGCTTGCTCGGATTGATTAGCTTGGGTCATCTGGTCTTGCGCTTGCTTTATCTTGTCATCTAAATTTGTATTTTCTGCTTGTAGTTGCTTGAGATTGGCTTGGGCTTCATCATACTCTTTTTGCGCCTGAGTCTGTTGGGCAGTTGCTTGGGTTAAATCTGCTTGAGCTGCCTGAACTTTTTGAGCGTCAGGTTTGGCGGTTGCTTGAGCTTGAGCAAGTCGCTCTTGTGCAGCTTGTACTTGGGCTTGAGCCTGATCCAAGGCTGTTTTTGCCGTTGCAACCTTTGCTTCTAATTGTTCTTTAGTCGTTGTTGCCTGCGTTTGTGTATCTGTTGGGGAACTAACTGGCGTTGCCGCGTGAACCGTCTGGTTGTTAGCTGCCACAATTGTGGCCGAAGTAGCAACTGTTGCCAATGTCAGTGCCTTAAGTCTTGCTTTTTTCATAAAAACCCTCCTCGGATAACTATGTATAAAAAACGTTTACACATAAATTTTATCCCGTTTAATTATTAGCGTCAATGCTACCTATAATTGGGGTATAAAAATACAGAAAAATAAATTTCGTGTTCAAATGCTTGTAGTCCCTAGGCTTATTATTTCCCATATTGTCTGTAAGCCATCAATAAATAAGAGACTGGAAAAAATAGAATTCTCCAGCCTCTTTCGTTTAGCTTATTTAAGCATTTGACTAACTTTTCTTGCCACCTGTTCAATCTTGTTAATTCCCTGGGAAAATGGGTTGTTAGCACTATAAATCGCTATTGTATACCCGTGACCGTTGTTAGGGATAAAACCGATACTATTAACAAACCATGGATCATTACCATTCCAACTAAAAGGTACCCAGCCGTTTTTCAGATAATAATCACTGCTTCCGGCGGATATCCCCCACCGTTGTCCAGCACTAACCGTATGCATTAAGTGTCTGATATAATCCTGGGACTTGCGGTTAAGGTAGGAAGAATGATCTGTCATGAAAATCTGATATAACAGTTTTAACTGATCTGCTGGGGTAGTCTGCGTAGCTCCCCACGATGAACTAGGAGTGGTATTCCTCATCCCCAAATCGCGGTACAAGCGGTTAACCGGACTGCCAGCTTCTCTTAGATGATAGCGGATCAAATTGGTAGTAGCCTCGTTATCACTATTTCTAATCATAATTTCTGCTAAATGCCGTTCCTCGGCAGTTAAATTACCCCCTCTGTTATGTAGCAGTTCTGCTAAAACAGCAACTTTGACAGTACTTGCAGTATTATACCGCCGATTGCCGGCATTACTGTAAGTATAGATCTGACCCGAGCGCTGAGATTGAATAGCCACAGAAATATTCGACCCTAACCGATTAATCAAGCTATTCAATTCATTGAAATCATGGGCATTTCCCCGACCATCAAAAGCATAATAATGCCCGTCAATCCGCAAGATTTCACTTTTAGCCTGGGCACCACTTTCACGGTCGAAGAAATACCGGTTACCATACATGTTTTGCCAGCCATATACCATCTGCCCGTTGCCAGCATAGTAGACAATTTTCTTTTGTTCTGCAATGTACTGGAAGCCCGTCTTCATTGCCCCACTGACCTTATCAAAAAGATACCAGTGACCATTGATTTTTTGCTGCCCGTATTGCATTTGCCCATTGCTTGCATAATAAACTGTCTTCTTTTGATCAGCTAAATATTGGAAGCCCGTCTTCATCGCACCTGTCCACTTATCAAAGAGGTACCAGGTCCAACCCTTGCCAATTCGTTGCTCACCGTACTGCATCTGCCCATTGCTTGCATAATAAACAGTTCGCCCATCATCTAAGCGTTGGAAGCCGGTTTTCATCGCACCACTTCCCTTATCAAAGAGATACCAGTGATTATTTATTTGCTGCTGATAATACTGCATCTGTGCAGTTTTCGGACTATAATATACCGTTCGCCCATCAGATAATTTTTGAAAACCAACCAAGACTTGATTATTCTTACCAAACAAATACCAGTGACCAGCAATCTGAGCTTCTCCTGGCACATGGACCACGGCTCCTTGATCGTCGAACACACAGGTTGTCCCTGCAATGTCTTGCTCACCAGCCTTAGCTAATTGTCCGGTGCTAGTAGCATATAATAGTAAGGCGTTTTTTTGGTCATAGAAAAACTCACCTTTTTTCATAATGCCACTAGTCGGATCAAAATAGTAAGTTGCATTAGCGATGGTTTGACGCCCCTTGGCCATCGCACCGGAACCTAAATCAAAATAATATTTCTGTCCAGAAATTGTTTGCCAGCCATACTGCATTTGACCCTGATTGTTGTAATAGACGGTTCGCCCATCTGGAAGTCCTTGGAAACCAGTCAACATCCGACCGCTGTCCTTTTCAAACAGGTACCAGTAACCATTAATTTGTTTTTCTCCGTATTGCATCCAACCGTTAGCTGCATAGTATACCGTCTTCTTATCATCGGGTAAGTAAGTGAAACCTGTGGACATCTGCCCGTTATTCTGATCAAAGTTATACCAGTGACCAGCAATCTGCTTTTGACCTCTAACCATTGCACCAGAACCATATTCCAAGTAATACCAGTGACCCTTAACCTTCTGCCAACCATATTGCATATGGCCTTTTTCATCATAATAAACCGTCTTTTGGTATTTCGGAATATATTGGAACCCCGCCTTCATTGCCCCATTGGCTGAGTCAAATAAATACCAGTAGCCACCGATTCGTTGTTCACCGTATTGCATTTGTCCATTAGAAGCATAATATACCTTACGGCCATCAGGTAAAGTTTGGAAGCCAGTCTTCATTGCTCCGCTGCTCTTGTCGAACAAATACCAGGTCCAACCGGACCCGATCTTTTGTTCACCATATTGCATTTGGCCTTGATTATTGTAGTAGACGGTCCGTCCGTCAGGGAGCTTTTGGAAGCCCGTCAACATTCGTCCACTACCTTGTTCAAATAAGTACCAGTAGCCATTGATTTGTTTTTCACCGTATACCATCCAACCATTATCTGCATAGTAAACGGTTTTCTTATCATCTGGCAGGTATGTAAAGCCGGTGGACATTTGACCGTTATTACGGTCAAAGTTGTACCAATGACCGGCGATTTGCTTTTGGCCCTTAGTCATCGCACCAGAACCATTTGTTAAGTAGTACCAGTGTCCATTAACTTGTTGCCACCCGTATTGCATTTGGCCATTTTTAGCATAGTAAACCGTCTTCTTATATTCAGGAATGTATTGGAAACCGGTCTTCATTGCCCCAGTCCACTTATCAAATAAATACCAGGTCCAACCGGACCCGATCTTTTGTTCACCATATTGCATCTGGCCTAAACCGTTGTAATAGACAATTCGCCCATCCTTCAATGTTTGAAAGCCTGTGTATTTTGTATTAGTTTTTGGATTATACAGGTACCAGTACCCATTGATTTGCTTTTCAACAGCATCAGCTGGCTTAGGAAAGCTTGTTGTTTGGATAGTGGCTGCCTTCAGCTTATTTTGTGCTGGTGCTTGTGGAGCAGCTGGCGCAGTAGCCATAGCCTTTTTTACAGCTGGTTGACTTGATTGAGCCATATTAGTCTTGATTTTGTCCGTATCCTTTTTACTTGAGTCTGAGGCCTCTTGCGGATCTACCAGTGTCCCTGAATTATTTTTCGCAGTACTAGTAGCCGTTTCTGTTTCCGCAGCTACTACACCATTTGCTGATTGTGTTTCTTTAGTAACAACAGTTTGTGACGTCGAGAATCTTGAGTCCGTCGCATCCAAACTACTAGCAGAGCTTTGATCTGACATGACTCTGGTTACATTTGTCGTTGTCTCATCACGAACTCCGCTGTCATCCGCATAAACATGAGCATTCGCCAATGCCAATCCCGCAGTAGTACCCAAAAATACTAGCGGTGCAACAACCCATGACTTCCCTGCTTTGTACATTTTGTATCGCTTCTTGATATTATCTGTTAACAAAATAGTTCATCTCCCAAAACAATTTCATTATTAAAAACTTTTATCATCATTATTATAAGCAACCAAAAAAATGCTTACAACAACTATTATTTTATCAATTAAGCATAACTAAATACAAAAATAGGACCGGTATTCCCCGATCCTATTAGTGCATGAGTGTATCTAAAAATATTTTTGAAACTATTTAGATTCCGTACAACAAGTCATGTGCTAACTTATCCTTAGTCACTCCAAAGCGTGATAAGTAACCATATGGGTCAACGTGATCGCCCCAGATATGTTGTGTCACCCAGTAGTGAGACTTAATACCCCGTGTACCGACACCACCTGCATCTAGAGTCAACGGAATACCGTACTTACCAGCCATATCCCGGGCTAATCTGACATAGGTCCTATAGTCTTGCCAGAATTGGTTGCTATTCCAGGTCCGCCCCAATTCGATCTGAACTGGAGCGTTGTGATTAGCATTATAACCTGCACCCCAAGAAATCTGACCTGGAGCCCCAACTTGGTAAACTTTACCACCATCACCAACAACAAAAGTTACATACGTTTCACTTCTATTCAAATTCTGCTTGAAATATCTAGCATTGGCTGCTGCTCCAGACTCAACACCAACTTCATGCAAGACAATGTAATTGTTAGCTGCTTTATCACTATCACCCTGCCCTGGAGCTAAAGCATAAGTATAGTCAATGTGATAATTAGGAATCTGTTTTCCATCACTCGCAAAGGTATAGTTAACACCATTGATCGTAGCATTGCCGGTCTGCATCTGCCCGTTATTGGTATTGTAGTAGTACCAATCGTGACCTTCTAGCTTCCAACCTTTGTACATTTCGCCAGATTCATTATTGAACAAGTACCAATGGCCCCCAATATTCTGGCGACCATATAACATTTGACCATTGCTTGCATAATAAACGGTCTTAGTCTGTTCGGGAATGTACTGGAAGCCGGTCTTCATTGACCCACTACCTTTATCAAAGAGGTACCAATGACCAGCAATTTCTTGTTGCCCATACAACATTTGTGCTGTATTAGGGTCATAGTAAACTATTCTCTTGTCCGGTAATGATTGAAAATCTGTTTTAACCTTGTTGGCTGTTCCAAAGAGGTACCAGTGTCCCCCTATCTTCGCTTCACCAACAACATGAACTAAAGCTCCTGATTTGTCAAAAAGATAACTAATACCATCAATAATGGACCGTGAATTAAATAACATCCGACCAGCATGGTCAAGGTAATGTAAGGTTGATGTCCCCTTATCGAAAACTAATTCATTTCCTCTAACAACCCCTGTTTTCTGGTCAAAGTAATAAGTTTCGTTATTGATCTTCTTTTGTCCTTTAGCCATGGCGCCTGAACTTAGATCAAAATAATATGTCCGTCCAGAAATTGTTTGCCAACCATACTGCATCTGCCCATTAGCAGCATAGTATGCAGTCCGGCCATCGGAGAGCTTTTGGAATCCCGTCAACATCCGCCCACTGCCTTGTTCAAACAGATACGAATGTCCATTAATCTTTTGTTGACCATAAAGCATCCAACCGTTAGAGGCATAATAAACGGTCTTTTTGTCGTCTGGTAGATATGTGAACCCTACTGACATTTGACCATTATTGCGATCAAAGTTATACCAGTGACCTGCGATCTGTTTTTGACCACGATACATAGCCCCAGATCCATTTTCTAAATAGTACCAGTGTCTGTTGACCTGTTGCCAGCCATACTGCATTTGACCATTTTGGTTATAGTAAACAGTTTTCTTGAACTTTGGAATATATTGGAAGCCAGTCTGCATAGCTCCACTGACCGAGTCAAATAAGTACCAATGGCCATTGATTTGTTGTTCGCCGTATTGCATCTGACCGTTAGCAGCATAATAAACGGTCTTCTTGTATTCAGGAATATACTGGAAGCCGGTCTTCATTGCCCCGGTATTTTTATCAAAGTTATACCAGGTCCAACCAGAACCAATCTTCAGTTCCCCATGGGCCATTTGCCCGTTGTTTTTGTAATAAACGGTCCGCCCATCGGCCAGCTTGTGGAAACCAGTTAACATCCGCCCGCTGCCTTGTTCAAAAAGATATGAGTTTCCATTAATCTTTTGTTGACCATATTGCATCCAACCATTATTGGCATAATAAACGGTCTTTTTGTCGTCTGGTAGATATGTAAACCCTACTGACATTTGACCATTGTTGCGCTCAAAGTTATACCAGTGACCTGCGATTTGCTTTTGACCACGGTACATAGCCCCAGATCCGTTTTCCAGATAGTACCAGTGACCACCGATTTGTTGCCAACCATACTGCATTTGTCCGTCTTTGTTGTAGTAAACAATCTTCTTAAGCTTAGAAATGTATTGGAAGCCATTTTGTCTAGCACCACTAGCCGAATCAAACAAGTACCAGTAACCGTTGATCTTTTGTTCCCCGTATTGCATTTGGCCATTAGCAGCATAATAAACGGTCTTTTTGTATTCCGGAATGTACTGGAAGCCAGTCTTCATTGCCCCGGTATTCTTGTCAAAGTTGTACCAGGTCCAACCAGAACCAATCTTCAGTTCCCCATGGGCCATTTGCCCATTTTGTTTGTAATAAACAGTTCGCCCATCGGCCAACTTGCGGAAACCAGTTTGTCTAGCACCACTGACTGGATCAAAGAGATACCAGTAACCATTAATCTTTTGTTGACCATATTGTATCTGCCCATTCTTAGCATAATAGACAGTCTTCTTATATTCGGGAATGTATTGGAAGCCGGTCTTCATCGCCCCATTCCACTTGTCAAAAAGGTACCATGTCCAACCTTTGCCAATTCGTTGTTCCCCATATTGCATCTGCCCAAGGTTATTATAGTAAACAATTCGCCCATCCTTCAAAGTTTGAAAACCAGTATATTTAGTATTGGTTTTTGGATTATATAAGTACCAGTGGCCATTGATTTGTCTTTCAACGGCATCAGCAGGCTTAGGAAAGCTAGTTGTTGCTGTTGCAGCTGCTTTTAACTTTCTTTGCACTGGCGCTTGCGGAGCAGCTGGGGCAGCAGCTACTGTCGTTTTTGATGTTGGTTGGCTTGTTTGTGCAACGCTTGTTTTGCTTGCAGTATTATTCTGCGTACTTTGAATATTTTGCGCCTCTGAGGCAACTACTTTTTCCTGTTCACCTATTTGTGGTGTAGTAGTTGCTTTAGGTTGAGAACTTGTAGTAATATTTGTCACATTTTCAGTGCCAACAGCTTCTGTCTTTTGCGTTTCTTCAACCTGTTTAGCAGTAGTCACTTCCGTTATTGGTTGGCTTGCTGTGTCTGCTTGAGCGGCAGTATCAGCCGCCACAAAATTGTTAGTAACTGCCACCCCTGTGAGCATTCCTAAAAAAACTAGTGGGGCGACAACCCAAGATTTACCCGCTTTATACATTTTAAAGCGTTTTTTTTCATGATCAAACAATATTTCCACCCTTTTTCTAACTAAAGCTTACCTAAATTAACCTATTTTCCCTTAATTGTTAATTCAGGTTTATATCATTAAATATCTTAATCCTTTTTAGTAACTAATTGCACGTTGGGCATCCCAATTCCAGTGACGATAAAAAGTTCCTACTGATATGCTTTCTTTACGAGCTGTCCACGGATTGTTGTAATAAAGTGTTCCATTCTTGTAACCTGTTAAAGTCACTGAATGAGTTCCAAATCCATTGAAGTTAGCTAGCCATACCACCACCAAATGTCCATATAAGAGTTTATTTTGGATAGCTTGCATGCTAGCTCCTGTCATAATTTGACTGTGGCCTAAGTGCTTACTAATAACCGGTGCTACTCCTCCTGGTGCTACCCAATTACCATAACCATATGCCCTGAATGGGTTACCAACAAAGCCCCTATTAGGGTTGTTACTCCGCGGCATTTCATTCGCTAATTGGGTCTTGCTGGCATTTACGCCTGCATACCGAAGCATAGTTGCCACTGCCGTAATCTCACATCCCGTAGGTAGTTCTGGCCGTTGTGGAATCACATCTGCATTATGATAAACACCATAAATTGCGCCTGAACTATTATCAGCATAATATGTTACACGCCCGTTGTAGATTGTTCCGTATCTCATTCGTCCGTCATTTCCATAAAAGACAACCTTCTGCTGCTCAGGAATTGCTTGTAAGCCTGTCTTCATCGCTCCGCTGACTTTATCGAAGAGATACCAATAACCGTTAATCTTTTGTTGACCATATTGCATTTGGCCATTACTTGCGTAGTAAACGGTCTTCTTCTGGTTAGCTAAGTATTGGAAGCCAGTTTTCATGGCACCAGACCACTTATCGAAGAGGTACCAGGTCCATCCTTTGCCAATTCGTTGCTCGCCGTACTGCATCTGGCCCGTTTCCGGTTTATAATAAACGGTCCGACCATCTTTCAATTTTTGGAAACCAGTCAATACTTTATTTCCCGTTCCAAATAAATACCAATGACCCTTGATATTGGCTTCGCCAGGCCCATGAATCAAATCTCCCAGAGAGTTGAAAGTGTAACTTGCTTTATCAAGTATATATGCTTTGCCAACTATAAATTGGCCGTTAGAATCAATATAACTTAGCGTCTTTTTAGCAGTATTAAAAATCAGTTCACTAACATGCATTACTCCCGTATTTTGATCAAAGAAGTAGGTTGCATTGTTAATCCATTTTCGCCCTTTAACCATTGCACCAGAACCGTTTTCCAAATAATACCAGCGTCCATTGATTCTCTGCCAGCCGTATTGCATTTGACCATTTAAAGCATAATAAACAGTCCGTCCATTAGATAATTTTCTAAAACCAGTCAACATCCGGCCACTTCCCTGTTCCAGGAGGTACCACCGACCATTAATCTTTTGTTGACCATAGAGCATCCAACCATTATTGGCATAGTATACGGTCTTTTTGTCGTCTGGTAGATATGTGAACCCTACTGACATTTGCCCATTATTGCGATCAAAGTTATACCAGTGACCTGCGATTTGCTTTTGACCGCGGTACATAGCGCCAGATCCGCTTTCCAGATAGTACCAGTGACCATTGACCTGTTGCCAGCCATACTGCATCTGTCCATTTTTGTTGTAGTAAACGGTCTTTTTATACTTAGGAATATATTGGAAACCTGTCTCCATGGCACCACTCACTTGGTTAAACAAGTACCAGTGGCCATTGATCTGCTGTTCACCGTATTGCATTTGCCCATTCTTGGCATAATAAACAGTCTTCTTATATTCCGGAATGTATTGGAAACCTGTCTTCATCGCCCCAGTACTCTTATCAAAAAGATACCAAGTCCAACCGGAACCAATCTTCAGTTCTCCATGCGCCATTTGTCCATTTTGTTGGTAGTAAACTGTTCGGCCGTTGGCTAGCTTGCGAAAACCCGTTACCATTTTGCCACTATCTTTTTCAAAGAGGTACCAGTAGCCATTGATCCGTTGTTCACCATACAACATATGCCCATTGCGATCATAATAAGCTGTCTTCTTATCATCTGGTAACCATGTGAACCCCGTAGACATCCGCCCATTGTTGCGATCGAAATTATACCAATAGTTGCCGATCTTCTTTTGCCCCTTCGTCATTGCACCTGAATCAGTAGCAAAATAATACCAAGCACCATTCATTTGGCGCCAGCCATATTGCATTTGACCGACTTGATTATAGTAAACAGTCCGCCCATCACTTAATCTTTGGAAACCAGTCTTGAGGGCACCACTACTCCAGTCAAAGAGGTACCAGTAACCATTGATCCGTTGTTCATAGTACTGCATTTGCCCATTTTGATTGTAGTAGACGATTCGTCCGTCGGGGAGCTTTTGGAAGCCTGTTTGCATTGCCCCACTTCTTTGCGCAAAGAGATACCAGTGACCCTTGATCTTTTGTTCACCGTATTGTAGTTGCCCCTGGCTGTTGTAGTAGACATTTTTGTGTTGGCTAGCAATATACTTGACTCCGGTTTGCATAGCCCCGGAACTTTCATCGAAATAATACCAATGGCCATTAATTTGTTGCTGCCCGTACACCATCTGGCCCTGGCTATTGTAATAAACAACTCGGTTGCCTTGGGATAAATGTTGGAAACCCGTTTGTCGTTGTCCATTTTTGTACAAGTACCAATGACCATTTTCATACTTTTCTTGACTGACAGGTTGATCAAACCGATATAAAGAGTACGTATTGATCAAGTTAGTCAACTTGCTTGCATAAGTTGGATCGGTAGCGTATGCACCATAAACCCCATGACGGAGGTTTTGAGCTGCCTGTTGGTAACTACCAGCCCGCTTAGTGGAGTTGGGGAAATTACTCCGCAAAAGTTGTGCATAACGCACCAAGGAATCATAGTAACTGCTGTACTTCTGAAACTTAGCATAAACCGTGTGGTAGGCACCACCATAGAATTCTAACGTTGGCATCAAAACATACTCGCCGCGCCCATTGTACTTAACCCCAAATAAGTTATGCGCTTGGCGGGCTAATTGGCTCTGACCCCAGGCACTTTCCAAACCAGCTTGAGCAATCATCATCGAAGCATAAACCCCATATTCTTGGGAAACTTGCATAGCTGCACTGCCAATTTGGTTAACAAAATTACGCACTGTTGTTGAGGCATTAGTAACGCTAGGAATACTGTTAGAACTGTTGCTTACTCCTGATACGTTAGTAGCATTGGTTGCCTTGGCACCACCATTACCGGAAACATCATACGTGATGTCGCCACCATAGTTAATTTGTGGCTGGGTTACCTGCGTTTTGTTAGCAGCCAGTGCTGACGCGTTAACAACATTCTTCTTAACTACAACTTTGCTAACAGCTAGTCTTGCACTTGTATTTTGCTGCGTAGTTGCTTGTGTTGCTGTTTGTGTTGTAGTCGTTGCCGTCGCTGCCTCGTTAGCTGTGGATGTTGTGGTAGTTTGGCTCTTATCCACACTTGTAGCATCTTGAGCGTTTTCATTCGCCGGTTGGGATTCAGCAGCAGAAGCTGAACTAGTAGTATTATTGGCCGTAGTTGCTTGCGCTGTTGCAGCTACCGTTGGCTTTTCTTGTTGACTAGTACCACTTGTGGTTTTGGCTACTACTGCTACTGTGGTAGGGTCGTTTTGATTAACTGTATCCGCAGCCGCAAAATTGGTCGTCAGTTCTAGTCCTGCAACCAGTCCAAAAAAGACTAAAGGTGCAACAACCCACGACTTACCCGCTTTATACATCTTGAATCTTTTTTTGATATCTTTTCCTAACAAGTTGCTTTCATCTCCCGATTTCCTAAATTATTAACTATTCTTTAATTGTCTTTTCTTTTATAGTACGCAATTTTCTTTACGCTTGGCAATGCTATCGCCAATTTGTAGCTAATTTGTAACTTTAATTTTTAAAATAATTTCCATAATCAATGTTTTTGTAATCTTTGCTCGTTGAAACAAATTTTATGGGCTGATTTTGCTGACACAGATTTTTGTTTGTCCAGCTTGTTCAAACTAGACCCGTCATATTGAAAAATAGGTGCAAGCTACAACCAGCACCAATCAAGAATTTTACTGTTGGCCCGAGCACCTATCTTACTATATGTCAGGTATCCCTGCACAAAAGTAAAAGAATATAATTCGTTTGTTTTGAGAATGAAAGTTGGGTTTCGAAGAAAATAAAAAATCCCCATCCTTAATGGATGAGGATTTTTTATGCCAATAATAGCCCTCAAAGAACCTATTTTTTACAATTGTTGGAATTTCAAAAAATGTATCTCTTTCTCGTTAAAACAAGAACCAAATAGACTAATTCATTGACTTAATATACTCTCTATTTTCTCAGTTTAATTTAACAACAACTTTACCATTTATCATTTCACAATATCCTTTACTAGGATAAGCTGGCATGTCTATATATTTTTTATTTCGCCGTATGTTTGGATCATTATATTTCAACTTCATATCACGACCCAATATCCCGTAGAAATATTTCCTCACACTTTTATGATATGTCATGGAAGATTTTGAAGCTCCAGTCAGGGCATCATTAAATCTATCTCCAACCGAACTATTGTAGGCAGCCCTGGAACTTCCGAATTCTCCCATCAGTACAACTGGTGTCACCCCATTAGTATAACCTTTAGTACTATTTACATCCTTCCATATTGTTTGGGCATTTAAAGCAGTATTATCATAAACCAATTTTTTATATGTATATGCCCCGTTTGAATAAACAATGTTATTAAAACATATAAATGAAATAGATA
The DNA here is from genome assembly GCF_036689625.1 of Ligilactobacillus saerimneri. Classification (NCBI taxonomy): domain Bacteria; kingdom Bacillati; phylum Bacillota; class Bacilli; order Lactobacillales; family Lactobacillaceae; genus Ligilactobacillus; species Ligilactobacillus saerimneri. The sequence goes on from NZ_CP144759.1 coordinate 1,343,002, forward strand.
ATGCAGCTATACAATTAACTATTTTTCTACCATACCTTACTGGTTCTGCAGTTATATTTGTAAATATAAATGGCAATAAAAGTACTAAACAAAAAGCAAAAATCATCAATTGATGTATTGCCCCAAATGATACTAAAAATATAGCATTTAATGCTAATGGCATAAGTATAATACAAGGAATAATTATTATCATTGCTCCAATAAATGGTTTATTTGTCCTTATATATACAACAAAAGATAAAAGCAATACAAATACCATAAAATAGTAAACGTATACCATTGATTGTCAATTATAACCTGTAACATTGAAAAAAGTATCCCTAAAATAACTATACGCTTCAGGTATTGCCTTTAAAACCGTGTTAAAAGTCAACGAGCTCAATTTTCCAGCTCCATTATACTTTGTAGAGAGTCTCACCCTATAATGGTTAGCTACCAAATGCATCATCGAAATGTACATTATAATAGATAAAATAATTGCTAATATTTCCTTGAGTCCAATAATAAATACTCTTAAAACATCTTCCCAATTTTTTATTTCTTTAGATTTAATTATTAAAAAAGCAATAAATAAACCGATCGTCAAACAAATATATGCTTGATATAGTGCTAAACAGAGCATTATAGCTGTCGATGAAGTTATTATATTTATTCCATTTGGAAAAGATTTAAATGCATATACTGCAAAACAAGCTAATAACATAGCCATGCAATCAGCATCCGCATCAAAAATATATGTACAAAATAATGCAGTTAATGTAATGCTTGACGAGAATAGCATTGCAACGCATACGCTCTGCAATTTATTAAAATCTAGAATTTTTGTAACTAGTACAACAGCTATTGCAACATATATTGTACTCAATATTCCCATCATCCAAGGAGTAGCAATTTGTCTTACATGAACAAATAAGGGATATAGCCACCTTCCCAAAGCAATTTTATCTATCCCAGATGTCTCATAAAATTTCAATGAATCATGTGAATACATTAAATTCATGAAACAAAAACCATGTGCAATAATCATTAAAATTACAGAAATCAAGAAAACAAATTTGCTTTGTTGATCCCAAAAATCATCTAGTTTTTTCATTGTATCTCCAAAGAACCCCTATTTTGTTGTTAAATAATATTTTATTTATTTTTAAAATCAAGCTTATCAGCAAGTTGAACCCAATGTTAATATGCAATTAATTATGTGCAAAATAATTTCTTATAAAATACTACCTTTTAATTATCCTCACAAAAAAAACAGCTAACTCATATATCAACATATGAAATAACTGCCTCTTTTATTTTTAACTCAAACTTAGCAAAAACAAAGTCTTATGCTTTCTGTTTTAATTTATATAACTTATTCCCATTCAATAACTTTTTTGCACCACAACTATTGATATATCAATGGTTGTACAATGTTGGCAGAATTTTGGCAGACTAATTAAGCTGCTTTTTAATATGTTGATTTCCGTTAAATTCTATCCTATTTTCGTTATTGGGTTTAAAATTTATACTTCCTTCCATTCTATCCGCAAGAACGCTATCATTACGATTCCACATATGCGCATAATATTTTAATGTTATATCAGGACTAGAGTGTCCTAATCTTCTAGAAACAGTTAGCACATCTGCATTAAGCTCGTTGATAAGGTAACTGGCATGACTGTGCCTTAATCCCTTCCCTTGAATCGGATGAACATTAGCCAACTTAGAGTATCTGCTAATAATTCTTTGAATAGTTGATCTAGGAATAGGCTCGCCATCATATGATAAAATGAACTCACTTTTTATTAGTTCATGTTGGGCTTTCTTCCACCGCTTCAAGTATTTAACAGTTGTTCGATCAATACTGATGGTTCTCATACCACTAGAGGTCTTAGTGTAATCATTAATTTTGTAGTTGCTTTTATTTTTGTAATCAATATTATGATAAATTCTGACTATTCTTTTTGTGAAATCAACATCAGACCATCTAAGAGCCTGTCCTTCACCTACACGCATCCCCGTCATGAAATATAACCAAAGCAACATGAAGTTCATATGTTGTTCAAATATATCTATGCAACATTGAGAAATCACACTTTCAAACTCTTCTTTGGTCCAAAATGACTGTAATGCCCGTCCCTTCGGAATTGCTTTCGTTTTTTTAGCAACATTTTGGTTGATAAAGTCCATCCTTACAGCAAAATCTAGCACCTGTCTGAAAGCAACGTAATTCAAATTAGCATAAGAGGTTGAATAATTATTAAGTAACCAAGTTCGATATTTTTCACAATCTAAAACTGTTATCTCGCTAAGCTTCTTATCCCCTAAACTATCAACAATCCGCTCAAATGCTTTCTTATGTGACTCAAATGTTGACTGTAAGACATCTGCTTTATATTTAGGTATGAAAATTTCGTCCATAAATGTTTTTAGGGTAAGTCGGTAGTTTGCTTTACCACTTTGTTCTAAATATTGAACCTTTATTTTAGATAACTCAATATTTGCACTCAGAGCACTTTTAAAAGGCTTGCCATTTCTAGACCTCCTGGACTTTTTTGTGATTTTCTTCCCTGTAATAGGATCTTTGCCCAAATATGCTTGATAGAAGTAATTTCCACGGCTATCTTTATATACGCCAGGATATTTTGTGCTTTCAACAGTTGTTTTTCCCATAGTCATTTACCTCCTCATTCATGAGTGGTAAACCTATTATTTCTTCGACAACTGTTCTCGGAACAACACCTAACCGCTTATTATTATACATCGAATAACCTCGGCTAACCATTATTGACTTAGCTTCCCTAATTATCCTTCGCGCTTGATTTAACTTAAATCCTAGTTCTTCAACTAATTCAGTCGCAGTAATAGTCGTTTTTTGCATTGTCATCATCCTTTCAATATTAGATAATGACCGTGATAGTGACGCGCTAACTTACTATCACATAGCCATTGCCCCCAATAATTGCAATGGCTATTTTCCATTATCATTTTTTCCATAAGATTCTAAATCATCAATGCTGAATGCAACTTCTCTAGTGTGGTTAACATATTGATTCTCATACCGCTTTACTCGCTCATAAAGCATACTATCTGTACTTAACTGAACTTCAAAAATCCCATCATAAGTAAACTCTATCGTCACTCCAATTCTTCTTAACAACTGCTTAAAAGTATCAATATTCCGATCACTAACAAGCGTATTTTTATAAAAATCAAACGGACTATAAACCGTACAAACAAAAATCACTTTTGCCATAATCCGTGGATTGCGGTACCTAGCAACTGCTCGCTTCTCATAGTTCCACGGGTCCAATATCTGCAATAAATCATGGTACTTTAACACCCCTGGTCTAAGCTCATCAATAATCAACACTTCTTGTTGTCGCGGCCCCAGACCATTAAGTCCATCGAAAGGTGAGTTACTACCAGAGCAAATATAGTAAATTAATCCGTGTCTATCCGCCCAATTCTTGGCATATCGTGTCTTGCCTGTTCCACCAGGTCCAAAACACCAGATAATTTTAATTGGCTCACTTTTCTGTTCCATCTCGTATAACCATGTTTGATAATCCAACTCAATCCGCATAGCAAAAACATCTTCAATTTTTCTCCTATACTCACTCATCTTCGCAGCTCCGAAGAAAGAAATTTCTTCGATAGCTTCTTGTCGTGTGATCTTGCCTTCTCCCAACAGATCAAGCACATCATCTGGCGTCCGTAATCTTTCTTCTTGCTCTTGCATAAACTTTGAAAAATCAAAATTTGCGATAACTTCATTCACATCATATTGATATTTTTCACGTGAATTTGTAGTCCTATGGATCAAATAAGCAAACGCATTTTCGGCTGAATTTTTCGCCCCCTGTCCGCGCTTGGTCATGATCTCAAATTGCTGTGGTTTATCTTTGAATCTTTTTGCTACTGTATCGACTGTAACGCGCTTTCTAAACTGCAGTACTACATGATAATGTGATGCAACCAACTCTCCTTCTTTGTCAGTATCCTTGTCATGCTTGATCAAAGCCCACCTTAGCAAACCTTTTCTTCTCTCTAAAATCTCTATCTGCTCTCGCAATCTTTCTAGCGAAAGTGGAAGATACTTTACTTGCTGTTCATACATCAACACTGATGATCGCTTAACTGGGTTAAAATCTTCTTCAAATAACTTCTTTTTACTTGAAGTTTTCTTTGCTGTAACTTTATTTTTTACTTTCATGTCATCATCTTTTTCTCAATGTCTAGCTTTTATCTTTATGGCAGATTGTAAAATTTAAGTTGAACATTTTAGTGGACAGAAAAACCCATAAAGGTCTTTAATGGTGTCGTTACAACATTCCATTAGAAAGAAGGACCTTTATGGGCACCACTATCTTATCATTTTCAGACCGCATTGTCATCGAAACGCTTCGTCATGAAAAGCGATCTCTTCGATATATCGCTGATTACCTGGGCTTTAGTAAGACTACTATCTTTAATGAAATTCACCGGTTAAAGGGTGAATACCATGCGACTAGTGCGCAAGCCGACCACGAAACTAAACTTAGTTATCGTGGTCGTAAATGCTCATTAACGGCTAACCTCAAGCGACTAATCGAAGACAAGATCAAGATTCAGAAATGGTCAATTGAACAAGTAGCCCATGTGGTTAGGATCGCCTACAAGACTATCTATAACTGGGTCGATCAAGGACTTCTAGATATTCGGATGACTGATTTACCTGACCATGGTATTCGTCGTAAGCGTGCTAAAGAAACCCGTGGGACTTTCAGTCATGGTCGTTCGATTGAAGATCGTCCAGCTGAAGCTTCTGATCGTAATATTGCAGGCCATTTTGAAGCTGATACAGTTTTATCTGGCAAGCGCAAAGGTCAAGCAGTAGCCACGTTTGTCGAACGCAAGAGTCGCCTTACTATCGTTAAACGGCTTGGTGGACGAGATAGCACTTCAATGACTAAGGCTATCCTTGAGTTAGCTAATCAATTAGGAACTAATCTCAAGACACTGACGGTTGATCACGGGAAAGAGTTCGCCAACTACCAATCAATTGAGAAAAATACCGGCGTGCCGTTGTACTTTGCCCATGCTTATTCTCCGCATGAACGTGGTAGTAATGAGAATCGTAATCGAGTGTTACGGCGATTTATTCCTAAGGGTCAGCCAATTGAAGAGATTAGTGATGATGAATTGATTCAGATTAACTGGTATCTGAATTCACGGCCACTCAAATGTTTGAACTGGCGAACTCCAATTGAGATCTTTTTGCTTAATCTGCGTCATTAAATTTGTTCAAGTTATTTATTGCAATCTACCTTATGAAAAACCCCTTTTATATCAGCCTTCATGCTCATTTTGTGTCTTTATCGCGACTTAGAAACAAGCCCAGCAAAGTCGCGAAGTGACTCATCTTTTGAGTATTTTATGTCTTTACTATAAAAACTGTTTTCTTGTGCTTCTGTAAATGGCGGGCAAATGGGCAACTGCTCTTTGCTGTGGCAAAGCAGCCCCCAATGCCCGCCAAATAATGACCTGATGAATTTTTTCTACTTTTCTCTAACTATCAACCAAGTTCCCAGACCGCTTGTCTTAGTATCAAGTGGTGTCCACTTAGTCCTTGGAAAATTGTTATCTAGCCACTTCAAGAGATAGTCTTCACATCTCTTTTGAATGATGGCTGCAACCGTGCTGCTTCCAAAACAAGGAATAATAAACATCAATTTATTATCACGCTGGATAATCCTACCCTTACGGATCCAGCAATTAGCACTTCTTTCTTCACTGGCAACAACTTGCATACTCTCACTTGAAACTTGCCTTCTTAAAAGGCGGGTAATTTGTGCTGACTTAAGATCTAGCTTTAACTGTCCACTAAAAATATCGATTAATAACCAAACGATTAATAACACACTTAAAATGGTTACGATATATAACAAAAGTGTCGTAAAGTGATGCACTTTTGTCACAAAATAATTCAATTGAGTAGCAAAATGTATCTTTCCAGATACACTCAACAAATTAGCGATATACTCAATAATTTTTACTAATACGTACTCACAAATCAGGTAAAATGTTCCTAACACCAGATATATCAAGGACCAGAGCTTTCTAAAATAGAGCAAACTCCCACCCCCTTGGTTCATAACTTTAAAATAAGGTGATGCAAAACTGTATTAACTCGTTACACTTTCCACACATAATGCAACAAATGTGTTGCATTATGAATCATCTTTGTTACAAAAGTGTCGTAAAATGATGCACTTTAGTAGCAAAATGTATCTTTCCAGATATACTTAGTAAGTTAGCAATGTATTCAATAATTTTTACTAATACATACTCACAAACTAGGTAAAACGTTCCTAACACCAGATATATCAAGGACCAGAGCTTTCTAAAATAGAACAAACTCTCACCCCCTTTGTTCGCACCTTCAAATAAAGTGATTCGAAAGTGTATCAAAATTGTATTAATTTGTTACACTTTCCACACATACTTGATGTGCTTCGCTACAAAAGTGTCGCACAATGATCCATTTCTGTTACAAAAGTGTCGCATATATGAACTCTTTTGATCCTTTGACGGTAGCAACAACTCATTTTTCGTGATCAAAAATCTTTTAGTATACCATTTTTCAAAATCAAATAATTTAAACTCGCTGTCAAACTAATTGACACTTCTAGTCTTCAAAACGACCGCATAACCTTTAGTCTAAAATTGTCGGAGTCAACACAGGCTCAATCCCTGCATAACGTGGATCACCAGCAATGCTTAGTATTCCAGAGCCTTTACCACCAATTGGCACCATAGGCATCTCACTAAGCTCAGGGAACAAAAAACGCGTATTTTCTGAATTAATCCGCCCTAACTGAACTCTTAGCGAAATACTATCCCTAACAATGGTCGGTAAATACTCCGCACGGGCTGACTGCATCGACAAGACGAGATATACTCCCGCTTCTCTCCCTAAAACAATTAACCGCGTTAATGTATCTTGAAAGTCCTGCTTTACCTGCCTAGTAGCTCCAGTCATCAAGGCTGCCAACTCATCAATGAAGATGAAAATCGGCTTAAGTCCGATCTCTCTGTAATCAGTGGAAACCTTCTTAGTAGCTTGGTATAGCTTGCCTTGCCGCAAATACATCTGGGCTTCTACCTTTTTCAAAGTACTAACCACTTCCTGGAGAAATTTTCCCCCAATACCACCGCTTCCTCCTTGATCAACAAAGGATGGAATGATAATACCTTTTGCACTTTGGTTTTTAGCCAACCGAGCTAAATCACTTCCCTTAGGATCAATCGCAACTGTATCACCTATCAGTGAACACACCGTGAAAAGATACTTTAAAAAGTAACTTTTGCCGCTACCACTCACACCCGTAATAATCGCATGAGGTGAGCGCACGAAGTCCCAAGATAAAATATCCATAATAGAGATTCCGCCTGTTTGTCTATACCTGCCTGCAAGCTCCGAAATAGTTCCCTTTAACCGCTGTGGCTTTCCTTTTCTAGCAGGGATAAATAATCCCCTAGATTGGGAAGGCGAACGGTTTCTAAGCGTGATTACCTGCATCGTAAGCGGACGAATTAAAGTGTACATCGGCGTCAATGCCAGGTTTAAGATCGTGAAAAGTCTATTATAGAAGGCTTCATCAATAACATAAGTAATCGGATAAATCGGAATAAAAATAAATCCCCCTTCAACTTCTTCAACCTCATACTCAGCATTTTGATTGGCATCCGAAAAAAGCGTGTACATAATCACGCTTTTAATATAGGTAACAGTTTCAGTAGATCTAACTTCTTCTGATGGAAAAAGCATCACTTACTCTTTACCCCTTTAGCTCGCACATAGATCTCCGAGCCAATAATGCACCCTTCTGGAGAAATCAACTCAATTTCCGCCAAATCTTCAACGTCCTTTGTCAAACTGTAATCAGCTGGCAACTTAACAGCTTGCACCCCTAGACCTGGGTAGTAGACCCATAACCGCTTACTTTCGATCTCGCCCGACTCAACTGGTCGACCAGTCTCAGCATCAAATTTTAGCCTTGCCTCTAACCCCGAACCGAGTAAAACCCGCGGTGTAACACCGCTAAACTGCGCTTGATAGTTTTGCTCTGTATACCCTGAGAAATTTTGAATTTTCATAAAAATTCTCCTTAAAAATTATTTGTTTGCATCAGATCTGATGGTTTAATCATACCTAAAACTTAAAAATCATGTTGTCAACTTAATTTCAAAAGCACCTTATAAACGTTGCTATGAAGCGATTTTGATTTTCAATTTTTGGTTTAAATTTATTTGACTTCAAGTTGACACACAGAAGGTGAAAAAGTTAGTAACTTATACTTCAGAGAGCTAACAGTTTCAAATAGCTCTCAGAAAATCATATTAAAAAGGAGTGTCCATCATGACAAAATACTTTTTTAAGAAAGACGAAGTGAGCCCATATTTTTCAACTGTAGACCCGTTTTATGGGGTACCTCAGGTACTCAAGCAACCAGACCCATTGCATGCGGAGCCCGTTTCACGTATTGAGGGTGTTTTATACGATTCCCAAAAAAATTTACTTTGGCACTCAATTAATCGCGTTACAGCCATCATCAATGATGGGTTGTTGCCTCACCAATTCGCTGCCATCTTAGAAGAGAGCCTCATTGTGGGGTTGAAAGAAAGGAAGGGCGTTGATGCCATCGGGCGAAAAGCAAAGGAGTTGGGGAAAGAAGGAATCAATTACAAGTTTCTTCGTTCCTCTGGAGAACTTTACTTAGCAGATGACTTATTGCATGACGTTTTTTGCTATTTTAAGAGTGAGTTACCCCTGAAAACTTCAAAGAGGATCACGCACCTAGAAAATCCATCTTTTGAAAGCATGAAAAATACACTTGCCGACGTTATTTTGACCTCCCGGACGCGCAGTTTGAAACATCAGGAAAGTTCTTCTGAAAAAGAGGAACTTTCTGAAGTACTTGAAGCTTTTGTGCCAGCTGAATTTATTGAAGCTGCAACAGCTGATATCTTTGATATTATTGCTAAAAACGATGAAATCAGGAACAATTTTTTAGTTAAACGTCTGGAATCATTATCGAACTCATTTGAAGAATCACATAAAAAATCAGGTAGCTACGGGGCCCAACGTCCTGAAAATCCGCAGGAAGTGTGGGAAAGTGCTTTTAAGCTAGCTTACTTTAAGCTGTATTATTTTGGTGTGACTCACCCCTGCGAAGGGCTTGATGATCTCATTTTAAGTATCTACGAGATTCCCTCAAAGCTAACAGCCTCTAAAAAAGATTAACAAAAAAGCGATGGTGTACCCCCCATCGCTTTTTTACTACCTACTATTATTCAACTATCTCCAACTTAGGCAGACTATTAACCAAGTCCACTGTTTGGACTGAAACATTAATAATCCGCAACAAGAGATTAAATATATACTTTGGATCATCGCTGAAATCGTTCGGGTCGTCCGTGATTCCTGACTTCTTATCAGTTTTAACCCGATATTGATCCATAATCCACTCAATAGCTGAACGACCATTAACTACATATTCATATGCTTTTTCAGGAATGTTTTTAATTGTAAGATCTGTATTAAAAATGATTGTAGACCGATCTTTCTCAAGTTTGCCTGTCTCAGAATTTCTGACTTTGGCAAACTTCATCTTCTTAACTTGGTAACTTGGATCAGTTTTACTTTCAATTGAAATCTCTTCATACATAGGTACTTCTTCATAATTAAGATGTAAATCCATAAGTTTCTTGCCGATTTCTACATACTTTTCTTTCTCCTTGACAATTGGAATTCTAGCTAAATCCTTCTTTAAATCATTAGCATACTTTTCTTGGTATTCCCTTGAATTAAGCAAGCCATATACATAGGCAAAAGTATCATCTAAGGATACACCTAATTTTTGAGCAAAATTCACGTTTAAATTGCTATTATTGGAAATAAGCAATCCTTCATCAACAGAATTATCATAACGCATAAAACTCTGTCCTGTATCCAGAGTATGTGCATTAGGAATCAATCCTGTTATTAGTACAGAAAAATTTCTCCCAGCTCCACGTCCTGTTGTTATAATAGCTAAATTAGATTCTCCCCACTGCTTATAAAATTTTCCTGGACGATGAATTAATTCACGATCATAATACATATATTTTTTAGCAAAAGGCCTATATAAAGTTTCGACAATCTTATCATTATAAAATTCAATAGGAACATTATTTATCGCTTTTTTTTCTAGTTCACTAGTCCATTTTATATAGTTTGCATTTTTGTTAAGAGCTGCAACAGTTCTTTGCCCATCCAGTGAATTATTAACTCTTTCTCTTTCAAGGTTATAGTTTGCAATCATCTTACTTACATTTTCTAGCAAAGCCTTGTTACTAAAATTAATAACCCATGAATCTCTGCCTGTTCCAACTCCAATAGCTCCACATGAAAAAACTCCATTTTTTGCATTTGCGATTGAATAGTATCTTTGATAAGCGGGATCTCGCTGATTAATCCAATCATTGTTTTCATCAGGAGTAATTTCCGTCCAATCAATATTTTTAATTGAACTAAAATCGCTAATGATCTTCAATTTATCTTTTTGACTAAGATAATCACCAATATCATGATAATGAATTTCATGATCATCTGAACCGTCTTTAACTAAAATACTTATCGCAATCGGAGCTCGGCTTCCTGACCCAAAAATCTTTCCGCCTTCTTTACGCGACTGTTCCCCAGAAGTGCGCTGATTTCCCCGTAAATTAAAGATATATAAATGGTTGAACTCTTCATACAATGAAGCTCTTAACCCATCTGTGGTTTTAGTATCTAGGAAACTTCCATTAGTTACAAAACCTATAACACCTTTGCCAGCTAGTCTATCAGTTGCCCATCTGAATGCTTTTACATAACTGTCCATCAATGCATTCTTAGCATTTGATGACGCTTTTTTAAAATAAGTATCACGAATATTTTTTTCTAGAATTACGTAGTGTTGGTTAGCATTATTATCATTCTGACTCTTTTGTCCTACAGAATATGGTGGGTTGCTGATAATCGCTGTGATTGGTTGTTCCTGTTGCTTCTTTAGTCGTTCATTATTTTCACCAAGAAGTTCATCCATAAATGAATTTTCGCGCTCAGTACTTTCGAAAGTATCAGTTAAAACAATTCCCTCAAACGGTTGATAACCCCGCTCAGGTCCATTAACTTCATCAAAAACGGCTTCAATATTGATAGAAGCAATGTAATAGCTTAACAGGATAATTTCATTGGCATGGAGTTCATTGTTATATTTATGTTGAATATCTTCAAACGTAATCTCTCCCTGATCCATTTGCCGTTTGAGATATTGGAGTGTTCTGGTAATAAAGGTCCCTGTACCTGTAAATGGATCCAAAACATGAACGTTCTTACTTGATAACCTTTTACCAAAGTGTTTATTCAAGGCATAGTCAACAGATTTAACAATAAAATCAACTACTTCAACAGGAGTAAAGACAATCCCTAGCTGTTCAGTGGTTTCCTTGAAACCTGTTCTAAAGAACTTATCGTACAAGGTGACAATGATTTTTTGCTTAGCTTCGGCATTATCAATCCCTGATGCTCTCAGTTTCACTGATTCATAGAATGGGGCTAGCTCCTTTTGTTCCCGGTCAAAACCAAAGACAGAGAAAGCTGATACCACATCATTCATCGCATGAGATACTGGGTTATCTCTAACAAAGCTATACCCTTCAAATAAAGCTTCAAAAATTGGTTGAGTAATTAAATGCTGGGCTAACATCTCGATCGCCTGTTTTTGATCCACAGAGGAATTGATATTATTTTGCAGACTCTTCAAAAAGACATCAAAGGCTTGCTTTGCCCCTGGCTGACTAGTAATCAGATCATTAATCTTAGTAATGTGACGTTTGGCAATTTCAGCAACGTCTTTGGACCAATCTTCCAGGTAACGGCGGTCACCAACTTTTTGCACGATCTTACCATAAAATGCCTGTTCTAAATCAGATACTTTTTCTAAATTCAACGATAGCTGTTCTGGATCGCGGTGTGTTTTTTCGTTACCATTATCGCTATTATCGTTATTGTCCTTATTGTTATTTTCACTAACAGTATTATCTGGTGGATTTTTAATATCAGTAAAACTGATTTTCTTTGGTTTCCGCTTATTCAATTCCAACTTGTTGATTTCGGCTTCAAACCGTTCGTCAACCGAACGCAATGCGTTTAACACCTGCCAGATTTGTTTAAAACGGTCATTATTATCCAGCGCTTTAGTTGGATCAGCACTATTGTCTAAAACAATCGGTAAGACCACATAGCCATATTCCTTACCTTCAAACTTCCGCATAATCCGTCCCACGGCTTGCACAATATCAACTTGGGACTTTTTCGGACTAAAGAAAATCACTGCGTCCAGGTTAGGAACATCAATCCCTTCGGTTAAGAAGCGCACATTGGACAGAACACGGGCTTCATTTTCAGGAATATCATCACTCAACCAGTCCAATGCTGTCTTTTTCTGCAAAGCATTCAAAGAACCATCTACGTGCTTCACATTAACAGAATAACTACCATCACTAACTTCATTTAAATAATCATTAACAACATCATTAAACTCGTTAGCAATTTGTTCAGAGTGAGCAATCGTATCAGTAAAGGCAATCGCACGCTTCATCGGTGCTCCCTCAACAGCACCATTTTTTCCTGTCCGCTTAACCATTGCATTCCAAACACCGATGATTTTACCCACATCATCTGTTTGCAACTCACTGGTATCATTTGCCATGATGCTTTGCATACTCTTATTGATGAAGTGCTCGTCAACACTAATGATGGAAACTTTATAGTCTGTTAGGTAACCTCTGGCAACTGCATCACCGAAACCTAAACGGAAAATTTCCTTACCATAAATATCCTCATCATCCATTGATGCCAGTTCAATACTTTGATCGTCAGCTTTCTTCTTGGCATCCGCCCCATAGATCTTAGGAGTAGCGGTTTGGTAGAGTCTACTCCCCCCGCCACATATTTATCGTGGTGGACCTTGTTGAAGACACTCGAATTACCCTGCGCATTCGCACCAGTTGTTCTATGGGCTTCATCAGCAACAATCAAATCAAACTTCGGATAACCCGCCTGTTGGGCATTATGAATTACATCAATTGATTGATATGTAGAAAAAATTACTGTCATTGTTTTCCCAGCATGATGTTTTACTTGGGCATAGTTTGCCATCAGTTCATCAACATCTGTTGTCGCTGGAAAACCAACATCTCTAGCACTCAGATCCTCTTGTCCCATTTTCTTCTTAGTAGCTTTTTTATCAGAAACTACTGAAAAAGAAACCATGGTGATATCATCATCTTTATCTGAATTCCAGTTGAATAAGGTTTGGGATAATAACTGAATACTTGGCACCAAATACAAGACGTTATAGTTATCTTTCCCCGCCTCGTTCATCATTGCTTCCGCAATCTTCAAACTGGTAAAAGTTTTCCCGGTCCCAGGTGCCATAATCAACTTACCCCGATCATGATCCTTGAAGTATGCCAGAGATCTTGCGATTGCTTCTTCTTGATAATCTCTTAACTTCTTTGGCTTCCGTTGTAAGTTCTTTGCGTAAGAATCAAAGTCGAACAATTGCCAATCAAAGTTTGCGGCTTGTAATTGCGACAGTCCGACGATCGCAATATCTTTGGATAAGCCTTCGGTTGCTTTCTTGGCATTCCGATTCCATTCATCAGTTGCAGAAACAATCATCCCATCAGTATAGTAATTCTTGCTGGTTTCGGCAATGAATGAATTAATCGTATTCTTACCAACTTTGCCTTTATAGTATTTAGCTTGAACTGCGGTTAATTTCCCCGTCATCCGATCACGGGCAACAATATCAACCCCAGTATCTTGCTTAGAAATATGATATTTTTCAGGAACTTCATTCAACATCCAAACATCACTGTACTTATTTTTAAAAGCTGGTTCATTTTTTAAATAAGCGACAACTAGTTTTTCAAATGCCGTTCCCCGATCACGCTGATTAGTCATATAGCTATCAATCTGACTAACTAGTTCATTAAACGTACTCATTTGTTTTCCTCCATAAATATGTATATTCACATTGTATACTTTCTAACTCATCAAAAAAAAGATCCAACACAAAATTTGTGGTGGATCTTTTTTAGCTTTGGCAGACTTTTGGCAGACTACCATATCATTTTTAGTAAATTTTGGTTAGAAGTTGTGCCCGAAAACGTTGTTAAATAGGCTTTCCTCTCTCAAGTTGCATTAGCAACTTATTCCCATTCAATCGTTGCCGGTGGCTTGGAAGTAACATCGTAGACTACGCGGTTCACGTTGTCGACTTCGTTGACCATCCGGACAGAGATTTCTTGGAGGACATCCCATGGTAATTGGGCAAAGTCAGCTGTCATCCCATCAATAGATGTCACTGCCCGAATGCCGATAGTGTAGTCGTAAGTCCGACCGTCACCCATAACCCCAACAGAACGAATCCCTGGGAGAACAGTGAAGTATTGCCATACTTCCTTGTCCAAACCATGCTTAGCAATTTCTTCGCGTAAAATTGCATCAGTGTCACGCACAATGCGGAGTTTTTCTTCAGTAATTTCACCAATTACGCGGATCCCTAAACCAGGACCTGGGAATGGTTGCCGCCATACTAATTCATGCGGAATACCTAACTTTTCACCAAGTTCACGGGTTTCATCCTTGAACAAGGATCGTAATGGTTCAATCAACTTGAAGTGCAGGTCTTCTGGCAAGCCCCCAACGTTATGGTGGGACTTAATCGTTTGGGCTGTATCTGTCCCTGACTCGATGACGTCAGTATACAGTGTTCCTTGAGCCAAGAAGTCAACATCCTTGATCTTCAAAGCTTCTTCGTTGAAGACTTCGATAAATTCATTACCGATAATCTTCCGTTTTTGTTCAGGATCAGTAACCCCGGCTAACTTGCCTAAGAAGCGGTCCGCAGCATCAACCTTGACAATGTTAACCCCAAGATCACGGCTCAAAGCATCCATTACTTGTTGTGCTTCGTTCTTCCGCAGCAAACCGTGGTCAACAAAGATACAAGTCAACTGATCGCCAATGGCTTTGTTCAACAGCACAGCAGCTACACTAGAATCGACCCCACCAGAAAGACCTAAAATCACCTTCTTGGAGCCAACTTCTTCTTTAATCTTGGCAACTTGTAAATTAATGAAGTCATCCATCGTCCAGTTAGCTTCGGCACCACAGACATCAAAGGCAAACCGTCGTAAAATATCTAAACCGTACTGAGTATTCCGAACTTCAGTGTGGAACTGCAAGCCATAGAACTTCTTAGCATTATTAGCCATCGCTGAAATTGGGCAGTTAGCACTTGTAGCCGTAGCGGTAAAGCCAGCTGGTACTTCAGTAACCAAGTCCCCGTGACTCATCCATACATACTGGTCTTTAGGCAAGTCTTTGAACATTACCGCATTGTCGTCAGTAACCTCAATATCTGCCCGACCGTATTCAGAATCCTTTGCTGATTCAACCTTACCACCTAAGTTGTGGGCCATCAGCTGCATCCCGTAACAGATCCCCAAAATTGGAATACCTAACTTATAGATATCTGGATCAACTGTGAAGGCTCCGTCTGCATAGACGCTGTTCGGACCACCTGAGAAGATAATACCCTTAGGGTTAATCTTCTTAATCTCCGCAGCTGTAATCTTATGGGATAACAGTTCAGAGTAGATCCCAAAGTCCCGGATCCGCCGGGTAATCAATTGATTATACTGGCTCCCAAAATCAAGCACAATGATTTTGTCGAAAGCCTGCATATCCACATTTGCCAAGATATTCACCTCATCATTTCTCAAGAATTATTGCTTTTTTCTATTGTACAGTAATGGAAATATATCATCAAGTTAGGACGATTAGCAAGATTTCTTGCCGAGTCCTAATAATCACGTCTTGCGCAACCACAGTTCATTAACCCGATGTTCGACTCCTTTGCGAATAATCAAATTAGCTCGGTTTCGTGTCGGCAGGATGAACTTGTGCAGGTTAGTATGGTTAACCTTCTGCCACACTTGCTTAGCAAAGGCAAAAGCCTCCTTGCGGTCTTGTTGAGCCAAGTCATAATAATAATTCGTTGGGTCCTGAAAGGCTGTATCCAATAGCATCCCAAAGCGTTCCAAGTACCACTGCTGTATCAAGCTCTCCGGGGCGTCAATATACAATGAAAAATCAAAATAATCACTGACATAGATCTGCTGGTTGGAGGGCAACTGCAAGACATTGATCCCTTCAACGATTAAAATATCTGGACTAGCCACTGTATCATACTCGTCAGCGACAATGTCATACACCTGGTGCGAGTACCGGGGAGCATAGGCTGGGCGCCCATTTTTTACATCATCGATAAAATTAATCAGCCGCTGCATGTCATAACTTTCGGGGAAGCCTTTCCGATCCATAATTCCCCGCCGTTGCAACTCCGCATTAGGATAAAGAAAACCGTCCGTAGTGATCATTTGAACCTTTTCTTGTGGCAAAAGCTTGCTCAAAAGAATCTGCAAAAGTCGCGCTACTGTGCTCTTGCCAACGGCTACTGAACCAGCAATCCCGATGATAAAGGGATTGGGTTGTTCCGTGATACCTAAAAATTTAGTTTGATCCCGGTTTAAAGCCCGATGATTGCGTAAATATACCCGCAATAAATGGACTAATGGCATATAAACTTCGGCAACGTCGCGTAATGAAATGCGGTCGTTCAGCGACTGAATCTGTTGGAGTTCATCTGCAGTTAAAGTCGCTACCATTTCACCCGTCCGAAGGCGTTGCCACTCGTCCCGAGCCAGCCGATAATAATTTAATTGATCTTCCATCTTTAATATTTATTTCTCCTGCATCTCTGCTCAATAATGCCAAAATTATAGCATATTCTTAGGCAAACAACACAAGTTACCCCATCAGAAAAGTGAAAGCGTTAAGAAAAACGGCTTCTCTGCCTAACCATTTCCTCTCGCTTCCACTTTATTCATAAAAACTGGTCTTAATTATTTGTTGTTTGACTTGTCGTCGTTACCCGCTTAGCTTCAGGCAAAGTTATCGTTGGCACTTGGTTATACTGGCTGAACTTGCCCTTGAGACTCTGCGTTTGGGCCACCTTAGTTCCATCTTTAGTTGTCATCTTGATCTTGCCTTGGTATGACTGTGGCAACAAACTATGCCGATCGATCACAATCTGATAGTCAAAGGATTCAACATTCATCTGATCAATCACAGCCCCCATTCCGGAGTCATTCCCAGGATTGCCAACGCCTAGTGCGTCCTTGACCATCTCGGTTGCACTATCACCATGCCCCCGGTAGGTTAATATGTACTGCCCTTTACGCGTTTTCACATGGAGCTTACTACTTGTTGCCATCCGCTTGAGTAGGCTCACTGCTGCATATTGATCTTTTTGGGTATCAAAGTCAAACCCCGCTTGATTAGCTGCTGTTTTGACCCACTGCCCATCATTGGGTTTGGTATATACATCATAATCATTTAAATATACTGGGGCAGCACTGGTCTTTTTTCTAGTAACAATAGTCGTCTCAATCCGCATAATGTCCGGTTTCTTCTGGTAGGCTACCGCCATCGTATACTCATAATTTTCCGTTTTTTTACGCTTTTTGCTCGTTGTCGTTGATTTGACCCGTGAGTTTAGTGTTACTTGTAAACTTTTTTGCTTATTGAGCTTTCCAATCGTCCGTTGCGCAAGCTTTTGCGCCTGCTGTTCATTGCCTGAATTAGTAGTATTTGCCGTACTACTACATGCACTCAGAACTCCAGCCATCATCAAAACCAGGCTGAAGACCAGGCGATACTTTTTGGTTAGCATTATTCCACCATTCCTTTCACGCTTAATTTTATCATACAGTAAGTTTTCAACAGCTTGACACGCTAGTGCTAAAATATAGATAAACTTAAATGCGTAAAATCAGATAAAGAAAGGAATGACTTTCAATGCATAATATCGTCTTATTTGGCGACAGCATCACTGCTGGTGTGATTAATGGCTTCCCTTCCCCCCTCTTTTCACGAATGATTCGGGATGCCTTGGGCACCTATGAAATCATCAATCGTGGTGGTATCGGTGACCAAGCCCGAACAGCCTTGACCCGGCTACAAACCGACGTTCTCAGTGCTAATCCCCAAGTCGTTGTTATCTTTTTTGGTACCAATGACTGTGCCGACCCTAATACCAGTCCGAAAGATTTTCAGACAGCCTTGCAAACAATGATCGACAAAATTGGTCGCCAACGCTGTGTCCTCGTCACTCCCGGAATCACCAGTAGAGACGCCCAACAAGCAACACCGTTATTTGTCACAATGAACCAGTATGTCCAAGTAGTTCTAAAAGTTGGGCAAGCTAATAAAATCCCCACCCTCAATTGGCAACAAGTCTGCCAGCAATATTCTTCTGACAAACTTTTACAAGCTGATGGCATTCACTATTCCAAGGATGCTTATCGCCTGTTAACTAACCACCTGTTACCTCTGATTAAGACCCAACTCAACCGCAATTAGTCGGTTATTAAAGAAAGTGAGTGGGAAATATTAGTAATAAAAGCGGGGCTGGTGAGAAAACAGTGTTTTCTCCCAACCCCTTAACTTTTACTAACTTTCCAACTTACTTTGCGCGTGGGCGCCAAAATGTCTGACAGTCTTGTTTATCTGCAATGTTATACTCAATCACTTTAGCTAAGAGATCATACGGAACTTCCTGATCAAAACTTACGCGAACTAACTTTTTACCATAGGACAAACCTAACCGGTCAAACTCTGGACCAAAAGCCGCAATGATTTCGTCTTCACCGGCAAATACAAAATGCTTTTGGGCCACACTAAAACCAATGATAAATGTCCCATGATCCGTAAACATTGGTTGATTCCAGGCAATCCGCCCCGCCAAATTGGGGTAACGTTTTTCAACCCACTGCAAAACCCTTGCCATTTTTTGCCGGTGGTCCGGATTCTCAATTTTTGCTAAATAATCGTCGTAAAAAGCCATCTTAGCACCTCCGTTTACTTCTATTTTAACCTAAGCAAGTTACTTCCCAAAAGTCATTTGATAGAGTAACCTGGTTTTTAAGAATGATTATTGGAGGGGATTATTGTGGTCAAAAAAGATTTGGAACACTTAACACCATTGCAATACAAAGTCACCCAGGAAGCCGGAACAGAGGCGCCCTTTACTGGTAAGTATGACAACTTCTTTGAAGATGGGATCTATGTCGACGTCGTTTCTGGTGAACCCTTGTTTTCTTCCCTAGATAAATATGATTCTGGTTGTGGCTGGCCTGCCTTTACTAAACCTTTGGTTAAGCTCCAAGAAAAGCGCGACCAATCGTTTGGAATGGAACGTACCGAAGTTCGGTCTAAGGGGGCTGATTCTCATTTAGGGCACGTCTTTTGCGACGGACCAGTTGACCGTGGTGGTCTCCGCTACTGTATTAATTCAGCCGCACTACGATTCATCCCAGTCGCTGACCTAGAAAAAGAAGGGTATGGGGAATACCGGAACCTGTTCAAATAATACCAAAGCCAAGCAACGCCTGATTTGCGTAGCTTGGCTTTTTTTACAAACTTTCGCCGTTGGTTTCGATGACTTTTTGGTGGCTCATAAGTCTTTATTTACGCCTTATACAATTCAGTTTCTTCTGTTATACTGTAATATCCTATTTTGAAAGTTGGAAATCACATGCCAAAGAAACACTATCGCTTAAAGCACATTTGGAAGATCCTTGTCCTCATACTGGGGTTAATAATCGGAATCGGCGGAGCGTACCTTCACCATGCTACCTACCGCCCCACTACAACTGCCCAGCAGGCTGTCAGATCTGCTCATACAACTAAAGATGTCACTACTTTTAAAGCCAAACACAGCCGACTAACGGTCGTCTTCTATTCGGGAGCACTTGTACAACCGGCGAGTTATGCTCCTTGGGCCCAGCAGGTAGCACAAGCTGGTTACACTGTGAAAATTGTTCATTTTCCCCTCAACCTGGCTGTCCTAGCACCAGATAAAGTCCATGAAGTTATTGGCTCCGATGAAAACTATGTACTTGGCGGTCATTCCCTAGGCGGAGCCATGGCCGCTCGCTATGCCCACCACCAGCACGACCCCCACCTCAAAGGAGTCTTTTTCCTCGCAGCTTATGCTGATCAAAAAGGACGGCTCGATCACAGCGGACTACCCGTTCTTAATATCACCGGGAATCGGGATGGTGTTTTGAACTGGGACAAATATTCCAACAACAAAAAATACCTCCCAACAACCACCCAATTTGTTACCATTCCTGGTGGCAATCACAGTGGCTTCGGCAGTTATGGTTTACAAAAAGGTGATCGTTCCGCAACTATTTCAAACCAAGAACAACAAGTACAGATTGCCCACACATTGACTGCATGGTTGCATGGATTACCTACAACACAAACCAAATAATACCTAAAAACCCTCTCGGTAGCGATCGTAGACCACACTCGAGAGGGTTTAATTAAAATTATTGAATATATATTAATTCGTATAATTCCGGATCAATACTATCCATCAATGGGGTCAACTCACCCACCGCAAAGATATCTAATTGGTGCATAGCCCGTGAGCAAATCGTATATACTAGCTGACGTTCACTTTCAAAATGATAATTCTTGCGGTTGGCATTCCACACGATTACCGCATCAAACTCTAACCCCTTAGCCAGGTATGCCGGTACAACAATCGTCCCTGGAACCAGCCGTTGATTTTCCGTTTTAATCAATGTAACTGGCAACTTATGTGCTTTAAGTTTCTTGGTTAATTCCTGACATTCAGTCAGCGTTTTCCCAATAATAGCAGTTGTCATCTTAGCCGCTTCATTTTGGTGGACCTGGCGGATAACTCCGGCCAGCAACTGGTCGGAGCTTTTGGCTACCGTGATTGTAGGAATCGCCCCATTACGAGCAAAAGCAGTGACCTTTTCCCCATTGATCAATACTTCCCGACTAAAATCAGTAATTTGCTGGGTTGAACGATAGGACTTAGTTAATTGCACCACTTGAGTTTTTTCCGGAGCAAACATCGTACTCAATTCTTTCAATAAACTGTGACTATTTTCTCCCGTAAAGATTGCCTGGTTCAGGTCTCCTAACATCGTAAACTTAGCCCGTGGGAAACGGAACTTCAGGTACGCCAATTGGTAGGCACTATAATCTTGAATTTCATCAATAAACACATGCCGCATCTTGGTATCGCCCCGTTTACCAGTAATCAAATCATACAGGTATAAGTACGGTGTCACGTTACTCATCGCCATCTGGCCTGCTTTGATAGCAGCAATTGTTGCATCAACATCTGCCTGCCATTCCGCGGGTGTTACCCCATAATCATTCAGGTTAACCAGGTCAGGCACATGGCGCAAGAAGTGAATAAATTGTCCACTAACATTAAAGAACCATCCCTTTAAGATCGCTCTGCGTAGTGGTTGCAACTGTTTTTGAACATAACGTTTAGCTAAAAAGCTTAATTCCGCAGTTCCGTTACCTGCGTCTTTTGGATGATCGCCGTACAAAGCGTTTAACTGTTCTTGGCTCAAGTCCTGGATTGCTTTTTCCACCTCATCCGTCTTAGCTAGCCGTCCGATTTGGCTTTGTAACTTATGCAAAAGTTTATTGACTGTGCCTTCAAGCCGATTGCGCAAGCTATATGATTCATTGAATCCATAGTAAATTGCACTAATTTCCTCTTTAGAAAAATACGTCTTCCCCTGGAATTTGAGGTCGCGGAACCGTACTCCTTTGCGATTGAGGTACTTGGCATAGTTGCTAGTAGCCTTGAACATCCGTAAACTATCTTTCAACGCTTGGAGCCGTCGTGCTTGCCGGTCGTCGGCTTCAGCAAAGCGCTGGGCCAAAGTTTCTACTTTAAGTTTAGGTAGGCGCCGTTGGGTATATTGATAGTAGGTCATCTGCACCATATTGTGTTCCCCTAGTTCTGGCAACACTTGATCAATATAATCATTGAACAACTGGTTAGGAGAAAAGAGGATAATCTGGCTTGAAGTCAGGTTCCCCCGGTAACGATATAATAGAAAGGCCACCCGTTGTAAAACAGCCGAAGTTTTTCCCGAACCGGCTGCCCCTTGAACAAAGAGTAAGTCCGACTTAGTATCCCGGATGATCTTATTTTGTTCCCGCTGGATTGTGGTCACGATGCTTTTCATCTTAGTATCAGAAGCATCGCCCAACACGTCCAAAAGCATCTGGTCCCCCACAGTTTCATCGGTATCAAAGAGGGTAATGATCTTACCATCTTCAACTACGAACTGTCGCTTTAATTTGAGATTAGCTTCTTGCTTTCCCATCGGACTATTATAGGTCACATGTCCTAGTTGTCCATCATAGTAAACACTGGAAATCGGCGCCCGCCAGTCATAAATCAAAAAATGATCGGGTGAATCTGCAAAGGAACCCAGACCGATATAAATTGCCTCGGTCTTATCTTCACCCGCTTCCTGGAGATCGATGCGCGCAAAGTAGGGCTTGTGCTCCATTTTTTGCAACATTCCCAACTCCCGAGTAGCACTCTGCCAGGCATTCTCCCGCTCCGCCAGCGCTTGTTGCTGTTGGCGAATCGTCATCGCGGTATCCATCATCCCGGAATAGGTACTGGTATTGATCCGCAGGTTCTTATTAAAATCAGCCTGCATATTTTCTTTATCCCGTTCAACAGCAGCGATTTTCTTTTGATTGGCTGCTGCAGCAACTTTGATCTTATCCACAACCATATCCATACGTTTTTGTTCATCTTGTTTAGTAACTGGTTTCGAGCTCATTTGCTTGCCCCCTAGTTTGATCACTATTAAACACTCAATTTCTTAGCATAATATTGTAGCATTTTTTCTAGTTATGGTTCAAACAATCCCCCTCCACCATATGAAATCGTTTTCTGTAAATGAACGAATAATTCGCCGGTACTCTCTTTTTATTTTAGATATATCCATGCCATTAAATGTTACTGTACCAGTGATCTCCTTCTTTTTTCGCTTTTGAAAACAAGTTATGAAAATAACACAAAAAAGACTTTCATTTTAAGTCGTTTTCAGGTAAAATCTATCACTGTTAAAATTGTAAAAATGTCTACGGAGGATTATTATGTCTGGATTTTTGGGAGAGTTCTTCGGAACCTTTGTCCTTATCTTGTTCGGGGTTGGGATCGGCGCTTCAGTAACTTTGAAGAAAACTCATGCGTCTGGTTCTAACTGGCACTACGTCACTTTTGCATGGGGATTGGCTTTTGCTTTTGCCATCTACGTTGCAGGTCACTTGGGCTCAGAAGCTCACTTGAACCCAGTTGTAACTTTGAGTTTTGCAGCTTTTGGTAAGTTCCCTTGGAGTCAAGTTGCTCCTTACATCTTGGCCCAATTCTTAGGTGCCTTTGCCGGGGCTGCTATTGTGATTGTGCATTACTACCCACAATTTAAGGAAACCAAAACAGCTGAAGAAGGTAACAACGTTGGGATCTTTGCTACTGGTGGTCAGATCAGAAGCAACTTCTTCAACTTCTGCAGTGAAGCCATCGCAACCTTTGCCTTAGTCTTCGTTCTCTTGAACCTGGGTGACTTCAGCGAAGGTTTGAAGCCATTCATCATTGGGCTTTTGGTTATGGTTATCGGTCAAGCACTGGGAGGAGCAACTGGTTTTGCTATGAACCCTGCACGTGACTGGGCACCACGCTTTGCTTATACTATCTTGCCTGTACCAAACAAGACTACTGCTGACTGGGCTTATGCCTGGGTACCATTTGTTGGTCCATTAGTAGGTAGTTTGGCTGCAACTGGCTTACAAGCATTAATTATGTAAGCTAATAGCAATTATTACATAAGTATTAACGAACCGGTGAGTTCCCTGCGGAATTCACCGGTTTGTTGCTTTCAGTAGCCATTTATAGTTTTTCTCGCTATAATGTAGTCAATATTTTCCTGAAAGGAGTATTCATTTTTTATGACAGTTTCACTGTTACTGGTAACAATCGTGGCGTTCTTCGTCCCGCTGTTACTAGCCAAATTTAAAGTTTCCATTCTTCCTACCTCAGTCGCTGAGATTTTGGTCGGAATTATCCTCGGTAAGAGTTGCTTAAATGTTATCCACATTGATAGTTCGCTCGCCTACCTCTCAACTCTCGGGGTGATCATGCTGATGTTCCTTAGTGGTCTTGAAATTGACTTTTCCTTGTTCAAGAAAAACGTTGATCCGTCCCCACTAGAACAAAAACGGATGGCAGCAACTCCCAACACCTCACCCTTGTTGGCCGCTTCAATTGCCTATGTTCTTAGCGTCGTTACCTCTTTCATTCTAGCGATGCTGTTTAAAGTCTCCGGACTCTTTACCGATGTCGCTTTGGCCACTATCCTCTTTGCGACCGTTTCTTTAGGAATCGTCATTTCCTTATTGAAAGAAAATGAACTGCTGAGCAAAAAGTTTGGGCAAGCGGTCCTCCTCTTTGCCATCTTTGGTGAAGTTGTTCCAATGCTAGCCTTAACCGTGTATTCTTCCGTCCATAGCGGTCGGGGGGGCAGCCTCTGGTTGATTTCCCTACTTTTCATCCTAGCGGCCTTCCTTTTCCACCGTTTTCGGCGTTTCTTTACTTTCTTTGACAACATCAACAAATCAACTACCCAGCTGGATATCCGCCTCTCTTTCATGGTAATCATTGCTCTGGTTCTTACTGCTACTGGGGTAGGGGCCGAGAATATCTTCGGGGCTTTCGTCGCTGGGATCGTGGTTAAATTACTTGAACCAGTTAAGAGTACGCAACGCCACCTCGATGCCGTTGGATACGGGTTTTTGATCCCCTTCTTCTTTATTCTGACTGGGGTCAAGCTCGATATTCCCGCATTGATGCAATCACCAACAACCTTGATCTTAATTCCGTTGTTCTTTATTGCTTATGTCGTTGCTAAACTGCCAGCATACTTTGGCTTTGTTCGCCGCTTCTCCCAGCGGAACGCAGCGGCTGCATCCTTCCTTTCTGGAACAACTATTACTTTGGTTTTAGCAACACTGCAAGTGGCTGAAGAACTCCACGTAATCTCCAGCCAGCAGTCGGGCGCTTTCATGTTAGCTGCTATTCTGACTTGTATCTTCGGTCCCCTCGTCTTCAACAAACTCTATCGTCCAGAAGTAGAAGATATGAAGAAAACCCAAGTATCGATTATTGGAGCTAACTTGGTTACTGTTAGTGCTGCACAACAGCTTTCTAAAGAATGGTACGATGTCACCCTCTTTACTGACCGGGAGAAAAACTACTCCACATATAATTCACAAGCCAATGTGCAAAAATTGGCCTCAACGGATGTCCAGTGTCTGATTGACAACGAAGTTTTTGATACTGATATTCTCTTATTGGCCCACCTTGACACCTCAACCAACGTCAAGTTAGCGACGGCTGCTAAGGAATACGGGGTTCCTCGGGTAATCTGTCGCCTTGAAAACCGTGAACCAATGGATACAACCGAAAATGCTCTTCTTGCTCAGGGAATTGAAGTCTTTGATGCCTTTGATACTAATGTGGGGATGACCCGGTCAATGGTTGAAACCCCATCAATGCTCCGGTTTATTCAGCAAGAAGATTTCAGTATCTTTGAAATTGAAGTTACGAATGCGAAGTACGATGGCACCGACATCAAGGACCTGCCTGGTACTGACAAGCTAACGATCTCTCGGATCATTCGGGCCGGCAAGACGATTGCCCCTCACGGGAATACGCGTATCCGCCTGTATGACCACTTACTCCTAACTGGGGATAAGAATACCGCGCGTGAATTGCAACAAAAGATCGGGAAGCGTAATGACTAACTATGCGAAAGGACGACTCAAACATGGCTTTTAAACTTTATCTCGTTCGCCACGGGCGGACAATGCTCAACCACTACCGCCGTCTTCAAGGCTGGTGTGATTCTGACCTCAATGACGAAGGGATTGCTCAAGCTAATGCTGCCGGCCGCCACCTTGCTCATGTTAAATTCGACAAAATCTATTATAGTGGCGTGGGACGGACCCTTAAAACGGCCCAACTCGTGATTGCTAATAATGATTACCGCGATCAATTACCTACCCCAGTTGCCAACTATGATTTCCGTGAACAAGGTTTTGGATTCTTCGAAGGAAATGATGCTGAACAGGCTTGGTTCATGGCGGGAATGCCCCATGGAGTCAAAACTTACGATGAAATCGTAGCCCGTTACGGGATGGATGCAGTCCTCAACTTCTTGAAAGAAGCTGATCCGTTCAAAGATGCTGAAAACACGACTGAGTTTTGGACCCGGGTCAACCGTGGTTTAGATGGTCTACGGCAGACTGCCCATGATGGTGATAACATTCTCATCACTGGCCACAGTATCCTCATCCGCCATATGGTTAATCGCTTCAAACCTGAATTCGATATTCTCAGCGAACACCTGGAAAACGGGAGTGTTACCCGCTTTACGGTTACCGCAGATGATGTCACAGTTGACTATTACAATCACTCCCGCGATGATCAAGAATACTAAAATGCCAAAAAAGGAGCACTAATGCGGTGCTCCTTTTTGTTTCCCTTAACTTTATGCCCCGCCTGAATAGTATCATTCTTGACACTAAAATACGGGGCAAACTATCATCACACTAAAAACATTTCCTAAGCTACATCCTTTTGAAACCATCACTCTTCTGGTAAGACCAGCTGCAAGCGGTCGTTGAAATAATTGCGGTACGACAAATAAATAGCAATCACTGATCCAATACTTGTCGCTGACATTAGCATAAACGTCACCATAATCTGGTACTTAATCGCATAAACCGGATCCACGCCCGCAAAAATCAAACCTGACATCATCCCTGGCAGGCTGACCAATCCGACCGTTTTAGCCGAATCAATCGTCGGTTGCATGCCCGTTTTGATACTTTCCCGAATTATTGCCCGGGAGGCTTGAAAGCCAGTTGCTCCCAAAGCCAACATTTCGTTGACCTGCTGGGCCTGTTGCTTGAATTGTGTCCGCATTGCCCGGTATGCTAACCCAATCGCCACCATCGAATTGGATGCAATCATCCCGGAAATGGGTACTAACTGTTGGGCCACCGGTCGGATTGAGCCAGATAAAACTAGAATCATGATTGTCACTGTTGTACTTGAAAAAATTGCAATAAATGAGTAGATAAAGCCACGTTTTTGGCGGCCATTTCGTTGGTAAGCATTCCATGACGCATTCAAAATAATGATCAGCGTCAAGGTTAAGGTCAAAAAGATGTTAGCGACATGAAAGACTGCTTTGAGAACGTAACCTACAACTGTTAATTGAATAATTGCCCGTAAAATAGCGTAGATAATATCCCGGTGGAGATCTAACTTCTCCCGTACACTAATCCCCATCGCTACAACTACCAGAAACAACGCCAGTAGTAGCGATAAGTTGGAAACTGCCAAACCTTGCATTAGCTAACTCCTCCTTTTTCCAAATGTACCAGGTGGTGTGCCGTATGGATCTCATCTGTATCATGCGTTACCTTGATCAACGTCTTGCCCCGCTGGTGTTCTACGGCTAACAAATCCAGAACAATTTGTTTGGACCGTTCATCAAGACCAGCGGTTACTTCATCCAGCAATAAGACTTGTGGTTCTAACAAGAGGTTACGTACTAGGGCCACACGCTGGCGTTCGCCCCCAGACAACTCCGTAATTTTCTTTTGGGTATATTCTTGGGGCAGGTCGACTGCCGCCAGCAAATGCTGGATACGGTCGTGATCAACTGCCTGGTTAGTTATTTGATACGGAAAAATAAAATTATCCATGACTGTTGTTCCAAATAGTAACGGCTGTTGGATACAATATGAAACTTGTTGCCGGTAGTCAGTGATGGGATAAGTCGTTAGATCTTGCCCCTGATAGACGATCGTTCCCCGGTCAGGGCTGAGAAAGCCTGCCATCAGCTTCAAAAGGGTGCTCTTACCACTTCCCGAAGGTCCGGCAATTGTTAAATAATCGCCCTTTATCACCTGCATATTAAAATCTTGTAAAACAGTATGATCTTTGACAGTATAATCCAGATCATTGATCGTAATGATCGCTTCTGCCATCTTCATCACTTCCCGCTTCTTTTTGAGAACATTTTATAATATTTCTAAATTAATCACCAATATCTTGCTTATACGAAAAACAGGATGCTGCTCAGCAACATCCTGTTTTTTGTGGAGTGAGAAACCTCTCACCCTATTACCGTTCATCTGTTAGAGACTTACTTAAAATTGGTTGGAATACTAATAATTGGTCTTTATTCCTCAATGAGTTCAGCTCTTTCAGCTGCTTGAGCCTGAGCTTTTTTAGCATTTTCGGCTGCCCGTTCTTTATACATCGGAACTTCTGCCTCTGTACACCGTACGAAGTGACCTGGTGTGATCTCATGCAGCTTACGTGGGACGCCGTCGCTTTCGTCTTCCGCAGCTGCATCATAAGGAATTTGCCGTCTGTTCCGTTCAAACTCAGGATCAGGAACAGGCACAGCAGAGATCAAACTAGCAGTATAATCATGCAGTGGTTGTGTATATACTTCATCAGCCGGACCGACTTCTAATAGCTTACCATAGTGCATAACTCCGATTCGATCAGAAATGTACTTCACCATAGATAAATCGTGGGCGATAAAGAGATATGTTAAACCGTGCTTTTCTTGTAAATCTTTGAGCAGGTTAACTACTTGAGCTTGAATCGAAACGTCCAAGGCAGAAATTGGTTCATCGGCAATGATAAACTTAGGATCAACAGCCAATGCCCGCGCAATCCCAATCCGTTGCCGCTGCCCCCCAGAGAATTCGTGAGGATAACGACTAGCATGGTCTTTGTTCAAACCAACTGTATCCAGTAATTCAGCTACCCGGTCGTTTCTTTCTTGCTCATTCTTAGCCAAATGGTGGATATCAATCCCTTCGGCAATAATATCCCGCACTGTCATCCGTGGGTTTAAAGATGCGTATGGATCCTGGAAAATCATCTGCATTTCCCGCGTGAATTCAAGCCGTTCCTTCCGACTCTTGAGCTGGCTAACATCCTTACCGTTAAAAATAATTTCCCCATCGGTTGGTTCATACAAGTGGATGATTGCCCGTCCTGTCGTTGTCTTACCGGAACCTGATTCACCTACCAAACCAAATGTTTCCCCTTCATAGATATCAAAGGTCATATCATCAACGGCATGGAGTTCATCTGGCTTGCCAACGTTGAAGTATTGTTTCAAGTGCTTGACTTGCAAAAGTTTCTTCTTTTGTTCTGGCATGTACATTTCCCCCCTATTCAGCCAAGTTAGCGACGTCTGCCCGACTAAGTTCGCCACTCTTTAACTTAGCATAGATTTTTTGCCGCCGTTGGATTTCGGCAGGCGGTGTTACCTTAGGTGCCCCTGGTGCTAACAACCATGTTGAGGCATAGTGGGTTTCGGATACTTTGAAGAATGGTGCCTTCTTTTCGGTATCAATCTTCATCGCATATGGGTTCCGTGGTGCAAATGGATCACCCTTTGGTGGATCCAAAAGATCTGGTGGCGTCCCCGGAATTGATTCCAGGTGCTTACTATCCAATGTTGGCATGGAATTCAGCAAGCCCCAAGTATATGGGTGCTGAGGATTGTAGAAGATTTCATCCACAGTCCCGTATTCCAAGATTTCACCAGCATACATCACAGCTACTCGGTCAGCCATTCCGGCCACAACCCCTAAGTCGTGTGTGATGAAAATGATTGAAGTTTCAATCTTTTGTTGCAATTCTTTCATCAAATCCAAGATCTGCGCTTGGATTGTTACGTCCAAGGCAGTCGTTGGTTCATCGGCAATCAAGATTTCTGGATAACAAATCAAAGCGATTGCAATCACGATCCGTTGCCGCTGCCCCCCAGAGAATTGGTGGGGGTAGTCGTTGACCCGTTCTTCAGGGTTAACGATCCCAACCAAACGGAGCATTTCAACTGCTTGTTCCAACGCCTTTTTCTTGTCCACATGCTTATGCTTCATCAGGGGTTCAGCAATTTGCCGCCCAATCTTCATAGTTGGATCCAGAGAAGTCATCGGATCCTGGAAGATCATTGCAATGTCCTTGCCCCGAATAGTCTGCATTTTCTTTTCTGAATATTGCAGGATATCATCGCCATGGAACATTACGCGTCCGCCTTTGACCTTGGCGTTGTTTGCTAACAGACCCATCAAAGACTTTGTGGTTACGGACTTACCCGAACCTGATTCCCCTACGATTGCCAGTGTTTCACCCCGGTCAAGGTGGAAGCTGACATCGCGAATGGCCTTGACTTCACCTGCATATGTGTGGAAATCAATTTTAAGATTTTGTACATCTAAAATTCTTTCAGCCATAATCTAACCTACCTTCTTGTCTTTGGATCAAATGCGTCACGCAAGCCGTCACCTAACAGGTTAAAGCAAATCATCAGTACACAGAGGACAATTGCTGGATACCACATTTGGTATGGCAAGAACTGGAAGTTCTTTTGTCCGTCATTCAGAAGTACCCCAAGTGAAGTTTGCGGAGCAGAAATCCCAATCCCAATGAAACTCAAGAAGGCTTCAAAGAAGATTGCACTTGGAATAGTGTACATTGTTTGAATGATAATGATACTGGAAAGGTTCGGCACTAAGTGCTTCCAAGCAATTTTGCTTGGTGACTCGCCCAGTGTCCGGGCAGCCAGAACATATTCTTGGGTCTTTAAGGATAACGTTTCAGCACGAATCATCCGGGCCATTGTTGTCCAAGAAGAGATGGCCAAGGCTAAGATGATGGATGTCATCCCTGGCTTAAATACCAGCAACATCAGCACCACAATAACCAGGTTTGGCACAGAAGAAATAACTTCAATAATCCGTTGCATAACGTTATCAACACGGCCACCTTTCCAACCGGAGATGATCCCATAGGAAACCCCGATGGCAAGGTCAAAGAATGTCGCTACAATCGCAACGATCAAGGAAACCTTAGTCCCGTAAATAATTCTTTGCGCTAAGGAACGACCTAAGTAGTCAGTCCCTAAAATAAAGTATTTGTTAGCAGGTACGTTGTTTTGAGCATAGGCATCAACCCATGCGCCCCCCATCTTCAACTTCCCGTTCAGGCCATTGATATCAATGCCTGGAATCTTAGCTGGCAAGTTTGCATATTGTGGGGCAGACTTTACCAGTTGGGCATTGGTAATAAAGAAACTTGAACCGAAAGCAACTACTAACATAATGATGATAATGAACAGGGAAACAACTGCCCCCTTGTTCTTTTTGAGTCGCAGCCATGCGTCCTGAAGGAAAGTCAGGGAAGGAGCTGCGATCTTTTCATCGTCGCCCTTTTCGTTCTTAGATACGGGCTCAAAGTCCTGGGGTGTTAAATTCAGTTTTTCTTCAGCCATATCTTTATCCCTCATTTCCTGCAAGTCTAATCCGTGGATCGATGAAGCCGTAAACAATATCCGTCAACAGGATCACTAACACTAACCCAGCTGAGAATAACATCGTTACCCCCATGATAGTTGGGTAGTCGTTGGTAGTGATCGACTTAACGAATTGTTCCCCGATCCCAGGGATTGAGAAGATGTTTTCGATAACCATTGAACCAGTCATCAAGGCAACTGTGTATGGCCCAATCAGGGTTACCAGCGGAATCAAACTGTTCCGCAGTGCGTGGTGGTAAACAATACCGAACCGACTCATCCCCTTAGCCCGGGCTAATTCGATATAGTCAGAGTTCAAAACGTCCACCATCCCCGTCCGGACGAACCGGGCTGTTTCAGCCAGTGGTCCTACCCCAAGGGCAATCGTCGGTAAAATGGTGTAGTTAAAGCCATTCCATCCGGCAACTGGTAGCCAGTTTAGCTTCAAGGCAATATAGTACTGTAAAAGCACGGCCAACACGAAGTTTGGTACTGACTTACCAATGATTGAAAGCACTGTACATAAAGTATCAATCCAAGTATTACGGTTGATGGCTGCAAATGAACCAACAATAATTCCTAACACTACCCCGAAGATAATCGCTTGGATACCCAATTGGGCGGAAGCGCCAATCCGGCTAGAAATCAAGTACGAAACTGATTGGTTACTGAATTGGAAAGAAGTCCCAAAGTCACCATGAGCAGCATTGAGCATGTAGGACAGATATTGCTGCCAAATTGGCTTGTCTAGACCGTATTGCTTATTCACAACTGCAATCTGCGTTGCTGACATTTTTTGCTGATTTGTGAACGGTGTCCCGGGCATCAGTTTCATTAAGAAGAACGTGATTGTTGCCACTAAGAACAGCGTCAAAATCATGTAAAATACTCTTTTGAGTAGGTATTTACGCATTGTTTTAACCTCGCATTCTATTTATAAGACTCGCTATGAGTGAGATAAAAGAGTGGTCAAATCACAGGCCAAGTTTTTATCTTCATAATTACAAAGCAAGGGGTAACGTTATTTCGTTGCCCCCGCCTTGAGATTTAGATCATAATTTTAGCTACTTGATTTGGACATTCTTGAAGTTGTATGTGACACCAACAGAGTTGATGATCAGGCCCTTAACCTTGCTCTTTACCAAGTATGGTGTTCTTCTTTGGTAGATAGGAGCCACTGCTTGGTCTTCCAGTAAGATCTTTTGTGCCTTTTGCAAGTCATCCCAACGCTTTGCAGGATCGTTGGCATCAGTTGTCTTAGAAGCCTTGATCAAGCTATCGTATTCAGAATTCTTCCACTTACCATTGTTTTGGCTGTTGTCAGAAGTGAAGAGGTCTAATGTTGAGATTGGATCAGCGAAGTCATCGCCCCAAAGGGTCAGAACTACATCGAAGTCACCAGATGATTGCCGTGCTAAACGAGTCTTGAATGGTACGTTTTGCACGTTAACCTTCAAACCAGGAAGAGTAGTTTCCCAGTTACTTTGCATGAAGTCCCCAGACTTCTTAGCTGCATCAGTATCGTCACCCAGTAAGTTCAAGGTTAACTTCTTTTCACCGATTTCAGCTAAGCCTTCCTTCCATAACTTCTTAGCTTCCTTAGCATCTGAAGTTACACCAGTACCTTTGATGTTACTGTTGAAGTCTTTACCGTTGCGAACTGCTAAGCCGTCTGGCACGATCCCAGGAGCTGCTTGTGAACCGAAGGCAGAAGTCTTCACATATTGGTCACGGTTGATTGCCATGGACAATGCTTGCCGAATCTTCTTGTTCGACAAGGCCTTCTTAACTGTTGGGTTAGAAGCTTGTTCATTGAATTCGAGGTAAGCCAATGTTGATTCCTTCATCAAGTGGTAATCCGCGTTGTTCTTCAAGTTCTTAGCTTGATCTGTTTCCAATGTGGCATAGTCAACTGATCCTTGCTTGTACTTATTGTAACGTGTGTTACCAGATTTGTTAACTTGGTAGTTAACTGAGTCTAGGTGAACGTTCTTCTTATCCCAGTAAGAATTGTTCTTTTGTAACTTCCAAGAAAGGTTAGAACCAGTCCAGCCAGTTAACTTAAATGGCCCGTTGTAGTACAACTTGTCAGAAGCTGTCGCATACTTGGAGCCGAACTTGTCAACGGCCTTTTGGTTTTGTGGGAAGAATACAGGGAAGCCCATCAATAACTTGAAGTAAGGAATTGGCTTTTCCAAGTTAACAACTAACTTGTAGTCGCCTTCTGCCTTGATCCCCAAAGTATCTGGAGCTTTCTTACCTTCAATGATGTCATTAGCATTTTGAACACCATCAAAGAGGTAGGAATATTGAGAAGCAGTCTTTGGATCAAGTGTTCTGCGCCAGGAATATACGAAGTCCTTAGCAGTTACAGGATCACCGTTAGACCATTTAGATTTCCGCAGATAGAAAGTATATGTCTTCCCATCCTTAGAAACTTCAGTCTTCTTAGCTACCCCAGGTTCGATCTTACTATCTTTACCAATCCGATAAAGACCTTCCATAGTATTGGCTAAGTTAGTGCAAGAAATAGTATCTGTCGCTTTGGACAAGTCCATCCCTGGTAATTCACCAGTTTCACTAAAGTTAAAAACCTGTTTGGAAGAATCAGCAGATTTATTACCACAGGCAGCCAGGGCTAAAGCTGAAAGGAAAACAACTGACCCGGCAGCCGCAACTTTTTTGAGTTTCATAATTATACCCCATTTCTAAAAAAGCTAAGCTATGTAACAACGAAATAATAAATCCCTAACAACTTGAGTAAAGTATATATTATAAATAAATTAATATCAAGAAAACTTTCTCATATTGGGTGCAAAAGTTTGTTTACAACCGCTTTCTTTGCTGCTAAAACGCATTGTAGTTCTTAAAAAGATTCTTTTTTTAACTAATTAGTGGAGTTAATTCGGTAATGATTTGCGCATTATTTGCCGTTATTT
Source organism: Ligilactobacillus saerimneri (assembly GCF_036689625.1). Taxonomy (NCBI): domain Bacteria; kingdom Bacillati; phylum Bacillota; class Bacilli; order Lactobacillales; family Lactobacillaceae; genus Ligilactobacillus; species Ligilactobacillus saerimneri. The sequence goes on from NZ_CP144759.1 coordinate 1,377,390, forward strand.
TTCGTTAAAATTAAGAAATTATGAGCATATTTATCATTTGATGCATTTGCTATAATTAAGAGGATAAAGGGGTGATATTATGACAGCCGTCATAATTGGTGGAATTGAAAACCAAACAGAAAACTTTACTTATACTATGGAAGAGCTCCAAGCTCTTGCTGAAGCCGACAACCTCGAAGTGGTCGCTTCTATTCATCAAAAGCTCGAGCGCCCAGTCGCGGCTACTTACTTTGGTGCGGGCAAAGTAACTGAAATTTTCCAGGCTGGCCAGGTGCATGCCGCCGACGCTCTGATCGTTAACGATGAACTCTCGCCAACCCAAATTCGGAATCTTGAACAAGATACTGGGCTCACCGTGATTGATCGCACAGCCCTGATCCTAGATATCTTTGCTTCACGGGCACGGACCAGAGAGGCCAAGCTCCAAGTCGAAATTGCTAAACTCCAATACCAACTTCCCCGCTTACGTACAAGTGCAGCGGAAAAACTCGACCAGCAGACAGCCGGCAATGCCGGCGGAGGCTTTACCAACCGGGGAGCTGGGGAAACTAAATTAGAATTAAACCGGCGGGTAATTGAAAAACAGATCTCCCAGCTGCGTAAAAAACTCAAAGATGTGCAAAAAGACCAGGTAACCCAAAGTAAGCAGCGTCGGGCTTCTGGTTTGCCCCAGGTGGCCCTGGTGGGGTATACCAATGCCGGCAAATCAACTACCATGAATGGTCTTTTGCAACTTACCGGACAGGAGGAAGACAAGCAAGTCTTTGTCAAAAATATGCTCTTTGCAACCCTGGATACGTCAGTTCGTAAAGTTCACTTTGCAGATAATAAAGAATTTCTCCTCAGCGATACGGTCGGGTTCGTCAGCAAGCTGCCCCATACCCTCGTGGCTGCTTTTGAATCAACCCTAGCTGAAGCACGTAATGCCGACTTGCTCGTTCAAGTCGTCGATGCCTCCGATCCACATGCCCGCGAAATGATCGCTACGACCGAAGAAACACTCGCTTCTATTGGGATTGATGATATTCCGATGGTTTATGCATATAATAAAGCCGACTTAGCCAATACACGGTATCCTCTAGTTACTGGTGACGCAATTACTTATAGTGCTCGGGATTCGCAATCACTGCAAGTTCTCGCTGATGTTATCCGCCAAAAGATTTTCACTGGCTACCAAACACTAACCTTCCTCATTCCCTTTGCTGAAGGACAGCTGGTCCAACAGCTCAATGAAGAAGCTCAAATCATCAAAACCGATTACCTCGCAACTGGCACCCAAATTACAGCAGAGGTCAGTCCCCAACTAGCGGCCCAACTCCAAGATTATGTCCAATAACTTATCAATTCCCAGTTAACTGTTCGTTGCTGAACAGCCGCTGGGAATTTTTTATTTTTACTGCGAGTAAATTTTCTTTTAGATCTCTTTTTCCGAACTGACACGACAATATTTAAATATAGGTGCAAGCTTCCTCATTCCTATTAACTCCGTTTTTCTAAATGCTCTTTCTGCACATATTTCACTATATATCATGTGTCCTCTGCCAAAAGTGCTTTTTTCTATTCGTTCGCTTTTTAAATTAATCATTTTTTACATGAACCTTACATCACTTAAAAAATGAGACTGAAAAATTTCTCAGCCTCATTTTTTAGGTGCTATTCCTGATTCCTGCAATTACTTATTCAGCCTGGTGGATCCGACACGACATTTCTGTTACGTCCAACCGGTAAACTTGCACATATGCCAATGACTTAGGATCATATTTAAAGTCAGTTCGTCCGGTATAGTGCTGCATTAATGGACCGAATGCTACTTGTTTTTCTTGCGGATCCATCACTAGTGTCACTTTCCCTTCACCGATCACACTCCTGTAACTCGCCGAGTATGTACAGGCCATGTTATCTTGACCCGGCTTAAAAATATCGTCATCATCAATTTCAAAACCTGCATAGTGGGTCGCCTTTAACAGTTCATACCGCCGTCCTTGTGGCCGTCCGTGGAAATACAGTGTGTAATGCCCATTTTCTTCCTGGTAGCCATAATGTACAGGAACTACATATACTCGCTGCCCATCACGCAATCCCAGTCGCAACGTCCGACACTGATCGAGCACAGAATTTATTAATTTTACATCGGTAACAGTATCTTTTTCACTCATAAATATCGCCTCATTTGCATAACAAGTAATAGCTTTCATTGTTATTATATCCCCAATAACGTTGCATTTGTAGCTAATTAGGGTTTAATTAACATCCTGTAAGCAAGGCTCTCATTTATAAATTTAGGTGTATAATTATTACTAATTTTAAAAAACTATACATTATGTAGAAAGAAGTATTTTTATGTCCAAGAAAACTATTAAGCAGATCACCCTTAGCGGTTTGGTCTTGATGATTTTTTCATCAATTTTTGGGTTTAGCAACTCAATGACTGCTTTCTACCAGATGGGTTATGCAAGTATCATTTGGTACGTTTTGACTGCAATTTTGTTCTTCGTCCCTTCGGCCTTGATGTTTGCTGAATACGGTGCTTCCTTCAAGGCGGCCAAAGGTGGGATCTACTCCTGGCTAGAAGGTTCTATTGGTAAAAAGCCGGCCTTCATCGGGACCTTTATCTGGTTATCCGCATGGATTGTCTGGCTCGTTTCTTCTACTCAATTTTTCCTTGTTTCAGTATCAACCATGTTAACTGGGCATGATACTACCCAAAGTTGGCACCTCCTAGGGATGTCAGCCAACAAAACGCTGGGGATTTTGGAAGTTATTTTCCTTATTATAGTTACTTTCGTTGCCTCCCGTGGGATCGACAAAATTTCTCGGATCGCATCCGTTGGGGGCATTATTACCCTAGGAATTTCTGTGATCTTCATCGCAGCCAGTTTATTACTGTGGGTACTAAATCACGGTCACTTGGCTGAACCGATGACAACGACTAACTTGATCAAGTCACCTAACCCAATGTTTGTTTCCCCGATCGCCATCCTGTCCTTCATTGTGTACGCATTATTTGCTTATGGCGGCCTAGAAACAATGGCTGGGGTGATTGACTCTGTTCATAAACCTGAAAAAACTTTCCCGAAGGCTCTAATCATTGCAATGTTAATGATGACTTTCCTCTACATTTTGACTATCTTCCTATGTGGGGTCGTCGCTAACTGGAACACAGTGTTAGGTAAAGCCCATGTTAACTTGGCTAATGTTGAATATGTCCTCATCAATAACATGGGGTTAACCCTCGGCAAAGCGCTCGGGCTGAGCTCCAGCGGGGCTGTCATTTTAGGGAAGATTTTCTCCCAGATCACTGCACTGAGTGATGTCTTTGGGGGCTTGGGAGCCGCCTTTGTTATGTGCTACTCCCCCATCAAATCTTTCATTGAAGGAAGCGACTCCCGCCTCTTGCCTGCCCGCTTAACTGCCCTCAATGATGTCGGTATGCCGGCCTTTGCCATGTGGTGTCAAGCAGCACTGGTATCAGTAATCATCCTCTTTATCTCCTTTGGGGGCGATGCTGCTAACCAGTTCTACACCATTTTGACCGACATGATGAATGTTTCATCCTCGGCACCATATCTTTTCTTGATTGGGGCTTTCCCATTCTTCAAGATGAAAAAAGATCTCGACCGTCCGTTTGTCTTTTTCAAAAACCAGACTTGGACATGGATCATTTCAATCATAGTTTGGTTAGTTATCGCCGTCGGAATCGTCTTCACTTGTGTTCAACCAATTCTGGACGGTGACTACGCTACTGCTTTTTGGACTGCCTTTGGGCCTGTTCTCTTTGGCGTACTCGCATGGATTTTCTACCGGCGGGCGGAACGCAAACATATTATCGACTAACTTAATAGTAAACGAAAAGAGGTTGGAAAAATTTTATCTTTCCAACCTCTTTTGTCATCTTCATTACTTTAAAACGTAAGCTCCATAACCAATATCTTGCTCTTTATCAAACCCTAAATAACGGAAGAAGCGATCGGTTTTGTCGTCAGCACGGGCTGAGAGGACTGCAATATGATTCAACGAATCAAAATACCGCACCGAGTGACGAATCAAATCGACCCCAAGCTGTGAATCTTCATATTCAGGTAAAACTAGTAGGTCTTGAATATAGGCCGTAGTTGCATAATCACTGATAGCCCGGACAAGTCCTACTAGCTTGCCTTCTTCAAAGGCAGCAATAACATGGGACTTCTTCAAACCCTTCCGCAAGTTCTCAATGTTTTCTTTATCCCAACCTGCACTATCAAAAAACGTGATCAGCTCTGACCGGTTGAGTTTGGGATTTACCACCATTTCCATCTACTTGTCCTCCTCAAGGTCACTCACCGCTTTTTTCTTAACATATGATTAAACAAAAATGATAAAATTAATAATTTAATAATAATTCATCTAGCCAGAATTATCAAGCCGAATCCCCTATTACTAAGAAACAATTCTAGACTTGCGCCATGTCAACCGCCACTCCCTAAGGGAAATGGCTTGCAAGCAAACACCCTGCAATTAAGTATCTGCATCATAATTTGCGTAAATACAAGCGAGGCTGGGAGAAATGCTATCTTCTTCCAGCCTCGCTTTTCTCATTATTCAATTAACGGTGATATCGTTCCGTCCGACTATAATGCTCGGAAATATCGGATTGATCCGCAGTGTCTTTCCACTCGGCATCTGTATGTTGGGTCCGCCGCAAAGGTTGTTCTGGGCTAGACTTTAGCTTTGAGGGCTCAGGTTCGGACGATGGCGGAGCTATTGGATTAGTAACAGCGGTTGTTTTTTCTTGATATGCTAGTTGGACTTTGAGAGTAAAGGGTTGGTGTTCTTCCATCACTGTGGAACGTCCTCCACGCTTAAACGGTCCGCCTGCCACAACCGCCGTTGCGATTGATAGGCGGTACTTGGTCAAAGCTTGGGTAGCTGGCATAAGACCGATTTCAGTAATCGTCGCCAAAGACTGACTCTCCATTTGGTTTAAACCACCGTATACTTCAAGCCGATCACCAGTGTTTTTTAGGTTAAAATATGGCAACGCCACTGGATCAGCTAACGCATAAATCTGTCCTTGGGCCTTGGTTTTGAGTTCTTGATAAATATCATCATCAGTTCGGCCCCCGTAGTCAAGATTCAGATACTGAATCGTCGCTAATTGTTGCACCAATTGTTGGATATTGGCCTTCTGCTTGGGTGAGAATGCTAGCGTAGCAGGAAGTAAATTTTCATCTTTAAAAATCCCATTCGTCTGCACATAGCCATGCTGCTGGTAAAAGGCGCGAGCCCGCGCCACTTTTTTCCGTGCTTCTTCCTCTGGATCCTTGGGCGTGATATGCAACCACTGCATAATCACTGGACTAATATCAAATTTCGCCGGTCGATCCGTAAAGAAATACATGACATTTAAATAGGTAAAATATAATAAAATCAAAAATGCTAAGATGAACAATGTGCCTCGTCCCGCAAAACCGTTAGCATAAAAGCGGTAAGCGACATAGAGAAGATAAAAATTCCCCAGCCCACCAAGCACAGTATAAACACGGTTCTTTATTTTGGCATTCATGTTAATGTAGCCAATCCAGCCATTGATCATACTTAAAAGACTAAACATCGGTGATCCTCCTTTCTATAATTATTGCCCACCATTCTGGGTAGTGGTCCCACCGCTTTGCGTTGTTGTGTTTTGATTTTGCGTATTAGTAGCATTACTATTCGTAGTAGCACTAGAACTAGACTTATCAGTAGTCGTGTCATTTTTTGTTGTAGTTGAGCTATCTGCCGTCTGGTTACTATTTTGTCCGGTATTTTCCTGATTAGTATCCGGCGAATACGTCGTTGTCGCCGAACTTGTTGCAGCAGAACTCGAATCTGCACTAGAACTATCTTGTTTTTTGTCTTTGTCTTCCGAACTATTATCCTTTTTACTGTTCTGATCACTGCTGTCCGCTTTTGGAATAGATTCACTCACACTCGAGGACACTTGGGTTATCTGGCGTCCCTCTGATGTATGAGTTACCTTGTTGACCGCAACGTTTGTTGCTCCTAAGGCAAGCACCGCTGACAGAATCGCAAATGGTGTCAACAGTGGTGGTACTCGGTATGCCATTTTATGATCGCTCCATTTCTTTTTCTAGCCTTGCATTACACTGGGCACAAATGCCATAGATTTCAAAAACATGACTTTCAATTGTACACCCAGCCAGTTGCTGTTTAACCTGTTCATCGAACGGACAAACAGCTATCTCTTGGACCCGCCCACACTTCTTACAAATGAAATGGTGGTGATGGTTCTGAAAATCACATTGGTACTTTACACACTTTCCCGTCGGTCGGTTGATTGCTTCCAGAATTCCCATCCGGGTAAAATCTTCGATATTTCGATAAATCGTATTATGACTAACTCCTGGGTAGAGCTGCCGCAAATAAGCATCTACCTGTGTCACTTCAATAAAATGATGCTGAAAATTACTCAAATATTCCAGCATACTTTGCCGTTGCTTAGTCACTTTGTAGTTGTTGCGTCGTAAAATACCCAACGCTTCATCAATCATCTGCTCCACCCCCACTTCGATGATGAATTTTCTTCTCTAGTTTAGCATTCCCACCTCCAGGAGGCGAATTTTATTCTTATTTCTTAGCATATTTTATACAAGCTCCCCCCTTACTTACTAGTTAAATCTCTTTAGCATAAAAATGGGAGCTAAATTAATTTTGACATCTTATTCTCATCTTGTTATTTTTAATATATCTACATTATGGAGGTGAATTTATGGGGCTGAAAGAACGTCTTTTCCAAAAAGAAGATCTTTCCCGTTACTTAGCTTCTGATAAGGGTTTTATTAAAACACTTAACGCTCGTGACCTAATTTCTCTAGGGATCGGCGTGGTAATCGGGACTGGGATCTTCATTTTGCCTGGGACAGTGGCTGCACTGCACAGTGGCCCGGCCATCAGTCTTTCATTTGTTATCGCTGCTTTAGTTTGTTCCCTGTCTGCGATGTGCTATGCTGAGTTGTCCTCTGCTTTACCCGTCGCAGGGAGCGCCTATTCCTTCGGTAACGTGCTGTATGGCGAAAGTATCGGTTGGTTTTTAGGATGGGCCTTGATCTTAGAGTACATGCTCGCCGTAGCTGCTGTTTCAACAGGGTGGGCTTCATATTTTAACTCATTTATCAGTGCCCTGGGCTTGCATATGCCCCAAGCTTTGAGTGGACCGTTTGATCCGGCTCACGGTACATATATTAATATCACTGCCGTCGCCTCTGTTTTAATCGTTGCACTCTTGCTCGCTCATGGTTCGCGGACTTCAGTACGGGTCAATGACATCATGGTAATCGTCAAAGTGATCATCATCTTGATCTTCGTAGTGGTGGGTGCCTTTTTTATTAAGGGCAAAAACCTGCACCCATTTATGCCATATGGCTTCAGTGGGGTTATCAAGGGTTCCTCATTGGTCTTCTTTGCTTACCTTGGTTTTGACGTTGTGGCTGCTTCAGCCGCCGACGTCAAAGATCCCCAAAAAAATATGCCTCGGGGAATCATTGGCACGTTGGTCATTACCACGATTCTTTATATTGCAGTATCCGTGGTCCTCACGGGAATGGTTTATTACAAACAGCTAGACGTCAGCAACCCAGTGGCTTATGCCTTACAGCTGGTCCACCAGGACTGGGTCGCTGCTATCCTCTCAGTGGGGGCTTTGGCAGGGATGGCAACTAGCATGATTTCCACCATGTTTAGTTCCACCCGCCTGATCTATTCTATCGGTCGCGATGGGTTGTTCCCGGAAGCGTTAGGAAAGATCAATCCTAAGACTAAAGTCCCTACCAATAGTTTGATCATTGTAACCATCATTATCGCTTTCTTTGGCGGGGTAGTTTCTTTGGATCAGATCACTAGCTTGGTCAACATTGGTACCTTACTAGCCTTTACTTTTGTATCCTATGGTGTTATCCGGCTGCGTAAGCGTCCTGATATTGAGAATACGGGATTTAAAGTTCCTTTCTATCCCGTCTTACCGCTTATTTCGGTTATTATGTGTCTAGCCTTGATGACCCAATTACCAGCGGAAACATGGTTGGCATCCTTGGTATGGTTTATCATCGGAGCAGTAATTTACCTAAGTTATGGCATTAGGCACAGCAAGTTAAATAAAGTTGACTAATTTTATAAGGCGGGGAGAAAATTCTATTTTTCTTCCTAGCCTTATTTTTGTTCACTAATAACACACCAATAACGTGAAGAATAAAAAAGGAGCAGTCCATTTACTATGAACACGCTCCAATGTTAGGGTTATAATTATGAAAATTTTTTTGTTCATTGTTAGGATTTAGGGAGAAAAAGAACAAAATTTTCAATTTAGGGGAGTCAGTTAATTGCTATTAACTGATTGTCTTTATCATACGCAGTATTTGTGATGAATTTGTGAAGAATTTTCTACAAAAAGTTAAAACAAGTTAAAAATATCTAGTGTTATTTTACTAGGGTTGTTACTAAAAGGCCGAGGCTGGAAGAAAACAATGTTTTCTCACCAGCCTCGGCCTTTATCCCTAATATTTTCCAGTTGCGTTTAATAGCTAATTAAAATAGCCAACAATCAGTTTCTTATAGGCCTCAATCGTTGCTAAATAGCTACTGATCGAAGTGTATTCATCTACTTGATGGGCGACATTCCAATCATCTGGTCCGAGCAGTACCACAGGCAAGTCAGGATTGGATTTAACAAATACCGATGCATCCGTCGCTCCGTTGATCGTTGTCAACATTGGTTCAGCATGGTCTGGGTAGGCCGCATATGCGGCCTGACTGCTTGCTAATGCTAACTGCACCAAAGATGCCTTAGGATCCGTTCCGACCGGTCGCCAATCGTGGAGCACTTCGAGGGTCAGTTGCGCCTGCCCTTGGGCATTGATTCGAGCTACCAGTTTCTGCAATCTCTGACTAACTAACTCATTGCCAAAGACTTTGGTGGCACGAATATTCCCGTAAAGTTCGGCATGATCGGGAATCGTATTGACCTGGTCTCCGCCATGCATAATCGTAACACTATGCTTTACCTCACCAAGGTAAGGATCCGCCGGCACATCGGCAAAGAGAGTTCGTTCGGCAACACAGAAATCCACTAGCGCTGCTAGGGCATTCTTACCCTGACTGGGTTCGGACGAATGAACAGCTTTTCCCTGGCTGACAACCCGGTAGTTAAAACTTCCCGCATGTGCGTACACAATATTCCCACTCGTTGGTTCACCGACTACTAGTGCAGCTAAGTCGCGGGCTAGGCCCACTTTTTCCAACCGGTTAGCCCCCGGCGTTCCATATTCTTCACCAGCAGTAGCTAACCACCGTACATGCCCGGGTAATTTTCCTACACTGACAAGTTCAATGAGGGCTAACACCTGAGCAGCAAGCCCACTTTTCATATCAGCAGCCCCGCGTCCGTAGATCCGGTCCCCCTGGACATGAGCCGCTAGTGGGGAATAAGTCCACTGATCAGTATCCCCTAAAGCCACCGTGTCCATGTGTCCGGTAATCCCTAAAACTGGGTCCCCCGTTCCGATATCAAGAACTAGGTTGGCACGGTTGGGGGCAAATTCCAAAACCTTGGCTGCTAGTCCATATTGTTGCAACAAGTGCTGTAAGTACGTTGCAACTGCTAATTCGTTCCCATTAGCTGTATCAATTTGCAATAAATCGCGCAAGACCTTGATTTTACTTGCCTTATCCATGATCAGACATCTCTTTTCTTATATTAACGTGCTTGATGATTAAACTTCTTGGCTAAACCATCGCCAACTAACTGGATTATTAACACTAATAATAAAACTAGCAGCGTTGCAACAATGGTAATGTCATTGTTAAAGCGGTTATAGCCATAAGCAATAGCTGTATTACCTAAACCACCGGCACCGATTGCCCCTGCCATCGCCGTTAACCCGACTAAACTGATCAGGGTTACCGTTGAAACCCGGATCAATTCAGCCCGAGCTTCCCGCAGATAAACATCCACAATAATATCTGTATTGGTGGCCCCTAAAGCTTGGGCAGCTTCAACCTTACCACTATCTACACTTTCCAAGGCCACTTGTACTTGACGGGCGTAAAAAGGAAAGACACCCAAAGATAACGGAACAATCGCTGCCGTCGTCCCAATCTGAGTTCCGACAATCAATTGCGTAAACGGAGCAATTACCGCCAGCAAAATAATAAATGGTACGGCCCGAAAAAGGGAGACTACCTTGTCACAAAAACCGAACCAGAATTTATTAGGTAAAATTCCATCCGGTTTACTTACAACTAGGGCAATCCCAAAGACCACCCCTAGCAAACCACCAAAAATAGCCGGCCAAAAAGTCATGTAGAGGGTTTGGACGATGGCTGTTCCCCAGCCACTATCGCCAGACCAGCCTAAATTGACTACATTTGGCAAATATTCATTCAAAAAGTTAGTCATTCCAAATCCCCCGTTCATCAATCCGTGTCACTTCAACATCTTTGTCTCCTAAGAAGGCGGGAACACTAGCCAGCTGGTCATCGTTTCCTTTAACTAGGATAAACATTGTCCCAACTGGTTCGTTGCCTAAAACCTCAATGTTCCCGTAAAGCATCGATACATCCAAGCCTAATTCGCGATATAGATCCAAAATGATCGACTTAGTTAAGTTAGCCGCGGAAAAGACAACTTGGAATAGCCCCTGGTCTGCTTCCAGTTTGCCCAAGTTGAAGGCTTTAAGAGTTTCAATCGCTGCTAAAGATCCTCCAACAAACTGGCGACTGAGTTCTGCTTTGGGACGCAAGTAAACATCCCGCAGACTTCCTTGTTCGATAATTTCTCCATGTTGCATAACTGCAATCTTGTTAGCCACGCGCTTGACCGCATCCATTTCGTGAGTAATCAAGACAATCGTTAAGCCTAATTTTTGGTTGAGATCCTTTAATAAGTCCAAAATCTGGTTGGTATTGCGTGGATCCAAAGCCGAAGTAGCTTCATCAGAGATCAAGATTTCCGGATCATTAGCCAACGCCCGGGCAATCGCCACCCGCTGTTGTTCCCCCCCAGATAACTGGACTGGATAGAAGTTAGCTTTGTCCTTTAATCCTACTAAATCCAACAACTTGAGTGCTTTGGTTTCGATCTCCTGATCTGAAAGGGGACTATGGCGCAAAGCAAACATCACATTATCAGCCACAGTGGTTTCATTCAAGAGATTGAAATGTTGGAAGATCATCCCAATATTCCGCCGCTTAGCCTGTAACTCTTTGGGGGTAACCTGCTGCTTGTGATCCGCAAAAAGCGTTGTCCCCGCAACTGTGATTTTTCCAGCTGTTGGCTTTTGTAAAAGATTGATGGTACGCACCAACGTTGACTTTCCGGCCCCAGAATAACCTACAATTCCGAAAATATCCCCCTGTTCAACATTCAAGTTGACATTTTTAACTGCAGTGACCGTCCGTCCTTTTTGTTGGAAGGACACTTCAATATTTTCTAGTTTAATGATGTCTGCCATATGGTCCTCCTTATTTCAACTTAATATCCCATGCAGTGACTTCTTTATTACCATAGTACTTGTGCAACAGGCGCTTAACTTCCTTAGTTTGGTAAGACTTTACCACATCTTTATATGCTTGGTTGTTCTTATCCTTCTTGTTAGCAGCAAAGACATTGATCCATTGTTCAGAGTCTTTGTTCAAAGGTTCAACGTAGATTGTTTGCTTATCCCCTAACTTAGCCGGAATTGCATATGTGTTGTTAACAACCGCAGCATCCACATCCTTCAGCGAACGAGCAGTTTGTTCTGCCCCTAATTCCTTGATCTTAAGTTCTTTAGGGTTCTTGTCAATATCAGCAATCGTTGCTAATTTACCTGTTCCCTTCTTAAAAGTGATCAAACCTGCATTTTTCAAAACATAAAGGGCCCGACTTTCATTGGAAGCATCGTTAGGAACTGCAATAGTAGCTCCTTGTGGTAACTCATTAAGTTTGTGATACTTTTCTGAGTAGAGCCGAATTGGGGCAATGACCGTACTCCCAATGCTTACCAGGTCACCTTTGTTGGCCTTGTTCCAAGCATTTAAGAATGCTGTGTGTTGGAAGTTGTTTAAATCAATATCGCCATTTTGAAGAGCTTTGTTGGGTTGGTTATAGTCAGTAAAATCCTTCAACTGAACGGTTACCCCATACTTATCCTTAGCTGTTTTCTTTACTTGATCCCAAATCTTTTCATCCTGGTTAGAGATCCCCACTACCCCAACCGTAACTGTTTTGTTTTGTTGGGTCCGTTTATGGACAAGTGAGAAAATTCCTCCTCCGATAATAGCTACCAGTACGACTAACCAAATAATTAAATTCTTTCTTCTTCTCATAATTCATTTCCTCCCTTGTATCCTTGCTGATATCTTTTTCCTAACCAATTAAATTATCCCAAAAAAAATCGCCCTTTATCAACTATCTTGATAAAGGACGATTGCTCGTGGTGCCACCTTACTTCACCGAGCCCCTCACAGAGCCCAGCCTCTCTAGGTTTCTCCCCGGGACGTCTCCTGAGGAAATACCTTGCACTAGTAACGTGTGCAAACCCGTTGTTGACTAAATATCGTCAACACCATTCCCAGTCCATCTTCAGAACTTTCAACCACTCCTTCACACCACCCAGGAGCTCTCTGTAGCTATATCCGGTTCCTACTCTACTGTTCATAACGTTTCTTTTGAGTAACTTATTATTGATTATGGAAACATTATAACTTAATTCTCATTTTCGTCAACATTTTTGACGAATTTTTTTCGCGTTATTTTAGGCTTCTCCCTTAAAGCGTGGTAAACTTGAGAAAAATCATTATTATTTAGGAGGGATTTTCTCAATGAAATTTAATCAATTTGCATTCCATACTCCTGATCTCGCAACCCAAATATCAGAGCTCAAGCAATTACGCTTCCTTCCGGCCGACTTCACGGTCACAGCGACTAATCCCACGACTCTATGGCTGCGCCTGCTCCAACAAACCCAGGTTCAGGCCTTGACGCCAGCTGGAAAGAATGCGGCTGTGGCAGAATATTTGGCTACTCCCACCACTTCTGTCCCTGAGTTTGTTAACCGGCATGCAGTTGATGCGACTGCTTTCTACACTGTTGCCCTCCAGCTTTTAGGCTTTGAACATGGGGAAGACTTTACTATTGGTGATCCTTTCCCTGCTATGAACCGATTTCACCTTCCCTATCATTCTCCACTAACTACTACCAGTGATGTCGTCACTGCATGGTATAACTTACTCAACACCTTTACTAAGGGCGGATATGTTTACCTCGATCACCTGGCAGCAGCAGGCTACTTCCATCAATTTGATAACCTGCCACAACCGCTGTTTTTCAATGGTAAAGCCCAGCCCGTTTTTGCTACCGATAATCTTGTCCGCGAAGTTGTCTACGTTGAATCAGACTTAGATACCGATCATGATAGTCGCGCAGACCGCTTAAAGACTATCATCATTCGCCCACAGGCAACTAATCAAGGGATCCAGGTCCCAGTCGTATTCACTGCCAGCCCGTATAACCAGGGAACAAATGATGCAGCTGGGGACCGGATGATGCACGATGTCAACGTGCCATTGACCAAAAAGCCTGTCCAAGCGCTAACTTACACAGATATTGCCTATCAAGCACCAACAGTGCCTACACCCCAAAAGACGGTTCCTACCGATACGGTCACAGCGGCCACGGAGACTTTTTCTACTGAGCCAAGCGTCAAGTTGAATGAATATTTCCTTGCTCGGGGCTTCGCGGCCGTCTATTCTGCCGGAATTGGGACCAAGGACTCTGATGGGGTAAGAACTACTGGTGATCCAGCCGAAACAGCCGCGGCAGTGGCCGTAATTGAATGGCTTAACGGCAACCGCCCCGCCTATACTGATAGAACGGGATCAACCGCTATTACCGCTTGGTGGACGACTGGCAATGTGGCTATGACCGGCAAATCTTATCTCGGCACCCTGGCAACTGCTGCTGCTACTACCGGAGTTGACGGTCTCAAAACAGTAATCTCTGAGGCCGCTATTTCTAACTGGTATGACTATTATCGTGAAGGCGGACTAGTTGTTGCTCCTGGAGGCTTCCCTGGTGAAGATGCCGATGTTTTGGCCGAAGAATGCTTTAGTCGTCAAAAAACAGCTAATGATTACCTTCACATCAAGAAATATTTCCATGAGCAACTGGCGGCGATAACCGCTGGCCAAGACCGGACAACTGGATCTTACAATGCCTTTTGGGATGCACGCAACTATCTTAAAGATACTGCTCATATTACTGCTGATGTTCTCATCGTTCATGGCCTCAATGATCAAAATGTCAAGCCCGTCCATGCCTACAATCTCTGGCACAAACTGGCGCCACTATCGGGCACCCGTAAGTTGATCCTCCACCAGGGCCAACATATTTATATCAACAACTTCCAGTCACTTGATTTTTCTGACATGATGAACCTGTGGCTCTCCCATGAGCTCTACGGCATCGACAATGGGGCGCCGCAACTTCTCCCGGACGTCTTGGTTCAGGACAATAGCCAACCTGCTACCTGGCATACCTTTTCTGATTGGGGCGGAAAACCTAACCAAACCCTCTACCTAGGAGAAAAACAGCTTAGGACGCAACGTCAACTTCAAGTTCCAATAGCATCATTCACTGATCAATTGGATCCAGTAGATTTTGACTTTTATACTCATAATCTTGACCAATGGGAAAATGACCTGCTTACCCTAAAGACAACTAAGCTAACCAGTCAGCGCCTTGTCTTTCTGACCAAACCGCTCCAACAGGATCAATACCTGCAAGGCCTACCTCAAGTCAGTTTACGTGTCGCTTCTGACCAGGATATTGGTTTAATCAGCTGTATGCTGGTTGATTATGGGACTGCCCGGCGACTTAAAGCGGATCCTACCCCACTGCGGGGCTTCTCTATTCCTTATGGCTATCAATGGCAAGACAACCAGTTGCATGAATTTACTTTGGCAAAGCAACCTAGTTCGTTTAAGCTGATCAGTCGTGGGCATATCAACCTTCAAAACAGGACCAACCTCTGGCAGGCCGATCCTGTTGAGCCTGGTTCATTTTATCAAGTTGACCTGTCCCTGCAGCCAGCCTATTACCACCTACTAGCAGGCCATCAACTGGGCCTGGTAATTTGCGCAACCGATATGCCAATGACTATTCGGGGCAACCAGGGGATTACTTATTCAATTGACCCATCTAAGTCACACATTGAGTTGCAGATGACACCATTCCATTAATACACTGCTTTAGCTAAAAAAGCTGCGAGGATATTTCTCGCAGCTTCTTTTTTAGTTAGTTTCTACTTGTCGATACTGGTCAGATTCACTATCGAACGTGAATTTTGCATGCTTAGTAGCTGTTTCAACCACAATATGCTGGTACACCGGCTTGAAGTCATGCTTCTGTAACTGGACCTCAATTTGATCGTTAGCTACATTGATAACATATTCATTGAATTCACCTTGCTGATACTTGAAATCCTGCCCATTGTCTTGATAGTGGCAATACGTACCCTGGTTACCGTATACCTTGAATGTCATCATCTTTTCTGGTTCATCACTGACGTGCATTACCTTATTCCCCCACGGGATGATCGTATCTTTCCGGACAAACAAAGGAAGAGTATCCAGTGGAGCATCAACCATAACATACCGCTGTCCCGCATATTCCGTATTGTTCCAGAAATCGACCCATTCACCAGCAGGAAGATAAACCATTCGCTTGGTAGCCCCTTGATTAACAATCGGAGCTACTAAAATATTGTCGCCCACCAGGTATTGATCGTTTAAGTTCCAGGTTTCCCGATCTTGAGGATAGTTCAACACTAATGGCCGCATTACTGGCAAGCCTGATGTTTCAGCTTGGTGGAATTGGTCATACAGGTAAGGAATCAGCCGGTACCGCAAGTTTAGGTACTTCCGATAAATGTCTAACGTCTGCTGGTCAAATGACCATGGTTCCTGATACCGTGATCCCAGAATTGAGTGATTCCGCATCAATGGTACTAAAACAGAAGCTTCAACCCACCGCGTCAATAATTCTGGGGTTGTATCTTCCTGGAATCCGCCAATATCTGTTCCGGCAAAGGCAAAGCCACTCATCCCTAAGCCATTTAGTTGGGGAATCGCTAACTGTAAATGCGACCAGACTGCAGCATTATCGCCTGTCCAAACGGTTGAATACTTCTGTGTGCCAGCATAAGCTGCCCGGGTAATGATGTATGGTCGCTGCTGCGTGGCAGCTTTCATTCCTTCGTAGGCTGCTTGCGATTGAAGATGACCAAATACATTGTGCATCTTGGCATGGGTCGTCTTTTCCTGTCCATTATGGAAAACTAGATCATCTGGAAGTTGCCCTTTAGCCCTAAAGTTGGCTGGTTCATCCATATCATTCCAAATCCCACAAGCTCCCATATCAGCAAAGAACTTAATATGCTTAGCCCACCATGCTCTAACATCTGGGTTGCCAAAATCAGGGAACACAGAATCACCAGGCCAAACTGACCCAATATAGACGCTTCCATCTGGATTTGTAACAAAGTAACCTTTAGCCATACCTTCCTTGTAAATGTCATACTTATCATCCACTTTGACACCAGCGTCTAGGATTGGCATCAAACGAATGCCCCGTTCGCGCATCTTTTGGACAAAGGCTTTCGGATCAGTAAACTTTGTCGTGTCCCAGGTAAAATCACGGTAGCCCCGCATATAGTCAATATCCAGATGAATAACATCTAACGGAAGATCATACTCTGCAAACTTATCTGCAATATCTTCCACGCGCGTATCGCTGATACTATATCCCCAACGAGATTGTTGATAACCTAGCATCCATTTTTGAGGAAGGGGTGTTCTCCCTGTTAGGTAAGTGTAGTTAGCAACGACGGCTTGTAGCGTTTGCCCACCTAAAACATAGTAGTCAACGTTGCCTCCCACTGCAGAGTAGAAATAATAATTATCGCTCTCTTTGCCTAGATCAAAATGGCTCTTATAAGTATCATCAAAAAACAGACCATACGGATAACCATTTTTCATCCCATATACAACTGGGATCGACTTATATAGGTGGGTTTGACTATCATTATGTAACACTGGAACATCCGTATTCCAATTGTCATATTCATAGCCCCGCTTGTTCAAAAAGCCTGTTTTTCCACCCAAGCCATAAAAGACTTCATCCTTTGCTAACGATTTGAGGATTTCAAAGTTAACATTATCTGGAGTGGCTTTAGCGTGGACAGCATGCCCCTCTGACATAACTGTATTCCGGTGCTCATCATCCATATCTGTTGGTAACATTTGCCGTTCACCACGGTAATCCAAAACCAACGGATGATTTTGTGCATCATAAAAATCGATCTTCCGATCAGGATATACTTTACCAATTAACGCAGTGGTCTGGACTTCGATATGATCACCGCAATCAGTAACTGTGTAGTCTGTCGGTTGTTTTTTATTTCCTTCAATTGCATATGAGTTAGTTGCACAACCATGATCCTCAAATACCTCAATAATTTCTGGGGTAATAATATTGAGAATTATTTCTTTGCCTGTGGCGAAATCAAGTGTAATTTTCTGGTTGTCATCTTGATAACCAAATTTCTGGTTATTCATTGTCATTAACTCCCTTATTATGGACTTGAAGTTTAATGTAATTCGTTTACCACCTTTACCTTACCACTTTACGTAAACGTTTACAATAGCCTGATATCAACTAAATAACTCTTTCGCATAACTTCGAAAATACAGTATAATTAAGGCAATGACACTAAAAAGGACGTGTTCACTAATGGGAGTTACCATTAAAGATGTCGCTAGAGCGGCCAATGTTTCGACTGCTACTGTTTCCCGAGTACTAGCCAATAAAGAGGGCTCATACCGCGAAGAAACTGCTCAAAAGGTGCGCCAAATCGCTGCGGAAATGGGCTACCACCGTAATGTTTCCGCTGCAGAGTTAGCAGCTAATGAAATTAAAACTATTGCTATCATTCTTAACAATACTAAAACTCACTTTTGGCAAGACGTTTTAGATGGAATCCAAGACGGCATTCAAGCTCACCATCGAAATTCAATTATTTTTTATGCAGGAGATAATGATAGCGCTATGCTCACTCAAGCAATCAATTCCGCATTGGCACGCTCGGTTTCTGGAATTCTCCTTGTTGCTGCTAAAGCGAGTCATGACCAGCTCCAACTCTTAGATAAGTCCGGCATCCCCTACCGCTTTGTTTCTATCTATGGCGAACATAATGATTCCAGTAAATTTATCAGTTCCGACAATATTGAAATTGGTCAAGTAGCCACCCAATACCTGCTCCAACATGGCCACCGGCGGATTGGATTGGTAGGAATCGACAACTCTCCTACTGGACATCAGCGTCTACTTGGTTATGAAAAAGCCATGCTTAGTGCTAACCAAGTAATCGAACCCCATTGGATTCAATACGGGGATTATAGTCTTGCCAGTGCGCAAGCAGCATTTGCCACGATCCAACGCTTACACCTCACGGCAATAGTGGCTGCGAGCGATCTGGTTGGAGCTGGATTGATTAAAGCTGCCCACACAGCCGGATTGAAACTTCCTGATGATCTTTCAATTATTAGTATCGACGGTACTTTTATCTGTGATATCACAGTGCCACAAATGACCAGTGTTACCCAAGACTTTTACTTAATGGGCAAAACAAGTGTTGAAAACCTCATTCAAACCAATGGCTCTCAATTCATTCCTGTTGCAATAACCGCAAGAGAAAGTGTAACAACCATCTAAAAAGCCTAAGACTTGCCAGGCGCTTTATGCACCTTCCGGTCTTAGGCTTCATTTTTAGGTTCTATTTAATTATTTCTTGGCAACACCTTCGTGAATATGGTGAACACACAAGGCACCAATTGCTAGGGAGATACCGGCAATTAACATCATCATCGGCTGGCTCTTCCCAGTCATTGGGAAGATCACAAAACTCAACAGGGATGCGATAATTTGTGGCAAACAGATCCCAATGTTGAACAAACCCATGTATGCTCCTTCATTTTCACCATTCAAAGATGACGTTAACAACGTAAAGGGAATAGTGTGGATAGTAAAATAGGCAATTCCAAACAGAATAAAGGCAATAATAGTTAGCATTTGATTATGTGCAAATGAAACGAGAATCAAACCTAAGCTGCCCAAACCTAGACCCAGAGCATACCATTGCTTCCGCGCATTAGCTTTAGATTTGGAATACAAGAACCCCCAGCAAATACCAGCAATACTCAAAATAGCTGTTAAAACACCATACCAATTACCAGCTGCTTGGAAGCCTGCACTGGTTGGGTTGGAAGTTCCCCAAACATTCTTAGCTAGCGTACCAGTAGTATACGTCCAAACATACATTACCCCAACCCAGCTAAAAAATTGAACCAAGCAAATTTCATAGAAGGACTTAGGCGCCGTCTTTAACAAATGCCATAAGGAAACCGACTGAGTATTGGCTGCTGGATCGATTCCATGATACTTAGCATAAGTCTTAGGGTCATATTCCTTAACATTGAAAACAGTCCACATACTAGTGATGAACAAAACGGCAGCTGCTACAACGTAAGCCCAAATAACCGTATTTGGTACTACCCCACGCTTAGCAGTATTGTGCATGCCCAACAAAGCAAAAACAAATGGTAGCAACGATGCTAAAATACCACCACCGTTAAAGAAAATCTGTTGCCATGACCAGGCAAAATTCTTCTGTTTATTATTTACCATATCTCCAACAATCATTCTAAATGGTTGCATGCAGATATTATTAAATAAGTCCATGAAGCAGACTGCAAAGGCAGCAAAAACCATCGCTGCCACTGAACCATAGCCAAAACCTAAAGAACCTGTAAATGGTGGTAGCATCAGTAAAACTAACGCAGCAACTGGTGCCCCAAATAGCAGATATGGCATTCGCCGTCCGAAACGATTCCATGTACGATCAGAATACTTACCAATCAACGGTTGAACAATCATCCCCATTAGTGGTGGGAAGATAAAGAAGAAACCTAGTGTATTGGGGTTAGCTCCGATTGATTGAAAAATTCGGCTCATTTGGGAACTTTGGAGCGAAAAGCCCATGTTAATCCCTAAAAAGCCAAACGTGATAGCAAAAATCACCCGCCGTGACAGATCAGGCAAGTTAGCGTCAAGATCAACCCGTTCTTTTTGGGTTACTTGCGGCTGACTCTCGTGGTGAATATGGTGATTAGTATGTGTTGCATCCATGTTAACACTCCCTTTTATCGAAAAATCATTCACTTCAGGTAAACGTTTACATAAACTACAACTATTATCCTAGCACTCCTACAAAATAATGCAAGCGTTTTTAAGAAAACGTTTACTTTATAATGGGTTTTAATGCAAAAAACTTCCTAAGTTGCAGATCATCCCCCAACTTAAGAAGTTTTCCAATCATTAGTAATCTATTTTTTCTTGCTCATTACGAATGATTAATTTTCTTCCCACAACTTAATCAATGCTTGCGTCCCATCATCGCCATGGTGGCGTTCATCTACGAGTTCTGTGTACAAGCGCTTAGCAGTAGCTGTGCCAGGCAAGTCAAGGTGCATAGCTTCTGCTTCAGCAAGTGCGATCCGTAAGTCCTTGAGAAAATGCTTGGCAAAAAAGCCGGGTGTATAGTCTTGAGCTAAGATCCGTGGGCCATACGTGCCCATGCTAAAATTGGCCGCTGCCCCACCTTGGAGGGTCTGAATAACTTGCTTAGTATCCAAGCCCGCATGTCGTGCATAAACCAGCGCCTCTGTCATCCCTGTCATTGTACCCGCAATCATAATCTGGTTGGCCATCTTGGCATGCTGGCCTGCACCCCAACTGCCGAAGTAATTAATTTCCTTGCTAAAACTGGTCATTAAGGGGCGGAGCTGATTTAGGGGCGCCGCAGGGCCCCCAACCATTACTGTCAAGGTCCCGTTTTTTGCCCCAATATCACCTCCAGAAACCGGGGCATCTAAAACAGCAACCCCTTGCTCCTGCCCTAACTGTCCCAACTTTTGAGCTAGTGATGGCTTGCTAGTCGTCATATCAACCATAATTTGTCCGGGATGGGCATGGGCTAAAAGACCATTTTCACCTAGATAAACTTGTTCGACATCTTGGGGGAAACCTACCATTGTGAAAATCACATCCGCTTGTTCAGCTAGAGCAGCTGGGCTATCCACCCATTGAGCACCAGCAGCTACTACTGTCTGTGCGTGAGCCTTTGTGCGGTTAAAAACCTGCACTTGATAGCCTGCACGTAATAGGTTTTGGATAATTCCCGTTCCCATAACCCCTGTTCCGATAAAACCAATTTGCATCGTCATCACCCTTTCATTATTATTAGTTTCATTATAAGCCGTTATCGTTACGTTTGTCGTCTAGTTAATAAAAAGAGTGCCCGAACAACACTGACCATATTGGGGCTAGCATCATTGCGCACTCTGCAAACTTAAGCTTGATTGAAAGTATGATTTTCAACTTGATTGATAAATTGAGCTAAGTTGTGGTAATAAACATCCGGATTATCCACCATGTGGTGGTGACCCCCTTCAGGTGTAGTTACCAGCCGTGAGTTAGGGATGAGACTTGCCATCGTCTTGGCAGTTGCAAGAGGCATGGTTTCGTGTTCGCCAAAGGTTAAGAGGGTTGGAACCGTGATCTTAGATAATTGATCCCGGAAATGCCAGTCTTTGAGTTTACCCGTGATCACAAACTCATTATCCCCTTGGAAAGCATTGTATACCGCAGTTCCCCCTAGGTCATACAAGTGGTATAACTTGGATGGTTGCTTACGATCTACATAGTTCTCATTCATTACTTGAACGTATTTTTGGTATTGGGGGTTACTATAATCATTCGCCGCCTCACATTTTTTCATAAAGGCCACGGCATCAGCAGGAAGAGTCTTTTCCCGTAGATAGTTGACATGGTCAACATACTCATCAATTTCGTCAACCATAGATGAAATGATTGCTCCCTTTAAATGCTGCCCGTACTTAACTGCATATTCTTGAACAAGCAAGCCACCCCAGCTCTGCCCGATCAAATAGATATTGTCTAAACCTAACTTAGCCCGTACTTCGTCGACTTCATCTAAAAAGTATTCATACGTCAAATATTTAGCCGCAATATCTGGTTGGGAATAGTCTGGCTGGTCTGAATAAAGTGAACCTAATTGGTCATACATAGTTACTGTGGCGTTGATCCCATGTTTTTGCAGTTGTACAGCTGCGTCTTCCCAATATTCATGATTGCCACCAGGACCACCATGGAGGGCAAGTAAATGAATGTCCCCCTCGCCCTGCGTATTAGTCCACAAATGGTAGCCATTATCTAAAGTAATAATCTTTGTTCCCTTATGCATATTATCGCCTCTTTAAAATAATTACTTAACTATATCATTGTACACCTTTGGTCCCTACAACCAAAAATACTTGTCAAATATGCTTAGAAATAATCCTCGCGGCAAGCTCGAACAGCCATGTTATTGATATAGAATTTGCAAATAAAGAATGAGGCTGAGAAAAACAAAATTTTCCCAGCCTCTCCTATATGTAGATCAAAAATTATACTTCTACACACGCCCAATTATACTTGAATTTAATTGCCTACTCAACGCACACTTCCTTACGCTTTCCACCATAAACTCTGGTATACTAAATTTGATATGCTCGTGAAAGGAAGAACATGCTTGCAAAAAGAAATTATCCAAGAAACTCGCCACTATATTTTCCGCAATATTTTTGCATACCTGGGGATCTCCCTATATATCTTGATTGATACCCTTTTTGTTTCCATCACCGCAGGAGAGCTCGGGTTATCCACCCTTAATATTGTTCTGCCTGTCTTTAATTTTTTCAATGCGATCGGCTTGATGCTCGGGGTCGGGGGCTCGACCCTCTTTTCTCTCAACAAGGTGCGTCATCCTGAAAAGGTCCGCAACCTCTTCAGCCAATTGATTACCTTTGCTGCCGGAACGGGGATTATCTTTATCATTTTATTTTATCTGTTTACCACTCCAATCTTACATCTGCTAGGAGCCAATGAACAAACCCTGCCTCTGGCCTATTCTTATTTTCGGATCCTTGCTTGGTCAGCTCCCTTTATCATGTGCAAGTACATCACCGTTAACTTTATTCGTAACGATGGTAATCCTTCACTGACGATGGCTGCTGCCCTTACCGAAACCCTTTCGATGATTGTTTTGGATTATGTCTTGATCTTTATCTTTGACCTGGGAATGAATGGAGCAGCAATTGCTGCTGCGATCGCACCGACCCTCAACCTTGTGGTAGCTAGTTTTCATCGGCGCTTTGCTCAGCGAACTCTGACCTTACGCCTCGCTATGCCTGACTGGCATTGGCTCCTTAAAGCCGCCCGCCTGGGGACTGCTTCTTTCTTCAATGAGCTAAGCAGTGGGGTAAGTATCTTTGTTTTTAACTGGGTCTTACTTGGCTTAGGGGGCAACCCGGCAATCGCTGCCTATGGAGTTATCGCTAACATCGCGCTTGTTGTCATCGCTATGAGTAACGGGGTTGCGCTCGGAGTCCAACCGATTGCTAGTCGTGAGTTTGGCAAGCATAACTATGCGGGCGTAATCACTTCCCTAAAGCTGGGATTCAAGGTTACTTTGGGAATTGCAACCGGAACCTTTATCTGCTTGACGCTTTTCCGCCAACCAGTAGTTGCAGTGTTCAACACCGCTCACTCCCAAGCTCTGAGTGTCTATGCAACATCAGGTTTACCGATCTATTTTACTTGTGCATTCTTCGTCGCACTAAACGTCTTAATGATGATGTTCATGATTGCTGTCAACCGGCCACGCCAGGCTTTTTTCCTTTCCATCATGCGGGGATACATTATTCTTATTCCTGCCATTGTCATCTGTGGCCACCTGTTTGGGATCAACGGGGTTTGGGCTAGCGTACCGATCACCGAAGCCCTGGTTACTGTTATTGGGACTTACTTTGTTACCACCTGCATTAAAGGATGGAAAAATTATAAAAAAGAAGGTATTTAATTATGCGTGTAAGAAGACTTGACCATATCGTTCTGACTGTTAGTGATATTGCTGCTGCGGAACGTTTTTACCATGAAGTGTTTGATATGCCGATCATCGCTGACCAAAGTGATGACCATGTAACTACCCTCCGTTGCGGGCACCAATTGATTCGCCTGCAGCGTGCTGATTGTGACGCCCTCAAGGCCACACACCCCACCGTTGGGGCGGCCGACCTTGCAATTGTTGTTGGTGATAATATGGAAGATGTGCACAACCATATGGTGAGCTACTTTGTCGATATCGTGGCTGGTCCGGTGAAAAAATTAGGAGCAGAAGGAGAAATGCTTTCCCTTTATGTCCATGACCCGGATCAAAACTTAATCGAAGTTTCCACATATAAGAATAAATAGCCTTTAAATAACCCGGTAGCAAGGAGATTCTCTTACTACCGGGTTATTAACATCTGGATAACTTTCTATGCCAGATCGAGCACCACTAATTGGTGTTGCCATTGTTGCATAAAGTTTGGCCATTGCCATTCTTGGTTGCGCAGTTTATTTACTCCCACAGCTGGATTTAGGTAGGTAATCTCATCATAGATTTGGGGTGGGTGAACTCCATGAATATGGCCGTAAATCACATCCTTTACCTGGGGATAACTTGCAAGCAAGTCACCCAGTCGTTGACTTCCCATCATTGCAACTACCATTTCATAAATCCGTTCATGCCGGGCAGTCTTAACCCGTGCTGGCTTGGGCCATAGAAGCTGGCGGTGAGGAACAAAGTGGGTAATAACCAGCACATTAGGGGTTTGCACTTGGTCCAAAGCTTTTTTTATCTGGGCCAAAACACGATCCATCCGTTCCCGGTCGGATCCTGGCTGCTGGAGCGGACTATCTACCCACAAAGCCTTTTTCCACCGCACCACACTAGCCGGCTGTGTATAATACTGTGAAAAGGAATAATCATACCAGCCATTGTTACCAATAATCGTCCAGTTAGGGAGCCTTAACTGCTGCCTGTGGAAATATTGGGGATGAAGGTTTGACTCGAGCTCTGTGTACGTTACATTATGGAGCATATCATGATTGCCCGCGATAAAACGGACCTCAGCTGTGGTTAAAGCAGTTAACTTTTCCACATAATCCACTGTTTTTTGAAAATCATTGGTGACATCGCCGGCAATAAAATACATATCCACATTGTGGATACGTAAATATTCTGCTTGTTGTGCAACAATTTCATCCACATCTACCTGATTACTATCCACATGATTATCACTACTGATCGCAATCCGCATGCCCATCACTTCCTCAATCAAAAAAGAGCGGCCTAACTAGCAACACTAGTTACGTCTCCCGCTCACATAATCTCTATTTAAATCTCAATTCTTTTTTAACGCTAGAAACTCCCAGTCGGGCC
The DNA here is from genome assembly GCF_036689625.1 of Ligilactobacillus saerimneri. Classification (NCBI taxonomy): domain Bacteria; kingdom Bacillati; phylum Bacillota; class Bacilli; order Lactobacillales; family Lactobacillaceae; genus Ligilactobacillus; species Ligilactobacillus saerimneri. The sequence continues at coordinate 1,402,844 of NZ_CP144759.1, forward strand.
CCCAAGTTATCCCCGCACTGTGTGCCCCAGTGATCGTGATCAAAGATGGTGGAAAAGGTTTGACCACAACTTTAGCTTTCGGAAAAGTACTGGTCAATTGTTCACGAATCTCATCTAAACTATCTGTACTCATCCGGTCAGGTGTTTCCATGATAGTGATCACCATTCGGTCCTGTAAGTTCAAGTAATCTTTATGGGCGCGTTTAGTAACTTCTTTATAAAGTGTCTTGAGCCGGCTCTGAGTATCAACCATCACTAACCGCCCGGTTTCATCAAACAACGCCAAAGTTTTTAACCGCAAGAGAATGTTGCTAACCAGGGTTGATCCATTGGATACATAACCGTGCTTGTTCAACTGGCGCAAATTACGTAGCACCAACAGTGTCGCTGAACTGCCTTGATACTCACGCAAAGCAGTTAATATTTCAGAAACATCGCACCCATCACGGCGCATAGCTACTGCTAACTGCACCATCTGCGCCAGGCTTGCCCCTGCAGTTAGAGAGTCAAAGACGGTCACTTTAAGCCCATCCACGAGGTTGGCACAGGCCTCCACTTTGGAAGCTAAAGGAGAAATCCCCCCCGACAAAAGGATATACAATGCGTCAGTATACCCCGCCGTCCTCAAATTATTCATCTGTTCCTGTAACACTGATACAGGTAATTGTTCTAAAACCGGAACTTGATCTGTTTCTGCCATCTCAGCCTGAAACCACAACGGATCCAGTCCTGCTCCTTCACGATAGACTTTTTCCCCTACACGAATGGGGATATTAATCACTTGTATATCGTTTTTAGCTAATAATTCTGCCGGCAACCCGCTAGAACTATCAGTTATTATCGCAATTTTTTCTTCTTTCATCGTTCTTCAATCACATCTTTTATTTTTATAAGAGATACCCCCACCAAGCTAGGAGTACACCCCCACCATAAGTTAATAGTAAATAAGGTACCAATTGCCCCCATTTTTTACTCTTAGCCTGTAACCACAATTCTAGGTTCATAGTCGAAAAAGTTGTATATCCGCCCATAAACCCGGTTCCCAGTAGTAAATAAGCCGAACTAGTTGCTACCAGGTGGTGGGCCAATACGCCCAAACCCCAAGCTCCCGTGAGATTTACAATGAGAGTGGCGTACGGGAAGGTTTGCCCCCACTGTTGAGTTTTAAACCATGTTGCAATCAGATAGCGCACGGCACTACCACAACTGGCTCCCAAACATATCCACAAATATGTCATCGGCGTACCTCCCGTGTACCTAGGTAATGCCCAATATAGCAGCCACTAGCAGTTGCCAGCAACCCGCCACCAATACTGAGGAGCACATATCCCCAGACCAATCCAGGACTAGTCATTTTGACTACATCGAGGGTAAACGATGAAAAGCTGGTAAAGGCACCAAGCAACCCGGTTCCCAAGCCAACAGTGATCCATTCAGCGAGAGGTTTGCGTTCAAGCCAATAAAAGGTCAACCCCCCCAAAATTAGACATCCACTAAGGTTGATGACAAGCATGGGCCATAAAGGTATAACCTGGCTGAGCCAGTAGCGTAAACTCCCACCCAACATAGCGCAGATCATGATACTCAATGTATTACCAATAATCTGACTTTTCTTAATTTTCACTATTACAACCCCTAAGCTGGATATTCAGCTAGCTTACGTTTCAAATATGCCCGCATGGCAGCCAGCTCCCGATACCCCGTAATTTTTTCTTTGGGTTGACCATCAACATATAAGATTAGAGCTGGAATACTCATGATGTTATTGGATACAGCAAAGTCTTGGTACTTTTCAACGTTCAGTTTGCCAAAGTTAATCTCTGCCCCGAATTCCTGATCTAATGCAGCTAAGACTGGTTCCATCATCTGACAGGGACCACACCACGAAGCCCAAAAATCTACTAGCGCCATGTGATCCGCAGTCAATTGTTCAATAGTTGCTGGTGTTACTTGTCGCATCCACTCTTCCTCTTTTCTCCATTTGGACATTACTTTTTGTTTCTAGCCCAATGCACAATAAATGTCACAATAAAGGCTAATAACACGATTAAACCGAACCATGTCGCTGGAATTTCAATATCAATTGCTGGGATTGACAATAATAGCTTAATCCCAATGATCCCAATCAGAACATAGGCCATCACTTTCAGTTCGGGGAGGACATCCATTAACCGCATGATCACTTCAGCGATCCCCCGCATACACAAGATCCCAACCATCCCACCGATAAATACAATCACGGGGTTCGGTGAAACAGCCAAGGAAGCCAATACCGAGTCAACGGAGAAGACAATATCCATCATCTCAATTGAAATAACTACCTGCCAGAATAGAGGCATCCATGCAAAAAGGGACTTCTTTTTGTCCTTGTGATGGACTCGGTCAGGACGAAGAATTTCATAAAAGTGGCGAACAGACAGGTAAATCAGATAAACTGCTCCGACCACTTTAATCTCCCAAAAATTAATCAAGTATGACCCTAATCCGACCAGGATAAAGCGGAAAATATAGGCCCCCCATAGCCCATAGAATAAAGACTTTTCTTGTTCAAGCTTTGTTGGTAGCTTTTGCGTTTGGGCAGCTAAAACAATCGCGTTATCAACAGACAAAATACATTCTAATAGAACTAACGTCAAAATGATGATCCAATCTTCTTTGGACGTCACCACTGTTGCCCAGTTATGACTATCAAACAGTGGACCGTACATTTTATGCAAAATCGTAAACAATCAGATTACTTCTCCTTTCATGCGTCCTAAGCATTTAAATGTTAGTAGTTCAATTTTAGCATAGATTATAAGGGAGACAAAAAGCTTCGCCTATCTTCCTAGTACAAGAGGCTGGGAGAAAACAGTGTTTTCTCACCAGCCTCGATCTTTGTTTTACAACTAACGGGGAAAATAACCGTAAGTCTAATTCTAAGTACGAACAAAGACCACCGCACTTTATCATCCTAGCTTACCGCAAAGATTATTTTCCACTCACAATATCTTGTTATAGTAAACGCAGTACATCCCGTCCGTAACTACTGCGCACATCAGATACCACGACGTATGCTGCTGGCGCTAATTGTTTGATCTTGTTAAGCGCATTAACATACTTGCTTGTGGCGCAAACATAATATAAGTGGACCCCTGTATCTCCAGCTAACTCAGTTATTTTTCCCCCATACAACTGGGTTAAGTCTGTGCCTAAGGTCTGCGGAAATTCTCCGGTGATTAACAGCGCCTTTTGGTCAACTCCCCAGGCTAAGATCTTGTTCAAAACAACTGCTGAAGCATACAGTTCTACCAAGGTTAGTAGCATGTTTTCAAACCCTATGACCACTAAGGATGGAATAGCTACTGCATAATCAAAAATTAGCATCGCGTAACCTGTTTTGAAGCCAAAATATTTATTCAAAATAGCGGCTAAAACGGTACTCCCGGCGATGGTCCCATGTCCTTTGAAAATCAATCCCATGGCGATCCCCATCAGAGCCCCACCTGCTAAAGCAGCTACCAAGGGATCATGTAGTTCAAAGTGGATCCGATCCACAACATGTAGCCAGGTTGAAATCGAAAAGATGGTTAAAAGAGTGTAATAAACCGTCTTTTTATCCAGTAGTTTCCATCCCAAGATCAAAATGATTGTGTTGAGCACACAGTTGGTCAACCAAGTCGGGATCTTGAAGCAATAGTAAAATATCGTCATGAGACCTGTTACCCCACCCTCACCGAGGTCATTACTAATGAGGAAAGCCCGGACGGCAATGGCATAAACCAGCGCTCCCATAACGTTTAGAAAGATATTACGAATAATTAACTTATAATCTGCTCTCACTTTTTCAACTCTCAATCTAGTGGTAATGTCAAATCATCAGTCAGGGCCATACCACTCGCCCCATTTGGATCGAAGTATTTACCCTGGACATAACCCTTAACCAGGCCATAGATGGCGTTACGGTCAGCTGAACTCAATTTTTGCCCAGCAAATTCTAACTGGGAAGTCGTCGCAAACAATTCATTAAGGTCAATTTGAGGATAAGCCCGACCAGCCAAGTAATCCATGGAAACCCCAAAGAAAACTGCTAATTTATGAACCTCAATATATGAAGGAGTATTCACTCCGCGCTCCCAACTACCTATTTGGGGCCCAGTATTGGGACGTTCATCAGGGGTCATCTTCGATAATTCGCGTGCTAACTCTGTCAGAGTCATATTTCTTCCTTGTCGTAATGCTCGTAGTCGTTCAGCAAACATATCCGCTCACCATCCTTTATTCACTTTCTATGATACTACACTTCCATTACGAATGCGCTGTCAACTTTATTCGGCGCCAGCTTTGACTTGTGCTAAGATAAACATACGCAAAATTTATTCATTAGGAGGTGATTTAATGGCAGAATCATCCAAAAAACCCGCAGCTGTCAGTCCATACCATGAAATCAAATATAACGATCCCTGGTATATCGACACTGAAATTCCCGATCTATATGAACATCTTGACGTATTGCAGCTTGCCCTCCACAAGCTTGATACAGAAACGGCTCTTTTAGATTCCTATACTGATGAAGCACTACAAAAAAATATCCAATTACTTTTGCTCAAAGACTATGAGGAGCTCCAAGTCCAACGCTACCCCCAAGATGTTTATCTGGGAGATTTTGTGATTGACTTTGACCCCGCGGCAGAACTCTATGCTCTCAAATACCTCCCCCATGACCGACCACCATTGATCATTGGTCATTTGCCGCAAAAGTATAACTTGCAACTAAAAAACATTCTTGCAAGCGATGAAAATTCTAGTCTAGCAACGCAAATCAACGGTGGTCCGTACAAGATCATCACCTTTGAGGAAGGTGAGCTTCAAATCAGCGAACGGCACCGGCCGTATTCTCTGCGCGTCTTGGTCTTTTAATCTAGATATATAGACTTCAAATCTATATCAGACAACTTTAATAACCAGTTGCACATCAAAACCTTTTTGCCGTATAATTAAAGGAAAGAAAACCTTTTTATAAAGGATCGTGTGTGAGGTATCCCTATGACAAGAGCTATTAAAATTTTAACCGATTCTTCAGTTCAGTTAACACCTGCTGAAATTGAAAAATACAATATTACGATTATTCCACTATCCGTCGAACTTGAAGGTAAGCAATACATTGATGGGGAAACGATCACAAGACCAGAGTTAGTGGAATACTTACGGCGGGGCATCCTTCCCAAGACTAGTCAACCCGCATTAGGGCGTTTTCTTGATCTTTACGAGCAGTTAACCGCTGACGGGAGCGAAGTGCTCGCAATTATGATGGCTGACTTCCTAAGCGGAACTTACAAAACAGCTGTGGCTGCCGCCGAGATGGTCGATGGCAAGGTTACTGTTATCAACAGTAAGTCAACTGACCGCGGGATGGCCTTCCAAGTTATTGCCGCAGCCAAAGATATCGCTGCTGGCAAGTCTATGGATGAGATCAAGGCCCACTTAATCGATATTTGGCATCGAACTCAAATTGATGTTTTAGTTGATAATCTTGATGCTTTAGTCGCAGGCGGGCGCATTAGCAAGGTCGCCGGTGCTTTAACTAAAATCATCAATATTAAAGTTATCGTTCGGGTTAACAACGATGGCTTGGGGATCTATGCTAAGGGGCGGGGACGCAAACTTTTCCTCAAGCATACTAAGGAAATTGCGAAAATGCACCAGGACAACCAAATCCAAGCTTTGTCCTTGTCCAACGTCGCTACTGATCCAGAATTTTTACAACGGATCAAGGACAACGTGCTAGTTAATAACGTCAACAAGGATATTCCTTATCTTGCTGAATTAACTAGTCCTATCATTATGACCCACACTGGGATGAATGCCGTTGGGTTAATTACATTGGCGGAAAAACCAGAAAAACATGAATAACCATAAAGGCTAGGAATAAAAACACCCCCATAGTTGGATTAAAACAATCCAATTATGGGGGTTTTACTATGCCTAAATTTAGTTTTGAAGTTAGTTCACCAGCGCGCACGGTCAGAGGATACTATCAGATCATCCAGGAAATAAGGCATGGATGCAGGTCCAGCCTCCCGGAGATTTTACCATATGCGGAGTACCCTTTATTATCAGATGTACTGCTGTTAAGGCATTCCCCACCCGCTTTTCATTGCTACTTATTTTCTCGTTCAATGTTAAAGACAATTTCTGGGAATTCTTGGTCGCCATCCTTACCAACTAGAAAAGCCCGGGCCTCACGCCTGATCTGACTCAGGTCAATCCCCTGGGCCTTAGCTGCAAAGACACAGCCACAGTAGCACTGCCGGTAAATGTCATATTCATGACACATCTCAACTGACCGCCGGTACCCGTTATTCTTTTTAAAATCACTGGGGAGATACTGCGTATCGTATAACTCCTGAATGTCAATCCCCACACTGTTGATCACTTGGGAATTCTTATGGGGCGAGATCGTTAATGTACTGCCAAAGTAGTCAAAGCCCAACTCGACGGCCTTTTGTGCCACTAAATCTAAACGATAATTGTAGCATACCCGACACCGGGCCCCTCCTTCTGGCTCATCCTGCAATCCTCGGACCTGTTCAAAGTATTCCTGGGGCTGATAAGGAGCTGCAATAAATTGGACTTTATTTCCTGTTTGCGCGTTGAAATCATGAATAAATTTCTGCTGGACATACTTCCGTCGCAGGTACTCATCACGTGGATGGATATTAGAGTTAGCAAAATAAATCATCACATCTGCATACTGGGTCAAATACTCCAAAGTATATGTACTGCACGGTGCACAACAGCTGTGCATTAGGATCCGCGGGCGAATACCATTAGCCTGCCAACTCTGAACCATCTTTTGCATTATTTTGTCATAGTTAAACTTCTGTTTGGGGTTCATCTTGTCGATGATTTCATGTAAATCAATCATGATCCTACCCTCACTTTAAGTAATTATTTCTTTTCTTTCACGATATAAATCGGACGGTGCTTAACCTCAGTAAAAATCTTGCCAATGTACTTGCCAAGAATCCCCAAGCACAAAAGCTGAATCCCCCCGATAAAGAGGACAATACAGACCATTGAGGCCCAACCAGTTGTCCGGTCACCATACATCAGGTACCGAATAACAATAAAGAGGATTCCCAGCCCGGAAAATAATGATGAGAACAAGCCAACCAGCGAAGCAATATCGAGCGGAAATTGGGAAAAATTCACTAAACCATCAATCGAATATTTAAACAAACCCCAAAAATTCCAGCTCGTATCTCCAGCTACCCGCTCCCGATTCTCATATGGGAGGTACTTGGTCTTATAACCAACCCAGCTAAAGATCCCCTTGGAGAAACGGTTGTACTCGCTTAACTCTAGCACTGAATTGACAAACGGGCGTGTCATCACCCGAAAGTCACGGGCTCCATCGACGATCTCACTGTCCGAAATTTTATTAATGATCCGGTAAAACATCCGGGCAAAAAATGACCGAATTGGGGGTTCACCTTCGCGGTCCACCCGCCGAGTGCCGACACAATCATAGTCCGTGGTTTCCAAGATCTCAACCATCTGGGGGAGCATATCTGGTGGATCCTGCAGGTCCGCGTCCATTACTGTAACGTAATCCCCAGTTGCTAAGCGAAGCCCACATAGCATTGCTGCTTCCTTACCAAAATTGCGGGAAAAGGACGCATAATGCACATGCTCTGGATCACGGGCTTGTAATGCCCGCATTTTAGCTAATGTTTGGTCCCGCGACCCGTCATTGATAAACCAATATTCTAGTTCTAATCCGGGTAGCTGGGATTTGATATCTTCAACTGCCGCATAAAAGAGGTCAATTGTTTGTTCCTCGTAATAGCACGGCACCACAAGTGAGAGTGTTTTCGTCATCCTAGCTAATTCTCAACTTTCTCTAAGTTATATACCCTTTATTTTATACCAGTCTAGTGTTCTTTGCAGAAGTTTCTCTACTCTTTTGCCTAAACCATGCGCCACCGATATTCTCCAAGTACATAACTTGTTTGTTAGCAAGAATACATTCTTGCCGCCTGTTATCTAAATTAGTTACCACTCCGGTTACTTCATCGTAGTATCCTACTGCCTCATTGAAATATTCAATGGTAAGTGGCCGGTGCTCAGTCATACTCTGAGTTAAGAGGGTCCAGATTTGGGTTTGAGCTGCTTGGTCTAAGTACCGTTTCCGCTGATATTTTTCCCGAATCAGCGCTACTTCTTGCTCGAAGCCCGTCAGGGCTGCAAAGGGCGCAAATTGGGCAGCGCGCTTGGTGCGCGGCATCCGGGGATGATTCCGAGCAGGAATATATTCTTTACTGATCAATTCATCCCGCAGATATTCTCTATTCTTCATGCCCGGTGGCCTCCAATCTGCAGATTCCGCTCTTTCGTCCGTGCTCCAGGAAGGATGTCGGCCAATCTGATAACAATATTCTTGTTATTATACTGCTGCTGCAAAGTCAAGATTGCCTGTTGCAAGCGGTGATCACGTTCACGTTGATAATCAGCATACTGCTCTTGTACCCGTTGTGCTAATGGGTCCACAAACAGATTTGTCTGCTCATACCGCACTGCTAGCTGGTTGCCCTGGCGGGATTGGAGATGACCAGCTCCTACCATAATGCGGCGCACCAGTAAATGCGAGTTGATATGTTGATCAAACAACGTATGAAAGGCACGCCGTAAGTCACTGGCGGCCGCCGTAGGAACAGCCAAGGTTGTATGGACATGGAGTGATTTGGGGCGGATCCGCCCATAGAAGTCCTGACTTAATTCTCCTTGATAGTCATAGTAATTTAAACTGGCTTGATCATAGCTAATTCCCAGGCTGATCTGATCAGTCAAGAGATCATAGCGTACCAATTGTTGCACCAAATTATCAATCATTCCACCTAAAGTTAAACGCGCATCAGCAACAGGCGTTGGAGCTGGCAGGATTTGGTTGGTAGAAAAGCCATGGGCGGCAGGATGATAATGCTTGATGTCTGCCATCGTCGTTGCTTCTTTGCCCCAGGCGTGGTCAATCAATAATTCCGCATTAATCCCGAACTCTTTGAAAAGCAGGTCTGCATTTCCCTGATCTGTTAATGTTCCCAACGAAGCTTGCGCAATATCCCTCATTGTCACTAAGCCCAACTTCTGTAAACGTTGCGCATACCCCCGACCAATCCGCCAAAAATCCGTTAGGGGTTGATGATCCCACAAATCACACCGGTACCGTTTTTCATCTAGAAAAGCAATCCGGACTCCATCAGAATCTGGCTGCACATGCTTGGCCCCGATATCGAGAGCCACTTTAGCCAGATACAAGTTAGTGCCAATACCAGCAGTCGCAGTCAGTCCTGTTTCTTGATAAATCCGTTTGATAAGCAACCGGGCTAGTTGGTGTGCAGTCACATCATGTGTGACCAAATAATCAGAAACATCCAAGAAAACTTCATCAATGGAGTAAACATGGATCTTATCTGCCGGCAAGAAGCGGAGATAAATTCCGTAGATGGCAGCACTTTTTTGGAGATAGTACTTCATCCGCGGAGGAACGATTTTGAAATCAATGCGCAAGTCGGGCGAACGTAACAATTTTTGCCGATAAACGGACTTATGCGCAGAAAGATGATGACAAGTAGCATGCTGTGCTCGCTCCCGGTTGAGCGTCGCTACGGCTTGCTTTACCGCAAATAGCCGTGGCCGGCCCTTGATCCCAAAAGCCTTGAGGGCTGGTGAAACTGCTAAGCAAATTGTCTTATCTGTCCTCGTCTGGTCAGCCACTACCAGGTTGGTATTGAGCGGGTCCCATCCACGGGCACAGCACTCTACCGATGCATAAAAAGCTTTGAGGTCGATCGCCAAGTATATCTTATCTCGTTCCATAAAGCGAACATCCTTTCGTTTTTATTAATTAATAATATAGCACGTATGTTCGTTTTAGGGAATAAAAAAGAGACTGTTTCCAGTCTCTTAGTGAACATTATTCATTAACTGGCTTCTTCCAGAAGCTTAGGATCAAAGCAGCCACAATGGAACCAACAATCGTTGCAACAAAGAAGCCTAAGATGTTAGTTGCCAGTGGGGATACCCACAAGCCACCGTGAGGTGCAGGCACACCAACTTTCATCATCCCAACTAATGCCCCACCAATGGCAGAACCGATAATACATGATGGTAAGACACGACCAGGGTCAGAAGTTGCGAATGGAATAGCCCCTTCTGTGATGAATGAGAAGCCTAAGATCCAGTTAGTAACGCCGGCACGCCGTTCTTCTTCAGTATACTTGTTCTTGAAGAAGGCAGTCCCGATAGCAGTGGCGAATGGAGGAACCATCCCCCCAACCATAACAGCCCCCATCAGGATAGCAGCAGTAACGGACTTTGGATCGTTAGCAAAAGCACCAGAAGCGAAAACATATGCCGCCTTGTTGAAAGGACCACCCATGTCGATCGCCATCATTCCGGCCAAGATAGTCGTTAACAATACTAAGTTACCAGTCCCCATCCCATTCAGGAAGCTAGTAATCCAACTATTGATCGTGGAGAAGATTGGGTTGACGATGAAGTACATGATCAAAGCAATCAACAGCAAGCCTAAAACAGGATATAGTAACATTGGTTTCATCCCCTCAAGGGACTTTGGCATTCCAGAGAAGAGCTTACGCAAACCAACGATCAAGTAACCAGCGATAAAACCGGCAGCAATCCCACCAAGGAACCCAGCGTTAGAGTTGGCAGTATGTTGGATATTAGCAATATATGCTCCACCGAAAGAGCCCTTGTATACCATTGCCATAAACCCACCGACGAAACCAGGCATCAATGCTGGCTTGTCGCCGATTGATTCAGCAATATATCCGGCCAAAACAGGGACCATGAAAGCAAAAGCCATATTCCCAGCATTGTTTAAGAAAACAAAGGCTTCGGAGTTAGCACCACCAAAGTAGCTTTCTACCACGAAGGAAAGGGCCATCAGAATCCCACCACCGATAACGAATGGTAACATGTGGGAAACCCCATTCATCAATTGCTTGTAGATGTTACTCCAAGTAGAACCGTTGTTGTCATCTTCTTCAGCAGCTACGGCACCGCCTTCAGCATGGTAAACAGCAGCTTTGCCATCCAAGACTTTCTGGATCAGTTCTTCTGGATGTCTAATTCCATCAATGGAAGCTTTGTTAACCAGTGGCTTGCCATCAAACCGTGCCATGTTAATCTTCTTATCGGCAGCGATCACTACCCCTTGGGCACGGGCAATATCTTGCGCAGTCAACCGGTGACCAACACCTTCGGAACCATCAGTTTCAATCTTGATATCAACCCCGAGCTTTTCAGCAGCCTTGTGGAGGTTTTCTTCTGCCATATATGTGTGTGCAATCCCGTTTGGACAAGCAGTCACCCCAACTAGGTAAGGCCGTTCACTAGCAGCCATAGCTTGTTCACGTTCATCCCGGGCCTTGTTTTCTGCTTCCTTAGCTTCAATAGCCTTGGAGAAGATTGCTTGAACTTGAGCTGGTTCAGTAGCAGCTTTTAATTGAGCAACCACATCAGCATTCAGTAATACTTGGGATAAGGCGGCCAAAGCCTTCAAGTGGGTATTACTTCCTCCTTCAGGTGCAGCAATCATGAAGAAAAGATGGGCTGGTTGCCCGTCCATGGATTGGTAGTCAACCCCTTGGGCACTCTTAGCAAACATCACTGCTGGTGTCTTAACGGCTGTATCATGGGCGTGTGGGATCGCAATCCCATCTCCCATCCCAGTGGAGCTTTCTTCTTCACGGGCCAAAATATCTTTCTTATATACATCTTCATCATCGATGATGCCATGGACAAACAAGTTATGTACCATTTCATCGATAACTTCTTGTTTGGTAGTTGCCTGCAAGTCCATTACCATCAGGTCTTGCTTGAGCAATTCGCGAATATCCATTTTTACACTCCCTTTACTAACATACTTGCAAATAAATTACTAAATCTCATTAACCAATCTTAGTGATTTTGATTTGCGGCAAGATCTCATCAATCTTAGCCCGCGTTGCCAAATCTTCTGAAAAGGCGGTTGCTGATCCACTAGCCAACCCATAGCGGAAGGCTTCGACCGGATCATGGGTATCAGCATATGTCCCCGTGAATCCAGCTAACATCGAATCCCCAGCCCCTACTGAGTTAACCACTGTGCCCTGCGGTGCCAAGCTCCGGTAAACACCATCGGCAGTAACCAACAGGCCACCATCACCAGCCATGGAAATCATCACGTACTGTGCTCCCATCTCCCGAAGCTTTTGAGCATACTTGATGATGTCATCAATCCCTGAGAATTCAACGCCAAAGAGCTCTGCTAATTCATGGTTATTAGGCTTAACCACCAGGGGTTTTTCTTGGAGCGCTTTGCGCAAGCTCTCCCCAGTTGTATCAATAACGAACTGGGCACCTTTTTCTTGAATGATCTTGATCAGTTCAAAGTAGAAATCATCATCCAGGTTCGGCACCAAACTACCCGCAAAAATTACAACGTCGTCTGCAGTCAAATGAGCAAACTTTTCTTTGAAAGTAGCGATTTCAGCAGGAGTCACTGCCGGACCCTTACCATTGATTTCTGTTTCTTCTTCGGCCTTGATCTTGACATTGATCCGCGTGTCAGCTGCGACAGGGGTGAAGTCAGTTTTTAAACCATCCTTTTCCAAAGCATCGGTAATAAACCGACCTGTAAAACCACCCATAAAGCCCCAGGCAACACTGTCATGGCCCAGTTCACGGAGAATGCGGGAAACATTGATCCCTTTTCCGCCGGGAAGTTTGTTGTCATAAGCCATCCGGTTGACCAAACCCAAATGCAACTCTGGCAACTGGACAATATAGTCGATGGATGGGTTAATCGTAACTGTATAAATCATAACCTTACCTCCTAGATAAACGTTTGGTTGACAAAACGCTTAGCAATCCGCGGTGACAAATTATCATCTGTGATAATGGTAGCGTCCGTACAATCAGCGACTTTAACAAACGAAACCTGATCAAACTTAGTACTGTCAGCCATAACGTAATTTTTGTCGCTCTGGCGTAGTGCCATCCGCTTGACAGCTGCCTCGTCTGGATCAGGCGTCATCAAACCATCCGTAGCATGAATCGCATTGATCCCTAGGAAAGCGCGGTTAAACCGGTATTTACTCAACTCAACCGCTGCATCCGCCCCGGCAATCGCTCGGGTATTGTTCTTGAGACGCCCGCCTAGAACAATCGTGTCGATCCCATGGTCTGATAATACTGCCGCACTCAACACACTGTTAGTTACCACCGTAATTTTTTTGGTAGCGTCCAAAATTCGGGCTAACTCCAATGTAGTTGAACCAGAATCAAGATAAATCACATCGTCATCCTGAATGAGAGCGGCGGCCTTTTGCGCAATCATCACCTTTTGGTCATGGTTTTTGCTCGACTTATCGGTCATCGTCATTTCGCTTTGGAGCGCACGCTTGATCTGTGCGCCCCCGTGTACCCGGTGTAAAAGCCCTTCTTCTTCCAAGAGCTGTAAATCACGCCGTGCTGACGACATCGAGCAGTCGGTTAAGCGGCAAATATCTTGGATCTTAACGATGCCATGTTGCTGTAACATCCTTAAAATCACTTGCCGTCGTTCTTCTGCAAGCACTTTCATCACCTCTTCGTTCCATATAATACCACCTACCACAGCGAAAAACAACCATAAAACACCACAAACAACCAAAAAATACAAAAAGCCTTCGCAAGGCACAAGAAAGCGGTATCAAATATAGTCAATATACCGTCAGATAGCGCAGTAACAGTCATCGTCTACCATAATCCACCACAAACCCCTAAAAAAACTTAAATCCTTATTCGAAGAGAATTAAACTTGAACTGGATAACATTAAAAGTTACTGTAAAGTATTGTTATTTCAGCGTTTGCCAGGCATAATAGCATATGTTTTTATAATTAATTTATCTATAAGGAGGATTCGTTATTCATGTCTATGCGCACTTCTCGCGTTCAAATCGACACTAAAACACGCTTGATCGTTTCTGCTGTGTTGCTCTTATCAACCTTTATTAGCTTGGGTAGTCAAACAATGATGGTAACTGCCCTTCCCGTGATCAGCCATCAAATGCACGTTAGCTTGAATATTACGCAGCTACTGACAACTGCCTATACTTTAGTGATTGGGATTGTTACTCCCCTTTCATCCAATTTGTATGAAAAATACAGTAACCGCCAAGTTTATCTTGGCATCATCGGGACTTTCATCGTAGGGACACTCGTTGGTTGTTTTGCTAATAACTTTTATAGTCTCTTGTTAGCCCGGTTAATCCAAGCTTGTGCTGGGGGCCTGTTGATGTCTTTCCAAATGACAACCATGATTTCGATCTATCCTCCACAACGGCGGGGAACAATTCTGGGAATTTCCAGCCTAGTAGTAGCTTTCGGGCCAGCCATTGGGCCTACTCTGTCAGGGATCATCCTCAACTATCTTAATTGGCATTACTTATTTATCTTGATTTTGCCATTGATGATCCTCTTGTGGGTCATCTCACTGTTTACTTTTCCTAACTATTCCACCCCGCGGCCGATCAAAATTGACCTGGTATCAGTCTTTGAATCCTTAATTGGTTCTGGTTTGGCCCTGTTCAGTATGTCTGTTTTTGGTTACAACTGGGCGGTTGCTTCTGTGATGCTGCTTGTCGGCATTGGTATCTTGTACATCTTCGTCAAACGGCAACTCCGACTCAAGCAGCCACTGCTCAAAGTGGCCATTCTTAAGGAACGGTCCTTCCGGTTGATGACCATGGTAGGGATGTTGGCCTTCTCTGTTCTTTTGGGAACAGAACAGCTAATCCCTGTTTTCACCGAAAATGTTTCCCGCGTTTCCTCCATGGAATCCGGAATGATTCTCCTGCCTGGGGCGATCGTTAACGCCCTGTGTGCTGCCTTGGTCGGACGCTACTACGATGCTCACGGTCCTAAGGGGTTGATTTTCTCTGGGGCAATCTTGATGTTGATTGCTACTATTCCTTTCCTAACGATTACTAAAGATACCCCCATCTGGCTCATGACAGTTGCTTATGCTATCCGGATGGCCGGTAATGCTATGATTTTCTCACCTGCCATGTCCGAATCATTCGTCGCAGTAGCACATGAAGATATCAGTCATGCTACCGCCTTGAACAACTCGTTGCGGCAGGTATCAGGGGCAATCTCAGTTACACTTCTGATCGTGATCGCTGGTTTGCCACATTCTCTAGTCACTGGAATGCGGGTGGCAATCTGGGTTACTGTCTTTTGTATCCTGTGCTTATCTGTAATCTTTGCTTCCTATCTCAAGCATAAACAGAAATAATTACTAAAGAACTCATCTTTTTACACATTAAAAGGTGAGTTTCTGTTATATTATTGGTAAAAATAGTTCTTGGTGAGGAAGTGACCATCGTGCGACGGTATTTTCGCAATTTATTTTTAACCGGCTGTGGCTTCTTACTTCCCTTAATGGGGTTAGTTATTTATGTTCACCATCATAATTGGTTTCATTTTGACGCACGAACGCAGCTATTATTGTTCGTAGGCATGTTTATCTTATTATCTGGCTTCTTATCTTGTTTATTTACCCCCCTGTGGTTTCTGGCTGCTAAACTCAAAGCCTGGTTCCACGATTGGCGTCAACGTTGGCAGGAAAAAAGAGCCCTACGGCGGCAATTATTACAGCAACGTAAAGCCCAATTAGTCCAAAAGCCAAACAAAAAATAGCAACAAAAATCCCGTAGTTACATAGCAAGCCACCGTGTAACTACGGGATTATTTATTTGTTATAACTAATCTATTTGCTTCAACCGACCTTTTTGTCCGTTGTACTTATTCTTGATAACTTGCCGGAGGCGTTTAATTAGGCTCAGTCCGACTACCAAGGAAATAATTTCGATCAAAGGTAAGCCCACCCAGACACCTGACATTTTGAAGAAAAATGCCAACGGTAAAAGAATTGGGAATACCAACAGGTACCCTCTAAACAAGACCAGACTGATACTTTGCTTGGTAGCATCACATGAAGCCAAGAAAATGATCAGCTGATTGTTGATAGCCGAGAAGAATAGGCTAATGAGGAGGATTCCCATCCCCTTAGTCGCCAAACTAGCCACAACTGGGTTGCCTTGTTCGTTAAAAGCAGCAACAATCGGTCCTCTAAATACAACAGCACCGACATAGATCACCAAGCCAATTCCTAAGGCGACCCGAATCGCCAAGTGTAACGCTTGAAACGCCCGTTTGAACTGGCGCTGTGCAAACTCTTTGCTGACAAAAGGCTGGATCCCCTGGGCAGTCCCGGTAAAAAGAGCCAGGGCCACCAGCAATACGTTGGTGATCACCCCGTAGGCAGCAACCGCATATTCATCGCTAACCGCCAGGATTACCTTGTTAAAAATAAAAATAGTAAAACCGTTACTCATCTCCATCAAAAATGATGGCAAGCCCAATTCCAATGTGTACCGAATATTGGACAGACGGAAGCCCGCCGGCTTGAACGACAAGGAGCTCTTACCATTGAACCAGTGAACCGACATGATGAGGATACTGATCAATGGTGCTGATGTAGTCGCTAAACCAGCCCCTAGCATCCCCCACTTAAAGACGAGGATGAAGAGCCAATCGGCTACTACGTTCCAAATACTTGAAACCAACATCGCCACCATTGCCAAAAAGGTATCGCGGTCATTACGCACGAAACTTAAAAAGAAATTGTTGAGTACAAACACCGGTCCACCTAAGAGGATGATCCGCGTATACTCCGTCGTCATCGCCAACACTGCCTGGTTTGCCCCTAAGAGTTGGGCAATTTGCCGGGGACATGTTAGCCCGAGCGCCATAAAAAATAAGCCTAAAATCAATCCAATTCTAAAGATCTGTGGGAAAACTTTTTTAGAATTAGACGGCTCTTGGATTTTATCAATGATGAAAAGCGTTGCGCCCCCCATTCCCAATAAGAGTCCTAACCCCTCCATTAGGTTAAACAATGGCATCGTCAGACTCATTACTGAAACACCGAGTACGCCTAAACTTCTCGCCACGAAAAATGAATCCGCTAGAATATAGATCGACAATCCCACTGAGCCCAGGGCTCCCCGTGACACATCACGGACTAATTGCCGCTTCTCTAGCTTTTCCATGATATCCTCCTTCCGCTACTATCTAAAAATTAAGCACCATGCTAACTAGCTGGTACTTTTAGAGCAATCTATTTTCATTGTACTATACTTTACCCTCATTTAGTAGGTTACAACATCGATCTTCACCTAATTTTCCGTTATAAAAAAACAAGCAGCTAGGAAATAGTCCCCCATAGCTGCTTGTTAGTTCTTATTTACATGAAATATTATTCAGCCTGTTTTTTGGCAATCCGGCCCTCTTGGATATAAACTGCCAGGATGGCTAAGTCAGCGGGGTTAACCCCACTGATCCGGCCTGCTTGTGCGAGGGTAGTTGGCTGGATCTTTTCAAACTTTTGCCGTGCTTCTGTCGCAATGCCATCAATTTTGGCATAATCAATGTCAGCCGGAATCTTCTTAGCTTCCATCCGCTTGAGCTTGGCAACCTTTTCTTCTTCCTTCTTGATGTAGCCAGCATACTTGAACTGGATCTCAATCTGTTCAATCACCCGCCGGTCCAAAGGTTCTGTTGGAGCCGGGATGAACTGTAACAAATCCTTGTAACTTGCATATGGGCGCCGCAAGAAGTCACTAGCTAACACCCCATCCTTCAACGGACGATCACCATGGGATTCAAGGTAGTCATTGATACCAGGAGTGTTTGGTGTTAACCGAATTGTTGCTAACCGTGCTTCTTCGGCTGCAATCGCTGCTTTCTTAGCTTCGAAAGCTTGGTAGCGTTCATCAGAAATCAAACCAATTTTATGACCTAAATCTGTCAACCGTAAGTCAGCATTGTCGTGGCGCAAGATCAACCGGTATTCAGCCCGTGAAGTCAACAACCGGTATGGTTCGTTAGTTCCCTTGGTTACCAGATCATCGATCATAACCCCGATATAGGCATCAGACCGCTTGAGGACGATTTCTTCTTTACCCAGCGCATGGCGGCCCGCGTTAATTCCGGCAATGATCCCTTGACCAGCTGCTTCTTCGTACCCTGAAGTCCCATTAGTTTGACCAGCAGTGTACAGCCCACGGATGAGTTTGGTTTCTAATGTTGGGCGCAACTGGTATGGAGCAACAATATCATACTCGATCGCATAGCCTGGTCGCATCATCTGCGCGTTTTCCAAACCTGAAATCGAATGCACCATCTGTTGTTGGACTTCTTCTGGCATTGAAGTGGACAAGCCTTGAACATAGTACTCATCTGTGTTTCGTCCTTCCGGTTCCAAGAACAACTGGTGGCGAGGCTTATCAGCAAAACGAACAATCTTATCTTCGATTGATGGGCAGTAACGGGGCCCAACCCCTTCGATCACACCCGAGAACATCGGAGCACGATCCAGGTTGCTATTGATGATCTCGTGGGTTTTTTCGTTAGTATATGTCAACCAGCATGACAGTTGCTGTTCAACTGTGAGGTAGTCCTCATCCGAGGTTTCAAAGCTAAAGTGGTTGACGTCTGCATCCCCAGGCTGTTCTTCGGTCTTACTATAATCAATTGTATTCCCGTCAACCCGTGGTGGGGTCCCCGTCTTGAACCGCTTGAGCTCAAAGCCCAGCTTTTCCAAGTTCTTCGACAATTCAACCGCTGCTTGGGTGTTGTTAGGACCAGAAGAATACCGCAATTCCCCAATGATGATCCGGCCCCGGGCTGCTGTCCCGGTTGTTAAAACGACCGCTTTCGCACCATAACGGGCCCCAGTATTAGTGATCACACCCTTGACGACCCCATCTTCAACGATCAGGTCGTCAACGATTCCCTGCCGGAGAGTTAGATGTTCTTGACGTTCCAACGTATGCTTCATTTCTTCAGAATATAAACGCTTATCTGCTTGAGCCCGCAATGCGCGAACTGCTGGTCCTTTACCAGTGTTCAGCATCCGCATTTGGACGTATGTCTTGTCAATGTTACGCCCCATTTCGCCCCCAAGTGCGTCTACTTCGCGAACTACAATTCCCTTAGCTGGGCCCCCAATAGAAGGATTACATGGCATGAAAGCAGTCATTTCCAACTGAATAGTGATCAGCAGGGTTTCATTTCCCATCCGGGCAGCCGCTAGCGCCGCTTCACAGCCAGCATGACCGGCCCCAACTACGATAACATCATAATCTTGTCCTTGATATTGTTTTCCAAATGATTCAACCATAATTCTCTTTGTGGCTAGTAAGCCAGCATATCTTCCTTTCTCTTATTCCAAGTTATTTTCCTAAACAGAACTGACTAAAGAGCTGATCTAGCAACTCGTCTTGGTAAGAGTCCCCAGTGATCTCCCCGAGGCTGTCCCAAGCAGCTGTCATATCAATCTGACAGAGATCCACCGGCATTCCTGCTTCGATCCCCTGCAACACTGCAGTCAAAGATTGTTCTGCCTTATTAAGCAAGGCTACATGGCGGGCATTGGTAACAATGACCGTTGTTTGGGAATTTTCGATTCCCCCAAAGAACAGTTTGGCAATTTGTTCTTCTAGCTGATCAATCCCTGCATTAGCTAAAACAGAGAGTGCGATGACTTCTTCTGCTGGTTTGAGATAAGTCTGCAACTCAGCTTGATCCAACTGCTGCGGCAAGTCCGTTTTGTTGAGCACAACAATTCGCTTCTTATCCGCCGTAGCGGCCAATAATTCTTGGTCTTCAGCCGCCAGTGGTTCGCTAGCGTTCAACAGTAACATCACCAAATCTGCTTGGTCGATCGCTTGCCGGGAACGTTCCACCCCGATCTTTTCAACCTTATCGTCTGTTTCACGAATTCCAGCCGTATCGATCAACTTCAACGGCACCCCACGGACATTAACATATTCTTCGATCACGTCCCTGGTGGTCCCAGCAATATCGGTCACAATAGCCTTATCTTCATGCAACAAGTGGTTCAGCAAACTTGACTTGCCCACGTTCGGCCGTCCCACAATTGCCGTAGCTAGCCCTTCGCGCAGGATCTTTCCTTGTTTAGCCGTTTGTTCCAACTGCTTGATACGGTCCCGTACAGCCAGTGCTTTTTCTTTAAGCATCTTCGTAGTCAATGTTTCGACATCGTCATATTCAGGATAATCAATATTGACCTCAACTTGAGCCAAAACATCCAGGATATCCTGGCGTAAATTATTGATCAAATGAGCCAAATTACCATCTAACTGGTTCAAAGCAACTTTCATTGACCGGTCTGTCTTGGCCCGAATCAAATCCATCACTGACTCTGCTTGGGTCAAATCAATGCGGCCATGTAAGAAAGCCCGCTTGGTAAACTCACCAGGTTCCGCTAACCGCGCTCCGTTTTGCAAAAGCAACTGCAAAATCTCATTAGTTGAAACAATCCCCCCGTGGCAATTAATTTCAATAATATCTTCCCTGGTATAAGTCTTTGGTCCCCGTAGTACCGAAACCATGACTTCATCAATTTCACGGTGTGATGCCGGGTCAATAATATGTCCGTAGTTGATCGTGTGACTAGCCACTTGCGTTAGGTCCTTCCCCTGGAAAACCTTGGTGGCGATCTTGACGGCATTTTCCCCGCTCATCCGTACAATTGAAATCGCCCCTTCTCCTGGCGGGGTTGAAATAGCGGCGATTGTATCAAATTCCGTGATTTCCATCAACTATCCTCCCTTTAAAAAGCAAGAAAAAAAGTGCCACTCCATGCACTATATAATACAGTTTTCCTGTATAAAAGACATGGATAAAGCACTTTGACTACTTTATCTATCAAGATAAGAATGATTACTTTTAATATACGTTCATTACTAAATAAAGTCAATTAAAACTTTAACGCGACTTAGAAATGCCGCCCCCGTGGTGAGCGTTGTTCAGTGGAGGTACTTTGTTCGCTCCTGATCCCAGGTAGGCGAAAACCAAAGATCCGCTTAAGGAACCCAAACCGATTAAGAATCAAAGCATAAACCACCATGAAGAAGCCACCAAAGACCGCTGCATAGAAGAAAGCAGCTAGTTTGCCTTGCGGAATGTAGACCTGATCTAAGCCCCAGTGAGTCAGCCAGGCGACTGCACCCAAAACAATATTGATAAAAATCAATTGTAAAGCGCCTTCTAATTGTCCGGGTTCAAGGTAATGACTATAAACATAACCGAAGACGACCACTGCAATCGCTGCAAAGGTAATCGTGGTTGCCCATACTGTCCCAAAAGCACCCCAGATATAGGTTAATGGAATCTGTAAGGCTAATTTAAGGATCAACCCTAAGGTTAACGTCCGGACAGCCAGGCGGTGGTTCCCAAGTGACTGGGCAATCGAAAAGAAGTCAGTAAAGACTCCCAAGGCAATACTTCCAATCAAAGCGACTGACATCAAATCAGCCCCTAAGCGGGAGAAAGGATAGAAGACCCCATTAACTTCCCATGCCAAAACAGAAAGCAGGAAGGCGACTGGTAAAAGGGTCACTACCATCAGTTCAATGTTTTGGACGATCAACTTGCTGACGCCTTCCCGATTACCTGTCCGTGACTGTTCTGCCAGCAGGGGCAGCGAGGAAGCAGCAACCGCAATTGTTAATGCCACAACCACTGTTGTGATCTTGTTAGGGTTGGCGGAGAAGTAAGTATACAGGTCCTGAGCATGGAAGGGAGAAACCCCCGTCAGTTTCACAACGATATCTTTAAAAGTCATCTGATCGATAAACTGAACAATCGTTACGGCTGAACCCACATAAATGAATGGAATAGCTTCTTTAAGAATACCAATAAAAATCTGCTTGAGATCATTATTATCTGCCGGTAAACTCTGCGCAGCCAGTTCTTGGTATTCCGAGCGCTTTTTCCAGTAATACCACACCAGATAGATCAAACTAGCAACTGCCCCGAGGAAGGTAGCAAAGGTACTATAATTAACCGCCGTGATATATGACCCATGGATGACTTTCATCACATAGAAAGTCGCCCCCAGAATAAAGAGAATACGGATTAGTTGTTCCCACAACTGTGAGATCCCATAGGGTTTCATATCTGTATTTCCTTGGAAAAAGCCCCGCGTCAAACTCATTGGTGGCAAGATCACCAAAGTGGGACACATCACCCGGATAGCCTTGGTAGCAACACTGGTCGATACCACGGCGCTCCGTTCAGCGATCACCGGTGCCAACACGTAGAGCAAGACGGCACAGCCGATCCCCGTACAGAGCATGCAGAAGAGTGCAACTTTGAAGACCCGCTTACTATTATTAAATTTATTTTCACCATTGTAGGCCGCTACTTGCCGAGCAATCACCGTTGGAAACCCAGCGACCCCTAAGGAAAGAAAGAGCGCATAAAAGTTATATGCTGAGTTGAAGATGGCCTGGGCAGCATTCTGTTGCGCTGCGCTCCCCATCATCATCAACCATGGAATCAGATAGATAACTCCTAAAACACGGGAGAGGATGCTTCCAGCCATCATCCAAAAAGCTCCCGATAATAGTCTACTCTTTTTCATTTTCTTGTTTACACTCCGCGTTATTTAAATCTAAAAAGTAATTATACCGCTAATTTTTGCCTGCGAATAGAAAAACGTATTTTCCGTACTAATTTCCCGGAAAATACGCTTCTTTACTCCGTTGTTTCGGCAGATTGGTGTGTCATGTTCTTGGCTTGCCGACCCAGGGCCGACTTGATCATTCCTGGAGCGATCAAGGTTGTCAGAATGATTACCATGATTACCCCTGAATAGTAGTCTGCATGGAGTAAATGGGCTTGGAATCCCACCTGGGCAACGATCAGGGCCATCTCCCCCCGGGAAACCATGCCCGATCCGATAATACTAGCCGAATCAAAGTTCATCCCTGTTAACCGGGCCCCTAGGCCACAACCGAACCACTTCGTGAATAAAGCTAATAGTAGCAATGGCACAGTAAACTTGAGGTCACTGATGAAGCCATGGAAGGTCATGTTCAACCCGATTGAAACAAAGAACATCGGGATAAAGACTGCATACCCGATCGGGATAATATTATGGTCAATCTCTGCCCGGTACTCAGTTTGACCAACTGCAATCCCCGCGAAGAAAGATCCCACGACAGTACTTAAGCCCACCAGATCAGCCAGATAAGCCATCCCCAAGCACATCACAAGGGACATTAAAACTACTGAGGCCGGTACCTGGAGTTTTTCTCCTAGTGACATCAAAATCGGAGCTACCCACTTGAAAATTACGTAGACCCCAATGAAATAAACCGCTTGTAGCACTAAGTTCAAAAGAATACTGTTGGTTCCACCGCTGGAGCTACCTACATTACCGTAAACTGAAACCAAGACACTCAGGATCAGCACCGCTAGGATATCATCGATCACAGCTGCCCCCAAGATGGTTGACCCTTCCTTAGTGTCCAACTTATTCATCTCTTTGAGCACTTCAACTGTGATGCTCACTGAAGTAGCCGCAAAGGTCACACCTAAAAACAGAGAACTTTCGATTGAAAGGTTGAACAAAAAGCCAAACCCAAAAACAAGCCATACTGGCAGGACAACCCCAAAAACCGCCACCGCCAAAGATGGCACAAAATATTTCTTCAAAAGAGCTAGGTCGCTTTCCAGACCCGCCATGAACATCAGGATGATGACCCCAATTTCGGAAAAGATGTGCATAAATTGGTCATTGGGAACCCAGCCTAGAACAGCTTGTCCCAAGATAATACCGACAACCAACTGCCCCACTACGGCCGGAATCCGTATCCGCCGACTCAAGTGTCCAACAATCGCTGTCGCTAACAAAACCAAGGTTAGTGTTCGTAAATAAATCATTGGTTCACCTCTTTTCATTATCACCTAAATTTACTTACAAGGAGTATTATACATGAAATTTATCCTAAACTAAAAGGAGCCATAACGTATCGCTACCATACGTTATGACTCCCTCTAGTTTTTTCAAAGGAGATAAGGTATTTGAGTTGGAGTAAATCTCAAAAATAATTTCTGAAGCATACTATATCTTTAATTATTTTATATCAAACTAATAAATCATAAGAAAGCGGCTCCAACTCGATTATGGTAATCCGAAATAACAGACATTCGGCATTTCCAACAGTTTTAAGTGTAACCGTTTTCTGGTTAGGTGTCAAAGTGAAGTTTAAATAAAAGGGAATTTATAATAAACGCTCTCATAAATTTTGGCGTATAAATTTAATCCGCTTTCTTTTTTTATCTTTGCTTCAGCTGCACTTAAAAATAATTATGCAAGTAAACATTGTCAAATCAACGTTTATACTTCAATTTTCACTTACAGAAATAAAGTAAGCTCCGAAACACTCGTGTTCCTGTCTCTTTCGCCATTATTTTTAATGATTTCATTATTAGAAGCTCTTTCTAGTCTGTTTTTCACTCGTTTTTAATGATTACAATCAAAAAGGTGGTTCACCTTTTTTAGGCAACCACCATTCAATCTAACTATTTAGTTTCGTTATTTCCTTTGCAGGTCAAAACATCACACAGTGCTTCGCGTGTCACATAAGCAGCGACAGACCCCATCATAACCCGCTCGATAAAGTTACGTCCGGTATAACCTAGGACGATCAGGTTACTCTTGTATTCTTGAGGGAACTCACGCGCTATAATGCGTTTTGGATTGCCAAAGCGTAAGTGGACGTAAACTTGGCTATCATCAAGGCCTTTTTCCTCAACAATTTCCTTCCGCAAGCGTAGCATCTCTTGTTCGGCTTCTTGTTCAATCTCATAAATCCGTTCGCCATCCAAGGCTACACCAGCGCCCCCATATTCCAGAGTATTAAGGTCCAAAACCCGCAACACATCTAATCGAGTTGTGGTCCCCTTCACTAGGTTCACCGCATCTTCCAATGCATAGCGTGACCCTTGGGATCCGTCAACAGCAACCAAAATACGTTTGTAATTCATCATGTAAGCCATTATCCTCACCTCTCGACTAGATAACTCTAATATTAAACCCTTCTAATATTATGATATGTGTTTTCTAGTGAAACTGCAAGGACGATCCGCTGCAAATGCTAGATCCTGTCTAGCCCCATGACGATTGAAATGACACATAAAACATACGCTACTCCTGCAGGCCAGTTAAGTAAGCTCCAGGTCAGATAGTGGGGTGGAATAACGTTGGCTTGAAGCCAGCTTTTGATTTGGCTTGCATGGCGAATTAAAAAGACCAGGCCACCCACTGCCATCACCAGCATAAACATTGAGCTGACTGCATTAACAGCGCCACCCCAGTGAACAGCAAGGATCGAAACTACTTGTCCAAACGCGTTGTTACAAAAGTGAACAAAGATCGACCACCGCAAACCGTAAGTCAGCGCCGTATAAGCTAACAACAAACCTAGGCAAAAAGCAAATGGTGTCTGGGCAATATTCATATGGTAGATTCCAAAAAAGAATGCCGTAACAAACACAGCTAACTTTTGGCTGTACTTGCTGAAATAGTGGAGCAAGTAACCCCGAAAAATAAACTCCTCGAAAATTGGCGCAACCACAGTGACATAAATAATCATCGACAGTGAATCTTTACCGTTGGCAGAAGCAGTTTCTAGTTGCGCTCTGGTTGTCAAACCAAATACCTGGAAAATATGCTCAACCAAGTTACTCCAAATCCCAAAAAACATATTTGCCAGCATTATCAGGGCTAAAAGAGTCACAATCGTTCTGGCAGTCGGCTTACGCGGAATAGTTCGAATTTGCTGCCAGATCGCTCGCTGGTCAATTTTGCTGGTACCAATGAAAATTACTAACAAGCCAGCTGCTACCCCGAGATAGTATGGGATCCCTGAACTCATCGCAGTAGAAATCGAAGAAAAAAGGCGCCATGAAAAGGAAGCTACTGCCTGAAAAACAATAATATATCCGAGCATTAATGCTAAAGCATGGCGTGCTTCTTTCTTATACTGTACATCTAACATTTCCATCAATACCGCCCTCTTTTCTTAGGTATTTTTCTTAAGATTGCAAAAACTCTTGGTGCTTTTGTTGGTAGCGGGCAAAGTCAGCCTCAGTCAAATTACCCAGTTCCACCAATTTATTTTCAATTGTTTCTAAGACTGCCACCCGGTCATGCTTGTTAGCCATGAAGTCATACTTGTCCCCATCAATGATCAGTAAAGGTGAGTAGCTATATTCTTGCATCCAGATATCATAGTGTTTCAGCAAACGGTGATAGTAGTCGCTCAAGGAAGGATCTAATTCCACCTGTTCATATTTCCGGCCCCGCTTTTTGATCCGGTTAAGCATGGTTTCATAAGAAACTTTGATCGTAATCATCAAGTCAGGTGATTTCTTGTGAGCAGCCAGGGGTAGTTCTTCCATCATATTATTGAGCAGGCTCTTGTAGATGTCATATTCCACCTGGGTAGCATTGCCCAGTTCGGTATTCATTTTCATAAAAATCTCGTCTTCATAGATCGACCTGTCTAAGACATTATTGTCATTTTCCATAGCTTTCTTGATCATCGCAAAGCGGCGGTTCAAAAAGAAAGTTTGCAATAAATATGCGTATGGGTTGGTAGCTTCGGCATCACCGGCCGCCCGTTTCTTGGCAGCAATCTCATTCCCCTTATAAAAGATAGGTAAAACGGGGTTGTCTTTAACTGGTTCATAATATGCTGTGGTTCCGAGTTCTTCAGACAAGATCTTGGTCAAGCTTGACTTCCCAGAACCAATAATCCCTGATAACGTAATCAAAATGATAGAAGCATCCTTTCGTTTGATTTTAGCTAGTCGTTTTTTACAATAACATACCTAATAATACTAGGAATCCCATTGAAAATAAAGCAAAGATTCTTTATCTTGTAGATAGGATTTAACATCCCACTACATCTTGTAAAATTATTAATAAGGATTGAATACTATGCAACAAAAATCTGTTTACTTAGCTGCTCCCTTTTTCAGTGATGGGCAACGCACCCGTATCAACCAAGTTGTCGCTGCTCTCCAGCAAAATCCTACGATCGGTGAGATCTTTCTTCCAGAAAAACATCCTTATTCGCAGGAAGAATTTGGTTCGCTCGGCTGGCAGGATGCTACCTTCCGTCTTGATGTCAACCACATCTACCAGGCCGACATCGTCGTCGCTATTGCGGACTACAAGTTAGAAGAAGCCGATAACGAGATGGATTCAGGTACTGCCTTTGAAGTTGGCTTGGCCTACGGAACTCATACCCCGGTAGCGGTCATTCAGTTTGATCCTAAAAAAGAGATCAACTTGATGATTGCCCAAAGCCTAACCACTTACTTTGATCTCAGTCAGGACCACGGTTTGCAGAAGCTAGCAGAATATGACTTCAACGTTATGCTACCACAGCGGGCTAACCGGCCGGTGATTTAAGCTTAGTTATATACAATCTATGGTTTTCTGGTATTGGTGAGCGCCAATGCCAGATTTTTTTGTTGTGAATTTACACTCTAAGTGCAACACAAATACAAAAAAAGACCCATAGCGGGTACAATGTTTAATGACCAAATAAAACATACGAGGTACACGCTATGAGCTATAATCATCTTACTATATTTGAACGAGAAAAGCTGCTTAAATTTCAAGCTCAGGGAATATCTTATCGTGCTATTGCACTCAAACTACACCGTAGTCCTAGTACCATTTCCCGTGAATTCAAACGTTTAAAAGGTGAATATTCACCCTCACGGGCGCAAAGAAACTACGAAAGAAAACGCAAGAAATGTCATAAGCCACGGCTCTTGGACCAAGATTCTACCCTTAGAGATAAGATTGCTTACTATATTCAAAAAATGAACTGGTTTCCCGAACAAATCGTTGCTCGCTTTGAATTAGAAGGTCTTACTTGTGTTAGTTACGCTACTATCTACCGACATCTTTATGCACATAATCTCGGGCAACCACTTCGCTCTAAGAACGATCGCGGACTTAAACGCCATCTACGTCATAAAAATCATACACGGCACACCAAGCCATAAAGAAGTACAAACTAACTATATTTCAATTCATGAACGACCTAACTTTATTAATGAACGTAAACGACTGGGGGACTGGGAAATTGACACTGTCCTAGGTAAAACAAGTCATTCAGTTCTAATCACTGCCGTTGATCGTAAAAGTCGGTATGTGTTAATGAAACGAGTTACTCGTAAAGATGCAGTCTGTATCAATCATGGTTTGATTGACATGTTTTCTAGTATCGACCCAGAATTTGTTCATTCACTAACTCCAGATCATGGAACAGAATTCCTTGATTTAGATGCAACAGCTGAACGCCTAGGGGCGTTAGTATACTGGCCTGATCCGTATTCACCAGAACAACGTGGTTCTAATGAAAATATGAATGGTTTATTACGTGAATATTTTCCTAAGCGAACTAACCTTGATAATTATACGGATCAAGAGATAGCTGAATGGCAAAAGCAACTTAATCTTCGTCCCAAAAAGGTCTTAAATTATTTGACCGCTACTGAAGTTTTCTTTGATAAAGTGTTGCACTTGGTTTGACAATTCACCGTAAAAAATAAGGGCCAAAAGCTGGTCCTTGTCATACAATTAAATCACCACAAAATAATCGAAAGAAGGTTTTGCTTTTGTCTCTTGATAACTATTCAATGCTAAAAGCTTTAGGAATTACAGACCCAAATGTTGAACTATTGGATTATTCTGAAAAAACTATTCGTGGTGAAAGAAAAAAGATTATCACCGCTCGCCCTATTTGTCCATGAAAACGCCGTCTTTACTGTAGTTTTATGCCTGTTATCTAAAATGAACCGCATTTAATCATAGATGTCCATCGTTAATACCAATGAATATTTATGTTGTACAGCTCAGTCTTTATTAATACACTTTAACAAGGCAGATAAACTCTACTTTTTTTCCTGTAACCACTGAATGAGACGTGCGTAACTATCCTTGAGGTTAACAGTAGGTCTCCACCCTAGTTGCTGGAGCTTCTGACTACTCAACCACATTTTGACATCGGGGGCATAGCCCATGTTCTCCTTTGGAATATCAATGACAACCTGTGCTCCTGAAATCCCAAAGTTATCCATAACCATTTCAGCCATCGCTTTGATAGTCATGTGACTATCCTCATTAGCAACATTATATGCCTGCCTAGTTTCACCTTTTTGAAGTAGTATCAGGATCGCCTTAATGGCATCCGTTGCATACACATAATTCCCTTCGGATTGTCCAGTAGTATGAAGTACTATATTCTCTCCATTCATTGCACTGCGGGCGAATTGAGCGAATACTCTGTTTTCCCCTGGCAATACCCCCGCCCCAAAAACTTGGGCTAAACGAGCTGACATCACTCGCAAACCGTATTGTTCTGCGTATGAATTGCACATTAATTCACTCATTCTTTTACCTTCGGGATAGGAGGATCGAATATTGGTTAAGTCAACGTACCCTAGATCTTTTTCTGTTGTCTGTCCCGTAACTACTGGTTGGCCGTATACTTCCATTGAAGAAAGATATACCATCGCCTCAGCATTATTTCTAACCGCCTCCTGAAGGACTTCGTCAGTCCCCCATAAAGCTGTTCGAATAGTTCCTACCGGGTCGGCAATCATCTGCTTAGAACCGGTTACTGCTGCCGCATGAATGACATAATCAACCTTTTCAGACAAATGTAAGTCACTATGCCCCAACTCAGTTACAACAAATTTTAACGGAGCAGTTTTGTATTTTGCATAAAGCCGCTGTGCTTTCTCCTTATTACGAACCAAAGCCAGTAATTTTAAATCTAAGTCCAGTTGCTCATTAGCATATGCTAAAAAGCGAAGAACCAGGGAGCCAACTAATCCTGTTGCCCCGGTTACAAAGAATATTTTTCCTCGAAATGGCTCTAAGTCTAACTCTGAATGTAATAACTCTTCAAAGTCTTGCATTAAAATTGATTGCATTAATTTTATCCTCTTTTCTTTCTCTGACTAATAACTTGTCATAATTAGCACATTATCTCGTCTATATTAAGAATACCACTATAAAATCCTTCCCATAGCGCAAACTAACTAATTATAGACATTCCAACCATTTTGCAATTATCTTCTGTCAAAGCACTTATCAATCATTTAGTAAAACAGTATTATATATTTTTTATGATATTTGTTACTGTTTTCTTCAATAAGATGGCAATTAAGTATGTTATAACTATCATTACCATATAATGCCAACCTATTGCCATGGAAAAATTGTAAGCGTTAAACACTTCTCGCAAACTAACATGAATAATATACAACTCTAATGAAAGTGACCCTGTCCATTGAACAAAACGATGCAGATAATTATTGTAAACAAGGAAATTTTTACATAACCACACCCCAGCAAACATTATTGGAAAACTCCAAAGAGTTGCCATAATCCGTCCTCCTACAGGAATCATGGTTACTCGATTGAAGGCCACTTTCAATACCACAATTGCTATCAATAAAAGTATTTCTACGTTTGTTAAAGGACTATTATTCATCACCTTATCAGCATAAAATAAGCCCAGAATAAAAATCGGAATTCGCAAATATAAAATTTCTGTATTGGCAAAAAGCCCAGGAATCAGAAAATAAGCTAAGATGGCGGTCAATAACCATACACTTAAAATCCCCATCAATACTGATGTTCTATGTTTTTTATCGGGAAGGAGCGTTCGATATAAATAAGGAAAAACGAGATACATTATGGTAGATTGCAATAAATAACTTGAACAAATTTAATGACGCAGATTAAGCAAAAAGATCTCAATTGGAGTTCGCCAGTTCAAACATTTGAGTGGCCGTGAATTCAGATACCAGTTAATCTGAATCAATTCATCATCACTAATCTCTTCAATTGGCTGACCCTTAGGAATAAATCGCCGTAACACTCGATTACGATTCTCATTACTACCACGTTCATGCGGAGAATAAGCATGGGCAAAGTACAACGGCACGCCGGTATTTTTCTCAATTGATTGGTAGTTGGCGAACTCTTTCCCGTGATCAACCGTCAGTGTCTTGAGATTAGTTCCTAATTGATTAGCTAACTCAAGGATAGCCTTAGTCATTGAAGTGCTATCTCGTCCACCAAGCCGTTTAACGATAGTAAGGCGACTCTTGCGTTCGACAAACGTGGCTACTGCTTGACCTTTGCGCTTGCCAGATAAAACTGTATCAGCTTCAAAATGGCCTGCAATATTACGATCAGAAGCTTCAGCTGGACGATCTTCAATCGAACGACCATGACTGAAAGTCCCACGGGTTTCTTTAGCACGCTTACGACGAATACCATGGTCAGGTAAATCAGTCATCCGAATATCTAGAAGTCCTTGATCGACCCAGTTATAGATAGTCTTGTAGGCGATCCTAACCACATGGGCTACTTGTTCAATTGACCATTTCTGAATCTTGATCTTGTCTTCGATTAGTCGCTTGAGGTTAGCCGTTAATGAGCATTTACGACCACGATAACTAAGTTTAGTTTCGTGGTCGGCTTGCGCACTAGTCGCATGGTATTCACCCTTTAACCGGTGAATTTCATTAAAGATAGTAGTCTTACTAAAGCCCAGGTAATCAGCGATATATCGAAGAGATCGCTTTTCATGACGAAGCGTTTCGATGACAATGCGGTCTGAAAATGATAAGATAGTGGTGCCCATAAAGGTCCTTCTTTCTAATGGAATGTTGTAACGACACCATTAAAGACCTTTATGGGTTTTTCTGTCCACTAAAATGTTCAACTTAAATTTTACAATCTGCCTTATTAAAATGAGCAATATGAACCAATATGTCGTATCATGTACCCTAACAAAGTCAATAAACAATTCTCCACGGAGAAAACCAATAACTCCCCTCTTCTCATAAATAAAATTTCGCCAGAAATAATACACTACTGACACAATAAGAAATGTCGGTAAGACACGAGTAAATCTTCGTATATAGAACTCTTTAACTTTATTATTCTTCGTCAAAGAATAATAAAGTCCCATTCCAGATAAAAATAAAAAGATTTCGACACCAATAGACCCAAAAATATAATAGTATATTTTTCCGATAAGAGTAATCACCCTGGTGTTACCGCCCGCGTTGAAGTAATTTTCAAAATAGTGAAAAATCATTATTTGAATAATCGCTAATCCAAATAAGTCTCCTCGATACTTACTCAATTCACCCCAACTTAACTTATTTTTTATATCTTTTTCATCAAAACTTACCTCAGTCATTTTATTACCTCATTCATTATTAAATACACTGCAGTCTGTAAGCATAAACAGGTATATATTTTTCAAGAATTAAACTAATAACAAAAAAGCCATTTGTGGTAATCTTTTGAATATTTCTAAACAAAAGCAAGCCACAAATGGTATATGCCTATATTACTATTATCGTTAACTCATACTAGTATCCATTATCATTAACTATCAATAGCAATCTTATAAGTATTGTACTATCAACCCTTTTATAAGCTATTCGTGAGATATGCTACAAATAAACTATCATTACCATCTAAAGTTTTAGACATATCATTCTTCAATTCCATAAATTTGAGCATTTTCTCTAGCATCTAGTAAGGCACGCATAGTATAGAAATCATCCGGGGTTGTAATTTTTATGTTTTCTTGCGGTCCATCAACCAAATATAATTTTTTCCCGTAATATTGCATCATTGAACATGAATCAATAAAATCAAATTTCTTCTCTGCGATTGCTTGTTCATGTGCTGTTAAAATATCATTTAAATAAAAACTTTGTGGTGCTCTCGCTAAACGTGAATGAGCTCTATTTGGAACTTCTGAAATTGCCTCGTCTTTATCAACAATTAAAATTGTTTCCTTAGCTTTAACAGACGTAATTGCCGAACCATTTTTCTTAACTGAAGCGATATTGTCATAAATAGTTTTTTGGTTGATTAATGGGCGAACGCCATCATGAATAAGGACAATATCTTCTTTTCTATTGCCTAATTCTTCCGCTGCTTTAAGCACATTAAAAATAGATTCTTGCCCCGTTTTGCCACCTTTTACTATTTTTTGAACTTTTCGTAGATTGTATTTTTTAATTAATTCATTTAAATATCCAATCCAATTTTCAACACAAGAAATCACAATCATGTCTA
This sequence comes from Ligilactobacillus saerimneri, assembly GCF_036689625.1. Lineage (NCBI taxonomy): Bacteria > Bacillati > Bacillota > Bacilli > Lactobacillales > Lactobacillaceae > Ligilactobacillus > Ligilactobacillus saerimneri. Next base: position 1,435,957 of record NZ_CP144759.1, read on the forward strand.
TTTCGGGATTATCCTCAAATAATTCTAAGGTATGAATTATAATCGGCTTATCATGGATTTTTAAGAATTGCTTAGGCAGTTCTTTTGAGTGCATGCGGGTACCAACCCCACCAGCAAATATAGCTGCAATATTCATTATTATTACTTCCTTTTTCGAGATATTGTCTACATTTTATTAATTACCAAGAATTCTATATATTACATAATTTCAAACAAGAATTAATCTTCAACACTGGGTAACTAATCTTTTAAATAAACTGTTAGTTCATGTGAAACGCGTTGGTCAACTGGGGGTACCTGTTGCCAGTTACCATAAGTCATTTTAAGCATTTGCTCATAATTTGCGATCACACTTAATTCGTATCCTTCAAACGGTAACGTAGTGTACTCCGAGAATAATTCTTTAGGAAAACGATCATCAAAACTATTATATCTACTAAACATATCTCCAACGTATTTCGCAGAACTTATATTTTGAGCAGCCCCTAATTCCAACATCCGATCACGATTGCTTCGATAGTTTAACGAATAGCATAACCTTAAAATTCTCTTCATATAATTTTCATATTTAGTTGCACTGACTAATGATCTCCAACGTCGTTTACTCATCTCTTTAGATAGCTTCTTAGCTTCAACATCATCATTAGGGAATGCAATTATTGGGAATATATCTACGAAAATACCGCCCTTATCAAATTTTTGATCACTGTGAATTAGTGTAGTGTTATCTTCCAATTTTGCATAAGGATAATAATAATGTTCATTATAATCTCTCTCAGTATCTGCGCAATGTATACCTATTCCATCCACATTACGCACTTCGTCTAAATTAATAAATTTAACGTAATCATCCCATAACATTGCCACGTCTACATCATCATCCCAGGGAATAAATCCCTGATGACGAGCAGCTCCTAGTAACGTTCCGGACAATAAAGTATACTGAATATCATGTTTGCGACATACCTGATCCATAAATACTAGTACGTCTAATAACCGTGCCTTAATTTCCTTCGATGTTAATTTCCACATGAATACCCCTCTTTATACATTATATTCATCTTTATTACGGACAAATACCGATAACCGCATCATCAACATGATACTTTCGGACAAAATACGTAACCAAACTAAACTGTATAAGCTAAATGTATGTGTAACTAATAGCAGCAATACTCCGATAACCTGGCTAGAAGCCGCAACAATTGTCGTCATCGTCGTTTCACGAATCTTATTGATAGATCCTAACAATGGCCAACCACACAAGATACTGTAGAAGCTGACAAACAACAACGGAACTGCCTGCTTTAATAAAGGATACATCGGAATATATTTATGTCCACCAATGATAGCAACAATTATTGGTGCAGCAAAATATGTAAACAAGCACCCTGCAATCAATACCGGTGTAAATATCAGTAAGATATTTCTGAACAGACGTAAACTTCTTGTTTTAATCATCTGAGGGTAAATACCATCGGAAATAGGACTATACAAACCTTGTACCCCAACTACTAATGACATCAGCATTGTCCAATAAGCTACCTGATGAGCATTAAGCACCATTCCTACAATAATGGTATTAAATGCTCCAAATGCAGTAGTTGCTATATTTGACATAAAATAAGTTAAAGATACTTTGAGAGATTCAATAACTTCTCTAAACGGAACCCATTGAATATGAATTCCCATTTTTCGCAACTCATAAAATACCCAAATAACAGCAACGCTTCCCCCTAAAATATCTAGTAATGGAATATAGATCATATCTTGGCTATTTTTCACCACAAAGAAGGTTAACACAGTTGCTATTCCTCGCATGATCAAAAAACGAATAGTAATTATTTGCATTTTTTCAATGCCACGAAAGAAGTAATCAAATAAAAAGATTGATAGGAATTGAGGTACTGCCATTAAAATTGTAAATATTGGGTGCATCCGCAACATTTTTATACTGAGAATCATCCCCAATAAAACTATGAAACTAATAAGACTAATAAATAGTTTAGCTTGTGTAGTTCTTCCAATAACTCTTCCTAATTTGTCCGAATCCCCTCTGGCGTCAACTACTTCTTTAGTCCCTGATAGGAGATACCCAAATTCAATCAAAAGATTAACATAAATCATTACGTTTTTTGTATAACTAACCACACCATACGTTCCTAAGGTTAATACTCTGGCTAAATAAGGAAGCGTTACTAATGGCAACACCAACTGCGTGATATTCATGATGTATAACATGGTTACGTTATTAGTTACTGCTTTTTTTTGACTCATAATTACATCCTATCCATGATTTGTTTTTAAATAAATTTAACGGGGAAGTATATCATCCCATAAAGAATATGGAACAACTCCGTAAAAAATATTACCTGGCATCATTTTATACATTGCAATTAACCCAACAATGAAAATCCCTATATTAAGTAATGCTCGTATTTTTTTCATTCCTAAACATTCAATCATATAAGGAACAATCGCAACCATCATTGGTTCAAAGACAAAACGCACTCTCCCTAGGAAACTATACCTTATGCTCAATACATTAAAAAATATAATAATTAGCATACCATAAAGAAGTATCCTGTCTTGTATCTTACTATTTTGGTAATCAAAATAGTACATTAAGATTAGCATTGCTATACCAATCATAACCGTGTAAATTAAGCCAAAAATACCTTTTCCACTACCGCCTGTCTCAACAATCACACGATAGCGTGAACTATTTTTCATAAAATGTTCTACAAGAATTGCCACAGGTCCGCCAACAATAACTGTACTTGCCACCATTGTCATGAAGATACCTTTGTTAAACTTGAATTGACTAATAATCCACAAAGCTACAAATAAATATCCTACATTATGAATTGTTCCTGCTAATATAATTAGTAGTAAACTTTTCCATCGCTGTTGCCTTTTTAAAAATACTAGCGCAATTAAACCTACCGAAACAGCTAACATTTGCCGACTAATATTCATTGATAAAAAATAATATGTCAACCCGAGAAAAAGTAGTACTGATGTAAGATAGTCTGAGGAGAAATTTTCAATGAAATAAAAGTATCCAAATACTGTAATACAAGCAACTATTATCATTAAGACTGGAAAAGTTCCTCCCCAGTACTTTACTATCCTGTTGAGGTATAAGTAGCCATATTCAACGTGAAGCAAATGGGATGCTAGGCCATTACCTCCTTTGAATCTTAAATACCAGGCAAATATATTGCTATAAGTCTGCGTGTCAGTTCCAACCGTAATAGCACGATTACCCGATATAAATGCCAATTCTATTCCAGCCAACCACAAAAATAGACGATTATTCAATTGTTTCGTTACTAAATATGAGTATCCATATAAAACTGGAATACTAGCATATACTAAAAAATAAAATAGCACTTTTATCACCTATAGGTTTAACTACTCATAATATTTTTTTTGAACAAATTGCGCAATCTTTTTAATGTTGAAGCCTGCATCTGATAGTAATTTATCTGGAGTAGTATAGCGTTGTAGCGGGATGTTCTTTATAGTCTGTATCCAAAGAGATTTTTTAGCTTTACTTAAAACCTCGACATTCGGCAAAATAAACGCCTCATTTGTAATTCTATCCGAAACAACACAAGGAATCCCAGTCGCTTGCGCTTCAATCATTACTACTGGCAGGCCCTCATATTTAGATGGCATAACAAAAATATCCGCAGCCATGAGAAGCTCGTTGATATCAGAACGGTTTTCCAAGAAAAGCACCCTATCATCAATACCTTTTTTATTTACGTATAACTGGATTTGAGATTTTAATGAGCCACTTCCTACTAGTATTAAATAGTATGTAGGATCATCATTGACAAGCTTGTCAAACACTTCAATCAAATATTGGTGATCTTTTTGATCTTCAAACCTTCCAATATTAATCAAAACCTTGTCCTTATCAGATATATTCAATTCCTTACGTTTCGCAACTCTTAAATCCTCATCAAATTTGTACTGTTCTAAATTAATTCCATTATTAACAATAAACGTATGGTCATCTATTTTGCCAAAGACATGTTGACAAGCCGCCGTAGAGACACCGAACTTGTAAGTCGCGTAGCGATTTATTTCATGTCGCATTGTTTTTTCATAAATTTTTCTAACAAAAGATTGTTTTTCACCTTTATATGTGTCATGCGCATGCGCTATTCTCACTGGAACGCCGTTCTTTTTAGCAACCTTGAGTATGAAACCAGAAAAGAAATATACGTGACTATGAATTGCACTAAAAGGTCCATATTCTTGAATAATTCTAGATAAATTACTCCGTACATTGCGAAATGAGTTATCTCCACTTGTAAAATAATGAATTTTACCACCAAGTTGGGTAATATAATCATCCAAGACCCCTTTTTTTCCTGAAAGAATAGCAAAATGAAATTCTACCTGATTTGGATCCATATTTCTTATTAAATTAATGATTACATGTTCGATTCCACCTTGATCTAATTTGGTAAATACATGTAAAACTTTTCTCATATTAATTTACCCTCTACTTATTAATTTCGCATATAAATGTTGTAATTTTTCAGCTTCAGTATTGATATCAAATCCCGCTTTAACCGCTCTTACATATCCGTCAGTAATTCGCGAACTATCAACTAGTTCTCGCAATTTTTGCGCCCAATCAGCCGGAGATGCTTTTAAGCTCAAATGTTGGTAATTTGTTATATTTGCTTCCTCAGGGATAACATCACTTGCCAGGCATTGTGCTCCTGCAACCTGAGCCTCAACTAATGCTATACCCAATCCTTCGAATATCGATGGAAAGAAAAACGTATCTGTTCCTTGCAATAATCTTTGGACATCATTCCTAACTCCCAAAAAGGATACTTTATCGTCTACTTTTAACTCCCGAGCTTGCGTAACAATCTTTTCCCGTAGTGGCCCACTTCCAATTAACACTAATTGTGCGTTGGGATTAGTTTTATTCAATTCTGCGAATGTCGTCATAATTAATTTATGGTTCTTAGGCGGTGAGAAACGCCCCACATTAGTAATAACATATTTATCGGTCCATCCCATCTCCTGCCGGACTTCATTTCTAACCCTTAAATTGTACTTAAATTTTGCTAATTCAAACGCATTATTGATTACGTACCAAGGTTTGCGCTGAATTTTCTTACCAAAAGAAGCATGTCCTGCTTTCTTAGTGCAAGAAAATAATACATCACCTGTGACTGATCCCGTTAAATGATAAAATAATTTGTTGCGAAGATTCGATAATTTGCTATCGCCAAACCTATTCGTATGGGAATGAGTGATGCTAACCCGTACTCCTAAAGTTTTCTTAACATCTTTAAAAAAGAAGCCTAAAAAAACCAAGCTATTTTCAAAAATGTCGTATTCTCCATTATGGTTTTGACAAAATTCATTCCATTCTCTTCTAAATTCGCTAATTTTGAGTGGAGATACAATCTTATATACGTTCCCCCCTAATTCTTCTATTTCTTTTATCATAGCTGGGTCCTGTTCTCCCCAGTAAATAAAATCATATGTTACTTCCTGATAAAAATGACGGAAATACTCCATCAATACTTTCTGCACTCCAGAGTCAGGAATTATATCAGAGACAACTTGTAGTACCTTAACTTTCATCAGTAGCTCCCTTCTCTCACAACTATACTAAATTGCTACTATATTATTATTGCTTATCCATTACGTACCCTAAAATCTTAGCCCGACCTAAGTTCAGCACTTCAATGCTATCCATTAACTCATCAATTTGAGTACTATTCTTTTTGATGATTAATACTACTCCATCAACACTGACTGACCACTCGCGAACTTCTGCATTGTGTTGGAAAGAAGGCGCATCTATAACTATCCAATCGAATCTTTTTTCTAAACTAGTTAACATGTTCTTCTTGTCAGCAATATCTAACTTGTCATTAGAATACTTCTGTAATGAGGTCATCCATAAATTCGATACTTCTGTTTCCTGAATAGCATCATCTTCATAATGCCCACGTGTGGAACTTCCATCTACAAACAATACCTTCTTTTCCTTAGAAGCCCACATCTTTGCCAACTCAAAGGCCAATGAATTCTCTTCTTCGTTTAATGTTGTTACTAGTAAAGACTTTCCATTTTTTACTAAGTCAATATTCGCGCAAATCATCTGATAGTCTGTAAAATCATCATTCATTGCCACCTTTGAACTAAATTGTCCTAAAGTGGATAAACCAATACTTCTGATATCTTTATCAGAATATATTTTTTTATCTTTTAAATCTAAAAGTAACGCTACTCCTGAGCTAAGAATGAATCCTGCAACAGTAGCCACAACGATAATCTTCAAATCTTTTCGGTCACTAGATTCCCGCTCTACTTGTGGAACATCATTTAGAACCTTTACATCATATCCGTTAACAATGTTTTTGAATTCTTTTTGAAATTCTTGCGCTGTATATTTCGCTATCAACTGTGAGCGCCTTTTATCTACGGTTTGAACGCTAATACTGAACACCTGTGATTGATCCTGAAATTCAACTGTAGTTACTTTACGTAGCTCTTCCGCTGTTATATCAATATGCTTCTTCTTAAGGATCTTTTCAACATTCTTCACAACTTTTTCGTTACTTGCTAAGTCCCTGTATGTACCCATTGGAACAGTTGAATCTGCCTCATTTTCCTTTTGAGAAGCTGTTTTCGTCTGACTAACCAAAACTTGAGTTTTAGCTGTGTAATGGCTCTGATTACTGTCTTTCTGTGCTTTATAAAAAGAAATTCCTCCAAAAACCACAGTAATTCCTACTATCATTACCCAATATCGTTTAAACACTCGCCACAATCTTGCATAATCAATTTGTGTTTTTGCTGTATCCATTATCCTTACTCCTCACTCAATGTAACTTTTTTTAGGCCTAAAGATTGGCGTAACTCATCGCTTACCCGGTGGCGTTCAGTCAACGAAACTTCTTCATAAGAAACCCCGTTGATACTGATTGATTGCCCTTGAGCATGATCTGACTTAACATTGCCAACCGACCCGCGGTAGTGAACTGCTAACTGCGTCATATTGCTCATGGTCAGATCGGTCTGAGCCATATCTGATACTGAATCCAAGAAGTCGTTGTTCAAAATTGACTTATAGGAAGCAGATTCTTTAAGTAATGCCATGATAACCATCCGTTGCCGTTGTTGGCGCCCATAGTCTCCTTGTGGGTCTTCATGCCGCATTCGACTAAACGCCAACGCCTTAGCCCCATTCATAGTAGTAGCTTGTCCTTTAACAAAGCTATAACCATCATAACTGAAGGTCAGCGGTGAAGTAACTGTAATTCCCCCAACTTGATCAATAGCTTTTTCTAGGCCACCCATGTTAACTAACAAGTAACCATCAATTGGAACACGGAAGTAATTCTTAACCGTATTGATTGCCTCTTTGACACCCCCGTAAGTATAGGCAGCGTTGATCTTAGCCGGTGAATTTTCTGGGTCATTCGCAAGGTTAACCCGCATATCCCGTGGAATGCTGACCAGGGTTGTCTTTTTTTTCTTCGGATTGACTGTCATCAATATCATGGTGTCGGTCCGCCCTTTATATGAACGACCAAGGGCACCTGTATCGGTCCCCATCAGTAAGAAACTAACGGGCTCACTGTCCCTCAGCTTACTCGATAACTCTGCGCTTGAAGTTGCCCCGGTTGGGGTATACATCTTGGACGTCGCATTTCGGACATTCATCCATGCCTTACCAGCAAAAAACACGCCAATAATCACTAAAATACCAAGGACACCAAAGAACCACCGTCCCCAATGGTGCTTCTTTTTGGGGTGCCGTGGGCGCCGTAATTCTTGTTGTTCCGTATCCATAATTTTCCTCCGTAATTTTAGTAACTTTCTCCCTCGTTACCATCATTAACTAATTTCAAAATACACTTGTACAAACCTTAATATTAGCGGGAAAGGGCCTGTCTTGTCAATCTCTCATCCATATAAAAACAGGCATCTCACTAGCAACCAGAAATGCCTGTAAATTATCATTATCCGTTATTAATTATGTCTTGTGTGCTCACCCTAATAATTAATTTAAATAAGTATAGAAAAACCACAAGCCACCACAAGTTAAGGTCAACTGAACTAAAGCCACAACTAGCTCGGCCAGCTTATACTGGGCGACAGCATTGCGATCAACAACATAACGGACTAGCGTTTCCCCAATCAATGCTGGTCCAGCACTCCAGGCAATAAAAGCCACTGCTGTAACAAAATTATTAGCAACAAGCAACATGTATAGAATAGCCAACCCAGCAAATGCTAACGTTAACGGATATTCGCGCATTATTTCTCCCATCCTTTGTGAACGCGTTGGAACCATTGATCCACCTCTTCCTCATTTTTCTTCATAATTATAATAGTCGTTTCTTGTAATAATTTTCGCTTTTTAGTCAGAATTTTAGCAAAAGTTAACTATCACACACGGACTTTCCCGAGTTTTTCGGCGCAAAGTGCGCGAACATGGTATAATCACTGGTAAGATTTGGAGAAAATATGGAGGCATTTATCATGGATGCTAAATCACTCAATAAAATATCGTTAGCAGGGATGCTGGTAACACTCGGAATCGTCTACGGCGATATCGGGACCTCCCCTCTCTACGTTATGAACGCGATCATCAATGATGCTGGCGGGATGCGCAACGTCACTCCCGAATACATCGTTGGTGCCATTTCACTTATTTTTTGGACATTAATGCTCATCACTACTGTTAAGTATGTCTTGATTGCAATGCGCGCCGATAACAACGGTGAAGGCGGGATCTTCGCCCTTTATGCCCTAGTTCGAAACTACGGCAAGTGGCTTGTTTTGCCAGCTCTGATCGGGGGCGCAGCCCTCCTCGCTGATGGAACTTTGACTCCAGCAGTGACGGTCACTTCAGCCGTCGAAGGGTTGAAAGGCAAAGACTTTAGTTTCTTTAGTTTTCCTAACTCGCAGATGTTGGTCCTCCTGATCACTACCGGGATTTTACTGGCTCTCTTTATGGTGCAGCGCTTTGGGACAGGGTTCATCGGCAAGGGCTTCGGTCCGATCATGATCCTGTGGTTTGGCTTCTTGGCTGTTGCTGGGGTGGCCAATATCCACCGGCACCCCGAAGTGATTGCTGCCCTTTTGCCTCACCATGCCATTGCTCTTTTGTTTAGTCCACATAACAAAGCCGGAATTTTTATCCTCGGGGCTGTTTTCCTGGCAACAACCGGGGCTGAAGCACTCTACTCTGACATGGGACACGTAGGTAAACGAAACGTTTATGCGACATGGCCGCTGGTGCTGACAGCATTGACCCTCAACTACTTGGGTCAGGGGGCATGGATGATGGACAATATTTCCAACCCGAAGTTCAGTGGGACCCGGGCAGTCAACCCTTTGTATGCAATGCTACCTAGTCACTGGCAACTACCCGCCATTATCATCGCCACTTTGGCAGCGATCATTGCTTCCCAAGCATTGATCACTGGGTCTTACACCCTAGTCAGCGAAGCCATCGGGTTGAAGTTCTTGCCGCGGATGATTGTTAAACACCCTAGTGACGTCCGCAACCAGATCTATATTGGTGACATCAACTGGATCCTTTGTATCATCACCCTTGGCGTTGTTTGGTTTTTCAGAAGTTCAGAAAACATGGAAGCAGCCTACGGGTTGGCAATCACTATTACCATGTTGATGACAACCGTCTTGTTATTTGAATATATCGAACACCACATCAGCCGGGCGCTTGCCATCCTGATGAGTGCGTTCTTCCTCACTATCGAAACGATCTTCTTCATCGCTAGTGTTGTGAAGTTCGTCCACGGTGGGTATGTCACTTTCTTAATCCTGTTGGCAATCTTAGCCGTAATGTACATCTGGTACTTTGGGAACAAACGCCGGGACGCATACGAAGCAGAAAGCGAATATGTATCCCTCAAAGATTTCATCCCTCAATTAACCAAATTGGCTAATGACGAAGATATTCCTCTGTATACAACCAACTTAGTTTACATGACTAAGGTCAAAGATAACTACCGGATCAAGCGGTCTGCAATGTACTCCATTCTCGACAAGGGACCAAAACGGGCCCAGGTTTATTGGTTTGTGACAGTCAACGAAACTGACAAACCATTCGAAAGTAACTACACTGTTGATATGTTGGGGACTAAAAACATCGTCAATGTCCAGCTCTACCTTGGTTTTCGGCGGACACAGAGTGTTTCTGTTTACTTGCGGCAAGTCGTTAACAACCTGATCAACCAGGGAATTTTGCCTCCGCAAACGCCGAAGTATTCCACGATGAAAGACCGGAAGGTTGGGGGCTTCAGGTTCGTTATTGTCAATGAGGAACCAGCTGACCTGACTACTTCAGATATCAAGCCGGCTGATCGGCGCTTGATCGCTGCGCGGATCTTCCTCCAAAACATCACTGCTTCTCCAGTTGCATGGTACGGACTGGAGTTTAGCAATGTGGTCGAAGAATCAACCCCACTTTTCATTAACAAAAACCACCATGAATATATGGTGCAGCGCAAGATCTATAATGCCAAGACCAAGCGGCGTCCGGTTCCAAAACCTGACCTATTCCGCCACAATAAAAAGAAATAGTTAATAACTTAAAGGAGCAGTCTCCCATCAATCATTAGGAACCTGCTCCTTTTGTTTTACCGTAAAAATCGGGTAAGATAGAAGTGATATTTTAGACTTGAGGGGGAAGTCATATGCCACAACCGACACTACGTCAGCTTAACGCTGAATTTAGGGAACACTGGTGGAACTATGTCCTATTGTTTACCGGAATGGGAATTAGCTTGGAAGTCATCTTTATTCCTTTCTTCCGTTTGCTTGCTACCTACCTTCTTCACCTGGGAAAAGTGCCAATCTTCACCCTAACTAACATCACAATGCTCTTGACTCAACATCCACTCGTTTCTTTGGCTCTGGTAGGAGAACTTATTCTAATCTTGATCGTGGGTTACTGGCAGTTTGCTTTTCTTCTTTTAGGGATTCAAGCAATTCAACACCAGCGTTTTAGCCTCGGCGAAGTACTCAGCGATTCTCTTTTTGCGCTCCGTCACTTGCGCCCAGCTGCCCTCCTGGTTCTCCTGGGATATGTTCTCTTGTTGCTCCCAGGAGCTAGTTTAGTTTTTAAGACCCAGCTATTTGCTAAGGTGCATATTCCAGGGTTCATCTTAGACTTTATCTTTAGTAGCCCTTGGCTGGCTGGAGGATATGTTATTCTCCACCTAGGGGCACTCTTTGTCGGGTTACGCCTCCTCTATGTTCTCCCGCTCCTAATTCTCGACCAACGAACAGCTCGGGCGAGCATCCGGGCGAGCTGGCAGATGACCAGTCAGCGCCAGTGGTGGCCCCTCCTTAAGCAAATCATCCTTTTATCCTTACTCTTAGGAGTCTTGCTGTTACTTGTAGTCATCATCGTCGTTCTCACCCAAATAGGCTGGGATCATTTAGCACGGCCTAAGGCTTTGTATTTTGCAACCCTTAACTTGACCCTCCTCGAAGTCAGTCACTCACTCTTGGGAACATGGTTTGCTACAGTCACTTTAGCGTTGGCAGCTGCTCCAGTAACTTTACCTAGCCATGGCTTTTCCCTTTACCAGCCAGCGCGCGGAAAATTAGCCGGTTTGGTTATCACGGCTGTCGTAATTATGGGACTACTTGCGGTTCCAAGTAACTACTTTTACCTTAAAAATAGCAATGATGTTCACCCACTTTTGATTTCCCACCGGGGCGTTGATGATCATAACGGGGTCCAAAATACTATCCCAGCGCTAAAGCGGACGGCCAAAGAAGACCCAGACTATGTCGAGATGGACATTCACGAAACCAAGGACCACCAGTTCGTTGTAATGCACGATGAAAACTTAAAGAAACTGACTGGCGTTAATAAAAAGCCCCATGACTTGACCCTAGCGCAACTAACCAAGTTAACTGCACATGAAGATGGTCATGAAGCCTCCGTAGCTAGTTTTGACCAGTACCTAACCGCTGCTGAAAAACTCCACCAAAAGTTGTTGGTAGAAATCAAGACCACTCCGAACGATTCGCCCAACTTGATGCATGATTTTTTAACCAAATATGCCCACCGTCTCCAGCGGGACCACAATCGGATCCATTCATTGGACTATAGTGTTGTCCAGCAGGTTCGCCACCAAGCACCCCAGCTTAAAATTGGCTACATTCAACCCTATAATCTGACCTATCCTAATACCGACGCTAGCTTTTATTCGATGGAATATTCGACCCTGGATGATAGTTTTATCCTTCTCTCTGAACTGCACCACCAGCCCGTATATGCCTGGACGGTCAACAATGCGGATAGCATGCAGCGAATGCTCTTTTTAGGGGTAGATGGGATTATCACGGATAACCTCTCCGAACTTCAAACCGAATTAAAAAACTACCATGATCCTAACTATACAATGCGGATTTTGAATTATTTGAATAATTTTGAAAGCTAGTTAAAAACCATCCCCCGCCCGTGGTGCAATGCCACAGCGGGGGATGTCCTTTTATGCAAAAGTTGCGCTAGTATTCGAAAACCAAAACCTACTCGCATAAAGAAAAAATATTCTATATCAACCCTTACGTCACAATGTTAATAACACTTTTACAACACTAGCTGAAATGGTGTAACACACTTTTTTCAATCATGAATTCAACTCCATAAACAAGTATCCGATCATCGGAGCCGCGAATACAAGATCCTTAAAAGTCACTGGCACCTTTTTCAAAAGAATGAACACGAGATTGATGATAGTAAATTAGCTTATCTCCATGGTGTTAATGAATATATGACCCAAAGAAACGCCTTAGATTTGATTTTTACCCAACACTCTCAGTTCTATGACGTTTACCAAACCTACCAAACTTTGATAAATGCCGTAGCCGCGCACGATGCACCAGCATTTATGAAGCTAATCACAACTTATACTCCCAATGGGAGTGTTATGGATCAAGTAATAAGCAGCCTAAAACATGCCCGAAAATATGTGTTGAACGGCGTTACTTCAACTCTTTCCAATGGTCCAATTGAAGGGTTAATCTGTAAAATTAAAACCTTAAAGAAAACGTGTTATGGTTTTAGAAATCAATTGAATTTTTTCAAACAAATTGATTGTATCTTGAAATAAAAAAATTCCCCATCCATTTCTGGATGAGGAATCGACCTTCACCAATACGATTTGACAAAGAGCCGTTTTTTTATGGGGGTACGCTTTCTAATATCAAATTTCATCATTAATCCCCACTAAATATTTCTCAGTTTCTTGATACTGCCATAGAAGTGGCTGTATAAGTTCATCCGCACCAACAAGACTTTGATCCGTTCAACTTTGCTCATACCAGCCGGAATATTAGCTAGGATATCTTGTTTGAGCTGCTTGAGCTGCGCTCCGTGCCCCCCCCAATTAATGAAAGAATCTGGTATTGCATCATGGTAATATGGAAGATCCAATCGGTTAATAAGGGTTGATAAGGGCCGGTTAAATCGGCTTGGAGCTGCTGCTTGATCCGTTCCAAGTCAGTTACCTGGTTTATGGATGGGGTCTTGGTAATTGTTCCTTCTGCTTGAACATAATAATAGTAGGTCCCTGGAATCAATGCTACGCGGTTAGCCTGCATCATAACCTTATAGGTTGAAGCTACATCCTCATAGTATCTGCTGGCAGTCAGGTGTTCGAGTACCTGCAACCAGTATTCACGTTTCGTAATGAAGCCCCAACTCATGTTCTTGAGTTCATCTTTTCCTAGGCGCTGAACGGTTTCAACACTGGAGAGTAGTTCTGCTTGGTATTCGCGCTTGAGCCCGTACTTTAGCTCATGCCCTTCCTGGTTAACTGATACAAAACCAAACATCCCCACATCAGCGTTGTTCTCTGTCATAGCTGTGATACAGTCTGTCAGCCAGTTGGGAGTGACATAGTCATCAGCGTCAACTGTCGCCACATATTCACCTGTGCAAGCTGCAATAGCATTGCGCCGCGTTTTTCCCAAACCTTGGTTGGCCTGGGTAATCACCCGGCAAGAAGTGGCGTAGTTAGCGAGTATTTCTCCTGTTTTGTCAGTAGAACCGTCGTTCACAACCACAATCTCAACTTGTGGATATGTCTGGGCTAGCAGGCTATCCAAACATTTGGCAATCGTGGCTTCACAGTTATACGCTGGCACGTATATTGAAATCTTTGGTTGATTCATTGCTTTCAATCCCTAATTCTTTCTTAGCACTTCTGGTGCTAGTTTTCATAATCTTGATTTATGCCCCAAAGCTTGCTGCTAAAAGGCAATATACGGTTTAATATTACCACTATCACTTGATCTCACTCAATATCAGAATCATTACAGGTCGTTGCGATACGTGATTTTTAAGAAAAATTAAACCACCACTTTTTATATAAAGATGACAGGCTAATAATTCACCTATTGTTTAATAATGGCAGATTGTAAAATTTAAGTTGAACATTTTAGTGGACAGAAAAACCCATAAAGGTCTTTAATGGTGTCGTTACAACATTCCATTAGAAAGAAGGACCTTTATGGGCACCACTATCTTATCATTTTCAGACCGCATTGTCATCGAAACGCTTCGTCATGAAAAGCGATCTCTTCGATATATCGCTGATTACCTGGGCTTTAGTAAGACTACTATCTTTAATGAAATTCACCGGTTAAAGGGTGAATACCATGCGACTAGTGCGCAAGCCGACCACGAAACTAAACTTAGTTATCGTGGTCGTAAATGCTCATTAACGGCTAACCTCAAGCGACTAATCGAAGACAAGATCAAGATTCAGAAATGGTCAATTGAACAAGTAGCCCATGTGGTTAGGATCGCCTACAAGACTATCTATAACTGGGTCGATCAAGGACTTCTAGATATTCGGATGACTGATTTACCTGACCATGGTATTCGTCGTAAGCGTGCTAAAGAAACCCGTGGGACTTTCAGTCATGGTCGTTCGATTGAAGATCGTCCAGCTGAAGCTTCTGATCGTAATATTGCAGGCCATTTTGAAGCTGATACAGTTTTATCTGGCAAGCGCAAAGGTCAAGCAGTAGCCACGTTTGTCGAACGCAAGAGTCGCCTTACTATCGTTAAACGGCTTGGTGGACGAGATAGCACTTCAATGACTAAGGCTATCCTTGAGTTAGCTAATCAATTAGGAACTAATCTCAAGACACTGACGGTTGATCACGGGAAAGAGTTCGCCAACTACCAATCAATTGAGAAAAATACCGGCGTGCCGTTGTACTTTGCCCATGCTTATTCTCCGCATGAACGTGGTAGTAATGAGAATCGTAATCGAGTGTTACGGCGATTTATTCCTAAGGGTCAGCCAATTGAAGAGATTAGTGATGATGAATTGATTCAGATTAACTGGTATCTGAATTCACGGCCACTCAAATGTTTGAACTGGCGAACTCCAATTGAGATCTTTTTGCTTAATCTGCGTCATTAAATTTGTTCAAGTTATTTATTGCAATCTACCTAATATAAAAACACTCTCATTATAAATGTTGTTGCTGTTTGGTTTATGTCATATACTTTATATATAAATATATAAATTTGTAAACAAAAAGAAGCTTGAAATGTATATTTTTCTTTACTTTTTACTTTGTGTTTTATGCATTATCATAGAAATTATAGGATTTTATGTAGCGATAAAGTTCATTGCTTTTCTAAGTAATATAATAGATAAACTGTTTTCTAAAATTTTAATTGCTCATAATAAAGAAGAAATGGAGCACATGGAATGATATTAATTCTTACTTTTTCATACGCTTAAGTAGCGACTATTTTTCTGAACTACTACACTTTCTTGACAAAAAAGGTGTTTTACCCCCAAAAGAGCAGTTAATCTGGTATCTCAATAGTGACAAAAATATTAATCGTTTTTACTTATGTAAATTGCTGACCTGTAATTTTACAGAACTTTCGCTTTCAGAGTTAACCTTTTTAAAGAATTTTATGGAAAATAATTCCCCAAAACATACATATAAAAGCTATATAGATAGTAACGCTATATTTTCTCTTACTATAAGCTTTTGCCTTCTCGCCCTCCTGTATCATGTGCCTGGTCTTGTCAAAGGTTTCACATTATTTAACATTAACTTCAATAGCCTGCATATTCGTAATTTTCATGATTTATTGCCCTATACTTATTCGCCAATCATAGCCACCTGCTCAATAATTTTAATATATATCTTGATTCTACTTTCACAACGCAATAGACAACGATTACAAATTATCGAAATCTTTCATTCTGCATTGCCTGCAGCTTACTCTATCAAAAGTAATAGTAAACAAGGTAATATTTAACTTTATTTTTTATTTAAAAAGCCCGCAGTACCAACCACCGTTGGCACTGCGAACTTTCTTCACTTATCTACAATTTTTATGTAGGACCTTTTGATAGATCAATTTACGGGCCTTATCAGGCAACAACGTATTGGCGGTCATCGCAACGTTACTGGTGAGCTCGGACTTCCAGTCCCCTATGCCCATCTGACGCCACTTGCGCTTCATCTTGATATAGGTCTTGAGGAAGTCCATCCCCCCGCGCCGGGAGTACATCCCGGAGCTGACCCGCATCTTAACGAGGTATTCCGGCAAGTTCATCAGTTCATAACCGTTGGCAATAAACCGAATCCACAGGTCATAGTCCTCAAGGATATTCATCGTCGGATAGCCCCCTAAGTTAGGGATAGCTTCCCTTTTGAACATCACTGCCGGGTTATTGATCGGATTACGATACTTGGCATAGTTACGAATCTCATCATTAGTCAACGGAACTTTCCGCTTGCCGACGATATTATCTTCTTCATCAGCGAACTCTAAGACATAGCCACCAACCACTGCCACTTGAGGATGTGCGACGATTGCTTGCAGCTGCTTTTCAAACCGATCAGGTAGACAAATGTCATCCGAGTCCATGCGGGCAATCCACTCCGTAGTAATCGTGTCAATTCCGGCTTGTGATGCCCGGCCCCGACCCTTATTTTCTGCCAGGCGAACAATCTTAAATGCTTCTCCAAATGCAGTTTGGTGGCGCGCCAACACCCGATCTAATTCAGGTGTCAAAGGCCCATCAGTCACTACCACAATTTGGTCAGGGCGGACTGTCTGTTCGCTCACGCTACATAAAGAGCGGTCTAAAAATGCTGGCTGTTCTTTTTCATAAACTGTCATTAAAACAGCAAACGTAGGAAATTTATCGCCTACCTGCTTGTTCTTCATTATTCTAACCTCATTGCTCTATGCCGTTTTCATCTGGCAGGTACGAGTCCGCCAGCCTCGCCAACGGCATTCAAAATAATCGCGTCTTCTTTCACCGATCCATAACTATATATGCACCTGTGATCGACGCTTAATATCATTTTCGTTCAATTGTATTCTATGTATTCAGTAGTCTTTTTGCTCCCCAATGATTAAAACTACAAAAAGACAATATACATATTTATATTATCATTATGCTTAGGCTATCCACAAGAGCAAAAAATACGCTCGACATGCCTAATACTGCTGCAAACAAAAAGGCACCCCACTCCGCCTGTTTCTTTCAGCTGGAGCAAGGTGCCCACTTAAACTTAGTTATCTAATTTAATTCACCGAAATATTCCGTGCTCTTAATGCCCGAACTAGCGCCCCGAGGACAATAAAGCCCACCAGACTTTCCACCGGCCAACTGATCACTTCTTTCGGCAACCGTACCCAAAACAATTGGGTAAATGGTACCCCGCGTATGATGTGCAGCCACAAAGTGTTAAAAATCACATTCGTAATCGTGATTTGGACCAATTCGTAGGCAAATAGCCGTGGTAAACTAATCCGTTGTTGGTGCAAGAACAACCCGGCAATCACCCCCGAGATGAAAGCACTCAACGTGAACCCCGGGAAGAAACCAGCGCCCGTCGAAAGGATCGTATTGGCAATGATATCATCAACGATCATCACCATACCGCCTAACCACGGTCCCAGGAAATATCCGATCATCGCGGTTCCAATGAAACCCAGACCAGCTTTGAGGACCTGGGTATTACCTACGGAAAGCTTCCCTAGTACCACTTGCACTGCAATCAGCATCGCAGCTACCGTCAACGTCTTGGTAGTCAGCTTAGGACTACGCCAGGAAAAATACTTTGTCATGTTAATCAACTCCCAAAAATTATTTGCGGGAGGACAGACACCAGAATCTTATTCAGTTTCAATTGGTGAATGCGGAAAAAACACGTCGGTCACATGACTTTGACCACTCCTCCATCGTTCACATTCCGTTCCGAGGGAGCGTTGCGCGTAGTTTCCTACCCCTACGTTGACTAACTATACCACAATATTCTTTTAAGTCCATCACTGAGTTTTTTACTATATTGTGGATCAATTTTTCTGCCTAACACTTAGCACTCTACCTCATTAGTCAGCGCCCAAAACTTGTTGCAATAAATTTTTTCGGCACAATTTATCAACTTGAACACAAGCGACACGAAATATATTACAATATGCGCCATTTCTCTGTAAAAAGCATGAAAACAATCCACTTTTGCACCTATATTACGATATATCGGGAGTTCTTCTATCTTTTACCTACTTAGATCAACAATAAAAAATCTGCGTTCATATTTCAATGAACACAGATTAACGACCAACTATATCAATAAATGTTTAACAATAGGTATTCGTTTAATAAATTCAGCTACTGAAGTACACAGCAAAACAAATACAATCGTAAAAATAATATTGAACCACAATGTCCGTAACGATGAATGCTTCATAACCATTGGTCCCAAAATATCAAGAATTATTTCATGGATTAAATATATCCCTAAAGTGTTCTTGGACACTGTTTCTATGACAACATTTCTATGGTTAAAATTCAACACTAGGACATATAACGCCAAGATGTTTACTAGTGTTGGGACTGTATCATATCCTTCCCAAACAACATCCCATACCGCTCCATTAACCTTTGAGTAAGATATACCCAGTAACCAAAGAAAAGTGCATGATAATACTATTGCCAATAAAGCATAAATATTTCTTTTTTTACTGGTACAGACATCAACTGATCTTTGTACTCATACACAAGCCCGCCTATACACGAATATACTACCGCATAATAATATGGAGCTCTGAAAGGATCGAAAATATTAAAAATCCCCAAAAGGTCAATGTCTCTGCTTGTAGCTGCAGAATGTATAATTTGCGTAACACAAACATCCCATATGTTATTTATAAAAACACGTCCAAATGTAAATATCCCACACACTACTACGAAGTACAGAAAGACCCTTCTGTTATAATCAAAAACTATTTTAAGTAATGGAAAAATAAGATAATAACTCACAAACGCACCTAAGAACCACAGATGTCCTATCCACCCGCCTTGCCACCGCCATAAAATTCTCAATATTTCTTTGCTAGAGAGGTAATCTCCGCGTATAAACATCAAAATAACTATTGTTAAGATTCCCCAAACAACTGCCAATAACATGAATCTGAGAATTTTCTTCACATGTTTCTTTAAATCAAACTTTCTATGAAAAACTAAAAAACCATTAGCAAAGAAAAATAGTGGTACACAAGTTGACAAAATTGTTCTAAAAAAATACCGGAAATAATATATGGGCAACTTATTACCAATGAAATTAAAATCATAGAATGAACAATGATACGCCAACACAAAGAATATTGCGAGCGTTTCAAGCAAATCAATTCCATGATCTCTTCTAGAAATCTTCCCCATCCCTAACCCGTTCCTTCCCTGAAATAATGTAATAAAAGCTTTTAACATTATAACATTATAAATTCATACCTATGTGTTACAAAATATTTACTAACTAAAACAGCCCACCACATCCTAGTAGTGAGCCGCACAATTAATTATCTGTTCTTAATATAACTTGGCTACTTGTTCCTGCACAGTTGGGTGAGCCAAGAACTCATCATACGTTGTATCGAAGCGATCAACCACACCATTCGGCCCCACTTCGATAATATGATTAGCAATTGTCTGAATATATTCATGGTCATGAGATGTAAACAGGATGGAACCACTAAAATCAATCATGGCATCATTCAGCGCTGTAATTGACTCTAAATCTAAGTGGTTAGTCGGATCATCCATCAAGAGTACGTTAGGTTGCTCTAACATCATCTTTGCCAGGATACACCGCACCTTCTCGCCCCCAGACAAGACTTTGATCTGCTTGGTAATATCATCACCTGAAAATAGCATCTTACCTAAAAAGCCCCGCAAGAAAGTATTATCATCCTGCTCCTTGGAAGCAAATTGACGCAACCAGTCTAAGATGCTGAGCTCATCATTTTCAAAGCTAGCATTAAGGTCTTTAGACATGTAACTACGGTTCGTTGTTTGGCCCCAAGTTACCGTCCCTGCATCAGGTTGCAATTCTCCCGCCATGATCTGCATCAATGCTGTTGTTGCCCGGTCGTTACGGGAAAGGAAAGCAACCTTTTCCCCAGGCCGGATGATGAAGCTAACATTGTTGAGGAGTTGTTCGCCGTCAACAGTATAGGAGATGTTTTCTACCTTGACCAAATCGTTACCTAGTTCTCGTTCCAGGTCGAACTTGATGAACGGATACTTCCGCGAAGACGGCTTGATATCATCAAGGGTAATTTTTTCTAACTGCTTCTTCCGTGAAGTTGCCTGCTTGGACTTAGAAGCATTAGCCGAGAACCGGGCGATAAACTCCTGCAATTCTTTGATCTTTTCTTCCTTCTTTGCGTTCGCATTAGCCTGCAGTTTAGCTGCTAACTGGCTAGATTCCAGCCAGAAGTCATAGTTTCCGACATAGAGTTTGATCTTTCCAAAGTCCACATCACACATGTGAGTGCAGACTTGGTTGAGAAAGTGGCGGTCGTGGGAAACCACGATTACAATATTTTGGTAATCAGCTAGAAAGTCTTCAAGCCAGGCAATAGTGTGCACATCTAACCCGTTGGTTGGTTCGTCCAGCAAGAGGATGTCCGGTGAGCCAAAGAGGGCTTGAGCCAAGAGCACTTTCACCTTGTCACTTTCAGCCAGTTCACTCATCAGCAAGTTATGCTGCCCCTCTGGGATTCCCAAGGATTGCAGCAGCTGAGCCGCTTCGGTCTCAGCATTCCACCCATCCATTTCTGCGAATTCCGCCTCTAGTTCTGCTGCCTTGATCCCATCGGCTTCAGAAAAGTCTGGTTTGGCATACAAGGCGTCTTTTTCCTTCATAATATCGTATAGCTTCTTGTGCCCTTGAATCACAGTTTCCAAGACCGGAAATTCTTCAAAAGCAAAGTGGTCCTGTTGCAAACTAGATAATCGTTCGTTGGCACCGATCGTAATCGAACCCGTTGTCGGCTCGATTTGTCCTTCCAACAGGTGGAGGAAAGTCGACTTGCCGGCGCCGTTAGCACCAATAATGCCGTAACAATTACCGGGGGTAAATTTCAAATTAACATCATCATAGAGTAAACGTCCCGAGAAGTTTAAACTCAAATCATTTACAGTAATCACAGATTTGCCCTCATTTCTTTATCGTTACATAGAATGTAACACAGTTCACTAGCAAATTAAAAGCGCCATAACAAAAAGCGGGGGTTCACGAACTCCCGCTTAAATTGCAGTATTTACTTCTTTTATAAGTTGTCGCCAGCCCACAGCAAGCAACCCTTGATCCCAGCATCATCGCCTAAGCCAACATGAACAATGTAATCTTCCATGTTTGGTGTATCGAGATAACCATTGAGCAATTCTGCTGTTTGCTTCCGAATCTTGTCAAAGAGTTGTTCTTGTTTCATTACGCCCCCACCAAAGACAATAATGTCTGGTCGGAAGGTCACGGTGTAAGTAGCGCATGCTTGAGCTAAATAAAATGCTTCATAGTCCCAAACTTTGTCATCAGCGGCCAAAAGGTGACCCTTCTTCCCAGCCCGGGCTTCCACTGCTGGACCAGCTGTCAGCCCTTCGATACAGGATCCATGATATGGACATACACCCTTAAAATCATCGCCTGGATACCGCCGTGGGAGCATGTGGCCACCTTCAGGGTGGCTAAAGCCCTGGAAGAATTTGCCATCTTGAACATAGCCGACACCCACACCGGTCCCAACAGTTACATACAAAACATTCTTGTGGCCCTTAGCAGCGCCAGCCTTGTATTCACCGTAACCAGCAATGTTAACGTCCGTTGTCCATAAAATCTTTACCCCTGGGTATTGTTTCTCCATCGCACCGACGAAATCAAAGTTCGTCCAACCTGGCTTTGGCGTGCTGGTAATGTAGCCATATGTAGCTGAGTCTTCGTTAATATCAATTGGCCCGAATGACCCAATTGCGATCACTTTAACGTCGTATTGATCGAAAAATTTAAAAACGTTGGCCATGGTTTGCTCTGGTGCTTCGGTTGGAAAGCGCACGCTGTCCTTGATTTCACCATCTGGTGTCCCGACTACACAGACAAACTTTGTTCCGCCTGCTTCAATTCCGCCAACTAATGTTGCCATAATAAATATCCCCTATCTTGGTATGATTACAACTAAATTATAATATTATGAAAGCGCAAACACCAGTTACTATTTGTGTCAATCGTTTATCATAATACTTACTATAATAACAGTTATAAGCAGATAGCGCTATCATTATCAGGATATTCGCTAAAAAGTAGCTGTCTTTATGTCCTTTTTAGCTGATTTAAAAGCTTTTTTGTCCCTATATAATTAGCAATACGGACATTTTTTCGAGCGCTAAAAGAGACTTTAAGCAGGGTTTTTCAACTGATGAACTCCTTCTTTTTTCCGAAAATACCCATTATTTTCCTGGTAAAAAGTCCTTATCCAGACTATTTCTCCATAAAAATACGCCCCAGATTAGTAGACCTAATCTAAGGCGTGTCCCTGATATAGACTATCGATGAACCGGTTCAACCACAACTGACCGGTAAGGTTCGCGACCCCGAGAGTATGTTTTGACGTGGTCATTGTGGGCCAAGGCTCCATGAATAACTTTACGTTCAAATGACGGCATCGGATCAAGATATTGGCTCTCTCCCTGAGCGATGGCATTCCGCGCAACCCGCTTAGCCAAGCGCTCCAGGGTTTCTGCCCGTCGCTGCCGATAATCAGCCACGTTGAGCTCAACCCGCACATGGTGACGCAGGTGCTTATCCAAAAAGACTTGGGCTAAAAGTTGGAGCGAATTGATTACCTTCCCGTGCTTGCCAATCAGGAGCCCTTCCGTTGGGGTGGTAAAATCGTACCGCACCACATGGCTTCCTGGAGTTACATTGATCGTAGTTGTAATCCCCATTTGTTTGGTAATATCCGCCAAATAATAGCCTAACTCGCGAAAGGCTTGGTCCCGTTGCTGGCGTGCAGAACTAACCGGCGGTTCCACTGACGCCTGTGTCGGACCAGCTTCAGGCGTTGCTACCTTAGCTGGATCAGGAGCAGGCGTTGCTTCTGATTTAGCAGCTTGTGTCGGCGTCGGTGCGGGTTCCTCTTTAACAGTCATTGTGATCACAGCGTCACGCCGTCCAATTCCCAAAAAGCCCTTCTTCGGGGTGACTATGACTTGATATTCTACTTGTTCAGGTTGCTTATTCAGAGTCTGCAACCCAGTGGCAACAGCTTCAGCGATAGTTTTACCTGTATATCTCGTTTTCATCGACCTCCATGGAATTGGCGCGGATTAACGCGCTATATTTATGCTAATTATAACAAAAGTAACATGCTGAATGTAGTACCGGATCTTGGGTAAGGCTAACATTTTAGTTTTACTTTCTTATTTTTTAAGAATACAATTAGAATGAAACTTGTTGCAAGTTATCATGGCATGAAGAGAGGTTATATTTATGCGTAGCATCATTGACACATATTCCCTGAGTAACGGTACCCAGATCCCCGTGGTTGGGTTTGGAACATGGCAAACTGCTCCAGAGATCGCCAAATCTGTGGTGAAGTCTGCTTTGGTTTCAGGTTACCGGCACATTGACACTGCCGAAATGTATGGCAATGAAAAAGAGGTTGGTCAGGCCATCAAAGAAAGTGGGATCAGTCGCCGCCACCTCTGGGTTACTTCCAAGCTTAACAATTCTTTCCATAGCTATGACCTAGCTAGCCAGGCAATTGATCAAAGTCTTGCTGACTTAGGGCTTGATTATCTCGACTTATTCTTGATCCACTGGCCAAATCCAGTTGCCTTTCGGGATGAAAACTGGGAAGCCCACCTTCAAGATACTTGGCACGCATTAGAAGATGCTTACCAAGCTGGTAAACTCAAGGCAATTGGGGTGTCTAACTTCCGTAAGCACCACCTCCAAGTTCTCGAACAGACCCAAAAAGTTGCCCCAATGGTTAACCAAATTCGGATCTGCCCGGGTGATCTTAATCAGGAAACGATTGCTTATAGCCGCGACCATGGCATGTTACTTGAAGCATATAGTCCTTTGGGAACGGGGAAGATTTTTACAGAACCAACCATGCAAGAAATTGCACAGGAAACTGGCAAGACGGTGGTCCAAGTTTGCTTACGGTGGTCGTTACAACACGGATTCTTGCCGTTGCCAAAGTCGATCCATCCTAATTATATTGAAGATAATACTAAGATTTTTGATTTTGAACTTTCGCCAGAACAAATGCGGCGCATTGATGCCCTGGATGGGGTTGTGGGTTATGCGACGGACCCAGATACGGCTGGTTTTTAAAGAAGTGTGAACCAGCTCGGTTAAAAGGCGTGGGATAACGGACACCCCGGTGGGATGATGAAGTCATCCACTGGGGTGTTGTTATCCATAGGCTTTTGAGCTGGTGAACACGTTATTTGAGCTGGTGAACACGTTAATAGAAGTGCTGAGCATTGCGGGTAAGAGGCGTGCTGTAAGGGAACAACTGATGGGGATGATGAAATCATCGCCGAAGTTGTCATTTACAGACGAGCCGCTTGCAATGTGAGGCACGACAATAGAAGTGCCGAGCATCGCGGTTAAAAAACGCGACCTAACCTAGGTAACGAATGATGAATATCACAAATACCGCTGTTTACATTCACTTCACATATTAATTAATCGACCGAGGCTGGGAGAAAATACTGTTTTCTCACCAACCTCGGTCTTTATTTTTTAGATAGTCTGAAAAATAACCACAAGTCTAGTAGCTCAGTAACTTGCTACAAAGGTTATTTCCTACTCATAGCTCTTTCAATGTTTATTTTTCTGCTCGGTCTAAATAATCTTCTAGGGTTGCCAGGACCCCACCATTGTTGTTATCCGCCACTGCTAAATAATTAGCCGTAGCTTTAACGTTAGCATTACCATTGGGCATGGCATAAGAATACTTGGCTAGCTGCAACATACTCAGGTCGTTGTCCCCATCACCAAAAGCAATCAAATCATCCGCGGTTAGGTGCCATCTTTGTAACAACTGGGTCAACCCCCAGCCCTTGTTAATCCCTGGTTTGGTGATGTCAATTGAGTCGTTCCCACTAGGAGTAATATCCAATTCACCGTGGAATTTCGTATCAAGTTGGGTCTTGATTCCAGGAACAGCATCATCCTTTACCAACATCGAAATTTGGAAAATGTCATCTGCTGGTAAAGGTAATAAGTCACGGATAACGTGTTTAGGATAATAAAAACCCATGTGCTCCATGAATTCTGAGGAAGTATTGCGCGGGAAATATCCTTGCTTACTTCCAGATAAGGCAGGCGCAATCCCCAAATCTTGTTGGAGGAAGGCTACTGCTTCATGAACCTTATTCCGGTTTAACGTTGAAGCTAATACTTGTCGTCCCCGCTCCAGCGCTTGCGCCCCATTTTCCGCTAAAATCGTCAATTGATCCGTGTACTCAGTAAAGTATTGTTGGAGAATCTGGGCAGGATTGCCACTAGCTACAACCACCTGCACCCCATGGTCTTGCAACCGATGAAAAACATGGTTGAAGCGGTGATAATCATACTTCTTATCATCTTGTAAAAAAGTGCCGTCCATATCAAAGGCAACAACTTTAAATGGTAACGTCATACAAAAACTCCTCTACTCTTAATTCATAGTTCAGAATAGCATATATCTAGAAACGCTTACAATCATTATCAAATAAAAAGAGACTACAAGCAGGTCGCTTGTAGCCCCTCGTCATACTAGTATGCCTAGTTTTTTATTTATCTTCGTAAGTGCGTTTAACTTTAGCATTAACCTTTTCCGCGGCTTCCAGGTCAGGGCCATCAACGCGCGACCGAACTGCCCACCAATAGAAGATCAATGAAGCCCCGATAATTACTATGAAGTCAAAAGGATATCTAAGGATGTCCCTTCCTCCAAAACCGGTGCTTCCAAGGTACGAAACCACAGAGATAAATACCAAGTAAACCAAGAGCCATAAGGCCCCTTTTAGTTGCCGCCGCAACGGTACATGGTTGTAACGCAGGTCATAGTAGAAGTAAATTGGTAGACCTAACAACACAATTCCGATCACTTCGACCGTAGTTGGCCACATTGCCCAGTAAATAACCAAACCAGTCATAACAAAGGATACTGGCGCAACCCATGCCAGGTGACGTGAGTTAAAGGGACGGGTAAAGTGGGGACGCAGTTTGCGTAAAGCTACTGCTGTCACTGGCCCGGTAGCATAAGCAACGAAAGTCGAGATCGACACTACTGTTGCCAATTTGCTCCAGTCACGGAAGAAGAACACCAAGACCATCGCTAAAAACAGGTCTGCTAGCATCGCTAGCCGTGGAATCATATAACGGCGGTTCATCCGCCCCAACCATGCTGGCAAATTACCATTCCGCGTCATTGCCGCCAAAGTTCTAGATGAAGTAGCCACGAAGGTTACCCCTGTTCCGAATGGGGACACAAACGCATCCACGTACAATAGTAAGGACAGCCAGTGCAACCCTAATAAGATCGCCAAATCAGCAAATGGGGATGCAAAATTGATCCCATGCCAACCCACCCGAGCCAGATCACTCGGAGTAACTGCACCAATAAATGCCACCTGCAAAAGGATATAGATCACTGCCGTGATTGACAATGAGATCCATACCCCACGGAAGATGTTCTTCTGAGGATTGACCATCTCACCGCCCATATTGATTACTGTTTGGAAAGCATCATATGACAGGATAATCCCGGATACAGCCACCGCTTCAAAGATCCCCCGGGTTCCATACGGCATAAAGGTCGCAGAGTTGTGTCCAAAGTTGCTCCCGTGAAAACCAGCGATGATTAACATCAAGATCGTCAAACTCGGGATTAGAATTTTAAAAACTGAAATCAAACTGGTAAAATGCGTTAATAGTTTGACTGACCAAAAATTAATCAGGGTAAAAACAATCATAATTGCAAAGACAACTAATAACCCTTCCGTAGTGATGGTCCCATCTGCCATAAACTTTCGGGTCCAGTTAGCCCAAGCCCATGGCCAAGAGCTCATATACTGGACACACGCCACGGCTTCAATGGGGAGCAAGGTCACCAACGAAACCCAGTTAGCCCAGGCAGCGATAAATCCTAACAAGGGGCCGTGGCTGTACTGTGCAAACCGACTCATCCCCCCGGATTCGGGAAACATCGTCCCCAATTCGACATAATTAAAAGCAATCATAATCATGATAATCGCCCCGATGATCCATGAGATCACCGCAGCTGGTCCCGCAACCCGGGCAGCTGCGCCAGAGCCAAACAGCCAGCCAGACCCAATCAATGAGCTCAAGGCGAGCATTACTCCAGAAAAGAGGCTAATTTTTCGTTGACGCATGCTTGTTCCTCCATTCATCCTAACTCCCCCATTACACACAGGGTACATAATTTCCAGTATAGCACACGCTCAGCGTGTATATCAGCTAGGGTTCAAGTTTTGTCACTTCTTGTAAATGGAAAATATTAGTAAATAAAGACTAAGGCTGGGAAGAAAATAATAATTTCTCCCAGTTTAAAATAATCGTAAGCAAACTTGTTGACTTTAAAATAACATAAGTTATACTAATGCATGTTAATAATAAAACAACAAAGGAGATAATACTTATGAAATATGCTATTACTGCTGCCACAGGCCACTTTGGACAATATGCAGTCGCTGCGCTCAACCATGCCGTAGGGGCTGATAACGTTATCGTTATTGCTCGCAACCAAGAAAAAGCCACCAAACTATTCCCTAATAATGAAGTTAGAATTGGGGATTATGACAGCGCCCCTAGTATGACGGAGGCTTTGCATAGTGTCGACCGGGTTCTCTTTATCTCATCCCAACCTGGAGGACCAGTTGCCCGGCTCGACCAGCATCAAAACGTGATTGCTGCTTTGCAAGCTAACCACGTTGCTCTGACTGTTTATACTAGTTTTCCTCATGCTGACCAAGCGCAAAGTGCTCTGGCCAGTGACCATCGGGCCACCGAAGTAGCAATCCAGGCTGCGGGGCTCAAACACTCTTTTGTCCGTAATAACTGGTATTTAGAAAACGAAGCAGGCTTTATCCAAGCTCTAGCTCACCAACAGCCAGCTGCTTATTGGACTGACCAGGCAATGGGCTGGGCGGCTGAACAAGACTACGCCCGGGCTGCTGTCAAAGTTTTAACCATGGATGATCCCCAACCAAGCTATGAATTGGCCGGTCCAATTCGGACTTATGCGCAACTTGGACAAGACCTTGCTAGTACATTAAATATTACCAACACCGCTACTTTGGTAACACGGGAAGCCTACATTGCTGGGCTCGAACAGGCAGGATTTGACCACGATACAGCAAGCCTCTTTGCCTCTTTCCAAGAACCCGCAGCCGTGGGAGACCTGCGCCATGCCAGCGCTGATTTGATGAATTTGTTGGACGGTGACTTGACCCCATTGACTACGGTTGTCACACGGCTTGTTGAACAAAAATAAGCAAGTTGATCGTTCCTTTCTGCTAAATATGGTATCCTTACACCATGACAATTAACGCGAAGGATGAATGCCGATGAAATTTTCTCATAAACTAAGCGATGCAATCCATATCTTGGCCTATCTGGACATCTTTAAAGATGGTGACCGGTCAAGTAAACAAATTGCTGCTAGCATTGAGGCCAATCCCAGCGTAGTTCGGAGTCTTATGTCGGATCTGCGCCGGGCTGGTTTGATCCAAAGTCAACAGGGGGCACCCAATGCTACCTTAGCCAAAGATCCTGCTAACATCACTTTGTTGGATGTTTATCATGCTCTCAATATGAACCATGATTTACTCCATATTGATCCGAAAACTAACCCTAACTGTCTGGTGGGAGCCAATATCCAAGATACTCTTAATGAAGTTTATGCTCAGGTTCAAGTAGCAGCCGAAGCACAATTACAGGCAACTACTTTACAAGATGTCATCACTGGGATCTTGCATCGTCATCAAAATAAGCATTAAAAATAGCGGCGACAGAATGTGAAATTACATTCTATCACCGCTATTTGCTTTTCAACCTATCTTTCTTTTTTAAGCATATATTCGGATAAGAAAGATAGTTTAAGCCGTATTTTATAAGTTCATGAAAGTGTCAACTACATTGGCAACATTCATACCCAGCTGATCTAATACCAAATCGCCAGGAGCAGAAGCACCAAAGTGGTCGATCCCGATGGAAGCACCATGGCTGCTAGCAAACTTAGCCCAGCCAAAAGTTGCAGCCGCTTCAATTGTCACCCGTTTAGTGACCGCAGCTGGCAAGACCGCTTCTTGGTAAGCAGGATCTTGTTGAGCAAAGCGTTCCCAGCTTGGCAAGGAAACAACGCTCACATCTTGACCGTGGTCACGGAGTTCACTTTGAGCTGCCAATGCCAGGTTGACTTCTGAACTAGTAGCAATCAAAATTCCATCTGGCACTGCCTTAGTGGCTGGTGCTACGACGTAACCCCCTTTGTCAACTCCCGCAAAGACTGTTGCTTGATCAACCGGAAGGGTTGCGAGGTTCTGCCGGCTCAAGACAAGCAGCGTTGGCTTGTCAGTAGTTTGGAGGGCAGTTGCCCAAGCTGCGGACGTTTCATTCCCGTCAGCTGGTCGCAATACCTGCACATCGGGGATGGCCCGCAAACCGGCGAGTTGTTCGATTGGTTCGTGAGTTGGCCCATCTTCACCAACCGCGACTGAGTCGTGTGTCAGGACATAGATTAGTGGAATTTCTTGGCGCCATGATATCAACTCCTACTCTTTACGATTCTTATTGTAAGGAAAGCGTTATCATAAATTAATGCCAACTCCTTATATTATTTAATAAGTATACCCCTTAACTATTACCTTAATACTTGAACTATATTAGTCCCTAACTCCTTAAAACCTTGCTATATCAGGATTTTTCCTACATCATGCCTCCAAAAAAACTGGATTGATTTTTTCAAACCAATCCAGTGTGTGTAAATATCATTGATAAGTATACTTAATATCCACAAATATATTTTTTCAATCAAACACAGGTTGCCATTGAGGATCTTTGTAGGCCTCAAAACACATCTGCACCTGTTCAACCGTCGTTTTGTCTGCCATCAAAGGTGGTAATTCATCTTGGGCAAAATATTCATAGCCTAAAGTTTCTGAATTTTCGTGAAATTCTCCCCCGGTTACCTTGCATAAGCTGAAAACTTTACAAATTCCATACGCATATGGGGGTTCATTGTGGAGATTCCGATCATGCAAAGCAATCAGGCGTTGCGGAATAGCGTCCAACCCTGTTTCTTCTTTGACTTCCTTAATCGTATTATTCTTAACCGAGAGGTTCACCTCTACCCAACCGCCTGGCAGCGCCCACTGACCGTTGCTCTCTTGCACCAGCAGAATCTTGTCGTCCTGAAAGATCGCTGCCCGACAATCAAGTTTAGGTGTTTGATATCCTTTTTCATTACAAAATAAATCTTGGACCCGTTCAACTGGTATATCGGCATGGACCGCCATGATCTCAGCTGCAATCTCCCGAATACGCTGGTAACGTTCCTTGTCATATACATCATGTCCATAGTGTAAACCTGCTTGGGCCAAACTCTGTAACTCAATCGCCCAATCCAACCATTGTGCCATAATATCTGTTCCTTTCGATAACGCTTACTAACTATATGATAAAACATTTTTTATTCATCAAACAAATAACCGTCAGGTTTAGGAAATAATTATTGTTTTCCCTAAATCTGACGGTTAACTGTGAATATTGATAACCACTATATTTCTCGACAAAATAGCCCCACGCTTTCACGTAGGACTATCCTTAGCTTGCTATTAATTTCTACCGTGAGCACTCTTAGCCCGCAAGCCCCAGAGGATACATACCGTATCTACCACTTCCTGGAGCATCGCGCCGATAATTGTTGGGACCCAGCCGGTTGAACAAATCAACATCAACGCGGTACAAACAGCAATCCCAATCCACACAGCTTGCTTAGCGATCCGTAATGTATCTTGGGCAATTTCCACCGCTTCAGCCACCTTCTGCAGGTTATCTGTCAGGATCACCACATCCGCTGACTCACTGGCTGCCGTCGACCCGTGTGCCCCCATCGCGATCCCAACATCAGCCACTTTGAGGACTGGGGCGTCATTGACCCCATCCCCCACCATAATGCTCGGTCGCTGGTCTGGGCGTAAGTCGTTGAGGTGGCTTACCTTATCTTTGGGCAATAAGTCACCATATACTTCATCAATTCCGACTGCCTGGGCGATCTGATCTGCGATCTTTTGCTGGTCGCCCGTCACGATCATTTGGTGACTAACTCCGGCTTTACGAAGGCGGTTCAACGTTTCGCCTGCTTCTGGTCGGAGCTGATCCTCTAATTCAATCCGGCCCCAATATGCACCATCAACTGCTACGTATACTGCTGTAATAGGCACTTGGAGGATCTGGCTTGCGTCAAGTTCCTCCACAATGAAGGCATGCTTTCCGACCTTTACCTCGTGGCCCGCCACGGTCGCAATAATCCCCTTAGCGGTCACTTCATTCATCGTAGTCGGATCGGTCAACGTCAAGCCCTCTTCCTTGGCCCGGCTAACAATAGACTGAGCTAGGACGTGACCCGAAGTCTGCTCAGCGCTAGCAACTAAAGCCAACAATTCGTGAGGATCGCGCCCCGATACAGGAACAACTTGACTTACTGCCAAGTTTCCCCGTGTTAAAGTTCCTGTCTTGTCGAAGGCCGCCGTTTGAGCGGTCGCCATTTTTTCAATCACTGCCCCCGTCTTAACTACAACCCCTGCATGGGAAGACCGACTCATCCCCGAAACAAAGGCAACTGGGGCTGCTAAGATCAAGGGACACGGTGACGCCACCACTAAAACTTGCGCAAACCGTACCGGATCTTGGGCTACCCACCAAGCAATCCCGGCAATAATATATGCAACGATGGTAAACGGTAAAGCGTAACGGTCCGCCAAGCGGACAAAGTCAGCTGGTGTTTGGTCCGCTTGCCGAATCAATTCCACCAATTGCTGGTATTGACTATCCTGGGCTGTCCGCTCAACCCGCATCGTCAAGGACACATCCCCATTCAACGAACCCGAAAGCAGCTCGTCTCCAGGTCCTTTATCCAGGGGCTTTGATTCCCCCGTTAAGGAAGATTCATTCACCGTACTGTTCCCTTGGACAACGATCCCGTCAACCGGGACTAATTCACCTGGTCGCACCACTACCTCTTGGCCCACCTGGATCGCTTCTACGGGTTGGTCAACCAACTCGCCGTCAAGTCTGACATGGCCGATCCGCGGACTATTGTCCAGTAACGTCTTGAGCTCACTGTGCGCCCGGGCATTAGCATAATCTTCCAGGGTATCACCACCGATAAGCATCAGTAGGATCACCATTGCCGCCCAGTATTCTCCCACGGCCAAAGTTGCGACAATCGCCGTCACTGCTAACAAATCCACTCCGTAATCACCAGTGCGCATCTTTTTGACCATTTCAATCAGCATTGATAGTGCAATGATTCCCCCAGCAATCGTATTAATTGCTTGGGCCCACAAGGCTTGGTGCAATCCCCACTCACAAATCATGGCCAGGACTGCTACCCCACCTAGGAGCATTAACTTTTGTTTATGTGCCATCATCCGTAACCCCTTTCATCTTTCTTCTATAACTATTGTAACAAAGATTGAAATAGAATGATTTATATTCCACAGCTTTTACCTATCCCAGCTCCGTCAATGATCAAATTGCTACTTTAGCCCCAGCAAAAATAAAAAAAACACCGTTAGTTTATAATTTTTAAAAACTAACGGTGATCTAATAATTCTATGCTAATAATGCTTGGGCCTCAGCCACCCCAAATTGCCGTGAACGTACTAGTTTCCGCCCATGTTTATTCAACATTTGCACCGCCCGTTGGTGCAACTTTTCCACTTGCTGATCAGGATGCTGAACAGTTATTTGGGCATAAAAAGATATTTCTTGCAGTTTGAGCTCGACCTGTGCTCGTAATTTTGTCAGGGTTAATGTTGCTGCTTCATTCCGATCCAGGCAATAGTATTTATTCTGGCGGCGGTGGAGCGCATAGTTACGGGCATTGGTCATGATCCGGTGCCGGTCCTGTGGCGTCAAATTCAACTGACTCAACTGCAACTGAAAGGCCCGCACCAATTGGGCTAATTCTTCCCAGTTGGTTAGCGTTGCTTGATAACGTTCCTGTTTTTCAGCTGGTGAGAGCCGTGGTTTGTCGGGACGTAGCAAGCGACGTAACCGTGCAACATCGTCTGCTAATAATGGCAAATCAACCTGGTCAAAAAGATTGCACCGCTGGTAAAAAACACTTTGCTTCCTACCGGCAAACCCGTGCTGCTGGACCACCCGTTCATAAAGAGCATGCGGGAACCGCTGTCCGCGTTGGTAGGCCACCAACACGCGGTCAACATACAGGTTGATCGCGTTCAACCCTTGCTGAATTTCACGAACAACCTGGTGGGGGATCGCTGCATGTTGGGCAAAATGCGCACTCCCCAACATCAAAACCTGACCCGTTCGGCGTGACTTGAGGATGAATTGATTTTTCAAACGCCGCCCACAATCACAGTACAAATTCGTCCCCCGGTGTGCATGTGCCATATGGTACCACGGATCAACTTGTACCCCTTGAAAGACCCA
This sequence comes from Ligilactobacillus saerimneri, assembly GCF_036689625.1. Taxonomy (NCBI): domain Bacteria; kingdom Bacillati; phylum Bacillota; class Bacilli; order Lactobacillales; family Lactobacillaceae; genus Ligilactobacillus; species Ligilactobacillus saerimneri. The sequence continues at coordinate 1,470,040 of NZ_CP144759.1, forward strand.
GTCAGTATTGTGCAAATAGTGGCGGGTGTGAAAGCGTGATAAGATTGTGAATCGGGTAAATTCCCCCAGTGCCTGCACCTGATCAGCTGTCAGAGTTGCCATAATCTTCAAACGCTGCTCCCTTGTCAGGGCAGTAATCTTGGTTGGCATCGCCAACTCTCCTTTCCAAAGATACTGCTCTAAGATTACCATATCACTTCCGCCAGAGGAAATTGACTAACAAACGATCCACTTGCTGGCTTTCATGTAACCGACTATGTTGGGCATCATGTCCAGTAATTTTATTTTCCTGGTACGACCGGGCCCTAGTAGCTACCAGGTAGCGGTAGGAGCGGGCTGAGGCAACTGGTACCGCCCCGTCATTTCCATCTCCCTGGTCACCGTAAATATTGAAGACCTGCGTTGTTTTGGGGAAAGTATGGCGAAGTGGCAGTAACGCCCGGTAACCTGGTAACATTCGGTCGGGTTTTCCCGTTTGCGGGTCAATGCTTGTCTGTTTGGCACCAGCTTCGCCATTAAAGCCGTTAAAGTGACCGGCGATTGCAATCACATGGTCAATTTGTGGTAAGTGCTTATTATGCACGTTGTTTTTGATATAGTTGGCTACCAAAAGGTTACCCATCGAATGTGCCACCAAATTCATGTGTTTAAACCCATATCTTTTTTGCATGGTTACCACAACGGCTTTTACATACTGACTGCGTTGGTCATAAACTTTGACAAAATCCTTCCTTTCCGTGGCGGTCATCTTATTGTTATCCAGGTTAACCAGAATGATGGGATTGCGGGTTTTTGGAGGAATAGTTCCGTGCCAGGTCACCCGCCCGTTGCGGGCCACATTCGCCCGCACAACAGTATTAGTCACGCCCTGTTTGCGGGCGTAATTTGCCATCTGGCGTTCAGCCCGGTAGCTCGAACCATAACCATGAAAAAAGATGGTTGGCGTAGTCGTCTGCCGGTATTGGCGGGCCAAAGCTTTTCTTTGGTAAGACCGCAGCCCCAACCCGCCGCCAGTAACCAACAAGAGGACGAGCAGGCCGCCGAGAATCCACCATGTTACTTTTTGCTTGTGCATAACTTCTCCCTTCTAATTAAAAAACTTATCCACTTGGGGATAAGTTTTAGTAATCACTTCTTACTAGTCACTAACCTTAACATAAGCCTTGATGGTCTTCCGGTCAGCCATATCCTGGTAAGCAGCATTGATTTCATCTAAAGTATACTCTTGAGTAAAGACCTTCCCCGGTTCAATCGCTCCATCCAGCACAGCCTTAAGTAAGACTTCCTTGTCGTATGTCGTCACTGAGGCTGGGCCACCAGCCAAAGTAATATTCCGATAGAAGGTAGCAGCTGGATCCATCTTTTCGCCATGGGGCAAGCCCACCCGACCAATTCGCCCACCAGGGCGTACTACCCCAAAGGCTTGGTCAGTTGAAGCCTGGGCCCCAACACATTCCAGAACTGCGTCGGCACCAGTACCACCCGTTAATTCCACCACTTTTTGAATGCCTTCTTGGCCCCGTTCAGCTACAAAGTCCGTAGCCCCAAAATCCAGGGCCATCTTTTGCCGATCTGCGTGCCGGCTCATGATGATAATTTGGGAAGCACCCAGCATCTTAGCAGCAATAACAGCGCATTGGCCTACTGCTCCATCGCCAACAACGACCACTTTATCGCCCGCACCAACATGGGCCGTGACAGCAGCGTGGTACCCTGTTGCCATAACATCAGCCAAAGTTAACAAAGACTTGAGCATCCCTTCGGAATAATCTTCCGGCTGTCCGGGTACTTTCACCAGCGCCCACTGTCCATGCTGGAACCGAATATACTCAGCTTGATTGCCATTAGTAAAGTTATCACTGTGGTCTTGACATACACCATCAAATCCCGCTAAACAAGCTGGACAATGCCCACAACCATGGGTAAAAGGTGCAATCACAAAGTCACCCTTCTTAACCGTAGTAATAGCCGCTCCCACTTCTTCAACGATCCCGATGGCTTCGTGACCAGTGTTTTCTGAGTGAGCTTCTTTAGCATCCCCAGCTGAGTATGCCCAGAGGTCTGACCCACAAACACAGGTCCGAACGACCTTGATGATAACATCATCATCTTTTTCAATAGTTGGCATCGGCGCTTCCACAACACTCATTTTTCCCGCTTTTTCAAAAATAGCTTTCTTCATATTCAATCCATCCTTTCTTTACTTCTTTTCATCAATCAACATTGTTCCCTGAGGCGGATTAGCCGTCAATGGCCCCACACATACCGGGGAAACCATAATGTCTGTTTTTCCTAATTGTACATAATCCATAACTAATCACCTGCTATTCAAAATCGCCCAGCACTGGTAACGTCGCCTGGGTTAGGTAGGTTGCATAGGCCTGGACTTGTTGTTCCAGTTGTTCCTTACCAATCGTCGAAGCTCCCACTGTGATAAAGGGTTTAACAAACTTCGTCCCAATCAGGCGGCTCGTTGCCTGGAATGGCCGGAGCAATTCTGTGACATGGTACTTGGCAAACTTATCCCGGTCATAATTATCTGCTCCTGGTGAAACCGCAATTACCAGTTCCTTGCCATGGAGTGCATCGCCTTTTGACCCGTAGGCCCAACCATATTCCAAGACATCATCTTCCCATTGCTTGAGCAAAGCTGGCGAACTATACCAATACATTGGGAACTGAAGCACGATTCGGTCTGCATTCGCCAAGACTGCTTGTTCCTGGGCAACATTAATTTTAAAATCCGAGTACAACCGGTACATGTCCCGCACCTCGATTTCTGCCGGCAAGCCTGCTGCCAAAGCACGGTTAACCCGGGATGTATTTAAATCTGGGTGAAATACTAAAACAACTGTCTTCATTTTCTAGCATCCTTTTTTTCTGCAAAGTGGAGCCAATCAGCCCCTACTTTAACTTCTCCTCTTTCATAGCGGGTAACCTTGCCTTCTAGCCGGTGAATCGATTTGTCCAATTGTTCACGCTGGGTTAATAACACTGCTAACTGCTCCCGCAAAATCTTTTCCCGGGCGGGGGCGGTTTCATCGCCCTGTTGCAATAAACTACAATATTCAATCAGCGGTTCAATCGCCATCCCTGACGCCCGAAAACACAAAACCATTTCTAACCATTCTTGGATACTCGGCGGATAATAACGGTTCCCGTTAGTCTGCCGGGGTACAGGTGGCAACAAGCCAATGCGCTCATAATAACGCAGGGTATCTGGTTTCACGTGAAACTTTTCTGCCACTGCTGAAATTGTCGAATCTGCCATCTTATCTCCCTCCAGTTACAATTTCTAAGTTCATCATATTACTTGGAGCGGACTCTAAGTCAAACAATATTTTTCAAAAATTAAACTTTTGGCGTTCAGGGTTAATTCTGTGAAATCAATAATATTTGGGCTAAAATATAAATAACAACTCATTGACTACGCATGAAAGGATGACCTGAATGACAAATAAACAATATCCAATCAATGAAGCATTGCTCAAAGATGACCTCTATCAGGCCGTTAATGGTGAATGGCTCCAACATGCTGTCATTCCAGCAGACAAGCCAACTACTGGGGGCTTTGCTGATTTGGCTGACAACATCGAAAAGACCTTGATGGCCGATTTCCAAGCCATGCTCGATGGCAAAGATATCCCGGATGATCCTTATTTACAAGAATTCATCAAGTACTACCGTAAAGCAGCCAACTTTGATGAACGGGAAGCCCTTGGCTTTGCCCCAGCACAAAAGTTTCTTGACCGCATTTTGGACCTTAAAGACCTCCAAGATTGGCAGGAAGCCTTACCAGAGTTGACCATGAGTGGCTACCCCACACCATTCCCAATGTCAGTTGACCCTGATATGAAGGACACTGCCCACTATGCCCTCTATGCCGAAGCTCCTCACTTGATCTTACCGGACAAAACATACTACACAGACGAAAAAAAGGATCAGGCAGACCAATTGCTGGCAATTTATCAAAATATGGTTCGCAAGTTGTTCTCCTTGGCTGGTTATAGCGCTGACTTCGCTGAGGACCATCTCCAGCGGGCGTTGGCTTTTGATGCTGCTCTGGCACCCCATGAAAAAGACTCTACTGAGCGGGCTGACTATACTAAGATGTATAACAAATATACTCCAGCAAAATTTGCACAAACCAGCAGTGCCATTGATCTAGTAGCTTATGCGCAACGCTTAGTTGGAACCACGGTTGACCAAGTAATCGTCACCGAACCTAACTATTATGCTGCCTTAAACCAACTAGTAACACCCGCTACTTTCGCTCAAATTCAAAGTTGGATCGTGGTCAAGATGCTGATTGCTATGGCACCTTACTTAACTGATGAAATGCGGGTTACCAGTGGTGAATATGGTCGGGCTCTATCAGGATCAAAGGAAGCAAAAAAACCGCAAAAAGCGGCTTATTACCTGGCAACTAACCAGTTTGACCAAGTTGTTGGGCTCTACTATGGCCACAAATATTTTGGCCCTCAAGCCAAAGCTGACGTCCACCACATGGTTGAAAAGATGGTCGCTGTCTACAAGCAACGGTTAGAAAATAACGACTGGCTGAGTGCTGCCACCCGTAAACAAGCCGTTGTTAAGCTCAATACTCTGGGAATCAACGTGGGTTATCCGGACGAGCTAGACCCGCTCTACACTAAGTTCAGTGTCGATGAATCTGCTTCGCTTCTGGATAATGATCACGAGTTTACTAAGATCATCCTCAAAGACCACTACGGACGTTTAACCAAACCTGTCGATCGGACCCGGTGGGGAATGCCAGCACACATGGTCAATGCCTACTACAACCCATCGTTCAACATCATCGTCTTCCCCGCTGCTATTCTCCAGGCACCATTTTATAGTTTGGACCAACCGGCCAGCGCTAACTATGGGGGAATTGGGGCCGTTATCGCCCATGAAATCTCCCATGCCTTTGATAACAACGGGGCGAAGTTTGACGAATACGGGAACATGAACAACTGGTGGACTGATGCAGACCTCAAACATTTCCAAGAACTGGCTGAAAAGATGATTAAGCAGTTTGACGGGCTCACCACTCCTGCCGGCAAGGTTAACGGTAAATTGGTGGTCTCAGAAAATATTGCTGATGCTGGTGGTCTAAGCTGTGCTCTGCAAGCTGCTAAAGAAGACGGCTCTGCTGACCTGCGGGCCTTCTTCATCAACTGGGCTCGGATCTGGTGCATGAAGTCCTCCCTTGAACGGCAAAAACTCTTACTGGCAATCGATGTCCACTCTCCACACGAGCTTCGGGCTAATATTCAAGTTAAAAACCTGGATGATTTCTATCAAACATTCAATGTCCAACCAGGTGACGGAATGTACTTACCTGCAAGCGAACGGGTAAACATCTGGTAACTTGTCATTCACTAATAAAAAAGGACTGTGACATAAGTCCCTAATAATAACTCTAAAATAAAGCAAGAACCGCTCAGAATTTCAAATGAAATTCCGAGCGGTTCTTTTATTCAAAGGACTTATATCACAGCCCACATTGAATTTAATAGCTCTAATTTTTGAAGATGAATTACGTAACTAGTTGTTTGTTCGCTTATCAATTGGATTATACTTCTGCGCAGTAGCTGGCTGGCAGTTCTGGCGTTGCTTATGCAACATCAGATCAACCGAGTTATCCTTGCAGAGGTAAACCGCAATGTTCAGCACTTCTATTGTCGTGCTTTGTAGTGCAGAAAGATATATCTAACTACGGGTGCCTCTGATGATGCTCATCATTCGTTACCCTAGGTTAGATCACGCTTTCTAACCGCACTACTCAGCACTTCTATTAACGTGTTCACCAGCTCAAAAGCCTATGGATAACAACACCCCAGTGGATGACTCCATCATCTTACCGGGGTGTCCGTTATCCTACGCCTTTTACCCGAGCTGGTTCACATTTCTTTAACGTGCTCCTCACCCAACTCCCTATCCCTAGTCATAAACTCTTGTGATGCTTGCGCATCACCGCGACTTCATGCACTAGGGCACGGGAGTTAATCGGGTTCGTTCACACTTCTTTAGTCCACCCGCACAATCCATCCTTCTGGCGCTGGCCGGTCACCAAACTGGATCCCCGTCAACTCTTCATAAAGCTTCTTCGTCACTGGGCCTACTTCTGTTTCCGAGTAAAATTCATGGTAAGTATCACCCACTTGGAACCCAGCGATTGGTGAAATGACCGCTGCCGTTCCGCAAGCACCTGCTTCAGCAAAACGATCCAAATCATTGATATAAATGTCACCTTGTTCTACTTCCATCCCAAAATTATGTTCCGCCAAGTAAAGGAGAGAGTACTTTGTCACTGATGGCAAGATTGATGGTGACTTTGGAGTCACAAACTTTCCGTCCTTGGTAATACCAAAGAAGTTTGCGGAACCGACTTCTTCAATCTTTTCATGGTTAACCGGATCCAAGTAGATGCAGTCGGAGAAACCAGCAGCATGGGCCTTACTACCTGGCAAGAGGCTAGCTGCATAGTTGCCCCCAACCTTGCTAGCCCCAGTTCCCCGGTGAGCAGCTCGGTCATATTCTGAAACCAAGAACTTAGTTGGTACCATACCACCCTTGAAGTAGTTTCCAACCGGCATCGCAAAGATACTGAAGATATATTCCTTAGCAGCATGGACCCCGATATTTTCACCAACCCCAATCATCATTGGCCGTAAATACAGTGTCCCCCCAGTTCCATAAGGTGGAACGAATTCTTCATTGGCCTGCACTACTTCCTTGCAGGCATCAATAAACATTTCTACCGGTACATGAGGCATCAGGAGGCGGTCACAACTGTCCTGAAGGCGCTTGGCATTGCGGTCAGGCCGAAATAACTGCACATGATTATCCTTAGTTCGATAAGCTTTCAAGCCTTCAAAAGCTTGTTGTCCGTAGTGTAAAGCTGGAGATCCTTCGTTGATCACCAGGTTTGCATCTTCTTCTAATCCTTGCTTATACCATTCACCGTCTTTCCAATAGGCACGGTACCGATATGGCAAGTCCATATAGTCAAAGCCTAGATTTTCCCAATCAATTGTCGTCACAGGCGCTTTTGCTGTCATAGTTAAGTCCTCCTAATGCTTCGTTATGTTTACTATACTAAATTTTTTGAGAAATAACAGCCCATTTTAACTATCGAATGCAACTCTATTTCTGGCAAACAAAATTTCACCTATTTATATACTACATGTCCTAACTTTTAAATTAATGCGTTTTCAGGGGTTGCAAATATTTTCAATAGTGCTAAATTATTAACCATTTTATTAAAAAATGATTAATTTGTAATTAGTTGATAATGAGTTGCAGGTTAAAAAGGAGATGTGCCTATGGATAAACTATTTTTTAATTGCAATATGTTTGACGGAACAACCGCTACTTTAACTGAAAACGCTTGGTTTGTGGTCGACGAAGCTGGCCGGATTAGCAACCAAGGGACGGGAAAATATCCAGATGTCACCGATCGTACCGATCTTCAAGGCAAGTTTGTAATGCCTGGTCTGATTAATGCCCATACGCACATTATGATGAATCCCATCACTAATAAAACAGAATACTTAACTGAAGCTGAAGCAACCGTGCAAGCACTACATAATCTCGAATTACTCCTTAAGAGCGGGCAAACTTATGTCCGCGACTGTGGCTGCGCATTTAATGTCGATATCCAATTGGCAAACTTTTATCGCGAAGGGCGGGTTTTTGATTTCAAAATGCCAGAAATTATGCCTTCCGGGCGTCCTCTTTCAATGACTGGTGGTCACGGTGATTTTACTGAAGGACACGACGGTTGCACTACCTGGGGCTACTTAACCGATTCACCTGACGAAGTCCGCAAGGCCGTCCGCCAAGCATTCAAGCTCGGTACTCAAAACATCAAAGTTATGGCTACGGGCGGAATCATGTCAGCTACTGACCAAGTTGATGACACCGAACTCTCACTGGAAGAACTGAAGATGGCTGTTGCCGAAGCCCATTCTAAGCATATGACTGTGGCTGCCCACGCTGAAGGCCGAGCTGGTATTCACAACGCTATCCTCGCTGGGGTTGATTCAATCGAACATGGTTCTTACCTGAGTGATGAGGACATTGCCGCTATGAAAGAACAAGGTACTTTTCTGGTAACCACATTAATTGCTGCTTGGACTATTCCTGAATATGGCGAAGGTAAGTTACCTCAATACATGTTGGACAAGGCTAAAGCCTTTATTAACGATTACTTCGAAAACATCGGCAAAGCCATTCGAGCCGGGGTCAAAATCGCCTTTGGGACTGATGCTGGAACGCCTTTTAACCGCTTTGAAGAAGCTCCCTATGAATTACAGCTACTAGTAGAAAACGGTGCTACTAATTTCCAAGCCCTCCAAGCGGCCGGAAAGTTCTCATCCGAACTACTCGGCATTGAGGCTGATTACGGCACACTCGAACCAGGGAAATTTGCTGATTTCTTAGTTCTAGATGCCGATCCATTAGCTGACGTCAAAGCCGTCCAACAAAAGGACAAGCAAGTTTACAAAAAAGGACAACGAATGTTTTAAATTTTTAAAGAGAGGAACTGCTTATGGAAAATCTACTTTGTTTTTTGACCATCATGGTCGCCATGTTCCTGGGTGAATGGGTATCTAAAAAAACTCATTCTTGGATCCCATCAATTTTTGTTGTTGCGATTATTTTCTTGATCGGTTTTTGGACTGTTTTCCCCAAAGACTTAATTGCCCAAGCATCATATTCTAAAGCATTTATTACCATTGCCATCGGAATCTTATTGGTCCACTTAGGAACTTTAATGAATTTAAAAAAGTTGGTTCAACAATGGAAAGCCGTTTGTATCGCCGTATTAGGGATGTTAGGAACTTTAATCTTCACCCTGACAATTGGGCTAGCATTCTTTGGACGTGACCTTGTTGTCTCCACTGTTCCAACCCTCACCGGGGGCTTGGTAGCAGCCGCTTTGATGACTCAAGGGATCCAAAAAGCGGGAATGGTGGCTTTAGTTGCTTACCCAGTAACAATGTTTGTTTGTCACCATATCATTAGTTTTCCTATGATTTCAACTTGCCTCCGCAAGGAAGGTGCACGCCTGAAGGTTGTTTTTCAAAACGATCCGGCAGCAGCGAAAGCAGCGGTTGCCAACGATACTGGTTCTACTAGCAGCAACGACCGCCAACGCTTCTTCAGCCTCGGTGCTGAATACGATACACCTGCTTTCATCATGGCTAAAGTAGCCCTGGTTGCTGTTTTCAGTTTTTGGATTTCTAGTTTACTTCATGGTGTGATCAATGCCAACGTCCTCTGCCTAATCTTCGGGGTAGTGGCCCATGCTGCCGGCTTCTTACCTGATGATGCTTTGAATAAAGCCAAAGTTTTCAACTGGTTGATGTACGGGTTGCTGGTTTTCGTCTTGGCCGAATTAAATGCAACAACACCAGCTACAATCGGTAAAATCCTCCTCCAAGCATTGATCTTAATCGCTTTAGGCTTACTCGGGATGTTTTTGGCATCAGTTATCCTGGCTAAGCCATTTGGCATGAGTCGGCCCATGGCTTTCGCCTGTGCTCTCACTGCCCTGTGTGGCTTCCCCGCTGACTACATTTTAACTACCGATGTGGTTAATAGTTTAACTGACGATGCCGATGAACGGGCCTTTCTCTTAGACAACATGCTTCCTAAAATGCTGGTTGGGGGTTTTGCAACTGTTTCAATTGCATCCGTATTAATCGCATCCTTCTTCCTCAACATGCTTTAATTTAGAAAAGAGGCTTTTCTTATGACAGTAGATATCAATGACGTTGAAAAGTTTGTTGCTGCTGAACTTGAAACCAGTGCTAAATATTTAACTATTCCTAGTGTTTCCGCGCAGGGACGGGGAATTAAAGAAACTGTTGCCTACCTTACCGATTGGTTCAAGGACTTGGGGGCTGACCAGGTCAAGGTCTTCGACCAGTACCAAAATCCCGCTGTGTTTGCCTCCTTCACTGGTAACAGCGCCAAGACAATTTTGTTCTATAACCACTATGATGTTCAGCCACCAGATCCCTTGGATGAATGGGAATCCGATCCATTTGAGCCAACCGTCCGTGATGGCAAGTTATATGCCCGCGGGGTCTGCGATGATAAGGGGGAATTGATGTCCCGTTTGGCCGTAGTCCGGTATTTTCAAGAACATGGTGGCCTCCCATGTAATTTGAAATTCTTCATTGAAGGTGAAGAAGAAATTGGTAGTCCCAATGTAGGTAAATATGCCCAAGATGCTGCTGAGTATCTCAGTTGTGACGCGGTTATCTGGGAAGGTGGCGGTAAAAACGAAGCTGAAAAGTTTCAGATTATCGCTGGGACCAAGGGGGTGGCTTCATTTGAAGCTGAAGTTACTACTGCCCAATCTGACGCCCACTCTTCTTTGGCTCCTTATCTGAACAATGCTGCTTGGCGCCTCGTTCAGGGGCTAGCAACGCTATATGGGCCAGACCGCAAGATTAAAGCTGAGCATTTCTATGACAATGTTCAACCATTGTCACCATATGCAGCCGAACAAGTTGCCCAGCAAGAGCCCGACTTTGATACTCAAGCAGTAGTTGATACCTTTGGTGTCAGCCACGGTAAGCTTCCGGTAGCCAAACCGTTCACGGCCGTAATGACTGAACCAACCATCACTATTAATGGCCTTTCAGCTGGCTATGAGGGTGATGGGGTCAAAACTGTCATCCCCCGCCGCGCTATGGTTAAGCTTGACTGCCGTTTAGTCCCGGGACAAGACCCAGAAACTATTGTCGGCTACCTGCAGGATCAACTCGTAAAAAATGGGTTCCCTGATATCAAGCTCCACTTCCTGTTAGGAGAAGATGCTTACCGGACTAACCTAGAAGATCCGTTCGTTCAGCTTGGCAAACGCGTGGCTGCAGAAGTTTATGGTCAAGACCAGGTTGTCTTAGTTCCTAATCAACCCGGTGGTGGCCCAATGCTTCCATTCTTTGAAGTTACCCAAGCACCACTGATGGGGGTCGGTGTTCATTACGCTGCCAGCACTCCTCATGCCCCAAATGAAAACATCCGCCTAACTGATTACCAGCAAGCTTCGGGTTATCTCGCCCGCTTGCTTGAAGAATTCAGTCAGCAAGCTTAACTTATACTTTCTAACTTATATTTTCTTTAGCCATTAAAAAGCAGAGTACCATTCGAATTGGTACTCTGCTTTTGTGTTTATCTAGCGTAATTTATTATCTGGATCCATCAGCATTGACAATGCTAGTGTGATTTCATCATAAAACCGATAAATATCATCAGTTAGTTCTTCTTTTTGTGAAATCTCATCAATATACCGCCATTCCTGCATCAAAGCCCAGGTCAATGCCCGTTGTTCCAGTTCCTTTTCGCCTTGCGTCAACTCTGACACACTAGTTCGACGCCATTCTTGCCAAAAGTCCCGTTGGCTAGTTCGATTGGCCTGGTCCGCTAGATCATACATTATCCGTTGCCGCACCCGGGGTGGCAAGTAGATCTTTTTGACTGCTTCGCGCCCGGCTTGTACCATTTCAAGGCGAATCCGATCCCGCGTTGCGGCCGCCTCAGTTGGAGGTGTATCGGCTGGCAAGATAAACCGAAACAAGACTGTTGGAACAATCATACTTAACAGGATCAAAAAGATTTCTGCCAAAAGTACCTGGTTAAACTGGGTACTAGTCAAACCACTTTCTTTTATCGAAAAGACTAAAGCCATTGTGATCGCCCCCCGAACCCCGCCTAGAGCAAAGACTAAGCTCTCATGGTGGGATACGTGTTTGAACCGCTTGTACAGGTACCGTACTAAAAGATTGATCCCATATAAAAGGGCTCCGGTTGCAATACTGATGCTAAGGTTGACCAAACCGAGTTCAGCCCGAAAGATCCGCACCAACATCAAGCCCAAAATCACAAACACCGCGCTATTCAGCAAGGCCTGGGTAAAGTTCATTAATACCAAATTGGTATGAAACTGCTTCACATGGGCGAAGCTACTACGCGATGACTCACTATTTTGCACCAGTCCAGCCATCACTACTGCGATGATCCCTGACATATGAAAGTGTTCAGCAGTCAAATAGATAAAAATTGGAGTCAATAAGTACAGGATTGCTTGACCATTATAAGTCGAATTCTTGGTAAATAATTTCCGAAAAGAAATCATTCCAAAGGCAAAAAGGAAGCCAAAAACTACCCCGCCCCCAGCTGCGATGATAAAGGACATGATCGAACCTTGCACATCCAAGTGTCCCCGCGTCAACCATAGTGACGTAGCACTCAAAAGCACAATTCCGGAAGCATCGTTGAACATTGATTCTAACTTGAGGGCGTGTTCCGTTCGTTCAGGGACTATCAGGCCGTCGGACACTGCTTCAGTAGCTGTTGCATCCGTTGGGGTAGCTAGGGATGCCATGATAAAGGCCAAAGGTAAGCTATATCCCAATAAATAATGGACCGAGAATCCTGCTGCAATGGTAATCGCTAACGCCAAGACCAAAGCTAGGGAAATGATCGCTCGTACTTGCCGCCAAATCAGATTCAGCCGCGTCGCCTGCCCTTCGAAATATAGCAGTGGCGCGACTACAAAGAGCATGAATATTTCCGTATTGAAGTTGACCACCAAATCATTCAAAAACGGGATAAAGCCTATGGCAATCCCAAAGGCAATCGCGACATAACTTCCTGAAACCCGGGGTAAGAACTCATTGATAATGCTGGCTAAGGCTGCCACGATGATGATCGTGCCACCGGAAATAATCAATTCCATCTAACCATTCCTTTCCTAATTTTCCTCGTGTTACATAGTTCTATTAATTAACACATATTTCAGCTGAAATTGCCACTAATTTGATGTTTATGTAAAAAAATAAAATTAAAAAAAGAATAAAACTGAAAATCATCTAATTTCAGTTTTATTCCATTAATCAATATTATTCACGGAGGTCCGGATAGAGCGTAAGCTCACCATCGTCTTGAGCAAGCCACACCTGAACTGCGGTGACCCATTGCGCTAGGTTAGGCACGATATAATCAGGAGTCGTTGCACTTGTTCGGTCTGCCAACGCTACCCCATGGCCTCCTTTTTCATACAAATGATATTCACACGGCACTCCCGCTTGCTGCAGTTTGAGAATAAATTGCGTTGTCGTCAGGGGATTAACCGTTTGATCTTCGTTGCCCTGCCAGATAAAAGTCCGCGGCATCTGGGCAGATACGTTTTGCGTTAAATCCAGTTGTAGGATATCTTCGCGTGCCATTAAGTCCCGAAAGGCATCCCTTTCTTTGACGTTAACTTCGGTTGCTATCAACATCGGATAGGCTAAGATCAATCCCTGTAAGGTTAATTGGGTAAACTGCACCCCGAATCTTTTTTGCCATTCGGGATCATGATAGTTCTCAGCAACGGTTCCTACCAGGTGAGCTCCCGCCGAAAAACCTAATAAATATATCCTACTCGTTTCAATAAACCAAGCGTCGCTGTTTTCTTGGATAATATTTAGCGCTTGAACTAAGTCTTGAACAGCATCAGCGATCCGAAAGTCCTGGTTAACTACGCCTGGTTCACCGGGATTTGGTCGCTGTTTAAAATAAACAGAATAATCAACCAAGACAACATTGTAACCTGCACCCAAAAAGCGGGCCACCACCGGTTCACTCTCGCGGTGGGCTAATGTCAAATAACCACCGCCAGGGCAGATAACCATCAGGGGTCGCTTGATATGGTGGCGATGAGTAATTTCTTCGTCCAGGATGTATGCCTTCATCCTCGCTACCCCAGTAGTCCGTAAATTTATTTCTTGATAATACATCATACTTCCTTCTTCCTACTAAAAGCAAAGGCTGGGAGAAAGTCTTTCTTTCTCACCAGCCTCCCGTTCAATTGTACTCCATAAGCTACTTAGTCTTGTTTAGTAATTAAAAATCACTTCATCCGGATCCTTGCACTGCCCACCTAGGTCCTTCAAAGCGAAAATTTTTGCCATTTCTTCATCGGTCAGTTCAAAATCAAAGATCTCCATATTTTGCTTAATCCGGTTTGCATGGACTGACTTTGGCAATGGGACCACCCCTTGTTGGAGGATCCAACGCAAACTAACTTGAGCAGTCGTCTTACCATGAGTAGCGGCAATTTCTTGCATAACTGGGTTGGTTAAAACAGTCGCTCCCTGCCCGCCAAGAGGACCCCAGGCTTCAACTACAATGTCCATTGCTTGGAGTTCCTTGATCTCTGCTTCGTGCGTCCAACCAGGGTGGATTTCAATCTGGTCAACCATCGGTTTAATTGTTGCTGTTTCCAGTAACTTTTTAACATGGTGGGGCATAAAGTTGCTCAAGCCAATGGCCCGCACTTTTCCTTCTTGGTATAACTCTTCAAATGCCCGCCATGTTTCTGCGTTGATCTTAGCTGCATCAGTCCCGAACTGCTTTTCATTGGCTGGCCAGTGGATCAGATACAAGTCGAGGTAATCCAATCCTAACCGGTCTAAGCTGGCTTGAAATACTTGTTTGACATTTTCATAGCCCCAGTCAGAAGTCCATAATTTCGAAGTAACAAATAAGTCTTCCCGTGCTACCCCAGATTCTTTGATCGCCTGGCCTACACCTGCTTCGTTTTTATACAATGAAGCTGTATCAATATGGCGATACCCTGCTTGCAAGGCAGCCTTGACCGCAGCGGCTGTTGTGGCTGGTTCTGTCCGGAAAGTCCCGTAGCCTACACAAGGAATTTCTACCCCGTTGCTGAGTTTTACCGGTGAATTAACATCGACTAGTGTTATTGTAAAGCCTCCCAATTACTATTATTAACGGTATTATTATACAATTCGCCGTAACTGTTACTAAAGTAATTTACTTACTAATAGTTAGCTTTCACATTTATTAATCCACTTTCTGGATAAATTAACAAACGGGCAGAACTTATCTTCCACCCGTTTTCATCAGTACACTGTAAACTTATACTACTCCCTGAGCTTCCATCGCTCCAGCTACCTTTAAGAAGCTAGCGATATTGGCTCCGGCTACATAGTTACCCGGCATCCCGTATTCAGTAGCCGTGGTTGTAATATTAGTAAAAATATCCTGCATAATCTGACGTAACTTCGCATCAACTTCGGCAAAACTCCAGTATAGACGCTCTGAATTTTGACTCATTTCCAGTGCCGATACGGCTACCCCACCAGCGTTTGCTGCTTTGCCTGGCAAGAAGGCCACCCCTTGTTCTTGGAGATAAGTTGTCGCTTCCAGGGTGGTTGGCATATTAGCTCCTTCTGCCACTACTTGCACACCGTTAGCCACCAAAGCCTGGGCATCCGTCAAATCCAACTCATTTTGCGTAGCACATGGTAGAGCAATATCAGTCGCTACT
The DNA here is from genome assembly GCF_036689625.1 of Ligilactobacillus saerimneri. Lineage (NCBI taxonomy): Bacteria > Bacillati > Bacillota > Bacilli > Lactobacillales > Lactobacillaceae > Ligilactobacillus > Ligilactobacillus saerimneri. The sequence continues at coordinate 1,485,401 of NZ_CP144759.1, forward strand.
GTCCATACACCCCGCCCGTCATGATACGTGGCACCTTCTCGCGCTGAAGCATATGCTGTCAGCCGTTCCCGGCGTTGCTCTTTAACCTCTTTGAGTAAAGCTACATCAATCCCGGCTGGATCATAAACCCACCCCGAGGAATCAGACACCGTAACGACCTTGGCTCCCAACTGTTGGGCCTTTTCAACGGCATAGATTGCGACGTTACCAGCACCTGAAACAGTTACTGTCTTACCTTGGAGATCTTGTCCTTGGCTCGCTAATAAGGCTTCTACAAGATAAAGCAAACCATAGCCCGTAGCTTCAGTTCGGACTAGGGAACCACCCCACGCCAGGCCTTTGCCTGTTAATACCCCTTCAAAGCGGTTGGTCAACCGTTTGTACTGGCCGAACAAATATCCTACTTCGCGGGCACCGGTCCCAATGTCACCGGCTGGAACATCAATATCTGCCCCAATATACTTATATAACTCTGTCATAAAGCTCTGACAAAAAGCCATGATTTCACGATCTGATTTCCCCTTAGGGTCAAAATCAGCGCCCCCCTTAGCCCCACCAATAGGTAATGTCGTCAGGGCGTTTTTGAAAATCTGTTCAAAGCCCAAAAACTTAAGAATTCCCAGGTTAACCGTAGGATGCAGTCGTAACCCTCCCTTGTAGGGGCCAAGCGCATTATTAAATTCTACCCGATAACCGTTATTTACTTGAACTTGTCCCTGGTCATCCACCCATGGCACTCGGAATAAAAGTTGCCGGTCCGGTGTCGTCAACCGTTCCAAGAGCGCTAACTGGCGATATCGAGCTTCATTTGCTTCGACCGCTGGCCGGATCGTCTCTAAAACTTCTTTGACTGCTTGGTGAAATTCTGGCTGGGCAGGATTTTGCTGTACCAAGCGGGTGTATACATCATCAACATATGCCATAAGATGACCTCCTTCGGGACAAAAAGTGTCTTTTTTATTATTATAATCGTTATTTAAATTAAAAATCAATAAGAAAGGCTCATTTTAAGTTAATTTAAAACCATTTCCCGTTCCCATATCCGCGATAATTTTTTCTTCCTTCATATCCTCCAAAGTGCTATGATTTAGCAGCGGTAATTTTTCATCAATAAATTAACTCGCTTTGATAGACGATCAAAGCATTTTTCTATTAACGGCGGGCATAAACATATTTAAATAAAAAAATAAACGATAATTACCATAAGCACATACTTAATACCAAGGGAGTGATATGATTGGCGATGCTCAAGTTTACCGGAGTAAAGAAACAATTCGGATCCAATGTTATCTTGCAAGACATCTCATTTGAAATCGAGGAGGGCAAGTTCTATACCATTTTGGGTCCTTCTGGATCCGGAAAAACTACCATTTTACGTTTGATTGCGGGCTTTGAATTTCCTAATGGCGGGACAATTGCTTTTGATGGCCAAACCATCAACCAAGTTCCAGCCAACAAGCGCCAGGTAAATACAGTCTTTCAGGACTATGCTTTGTTTCCCCACCTCGATGTGTTTGACAATGTTGCCTTTGCCTTGCGCTTGCAACGGGTCAACAAACAGGAAATCACTGCCCGGGTGAATGAAGCCTTAAATCTCGTTCACCTAGCTGACTTTGCTGACCGCGAGCTGGATGAATTATCAGGAGGACAGAAGCAACGGGTTGCGATTGCCCGCGCCATCGTCAACCGGCCCAAAATCCTTCTCTTGGATGAAGCACTCTCTGCTTTAGATCATAAATTGCGCAAAGAAATGCAAACAGAACTCCGCCAGCTCCAACGACGCTTAGGGATTACCTTCATCTTTGTCACTCATGACCAGGAAGAAGCGTTAGCTATGAGTGACCATATCATGATTATCAATAACGGACTGATCGAACAGTCAGGAACCCCAGTAGATATTTATGATGAACCTTTGAACCACTTCGTTGCTGACTTTATCGGTGAGTCTAACATCATCCCCGCCACAATGGTTGAAGATTATGTAGTTGAAATTGATGGACGGCAGTTCTCTTGCCTTGATGGTGGGTTTGAACCTAACGAAGCAGTTGAAGTTGTTTTACGTCCCGAAGATCTTGATATTACTTCAGTTGCTAAAGGGATGCTCACAGCAACGGTCGAATCGCAGCTCTTCCGTGGTGTCGACTACCAAATCGTGGTCCGTGATACTGAAGGGCATGAATGGACGATTAACTCAATCCACAAGACCGTTGTGGGTAAGCAAATTGGGATTACTTTTGATCCCGAAGATATCCATGTCATGCGGTTCAATGAAAGCCAAACTGATTTTGATGCCCGTTTAGCTGCTTACCAAGAAGGAGGCGCTCATGAGCAAGAATAAGCACCTGGTCTTTACCCTGCCTTATATCTTATGGCTGGCATTGTTTGTAACTGCCCCATTGGTTTTGATTTTTTATCAATCATTTCTTAACATCAATGGTCATCTGACCTGGGAGAACTACCATGACTACATTCATTCAGCAACCTACCTCCAAATGACCTTTAACTCCGTTTGGTATGCCCTAGTGATCACTGGCATTACCCTGGTGGTTGCCTATCCGGTAGCCTATGTTATTGCCCAACTTCGTAGTAAAGATTTTTGGTTAGCGCTAGTCATTCTTCCCACCTGGATCAACCTCCTCTTAAAGACCTATGCGTTCATCGGGCTTTTGGGGCAACATGGATCTATTAATAACTTTCTGCGTTTTATTGGGTTAGGGAGTCACCAGTTGCTCTTTACTAACGCAGCCTTTGTTTGGGTGGCTGCCTACATTGAACTACCATTTATGGTGCTCCCAATTTTTAATGCAATCACAGCGATTCCTACTTCGCTAATCAATGCCAGCCTCGACCTGGGAGCCAGCCGGTGGCAAACCTTTACCAAGGTGATTTTCCCCCTGAGTAAAAGTGGGGTTGCTGCTGGGATCCAAGCGGTTTTCATCCCATCGCTATCCCTCTTCATGATTACCCGTCTGATTGGGGGGAACCGGGTCATTACCCTAGGTACAGCAATCGAAGAGCACTTCTTGACTACCCAGAACTGGGGTATGGGGTCGACCATCGGAGTGGTTTTAGTCCTGGCAATGCTGATAGTCATGGTACTAACAGACGATAACAATAAAAAAGGAGGTGCCTGAGTTGCCTCAAAAACGTTTTTCTATTGGTAGAATTTATCTCGCACTGGTCCTTGTAGTCATGTACTTGCCCATTTTTTACTTGATCTACTATTCATTTAGTTCTGGTGAGCGCATGGACGGTTTTCATCACTTTTCATGGGTCCATTATCAGGCCCTCTTTCAGGACACCCGCATGATTAGCATTGTTCTTAATACTTTAGTCTTGGCCCTCCTCTCCGCCCTTTTAGCTACCGTAGTGGGGACCGCAGGAGCCCTCATGATCAATGGAATGCATAACCGCTTGTGGCGGCGTAATATCCTAATTTTAAATAACATCCTCCTCGTTTCACCGGATGTTATCATCGGAGCAAGCTTCTTGATTTTCTTCACTTTCCTCGGCTTTAAATTGGGTTTTTGGTCCGTATTGTTTAGCCATGTGGCTTTTTCCATTCCGATCGTAGTCCTCATGGTCCTGCCACGGGTTAAAGAATTGCCCAAATCACTCAAAGATGCAGCTTATGACCTGGGAGCTACTAGGTGGCAAGCTTTCTCCCAGGTAACTATTCCGGGGATCATGGATGGGATCATGGCTGGCTTCTTCATGGCCTTGACTTATTCATTAGATGATTTTGCTGTAACCTTTTTCGTTACCGGGAATGGTTTCTCAACTTTATCAGTTGAAATTTACTCCCGGGCGCGCCAAGGGATTGATCTTGAAATCAATGCCTTATCCACAATAATGTTCCTTGTATCACTGATCTTAGTCTATACTTACTACCGCTTTTCTACTAAGAAAGGTGCTAAAAGGAGGCTCACCCAATGAAGAAACTCTTATCAGCCGTGATCTTCCTGCTCGCTGTTATCGGCGGTTTGACATTATGGAACCGGCAACTTACTACTAGTCGGCAGGCTTCATCACCTACTAAAACATTGGTCATCTATAACTGGGGGGATTATATCGATCCTGCTTTGATCACTAAGTTTGAAAAACAAACTGGTTATCATGTCGACTATGAAACCTTTGATTCTAACGAGGCGATGTTGACCAAAATCCAGCAAGGAGGGACTCGGTATGACCTCGCAGTCCCTAGTGAATACACCGTTACCAGGATGGCCAAAGCCCACCTGATTAGACCCTTGGATCACCAACAATTGCCCAACCTGCAAAATATCGATCCCCGGTTACTCAATCAAAGCTTTGATCCCCATAATAAATACTCTGTTCCTTACTTCTGGGGGACCCTGGGCATTATTTACAATGATCGCCTGGTCAAAAATCCCCCCCAGCACTGGAACCAGTTATGGGAACCCCGTTTTCACAAACAAGAAATGCTTCTCGACAGTGCCCGTGACATGATGGGGATCGCGCTGATCACCCAGGGACACTCGGTTAATACTACTGATACCGCAACTTTGGTAGCAGCTGAACAAAAGCTCACCCACCTAATGCCCAACACTCGGGCAGTGGTTGGTGACGAAATGAAACTCTATCTTGAACGAAACGAAGCAGCTTTAGGTGTTACTTATTCAGGTGATGCAGCAGAGATGATGGCTGTCAACTCGCACCTCCATTATGTCGTTCCTAGTGAGGGAAGTAATATCTGGTATGACAACTTTGTTATTCCTAAAACAGCCAAAAATACCAAGGCTGCTTATGCTTTTATCAATTTTATGCTTGAACCTAAGCATGCGGCACAAAATGCCGACTATGTTGGTTATGCCACCCCGAACCGGCGGGCTAAGAAGTATTTGGATCCTGAGATAATTAATAATAAGGCCTTTTATCCGGATGAACGGACGATGGAGCATTTGGAAGTATATAAGGACTTGCCTCGCAAGGTTAACCAAACATATAATGATTTGTTTTTGAAGTTTAAGATGACAAAATAGAAGTGTGAACCAGCTCGGGTAAAAGGCGTAGGATAACGGACACCCCGATGAGATGATGAAGTCATCCATTGGGGTGTTGTTATCCATAGGCTTTTGAGCTGGTGAACACGTTAAGGAATAGAGGTGTGAACATCCTCGGTTAGATCCCGTACACTAGCGTATGAACTCGTAGCAATGTCAAACATTGCAAGAGATCAAAGTTAGGGATAGGGATCTGAGGATGTGAGCACGTTAAGGAATAGAAGTGCTGAGTGGTGCGGTTAGAAAGCGTGATCTAACCTAGGGTAACGAATGATGAGCATCATCAAAGGCACCCGTAGTTAGATATAGCTTTCTGCACGACGAAGCACGTTAATAGAAGTGTGAACCAGCTCGGGTAAAAGGCGTAGGAGGACATCCCGGTGAGATGATGAAGTCATCCACTGGGGTGTTGTTATCCATAGGCTTTTGAGCTGGTGAACACGTTAAGGAATAGAAATACGAACATCCTCGGTTAGATCCCGTGCCCTAGTGCATAAAGTCGCAGTGATGTGCAAGCATCACAAAAAAGGCTGGAGCCTGAACATTTTCGTGTTCAAGCCCCAGCCTTTTTAAATTAGAGGTAGTTACTTAGGCGTAACGTTTAAGTTTAGATGAATTCTGCACGCCATGGGTCGATGCCTTCGTAGAGGGCAGCCTTACCAACAGCATTGAATAATTCGTTCTTGTGGTGAACAACCTTCTTACCAGCTTCGATTGCTTCTGGGAAGAGGGTGTTTGGATCCCAGCCATCATTTTCAGCCAAGATTTCACGTACCTTAGCAAAGAATGCGTGCTTGTAGTCAGAGGAGATATTAACCTTACTGATCCCGTTAGCAACAGCATCAATGTCAGTCGCATTACTCAAATGGAATACGACTTCGATCAGAGCATCACGCACTGCCTTCTCACTTCCAACCACCCGTAAGGACCGTTGCTTGCGTACCAGCTTGAGGTCCCACTTCTCTAGGCGTTGACCAATCTCTTTGACATCTGTCTGCAATACCGACTCGCTGATGTAGAGTTTGTTCACCAAGTCATAAATCATCACCGCATTTGGAGCGGCAAATAGTAACTTGGTAACAATATACTCACGTCGGAGCTTGACTGAAGAATTGGTTTGCGAATTTTCATTCGCAACATCCAGATATGTGGCATAGTCGAGTTTGTATCCTTGGCCTCTTTTAGCATTGATAATTTGCTTAGAAAACTTTTTATTGATACTACCGACATGCCGGGTAATCGTTTTGGACGATACACCCAGTTCACTTGATAGCTCATCAGAAGTGGTGAACTCGGTGTGAGTTAATAAATAATCAATAATTTGTTGATCAATATCCTTCGGCATCGTTTTCCCCCTCCTGACAGTCTTAATTCTATCTTCAATGAAAGCGCTTAAATTACCGATAAATGTCCGTTGCAAAGGTCAGCAACGGACAATAAAGGACATTTACGATTAAGGACAAGGGACACTTTGTTTTAGTGTCCCTTGTGGTTGAGCAGATGGATGCGGTACCACGAACAAAAAGCTTTTCCTTCCGCTTTGCAATCATGTTATAATGAAAAACGACTCTGGGATTACTTACCATTTATCAGGTAAGCTTGGTTATTGTTTCCTGCATTTTCCCTTGTCTACCAGCAGGCAAATGTTGTTTTGTTTCTCCCCACAGGCTTAACCCACCATGTGCGGTATCCAGACCAACTATGGCTTGAACCGACATGCTGACATGTTCGAGTCGATAAAGTCTGGGTTGTGAGAATAAGATGTCATTTTGACAACAACGACCATAGTTAACCAGAGATATACAACAACTAAGTACGAGCGACCCTTACCCGGTCGCTTTTTTGTATCCAAAAAGAGCAGGATGCCCATCGTAGCATCCTGCTCTCATTTTATTTGGCTAGTAAAATCTCTTTTTCATAAACGGCTGTATTTTCACCTATTGCTTTACCCCGGCAAATTGTAAAAAAACGTCTATTATTTACAGTTAGCAATTTTTTGCTTGCGCTCATCTAAATTATTTGTTAAAGTAATATTCGTTGATTCGCTTCAGCCATGAAGTGATCACGACACAACAAGTCAAAAAAATCTTGTCATTGCGCAGGTTTTTTGCTATTATATTTTTGTTGTTAATTTACTTAACTAATGGACAGTTAGCTCAGCTGGCAGAGCAACGGACTCTTAATCCGTGGGTCCAGGGTTCGATCCCCTGACTGTCCATACTTGTAACAGGCGTGAGGAATCTCAGGCCTGTTTTTTGCTATTAAGGAGGGTTTCTCATGACAGTTGCCTGGGGATTATTGATCGTGATGGTCATCATCGGTATTGTTGTACAACGACGTAAGCGGGAACAGTTTGCCTTTCTCCACGCTCTGTTCCTACTCACCACGATGATCATTTTGAGCACCATTTTCATTGTCACTGCCATCGTTCTTGCTTATATGTTCAGTTCATCGTTCCCTCATTTGCATATGGGATCACTTTTCTTACTCTATGGTCTCGTGATCATTATTGCGGGCGTCTTCTTATACCTAGTGTTACGCCTGCTCAACCGGATCCGTCCCTTATCAGTGACTACACTCACTATCATCGAATACTACATCCAATGGAGTTTAATTTATGCAACGATCTACCAAATTGTCTTCGAAAATCTCCTCCGAACGCTCAAAATCATCAAAAATGTTTCTAGTTTGACTGCAGTGAGCGCCAACGTGTTACTCGTTGCCGGATTATCTTCATTCATTGCTTCTTGGATCGCAGTTGTCCTATTCAAATTCACCCATGAAGAAATATAATTTTTATCCAAAAAAGTCTTGCATTATCAATAGATACTTGCTATCATAATATCTGTTGTTAAGACATGGACAGTTAGCTCAGCTGGCAGAGCAACGGACTCTTAATCCGTGGGTCCAGGGTTCGATCCCCTGACTGTCCATCAGAGATTTACTGAGACGAGGTTTTTACCTCGTCTTTTTTATTTAATTTAATATTAAACTTACACGGCTTGCCCGTTAATGGTAGAACAATCTGCTATACTTAGTTTAGTAAATCAAGGAGGGATGCTACTATGGGCGCATTACTGGCGATTGTTATTTTGATGCTGTTTCTTGGGAGCATCTTTTCGGTGCTTCGCTTTTTCTTCCGCGGTGTTTTTGGCTTGTTCGGGAGCTTTTTTGGGTTCCTCATTTTACTGATCTTTTTCAAGTTCTTTTTTGCTCTAAGTATTGCCGTAGTTGGTATCGTTGCTTTCTTCGGCTTTATCATCTGGGGCATCTGGGCCAACTTCACCCGGTCACTTTAACCAATAATAATTATTGCAAAAAAATAGCAGGCGAAAAGAAGTTTTCTTCTCTTTGCCTGCTTTTAATTTTGGCCTTGCTTGCCTAATGCTTGTTGCAATATTTGGGCTATTCGTTGGTAGTCTTTTATCCGAATACTTCCTTTTAAGTACACCAAATTGAGCGGGTGGGCCACTGCAAACCGTGGCAGGTTCAAGCCTTGCAACCGGCACTGAGCAATATCGTCTGCTACCAGATCACGGTACATAAAACTGACCCCACTACCTTCTTTAAGTAAATTGATAATCGTTGTCGGATTATTTAATGTTATTACTTGCTCAAAGTCCGCCAACGAATAGTTATGACTTGCCAACCAAGCAGTCAAAATCGCCCGTGTCCCAGACCCTTCTTCACGAACTAATAAGGGCTGGCGGAAGACTTCTTCCCAAGTCATCGTCGTCGGAAGATCGGTCCCACCCACGGGAACAAACGGGACTGTTCCCAGTTCAATTGTACCGAAGTCTTTTTTATTAAAATTCCCTTCAATCAACGCCACATCTAATGATCCCTTCTCGATCAGCGTTAGCAATTGCCCCGTGTTCGCAACTTGGCTATTGACCTGCCACCCATCTTTAAGAGCCCGGTGCAATAGTGGAGGCAACAAAAGCTGGCTGAGCGATAACGTTGCTCCTAACCGTAATGGACCACGCTCTTCTTGGCGCAGTTTAGTCAATAACTGCTCATGGTGAACCTGTTGATGGCGGAGATAAGCTACTAACTCTCGGGCCGCTGGTGTCAACTGGACATTCTTCCCCTGTCGAACAACCAAGTCTAAACGTAAGTCCATCTCTAATGACCTAATCTGTTGCGAAACAGCGGGTTGACTGATATATAACGCCTGCGCAGCGGCCGTAAATGACCCAGTAGTCGCAACCATCACCAAAGTTTCCAAACGGTGGTCAAACAAGTGTGTCATTTTTACCCCTTTCATAAGTAATACTTATATATTACAAACAATTATGTATTTTTAATTATACTATATTCCATGCTACCCTTAGTAAAGCAAATACAGAGAAGGAGATATATTATGCGTCAAATTATCTTTTCTAAGCGCTTCGGTAGTGCTTTTCTTATGACTTTATTATGCTCACTGCTGGGGTCATGGTTAGCGGGCTTTCCTTACCTTAAAGTAATCGGGGCCCTTGTTTTAGCTCTTATTTTAGGAATGATCTGCCAGGTTTTTCAACCCGCAGTTACATACTCCCGCCCCGGGATCGGATTGATTTCCAATAAGTTCTTACGCTTGGGGATCATCCTTTTAGGTTTCAAACTCAATCTTATTGCGCTCGCACAAGCAGGTGTTAAAAGTATTGTTTTGGCTGCGGTGATCGTCACGGGGACAATCGTCATGGTTTACCAACTCGCCCGTAAGTTTGGGGTTGACCGTCACCTTGCAATTTTAACTGCTAGTGGAACCGGGATTTGCGGTGCAGCTGCGGTGATGGGGATCTCCTCCCAGCTCGGCGCTGACGATAACGAAACTCACCGCGAAAACGAAGTTGTAGCGGTCGCAATTGTGGCCATTTTAGGAACTCTTTTCACCTTAATCGAAATCGGCCTCAAACCCCTCCTCCATATGTCAGCTCTGCAGTTCGGAGTAATGACAGGGGGAAGTCTCCATGAAATTGCCCATGCCGTGGCAGCCGGAAGTGCTGGCGGTCCAGTTAGTTTAGACACTGCCATCATTACCAAACTCTCCCGTGTGTTGTTACTTGCCCCCATCGCTGTCATTGTTGGTTTGTGGTACCAAAAGAAGGAACGTGCTGTTGGGCAAGCTAAAGGAAAAGTTCCTGTCCCTTGGTTTATGGCCGGGTTTATTCTTGCTAGTGTCATCGGTACATTCTTGCCTTTAGGACCTATTGTTTTAGCCAACTTGGTCAAACTAGCTTACCTGATCTTGGGAATGGCAATGGCCGCTTTGGGGATGAGCGTTAACTTCCGGGTGTTACTTCACCGGGGACGCAACGCCTTGGTAGCAGCTTCTATCGGCTCATTCATCCTCCTCGCTTTCGTTGCTATCTGCAGTAAAGTCTTCTTTTAATTTCGAGGATACGGTATATAGTAAATTATGTGTCGGTAAATGAATAACACCAAGCATACTAATGCCCTTTGTCTTCTGGCGCATATTTTTTCTTGCGTCGTGTCATATTGACCAAAGCACTACAAACAATAATAACAAGTAAAAAATCTGCTATGGAAAATTTCCCATAGCAGATTTTTTAGCTATTCGCTGGTTTTATTGTTGAGCAAATTTCTGCGCTACCAATTCTAAGTGTTCTACTGCTTGTAACGCGTCAGTTAAGCGCACATTTTCATTGGCACCATGAACATTTGAGCCTGCATAACCGATTCCAATCCCTAACACAGGAAGTTGTAACAAATCCCCAAACGCATAAGCTGGTCCAGCGCCAAAACTGTTAAGAACATACTGATAACCATCTGGACCATAGACTTCACGGGCAGTATCACAAACTAGCCCAACAAAAGGATGGTTCACATCACTGCGGTAGCCTTTTTGCCCAACAATGTACTCTACTTTAATATCAGTGAACCCATTTTGATCAAGATAAGCCCGAACCAGGTTTGGAATTCGCTGTGGATCTTGATCTGGCGCTAACCGGAAGTCGAGTTTAGCGGTTGCTAACCGCGGTAGAACGGTCTTGACTCCCTCTTCCTGGTAGCCGGCTGTAATCCCATTGATAGTGATTGTCGGCTGGTTAGTTAGATCGGTTCGAGGTGTATCTGTCAGCAACGGCCGCTTCAATCCTTCGCTGGCAATAACTTTTGCTGCATCAAAATCTAGCGTGGCTACTTGCTGCTGTTCTGCAGGTGTCAAGGGCCGCACGTCATCATAAATCCCAGGAATTAAAATCCTGCTAGTCTGATCATCCCGAAGTAAATTGAGGGCTTTGACCAGTCGCCATGGGGCTGACTCCGCATAAGATGCCTTTGAGGAGTGGAGGTCTACATCTGCTGAAACTGCTGTTAGCTCAAGGCATGAGATCCCCTGCAAGCCCCCGACAATTGCTAGTTTTTCCGCTTCATTCTTTGCGCCCCCTTCCCACAGGACGGCATCAGCTTGCAGGTCGGCCTGATGTGCTTGTGTATATTGAACCACATGACTGCTCCCAATTTCCTCTTCGCCTTCAACATAAAATTTCACATTAACCGGGAGATCACCACGTTCTTGATGATACTTGACCCAGGCAAGTCGAAAAATCAGGTCCCCTTTGTCGTCGCCAATTCCCCGGGCAAAAATATGGTCATCCTGGACTGTTACCGCAAACGGATCGGTTGCCCATTGGTCTAACGGTTCTGCTGGCTGCGTATCATAGTGGTTATAGAAAAGAATGGTTTTATCACTTTGGCCTGTAAACTCTGCAAATACAACCGGATTACCGCCTTGATCATCCCAAACAGCTACTTTCTTGGCGCCTAAATTGCGGAAGGCTTGGGCTACCCAGGTACTGGTTTCTTCGATTCCAATGTGCTGTGCTGCAATGGTTTTAATCCGTAATAAATCACTAAAATCTTGCCAATGTTCTTTGATATATTCTCGCATAATTCACCACTCCTTATTTTGAATAAAAAAAGCCCCAGGAATCACCATTGATTCCTGGGACGTTGCTTCACCACGTGTTACCACCCGTTTTCAGGACAGACTCACACCTGCCCCCTCACTGAGTGCTCGCTTTTTTGCGAATACTCGCACGCTATAACGGGCGTCCCCGTAGCTAGCTGAACTAACTTCACTAGCTCCATCCACTTGGGACCATCTTCACTGACCTTCCCTCGATCCGCTCTCACCTTACCGGACTCTCTGGGCTAGGGTTTAGTCACCTACTCATCCCACCAGTTTATTATATTACTGTTGCTTTATGATAATTTGATGATAAAGTCAAATTATTTTTTAACAAAATGCTATTTGTAATCTTTTTTTATGCTGGTAATCGAAGAACCTACTCCATAGATACTCTCCCAATCTGTTTGAAAGGCCGTCACAGCAGGGGCGATTGCTGGTATTTTCAACCCACTAGCAAGGACATCAGGCCCCATAGTGACCGCTTGAGCCCCATTACGCAGAGCAGCGTTAACTTGTTCCACATTATGGAAACTAGCTGCCAGAATCTTGCTGCTACTCTTTTCTCGGGCGATTTGGTCAGCAATATTACGCACAAAGCTTGGTGCATCAATATTCATATTCCGCATCCGGTTGTAATACGGAGCAATATAGTCTGCTCCAGCCGCCAAGGCCAAATAAGCCTGGAACTCTGTATAAACTGCCGTTGCGGTAATGTTAACTTTTTCTTGCTTCAGCACCTTAATCGCTGCTAGCCCTTCCTCGGTTGTGGGAATTTTAACAAAAACATCGGGCGCAATTCCTTCCAAAATCGAATACGCATCTTGAATAAAGTCTTCCCGCGTTTGCCCGACTGCTTGCACATGCAATTTTGCCTGGGGCCTGATAATATCTTTGATCTGCTTCATATGGTTGAAGAAATCAATTTTCCCCTCTTTTTTAACAATTGTTGGATTGGAGGTTACCCCTGCTAGAGCAATCACATCTACGTAATGCTTAATTATTTCAATATTTGCTGTATCTAAATACAATTCCATAGTTGATTTCCTCCTCGCTAGTTTCATCATTGTCATTCTACCTATCTCAGAAAACGCATTCAATATCATAAAATAATACCTTTAATAAGTAACAATAAAATAGAGAGGACCTCTCAAATTCTTAGGTCCTCTCTATATTTTTCACTTCCGCAGAATTTTATTTATGATAGCTTTCAAAGGTCCGATATTGCTATAAGCAAAAGCATTCCGTTCATAAACAATTGCTGCACACCAGTACATTGCTATCGCTCCTACTAGGGCCAACGCACAGGCCACATAACCTGCCCAATAAGGGACAGCCCCCATTGCTAAGCGAACTGGCATTACCCCGAAACTAAAGAACGGGACATATCCTAAAATTTTGGCGATCAGCATGTTAGGATTTGAACCCAGAATAAAACCAAGAATATACGGAATGAACATCAAACTTGTTACCATCGAGGTTGCCTGAGAAATATCCTCGTTCCGTGAAACAAAAGCTGCAATCATAGCAGTTAAAAAGACATATAGCGCAACTGTCAACAAGGTCAAAATCACTGCCACAAACAAATACTGGCTACTAATGGTCGCCATAAATTGTTTGATCGGACGATATAGGTCCGGATACTTATTTTTCAAGATCACTTGCCCAATTATCCCCAGCACAGTGTAAATGACAATTTGTAAAACCACTAGCGCTCCGATCCCCAGCATCTTGCCGGCAAAATGCTTACGTGCCGGTACTGCTGCCAAGATCCCCTCAATCAGGTGGTTACTCTTTTCATTACCAATTTCTGCGCCGACGATTGATACATAGCTAGTTAAAAAGAGAAAGGCTACTAAAACCATCCCTTTCCCCAAACCATCAGCTGTCGCCCGATCGGTCTGATTAACAGTGTCTTTTTGCTGAAAAGCATGTTGATCAATTTTCACTTTACCAATCATTTTCTGCCAAGTAGCGCTATCGATCCCCGCCTGCGCTGCTAACGTTTGCGAACGTAAAGCTGTCAACTGCGCTTGTAGGGCTGGAACGGGGTTTGTTGCTTGTGCGTCACTATTATATAAGTATTGGACCCGTTCAAAATCAGGGCTAATCACCAAAATACCGTCAACTTTACCCTTCTTTAAAACTTGCTTTTGTTGCGCATATGTAGTCGGAGTAACACTAGACTTAACCCGGTATTTTTTCCCGGAACTTTGCTCTAATACTTTTTTGAGCGGTTGGGGAGCCACGATCGCAATCCGGGGAAGAGATTTTTCTGCTTGACTCATAGTAAATTTTGCAATCCCAAACGTTAAGGCTAAGAAAAAGAGTGGCGCTAGAATCATCCAATAATACACCGCTGACCGAACGCGTTTTTTGAAAACCATCTGTGCAACTGTTAATACTTTATTCATTGGTTTTTACCTCCCAGGCAAAGATGTCGTCCAACGTTGGTTCTAAAAGGCGGAACCCCTGCAATTGCTCGTCATTCCGGACTATTGCAATAGCTGCTTCTGCATGTTCTTGCGAATCAAACGTCAAAACCTCTCCTAAACCATCATTTCGGCGCGCAATCACACCCGGATAGTCATCTCCGTTAACTCCTTCAAGGTACAACTCTTTACGCTCGTAGTGATTACGAATAGCAGCAATCGATCCATAAAGACGGCGCCGTCCATTGACCAACATCAAGAGTTTATCCGAAACAGCCGTCACATTTTTCATATTATGGGATGAGAAGATTATCGCAGTCCCTTGCTCTTTAAGCTCCAAAACTACTTTGATTAACAGCTGGACATTGACGGGGTCCAAGCCTGAAAAGGGTTCATCTAAAATCACCAACCGTGGTTGATGGATTAGGGCCGTAATCAACTGGACCTTTTGTTGATTCCCCTTGGAGAGGTCCTTCACTTTGGTTTTAGCATCGCCCTTGACTGCTAGTCGTTCTAGCCACTCAGGCAGCCGACGCGCAGTTACTGCTGGTTTACATCCATGCAGGTGTGCAAAATATTCCACCTGTTCCTGAATCGTCATATCAAGATACAAGCCTCGCTCTTCAGGGAGGTATCCCAACTGATCAAAAAATTTCGTCGTTATGGGCTGGCCTGCAGTCAGGATTGTCCCTGCATCCGGGCGCAAAAAATTGAGAATCATCTTAAAAGTCGTTGACTTACCGGCACCGTTTTGTCCCACAAGTCCCAGCACCTCGCCGGGGGCGACACTGAAACTGACATCATCAACGGCCACCAATGGGCCGAAGTGTTTGGTCAAATGAGTTACTTCGAGGATATTTTCCATACGTTCACTACTTTCTGTCCGCTTAATAAGACACTACATAGAATTTGTTGCATATATATTTTAACACAGCCCCATTTTGCTTAATACCAACTACCAAAAAAAGAGCCCAGCTTACCACTGGGCCCCTTAGGAAATATGGAAATATCTATCTTGAGTTAAAGACGAGCTATCTTGTTGGAGGTTTATGGGATTGGGAGATATGTCAACAAGATGCCCATAAAGTAATTGAAGTGCCAATTACTTTATGCTCTTAATATACACGCAAAATATTAAGGATTTGTTAACAAGACGTTAAGTTTTTTAAAAATTACCACTTTTGGGGGCTCCACATCCGCCCATCCAACTCCCCACGTAATTGATCCAGGCGCTGGTCCTGAGCCACAACCAATTGCCTAGCCGCCCGCAACAGGGCCTGAGTTGGATAAGTCGTTGCCTGGGCATGTAATTTCGCTAGTTGTTGCTCCGCCCATTCATTATTAGGATCAATCATCACTCATCATCCTCCTGCCGCATCCATTTAACTTGTTGTGCAATATCCGTTAGTTCTTCCTGGTTAGCCCGCAGTTGGGCAAGCACCGGTGCCAAGTCCGGCATAGTAGTGCCCAATAAATCAAGGCGGGCCAGCAACCATTGCTCTAAACCAGCAAAGTGCCCATGCTCAGGATTACTGATATAACTTTGATAAGTAATATACAACTCCTGTTTAGCTTGCTCACTAAGATAATTAAACTGATATATTGGCAATGCCGGTAAATATTCCATTTCAGTTACCCTAGCGGTCATCTGGTAGGGACGGAGAACTTCATCCATCGTTGCTCCCTGCTTTCCTCCAGCTTGGAACTCGTTTTGAGCAGCGCCCGCGGTCACCACCACCCCAAGTTGTTTTCCGCGCAATAACCGGTAATTTCCCGTTGTCAGTGGTATCCGCCACACTTCATCAAACCATTGACGCATTATTGCCGGTGCACTATACCAGTACAGCGGAAACTGCACGATAATCCGGTCATGCTGTTGGATTAAAGCTTGCTCCCGGGTAACCTCAAAGGGAAGTTGCAGCTCATGCCAAGTAACATTGGCACACTCACTAGCAGCAACTTTCAAAAATTGCTGCGTCGTTGATTCACCTAACCGTGGGTGGCCCACAACGACCAATGTTTTCATATCTGCGCCTCCTTATGCTATACTTTTTAAAATTATTGTAAGAGGAGTGAGTACGATTGGCAAACATTTATACCCGGCCTGCCCAGATGAACGACCTTCCCATGATTATGAAAATCATCGCTGGAGCAAAAGAATTTCTCAAGGCCAGTGGCAGTCCCCAATGGCAAACTGGTTACCCTGCTACATCTGACATTGAATTAGATATCAAAAATAGTCACGCTTATGTTCTGCTTGTTGCCGGTCAAGTTGTCGGCTATGCAGCCGTAGTTATTGGTAATGAACCGACTTATCACACCATTACTAAAGGTTCATGGGCTAATACCGCCGACCCATACGCTACTATTCACCGTATGGCAATTAGCCAGGATTTTCGTGGACAACATTTGAGTCATTTCTTTATGACTAACATTATTACTTTAATGGCTAGTCAAGGAATAACTAATATTCGCCTTGATACTTACCGTCTCAACCAACCGGTACAAAAAATCGCTGCTAAATTTGATTTCTCACAGCGTGGAGAGATCCTAGTTGATGACCCCCTCGACCCGCGGCGCATTGCATTTGAACTAAACCTATAACAAAAGCAGGATCCCCCGAGCTTGTATGCCCGAGGAACCCTGCTTTTGGTGCGGTGGTCACAAATTTGGTTATGGTTGTCATGTATGGAGAATAGATTATAGGTATGGAAGAGTGATTAAGACCACCCACTAATGTTTCCGTATCCCAGTAACATGCTTCATGTTAGCCCACAAACTGGGACATCCAGTTTTTAGCCTGGATAAGGAGTATAAGTAATATCTAAACTATCAGCAACTGCCTTGGAAGTTAAGCCCCCCTGATAAGTATTAATCCCTGTCAGGACAGTATTATCTTCTGCAGCGGCCTTTTCGATGCCCTTATTGGCAATCTCAAGTGCATAACGTACAGTTGCACTAGATAACGCTTCTGTGGCTGTCTTTGGTACCGCCCCTGGCATATTAGCCACTGTATAGTGGACTACTCCGTGGGAGACATATGTTGGGTCTTCGTGGGTTGTTGCCCGAGTGGTAGTCTCAAAGATCCCCCCTTGGTCAATCGGAATATCCACGATCACAGACCCGGGTTCCATGCTGGCCACCATTTCTTCAGTGACCAACTTTGGTGCTGCTGCCCCAGGAATCAGCACTGCCCCGATTACTAAATCGGACTGCTTAACTGCTGCTGCAATATTAGCACTATTGGACATCAATGTTTGTACCCGCCCGCCGAAGATATTATCGACTTCAGCTAAACGTTGCGCATTGATATCTAAAATAGTTACCTGTGCCCCCATTCCAACAGCGATCTTAGCGGCATTGAAACCAACAGTTCCAGCACCAATAACAGTTACCTTGGCCCGGTTAACTCCGGTCACACCATTGAGCAACACGCCTTTGCCACCATGGGGTTGTTCTAGGAAGTGAGCCCCCACTTGGGCAGCCATCCGTCCCGCAATTTCACTCATTGGGAAGAGCAGAGGTAAGTCGCCATGACGCCCCACCATTGTTTCATAAGCAACCCCGGTTACTTGCTTAGCCAACATCGCTTCAGTCAATGCCCGGTCAGCAGCCAAGTGGAGGTATGTATAGATAATCTGGTTCGGCTTGAAATAATCATATTCACTAGCTAAAGGTTCTTTGACCTTGATGATCATTTCAGCATCCCAAGCTTCGGCAGTCGACCCAATCTTTGCGCCGGCAGCAATATAGTCTTGGTCAGTAAAGCCTGATCCAAGCCCTGCGCCCTTTTCAACTACTACTTGGTGTCCTGCCTGAACGAGGGTTGCAACTGCACTTGGCATTGCGCCAACCCGTTCCTCTTGCTTTTTAATTTCCTTTGGTACCCCAATTAACATCAATTAATGACTCCTTTCGGAAGTATAGTAACATCATCACTGTTGATAGCGCTTTCAACTGTGAACAAAATATAGCATGTCTTTTCCCTCTTTAACAACCATCATTAAAAATTATTAATTTATAATATATTGCTAAATACTTCACAAGCTTACATTGTCAGGCTCGTGTTTACATTTATCATCATCTCTGAGCGACAATCTTTGTAGCTCTTTTAGCATTTTTGCTTACTCTAAATACTTTTATATAAATTCATGAGTAAAGAGCATGAAAGCGTGCTTCTTCTTGCCCATTCTCCCCATTAACAACTTGTAAATAAGCATTGCTCAGTATTTGCCTTAAATCTTTTGTTTGAAAAAAGGCACCATGCATTCCAAAATAAGTGATTTTTTCTTTGCCAATATCTACCCTACCAATTTTATGGGAATTCTTACCAACTTCTCATCTCTAGAAAAAAAAAGACCGCTGTGGTGAGACAGCGGCATCTATAAGGAAAATACAGAATGAAAATTGGCCGTGAGACCGCTTTTATTCTGCACCTTGATTATAATCAATGGTTACCTAATAAGCAATCTTTATTGATATTTTCAGATCAATTATTTGCCTTTTTCATAGTTTTCATGTATAGTCTGTTTTATTGGTTCGACAAGTACATTAATTGTGGTTGTCATGAGAGAGAATAGAGGAACTTATAATCCTTCAACCAATCAACTTGAATACACAAAAAAGAGGCTGTTTTTTCAGCCTCTTTTTTGTTTAGTCCATTGCCCAGTTATAAATCGCGTTAGCTACACCATCATGGTCACAGTCAGTGGTAATTTGTTGCGCAACGGCTTTTACTTCTGGAATGGCATTACCCATTGCAACGCCAGTTCCTGCATATTCGATCATTGCCAAGTCATTACCTTGGTCCCCAATCGCCATAATTTCTGCTGGCGTTAAATCCAGCACCTTAGCTAATTGTTGCAAGGCACTGGCCTTGTTGATCCCCTTAGCATTTGCTTCAAAATAGTAAGGTGTTGACCGTGTATAAGTTACCCGGTCTGCCAATTGATTGAAGAGTGACATGTCCTTGATCGCTTCATCAATAACTTCTGGTTCATCCACAAACATTGCCTTCACAACTGGGATATCGTGCATTTCTTCTGGTGTTCTAAAGGAAATGGCTTGTGAAACCAACCGCGCTTCCCGCATCGTGTAGTCACCCACATCTCGGTTAGCAGTATAGAGGCGGTCTAAGCCATTGGCGTGGAAATGTAATCCTTTCTTCCGTGCAATATATTCTAAGTCAACATAGTCTGCATAAGTCAAAGTTGCCTTAAAGATCGAATCCCCAGCTGTTGTTTGGACCAGTGAGCCTCCAAATGTTACTACATATTGGTCATCCTGATCAGCCAGACCCAAGTCTTTTAGGATCTGCTTAGCCCCAGAAAGTGGCCGTCCTGTACAAATAACGACTTTTTTACCCGCTTCTTTAGCCTTTTGAATGGCCTCCCGCACTGCTGGAGTAATTTCATGTTTACTATTTAATAATGTTGCGTCGATATCAATCGCAATTAACTTGATGGAAATCGTAATCCCCTCCCTTATAAATATTTATAGTATACCGTGCTTGAAGTTTTCTTTACAAGCTCAGAGGTACTTACTTGCCTCCCGCACACTCAGGGGAGCTAGTTGACCTTGATATTCAGCGAGGTAATTGCGGACCCAGTCCGAATCGGTCTTTGAATATTCCCGTAACGCCCAACCAATAGCTTTGTTGATAAAAAACTCATCCTGCCCCAAGTTGGCCGTAATGATGGTTGCTAAGCGGGCTTGATCAGTTCGGTCTTTCAGTCCCAACTGGTGCTCAATAGCGGCCCGCCGGACCCACAAATTAGGGTCGGTCCCCCAGGTTACCATCATTGTCGCCACACGCGGATCAGCTAAGGCCATTTGCCCTAAAACTTTAACTAAGGAATCAACCGTATCCCACCATGACTTGGTCATCAATAACGTCTTGATATGGGGGAGATCTTCATATGTTAAATAATGGGTCCGCCACCGGAGATAATCACATGCAAAATACTGTAGTTCGCGCTCCGCAGCAGCAAAACACTGGTCAATCAAGCGCCAATCAATTGGTTGCTTGCGCTCGATCTTCAGCCATGGGCGACTTAGCTGGCGTCTTTGCGTGGCCTGAATCCCGTAAAATGAGAATTGGTCCCGCATATAATGGGCCATTCCCTGCGCTCTTTCTGGATCGCGGTGCTCTGCAAAGGTGGCCGTTATTGCCATAAAATGATCCATAATGTCTTCTCCCCATCCTAAATGGTTAAAATAGACCAGTTATCTTCTCATCAGCATCAATTGTCATCCCAACCGCAGCTGGTCGGGCTGGTAAGCCTGGCATTGTCATCATATTGCCGGCCAGGGCAACTATGAAGCCTGCTCCCAGTTTAGGAACAAATTCACGAATGTGAAATTTGAACCCTGTCGGGGCTCCTAGAACAGTTTGGTCATCAGTAAACGAGTATTGTGTCTTGGCAATACAGATTGGCAAATCGTTCCAGCCTAAACGGGCAAACTGTTCCAATTGTTTTGTGGCCTTACGGCTAAATTCGACCTCGCTGGCCCCATAGTATTTCTTCGCAATCGTTTCTACTTTAGCCCGAGGACTTGCTTGATAATCATATAGCGGTGTAAATTCAGTCTTAGTTTCTTCTACTAGTTGGACTACCTTTTTTGCAAGGGCAAGCGTGCCTGCGCCTCCCTGCGCCCAAGCGTCAGTTACAGCTACATCGACACCCAAGGACTGACAATTTTCCGTAATCACAGCCAGTTCCCGATCTGTGTCACTAGCGAAATGGTTTATTGCTACTACCACCGGCAAGCCGTACCGCTGCACATTGGTAATATGGCGGTTAAGGTTAGCTAATCCCCGCTTTAATTCCAATAAGTTTTCTCGGTCAAGATCAGCAAGCTTAGCCCCACCATTATATTCCAGAGCACGTACAGTTGCGACAATGACCACTGCGTCTGGTGTCTTTCCTAAAACTGGCACCTTAATATCTAGGAATTTTTCCGCCCCAAGGTCTGCTCCAAAGCCGGCCTCTGTTACGGTATAGTCTGCCAACTGCATGGCCGCCCGAGTAGCAATCACACTGTTACATCCATGAGCAATATTAGCAAACGGTCCCCCATGGATGATGGTTGGCGTGTGGGCAATTGTTTGGACCAGGTTCGGTTTGAGGGCATCTTTTAGTAAGATTGTTACTGCATCCGTAAAACCCAGCTGGGCAACCGTAACTGGTTCGGCATCATAAGTATACCCAACAACGATCCGTCCCACTCGGTGTTTGAGGTCAACTAAGTCGGTAGCCAAACATAGAACCGCCATTAACTCCGAAGCTGCAGTGATGTCAAAGCCTGTTTCACGTGGAACACCTTGCATCACGCCCCCTAAGCCGGTCACAACGTTGCGTAAAGCTCGGTCGTTAACGTCTTCGACACGTTTCCATTGAATCCGCCGAGGATCCAATCCTAAAGAATTATCCCGCATAATGTAATTATCAATTAACGCTGCTAATGTGTTATTGGCTGCCGTTAGTGCGTGCATATCTCCAGTAAAGTGCAAGTTAATATCTTCCATCGGTAATACCTGGCTATATCCTCCGCCAGTAGCCCCACCTTTGATTCCAAAGACCGGCCCCATGGATGGCTCCCGCATGGCGATAACAGTCTGACGCCCAATCTGATTCATGGCATCACCCAAACCAACTAGCACCGTTGACTTCCCCTCCCCAGCCGGAGTGGGATTGATTGAGGTCACTAAAACCAGCTTATGCTTTTTGTCTGGACGGTATGCTAAAGGCCACGCCAACTTAGCTTTGTATTTGCCATACTGTTCAATGTCATCTGCCTGCAACCCGATCTTTTTAGCAATCTCTGTGATCGGCAACATTTCAGCCTGGCTAGCAATTTCAATATCTGTCATCTTATATCCCTCTTTACCTAACTACGCTATTTGCTTTTATGATACTAAGAAAATGCTTCTTTGACCACTTACAATTAATGCCTAGTTTTTATTACTGCACGAAAAAACAGTGTCTGGGAAAAAACTAATTCCTAAGACATGAAAAAAGAACGATGATTTCCTTTTCGATTTCATCGTTCTTTTTCTATACTTTAACTGCCTTCCTTGATATTATTAAATCGCTACAGTATAAAAAGAAAGAAGACAATCTCAATGTATCAAAATTATACCACAGGCCAGACTGCTTTAACACTTAATTTAGACTTTACTATACCTAACAATCACTTGGCAACAGTGATCGGCTGGTTCGTCGATTCGATTCCAGAAGACGTCCTATTGGGCGATTCTGCCAAAACCGGGCGTCCTGCCTATCACCCTGCTATGATGCTTAAGATCTTGCTTTTTGCTTATTCTCGCAGAGTATTCTCAGGCAGAAAAATTGCGCTGATGTTAGAAGAAAATCTACCAATGATGGTATTGGCTGAGCACCAGCAGATTTCATACCATACCATCAATAATTTTAGATCGAGCGACCACGCCAACGAATTGGTCAAGAAATGCTTTCTTTACTTTACCAACCTACTGGAACAAGAAGGCTTGATCAACGAAGGGGCTATCTTCATCGACGGCACGAAAATCGAAGCCGATGCCAATCGCTATAGCTTTGTCTGGCGCAAGGCAGTTGAAAAGTATCATGAAAAGCTCAAAGGTCAAGCAGTTGAACTATATGATGAACTGATTGCCAAAGAAGTCGTCAAAGCAATGGCAAAAGAGCAAGTACAAACCAGTCAGGGGTTGACGGAGCTAGCGCAAGAAACGGAAGCTGAAATTGAAAAACTGACTGAAGAGATTGCCCAAGAGCCTAAAGCCATTCCTGGCGGCTCGGCTAGAAAAGCAAAAAGACGAGCTCTAAAAAAGCTGCTTCATAAGCTAAGAAAAGACTACGTGCCTAGAATGAAGAAGTATGAAGAGGCAGAAGAAGTCTTTGCTGGGCGAAATAGCTACTCTAAAACCGACCACGATGCGACGTTCATGCATATGAAAGAAGACCACATGAAGAACGGCCAGCTCAAGCCAGGCTATAATATCCAAGTCGCTACAACGGATCAATACGTAGTCGATTTTGCTTTGTATCCCAATCCGACTGACTTTAAGACGCTAGAGCCTTTTTTAAAACAGATAACGACAATGGACAAGTTCGATAAGATCGTCGCCGATGCTGGCTACGGCAGCGAGTACAACTACTCAATGCTTGAAGAAGAATATTCAGACAAGCAGTACTATATCCCTTATACCATGTACGAAAAGGAACAAACTAGAAAGTACAAAAACGATCCAACTAAGCTAGCCAACTGGTTCTATGATGAAGAAGACGATTACTACCTTGATCAAAACGGCGTTAGGTTTAGCTTCAAATGTTATAGTCGGCGTAAAGATAAATCGACTGGTCAGGTTCGCGATTTTAAGGTTTACGAAGCGGATAAATTTCAATTAACGCCAGAATTAGAGCGTTTAGCCAAAACCAAGAGCGGACGCCAGCGGCAGGTTCGCTATAATCCTAACTGGCAATACTTAAAAGAAAAAGCTAAAGGAGTTCTCCAAAGTCCTGAAGGCAGGTACATCTACAGCAAGAGAAAGTATGATGTGGAGCCAGTTTTTGGACATTTGAAGAACGTTTTTGGCATGCGTCGAACTCATTTAAGAGGCAAAAAGAAGGTTGAAACTGATGTGGGAATAGCCTTCATGATGATGAATTTAAGCAAATATTGGAACAGAAGATGGTCAAAGGACCAATCTTCTTTACGCAAAAATAAAAATAACAAGAAAAAGACGGTCAAGCAACTCAAATTAAGAGTTGGATTGATCGTCTTTTGGTATCTGAAAGTTAGTTTTTTCCCAGACACTGTTTGGATAAATAGTGTACTAAAGCTAATATATGCTTACACTGAGCTTAATTTTAGTACCAGCCGTTGCTCAACCAGTGAGCCTTAGCAGCAGACCATGAACCATAACGAGCTTGTACGTATTGGTTAGCTACGCGTTCTTGGTTAGCAGCTGAGTAGTCACCATTTAAATATGCACGGGATAATTGGTACTTACCATAGTAGTTACCGTTAGTAGCAGTGTATGAACCACCTGATTCACGCCCTGCAATCCAAGCTTTAGCAGCTTCTTCAGAGCTAGAACCTGTAGCTACAGGTGCACTGTATGTGTTTTGAGTTTGTGTTTGTGTTGCAGCGTAGTTAGTTTGAGCTGAACTTGCTTGTTGTGCTGGTGCAGCTTGTGCCTGTTGCACTGGTTGTTGTACTGGTTGTTGTACTGGTGCTTGGGCAACTGCTGTTGTAGCAGGTTGTGCTGCTTGAGCAACTGCAGTATTAGCTGCTTCACCATTTTCTTCAACGATTAACTTTTGATCGACGAAGATCAAGTTAACGTTCTTTAAGTTGTTTAACTTTTCAATAGACTTAACAGTAGTGTTGTGGTCCTTAGCAATTTGGCTAACAGTATCCCCACTCTTAACTGTATAAGTTACTTGGTCGGCGTTAGCAGCCTTGGAACCAAAAAGGAACAAGCCACTAGCTGCTGCAACTGAAAGTAAAGTTTGTTTGAAATTCATATAGAAAATTCACTCCTATGTGTATTGTCTGTAGTTATGTTATCTAATAAAAACTTTTTCCACTCGCCCCTGCGAGCTAACAATTCTTAGTATATAAGCGTCTTGTAACATTAAAATACCAGCAATTTTACGAAAATCCCCAACATCGTAACGATTATTACAATCTGTAATCTTTTGTAAAGCTTAAAAAACAAAGATTTAAGCCTAGATCCCATCAGCATGGGACTAACTTCCCTTTTATTTATATTTCAAAAAACGTTGTCCATCTGCATATCAATTAAATAATTAAATATGCTTTCGCAAAAAAAGTTCTTTCTCTTCACCAAAACGAACACATTTTCGCTAAAATTCCTCTTTTATGACGAGAATGTTACACTTATTACTAAAAACTGTATTCAATTATATTTATATAGGCGGTATATAAAGATTTTTTGAGTTGCTTCTCGTTAATTTTGTTGGTAAGCTTGTATATAATAAGTAAATATTCATAGAAGGATGTTGAAGCATGCTAAAGGAATTTAAAGAATTTATTTCACGCGGTAATGTTTTAGACCTCGCCGTTGGGGTAATCATCGGGTCTGCTTTTACTGCTATCGTTACTTCATTGGTAGAAAACTTAATCAACCCATTAATTGGGATTTTCTTGGGTAAGATCGATCTCTCTAACCTCGTCTTTTCTATCGGGGACGCCCACTTTAAGTTTGGGGCATTTTTGAACTCGATCATTAACTTCTTAATCATTGCCTTTGTAGTCTTCTTGATCGTTAAGGCAGTTAACAAGGCATTGCCTAAGAAGGAAGAAGCACCGGCTGATCCTGAACCATCTGCTGAAGAAAAGTACTTAGAAGAAATTGTTGCTTTATTAAAGAAGCAAGATGCTAACAAGTAATTACCCTGATTAGCAGCACATATATAAAAGGGGCTGGGAATTAACTATTAATTCTTGGTTCTCTAACAGTAAAATCCGGACTACGATTTTTGATCGATTCAAAAATCGTAGTCCGGATTTTAAATTATTTATAAAATTAGTCGCCAATCGACTAATTGATTGACCAAATTTCGTTAGATTTAATGCCATCAAGGCTAGCCCAATGTCATTTTCCACAGCCCGTTGTCCGCGTAGATGAGTTCGGCGTATGCCAAAATCCCTCTTCATGTGACCAAAGACTGGCTCAACGTCGAACTTTCGTCGACGATAAATTGCCTTGCCTTCGTCACTTGAGAGGGTTGCTTTTACTTTAGCCTTGTAATAATTCCACGTTAGGTTAACCTGCATATAGCGTTGCCGACCACTTGGTGTTTTTGCCAACTCATCCAATTGTTCTGACAGTTGGTGCTTATCCGCTCGATAGAGTTTGAAATCACGTTCGAAACCATATTTATCGGTTCGCCTACTATACCGATAAAAGCTAAAGCGAACTCCTAAATGATCGATGTAGTAATCATCTTCGGCATTATACTGCCAATTTTGTGATTTAGTTGGATCGTTTTTAAATTTATGTTTCTGTTCCTTTTGATAAGTTGTGTATGGAATAACAGGCTGCTTTTCAAACTGATCAAGAATCATTGTGTAATTGTACTCACTACCATAACCGGCATCGGCAACGATATGCTTAAAGAAATCTAAAGCATGAAACTGTGTAAGGAATGGCACTAAGGTCCTGGTGTCAGTTGGATTTGAAAAGAGCCCGTAATCAAGGACAAATTGCTTATGTGTAGCGATTTGCAGGTTATAGCCGGGCTTTAACTCCCGATTCATCATCGGATCTTCCTTCATACACATAAAAGTCGCATCATGATCAGTCTTGGAATAGCTATTACGACCTTGGAAGATATCTTCGGCACGTTCATACTTTTTGGCACGCGGAATTAGGTCGTTGCTTAATTGATGGCGAAGTTTTTTTAGAAAACGACGGCGCCGTTTTCTAACTGAACCACCTTTGATGATTTTTGGTTCTTGCTTAATCTCTTCATCTAACTTAGTGATTTTCTCCGCAAGTTCTTGTTCCATTACTTCCATGCCTTCGGCAGAAGTAACCAGCTCGGGTGCCATTTCTTGCACCACTTGTTTTTCTACTAGTTCCTCATAAAGCTTACTCGTCTTTTCTCTTAACTTAGCGTGATACTTTTCAACCGTCCGCCGCCAAGTAAATGAATATTTATTGGCATCGGCTTCCACCTTGGTCCCATCGATAAAAACTGCATCATTTTGAATTAGTCCGTGATCTTTCAAAGCCATGGTAAAGTAGACAAAGGCATGTTTAATTAGCTTACTAGCGTGCTGACTGCGTCGAAAGTTATTGATGGTATGGTAGCTATAAGTATAATCATGGGCTAACCAACGCATTGGCAAGTTCTCATCCAACATCATTTCAATCTTTCTTCCAGAATAAGTTTGACGTGAGTAGGCAAACAAGAGAATCTTAAGCATAATTGCTGGATGTGATGAAGGGCGACCAGTAGCCGCTCCCGAATCTTCTAATAGCACATCTTGTGGAATCGAGTCGACAAAATCACTAATTAATCGTGCAACATGATTCCGTGGTAAATCATAGTTATAGTTTAGTACGAATTCGGTTTGCCCTATGGTATAATTTTGATACATGAAAATCGCTCCCTTTGGTTGTTTTTAGGGGTAATTACATCATATCAGGAACGATTTCCTGTGTACATAAAAACCGGATGATGAATTGTTCAAAAAATTCATCATCCGGTTTTTATTTTGGACTAGGAGTTTTTTCCCAGCCTCTTTTTACTTCTATCTGTATTTATATCTATATATAATAGAAACAAACTAACCAAGGGAGATTACCCATATGCTCAGAGAAGTCACCCCCGATGACAGTCGGGATATTCAACGCATCAATAATACCGAATTGAACGAAGGCTGCACCCTCGCTGACACTACTAGTTATCTAACAACTCTTTTGAAAGATCCCCACCAGCATGTGCTCAGGGTCAGTGTCGATCCTTTAACTGACCAGGTTCTAGCTTACCTCCATGCAGAACTCCTCACCTTTACCTATACGCAGCCAATGTTCATCATCACTACTCTTGCTGTTAGTGGTGCTTATGACTACGATAAGCATGCTTCTGCATTGTTGACTTCCCTCCTCAACCTAGCCCGACGCCGCCGGATGACCACAGTTCGGCTCGGCTTTATTCCCGATCCAGCTACCACGGCCTTTTGGACCCAAGCTGGTTTTACTCCGCAATCTCATGGTCTTTGGGATTGCATTTTATAAGAAGAAAAAATCAAATAAATTTTTCACTAAATTCTAACTTATGTCAAAATTTTATTTTTATGGTAGATTGCAATAAATAACTTGAACAAATTTAATGACGCAGATTAAGCAAAAAGATCTCAATTGGAGTTCGCCAGTTCAAACATTTGAGTGGCCGTGAATTCAGATACCAGTTAATCTGAATCAATTCATCATCACTAATCTCTTCAATTGGCTGACCCTTAGGAATAAATCGCCGTAACACTCGATTACGATTCTCATTACTACCACGTTCATGCGGAGAATAAGCATGGGCAAAGTACAACGGCACGCCGGTATTTTTCTCAATTGATTGGTAGTTGGCGAACTCTTTCCCGTGATCAACCGTCAGTGTCTTGAGATTAGTTCCTAATTGATTAGCTAACTCAAGGATAGCCTTAGTCATTGAAGTGCTATCTCGTCCACCAAGCCGTTTAACGATAGTAAGGCGACTCTTGCGTTCGACAAACGTGGCTACTGCTTGACCTTTGCGCTTGCCAGATAAAACTGTATCAGCTTCAAAATGGCCTGCAATATTACGATCAGAAGCTTCAGCTGGACGATCTTCAATCGAACGACCATGACTGAAAGTCCCACGGGTTTCTTTAGCACGCTTACGACGAATACCATGGTCAGGTAAATCAGTCATCCGAATATCTAGAAGTCCTTGATCGACCCAGTTATAGATAGTCTTGTAGGCGATCCTAACCACATGGGCTACTTGTTCAATTGACCATTTCTGAATCTTGATCTTGTCTTCGATTAGTCGCTTGAGGTTAGCCGTTAATGAGCATTTACGACCACGATAACTAAGTTTAGTTTCGTGGTCGGCTTGCGCACTAGTCGCATGGTATTCACCCTTTAACCGGTGAATTTCATTAAAGATAGTAGTCTTACTAAAGCCCAGGTAATCAGCGATATATCGAAGAGATCGCTTTTCATGACGAAGCGTTTCGATGACAATGCGGTCTGAAAATGATAAGATAGTGGTGCCCATAAAGGTCCTTCTTTCTAATGGAATGTTGTAACGACACCATTAAAGACCTTTATGGGTTTTTCTGTCCACTAAAATGTTCAACTTAAATTTTACAATCTGCCTTATTAAGATAATCACCAGCTTCAAAAAACAATATTAAGTTAGAAAGAGGAATTATTTGTGGAAAATAATACACGTCATAAAGTTTATACCCAAGCAGAGATCAAGCATCCCTGGTTAGCGATGACCAGTATGCTGATCGGGGCGTTTGTCGGGATGCTCAGTGAAACCTCCCTCAACATTGCCCTGCCAACGCTCGGTAAAGTTTTTGGAGTAGAAGCCATCTCCTTACAATGGCTGGTTACCGGCTACATGCTCATTATTGGGATCGTTTTGCCATTTGCTAGTATCATCTCTAAATGGTTCACTACCCGACAAATTATCATCTTTGCCCTGGCCGATTTTGCTATTGGGGCACTGATTTCCGGCTTTGCTTCGTCCTTTAGTATCCTTTTAGTTGGACGTTTGATCCAAGGGATTGGAACCGGGTTGATTTTGCCCTTGATGTTTACCGTAGCAATGCTGATTTTCCCACCACAACGGCTCGGAGCTGTTATGGGAGTCAACGCCTTAGTCATCATGTTTGCGCCTGCGATTGGGCCAACCATCACTGGGATCATTCTCGGCGCTTTATCTTGGCGCGATATCTTTTACATTTTCGCCCTGTTATTAGCTATCGGTTTAGTTTTTGCAGTGCTTTTCTTGAAAAATGTCAGCCCGATCACCCGGCCCCATGTTGATATCTTGTCTGTATTAGGGTCAATTATCGGGTTCTCATCCTTAGTTGCTGGAGTTAGCTTCGCCAGCAAGGACGGCTGGGTCTCTCCTCGCGTTCTCGGCCTGCTTATCCTAGCAATCGTGGTCCTAACTCTTTATGCTTGCCGTCAATTAACCTTGGCAGAACCGATCCTTAACCTGTGGGTCTTCGCTAAGCCAGCCTTCAGAACAGGCGCACTCCTAGTAATGATCGACTTTGGAATAATTTTGTCAGCCATGTACTTACTGCCACAATTCATTCAAAATGCCATGCTTCTTCCCGTAGCTATGGCCGGGATCATCATACTCCCAGGTGGTTTAGTTAACGCGATCGTATCTGCGATCTCAGGACGGATGTATGACAACATTGGAGCTAAAGTGCCGGCTTGTTTGGGCTTTGGTATTGCTCTAATTGGGGCAATCATGTTTATTTTTGCTTCCGCCCACGCATCAATTCCATACATCATTTGTGCTCACGTCATCATGATGATCGGTTGTCCCCTAGCAATGTCGCCATCACAGACTCACGGACTTAATGCTTTACAAGGACCAGAATCTGCCGACGGCTCCACTATCATGAACACTTTGCAACAGATTGTGGGGGCTATTGCTACTGCTGTTGCAACGAGCCTGCTCGGTGCCGGACAAGCTGCACACCACACAGCGGGACATGCAGCTGCCTTTGCGAGCGGAGTCCACTACGGCTTTTACTTTACCGTTTGTTTGGCAATCGTCGGCTTGTTGTTGGTAGCGACGTTAAAAAATAAATCCAACAATTAACAAAGTCTATTTACTCCTCAAAAGTCTCCTTAATATATAGGAAGCTTTTTTGCTTATTCCGACACTAAGGACGAATTCTTGTTTTTCCCTGGTGAACCCCGTAAAATAAACTTAGATTTTTAGAAAAATTGGTGAACATTATGGAACAAAAGAAATTGTTGCTACTTTCTACCGGTGGAACCATCGCTTCAGTTGTATCCGAAAGCGGACTGGTGCCCGGTGAATCAGGTGAGCAACTCATCCAAATGATGGGGAGCCTTCCCTATCAGATCGAAGTCCAGGATATCTTAAACCTTGACTCTTCCAATATCCAGCCCGAGGAATGGAAACTTATCGCTGAAAAAATTTATGCCAACCGTCATAACTATGATGGGATTGTTGTGTCCCACGGGACTGATACTATGGCATATACAGCTTCCATGATGACCTTCATGCTGCAAGGGATCAAGATTCCCGTGGTCTTTACTGGCAGTCAGGTCCCGATGAACGTTGCCTTAAGCGATGCGCCCGATAATCTGAAGCTGGCCTTTGTAGCGGCTGCCCGCCTTGAACCAGACATTTACTTAGCCTTTGACGGCAAAGTCATGCGGGGCTGCCGGAGCGTCAAAGTTCGGACAACTGCCTTCAACGCTTTTGAAAGTGTTAATGTCCCGGTAGTCGCTGAAGTTACCTCTGATGGTTTTGAAATCAAGAACAAGCGTCCTCGTCCCCAAGCGACTGCCTGCGTCCTCAACACCAACATTGATACCAATGTTTCTTTGGTCAAACTCTTTCCTGGCTTTGACCCTAAACTTTTACAAGCGATGGTTGATAATGGTTGTCATGGGATCGTGATTGAAGCCTACGGTCTTGGTGGAATGACCTTTATCAGACGGAATGTTGCTGCGGCGATTGGTGACTTGATCCGACAAGGTATCCCGGTTATTGCCGCTAGCCAGTGCCTCTACGAACGTAGCGACCTTACCCGTTATGAAGTTGGGCGGCAAGCCCTCCTGGAAGGGGCCATCAGTGCTCGTGATATGACTTCCGAAAGTGCTATTACCAAGCTGATGGTTGGTTTAGGTCAAGGGATGGATGTTGATGAAATCACTGCTTTCTTTAATACTGATATCGCTGGCGAAGTAACGATTAATTAACTTTTTCTATATTATTAATTTTTAAAAAGCTCCAACATTTTCACCTTAGTGTGAATAGTTGGAGCTTTTTTGTGCATTTTACTAGTGATCTTTAGGCTTACTCAGCAGTTACCAACTCACCGTAACTATATGTAGCCAATAAATTGTAGTCTGCATCTAAAATATTCAAGTCAGCATCCTTCCCGACTTGAAGTCCACCCTTGCTAGTTAAGCCAAATTCACGGGCTTGGTTGACTGAACTCATCAATACTGCTTCATATAAACCAGCAGTGGTAAACTTCATGGCATTTCGGAAGGCTGTGATGAATGGTAAAACTGACCCAGCAATTGTTCCGTCAGCCAAAGTAGCATGAATACCTTCAACAAAAACTTTCTGGCCTCCTAGTTCACTAACACCATCGCCCAGACCCTTTTTCCGCATCGAATCTGTGATTAATTCGATCTTTTCGGGCCCCTTAATACTGTATGCTAACTGCAACATGTCGGGACAAATATGGTAACCATCCATGATTAGCTCTGCATACATCTCATCCTGCAGTAACGTATGACCTGCCACCCCCGGTTCACGGTGACTGAGCGGAGATTGGGCGTTGTAGAGGTGGCAAGTATGGCTCACTTTACTTGTCAGCAAGTCTTGGCGCGTCGCCATACTATGCCCAACTGATGGGACAATCCCATGGTCAATGCAATAATCTTCTAGTTCACGGGCACCATCATTTTCAGGAGCAAAGGAAATAATCTTGACCAAACCACCAGCCAGGTCATTCCACTGGTCCAATAAGGCTGCGTCTGGTTTGGTAATATACTTTTCTGGTTGCGCTCCCTTAACTTCCGCATCAATGAATGGGCCTTCTAGGTGGATTCCTTGAATCACTTTATTTTTCTCTGCAGCTTGCTTAACCCCGACCATTGCCCGTACAATATTTTCATTACTTTGGGTAATGGTGGTACAAAAGAAGCTCGTAACTCCCTCATGATAAGCAGTGGCCCGCACCATCTTATCAATCTTTTCAGGATCCGCATCCATGGTGTCGTACCCATACCCCCCATGACAATGCACATCAATGAAGCCGGGAACAATTACTTTCCCATGCGCATAGGTCACTTCATCCCCAGCTTCATTATGAAAATCACTCATCGGACCAACTGCCCGCACCTGGTCGTCAAATCGAATATAACCATCCGTAATGATTTCCGTTCCCGTTGCAATCGTCACATTTTTGAATACTTTTGCCATACTGATTCCTCCCATACTCTGCTCACCACTGCTTTTATTCGCAGCAGTCTATCCATTAAACAATTTACCTAAATCCCCGCAATTTGTCTATACCAATCACGAAAGCGATCCCATTTATTGCCTGATTAACTTATTCCTTAGCCTAAAAAAACGGTCAGATTTTCCTAAAATTAAGAATCATCCGACCGTTCGCATCCTCATTTCGCTTAGTTAATTCTGACATATTTTTGCCGGTAAAGGTAAGACACGGCAGTTCCCTGTCCCGTCAACCGGCTTTGTACTTTAAAGCCGTTCTTCACAGTTGCCTTCTGCTTGTTCAAAGTGAGATATCCCCCATTTTGCTGGCGAACTGCTAGCTTATCATTAATGATCTTGTATTTCATTGAAGCCTGCCCGCTCTCTGCATATTGACGAAAGACCTGCTTGTCGGTAGCTGCTCGTTGGGCTTCTTTAGCTGTATCAAACGCAAGGGCAGTTCCATAAAAGTTTCCTGAACCAAATACCATATAATAATTCGTGCTCGAAATCTTAACGGATTCTTTCCCCATTTGCTTTACCATTGGACCTTGAGCCTCTAAATCTGTCTGGACCCGAAAGGCATTTCCTTCGATCTGATATCTAAAACTCGTTAGATGTCTAAAAGCACCCCATGCTCCTAGGATAAAGACAATTACTGCAATTATATTAATAATTTTATATCCATGTTCTTGCTTATTTTTCTCAGCCATAATTCCACCCCATACTCGCTATAAATCATTCCTTATTCTACCACAATCCTGCATAATTATTGCGATCCGCGCGGATACAAAAATTATAAAAAATGTTATAATTAAATTATATAAATCAATACGCAGAGGGGACTTGGCTATGCAAGACAAACAACATCTGGACCTGTTACTCAGTATTGCCCAGGATTTTTATTTAAATAAACTTTCGGTCAGTGATCTCTCTGTTAAATACGATGTCAGCCGTTATTATATTTCGAAGTACTTAGAAGAAATTATTGACAACCACTTGGTTTCAATTCACATCAACACCCCCTTCGACCGCAACACTGTCATGGAGCGGGCGTTTAAACGTGAGTTTGCGGTTGAAAATGTCTACATTATGAAGGAAAAGATCGACAGTATTACTAACCAAGAAGTTTTACTTACTTTCACAGCTAAGATCATCCAGGACTTGATCGCCCAGGCCCGTGTGGTTGGAATTACCTGGGGTAAATCCATTTATCAGGTACTTGATAGTTTCCAGCAAAGTGACCAGCGGAACTTAGTTTTCACTTCCTTTGTCGGTGAGCTGGGGCTCCGGAAACGGTATGCTGAACCCGTGACACTTTTACAACGGGCAGTTAGCAAATATAATTCCGCTATATACTTAACTATTCCTGCTCCCCTATATGTGGCTAACGATCACCTCCGGCAAACCCTAGCGGAGGAACCTGCAGTCAAGTCTGTGCTTGATGTAGCACGGAAAATCGACGTAACTTTCTCCAGCGTGGGCACTTTGAGTTCTATCGAAAACATGACCAACTTGGGCAAGAATTTCAGGACTTACTTCCCTGGGCTCCATAGTAAGAAAGTAGCTGGGGTTGTTTACGGGCGGCCTTATGACGAACATGGGCGGTTTCTGACTGCCGATAAGGATACAGTTTTCGGACTTTCTTTACCTGAGATCAAGCGTATTCCCCACCGGGTCGGTATTCTTGAAGCTAGTACGCCCATCCGAACTGCCAAAGGTGCGCTTTATTCAGATGCTTTTACGGATATTATCACTTCTGAAAGCACTGCTAACAAAATTTTGTGTTCACTTTAAAATAATTATCTCAAGCTTTGCTTACCGGACCAGGATCTGTGTTGGAATCCTGGTCCGTTTTTTTATTTCTGGCTTAGTAGAGTTTTTACTTGACTTACTAATTGTAAGAACATTATAATTACACATGTTAGTAGAAAAGGAATACATTATTGTAAATATGTTCTACTGAGAAAGGAGCCTGCGTTATGACGCACTTATTATCACTGGCTTCACGAGAGACCATGCGTCATCGCACTGGTTTCTCCCGTGGGCCTCAGTTGGCCTGTTGTTGCTGTTAGGTTTTGATCGTCAGTTTACATATAGGTACATTCAATTGGGGAGAATATAATTATGAAATTTAAAAAAATAATGTTGTCTGTCACTCTGGGCCTTGCAGCGATTGCTTTGGCAGCTTGCGGAAACAACAATGCTTCGGGCAAGACTGACAAGCAAACACTAAATCTTAGCGCACCTGCGCCACTGGATACGATTGATATCTCTAAAGCCACTGGCTATGGTCAAACGGGGAACGTTTTTGAAAGTTTCTACCGCCTGGGCAAAGACGGGAAGGTTACCCCAGGATTAGCCAAGAGTAGCAGCGTATCTGCTGATGGTAAGACTTGGACATTCAAACTTCGGAATGCCAAATGGTCAAATGGTGATCCTATCACTGCCCAAGACTTCGTTTATTCTTGGCGGCGGACCTTAGATCCAAAGACCAAGTCATCATATGCTTACATGTTCGATAACGTGGTTAATGCAACTGCTATTAACGAAGGAAAAACTTCCCCTGACAAATTGGGGATCGAAGCTCCTGACAAAAAAACAGTGGTTGTCCACTTAGATAAACCTGTGGCTTACTTCAAAGTCTTGATGGCTTACCCACTCTTTGGACCACAAAATCAAAAGGTTGCCGAAAAATATGGTAAGAAATACGCAACTAAGTCACAATACATGGTTTACTCCGGACCATTTAAGATTGTTGACTGGAACGGTACCGGTAACAAGTGGGCCTTCGTCAAGAATAACCAATACTGGGATAAAGATGTCGTTAAACTCCACAAGATTAATTACCGGGTAGTTGCCAACACTACTACTGGTTATGAACTCTACCAGCAAGGCAAGCTGGATATGACCCAGTTATCTAACCAACAAGTCAAGAACTTCAAGAACAATAAAAACCTCAAGAAGTATCCATATTCTTACGTTGCTTGGTTAGAATATAACTTCCAAGATCCAAACGCACTTAACAAGAAAGCCCTGAATAACAAGAACATCCGGTTGGCATTATCATTGGCAGTGGATCGGAAGACATTGACCAAGAAGGTATTAGGGGATGGCTCTGATACACCGCAAGGTTTCGTCCCATCTAAGTTGGCATACAACCCTAAGACCGGCAAAGACTTTGCCCAAGAACAAAAGGTTAACAATACCGTTGATTACAACGTTAAATTAGCTAAACAATATTGGAAGAAAGGGATGCAAGAAATTGGCGCTAAGAAGTTAACGCTAACGATCTTAGCTGCCAATGACGCGAACGGGAACCAAGAAGTTACCCAATACCTACAATCCCAATATTCTTCCGTCTTACCTGGTTTGACAGTTAAGATTGAAAGTATTCCTGGCAACAGTGCCGCAGACAAAGCCCGTAAAGGCGACTTCGACATCTTCCTTGCCGGCTGGGGTGGGGACTTCAACGATCCGTATACTTTCATGCAGATTCCAGAAACCAATACTCCTTACAACCGGGGTAAGTACAGCAATAGTGAATACGATGCTTTGATTGAAAAGGCAGAAAATGCTGATGCTAATAACCCTGAACAACGGTGGAATGATTTAGTCAAGGCAGCCCAAATCTTTAACACTGACCAAGGAATTACACCACTGTATGAACAAACCAATGCTTTCATGCAACGGTCTAACGTCAAGGGAATTATCCACAACACTGCTGGAACCCAGTGGAATTACAAGTATGCTTATATGAAGTAATTTTCAACTGTTAAAAAGACGCTCAGATGAGCGTCTTTTTGTGTGTTCTTTACCTGTTCTTTCCTGTATAATTCTATTGATCTGTTTTTATACATTAAGGGGGAAAATATGGAAAACTCTACTACAAGTAAGCAACCTTCTTGGTTGAGTAATAAACGTAATATTATCATCGTTCTTATTGTGTTGCTGGTAGGTGGCTTTGCCTTATGGCACCACCACAAAACCAAAGTAATCAATGAAGTCACGACGACAACCGTCAAATCCTTTGCAACAGATGAATTTGACACAACAGTTGACTACGGGGAAAAGACGGTGCGAGTTAAAGTTAAGGATAGCGCTAAAGATGACCTGCAAAAAATCGTCCTTTATATGGCAATGGGTACCCCTGCAGCCGTCCAAACGGGACAAACCCTCGAGAACCATGTTCAAAAAGTTTCGACTTGGATCAACAAAAACGTTGGCTCTGGATGGACTGTTTCCCTCAAATATGACAACCAACTCCTCTGGCAAGCCCAAGACGGCAAGTTGACCCACAAATATGAAAACTCCCAAGACTTCAAAAAGCTAGTAAACAAGATTGAAGATGGCTCGTTTTTGAACGATCTTGCTGAGGAATTATTTGGTGATTAAAATTTTATTGCCTACGTTATCCGTGTGCTATTAGTGAAGTAAGGCTGGTGAGAAAACAAAGTTTTCTCCCAGCCTTTTTATGTTACTCCTAATAAATAGCAATCGTATAATCGCCAGCGAACTTTGCTCCAATTGCCAGCATATTGTTAGCAAACTTATGGGTAAAATCTTGGTCAGTCGTGACTGTGTCATCAATCCCCCACCATGGTTCAATACAGACAAACGATCCTGCAGCTGGATAGGTCGACCAAACACCCCAGTAACGAACATTGGTCGAGCTGATCCGCACCCCTGCCGTCCGCTTCCGATCAAAAAGCGCCACGCTCGCTTTCCGATCAGCAAACTCATAAATATGGGCATCATTAGCAAATGCCTGCCGAGTCAAAGCCCACCGCTTCTGGTTTCCAGCAACTTTTTGTGCCGGCCGGGCTAACCCGCTGAACGGATCGAGGCTTATTTCATTGTAGGGACCAGAGAGTTCTACTTGATAATCTGTAAATTTTTGATTTTTTTGTAGCGGCACATTGAAGCCCGGGTGACCACCTAGAGAAAAGTATATTGCTTGCTTATCGCGATTCTCAACCCGGTACTGCACCTGGAGTTTATTCCGCTGTAAATGATAAGTGATCTCTAAGCGAAACTTGTAGGGAAACATGGTTCGCGTCGTGGCATTATCTGTCAACGCTAAAGTAACTTGCGTTGGTGTCTGGGCTACTACCATAAATTGTGTATGACGCCCAAACCCATGTTGTTGCATGTGAAACGCTTTGCCATCGACAAACATCGTGTCATTTTTGAGTTTGCCAATGATCGGAAAAAGCTGGGGCGCCTGCCATTTCCAATACCGTTCGTCTCCCTGCCACAGATATTCTGTTTCCGTTCCCTTATTCCAAATGCTCTGTGGTTGGGCTCCTTTGAGTCCTATTGTGACTTTGAGATAATCGTTCTCTATTGTTACTGTCATGTGCTCACCTACTCTTTACGAAAACCTTTTCCTTATTAAACCCCATTGTACCACTAACCATGAGTGCATAAAGACCGAGGCTGGAAGAAAACAGTGTTTTCTCCCAGCCTCGTCGTTTTAATTATTTTTTGTGTTAATTAATTTTCTACCGCTGATCACTAGGAAGATAACTGCTGCTATCCCCAACGCTAACCTCACTAAACTCCAATAAAAACCTGCCGGAACACCCTGGCGGTTAATCAGCGTAGCAACAAGTGCAATCCCAATTCCGCCCGAGTATTGTTGGGCCGTGTTGAGGAGGGCATTGGCATCTGCTGTTTCTGTCGTTGCAACTGCTTGGATACTAGTCGTCATCAGGTTACTGATCGCTAATGCCAAACCCGCATTGTAGAGGACATACACCCCAACTAGCAATCCAACCTGAACGGACCCGTGGGCGAGATGCCCCAGGATCAACATGCTGACGCCAACCACGGTGGTTCCCCCATAGATTAGATGCTGACCCACCCCCTTGTGATTCAAGTGATCGAACCACTTGCCGGCCAGAGGCATTAATCCTATTCGGATCAACAATCCCGGTAACATTGCGCTTCCAGCAATAAATGCTGATTGGTGCCAAACCAATTGGAGAAAATTAGGAATGAGAAAACCACCCAGGGCAACATTTACAGCTTGCAGAATGAAATAAGCAGTGAAATATATCCCAAAACGCTGGTTAGTAAATAATGTCGCTGCTAATACTGGCTGGGGCTGACGCTGAATATGGCGCCAACATCCGCTTACCATTCCCCCACAAAGAACTAATAGGAGAGTGAAGATCAGTCCATTTTTTCTACCCCCACTAGTAACTAAGAGTTGGAAAGTTGTTAGCAACAATACCAGCCAAACAAAACCTTTAATATCGAAGTTCTGATTTGGAGCATTGATTTGTTCCCTAGGTAGTGCGACTAATGCAAGCAACCAGCCTCCCAGAACTAGGGGCAAGGATAGCAGGAAAATCCATCGCCAATTGAAAAAACGCAATACTATTCCCCCATAGGTTGGGCCCAAGGCTGGTGCCAGGGCGGTAATGGTTACCCCAACTGCCATGAAAAAGCCCAGTCGAGACCGCGGGGCATAACGGGTGATCACCGTAAAGAGGAGGGGGATACAGATCCCCATACAAACACCACTCAGTATTCGCCCGCCAAAAAGATAAGGAAAGCTTGGTGCCAGACTGCAGATTACTAAGCTTACAAGAAAACCACCCGTTCCCACTCCTAAGAGGAAACGGAGGCTATAACGCTGAACCAGACGGGCATTGATGATCATCATCCAAGACGAAACCAAGAGATAACCGGTTGTCAACCACTGAACAGTTGTCAGGCTCACACTAAACTGTGTCATCATCGCCGGCAGGGTCACGTTGAGTGCGGTCTCCATCAAGGTTCCAATAAAAGCAATCAACCCTACTCCAACCAGTGCTAGACTTAGCTGGCCTGATCTCATCCTGGTCTGTTTACTTGTCATGATTAATCACCGATTGGTGCCCGTCCTCTCCCCATATCAATGCCTGTTTTTTGTGTCAACTGATCTTTCAAGTAAACATACAATTGATGATGGTCTATCTCATCCACCCCATCTTGGTGAGCAAACTTCACCGTTGGATCCTTGACTAACTGCTTGAACCAATCCTGCATTTCCACTGGGTATAGATTTCCACCAATCGAGGAGATTCGGGTATAGCCAACCTTAACCTTATCGGCAATAAAATGTTCGCCCCCGGCATAAATTGCGATCTTTCGCGGTGCTTTTTGTAACAGTTCTGGCGCTCTATGCCAGTCACCAGTTTCTTTAATTCCGACAATATTTGGTAAGGCAGCTACCAAGCGGGTAAAAGTATCCACCGCAATGTCAAACCCGGTCTGTTCAGGGTTATTGTAGATAATCAGTGCTTTGCTAGGCATCGCTTGCCCTAAGTGCATCACATACTGGTAAGCTTCGTCTTGGGTTGGTTGAATATATGGCGGAAATCCTAACAGGACACCCTTAACAACCGGGCTTTCTTCAACCCGATGGGCTAACCGCATTGCTTCCCTTTCTCGAATGCTAGCTACGCCAAAGATCACTTCAAAATCATCGGCCAGTTCCGGATGACGGTCAATCTCATCTACCAAAGCAATCTTTTCATCAGCTGTCATGCTATGTTGTTCCCCAGTTGTGCCAGAAACCATAGCTGACTCAACCCCCTGTGCCTTCAAATAGCACATATATTTAATAGTATTAACAGCATTTAAACTCTCATCAGCATTGAAAGCAGTTGGCATTGCAATATGATATGATGCGTGTAATTCAGTTGTCATTGATTTTCACCTCATAAAAATATTTGATGCAGTTCTCTTTCTCTCACTAGCCTAGTCGAGCGTTACTGGCGCTTGTTGTTCGGGCGTAATAGTGGCAGTCTGCAAAACAGTTGCGCCCATGACATGTTCCATCTTTTGAACCAATTCAGTCATAGCCTGATCTGCTCGTTGGGCTTGAGCCTCATTTACTGATTCCATAAAGGCAATCACTTTGGTTGACTCGTCTGTCAACATCGTCCGTGCCCCTTCCCGCCAGTTCAAACTCCGGCAGATAGCACCAGTATCGTCGCTATAAATCAATTCACCTGTGCGCGCCGGATCATCCTTTTCTGCTCCTAAAGGCCAGAATGACTCTCCACCTTGAGCCAAACCTAACTTCATAGTCCCATCTACCTTAGCGCAATCTTCCATCCCGCAAGGCACACCATACGTCAGTGAGATGCTGTTGTAGATATCAACTAAGGGACTAATAGGATCAAAGGTCCGCCCCTGATCAACCCGCTTTAGCAAAGCTTCGATCGAAGACCGTGCTCCTTTCTTCTTTTTGAACTGCTGATAAGCCTGACGCCATTCTTGAACTACTTGATTTTGGGCAAATTGCTCTGCGGTCAAGAACTTCTGCGCTACCTGACTAGCAGTTGTTAGTAATCCCTCCCGTACTTCGGGTGCTAAAGCTGAATCATGATTATCAACGTTAGTAAATACCGCAACATTGATTTGTCCTTTGGGAAACAGTTCCCAAAAGGATGGTTCTACAACAAAATTCTTCATTCCCATAATTGACTCTCCTTATTTAGATAGTTCTTTTAGCACAATATTGTCTATTTGATGATCGGTTCCTAAAATAAATTCGTGCTGTCCCACTTGGACAAAGCCGTACTGCTGGTAAAAGGCCTGGGCTTTCCGATTTTGATTCCAAACTCCCAACCAAACTGCTTTATGATGGCACTGTTGTGCTCGCTGAAGGGCAAAATCCATCAGTGTCCGCCCCACTCCCATGTGCTGGGCCTTTTGACAAACATAAAGCCGTTGAATTTCTAATGCGTTGGGGGCCACATCTTCTGTTTGTGCTCCTGCCTGATTGAGTTTGAGGTAACCAACGATTTCGTCCTCAATCAACGCAAAATAAAACTCACTCCCCGGCGTCAGCAGTTCTTGCAACAGCTGCTCCTGAGCAAAGGCTCGCTGTAAATACGTCGCCATATCTTGGGAAGTGTTAACTGACCCAAATGTTTCCACAAATGTTCGCCGACTAAGCGCTTGTAGGGTTTTCAAATCTGCTTGGTCTACACGTCGAATTGTTATCTTTGTCATTAATACTCGCGGTGTCCTCCTTTTTTTACGAAATCCCAACTTTTGTCAGTATTGTGGCGCATCCGCACTAACATATCATGGAGCTGGGCAATCTCATCTGCACTAAAACCGGCTAATGAGATGCGATTGGAGTATTCATTTTCCCGTAAGATAAAGGGGTAAATTTCAGCTCCTTTATCCGTAACATATAAACGCTTGATCTTTTTGTTTTTGGGATCATTACGCCGCTCAATAATACCTTTTTTCTCAAGTTGTTGGAGGGAGCGCGCGACTGTCGTGCGGTCAACTTTGATCATCCCTGCCAGCTGTTCAGCGATAATACCGGGATTTTCATAGATCCGGACCAGGTAAAGGTATTGTCCCCGGGTTAACTGCACATCCTTAAACTCAATATTGGCAATTGAATCTAGTGCTCGGGCAATCATCCCGATCTCACGCAAAACATCCTGCATATCATCACCTCTTTCACTTTAAGTATAATTATTTTTGTTGCAAATGCAACAAAAAACAACAGAATACCTCACTAAACTTTCTGTACCCGATACGTTATACTATCAATAAGCAAACTATCAAAAGGTAAGTGATTTTAATGGATAAACAACTACTACGCGATCAAATCATCGCTGATATGCACCGGCGGTACGCCACCAAGAAATACGACCCCACTAAAAAATTAGCTCCTCAAGATTGGGCAACTATCCTTGAAGTCGGCCGACTTTCACCTAGTTCTTATGGGTATGAGCCCTGGAAATTTGTTCTCTTAGACACAAAAACCAAGCATGATATTTATGACCTTGCTTGGGGGGCCCAGGCTAGTATCGACGGGGCTGACAAGATTATTGCCATCCTGGCGCGGAAAGATATTACCTATAACAGCCCCTACGTTCAACACCTAGTCAGTGACATCAAACACCATGATTTCGACCCCAACTCACCCCGGTCTCAACGGTTCAAGCAGTTCCAAGAACACGACCTCAACCTCGACACTCCTCGCGCGCGTTTCGATTGGGCTTGTCGGCAAACCTACATTACTTTAGGTAACATGCTGACAGCTGCCGGCCGGTTGGACATTGATTCCTGTCCGATCGAAGGTTTTGACCATGCCAAAATGGACCAATACTTTGCTGATCATGGCTTGATGGATCCTGAACACTGGGGCGTAGCAGTTATGGCTAGTTTTGGTTACCGGGCACAAGAAATTACACCGAAAAAGCGGCAACCTTTAGCTGACATTTATCAGGAACTCTGACTTTTAGTAAGCATTTTATTTGTTGACGCTTTCTTAGCGTTCTATACTGATATATGTATATGAATATATTAATGATAGGAGTGTTACGTTAATTCAAAACGTCAATATTGGACAAAGCAACTGGTCTGCTTCAAACGTTGCCCTCAGGATCATGCGAATGGCAGCCCTTACCCCTGAACAGGCTGCCAGTTCATTACAAGCTGCAATGGACGCTGGTATTAATTTCATTGACTCGGCTGACATTTATGGAAATGGCAAATCCGAAACGGTCTTTGGTCAAGCCCTCAAGTCAGCTGGAATTAACCGTGACCAGCTTTT
Source organism: Ligilactobacillus saerimneri (assembly GCF_036689625.1). Taxonomy (NCBI): domain Bacteria; kingdom Bacillati; phylum Bacillota; class Bacilli; order Lactobacillales; family Lactobacillaceae; genus Ligilactobacillus; species Ligilactobacillus saerimneri. The sequence continues at coordinate 1,529,107 of NZ_CP144759.1, forward strand.
CATCCAATCCAAGGGCGGGATCGTCTTAAATCCCCAAAGAAGTCGGGGTGACCTTGTTTTCGGACAACGGTATGACTTCTCCAAACAACACTTACTCGCAACAGTGGATGGAATCTTATCCCGAATGGGGATTGACTACTTGGATGCCTTCTTGCTCCACCGGCCTGATCCCCTAATGGAACTCGATGAAGTTGCGGCTGCTTTTGATGAACTCGAAACCAGCGGTAAGGTCCGCCACTTTGGGGTTTCCAACTTCAATCCTCGGCAAATTGAGATGTTAAAAACAGCCGTTAAACAGCCCTTATTGATCAACCAAGTGCAATTCTCGGTAGCTCACTCGGGGATAATTGACTTTGGAATCTATACCAATATGCGTGACGAAGGTTCTATCAACCGTGATGGTGGCATTATTGAGTATGCACGGCAATATGGAATGACTTTGCAGGCTTGGTCACCATTCCAGTACGGAATGTTTGATGGGATGTATATTAACGACGATGAACATTATCCTGAATTAAACCAAAAATTGGCTGAACTAGCTACAAAGTACGGTGTTTCTAAGAATGCCATCGCTGTTGCTTGGATTCTCCGGCATCCAGCCCATATGCAAGTGCTGTTGGGGACGATGAACCCTGACCATATCAAGGATAGTGCCGCTGGAAGCGATGTAACTTTGACTAAGCAAGAATGGTATGACCTCTACTTTGCTGCAGGCAATACCTTGCCATAAAATTTTTCAAAGAAAACAAAAAGGAGTACGCCTCATCACGCGTACTCCTTTTTTATCAGCAATATTTCTTAAGCCAACTTACCAACTACTGGTAACTTCTTCAAGACACCTTTACCATGCGGTGAATGTTCAATCGCAGCCGAGAGTTCGTTCCCTGCCACATTACCATGGTGTTTGCCGCCAGCCCATGGACCAACGTTAGAAACATCATACACCACACCGTCAATGGCTACATAAGCTGGCTGTCCGTTTTCCCCATTGTATTGAGCTAATTCTTCTTTAGTAAAAATCTTTTCTGCCATTAGTACTCACTCCTTATCAATTATACTTTTCTAATCTCACTTTACCATGTTAGCTAATAAAAAGTAACTAATTTGGCTTCTTACAGTTGGCGTAAGTTAGGCATCCATGCTTGTACCCGACTGGCTACCATTACAACCAAGGCGATCTTGATCAGGCCCGGAATGATGAACGGTACACAACCCGCCAACAATGCCCCAGTAAGGGTCAAGTGGTTAAATGGCACCATCCATATGGATCCTAGTACCAGTTGGATCAAAGCCCCCACCATGTTGGCCCAAGTCAATGTCCACCAGCCTGTCCCCCGCAGTTTAATAATTCCTGCCGTTACCAGGATATAAATTACAAAACCAAAGATGTAACCACCCAAAGGCCCAGCTAAAACAGCTACCCCGCCTGCCATACCAGCAAAAACAGGGAGACCAACCATTCCTAATAAAATATAGGCGGCCAACACCTCAACTCCTGCTGTCAGTGGCAGTAAGGTTGCAATAATCCCCACTGCAAAAGTTTGCAATGTCAACGGGACTAAGGGGAGTGGAATTGTGAGCTGTGAACAAACAACCAAGAGCGCTAGCATCATGGCATTCAATGTTAATCTTCTTGTTTTCATTAACCTTATCATCCTTCGGTATCTTATTCTCTCTATAAGAGTTACTCATATTCTACCATTAGTTTTCCATTCCGAACGCAAAATTCCATACTTTACTGAATCATAGTACCGTCCTTGCCAGTACCTAACTTGGCGGATCCGGGCTTCTTGCTGCATTCCTAACCTTTCTGCTAGCCGCATCATCCGAATATTTCCCGACCAAGTTGTTAACCCAATATGGGGCAGGTCAATTTGAGCGAATAATTTATCCACCCACAAGCTCAGGGCTATCCGGCCAATCCCTTGTCCCCATTGGGTACTGGTATAAACCGTAATGCCAACATCCAACCAGTGTTTGAGGTCCCCATCTTCATACCGGGCCGATACTGATCCTACCATCTGACCATCAACCCAGATTACTTGGCGTAAAGGGTTGTTGAGGTAACGCTGGGCAGCGCCCGCTAGCCATTCTTCACGACTGGGATAATGGTCATTAAAATACGGTCCATCCCACTGGCGCCACTCTGCATTGGAGTCAGCAAATGCTAATTCCCAAAAAACCAGCGCATCTTGTTTCGTTAATGGTCGTAAAGTTACTTGCATATTACTCCCCCTTACCAAAAAGAGGCTGGGAATTAACTATTATTTTCTAGCTTCTAACTAAGAAAATGCGAACTATGATTTTTGATTTAATCAAAAATTGTAGTTCGCATTTTTGGTTATTTACTAAAAAGGGTCTTAATTGGTTGATCATTTTACCCAATTTCGTTAAGTTCAATGCCATTAAGGTTAATCCGACATCATTTTCCACAGCCCGTTGGCCGCGCAAATGAGTTCGGCGTACGCCAAAATCCCTCTTCATGCGACCAAAGACTGGTTCAACGTCGAACTTGCGTCGACGATAGATCATCTTACCTTCATCGCTTGAGAGGGTCTCTTTGACTTTTGCTTTGTAATAATTCCAAGTTGGATTAACCTGGATGTAGCGCTGACGCTTACCTGGCGTTTTAGCTAACTGATCTAACTCTTCTGATGATTGATGTGTGTCGGCACGATAGAGTTTAAGATCGCGCTTAAATCCATACTTATCAGTTCGTTTACTGTAGCGATAAAAACTGAAGCGAACGCCTAAATGATCAATATAGTAGTCATCTTCGGCATTGTACTGCCAATTCTGAGGTTTTGTTGGATCATTTTTGAACTTACGCTTCTGCTCTTTTTGATAGGTGGTGTATGGAATGAGTGGTTGCTTATCGAATTGGTCAAGCAGTGTTGTGTAATTATATTCACTACCGTAACCAGCATCAGCTACCACGTGTGTAAAGAAATCCAAGCCATGGAATTGCTTAAGAAATGGCACTAAAGTCCTAGTATCAGTAGGATTGGAAAATAAAGCATAATCAAGGACAAACTGATTATGCGTGGCAATCTGAAGATTATATCCGGGTTTGAGTTCTCGGTTCATCATCGGATCTTCTTTCATGCACATAAAAGTTGCGTCGTGGTCTGTTTTCGAAAAGCTATTTCGTCCTTGAAAAATATCTTCGACACGTTCATATTTTTTAGCCCGTGGAATTAAGTCTTCTCTCAGTTGACGACGAAGCTTCTTTAGAAAACGTCGCCGACGTTTTCTAACTGAACCACCTTTAATTATTTTCGGCTCCTGTTTAATGGCTTCGTCTAGATTAGTGATTTCTTTTTCCACTTCTTCAGCCATTAATTCCATACCGTCGATAGATTCAATCATTTCTGGTTTCATCTCTTTGATGACTTGCTTTTCTACTAACTCATCATAAATACTAGCCGTCTTTTCTCTCAACTTAGCGTGATACTTTTCTATTGCCCGACGCCAAGTAAACGAGTACTTATTAGCATCCGCTTCAACCTTAGTGCCATCAATAAAGACTGCATCATTTTGAATTAGCCCATGGTCCGTAAGAGCCATAGTAAAGTAAACAAAGGTACGTTTTATTAAGTTCCTGGCGTGCTCACTCCGTCGAAAGTTATTGATGGTATGGTAACTGTATGAATGATCACGGGCTAACCATCGCATTGGTAAGTTTTCTTCTAACAAGGTTTCTATTTTCCGGCCAGAATAAGTTTGACGAGAGTACGCAAACAACAGAATTTTTAACATCAGTGCAGGGTGAGAAAGTGGGCGGCCGGTGACGGCCACGTTCTCTTCTAACAAAACCTCTTGTGGAATGGAATCGACAAAAGTATCAATTAACCGAACCAGATGATTTTTTGGCACATTGTAGTCATAATTTAGTACGAATTCTGTTTGTCCCGTGATATAATTTTGATACATGAAAATCGCTCCTTTATGTTTGTTTTTAGGGGTAATTACATCATATCAGGAACGATTTCCTGTGTACATAAGAAGCCGGACGATGAACCAAGATTTGATTCATCGTCCGGCTTTCATTTTGGACTGAGAGTTTTTTCCCAGCCTCTACAACTACTATATACTAATTGCTTGGTAAGACATTCAAAACATACAACAGAATAATGAAGACCGCTAACAAAATCCACATCACCCCATTGACTTCCTTGCGTCTTCCTGCAGCTGTCATTGCCACCGGATAGATCAAAAAACCAAAAGCAATCCCATATGAAATGTTATAGGTCAACGGCATGCCAATAATTGTTACAAACGCAGGGAAAGCTATCTCAAAACGATCCCATTGGATTTCCCGCAAAGATGATGCCATCAAAGATCCAACAACAATCAGGACTGGAGCAGTTACCTGGCTAGTCACAACTGTCAACAACGGTGAGAAAAACATTGACAACCCAAAGAGAATTGCCGTTACCAGTGAAGTCAATCCCGTCTTGCCCCCCATAGCAATCCCAGCTGACGATTCGACATAGGTTGCTGAAGGAGTCGTTCCCATTATCGCGCCCCCAAGCATTGACAATGAATCAGCCATCAACGCCCGCCCTAAACGAGGCATCTTCCCATTTTTGGCCAAACCCGCTTGTTGCACCAAGCCGATCAAAGTCCCAGCAGTATCAAAGAACGCTACCAATAGTAAGACGAGGACGACTGCCCACATCTGCGGGTCAGTCATCGCGGGAAGCTCTTTGATCCCAACTGCAAACGTTGATTTCATGCTTGGAGCAAGGGCCACAATGTGGGTTGGCATTTTAATCAGTCCCGTTGCCAAGCCTAAGAGCGTTGTGGCAACAATCCCGTAAAAGATAGAGCCTGGAACCTGACGGGCCATCAAAATCACCACCACAAAGATTCCAAAAATAGTTAACCAAGTGGTTGGGACTGTAAATGAGCCGATCCCAATCAAAGAGGACTTGTTAGCCACTACCAGGCCCCCACCCTTCAAACCAACAAAAGCAATGAAAATTCCGATCCCTGCAGCCATGGCCAGCTTGAGATCGTACGGAATTGCGTCAATCACTATTTCCCGAACTTTCATACACGAAAGGAGGGTAAAAATCACTGAAGCAACGAACACTCCTGCCATTGCTTTCTGCCAGGGGATTCCCATCGCTAAAACCACTGAATAAGTGAAAAACGCATTATCACCTAAGCCGGGGGCGACTGCCACTGGATAGTTAGCCAGAAAAGCCATCAACCCACAGCCGAGGATCGCCGATAATGCCGTAGCGGTAAAAGCTGCTCCCTTATCCATCCCTGCTTCTCCCAGAATCGTTGGGATCACAAAGAGGATATATGCCATCGAAACAAACGTTGTTAAACCAGCGATTGTTTCTCGTTTAATTGAAGTATTATTTTCTGAAAGATGAAACCACCTTTCCATGATATTATTCATAAAAAACAAACCTCGCTCTTTTGTACATTTCTAAATATTATGCCATTGTCGCCCCTGTTGTTCAAGGTTATTTTTCGGTTTTTACGGCTTGACAGGAAAACAAAGAGTGTTAATATTTAGATACAGATAGTTAAACACGAACAATTAACAAAACGGAGGTCTATCTAATGGCTACAGAAGTTACACCGGAATTTACGCAAAATTTACCAAAAGCCGAACTTCACGTTCATATTGAAGGGACTTTGGAACCTGAATTAAAGCTCAAATTAGCTAAGCGTAACCATGTTGATATTGGTCAAGAAAGCATCGAGGATGTGCGTGCTACTTACCAATATGATGACCTAGCTTCTTTCTTAGCTGTTTATTATCCAGCTATGAACGTCTTGCAACACGAACAAGACTTCTATGACCTGGCAATGGATTATTTACAACGGGCTGCTAAAAACAACGTGCGCCACGTCGAAATCTTCTTCGATCCTCAGGCTCACACAAGCCGGGGTATTGCCTTTGAAACAGTAATCAACGGTCTTTACCGGGCAACAGTTGACGCCCGCGCTTTAAACGTTGATGCCCAACTGATTATGTGCTTCCTCCGTGACCTCTCCCGTGATTCTGCACGTGAAACCTTGGAAGAGGCCCTCAACTACAAGGACAAGTTCATTGGTGTCGGGTTAGACTCAGACGAACATAACAACCCACCAATGAAGTTCTTCCACCAATTTGCCAAGGCATCCGCTGAAGGCTTACACTTAACTGCTCACGCCGATATCGATCAAAAGGATTCTATCGAACACATCCGCGAACTGCTCGAAGTAATCGGTGTAGAACGGGTTGACCACGGGACAAACATCGTAGAAGATCCTGACTTGGTAGAATTTGCAGCTAAGAACAAGATTGGCTTTACTTCTTGCCCATTATCCAACTCTTTCGTTTCACCATTCATGAAGGGTGACGAAATCTTGGAATTATTGTCCAAAGATGTCCTAGTTTCTATCCACTCCGATGATCCTGCTTACTTCGGTGGTTATATTGGGGATAACTACTATGCTTTTGCTGACAAGTACAACTTGACCAAGGAACAGGTTGTAACCTTGGCCAAGAACTCCTTTGAAGCTTCCTGGATCAGCCGGGAACAAAAGGATTTTTACTTGAAGGAACTTGACGAATACGCCCAAAACAACTAAAATAACCAACTAAACACTACTGATGACACCAAAAAGGCGAGCTGGAATTATTCCAACTCGCCTTTTATATTTGCCATCTTTTCGTTACCTAAAAAACATTAGCAACTAAAGACTGAGACTGGGAGAAAACATTCTTTTTCTCCCAGCCTCTTGAAAAAGCATATATTAAAGGATTTAGTGATTGTGGAACAATGGCCTAGATCACTAGCGTTGTTCCTAATTATTTTTGTTGTGCTTGGAAAGCTTCCCAGTCAGCAGCAAAGCTTGCCAAACCTTTATCTGTCAATGGGTGTGACCATAACTTACCAAAGACCTTAGCTGGAATAGTCGCAATGTCTGAGCCAGCTAAAGCAGCTTGCTTCACATGGTCAGCGCCCCGGACACTAGCAGCAATGATTTCTGTCTTGAAACCATAGTTGTCTAAAACATCCCGCAAATCAGCTACTAATTCGATCCCAGAACCACCGATATCATCTAAGCGGCCTAAGAATGGGGAGATGTAAGTTGCCCCAGCCTTAGCAGCCAAGAGTCCTTGGGCAACAGAGAAGATCAAAGTCACATTGGTTTTGATTCCTTCTTCACTCAGTGTCTTAACTGCCCGCAAACCAGCTTCTGTCATCGGGATCTTAACCACGATGTTGTCAGCCCACTTGGCAATGTCATGTGCTTGGGCGACCATTTCTTCATAGGTAGTCCCGGTTACTTCGGCAGAAACTGGGCCAGAAACGATCGTTGTGATTTCTTTAACAACAGTTTCAAAGTCGCGTCCTTCCTTAGAAACTAGCGTTGGGTTGGTTGTTACCCCATCCACGAGTCCTAGTTGGGCATAGCGCTTAATATCATCAACGTTTGCTGTATCTAAAAAGAATTTCATAATTCAACTTACCCTCTCTTTTTCTTCCTTATTCCTAAATTACTTTGTTGCAGCTTTCTTGTCGCGTGCGTTCAAGTAAGCACTCAACAATACCACGGCAAGAACGAAGGCAGCAATCCCACAGATCAAAGCTAACTTACCAGCTTGACCGATGTAGCCTAAGGCCAAACCTGGGATCAAGTAGTCAGTATCGGCGAAAGTAGAAGCAGCTAACTTCAATTCACCCAGCAATGGCAGGATGAACAGTGGCAACCAACTTAACAGTAACCCGTTGAAGGCAGAACCTAACACGGCACCACGCCGACCACCAGTTGCGTTACCATAAACCCCAGCTGCTGCCCCACAGAAGAAGTGACCAACCACACCAGGAATGATAACTGTTGTGTGCATTGCGATCATTGCAAACATGGAGATAGTCCCCATGATGAAACTAGTAAAGAATCCAATCAAAACAGCGTTTGGTGCATAAGGGAAGATGATTGGCACGTCCAAAGCTGGCTTGGAACCTGGAACCCACTTCTTAGCGATCCCTTGGAAGGCTGGTACGATTTCAGCCAAGATCATACGTACACCTTGTAACACGATTACGAAACCAGCAGTAAATGTCCCAGCCTGAGTAATAGCATAAACAAAGGCTTCAGTCCCGTTAGATAACTTATGTTCAACATAGCTTGGACCAGCAGCAATAGCTAAACCAATGTAAACAACTGACATCAATAACATGATGGAAATAGTAGAGTCACGTAAGAAACTCCAGTTCTTGGAAATGTTAACTTCTTCAGTAGACTTTTCTTTGTTACCAAACCACTTACCGATCAAACCAGCAGAAGCATAACCGATGTTCCCAGTGTGCCCCATAGCCACGCTATCGTTACCAGTGATTTGCCGCATAAATGGTTGACACAAAGCCGGAGTAACAGTCAACAGTGTCCCTTCAAAGATCCCCCCTAAGAGAATCATAGTGAAGTCTGTTCCGAAACCTGCACTAACCAGAATAACGGCGGTCAAGCAAGAAACATAAAGCATAGCTTGCCCGGTTAAGAAGATGTACTTAAAGCGGGTAAACCGAGCCAACAAGATGTTGACTACCATCCCAATTGCCATAATCAAGGCTGTTGGTGTTCCGAAGTGTTGGAGCGCAATCGCTACTACGGCTTCGTTACTTGGCACAACCCCTTGAGTATGCAAGGCTGTTTGGAACATGCTAGCAAATGGTGTTAAAGCTCCTGATAAAACGCCGGCACCACCAGTCAAAACCAAGAACCCGATCATGGTCTTAACAGTTCCAGAGATAACATCTGATGTCTTTTTCTTTTGTAAAAGCAACCCACACAAGGCGAGCAAGGAAACGAGAATTGCTGGCGTTCCTACGATTGATAGGAATAAACTCATTATCACTTTCATATTTTTTCCTCCCAATATCTATCCCCAACTAATTAGTTGTGGGCGATCCCATTATTATCCAAAATTTCAATCACATGTTCTTTGACTTCTTCAGCGTCAATAATGGACTTTAATGGCACAATTTTTTCTTCTGGAATGCGGAACAATGCTGGTACCAGTGTACTCTCAACAAAGAAGTAATCCGCCATATCAGCACTCACACTTCCTGAATCAGTGTGGTCAACAGCAAAATCATCCATGTTTACTCCCAAATCATTCAGGGAATTTTCAATATTCATTTGCACCATAAAACTTGTTCCTAAACCACTTTGGCAAACTGCTGTAAACTTCATTATGCTTCGTCTCCTTCATTAATAATTGCTAATAGTTCATCAACTGACTGTGCGGAAGTTAATCTTTGGAGCACGTCTTTTTGGGATAGTAATTTGGTTAGGCTAGCCAATGCCCGTAAGTGAGCGTCATTGTCTACCGCTGCCAAACAGATAAAGAGATTAACTGGGTGTTTTTCATCATCTAAGAGGTTGACATCGTTAGTTAATTTCAATAATGCCATCCCCACTTCGTTGACCCCATCTTCGGGCCGGGCATGTGGCATCGCCACATGATCCCCGATATTGATGAATGGTCCGAAATTCTTCACCTTATCAATCATACTATCGATATAACGGGCTTCGATCTTTCCTTGTTTAAGTAATGGTTGGGCGCTTAACGTGATTGCGTCCTCCCAGGATAAGTCGTGGTTATCAACCACTTGAATTGTATCTGCGGTTAAAAGTTCTGCTAACATCGGTCGTGTATCCTCCTCTCGTCTTAGCCACTGGGTCATGCGTTTATTTAGCACTTTATAGAGTTTCTCTTTATTAACTCCAGGTTTAAACTCGATATATGGTTCCAAAGCGCGCACGATTTCGGCAACGTTTGGCAATGACATCCCTGGAATAAACCAATCTTTTTGGACCCGATTGAGGAGCTCGTTTTTTTCGAGCTGCGACATGATCGGTCGAACAACATATAGTTTTTTTGTTGTTTCTACCTTGATGGTTGAAAACAAAATGTCATAATCATCTGGCGCAACTGTTTCTAAGTCCGCCACAGTTGTCGCCTTTTTAAAGTTAATCGTTGGAAAAAGGCGGGCCAGTTCCGTCTGTAAGATCAGCGATGAACTTACTCCGTTAGGGCAGATCACATACGCAGTTAGGTCTGCCTGCGGTGCGTTAGCACTAGCACTCATCAACGCCCCCCCAAATAGGATAGTGAATAAAGAAACCTCTGCTTCTGGGATTTCCTTACCAGTCAGGTGCCGCAGTGGCCCTAATGACTTATCGGTTAACCGGTAGATCGCAGCATATTCATGCTTGATGCTTGCCACTGCTACATTATCCACCTGAATCCCATGTTTGATCCGAAAATAAGCCGGTACCAAGTGACTGAAGATATTGAACATCAGCTCCCGGTAATTAGTAAACTTGATTGCCGCCCGTGATTCAAAGTCATTGATGATATTAACCACACACTGCAACAGGAAATTAAACTCTTCATCCTGAATCTTGCCTTCACTGATTGTGATCAGATAGATCGCAAAAAGATTAATCTCATTGAATTCAATCTTAGGTCCAAGCAATGCCGTTAGCGTTGCTTGACTTGTCTGGTAGGCTGTTACTTTTTGCAGGTCAACCGCCTCATCGTGATATTCAAGTTCAAAATGATTAAACCTCTTCCAAGTCAACGCCGTAGCAATAACCATCCCTGCTTCGCGACTTGGAACCAACTTTAAACCATCTTCCGCCATCTTCTGGGCCAACGTATCTTTGATCCGCGCCACAAAATCGAACGGATAGTTCTCCCCTAGCCAATAATGCAATAAAGCATGACAATTTTTCTGTGTCAGGAGTGCACTCACATAGTTCCAGGCGATCAACCTAATCGTGAGTTCAACTCCTCGAACATAAAATCCCTCCTTACGGTCATAGGCCAACTCGATTCCTTGATCTGCTAAACTTTGTCGCAACACCTTGATGTCGTGGAGAACTGTTCCTTTAGAAACATTTAATAATTGCTGAAAATAGAATACTGACAGGTGAGTAAAGTTTGAATAGGCAAATAGGTAGATAAGTTTCACCCGTTCTTCTTCATTAAAGACCAGTTCATTTAGTTCGACATTATCAAAGAACCTGAGCCACTCAACAGTAGTGACAGACTTCATCTTGAAGGAAAGACCCGAATCCTCCGTGATCCATGCAGCCAAATCCCGTTGGATAACCTGGGGGTCAGCCCCCGTAATCTTAGCTGCCTGTGTATACGTCACTGGCTCACGCGTGTAATTAGCCAGCAAGTAATTGTACTTGTAGTTCATTGCCCTTCCTCCTACATTTACATCTTACAATGTATCCCCTTACATTTTTGGTGCAGTTGGGTACAAATTCCATTTATAAAATCGCTTTCTATTGTACCGAAGTTATTTAACAGAATTTTTTACATATATTTTAATAAGGCAGATTGTAAAATTTAAGTTGAACATTTTAGTGGACAGAAAAACCCATAAAGGTCTTTAATGGTGTCGTTACAACATTCCATTAGAAAGAAGGACCTTTATGGGCACCACTATCTTATCATTTTCAGACCGCATTGTCATCGAAACGCTTCGTCATGAAAAGCGATCTCTTCGATATATCGCTGATTACCTGGGCTTTAGTAAGACTACTATCTTTAATGAAATTCACCGGTTAAAGGGTGAATACCATGCGACTAGTGCGCAAGCCGACCACGAAACTAAACTTAGTTATCGTGGTCGTAAATGCTCATTAACGGCTAACCTCAAGCGACTAATCGAAGACAAGATCAAGATTCAGAAATGGTCAATTGAACAAGTAGCCCATGTGGTTAGGATCGCCTACAAGACTATCTATAACTGGGTCGATCAAGGACTTCTAGATATTCGGATGACTGATTTACCTGACCATGGTATTCGTCGTAAGCGTGCTAAAGAAACCCGTGGGACTTTCAGTCATGGTCGTTCGATTGAAGATCGTCCAGCTGAAGCTTCTGATCGTAATATTGCAGGCCATTTTGAAGCTGATACAGTTTTATCTGGCAAGCGCAAAGGTCAAGCAGTAGCCACGTTTGTCGAACGCAAGAGTCGCCTTACTATCGTTAAACGGCTTGGTGGACGAGATAGCACTTCAATGACTAAGGCTATCCTTGAGTTAGCTAATCAATTAGGAACTAATCTCAAGACACTGACGGTTGATCACGGGAAAGAGTTCGCCAACTACCAATCAATTGAGAAAAATACCGGCGTGCCGTTGTACTTTGCCCATGCTTATTCTCCGCATGAACGTGGTAGTAATGAGAATCGTAATCGAGTGTTACGGCGATTTATTCCTAAGGGTCAGCCAATTGAAGAGATTAGTGATGATGAATTGATTCAGATTAACTGGTATCTGAATTCACGGCCACTCAAATGTTTGAACTGGCGAACTCCAATTGAGATCTTTTTGCTTAATCTGCGTCATTAAATTTGTTCAAGTTATTTATTGCAATCTACCATAAAAATTAAACGTTTTTTGTTTCATACTTCCCTTAGCTGTGATTCAATATCCTACAAACCATTTACTATAATAGAGGAAGCCTAATGAATCGGATAAAAGAAAGCATTAATATTAATTTATTACTTCTATCAATAAGTTTAGGATCATTTATAACAGCAATATTAATAATTATATCTCCTGTAAGTAAAATCCACTTGCCGAAAACACTTAAATTGTTTTTACGAATCATTCTCACTACTAACATAGATAATTTAATTCGCGCAACAATTCTCATGCTAATTGGTTTATTCATATTGTTTATTTTAGCTATTACAGCTACTAATCAAACTTTGTATTTTTGGTGGATGATAACTGGGATCATTTCTTTTTTAAGCATACTAATCTTGGAAACTAGAAGTATATACATAATCTTAAATGCTGCATCTTATCTTGGTTAACTTTCACAAATGTTATGGTTAACAGTTCAATTATACTTCTGGATACTATGTGATTCTGAAAAAATTTTAGCAAAATTAACTTTTATTTGGGGAATTCTGGTTGTAGTTCTTGGATATATCCTTAAATAAGTGGGGGAGTAATATTCTTCAACAATTAAGTAAAGAGAAATTATTTATTATATTTGTTAATAGCAGATTACAATAAATAACTTGAACGATTATTGTTGTAAACATTCCAAAAAGACTTCAATCGGCGTACGCCAATTAAGACATTTAAGTGGTCGTGCATTTAAAGGCCAGTTGATCTGAATTAGTTCTTCGTCACTAATAGTTTCTATTGATCTTCCTTTGGGAATGAAGCGGCGGAGAACACGATTGCAATTTTCATTACTGCCTCTTTCATGCAGAGAATATGCATGAGCAAAATAGACTTTCACCTTGGTTTGATCTTCGATTGTTTGATAACCAGCAAATTCTTTACCATGGTCAACCGTTAGTGTCTTTAGCCTATCTTGAAGCTGGTTGGCTAAAGATAAGATAGTTCGGGTCATTGAGGAACTATCCCAACTTTCAAGACGTCTAACAACCGTTAAACGACTCTTGCGTTCAACTTAAATTCTACAATCTGCCATCTTGAAATAAAAAATTCCTCATCCATTTTCTGGATGAGGAATTGCCCTTCACCAATACGGTTTGACAAAGAGCCAGAAAAATGCCTTCCGAGTATGCTAGATGAATTTTCTATTTCATCTGTATACTCAGAAGGCATTATAACCGAAATTCTGAACGGTTCTTTTATTCAAAGGACTTATGTCACAGCCCCTTTTTGTGCCTCTTCAGACTAGTGAGTTATTCTGACTAACTACTAATCTTCTTTTCTCTTCTTGCTGCCGAGGCCAAACAAACCAAGTAAGCTCAGCATGATCAAGCCCAAACCTGTTGCCGCAGTAGCTGAAGCATCTTGCTCACCTGTTTGTGGCAACTTCTTCGCTGTCGTATCAGCGGTTGCTCCTTGAATCGATGCTGTCGTTCCTTGACCGTTATTCTTGGCATCACCAGCGTTAGCAACGTCACTTCCTTGCTTGGTTACCAACTGGCTTCCTAGAATAACGTCCTGGGAGCCATCAGGATAAGTGATCGTAGCCGTACCATCATTACCAATAGTTACCTGAGTCCCTTCTGGGAACTGGCCCTTATTGGCATTTTCGATACTTTCCTTAACCTGTTGCTTCTCTTCATCAGTCAGGTTATTTGGATCCTTGACTTCAACCTTAGTCCCTGGAACTGTTGGATTAGTCTTATCGGCATCTTTCTTAGCTTCGACTACCTGGTCACCAGGAATCGTATCCTGGGAGCCATCTGGATAGTTGATTGTGACTGTCCCATCATCGGCGACTGTGACTTCCGTCTTCTCTGGGAACTTATCTTTATTGGCTTCTGTGACCTTGCCTGCCACTTCTTTCTTTTCGTCATCAGTCAGCTTCTTTGGATCATCAACCTTGGTCTTGTTTGGAACCGTTGGATCCAGCTTTTCAGCACTCTTCTTTTCTTCAACCAGCTGATTACCTTTGATAGTGTCGACTGACTTGTCTGGGTAGGTAATAGTGGTATCGCCATTGTCACCCACATCAATCTTGGTTCCTTCTGGTAAGCCAGGGTTGTTATCACGAATGTTGTCTTCGACTTCTTTCTTTTCGCCAGCAGTCAGCTTCTTTGGATCATCAACCTTGGTCTTGTTTGGAACCGTTGGATCCAGCTTTTCAGCACTCTTCTTTTCTTCAACCAGCTGATTACCTTTGATAGTGTCGACTGACTTGTCTGGGTAGGTAATAGTGGTATCGCCATTGTCACCCACATCAATCTTGGTTCCTTCTGGTAAGCCAGGGTTGTTATCACGAATGTTGTCTTCGACTTCTTTCTTTTCGCCAGCAGTCAGCTTCTTTGGATCATCAACCTTGGTCTTGTTTGGAACCGTTGGATCCAGCTTTTCAGCACTCTTCTTTTCTTCAACCAGCTGATTACCTTTGATAGTGTCGACTGACTTGTCTGGGTAGGTAATAGTGGTATCGCCATTGTCACCCACATCAATCTTGGTTCCTTCTGGTAAGCCAGGGTTGTTATCACGAATGTTGTCTTCGACTTCTTTCTTTTCGCCAGCAGTCAGCTTCTTTGGATCATCAACCTTGGTCTTGTTTGGAACCGTTGGATCCAGCTTTTCAGCACTCTTCTTTTCTTCAACCAGCTGATTACCTTTGATAGTGTCGACTGACTTGTCTGGGTAGGTAATAGTGGTATCGCCATTGTCACCCACATCAATCTTGGTTCCTTCTGGTAAGCCAGGGTTGTTATCACGAATGTTGTCTTCGACTTCTTTCTTTTCGCCAGCAGTCAGCTTCTTTGGATCATCAACCTTGGTCTTGTTTGGAACCGTTGGATCCAGCTTTTCAGCACTCTTCTTTTCTTCAACCAGCTGATTACCTTTGATAGTGTCGACTGACTTGTCTGGGTAGGTAATAGTGGTATCGCCATTGTCACCCACATCAATCTTGGTTCCTTCTGGTAAGCCAGGGTTGTTATCACGAATGTTGTCTTCGACTTCTTTCTTTTCGCCAGCAGTCAGCTTCTTTGGATCATCAACCTTGGTCTTGTTTGGAACCGTTGGATCCAGCTTTTCAGCACTCTTCTTTTCTTCAACCAGCTGATTACCTTTGATAGTGTCGACTGACTTGTCTGGGTAGGTAATAGTGGTATCGCCATTGTCACCCACATCAATCTTGGTTCCTTCTGGTAAGCCAGGGTTGTTATCACGAATGTTGTCTTCGACTTCTTTCTTTTCGCCAGCAGTCAGCTTCTTTGGATCATCAACCTTGGTCTTGTTTGGAACCGTTGGATCCAGCTTTTCAGCACTCTTCTTTTCTTCAACCAGCTGATTACCTTTGATAGTGTCGACTGACTTGTCTGGGTAGGTAATAGTGGTATCGCCATTGTCACCCACATCAATCTTGGTTCCTTCTGGTAAGCCAGGGTTGTTATCACGAATGTTGTCTTCGACTTCTTTCTTTTCGCCAGCAGTCAGCTTCTTTGGATCATCAACCTTGGTCTTGTTTGGAACCGTTGGATCCAGCTTTTCAGCACTCTTCTTTTCTTCAACCAGCTGATTACCTTTGATAGTGTCGACTGACTTGTCTGGGTAGGTAATAGTGGTATCGCCATTGTCACCCACATCAATCTTGGTTCCTTCTGGTAAGCCAGGGTTGTTATCACGAATGTTGTCTTCGACTTCTTTCTTTTCGCCAGCAGTCAGCTTCTTTGGATCATCAACCTTGGTCTTGTTTGGAACCGTTGGATCCAGCTTTTCAGCACTCTTCTTTTCTTCAACCAGCTGATTACCTTTGATAGTGTCGACTGACTTGTCTGGGTAGGTAATAGTGGTATCGCCATTGTCACCCACATCAATCTTGGTTCCTTCTGGTAAGCCAGGGTTGTTATCACGAATGTTGTCTTCGACTTCTTTCTTTTCGCCAGCAGTCAGCTTCTTTGGATCATCAACCTTGGTCTTGTTTGGAACCGTTGGATCCAGCTCTGCTGAAGTCTTTTTGACTACATACACATATTCATCGTGATGATCAATAGTATATGTTCCATTTACAGTATTTGCTTGATTGGTCGCCAAATTATAGTCCGTTGGTAAATTGACATTATAATTATAATTTTCTCCCAATTTACCACTAATCTTATCTGTTGCTACTTCTTCCCCATCTCCCGGCACAAAAAGAGAATTTTTACTCCCAGTTACATCGATATAATGAACTCTAACTTCAGACTTATCTTCACTACCATCCTTTGCATAATAGTAAACAATACCATCATTAGTTGATGTAATCTGATTTATATATGTGTACCATTTTCCATGCGAAATAAACGACATGCGATCGTTAACATTTAACTTGTTCCCCAAGTAACGTGTCGTATTATTAAGCACTTCACCATCATAATACGCAGTAACTCGAACCAACCCTTGAGCGTCAATTACTGTTTGCTTTATAACTACATGTTTATCAAGTCTAAAATCATACGATTCACCCACTTTATATGGGGAGATATATCCTGTGGTCTCTGGCGATTTTTTCAATGTATATCCATCAATAGTTGGTGCCTCTCCGGTAATTGTGTATTTCTGATAAGCAACACCTTCAAAAGATTTTGGCACTGCAATTTCGTCTCCCGTTGCTTGATCAATATAATGAATCGTAGTTGTCATTTTCGTTGGTATTGGAGTCATCACAAAGCCATTTCCCATTGAAGCTGGGTCTCCCTTAATTCCGGTATTGTGACCATATGCAAAACCAACCACCATGCCATATATATTATCGCCTTTTTCGATCCCATCAAGATCAATTGAAGCACTAGTCCCATCATAATTAGTAAAAATTGGAGTATGAGTAGTTCCACTATACTCAACCTTCTTTGATTCACCAGGTGCTACCACTTCTTCTTGTATATTTTTACCCAATCCAGTATGCAAAATTGTTACATATAAACTATTATCATTCAAATTATTTGAGCGGGCCAACAAATAGATAGCATGGTAATGTTCATTATAGTTAGCAACACCGGCAAAGTAGTATCTCCCGCTCTCATCGTTGGCAGTGTGGTTTTGTAAGATTTCCTTTACTTTTTCTGTTGAAGTGTCCTGATACCACTTCAGGTTATTGTATACCCAGTTATCCGTGGGCTTATTAATTATCTCCGTTAACATGGGCTGGGAATCCAGCTTAATGTCTTGGTTTGAAATCGGTAAGCTAGTCGAGGGTTCTTCATTGTTACTTGTGGTCACTAACGAAAAAGAATACCAAGGTAAGCTAGTCGAGGCTTCTTCATTGTTACTTGTGGTCGGATCAGTACTAGTTGGAGTTACTACTGACGTAGTTTCTGTAGTATCCTTAGCATTGTTAGCTGGCTGCACTGCTTTGTCATCATTAATTGGAGCAGACTTATCCATACTATTTGATGATCCTACATTTGTGTTATTGGTTGATGGTACTGTCTCTTCATTGTTGGTTGAAATAGCTTCTTTATCAACATTATCTGATGCTGTTGTGTCAGCGCTGTTGATAGAAGTGGACCCACTATTATTATTGGTCGCTGGCACTACACCTGTCTTATTGACTAAAGTCTGCTTATCATCCAAATTTATCGACGCCGTGCTGGTATCCTTAGCAGAGATTGCTGTTGTATTTGCCGAAACCTTAGTTTGGTCGATCAAAACATTAAAACCAAAAATTGTCACACCAAGAAGAACAGAAGCTACACCCACATTAAGTTTACGCAAACTATAACGTGGGATACGTTTTGTTTCTTTCCACATAAAATGATTGTTTCGTCCAGTCATTATAGATTCCTCCCTAAATTATTTCACACAGCATCAGTGATCTGATGTGCTTCAATTCAAATTAACTTTTAAAATTACTAATTTAATTTTATTTTAACATATTATTTTATATAATATTTATACTATCCCCCAAAAATTTATTTACGAAATAAAGATAAATTATTACTTATACAACATTTAAATTGTAAGACTTAATGACAAAAAACATTTGATAATTTATAAAATATATTAGATTTAACTAAGCAAGTATTGCTCACGCTAATACCTTTTCTGATAATTTGTAACATAACCAAAAATATTCAAAAATTTAATTTTATACTTTCTGGTATTGACAAATGCCACCACATGTTTTCTGTGGCGAATTGTGGTTCTACTTAGGGACCTAACCCTATTTTGACAAAGAGCATTAAAAGCCGGTGATGAATCATTTGGTCTGGTCCCGGTCAAGTAGAGAATTGAATTATGTAAACGATTAGGCAGCTAATGCTCGATATTCTGCGGGCGCGAGGCTGCCTAATTTCGTTTGATATCGCTTGTGATTATAAAAATCAATGTATTCTTTGATTGATTTTACTAACTCTTCATAAGTTTTAAATTTGTAGTCGTAATAAGCTTCTTCTTTATAGTGACTCCAGAAACTTTCCATTGGGACATTGTCAATGCACTTGCCAACCCGAGACATACTGATTGTAATCCCTGCTGCTGTAGTTTGGCGGAGGTATTGACTAGAAGTATACTGGGTCCCTCGATCACTATGAAGAAGGGGGTGAGCTCCAGGTTCCTGGGCTAAAGCTTGTGCCAAGTTCTTCATCACTAACGAGTTGTCATTACGTTGACTTACTTCGTAAGCAACGATGGTCCCGTCATAGAGGTCTTTAATAGCACTTAGGTAGGCCTTTTGACTATCACCATAGGTCAAGTAAGTCACATCTGTTACCCATTTTTCGTTCGGCCGCTCGGCCGTAAAGTTACGATCTAATCGATTGGGAGCAAAGTTGGTGCCACGGACGATTGTGCAACCTTGTCTGGGTCGACGAATGATGGCCTGCAGACTTAACTTCCTCATTAGCCGCAAGACACGTTTGTAGCCAATCTTTTGATGATGATTGCGGTTTAGCTCCATGGTAATTCGTCGGTAACCATACCGACCGTTGTGTTGATCATAAATTTGTTTAATCAGCTTCTGAAGTTCTCTATCTGCCTGTTGTTTAGGTGTGTTTGGCGTTTTATTCCAACGCTAATAACCACTCAATGAAGCTTTTGCGATGGCGCAAAGTTGTGCAACGGTGAGCCCTGAAAAAACAGGCCGCGCTTCTTTAATTGCTTGATAGCGAAGGCATACTCTATGGCCTCGATTGCTCCCTCAGGGCACCCAATTTTTTTAGAATAAAGTTCCCCGCTTCTAACTCCAGTTTTTCTTGCTTGAGCCGTTTATTTTCTAACTTTAAGCGTTCGATTTCGGGTAACTCTCTTGTTGGCTTTGGCTACTTCTTTCGTTGACCTCGACGGTCAACTAAGCCATTGGTGCCGTCTTTCTCAAACTTTCGTACCCAGTTGTAGACTTGTTGATATGAGACATCGAACTTCTCAGCTGTGGCTTGGTAATTCTTGCCATGCTGGAGGGCATAAGTAACGACTTCTTCTCGTTCAACTCAAGTAACTTTGCGCTTGGCTTTCATCTTGGTAGAACCTCCTGATTTTTCCGTAAAGGTTTTACCACTAGTATACTGTCTTATCCATCTTCGTAATACACTCTGACCTGAAATGTTGTATTTGTCACAACACATGCGGAGACTATACTTCCCCGTTAAATAATCTTGGCAGACTTGTCGTTTCAATTTCGGTGAATGCCGGCGCCAAGTATGATATTCTTTTAAACCATCGATCCCAGTATATCGATAAGCACGAATCCAGTCCTGAATTGTAGTCTCACTGATATGATATTGCTTAGCTAAAGTGGAGCGGCTAATCTGACCACTTATACACTGAAGAACTATCCTAAGCCGCTCTTCCATAGAGTGATGACTCGTTCTACCAGACACAAAAATACCCCCTTTCAGGTGAGAGTGAATTTTACATAATTCGTTTCTCCACCTAAAAGGGAGCATATCATAAATTTTTTCAAACGAATCGATTGTATCTTGAAATAAAAAATTCCCCATCCATTTTATGGATGAGGAATTGACCTTCACCAATACGATTTGACAAAGAGCCTCAATTTTAATTCATCACCGGCTTTTTATAGACTGAGTGTTTCACTAATCTCACACGTTAAATAAACAAAGATAATCTATAATTCTGTATAAATCACAGCATTAATTAGCTTTACTATTTCAATATAGTCTATTTGCAAAATTACTGTCTCTCACGTTTCTTCCAGCCTAAACCTAACATCCCGAGCGTAGCTGTTAAGACGCCTAAGATTCCTAAGCGGTTTTCAGCTTCTCCAGTATGTGGCAACTTTTGAGCCTGAGCTGATTGAACTACTGGCGCTGGAGCTTGGCTCCGAGTATTAACCGTTACATTGTCCTTGCCAGTTTTTGTTACCTGCTCTACGGTTTGTGGCTTTTGGTCCTGATCGTTAGTTTGTGGCTTTTGGCCTTGATCATTGTTTTGCTCTGGCGTAGTTGGCTTGTTAGCTGTATAGCTAATCTCAACAGTTGTATCCTGAGTGTCCCCGTTCACAGTAGTTTCATCAATTTGAGCTTTGTCTGGAGTGTAACCCTTAAATTCTGGAGCTGAGTATGTTTCCCACTTAGCAGTAGACCATTCACCCGCAGATTTGATTTCCCCAGTAGTTGCATCAAGAATCACTTCCCGTGTCAATGTTGCTTTTTGGATAACTGTTTGGTCAGTTCCGTTTGGCGCGTGGACAATAATTGTTCGAGTAATGTCCTTGGTTTCTTGCTTAACATCATCGACATAAACCTTGCGACTATCCTTAACTACTTGATTATTAGCATAAGTATGACTGTAAGTGACAGTGTATACCCCCGCCTTAGTCAAATCGACCTTATCAACCACAACAGCTGTAGCAACCCCTGGAGCTTGGTATTCATAACTAATATCCACGTCCGTCTTTGGCAACTTTTCTAGTTGATCGCGCGTCTTCCGCTGTCCTGCGTCATCAGCAGCATAAATCTCATCAATCATTGAAGTGGTGTCCCCTGGCTTAGCATTTGGATCTGCCACATAGTGTTGATCCTTATTTAAAATAATAGCAGGCACAGCTTGAACTTGGATTACCCAGATAGATGGGTCATTCAAGACAGGTCTATCATCATCAACACGTTTTGCCAGTGGCAGGGTGGTGTATGCATAGAATGGCATTTCCTGAGCTTTACCGTTGTTGTTAGCATACTTGACCGTGTAACCATGGTTAGCAAAAATTTCTTGAATTTTGCTTAGGTCAATAAAGTATTGCGCACTGCCATAAACAACCGATGGTAAGTCCCCTTTTGGTAGTGAATCCATATTGAATGATCCCTTATAGGTTGGGAAGTTGCTAATTTTAAGGGCATCCCACCCATTTGGCATATCTTTGGAAATTTCCTTAACGAGCTTCCAGTCTGATTGACCAGGTTGTTCCCCCATGAACTCAGTCGGAAGCATGACTACCTGCTTAACCTCGCTTAAGTCTTTGTAAACCTTGGTAAAGTAAAGATCTGCCCTGTTGCGGGTAAAGCCATTCCCATAATCATCAATGATTGATGCAAATGGCAGGGCATGGACCCGATCAGAAAGTTGCCCAATGTACTTAATCGGGATAACAAATTCTATTGTATCGTCCGGTTTAATGACGGTCCCCGTCAGGGAAATTTGGGTAGCTTGGTCCCCTACATTGTTGTGAGCCTTGAGATATTCTGCCCAACTATTATAATAAATACCTCTGTCACCGCCTCCATTAATAGCCCATTTATAGGACCAACCTTGTTGGCTCTTTAACTGCGGACCATCGGCGCCTAAACGACTAGTATCAATTGCGATTGTTTTACCATCAGCAAAGTTAGCCCATAACCCAGAGCCAACTTCCTTGTCACCATTGTGGTAGATCAGGTGGTATTCCAGGGTACTCAAATCGATTTGTTCCACGTTAATGATGGACTGCGACTTACCGTTAGCAGCTACATAGCCCGTCACATAAGTCTTACCATCTTTGCCCTTGGCAGTATAGTAAGCAATCGCTTCACCATGAACCATCTTGAGCCAGTCTGAAGTAGTGATCTGGGGATTATTGTAGATCCCAGTAGTAACAGTGTCTTTATCAGTTGTTGGTTTGGCTGGTATTTCGATTTGTTCTGGGTGTAATGTAGTAAATCCCAAATCTAACCCTGGATAGCCCTTGTATCCCTTGTAGTAACTAGCAAGGAAGATGTGTGTTGTCTGATTCTTATTCCCGACATATTTAATTGGAATAGTCACAGAAACAGTATCATTAGCTTCAATAGGATCTGTCATGTAGAAAGCTCCTACCTGGCTGATGTCTTTGCCCAATTCAACCATTCTTTCGTAATAATCATAGCTACCGCCGTCATGATTCAAACCAATTTGATATACCTTACCCGATTCACCGTATGCAACGATTCCATCAGCTCCAAGGCGACTGGTATCTACTTGAATTACATTTTTTTCCCAACCAAACATAGTAGCAATATTCTGTTTAGTATCAATATTTTCAAACATCAAATGAAATTCAAGACTATTAGGATCTAGCCGGTTGTCAACAAGTACTGATTTGAGTTTCTTTTGAGCATCAGCATATGAAGAAACATAAATCTTGTTATCCAAGCCTTTCACCGTGATGTAAATCTTCATTTTACCTTGTGGCAAATTCATCCATTCGTTTGCCAGGTTGTTCTTATCATTGATGATAGCCGTATCAATCGACTTATCCGGTGTTGTTGGGTCCGGACTTGTCGTTGTGGTTGCTGGCGCCGCTGCCGGTTTTACGTTCTTTTGAACTACAGCTGGTTTTGCCGGTTGGGCCGGTGTTGTTGTTTGGTCACTAGCTTTTTTTGTGCTAGTTGCGGCTGCTTTATCTGCTGGTTGTGCGGTGTTAGTTTGCGTATCCGTATTAGCCGCTTGCTGATTGTTTTGTTTAGCCGCATTGTCAGCTGGTTGGACTGGCGTTGCAGTAGTGTCTTTTCCAACTCCAGCTGTGGCAGTTGTGGGTGCAACACTGGACCGCAATGTGTATTCCGATCCCTGTCTTACTGTATCTTTACTATCCGTCTGCGCTGTGGTGCTTGGTGTAGTACCGCTGGCAACCGTGTTAGCTGATACTGCATGGTTGCTGTGCAGTAGGAAAGTAGTTCCTAATAAAACCGAAGCTACCCCTACAGACAACTTCCGTACGCCCCAACGTTGTTTTTGATCAGCAGCTTTTTGCTGATATAATTGGTGATTGTTTTTTGAAACCATATCTGTTCCCCCTAACCAATATACACCTAGAAATCACTAAAAATTTAGGAATATTTTCCCACTTTTAGCGTATCCTAGATAAAAATAATTTGAACGATATCAAAGTATGTATTGCTGTTTTTCTTTAAAAAATTCTTAAATACCGCTCATAATTTTAAAAATACACCCTAATTTTTAAAAAATCAAAAATTTTGCCTCAAAGTATTTTTATCTATAAACTACAATTGTCCTTTCTTGACTCACTAGTGCACCCACTATCGGGACAACGTTTGCGAAAAACACTTCACTAATATATGCATATATTATGGTATGCATAACATAAAAGTTACCCCGTGGCGAAAAATGCAATAAAAAACCACGAAGTTCTTTTCCGCGGAGCTTTTACTGCTCTCAGGATTAGAATCGTGGTTCCTTTTCATTACTTAATATGGCCAATCGGCTAAGCGGTCAGCTTCAGTAATCGTCCGCACAACCCGGGCTGGCACTCCTAACACCAGGGAATTAGGGGGCACACTCTTGGTCACCACAGCACCGGCGCCAACTACACTGCCGGCACCAATTGTTACCCCACCCAGGACAGTAACATTGCCCCCGAGCCAACAGTTGTCTTCGATCGTAATCGGAGCACCGTATTCATAGTCAAGCATCTTCCCCTGCCATTCACGGACATTCCGTTGTTCCGGAAGTAACGGGTGCTGGGGCGTCAAGAGACCGACGTTAGGGCCTAACATGACATTATTGCCGATCGTAACGGGACAAGTATCAAGCACGGTTAAATTGGTATTAGCATAAAAATAGTCACCAATCGTTGTAAACTGCCCATAGTCAAAATAGATTGGGCCTTGGAAATAAACATTTTGCCCGTGTTTTCCTAGTAATTGATCAACAATTGCATTCCGCTGTTCACGGTCAGTGTCATAGAGTTGGTTGAAGTCATGACACAGGCGGTGACTTCGCCGTGAAATTGCGTGAATTTCGTCTGTTGCTGGCGTATACGGTTTTCCCACCAGCATATTCTGGGTATTCTCTTCCATTACTTTCACCTCATTAGTTAATGATTATTTCTTCCTAATCCTAACACGGTTCACTGCTCCTGCCCATCCGGGCTGATTTCTTGTATACTAAGAACAAAGATTTTTCTAAGGAAGTGTTTTTATGGCAATTATCCGACTCCAACTTAAGCCAACCCTTGCACCTGAAATTGCTGTTGAGGCCCAGCACTTTTGTGCCTGGCTCAATGAAATGATTCCCCTTCCTGCCGACATCAAGCTCATTATCAAGGGGGACTTCACTTCAGCTACCACCCTCGTCAACCTTATTGCCCTTCAGGTAATTGCTCGCCGTGACACCTTAATGCACTCTGAGGCACTCTTTACCCCAGGGGAAGTCTGGACTTTAGCTGACGAATTACTCTACACCTATCAAGAAGATTATCCTGACTTTGAAGCAACTGATGATGTCCCAGCTGAACTGACCCCCCAACCAGCACCAATTTGGGTCCAGGTTGATCCAGCCATAACCAACGACGCCGTTAGGGCCGAATTGTACCGAACCGTCCAATGGTCTGAAACAACCGACCCTAGTATGCGGCCGATCACGGTTAATTTTTCCGCAACTGAACCGACTGCGGTTACTTTGCCAACTAACTCCCAACAGGACCTCCAGCTGACGGTAGCCGTTAACGCTCAGAATCTTGACCACACGCGGGTGGCCTTTTTCCAAGCCCTTGAACGCTACCGGGCATGGTTACAGGACCAGTTCTTTGGGACAACTGACCTTACAGTAGAAGAAAATGAAGCACTGATTACTGAAGGGGCTAATGAGAGCTTGGCAGAATATCACCACGCTTTTGCGCACGCCCTTCCCGCCCAGGGCGTCTATTTCCCGCCAACAGTTACAACCGAACGCTTAGTGTTGCGGGCTTTCAGCGAAGATGATGCGCCTGAGTTATATGAGCTGGCTAAAGACCCGGATATCGGCCCAATCGCCGGCTGGCCTGTTCATACTTCGGTGGCTAACAGCCGTGACAACATTACCGACTTTTTGCAAATTGAAGGCACCTATGCGGTCACTAACCGGCAATCGGGTAAATTACTCGGAGCCGTCGGCTTAAAATTAGGTGAAGATTCTGTCTCCCACTATGATGATGAACCTGAACTCGGCTATTGGATTGGCAAACCATACTGGGGCCAAGGCTTGATTCCCGAAGCGTCCCGCGCTTTAATCGATCTTGCCTTTAAGCAGCTACATTTCAAAACCATCTGGCTCTGTCACCGCGCTGACAACCCGCAGTCAGCGCGGGTGGCAGAAAAACTAGGTTTCACTCCCGTTTCAACCCGCCAAATCAAAGATCTTACCGGGAAGCTTGTTCCCGACGTAGTCAATGTATTACAGCATAAATAAAACAAATAACTATTAACAAAAAGAAACACTGGACAGAATTTTGTTCAGTGTTTCTTTTTTGAAAAATTTTTAGCACACCCAACCGTCCTTAGTCGATGAGACACGCAATATTGTACAATATGTGCTCTTGGGGCCTTTTATAAGTTAAAAAACTCCTGCCAGCACATATTTTACGATATGCCGGGTAGCAGAGTAAGTAAGCATCCTGGTCTTCAATCGGCAAAGTAGCGCAAAATTTCTTTTTCAGTTAGTTGTTGTTTGCCTTCGCCCCGCACATCCAGCACAACTTGACCAGCATTCAACACCAATAGACGGTTCCCATATTTCAGAGCATCTTTTAACTGGTGGGTGATCATGATACAAGTCAATTTCTCCTGGGCCACAACATCATCGGTTAACTGTAACAGGTCACGACTGGTATTGGGATCAAGTGCTGCAGTATGTTCATCCAGAAGTAATAGTTCTGGTCTTTGAATTGTTGCCATCAAGAAGCTCAATGTCTGTCGTTGGCCCCCAGACAAGTCACCCACAAATGTTTGCAGTCGCTCTCCCAACCCGTTTGGTAGTTGGGCCACCCGCTCCTTAAAGGCGGCCATCTGCCCTCTAAGATGACGCATCCGCAATCCACGCCGTTGCCCCCGCTTGGTAGCTAACAGGAGGTTTTCAGCCACCGTCATCCGGGGCGCAGTTCCCAGCTTAGGATCTTGAAAAACCTGGGCGATAAACTTCGCCCGTTTGACTTCGGACATCCCCGTCAAGTCTCGCCCTTGGAGTAAGACCTGGCCACTGGTCGGCTGCAGAGTTCCGTTGATTACGTTCAAGAGTGTCGATTTGCCCGCACCATTAGTTCCTAGTAAAGTAATGAAGTCTCCCGGCATAATTTTCAAATTAATATCTTGAAGAATAGTTTTTTCTTCTTTAGTACCAAGGTTGACCCGGGTAGAAATATTTTTTAGTTCCAATAACGCTTCCCTCATGGTCGTTCAACCCCCTTGTGCAGTAATTGTTTCACGTGAAACTTTGCTTGCAATAGCGGTAACATCAGACAAACTGCCAAAATCACCGCAGATAACAACTTGAAATCATTGGTATTGAAGCCCAACTGAAGAACTGCTAATAAAATCAGCCGGTAAAGAATACTCCCGACGACCACTGCTACTAACCGGGCTGTCAAACTTAATTCGCCATAGGCTACTTCACCAATGATGATTGCGGCCAGGCCGATAACAATTGTCCCAATCCCCATATTAACATCTGCATAACCACCGTTTTGTGCTAGTAAACCGCCGGCTAGGCCGATCAACCCATTGGCTAACATCAAGCCCAAAATCTTCATCATATCGGTATTGATCCCCAAAGACCGGGCCATCTTTTCATTATCACCCGTGGCAATAAACGCCTGGCCCAAATCTGTGTTTAAGAATAAAGCTAGGCCCACGATCGCCACCACTGCTACGACCAACCCCACGATAACACTAGCAAAACCCTGGGGGAGTTGTTGTAAATGCGGTAAATTCAGTAAGGTTGCCCGGTTGAGCAAGCCGACATTGGCTTTGCCCAGAAGACGCAAGTTAATGGAATATACCCCGGTCATGGTCAGAATTCCAGCCAATAAGATCGGAATGCGGCCCTTGGTATAGAGCAAACCTGTTACCAAACCCGTTACCATTCCCGCCCCACAAGCCAAGAGGGTTGCTAAGAACGGATTAACGCCATGAACTAAGGCTTCGACACAAACACACGCCCCAAAAGGAAACGTTCCTTCCACCGTCATGTCTGGAAAATCTAGGATGCGAAAAGTTAAAAACAAGCCTAAGCCTAAAATCCCCCATAATAATCCCTGTCCGATCGTCGATGTTACCATACTCATTGGATAATCTCCCCTCTCTTTTCTGCCGCGTCAACATACCGCTGTGGAATTGTCAGTCCTAGCTTCCGAGCTTGCTTGAGGTTGATTGTCGTATCGACTTTTTTAGTCTGTTCAACTGCCATGGTTGCGGGTTTTTCCCCGCGAAGAACTCGGGCAACCATCTTCCCGGTCACCACACCCATATCAAACTGACTAGAGCTAATGGTTGCCACACCAGCGGGCTTCATCATCGTTGCCACTGCAGGAAAAAGCGGAATCTTTGCCCCATCAACTGCTTTAGCTAAGGTCATAATCCCAGAAGCAACTGTATTATCTGTCGGCACATAAACTGCTTCGACTTGGCGCACCATGGTTTCTGCTGTTTGACTGATATCATTGGTTGACGTAATGGTGAAGGATTTTACGGTTACGCCATGGGCTTCCATCAATTTTCTGAATTCCTGATATTCAGCAGTTGACGAATCATCACTTGATGTATGCAGGACACCAATTGTTTTCAAATTTGGCATAATCGCCCGGATCATTGCAACCTGCTGCGCGACTGGTTCTTGTTCTTTAGTTCCCGTCACTTTGCCTCCAGGATGTTGCAAGCTTTTTACCAAGCCTGTTCCTAATGGATCACTGATCCCCCCCATAACTACCGGGGTTGCCGTAGTTTGGTTAGCCAACGCCTGGACGGCAGGGGTCGCAATTCCCACCGTTACACGGGCATTTTTGTTCATAAACTTATCCGCCATTGATTTGAGGTTACTTTGATCGCCCTGGGCATTTTCAACGTCCAAGACCACGTTTTTCCCATCAACATACCCTTCTGATTTCAACCCTGCAATAATGCCTTTCCTGATCTGGTCTAGCGCCGGGTGACTTAGGGTCTGCAAGACCCCCACAACAGGTCGCTTTTGTTGGGCAGTTTGTGCCTGGTGTTCACTGACAAAAGCAAACCCCAATACACCTAACAAGACAATGATGGTTGTAATTAATCTTTTCACTACTATCTCCCCTTCTTTTAAATCTCTTCCTGACCAGATCGTGGTATAAAAAAAGGCACCACCCTTTTACTGCAGGTGATGCCTAAAAAGCAAAACCCGCACGGGTAACATCCGTGCGGGCATGAAGATTTACCGGCACAGATACGATCTGGTGGGTCGTATCTGCGCAATGCAATACAACCCTAGTGCCGGCTTTGCCAACGATAGTTTACTTGTGGTTGTAA
This sequence comes from Ligilactobacillus saerimneri, assembly GCF_036689625.1. Lineage (NCBI taxonomy): Bacteria > Bacillati > Bacillota > Bacilli > Lactobacillales > Lactobacillaceae > Ligilactobacillus > Ligilactobacillus saerimneri. The sequence continues at coordinate 1,558,269 of NZ_CP144759.1, forward strand.
ATTATTCATGGTAAATCTCCTTTCCGAATAAGAATTATTTTGAGTATAAGCTGATTCTTAGTCCCTGTCAACCAACTTAATCACTAATTTTACGCTTCTGCCATCGATAATAAGCTTGGGCAAAAATAAAGTAAGCCAAGACCATTACCAACACAGCTGCCCCGTTTTGAAGCATATTGGCTGAATCATGAAACGGAAAATAATATCCGCCTAAGTATAGTAACGCCGCCAGAACTTTCCCCATGTTGTTGGCTTCCAACTGGAGTAAAGCTTCACGTTTATTGGCGGTTAATTGAGTTCCCTGTTGCAGACGGTAACCGTGCAGTGTCACTCCGTTTTGCAACGCAAAACTCAAGTCCACCAACACGATAAATGCAGTGTAGATGTTGAGCCGGTAAATGCTCGCTCCGAGCACTACTAGATCCAACAATAGCATCAGCCAATTGTACCGTGGTGTAAGGATCGCTTTAATTCTATTGTTCACTCTAATCCCCTATTTCTTAAATGTATTATAGTCCTATTCTAACATTAATCTGCCCTACTGCTCCGCTGGCGCGTCAGCATGTAGTGCCCTGATAATACCAACAGGAACACTGCTCCGACCGTGACTGAAACCCGCGTTTCGGGATTGATGAACATAAAGACAACGATCAAGATTAAAAAGATGATCGCAATGTAGTTAGATAGCGGATAGAGGGGCATCTTAAAGGGATGGTCTGCCATTGCTTCTTGGTTCTGCCGCCGAAAACGCAGTTCTGACAGTAAAATCACAAACCACGGCACCATCCCTGGAAGCACGCTTGAACTGTACACAATCACAAAAAGATCCCCGGCCGTTTTACTCCAACTTGTCACTACTAGGTTCAAAATAAAACCAATGAAAATCCCCGCCGCAATCGCATAAATTGCAACATTAGGGACTAAATGCTTAGATAACTTTTTAAAGACCGCTGGAGCTTCATGATCATGGGCTAATTTGAACAGCATGCGGCTAGCACTATAAACCCCGGAGTTAGCTCCTGACATAGCTGCCGTTAGGACCACAAAGTTGATAATGCCGGCGGCTGCAGTGATCCCCACTTTGGAGAAAGTCTCCACAAATGGTGAGCCAACTGCCTTAAGCTGATTCCATGGGTAGATTGTCACGATCACAAAGATCGCCCCAATATAAAAGATCAAGATCCGCCAAACGATGGACTTAACCGAAGCCACAATTGCATGCTTCGGTTCAGCCGCTTCGCCAGCAGTAATCCCGAGCAGCTCGATCCCTTGATAGGAACCCACAATGATTGACATCGAAAAGATGAAGCCCTTGAGGCCACCAGGGAAAAAGCCGCCATGACGCCAAAGGTTAGCTAAGCCCAGTGGGTGCCAGTTATTGCCTAAGCCGGCAAAAATTACCAACAAGCCTAAAACAATCATCATGATAATTGTTACGACCTTTATCATCGCAAAATAAAATTCCAGAGTTCCGTAAGCTTTCGCCGAGGCAATGTTAGCCAAAGTCAATATGATAATCACCGCTATCCCCGAAACCCATGTTGGTAACTTAGGCCACCAATAATTTAAATATTCGCTAGCAGCAATGACTTCTGAAACACCTACGACAATGTACTGAAAAACATTGCTCCATTTAGTAAGATACCCGGCCAAAGGGTGAATATAGTCGGTTGCATAATCCGCAAATGAACCTGTTCCAGGATTGAGATAAATCATCTCTCCCAATGCCCGCATGATCATGTACAGGAGTACACCAACAATAGCATAAGCGAGAAGAACGGATGGTCCGGTCCACTTAATGGTTGAGGTGGAGCCCATAAATAATCCCACTCCGATTGTCCCACCTAGAGCAATCATTTCCATTTGTCCAGATGTCAGCGTCCGCTTCAGCGATATATGATTAGGCTGTTTTTTCTCTCCCATGCTAGTCCTCCTATTTTCTTTAATAATATTTTTATTTTTACCATAGTCGTCTCATTATTTCAATTCCACTTCCGTAATAGATAGGATATAATTTGAAAAAAGGAGGCAAGATGTGATGGACGAGGTAGTAACACTTTATAACGCTGGACAAGCGCTTCGGGGAATTATTGAATATCCCCCAACACCAAGCGATACTGCAGTTATCCTTTTTCACGGTTTCAAAGGCGATCGTGGCTACCAACCGGACGACCTCTTATCCCAATTAAGCCACGCTTTGGTGGCTAGTGGTTTCACCACGGTCCGGTTTGACTTTTCCGGTCGGGGTCATAGTGAGGGAAGCTACCAAGAAATGACTATTCCCCAGGAAATAAGTGAGGCGGACACGATCCTCACTTATACCCGCCAATTACCTGGTATCAAGCATATTTACCTACTGGGACACTCACTTGGTGGTGTTATTGCCGGTATGCTAGCGGGCTACTATCATGATTGGATTGACCGCTTAGTCCTGCTTGCCCCGGCGGTTAGCGTTAAAGAATTTGCCCGTCAGGGCCAGATCTGGCAAAGCAGGTTTGACCCCTTCCATATTCCCGAGCAAATCATGATCGACAACGTTCTAATGGACGGAAGGTTTCTTCGGACCGCGCAAACCTTGCCGATTATGGAAACAACTGCACAGTTTTCTGGACCCATGTTAGTTATCCATGGGACAGATGATGTAGTGATCCCCGTCAGCGCGGTCAAAGAATACCAACGGTACTGCATGAACTGCGAAGTCCACCTCGTTCGGGGCGGAAGTCATACTTTTAAAGGAGAGAACCGTTCGTTAGTTGTCCAGCGCGTGACAGAGTTTTTAAGTAGAAATTGAACTACCCCAACTTAACCTAAAACTTCGTTTTTTAACGGTTTGAAGTTGGGGATTCTGGGAACACAGCAAACTTGCCAGTCTAGCTTTTCACTAAGTCGGTAGCGGTCACTGCTTTGTTACCACGGTACGTTCCATACCGTTTTATTATTAGGCTAGAGTTTCTAATCCTCTAGCTAAGATATTTTTAGCTGCATTAACATCTCTATCGAGATGTGTATGACAATTAGGACAATCCCATTCACGAGTATTTAGCCACTCATTTTGAGTCAGGTTATCAATCTCGTGATTTTTTTGTTTACATTCATGACAAATACGACTGGTATTTTTAGGATCTACAATGATTAATTGTTTACCATACCATGCACATTTGTACTTTAATTGACTAACTAGAATACCCCAAGCAGCATTAGCAATTGAAGCTGATAGATGATGATTTTTCATCATGTTTTTAACACTCAGATTTTCAACTACAATTACATCATATTGCTTAACTAACTTAGTTGTTAGTTTATGAAGATTATCTTTTCTGCGGTTAGCAATCTGTTTCTTAATTTTAGCAACCGTTCTTCTAGCCTGTTGGTATCTAAGAAATTGAGTTAGTTCAGTTCTAGGGAACAAAGCTTTTTCATGTTTATCAAAAGCTATCGCTTTTTTAGCATTTTCATAACGTCTAGACTTTTTACGTTCCCAAATTCTCAATTTCTTATTGAGTTTATCACTAGTTTTAAAAATATCTTCTTTTTGACCATCAGAAGTAATACTTAAATTCCTCAATCCTAAATCAATACCGACAACTTTTTTAGTTTTTTCGAAAACTTGGTTTTCGTTTTCTACTAAAACACTAGCTTCATATTGATTCCTTGAATTGACACGAACGGTAACTGCCTTAATTTTACCGTTTAAAATCCTACCACCTCTAAAATACACTAAGCCAAGCTTAGGTAGTTTAATATGATGGTTATCTACAACTTGAATGTTATTATTAACAAATTTAGAAGTGTAGCTTTGAGTGGCATTCTTTTTTGACTTAAATTTAGGAAAGCCATTTTGTAGACTAGGGTTAAAAAATCTTTGAAAAGCATCATCCAAATCACGATTAGCCATTTGTAAGGAAGTAGACTCTGCTTGTTTTAACCAAGGAAACTCTAGTTTCATAGCTCTTAGCATATTATTCATAGCAAAAGCATTTTGAAATCGTGCTTGCTTATTGTTTTTATAGCGTTCAATGTGCATATTAAGCATTTGATTCCATACAAAACGAACACAACCAAAATTAACGTGCATTTGAGTGCGTTGAGTTTTATTCGGATATAGTCTTAATTTGAACGCTTTTAAAACCATTATTTTTGTCCTTGCCTTTCAATATATTTTTTAATTACGTCGATTGAAACTCCACCAGTTGAAATTAAGCAATAGCTTTTTGCCCAAAAGGCATCTTTCCAAAGATATTGTTTAATTTCAGGGTAATTCTTTTTAACTAGTCTTGAACTAGCTGATTTATAAGCATTAATGAATTTCGCAGGAGCAATCTGTGGATTGCATTTAAACAGAACGTGAACATGGTCTTTGTCATGATTCCATTCTTTTAATTCAATTCCATATGGAACTCCAATCCGTTCAAAAGTAGCTCTTAAATAACCTGAAATTTCATCAGATATTACTTTCCTTCGATATTTAACTACCATTACTAGATGATAGTTAATAGAGTATACTGAATGTTGATTTTTATCTAATTCCATAATTTATACCCCTTTGTTATGTTATATACTGATAATAATATCTGAGTTAAAATGACGCAAGAAAAAAAGCACTTTTAGTGCTTCAGAACAGAGCGATTCATCCACCACTTATAGAAGTGGTGGTATTCTCGCTATTTTAGGATAAAGGGAAATAGCCCTTGGGGCAAGGCGGGTGAGCTAAGCTAGGACGATGGCTGGCGCCTAGTGGCAGCCTGAGTTCGTACTTAGCTACTAGACTTGCGGCTATTTTCCGCGTTATTACTGCATAAAACAAGGCTGGTGAGAAAACAAAATTTTCTCCCAGCCTTTTTAGTAATTTTAAATTTGATTATTTGGTGAAGGATGCCCGTGTATAATCTGTTTCACCAACTGAGTGCCACAATACACCCTTAACCTTAGGGTTAACTAAGTGACTTTCAGTCATTGTATACAGTGGAACTACTGGCATATCTTGGTTCAGTTGCTCTTGAGCAGCCCGCATATTTGCCCAGTACTTCTTTGGATTAGTCCCGTTAACGCCCTTAGCATCAACCAGTTGTTGATTGTAGTTATCGTTTGCATACTTACCATAGTTTTGGGGGTTATTCTTAGTTAATACATCAAAGTCACTGACTGGATCAGCAAAGTCCGCTAACCACAGAGCACTCTGCATATCAAAGTTCCCGTTAGCCAAACGATCGCTAACTTCCTTGGATGGAACAGCGTGAACTTCAACGCTAGCCCCCGCTAACTTAGATTCAACCTGTGATTGTACAAATTGGCCGACATTCTTGGTAACTGTCTGGTCATCACTGACTAAAGTCAATTTAACTTTCTTTTGTCCGAGCTCTTTCAACCCTTCTTGCCATAATTGCTGCGCCTTTTTTACATTGTATGTTTCTTTAGGAGCTGTTTCCTTGGCAAAATCTTTCCCTGTCGTCGGATCAACCGCCAACCGAGGGGCAACATACGTTGACGCTGCCTGAGAGCCGTCACTCAAAACCTTCTTTGCCAAACTGTCTTTATTTAAGACCAAGAACAATGCCTGGCGTAATTTGGCATTTTGGAAGGCCTTATTGTTTGCTAAGTTCAGCCGCAAATAGTATGTTCCTGCCCGATATACGTGCCGTAAATTCTTATCCTTTTGCAGACCTTGAGCAGTCGTCCCAGTGATCTGGGCATCATCGAGCTGTTTTTGTTGGAATAACTGATGAGCCGTATTAGCATCCTTTACCACCCGCATATTCATTTGTTTTAAGTGGATATCTTTCTTATCATAGTAGTATTTATTTCTGACTAATTTCCAGGAGTCATTGCTTCCCGTCCAACCTTTAACCTGGAACGGCCCATTAGCAACCATATTTTTGCTGTTAGTCCCATATTTGCTTCCCACTTGTTTTACCATGCGTGTATTTTGAGGGAAGAAGGCTGGCAAGACCATCATGCGGCTAAAGTATGGCATCGCATATTCCAAGTCGACCCGCAACGTGTGCCGGTCAAGGGCTTTTACCCCTAAGGCTGAAGTTGGCATCTTCCCAGTTGAAACTTGTTCAGCATTCTTGATCCCCGTGAAGATATAATTATATCCTGACTTTGCAGTTGGTCCAGCTGACCGCCGCCATGAATTGACAAAGTCTTGGGCAGTTACAGGATCACCATTTGCCCACTTAGCATTTTTACGCAGATGGAACACATAAGTCTTCCCATTATTGGATGGTTTAACTACTTTAGTGGCCATCGCAGGGGCTGGATTGCCTTTTTTGTCTGCGCGATAAAGTCCTTCCATGGTTTGTTCCAAAACATTCCATTGAGCTAGATTGGCAACATTTGAATTGTCTAGTGATTGGACATCCCCGGTTAACATCAACCGTAGAGTATTGTCGTTATTGGCTGTGGTATTCTTACTGGAGCAAGCGGCTAGTGCTAAAGCACTCAAGGCCACTGTTGCCCCCATCGCTGCTACTTTTGTTAATTTCATCTTTCTCTCCCCTTTTCTCTAACTAAAATTCGTTGTGTTCAACTTGACGTAAAAAATGTTTCAACGTTGCAAAAAATGCTGCTGGGTTATCTATTTGGTGACCATGTCCACCATCAGGGGTCAGGACTAGTCGTGCATGGGGCAATGTCTCTTTCATTCTTTGAGCTGCATCCAGTGGCATCGTATCGAATTCTCCGAAAGTCAACAGAGTTGGGGTAGTTACCTGATGCAAGTCAGCCCGTCGGTCCCAGCCGTTAAGGGTTCCCACCATCACAAACTCATTATTTCCCTGGAAATAATTGTAAACAGCCGTTGCCTTCTTGCTAACAGTACGAACTTTGTTCTGTGGGTGGCGGACCACATACAGGCTATATAAACGGTCCAGTAATTCCTGGTACATAGGATCGTCAAAGTTCTCTTCATCTTCAACTTGTTTCATGTATTTTACTTCGCGTGGAGTAAGTTCTTTGTTCCGCAAATAATTGATATGCGTTGTGTATTCCGCGATATTGTCGATCATGCTCATGATGACAAGTCCTTTGAGATGGTCTCCATACTTTAAGGCATATTCTTGTGCAAGTAATCCACCCCAAGAATGTCCTAGCAAATAGAAGTCCTCTAAGCCTAGCTTCTGACGTACTTCTTCCAGCTCAGACAAGTAGTAATCAAGGGTCAGATAATGTTGGTTTTCTGGTAACGAAAAATCAGGTTGGTCTGAATAATACGAACCCAATTGATCATAAGTGTATACAGTAAATTCATCACCTGGAAGGTTAGCCGCAAAATTGTCAAATCCTTCGTGGTTTCCTCCTGGTCCGCCATGGACACACAAGAGCTTAATTGCGCCATGACCTTCTTTCCGTGTAAACAAATGATACCCATTGTCCAGTGCCAATAAGGTTGTTCCTTGATGCTCCATAGTCAAAATTCACCTCATTAAAAATAATTCGATTTTAGAATGAAGTAAGATCTGGATAAAGAAAAAAGCCCTACGGAAACAATGTTTCCATAGGGCTTTTCAGCGGTACCACCTATTTTTAAGTTATGCCAACATTACTGACCATAACTCATCTCATCACGTGTGGCCCATCCTGGTAGGTTGACAGGCGATACGTTAGCGCTATAAAGGGCGCCCCCTGGAACTGCTAATGTCACAGTCCCGGCTCAAAGGTGATATTCGTCAACCGCCGTGTAATTTCTTCACACCAACCAGAAACTCTCTTGCTACCTGGCGGAGGACTACTGTCCTTATCTCAGCTATCTCATTCTATTCTAATGTCGTTGCCATAATATTATCACTATTTTATTATGTGTCAACTATTAATTTGGTAGATTGCAATAAATAACTTGAACAAATTTAATGACGCAGATTAAGCAAAAAGATCTCAATTGGAGTTCGCCAGTTCAAACATTTGAGTGGCCGTGAATTCAGATACCAGTTAATCTGAATCAATTCATCATCACTAATCTCTTCAATTGGCTGACCCTTAGGAATAAATCGCCGTAACACTCGATTACGATTCTCATTACTACCACGTTCATGCGGAGAATAAGCATGGGCAAAGTACAACGGCACGCCGGTATTTTTCTCAATTGATTGGTAGTTGGCGAACTCTTTCCCGTGATCAACCGTCAGTGTCTTGAGATTAGTTCCTAATTGATTAGCTAACTCAAGGATAGCCTTAGTCATTGAAGTGCTATCTCGTCCACCAAGCCGTTTAACGATAGTAAGGCGACTCTTGCGTTCGACAAACGTGGCTACTGCTTGACCTTTGCGCTTGCCAGATAAAACTGTATCAGCTTCAAAATGGCCTGCAATATTACGATCAGAAGCTTCAGCTGGACGATCTTCAATCGAACGACCATGACTGAAAGTCCCACGGGTTTCTTTAGCACGCTTACGACGAATACCATGGTCAGGTAAATCAGTCATCCGAATATCTAGAAGTCCTTGATCGACCCAGTTATAGATAGTCTTGTAGGCGATCCTAACCACATGGGCTACTTGTTCAATTGACCATTTCTGAATCTTGATCTTGTCTTCGATTAGTCGCTTGAGGTTAGCCGTTAATGAGCATTTACGACCACGATAACTAAGTTTAGTTTCGTGGTCGGCTTGCGCACTAGTCGCATGGTATTCACCCTTTAACCGGTGAATTTCATTAAAGATAGTAGTCTTACTAAAGCCCAGGTAATCAGCGATATATCGAAGAGATCGCTTTTCATGACGAAGCGTTTCGATGACAATGCGGTCTGAAAATGATAAGATAGTGGTGCCCATAAAGGTCCTTCTTTCTAATGGAATGTTGTAACGACACCATTAAAGACCTTTATGGGTTTTTCTGTCCACTAAAATGTTCAACTTAAATTTTACAATCTGCCATTTAAAAAAGTTTCTTTTGTGATTAAATGCAAAAGTGTGCAAAAAACAACCCTTGCGACAAATCGTTTAACCCAGTTAGGGACCATGGATTGCACTAAGTACGGCAACCTTCGCTTATATTTGAGCTCCTAAATTTATGTTTCTCCCCCACTATCCGTGTACTATCAGCGAATAAATAATAAGACTGGAAGAAAACGTTGTTTTCTCCCAGCCTCTGCATTGTTCCCAGTTACTTTATGTATTTCCTGGGAAATATTTACTTTTTAATAACATGCCCGCATTAATTCTTCTAACTGTTTAATCAACGGTGCCACCGGATTAGTAACCGTATTTTGATTGCCATATGCTTCAACTGCTAGGTCATGGAGGCGGTCTTCAAATTCTTGTTTGTCTACTCCATAGTTCCGTAGCCGCAATTTGATTCCAACTGCATGGGCTAAGTCACGGACAGCCGCAACTAAAGCTGCAATTGCTTCTTGGTTGTTCCGTCCCCCTAATCCCAGGGTCTGAGCAATTTCTGCATAGTCACTATCAGCGCGATAAACCGCATAGTGGGGCCAGATAGCTAACTTTTGGGGTTTACGTGCATTAAAGGCGATAACATGGGGCAAAGCAATCGCATCGCCGATTCCACTCGGTACAGCAAATGCCGCCCCGAGAGTGTGGGCTAGTGCATGATCAATTCCTAAAAAGGCGTTAGCATATGCCATCCCGGCAAGCGTGGCTGCATTGTGCATCCGGCTACGTGCTTGGCGATCACCATGATAAGAAGCTTCTAAATTAGCAAAGATCAACTTAATTGCTTGCAATGACCAACCGCGGGTAAAATCTGTCGCCATCGTTGAAACATATGACTCCAGCGCATGGGCCAACGCTTCAAAGCCCGACCTTGCCACTAGGTCTGAAGGCATTGTGGCAACAAACTGATCATCCACAATCGAAACATCCGGACTCAAAGCATAGTCACAGAGAGGATATTTAATGCCCGTTTGCCCATCCTTAATAATTGCAAAAGGCGATACTTCAGATCCTGTCCCCGATGTAGTTGGGATGCAAACCAACTGCACATCATGGTGCTTAGGAAAGCGAACAACCCGTTTTCTGATGTCAAGAAACTTTTGGCGGGCTTCCGCAAAAGTCATTGTTGGATTTTCATAAAATAGGCGCATGGCTTTGGCAGCATCCATTACTGAGCCCCCACCCAGCGCAACAATTACATCTGGTTTAAAAATCTGCATCCGCCGCACACCATCAGCTACAACCTCTGTTGTTGGGTTGCTAGTAACTGCTTCGAACACTTCATAAGCTTTAGCTCCACGCCGGTTACTGATAATATCTGTGATCTCAGTTGCAAAGCCTTGGTCAACAATTCCCTGGTCTGTTACCACAAAAAAACGTTCAACATCCGGCATATGGCCTAAATAGTTGGCAGCGTCATGTTCAAAATATGTTTTAGAGGGAACCTTTACCCATTGCATATTATCCCGTCGCATCGCAACAGTCTTGATGTTCAAAAGATCCCGTGCCGAAATATTATGTGAGATAGAGTTTGCCCCGTAAGACCCAGTCCCCAAGGTTAAGGATGGTGTCATGTTATTGTAAAGGTCGCCAATGCCTCCCAGTGCGGACGGATGGTTAACAATAATCCGACAAGCCGACATCGCTAAAGCAAACCGTCTAATCAATTCTTGATCTTCTGTATGGATAGCAGCAGTATGTCCCCGCCCCCCGTAATTTAAGAGCTCAGTACACAGTTCAAAGGCATGGGCTTGGGTCTTAGCACGATACATCGTAAAGACTGGTGATAGTTTTTCGGCTGATAGGGGATAATCACGCCCCACCCCAGTGAGTTCTGCCACCAAAACCTTAGTCGTAGCTGGAACCTTGAGGCCGCACATTTCTGCAATTTGCACTGCTGACCGCCCAGCAATTGGTCCTTGCACGGTCCCCCGCTTTGGGTCAATAAAATGTTCGGTAAACGTAGCTACTTTATCGGCAGGAATAAAGTAGCATCCCCAATCTTTGAACAAGGCTTTAACCTGTGCATAAACGCTATCGTCAACCACAACAGAATTTTCTGAAGCACAGACCATTCCGTTATCAAAGGTCTTAGATAGCATAATGTCATAGACTGCCCGCTTGAGATCTGCCGTCTGTTCAATATAGGCAGGACCATTTCCTGGTCCCACTCCCAGGGCCGGCTTACCGGTTGAATAAGCTGCCTTGACCATCCCAGGACCCCCTGTGGCTAAAACAAGTTGCACATCAGGATGATTCATCAGGGTTGAAGTTGCAGCTAAACTAGGTTGACTAATCCACTGAATAGCATTCCGCGGGGCCCCAGCTTTTTCGGCTGCCGCCGCTAAAAGCTCGGCTGTTTTAACACACGCCTTTTGTGCTTGGGGGTGGAATCCAAAAATAATCGCATTCCGTGTTTTGAGGGCGATCATGGCCTTAAAAATCACAGTTGATGTCGGGTTGGTCACCGGAGTAACACCAGCAATGACACCCACTGGTTCAGCAATTTTGAGTAATTCTTTTTCTTTATCTTCAGCAATGATTCCGACCGTCTTTTCGTGGCGCAAACTATTCCAGATATTCTCACTGGCAAACATGTTTTTAGTTGTTTTATCTTCAACGATACCGCGCCCCGTTTCTGTTACTGCCATCTGAGCTAGTTCATAGGCGTTTTGTTCACCTGCTGTCGCTAAAGCTTGGCAAATTTGGTCGACCTTATCCTGACTAAAATCTGCCATCTGGGCTAGTGCTTCGTGCGCTTGTTCTACTAAGTGATCAATCATAGTTGTGACATCCATCTGTGGTTGTTCATTTCCTGCTGTCATCGGTATAACCCCCCTGGTCATTCGTTTGTGAATTATTTAACAAATTAAGTATACCTGATTATCGCAAAAATGAAAGCGCATTTTTAATTTTCACAAACTTTGTGGAAGGTGCAACCCTTATTTCCACGCGGAAGAAAACGATTTCTTTAAATGATTTGTGAAATTTAGCGAATTTCCTATTCCACCACAACCAGTAAGTTTAAGCTATAATTAAAGTAAATTATATGATTCGGAGTGAAGTAGCATGCGCAAACATAATCGTCCTCGGCGACGCGGATTAATTGGACTCTTTCTGTTAGTCATTGTTATCCTGGGCGGAGTTTGGCTTTACCAGCGTGACCCACTTGCTTTACCTTACGAAGCACGCAGAATGCGCCCCTTAACAACTAAGAGTTGGCAACAATCATCTATGACCAAAGATTACCCCAACCTCAGTCAACATCCTAATATGTGGATTTTAGTTTCGACTAAGCGGCAACGCGTATATCTTATTGACGGTCATAAAACAATCTATGAGATGTATTGTTCCACTGGTGCTAAAAACCAAGCAACTCCAACCGGGACCTTTCACATTCAAGGAGAACGGGGCCAATCTTTCTTCAACCCTTCGTCTGGCGAAGGTGCCAACTTTTGGGTATCATTCAAAAATCACGGCGAATATCTTTTCCATTCTGTCCCCATTAATGACCAGGGACAATACATTGTCGCTGAAGCCCAAGACTTAGGCAAGGTTGCCCGTTCACACGGGTGCGTGCGACTTTCGATTCCTGATGCACAGTGGTTCTTCCAAAACATCCCTTATAACACTAAAGTGGTTATTCGCTAAAAATGCGGAGTGGGAAATCACCTTTGTGGCACAGCGCTTGTCCAAGCTAAGATAATAGTTTGACACAAATTGCGGTGACCTACGTATATACTGGCCCCCCTAATTTCCCACATTATTTATGTGACATGACGCATAAAAAGAGGCTGAAGAAACAACTTTTTAGATGAAATTATAGCAATGACAACAAAAAGCACTAGAAATCAACGTTTTCAGTAACGTAGTTTCTAGTGCCTTTTAAATTTATAGCCCTTTTTCTCAGCCGCTCCAATGCTTTAGGACCACGACTAATTAATAATATTTACTGCCGACCATTTATTTTAATGGAGACTAACAAGTAAAACCCCAACAAACGCCACAGCCAGACCGCATAGCTTGCCGGTAGTTACTGGCTGTTTTTCAGCTTCAAATAAACCAAAATGATCAATCACAATACTAAAAGCGACTTGGCCAAACAGACCAAAGATTACCACTTTTGCCGTTCCCAACAATGGAATTAACCAAGCGACACTAAAAGTATAAATCGCCCCCAATAGTCCACCAGCAATGATCCACGGCTGTTCCTTTACTCCTTGGGGTAACGTCCGCAGGTTGTGCCATGGGGCGCGCACTACCAACAGAATCAAGGTTAAGATAACCAAGCTAAGCATAAATGAAATCACCACTGCATACAATGATGAGCCCAAGACTGAGCCCAAATAACCGTTGACCGTTGCTTGCGTAGCAATCACCATTCCCGTTAAAACAGCCGCTACCTGCCATAAAAAGCGATGCTTACTAGCTACCTGTGTCCGCATGTTTTGCCCTTGCGCCAAGTTGGACCACACTACCCCTGCTATCAAAAGTGCTATCCCCACAATTTTCCAGGTATTAAGGGGCTTAATAGCTGCATTAAACCAGCCCAGTTGGTCAACTAAAACTCCCATCAGAATTTGACCACCGATCGTTAAAATAGTGGTTTGTACACTTCCCAGAATCGGGAATAACAAGATTAGCATTGTTACGCCGATGAGCCCCAAGATCCCACCAGACCAAGCCCACCATGGTTCACCGCTAACCACCTGGCTAGGAATGACAAAAGAATCGTGAGTTACTAACATCGTCAAAATAAGGAATATCCCGCCGGTTAGGAAGGTCAACAAAGTTGCAAAATGAGGTGATTCAACGTAGTAACGTAACCGCGAATTGACAGCTGACTGGGCAGCTAATCCACAGCCTGTGATGATTGGAAATAGGACTAAAAAAAGCACTTACTGGGGCCTCCTTCGAAATTATAGGTATCGCTTATTATAATTTTTATTCTTCATTTTTACCAGTTTTTTATTTCTTTTTAGCTAAAAAAAGTTTCTCTTTGCAATTAAAAAAGGTACGATCCTTGACCGAAGGTGTACTTCATTCGGAATCAGGATCATACCTTCCCTTTTAGTCTTTTAATAATGTGGCAATATCGTTAACAATTAACTCTGGTGTCAAATGGTAGCGGCGCTTGAGCTCAACCATTGGTACACTATCGTTGAATTCACGCGCTGCCCCATAGTTTTTAACGCGCATTGCAGTTGGTCCATAGAAACTAGCAACTTTTTGGCCCCAGCCACCATTTACTTCACCATCTTCTAAAGTTACTACCACAGTGTGGTTGGCGCGAAGGGCCGTCAATGTTGCCTCATCAAGGGTCGTTGCTGATAAGGGGTTAATCAGCGTTGGCTTAAACCCTAATTGGTCAGTCAACAATGCTTGGACTGCACGTCCTAATTCGTAGAAACCACCCAGGGCCAGAATTGCTACCTTTTCGCCGTCATCGACTGCATATTTGATCGTACTATAATCCGTTTGTGTTGCTACCCCATGGACAACTGCTTGTCCTGGTTGGCGGATTGCAACCGGCTGGTCAGTTTGTTGGAGAGCCCACTTCAACATTGCTTGTAATTCTTCTGCATTGGTTGGGGCTAAGTATTCAACATTAGGAATGTTGCTCAAATATGGAATATCAAACCCACCCTGGTGCGTTTTGGATCCACTTGTGATCGTACCGTTGCTGATATAAAGCACAACTGGCTGGTTGTTGAGTGCCATATCATGGACTAACTGGTCATATGCCCGTTGCAGGAAAGTGCTATTTTCAAAAGCAATTGGCCGCACACCATTCTGGGCTAAACCAGTTGCATAGGTAATTGAAAATTGTTCAGCAATTCCCACATCGTCATAATTTTCTGGGTACTTAGCCTGGAACTCCTTCAGCCCAAAGGCTCCCGGAATAGCAGCATTCAGCGCTAAAACTGGCAAGCCAGCATCGATTTGTTCCGCCACAGTTTGCCGTGCCAAATCAGCATATTTTTCTACATTAGCAGTACCGGTACTTGTTCCCGTTGCCACATCAAATGGTCCATGCCAGTGGAATGCCATTTGATGATCAATAGCTGGCTGGTAGCCTTTTCCTTTAAGGGTATTGATGTGGAGAACAACTGGGTGGTCCACGTCCTTAACTTCTTCAAAAGCTGCGATCATAGCTGCCAAATTATTACCGTCGGCAACGTATTTATAGTCTAGCCCCATTGCAGTAAAGGGATTGTTTGGTGTCTGACCGTTAGTAGCCCGCAATTCAGCTAGACTGGTATACAGACCCCCTTGGTTTTCATCAATTGACATCTGGTTGTCATTGACCACGATAATTAAATTGGAATGCAACTTAGCGGCATTATTGAAAGCTTCAAAAGCCAAGCCCCCACTCATCGAACCATCACCGATAAAGGCCAGGATATTTTCCTTACGTCCTTGCATATCCCGCGCCTTAGCCATCCCGATTGCCAGTGCAACCGAAGTGCCGGTGTGCCCGATTGCATAATAATCATGCGGACTTTCCTGCGGATTAGTGTAGCCGGTCACGGTTTGATACTGATCGGGATCAAGAAAGGCTTGTGCCCGTCCGGTCAGCATCTTGTGCCCATATGCCTGGTGCGAAATATCCCAAACAATCTTGTCAACTGGTGAGTTGAACACATAGTGATATGCAATCGTTGCTTCGGCCACACCAAGGTTGGGGCCTACGTGTCCACCAATTGCTGCATCTTTTTCAACTACCAATTGCCGGATTTCTGTCGCCAGTTGCTCCATTTCTTCCAGAGTTAACTGTTTAACATCAGCTGGTCCGGTGATTTTATTGAGCAAATAATCTGGGTGTTGATTCATTAATACCGCTTCCCTTCACTTACTTTTTGTAATTGCTATTATATTATACTCCCTGTTTTTATACTTGCAAAAAATAAGTTACTATACTAACCATTTATCTTTTCACATGTCCAAAAAAGCAGTACCATCTCAAGAATGAAAAGTTTCTCCACTGCGGAATATTTAGTTCTTTTCCCATAAAAATACCCTCCGAGCATCAGATGCCTTTTACTTCATCTGTATACTCGGAGGGCATTATTGAAAGCTTCTCCCAGCCTCAAACTATTCAAACTAAGTTTTCACTGTTACGCATCATTGTTTCACGTGAAACATCACACATAGTGGCGCCGCCCGGCCAATAAGCCTGCAACTGTGAAGACAACCACTGCGCCCAAAAGGACCACTAGCCCTGCTTGCCAACTATGAGTAGCAGCATTGAGATGGCCCACAATAACCGGACCTGTCGCTGCCAATAAATAACCCGCAGACTGGACCATCCCGGAAAGGTTCCGTGTGTCAGCAGCGTTGCGCGTTTTTAACCCAAAAACAGTCAATCCTAATGGGAATGTCGTTCCAATTGCCATCCCCATTAGTAGAGCTACTAAGAGATAGTACCAAACGGAGTTGACCGCGAAAAACAACATCCCCAGGCTAGCCGCAGCTGCAATTCCTGCAAACAAAGCAAACCACCGCCGCCGTAAATGCGAAAGCCGTGTAGCAACCACCGGAATTACTAATGCAAATGGCATCGAGAACAGTTGAAAGAATCCTGCTACTAAACTGGCTTGATCCTGCGTCAACCCTGCCGCTAAAGCAATCGCTGGTAACCAAGCAACAATACTATAAAAGACAAAACTTTGGGCCCCAAAATAAAATACCAGGTACCAAGCTGTCTTGTTGCGCCACATGTTGGTTTCGGCTGGGGCGTCGGTTGTCGGAACAAGTTTCTCGGGCTGATTATACTTAAGATTAGGGAACCAAACTATGGCCGTCAATACTGCTACCAAACTAATAATAACTATGGCCACCTGCCAACTTGCAGCTTGTGATAATGGTGAAATGGTGTATGCGCCAATAGCAGAAAATGAAGTGATCGCAACATTATACATTCCGGTCGTACTGCCGATCTTATCAGGGAGCTTATCTGCGATAACTGCTGGTAATAAAACATTGAAACCTGTAATTGCTAAGCCCACAAGGACCGTCCCCCCTAATAGGGACCAGAAATTGAAAATCCGGGCAAACGAGCCGACAATCAGTAAAAGGAGCGCTAACCCGATGGTTGCTTCATTACCGATCTTCCGTGCTAAAAGCGACACCAAAGGGGAGATAAACCCAAAGCATAATAACGGGATCGTTGTTAAGATTCCTAAGCTGTTTGGTGCAACCCGAAAGCTAGTAGCAATATCTTTAATAACCGATGGCAACGCTGTGATAGGCATCCGCATGCAGACCCCCACTAGGAGTATTCCCACCAATAGTAAAGAACTGTGGTTCTTTTTTTCTAACACTAAATCTCCCCCTCAAGCTAATTAATATAAACAAGTACTGATTAAAGTTTGTGAATTTTTTAACTTTTACTTACTTTTTGTTAGTGACATCTTCAATGTATACCATAGCGCTTTCAAAATACCAGCTTTAAGTCTATTTTCTGTGATCTTCTAAGCCAAATTTATTTTGCCGAAAGACCCTTCCTGTTACAAAAACTAACCATTAAAAGAACCCCCTGAAACTGGTGTACAAAAACACACCAATTTCAGTGGGTTGCTTTTTTAGCGATCTTTGGGTTAATCGACTACCCGAACTCCCGCTTGGTCAATTGTTAAGTCTAAGGTTGAAGCTGTCAATCCTGACGCTTGCAACCTTTTTTTAAATTCACTTACCTGGGTAGCAGGAAGCAAGGTCATAATGGTAGGGCCCGCACCACTTAGATAAGTAGCGACCGCCCCGCTCTCATGTCCTAGCTTCCGGATACGACTTAGCTCCGGAACTAAGGCAGACCGTACTTGCTCGTGAAACTCGTCTGCCTCCATTAATTTACCCAAGACATCATAGCGTTGCCCAAAAAGAGCTGCTACTAACGTATTGGCCACTGCGCTAGCATGGACCGCCTGAGAAAACGGTAATTGGCTAGGAAGTACGGCCCGCGCCTTAGCGGTAACAACGTTGTATGGTGGAACATACGCTAATAACCTATACGGCGGAGTCGGGGCTTTAACTGCCACAAATTCATCTTCAATATTAGTTCCCACAACAATTCCACCTAAGATCGCAGGCGCAACATTATCTGGATGTCCTTCAATCTTGGCCGCTAATTGGATTTTTTCTTGCGCCGTTAACTGTAAATGAGCTAATTGGTTGGCCAGTTCAATCCCTGCTACAATCGCAGCGGATGAGGATCCCAAGCCGTGGGCTAGTGGAATCGCACTTGTTACCTTGATCTGATGGGGCGGAAGGCTAGAGACAACTGTAAGGGCCGCTTGGATGATCAAATTGTCACTTCCATGACTGATCGCAGGTAAATCATGGTCTACCTGCCACGTTAAACTTGCAGGTCCAACTGTTACTTCAAGGTAACGGTTAACCGCCAACCCGATCGAGTCAAAGCCCGGACCAAGGTTGGCCGAAGAAGCTGGTGCAATAATCTTCATAACTTAACCCCTCTTTCTTATTCAATTACTCGATAAGCACAATGCAGGGTAATCGTTCCAAGTGCTGTCAATCTTTGCTGAAGCTCATGGAGTTGCTCTTTACTCATCGTGTGCGTAATAATCATTACTCGCGCCTGCCCATTTTCTCCTGCTTGTTGCACAATTTGCGAGAAACTTGCATTGATCTGGGCCATTACAGTGGTCAACTTTTGCATCTCCCCCGGTTGGTCTGGCAATGTCAACGCTAGGTAATACCGATCTTTAACTTGGGCTGGCGTAGCCAATGGGAGGGCTTGGGAATACCGATTAAACGAATTCCCATTGGTCTTTAAAATCATATTCTTCACTACCGTTGTAATATCGGACAGGACACTGTTGGCAGTCGGTAAAGCTCCCGCACCAGGACCATAGAACAGCGTATCGCCAACGGCCTGTCCCTGTACCATCACGGCATTATTTTCATTGTTAACTCCCGCTAGCGGGTGGTGCACACTGACCAAAGCTGGCGCCACCTCTACAAAAATACCCTGGTCAACCAACCGGGCTACTCCCACTAGCTTCAACACGTATCCAAAGGCCGTTGCCTGCCGAACATCCTGGGCAGCCACTGCATCAATGCCGGTCGTTTCAAAATCCTCCAGGTTCACTTGCGTGCCAAAAGAGAATTGGCTAAGAATCATCATCTTGTAGGCTGCATCCTTCCCCTGGACGTCATTAGTTGGATCAGATTCAGCAAAACCTAATTGTTGTGCTTGCTTTAATGCCGCTGCATACGTCCAACCTTGTTGGGCCATCTGAGTCAAAATGTAATTTGTAGTTCCATTGACAATTCCTTTAACTTCAGTGATCTGGTCAGCCGCAAAACTGTCTGCAATCGTCCGTAAAATAGGAATACCCCCGGCCACACTGGCTTCATACATCAGATCACACCCATTAGCGCGGGCTAACCGAATCAGATCAGCCCCTTCAGTAGCAATGAGGTCCTTATTTGCTGTCACAACATGTTTATGGGCCTGCAACAACTGGGTAATTACTTCTTTGGCCGGATGGATCCCTCCCATTACTTCCACCACAATCTGAATTTCAGGATCAGAGAGGATATCATCCAAGTCAGTGGTTAAATGAACCACCTCAGCTACATCTCGGTGTTTCGCCAAATCACGTACCATCACTGTTTTGAGAATTAATCTCCGCCCTGTAACTGCATAAATCTTATCCGCATGTTCTTGAATCATCGCCAAGACACCGCTACCAACTGTTCCTAAACCGATCATTCCTAATTTGATGACATCCATATGATTCCCACCTTTCCCGTCTAAGTCACATTCACTTTTATAATTAAAGACTCATCTTTTCTTAAATTTTAACATAGTTTTTTAATTAATAAGGGTATAATATTAGCAAATACCTATTCGTTTTAAGGAGGCTTTCTCATGAACTACCGTAGTACCCGCGATTCTAACGCCCAATTATATACGGACGCTCAAGCCATCATTCAAGGCTTGGCCCCTGATGGCGGGCTGTTTGTCCCTGCTGCTTTTCCGCAACCACAGTTTGACCTCGCTCGTTTAACAACTTCGTCCTACCAGCAGCTCGCCCAAACCGTCCTGCAGTGGTTCTTTCCCCACCTCTCTACCGCAGCAACAGTACCTGCTGCTTATGGCGCTCAATGGGACCATCCTCGGATCGCACCGCTGACACCTATCCATGCTGGGAGTTATTATTTAGAACTTTTTCATGGACCAACGCTGGCCTTTAAAGACGTTGCCTTGCAAGTGCTACCACATCTCCTGCAAGCAGCTAAGCACCAAACCAAGGACACTAAAGAAACAATTATCCTCACTGCTACTTCTGGCGATACCGGGACGGCAGCTTTACGTGGTTTTCGCAATGTAGCAGGAACCAGAGTTATTGTTTTTTATCCGCAACATGGAATCAGTCCGATCCAAGAGGCCCAAATGCGCAGCCAACAGGGAGACAACCTCCATGTAGTTGCTGTTAAGGGCAACTTTGATCAGGCTCAGACCACGGTCAAGGAGATCTTTAACGACCCTACCCTGGCTGCAGTTCTGGCCTCCCACCAGCAACATTTTTCTTCAGCTAACTCGATGAACATTGGACGTTTAATTCCCCAGATCACTTACTACTTTAGTGCTTACGGACAACTACTCCGGCAAGGAGTGATCCAAGCAGGTGACCAAGTCAACTTTGCCGTCCCTACTGGTAACTTTGGGGATATTTTGGCCGGTTACTATGCCACAAAGTTGGGGCTTCCAGTCGGGCGCTTGATTTGTGCTTCAAACAAAAATAATGTCCTGACCGACTTTTTCGCTACGGGCACCTATGATAAACGCCGAGAATTTTTCGTAACCAATTCGCCTTCGATGGATATTTTGGTTTCTTCGAATCTCGAACGCTTGCTCTTTGATGTCAGCGGTGGTGACGCTGAACTCGTTCAGCAACTCATGCATGAACTCCAAGATCAGGGTCACTATTCCCTGCCAACGGAACTACTGACCAAGCTCAAGCAACTTTTTGCTGCTGAATATGCCACCCCGGATGAAATTCAAACAGAGATCAACCGCGTCTTTAAAGAAGCTAACTATCTAATTGATCCCCACACAGCAGTCGGGTCCATTGCAGCCCACCGGTACCGTACTTTAAGTGGCGACCCCCGGCCATGTGTAGTCGTAGCTACAGCTAGTCCTTACAAATTCCCTGAAACTGTTTTACAATCTCTAGATAATACCGTGCCTAGTCAGAGCACCGGATTAGATGCAATTGAGCAACTTGCCCAACTTGACCCACGGCCTTTAACGGCTGGAGTTGAAGAACTCTTTACCAATCAACCGCAACCCGTCTTGACTACCACTCCTGCCGCTATGCCCCGAATGGTCTTAGATATCCTAAAGAAAACTGATAAATGATTACTAACAGAAAATGTGAGTAGGAAATAAAGTCAAAGAGGCTGGGAAAAAACTCTCAGTCCAAAATGAAAGCCGGACGATGAATCAAATCTTGGTTCATCGTCCGGCTTCTTATGTACACAGGAAATCGTTCCTGATATGATGTAATTACCCCTAAAAACAAACATAAAGGAGCGATTTTCATGTATCAAAATTATATCACGGGACAAACAGAATTCGTACTAAATTATGACTACAATGTGCCAAAAAATCATCTGGTTCGGTTAATTGATACTTTTGTCGATTCCATTCCACAAGAGGTTTTGTTAGAAGAGAACGTGGCCGTCACCGGCCGCCCACTTTCTCACCCTGCACTGATGTTAAAAATTCTGTTGTTTGCGTACTCTCGTCAAACTTATTCTGGCCGGAAAATAGAAACCTTGTTAGAAGAAAACTTACCAATGCGATGGTTAGCCCGTGATCATTCATACAGTTACCATACCATCAATAACTTTCGACGGAGTGAGCACGCCAGGAACTTAATAAAACGTACCTTTGTTTACTTTACTATGGCTCTTACGGACCATGGGCTAATTCAAAATGATGCAGTCTTTATTGATGGCACTAAGGTTGAAGCGGATGCTAATAAGTACTCGTTTACTTGGCGTCGGGCAATAGAAAAGTATCACGCTAAGTTGAGAGAAAAGACGGCTAGTATTTATGATGAGTTAGTAGAAAAGCAAGTCATCAAAGAGATGAAACCAGAAATGATTGAATCTATCGACGGTATGGAATTAATGGCTGAAGAAGTGGAAAAAGAAATCACTAATCTAGACGAAGCCATTAAACAGGAGCCGAAAATAATTAAAGGTGGTTCAGTTAGAAAACGTCGGCGACGTTTTCTAAAGAAGCTTCGTCGTCAACTGAGAGAAGACTTAATTCCACGGGCTAAAAAATATGAACGTGTCGAAGATATTTTTCAAGGACGAAATAGCTTTTCGAAAACAGACCACGACGCAACTTTTATGTGCATGAAAGAAGATCCGATGATGAACCGAGAACTCAAACCCGGATATAATCTTCAGATTGCCACGCATAATCAGTTTGTCCTTGATTATGCTTTATTTTCCAATCCTACTGATACTAGGACTTTAGTGCCATTTCTTAAGCAATTCCATGGCTTGGATTTCTTTACACACGTGGTAGCTGATGCTGGTTACGGTAGTGAATATAATTACACAACACTGCTTGACCAATTCGATAAGCAACCACTCATTCCATACACCACCTATCAAAAAGAGCAGAAGCGTAAGTTCAAAAATGATCCAACAAAACCTCAGAATTGGCAGTACAATGCCGAAGATGACTACTATATTGATCATTTAGGCGTTCGCTTCAGTTTTTATCGCTACAGTAAACGAACTGATAAGTATGGATTTAAGCGCGATCTTAAACTCTATCGTGCCGACACACATCAATCATCAGAAGAGTTAGATCAGTTAGCTAAAACGCCAGGTAAGCGTCAGCGCTACATCCAGGTTAATCCAACTTGGAATTATTACAAAGCAAAAGTCAAAGAGACCCTCTCAAGCGATGAAGGTAAGATGATCTATCGTCGACGCAAGTTCGACGTTGAACCAGTCTTTGGTCGCATGAAGAGGGATTTTGGCGTACGCCGAACTCATTTGCGCGGCCAACGGGCTGTGGAAAATGATGTCGGATTAACCTTAATGGCATTGAACTTAACGAAATTGGGTAAAATGATCAACCAATTAAGACCCTTTTTAGTAAATAACCAAAAATGCGAACTACAATTTTTGATTAAATCAAAAATCATAGTTCGCATTTTCTTAGTTAGAAGCTAGAAAATAATAGTTAATTCCCAGCCTCTTTATTTTTTCGTATTCTTTAATGAATTGCTTATTATTCTGCCTTTTGTTCAGGCAAATGGATGTGTACATTATTTTTACTTTGATATTTATTCGCTAAAGTAAAGACCACCACGATGGTGAGCAAGCCGTACACAACCCCAATATAGCCGAGGTTGCTCATTTTAGTGAATTGTACTGCTTCGGAAGCTGTAAACGAGCCCAGTGAAATGCCAATATTGGCAAAAA
This sequence comes from Ligilactobacillus saerimneri, assembly GCF_036689625.1. Lineage (NCBI taxonomy): Bacteria > Bacillati > Bacillota > Bacilli > Lactobacillales > Lactobacillaceae > Ligilactobacillus > Ligilactobacillus saerimneri. Next base: position 1,581,644 of record NZ_CP144759.1, read on the forward strand.
TAGCATTCAATGATGAGGCCAAGTCTAATGATGCAGGATATTCTGATTCAGCAATATCCATGAACATCAACTGGGTAGATGACCCATAGCAACAGAATGAGATACACAGTAACCCAATAATTAACGCTGCGATCCACTTGTACTGGAACGTTACCCCTAAGGCGAGGTATAACAATGTCATCACGATGTAAATCCACCGTAAGGTCAACATTCCCCCGTGGTCGGCAATATATCCCCCAAACTTGTTGCCAATGATAAAGAAAACTCCCATCCCAAAGAGGATCCAATTTAACCACGCGTAGCTAAACCCCATAACATTGGTTACTAACGGCCGGATGTAAGTATAGATTGTATAGTCAGAAGCACACACCAAAACAATCAGCGATGTGCCTAAAATCACCCGTTGGTCACGTAATAAAGTGAATTGTTTCTTAAAACGACTCCGCACTTGGGGGGTATCGCGGGGCAAAAGCCATAATAAAGCGGCAAAAACCGGAATGGTTAACAAGGAGATCATCCAGAAACTTTCTCGCCAAGAGAACAGGTGGCTGACAATAGTCCCAATAGGGATTCCAATAATTGATGCAATACTAAAACCCGCAAAAACCCATGAAACGATACTAGCCCGACGATGACGGGGAGCGGTAAAGTTTACCATCACCATTACCAAGGAAATAATAGCCCCAGCAACCGATGCGGTTATAACCCGGGAAATAAACATACTCCAATAACCCGTAGCTAATGCTGACCAGGAATTTCCCACCAAGAAAATGCCGATTAAACTCAAAAGAACCCGGTGGCGTGGCCACCGACTAGCAACCGATGTAATGATCGGGGTGCAGACCGCATAAACTAGGGCAAAAATAGTCACTAAGAGTCCTAGTTTGGATAAAGGCTCATGAAAATCGCGGGCTACATCAGGGAGCACACCCACAATCATATATTCATTACAGCCCAACATAAAGGCAACAAAAACAAAAACAAGTGCTTGCAGACGATACTTCATTTAATATCTTTCCTTCGTTTTCGCAACGAAATTCCTTTCTTTAGATTGTATTGATAATTATTAACTTTTCCATTATACAGTTTTTTTGTCCTAATCAGAGAGAAGTCTTTTTTCTCTCATTCAAATACTAGTAACTTGCTTACGCGTTCTAACCATAATGTTACCGCACTATTAAGCAGGAGCAACTATTCCTTCCCTATTAGGCGAACGTATATTCTGATATAATTGAATATATTAATATCCAAAGGAGAATATTTTTATGCATCGCTTACGCAAATTTAGTCAGCTTCTCGCTGGTTTAATGCTGGTGCTCACGCTAGCAGGATGTAGTAATTCTAGTAACACTTCTTCTGCCGCCAGCAGTAGCACCCCAGCACAACATACTAGTCAAACTAACTCTAGCAGCAGGATAAATAGCACCCAGAGCTCGGTTAGCTCTGAAACAACATCAAGCAGTAGCTCCGCCAATGCCAGTTCTCTGACCCTGCCTGCTACTGCGACTGTTCCTGACCAGCAGTTAGCATCAACTGTCCTCACTGACTCAGTTACGTCCCAATTGAAAGGGAATTTACAATGGAATAATGCTGGAGCATTCATTGTTAACAACAACCAAACTGATCTCAATGCTAACATCGCTAGTGCTCCTTATGCTGTCAACCAGACAGATAATCTAGGACGCCCAACCGTTGCCAACGCTTGGCTCAACCGTACCAGTCGGCAGTACCGGAACCGTCAGGAAACAGGTAACGGTCGGACTAATTGGCGTCCCTTAGGTTTCCATCAGGTTCTCGACCTCCCCGGAACATACAAGCATGCCTATGACCGGGGGCACCTCCTGGGCTATGCTTTAGTCGGCAATATTCGTGGGTTCGATGCTTCGGAGTCTAATCCCAAAAATATTGCCACACAAACTGCCTGGGCCAATGAAGCGCGGGCCCAGTATTCGACCGGGCAGAACTATTACGAAGGCTTGGTCCGGAAGGCCCTTGATCAAAATAAGCAAGTTCGCTACCGGGTCACTGATATTTATGCCGGTGACAACTTAGTGCCTGCTGGGGCTCACTTAGAAGCCAAGTCACGGGACGGCGCGCTAGAGTTCAATGTTTTCGTCCCTAATGTTCAACCTAATATCACAATTGATTATGCGACCGGGTACGCACAACGCCGGTAATTTGATCAAATTAATACTACGAGGCTGGTGAGAAGTTACATCTCACCAGCCTCGTTGTTTATTTAATAATAGCCTATAAATAATAGAGAAAAATAACCACCAGCCTAAACGCTAGGACAAACACTTTGCTGCACAGGTTAATTCTCACTCCCTCATTTCAATAATTGACAAAGACTTGCTCATTAAAGGGGAGTAACCGTGCCGTATTTTTATAGACACGGTAAGCAGTCACGTTATAGCAAACCATTATGACCTCTGTCACCACTTGGGAATTAGCTAGGAAATCATTCACTGTTTGCAACGCAATCTTTGTCGCCTCCTCTAGCGGATAATGATAAACACCGGTACTAATTGCTGGAAAGGCAACCGTAGCACAACCATGCTCTTCGGCCACCCGCAAACTATTGACATAGGAATTGCGCAATAGCTGGGGTTCGTTATTTTTTCCACCCTGCCAAACTGGACCTGGAGTGTGGATCACATACTGGGCCGGCAAACGATAGCCCTGCGTAAGCTTAGCTCCGCCAACTGGACACCCATGCAAAGTGCGACATTCTGCCAATAACTCGGGACCCGCAGCTCGGTGAATAGCTCCATCAACACCACCGCCACCTAGCAATGACGGGTTGGCGGCATTTACAATCGCAGTTACATCTAATTGGGTAATGTCACCCTGAATGATATTGATTTGCTTCATTTTTTATCCTTTCCTAAATTCTCTTCGCGTCTTCCTGCCCCTATTCTATCACACCAGATGTCTGTCCCCAGTTATATAGTAAAGGAGCAAGACGAAATCACTAATGAGATTGCGCCTTGCTCCTGGAACTTAATCTTTATTAATATTCGTCATCGAGAAAACGGACTGCTGTGCCATACGCAACGACAGATTGCATATCAGTCCCAATTGAGCCGGAATCAAACCGCATCATAACGATGGCATCGGCTCCCTTAGCTGCTGCTTCTTCTTTGAGCCGGTCAATGGCTTTTTGCCGGGATTCATGGAGCATCGATGTATATGCCTTGATTTCGCCCCCAACAATATTTTTCAATCCGGCACCAATGTTAGAAAATACATTCTTAGACTGGGTAGTAACGCCAAAAACTTCTCCAATCACTTCGTAATCTTTGCCTGGAATATGTTCAGTTGTTGTAATCAGCATAATTTTTCTCCTCTCGTTTACTAAACGGGTTATTAATTATTTCATCAATCAATGTAACGTTATTGTAACATTAATGTAATTTAATAACAATGGATGCCAGTTTAAGAAAGATATAAATAACGGGATGCTCCCTCCATGTCCCTAGGTCACACCCCGTAGTAATAATATTATTTATATTCACCGTCAGCAATTGCATCCAATGTATCCTTGGATGGGATAAAGAACAGCTGACCACTCAAAATATCAGAGAACGATAACAGGTAATCACCTTGGTCAACCATTGCTTCCAGCATTTCTTTAGTAATTGTCCAATGACGAGCATAGCCGATGAAGTATGTGCCTGTATTTCCGGAAGCCGGATCAGAGAACGGCACATTCATTCGCACAATCTTTTTCTCATCGCCAACATTTGATACCGCGCTGTGAGCGTTAGCGAATTTTTCTTCATCATCTAATTCTAAATCACTGAACTTTTTCCGCCCAATCGCCTTTTCCTGTGTTTCAGTTGAAAGTCTATTCCAAACATCCATATGGTGGCGCCATTTTTGCGCAAAAGCATACGAACCGTTAATAAACTCTGGATCTTCGTCCCCGATGATAGCATATTCAGCTGCCCGTTCTACTTCAGGAGCTTCGGTACCATCGATAAAACCAATGATAGCGCGCCCCTCAAAATAGCGGAATCCCTTAGTTTCATCCACCACAGTTGTAATAGGTCGCAAAAATTCCATGATCTGGCTCATCACTTCATATACTGTTGCCTCATCCTTGGCCCGCAAGTGGAAGAACAAGTCGCCTTTAGTAGCTGGCATTGTGTATTTGGGACCTGTCAGTGTCTGGTACGTTTCCAATTCTTGCGGTTTATTGGCATTAGGGAACAAGTAATCCCAAGCTGCGTTGCTGAGCCCCCAGGCCGCTTCGATCCCGCCCCGCTCATTCATCCGAATGTTCATTGACCGCAAAATGGCTTGATAACGATCGGCAAAATCTGTAATCACTTCTTGTTCATGGGCCTGATCTTCACGCTTCAATTCTAAAACTGTAAATAACACGTTTTCACCAGGACTCTTCCACACGCTTTGAGCCATGCTAGGATTAACTGTCATCACAAACTACCTCCTGATTTCAACTTTCTCTCACCGCACATTATAGCATACCATTTTAGAATTTTTAAAAATAAACCCCTTAAATATTTGCTAAACTTAACTACCAAAAAAGGGCTGGATGAATCATCCAACCCCTTGCTATTTGGAGGTAATTGCTATTATTACCCTATTCGTATGTTACCATTGCTTGGTCCTTCACCTTGGACTTGAGCAACCGCACCCGGTTCCCCTGAAGAACAGTATTGGACCGCGTTGTATCAGTAATCATCTTAGCAATATCTTCTTTGTCCAGATCAATTACCGGGTCAAGTAACTTACCGTATTTTTCTTTAAAACGTTGTCCAACATATTCATACAAACCAGGATTGAAGTCTGTACTCCCCAACCGTTGCTGTAAAACAGGCAATGGCTTGGTGAAAATTGTGGTAGCACTAAACCGTACTCCTTGACCATCCTCAGTGCGTTCACCATGCAACCCTAAATATTGCAAAATAAAGCTAAAGAATGTTCTTTCAACAATTCCTGGGATAATATTTTCGTCTTTAAACAAGCGGGCTAAGGCGTCTTCATAGACAGCCAACTTGCTCAAGTCCTTAGTTTCCATAGTGATGTCATCTAAAGCTTGGCTCCCCACACGGTTATATGGTGGCTTGACATTGAATTCGCCGTACCGAATCAAATCTTTAGGACTGAGCAGGAATACCTCCTTACCTTCTGCCCACATGAAATAACCGTGATCGGCCAATAATTTTTGCCCTTTTTCCGTTAGCTGATATGCGTCAGCAGTCTTTTCGAGTAAAGCAAGATCTTTAAACTTCTTGAGGGCTGCTAACATATCAACCCCATATTCCTGGGCAAAACGTGGTGGTACTTCATCGTTTTGCTTAGCCTTACTCAACCAGTCTAACAAAATAACCTCACCATAATATAGCCCGTAACTAAACTGTGGACCCCGTTTATCTTCGTTATTCACGTTTGTCATTTTTGTTACTACCTTCTCTATACTTTTTTCTGCGGTCATCCAACCGCTAACATCAATTATTTTACCACATAAAAGCGCTTTTCTCGGGACCAGGTTACTGAGAATTGCCCTCATCATGTTCTCATTCTCCCTGAGGGTACCTGTTCATTTAGTGTTATTTTTCGCAATTAATTTACACTCATCAGCTCATTTCAATTACTATAATGCCAATATTGTATCCGCTTTCTGTAAGATAAGATATTTATCAGTTAATATTCCATTTTAAGCCCTACATTCATAATTTAAATGTGATATACTAAAGGACGATGGGATGATAGGCAGCGAAAGACAGGCACATATCTGCTGTCGGATCGTCACTCTAATTATCTCACCATTTATAAGGGTTTGATTCTCACCAAGCCAAACCTGGTTACGTCTTTCCAATGATTGGTAAATCGTAACCGATCCCTACTTCCTCTGGACACACAGGCACGTGTTTTAGAGGATTTTTTATTTATTAAAAATAAATAAAGATAGCCTTTCCATTCTATTGTTCGGTGCTTTTTTCCTGTACCGTTGGTCGTGGAGGTTATCCTCCAACACAGTACTTCATGTCCTGTGTTTTTTCTTACGACTTGCCGTGGCATCCTTGTCACGGCTTTTTAAGCATATTACTGGGAAAAGAATTGCTAGCAATATACAATAAAGTTGTAAAGCAACCATAAATTGTTAGTTATGGACTCATCCATCCAGTATAGCTTGTGGCCGTGATTTTTCATCACGGTCTTTTTTACAAATATCGCTTTTAGAAAGAAGGATCACTATGGACTACCAATGGCAAACAGATGTATTTACAGCATTCTCTCCCGCGCATGAAGCACTGGGAAAGATCACTTACCAGGATATGCCCGCTGCAACCCACCCTACCTATCTCATCACACAAGTATGGGTTGATCTTGCCCACCGCGGGCAAGGGATCGCTGGGCAGCTGACCACGGCTTTTCTCGCCGAAGTTCGGCAGCGTACAGGTTATGTCATCCCCCAGTGTCCATACGCAAAAGCCTTTATCGCTAAACATCTAGAATTCCAAGATCTCATTGCTAAATAAGAAAGGAGCCTTAGCATGGAATTAATGACAATGTTGCACGCCCGCAAAGCAGTACGTGAATACACAGGCCAAGTTACTCCTGACCAGCTGCAACAGCTACTACATGCTGCTAGCGCTGCTCCTGTTGGCCGTGGCAACTATGATAATTACCGCCTAACCGTTATTCAAAAACCGGAAATCCTCCAGCAACTCCCGGGGATCTATGACGCACCAACCGTTATTGTGGTTTCTGCGCGTGAAGTTCGAACAAGTAAGTACCTCTCAGCAGGAGCAATCATCCATAATATTGAACTAGCAGCTGAGGACATGGGCTTAGGTGCAAACTACAACCTCTACTGTGTTGCCAGTCTACCACCAGCGATCATTCCTGCTGGCTTCACGCCCCTATTTGCGATCACTTTGGGGCAAACAACCACTGCCTTTATCCCACGCCCAATCCCCGTTGACCGAATCAAAGCTAATATTGTTAAATAAATCAACTTTGTGGCTCCGAATCTACCGTTCGGGGCCTCTTTTTGTGCTTTTAACCCTTATGCATACCCGTTTGGCTTTTCTAATTACCACAAACCTCCTATCTTCGTCTATCATAAAAGATAGGAACTAGCAGTTAGCATTATCTACTTCCTGCAAGCCTAATAATCTGTTTTAGCCATTTACCAGCAAGAGCAACGCACTGCCTAGTTTACGCAAATCTCAAGGAGGGAGTAACATGCACGTGTCATTCGAACCCGACACCAACTTAGGTCCTGACGAAATTTCGATCGCAGTTCGTGCCGCTGAACAAACACCAGCGATCACTGCCCTTATCCATGACATTCATCACCTAGTAGGTAGGTCACGAACCGTTCTCCCGGTCAGAACTAACGACCGGGTCCTGATGCTCAAGTATCAAAACATCATTCTCATTGAAGTCAATCGCGAAGTTCTCACGATCACTACTACCGACCAAACGATTACTACGCGGGGCCATCTCTACCAGATTGCCCAAGAGCTCGGGCCAACCTTTGTCCAAGTTTCTCGCTATGCCATTCTCAACCTTGATCATTTACAGGCATTGGAGGCTGGTTTTAGCGGGGCCATGGTCGCTCGTCTGAGCGCTAACCACCGGACTACTGTCAGTCGCCGGCATCTTAAACAGCTTGAACAACGTTTAGGCATTTAAAAAAAGGGGGAACACCTATGTTAAAAAAAACCATTCATCAGTTTATCATCGGCACAGGTTTTGCAGCTGTCGCTTATTTATGCCTAATTACTGCTGGTATCGGTCCCACTACTACCACCTGGTTTAATACTTTAAGTGTCTTAGGACTAGGCGGAGTAATTGGTTTAACATCAATGCTTTTTATATTTGACGAATACAATTTCTTTTTCCTGATAGCGCTGCATTTCATCACTACTGTTGGTATCGTCCGGATTATGATGCTGATCAATAACTGGGGGTTCTCGTTCGAAACATTTGTCATTATCATTTTGATCTACATCATCATCTGGGTGATTTATTATATCGACCAGTGGACCCAGGTACAACGGGTTAATGAAGCCTTACGCAAACGCCGGTAAATATTATATTCCTTACACAAAAAACACGCCCCTGCTTTTTCCCAGCAAGGGCGTGTTTGTTTCACGTGAAACATTCCATCCTGTAACTAAAAATAGTTTATTGGGTTCGAAAAGCCAGTGTTTCGTATGGTTGCAAGGTTAATTCTTCTGCCAAACTAGTAAGTACCCGGCCATAGTTGGTAACTACCACTTCTCCTGCCTTACGCAATTCGGCCGGAATGACAACTGTGGTTTCTTGACCATAGAAATTACTGAAAACAGCCAATTGATCTGGCCGTTCTGGTAATGACCGTACATATGCCAGCACCTGATCATGGTCGCGTAAGATGCTGTGGATCTGTCCATTTGAGACCAACTCATCTTGTTTACGTAATGCAATCAATTGCTGATAAAAAGCAAAAATTTCACCACTCGTCAATTCCTGATGCACATTGATCTTTGCTTGGTCTGTCGGCATCAACCATGGCTTAACCTGACTGAACCCCGCATACTGGCTAGCATCCCAATGCATCGGTACCCGGGAGTTATCGCGTGCCTTAGAATGGACAATCGCAAAAGCTTCCTGAGGATCCCGCCCTCCTGCTACCAGTTCCTGATAAGCATTCTGAGCTTCCACATCCACGTATTCCGCCATGGATTGATAACTCGGATCAACCATCCCTAATTCTTCTCCCATGTAGATATATGGCGTCCCCCGCATTAGGTGAATCGTTGCTGCCATCATTTCTGCTGATTTTACCCGGTATTGTCCTGGATCACCAAAACGATTCAAAGCCCACGGTTGATCATGGTTATTCCAGAATAAGGCTTGCCAACCACCACCTTGAGCGATTTCTTCTTGCCAGTCCAAGAGATAGTGTTTCAAAGCCTGAAAATCAAATGGTGTCTGCGTCCACTTTTGCCCATCCATATAATCTGTCTTCAAATGATGGAAAGCAAAAGTCATGGAGAGTTCGTGGTTCTCTGGTTTAGTATATGCAATCGAATTAGGGATTGTCGTTGAAGACATCTCCCCCACCGTGATCGCTTCAGGATCCTGCCCAAACGACTGCGCATTAAGTTCTCTAAGGTAGTCTTGGACCACCGGTGTATCTGTATAGAGCCGCTTTTCCTGTTCAATATTTGTAGAATCAACCAAAACAGTGTCTTTCCCTGTAACATTGATCACATCAAACCGGAAGCCATGCACTCCTTTTTGGCGCCAAAAGTTAACTACCTCGAACAATTCTTTTCTGACCGCTGGATTATGCCAGTCTAAATCAGCCTGTGTCTTATCATATAAATGGAGATAATACAGGTCGGTATCACCAAATTTACTCCAAGCAGGGCCCCCGAACTTGGACTGCCAGTTATTAGGATATCCCCCATCCTTCCCCGGGCGAAGGTAGAAGAACTTCTGGTAGTATTCATCGCCAGCCAATGCTTTTTGGAACCATTCATGGTCTGTTGAACAATGGTTGAGCACCATATCAAACATTACTCCGACGCCGATCTCTTTAAGCTTAGCAATCATTTCTTCTAAATCTGCCATCGTTCCAAAACGCGGATCAACTTGCCGGTAATTAGCAATGTCATACCCATTGTCATTTTGTGGCGAAACAAAGAACGGATTGAACCAGATCATATCAACATTGAGCTGCTTGATATAGTCTAATTTAGCAATAATTCCCCGTAAATCTCCGACACCATCATTGTTTGAATCATAAAATGATTTCGGATAAATCTGATAGATAACCTTTTTTCCAAGTTCTTTAAATTCCATCTCTGCCTCCTAGAAATTTAATTTTTGCCGCCGGGCAAAATCTACAAACCGAAAACGATCTGGGCGGTGATATGACAACGTCAATTGAAATTCAGTCGTATCTGCCAAATAATTTCTGCTAATTACAACGACTGCTAGTTCTTGATCAAGTTGCAACAAATCATGGATTCGTTGATCTACTTTGATCACATTGACTTCTTTGGTTGCATATGAAATATCCAGCTGTAAGTCCTGTTCAAAGTATGCATAAAGGGACTTGGCAGCAATATCAGGCGTTAACCCGGTCACGGGTGGGCTTAGCACATAGTCCTGATCCAAAACATAAGGCTCACCATCAATCACCCGGAGCCGTTCGATCTCGTATCCTGCTAGATCTTTTTCTTCCTCAAAATAACGTTCAAAGTTCATAGGTAGCTTGGTTTGTTCCTTGAATTTCAGCAACTCCGTTGTCGCATTCATTCCTAGCTTGCGGTTAAGTTCTGCAAAACTTGTGATCCCAGAAAGCGGAAAAGTATACCGGTCCAGTCGTAAGACCTTTGAGCCTTTCCCCTTTATCTTCTGAATCAATCCCAAATCGAGCAGTTCTCCTAATGCTTTACGGACGGTTGCTCGCGAAGCACCGTATAACTCTGTCAGTTGATTCTCACTAGGTAAAAACGATTCTGCCGCATATATTCCGTGCTTGATCTTTGTTGCAATGTCTTGTGCAATCATATCCGCTTTGACACGCGCCATCTTCTCCACCCCATTTCTGTTATTATTATACCAACTTGTATACACAAGTAAACACTTTTAAAAAGATTGATATAGCAACTTTTGTAATCTCTTACATTTTATGTTGACAACTTGTACGTACAAGTATAATATAATGAACGAATATAAAGAAAGCGGTTTAACAAAGGAGAGATATTATGGCACAAACAAGTCAACTGCTTGCACCAGCAAATGGGACTGTGATTGCATTAGCAAAAACATCTGACCCCATCTTTGCCCAAGGTACTATGGGGCAAGGTTTTGGCCTGACCCCAACTGATGGTCAGGTTGTCGCCCCAGTAAGTGGTAAAGTTTCAATGGTTGCCGACAGCAAACATGCGATCGGAATTGTTACTAACGATGGACTCGAAGTCTTAATCCACATGGGGGTTGATACGGTCGGTTTGGCTGGCAAACCATTCCAATTGAATGTCGTCCCTGAACAAGAAGTGCGTGCGGGAGATGCCATTGCTACTATGGATCTTGAGCAAATTCAAGCAAGTGGCCTTGACACTACCATCATGGTACTTATTACCAATTCAGCCCAGGTCTTATCAGGTTTAGACCTGACTGAAGGCGCAGTTCATAGCGCAGAACCAGTGGCAACTGCCTTTTTAAAGAGCCAAGAAGAAGCGCATGATAGTTCCAAGAAACTCTCGCATGCTGAATTAGCTAAGTTTATCGTTAAAAACGTTGGGGGCAAAGCTAATGTTAACAATGTGATCCACTGTATCACGCGGTTACGTTTCTACCTCAAAGATGAAGGTAAGGCCAATGATGAAATCTTGAAAAACCAACGAGGTGTCCTTGACGTAATGCACGCTTCTGGCCAATACCAAGTGGTAATTGGCAACGAAGTTGTGCCGGTTTTCGAAGAAGTTGTTAAAGAATTAGGCGACCTCGGTGATGCTCCTACCCAACCACAGGTAGATAACGGCAAAAACCCTGTCTCCAAAGCGTTTGGTAACTTGATCGGGTTCATCACCGGTTCAATGAGCCCCGTTGTAGGTGTTATCGCTGCCGCCGGGATTTTAAAGGGCCTGTTAGCATTATTAACCCTACCGCAACTGGGGGCTTTGCTTGATGTCAAAAGCACTGCTTACATCACGTTGTCAGCTATTGGTGACTCAGCCTTCTTCTTCCTGCCAATCTTAGTCGGTTTCAGTGCTGCTAAACGGCTCAACTCTGACCCAATTATCGCTGCGGTTATTGGGGGCGTCCTCGCCTATCCTCAATTAATTGAATGGGGTAAAGCATTTAAGACAATGTTCGAAGTTGGGGGCTTTAAGTTCCAATTCCTGAATTATTCTTACTCAATCTTCCCAATGATCTTAGCTGCTTGGCTGGCTAAGAAGTGTGAAGATTGGCTCAAGAAAATTTTACCAAGTTACCTCCACATGATTTTCATTCCTCTGATTACCGTTCTGGTTGTATCAGTGATTACTTTGGTCATTACTGGTCCAGTCATCCAAGGTGTTGCTAACGGAGTGGCCGTTTTAATCAACTGGTTGGTTTCTGTTTCCGGTTGGGCCGGGGGACTTATCATCGGCGGTTTCTACCAATTACTGGTCATCTTCGGGCTTCACTGGGGTGTTGTCCCACTAGTTGCACAACAGATTGCAGGGACAGGTCAAAGTGCTTTGAATGCTATTATCTGTTCAACTATGATCTCCCAAGGGGCAGCCGTTCTGGCAGTTGCACTCAAGTCCAAGAAGGAAGACACCAAAGAACTCGGCTTTGCAGCAGCTATTTCTGCTTTCTGCGGGGTTACCGAACCAGCTATTTACGGGGTTAACCTCCGGTATAGAAAAGTCTTCGTTTCTGGTTTGATTGGTTCCGCTGCTGGGGGCTTTATTACTGGTCTATTCCACGGAACAATGTTTGGATTCACCGGCGGTTTGATTGGATTCTCATCCTTCTTCAATCCACAACATCCAACTGATTTATCTAGTTTCTATACATTCTTACTTGCTAGTGCAGTATCAATCATCGTCTCCTTCATCATCACTTGGGTATGGGGCTACAATGATCAAATGACTATGGGTAAGAAGGTTGCTAAAAAGCAACGGCCAGGTTCAACCAAGTAATATATCCTAACCGCTTTTACTAAACATCTAATAAAGAGAAAATCCGTACCATGTTCACTCGCTGGTACGGATTTTTTTGGTTTTGTCTAGTACACTGCTTCTTTTCGCTCTCCATCTGCACTGTAGTGGACAAAGTATTCCGTTAATTCTTCATCACAAAAAATATTCAACATCCCTGCAAAACCTTCAGCCAATGGGCGTCGCTTCAACTCTTCTAAGGTCATCCATGTTAATCGCCCCTCAGCCGATTCCCTGAGCTTCCCACTCTGAACCTTTGCAATGTAACAAAAAACAATATAACGCCGATTTTGAGCATCATTGAACTGCTTCAAACCACATAAACGTGGTGGCGTAATCTTTAGTCCCGTTTCTTCTTTGATCTCACGGACTACTGACATATTCACAGGCTCTCCCGGCTCAACATGCCCTCCAGGAAAGGTTAAGCCAGGCCAAGCAGGATCAGTTCGGTCAAGGACTAATACTTTGCCATCTTTTTGGACCATACACATATTAGTTAATGTTACTGGTTCGGTTCGATCTGCCATCATGATTCCTCCTCTTTAGGTGCATTCATTGTACCACTGTCAAACTATTATCAACCATACTCTGACTAACTTTTTATTATCATTAATATCATTTTTTATATTGATAAAATTATTAATTTTCTTTAATATAACCATCATTATAGCAAATTTATCTAATTAAATATTTCAAAATTTAAATTTTATGCGTTATTATGGAGGTGTAGTTTATCTCTTTTTATTATAGAAAGGACGACTTACATGAAATTAACTAAACAATTGAGCCTTGCAACGCTCGCAACTAGTTGTTTATTATTCGGCGGAAGTTTAACTGCACATGCCGCTGACGCAACTTCACAAAATAGTACTGCCACCTTGAATATCTCACAGGACGATCAGTCAGCCAAACTCTCCCTGGATGCTGTGCCAAGTTTTGCTTTCGGAACAGTAACTGCTGATCAAGTCTTCAATGGTGGTTCAGTTGAACAAGATCTTACCACCAACAATACTGTGAAAATTACCGACACCCGTTTAGATCAAAACGGCTGGAACCTCGCTGTTTCCCAAACAACTGCTTTTACCAATGGTAATAGCAAGATTGCTGGGACAATGGCTGTCACTCCAGGCACTTTCTCTTTTAACAATGGTACGGCTACTGGCTGGACTTGGGGACAAAACCCATTTAGTTTAACTCTTCCTAACGCTTCTGCCACCCAAATCGCCAGCTCTACTGGGGCTAACAAGGGGAGTGCCAGCGCTACTATTTCTCATGCTAAGTTTACCTTCTCCAGTCACGACTCTTTAGCAAGTGGTGACTACACTGCTAACTTGACCTGGAATTTAACTTCAGCACCAAATGTTGACGTAAGTAAATAATTTTTAGAGAAGGTTATCCAAATGAAAGTAAAAACATTTACCCAGGTTATCCTGACCTTGGTGCTCGGATTTTGCTTTCTACAGAAGCCGGCTGTTCAGGCCGCAGTCGCAAATGATGCGGCGCAATTTACAATTAGCCCTGTATATCCGCGGGAACAAAGACCGGATACTACGGGCTATTTTGCTCTTAAAACGCGCCCTAAAACGACGGTTCCTGTAAAAGTCAAAATCACCAACCTTAATTCTGACACCAACGTTGACTACATTGTTCGCGTAGGTAACGCAACAACAACGGATAATGGTGCCATCAACTATACAGATTTCAAGACTAAAAAAGATCCCACTGCTGCTTTCCAATTAACCCAGTTTGTTCCTAAAAAAGAACGAACTCAACAAGTAACAGTAGCAGCCCATAAATCAACGACTGTTTCCATTAATCTCCGTCTTCCCCGACAAAAGTTTAATGGAACCATCGCGGGTGGTATTTATGTTGAGCGTATGACTAATGCTCATGTTGATCCCAAGAGTAAACTTTCGGCACAGAATCACTTTGCTATGACATTGCCCGTATTGATCAGTCAGCAAGAGCATCCCGATCAAGTCGCCCAAATGAAACTCAAGGCCGTCAAGGTTCAAAAGGGGCCTAAAATCAGTGCTACCCTACGCAATACACGTCCCGTTTTATTTGGCAAATTAAAGATCAATGCCCAAATCACCAAACAGGGACAGACAAAAGTCCTGGCCCAACGCCAAGTCCAAAACTACCAGGTTGCACCCAATTCAACATTTAACTTCCTGGTCACTGACCATGATCAGCTTGGAGCAGGTAAGTATACCCTAACGTTGCACCTCCAGTCAGGAAAAAGGAAATGGAATCTCCGGCAAAACTTTACGATCACAGGTAGCCAAGGTGTACCGTTTGCCAAACAAAAAGGCTGGTTGGGCCTTTCACAATTAATTTGGCTCTTGATTGGCTTTTTGGTCTTGTTGATCGTTATTTTATGTGGGATAATCATTGCCCAAAATAAACGTTTAAATAAGAAAAATAAGTAGTGTGAACATTATGCGAATTAGTTTTAAACCTTTTCTTGTCTTACTAAATCTCATTTGCGGTATTGGCTTGGTCCTCAGTTTACCGCCGACAACAGTGACAAAAGCTGCGGATATCACGCCGATTAGCGGTTCGACCGTCACTTGGCCGACTACTGCGTTTGCGACTTGGACCGAGGGATACCGTGAAGCTGGCATCATTACCCGTAATAAGTATGGGATTATGCTAGATGATAACACTCCCATCGCTGAATACCGTGATGGGAACAATATCCATGTTAATTACAACATTTTAGCTCATATTAGCTGGAATAAAAGCTCTGCAACCCGCTACTATGTCGTAACCGAAACTAACGGCCAGATTTCCGGTCAGGAGCTAGACAGTAGTAAGGTAACACGTTCCAAAGTTCAGGACTTCTCACGGACCGCGCTTTGGAATGTTAATTTTAACCTGGGAAATATTAAGGCTGATCGAATTCAATTGTGCATCTTCGATAATGACTCCTCATATGGTTTCTGGAAAACCAACGGGGTGGCTGATGATGGAACATACCCCTACGTCATGAGCACTCCGGTCTTAGGTTGGAATAGCGTCCAGCATGATACTCTGGGACAATTATCTGGTCATTACTATGCGGGGCAATCAATTTCTTATGAAATTACTGCCCCCCGTCTTCAGACAGGCTTTGAGAGCTTCTTTAGTATTGATACTTTAAACAACGCAATTGACGGTCCCCAAGTTAGCCAAAAGGTGGTTGCCAATGCCCTCCAAACAAAATACGTCCTCAAAACAGATCCCAGCGTTCTAAGCACCGCTATGGATGGAATTACAAATACTAGTGGGGATCAGTTTGGAATTCCCGTGAAATTTGAATATCCCTTACCTTCTGCTCCCCAAGCTATTACGCTCCAATATGGTGGTCTCAAGGCAATGGTTAGCACTCAAGATACATTGACGAATAAATCTTTGAATACTGCGGATCATTTTGATCCTGCTATGCTTAAATCAATCACGCAAAATTTAGGAACTAACCTAACTTACCACTGGTATTACACTACTGGTAAAGAGTTCAAAGATGTCGCCTCTGACTTTGGTTCTAATAAGGCCACTGGAACGTTGGGGGCCGACTGGATGACTTTGGCAGCTAATGACCGCTTTGTCCAGTACCTCGCGCAACAGGAAAACACGGGCAACAAGGTTTATCTCCAGCTCAGAGTATATTCAGGTGATTCTCTGGTAACTGTCAGCAACCCTGCTCAGATTCAACTTCAGATTCCAGTGCTAAAAGTCCCAGCAGTAATCGACTTTGGGAGCATTGCCGCAACGACGATTTACAATGGGGGCAGCAGTTCTTCACAAACAGCTGCAACGGATACTGTCAGCGCCTATATCCCTAACGCTAGCACCGCTAATTGGCAACTAACAGCGGCTATCACAACGACCGCAACTACCCACCGCATTACGACACTCAACGGTCGCTTAGAGATCATGGGACAAGTCCTTAGTACCACTCCTTCTACCGTAGCTAACTTCACGCAAGGAAATGGAACTAGTGGCGAGTTCACACATTCTCTCAATGCTAAGATTTTGTGGGACGGGTACCACAATCCCCTTGATACAACTAGCAATTATCAAGAGAATATCACTTGGAATCTCACCCCCAAAACAAATATTGCAGCTTCGCAGTAAAGTGGCGAGTAATATTACTGTTTAGACATTAAAAATGACAATGATGACATTTCTTGCTTGACACTGTATGTAAAACACGCTAGAATGACTACAATTCAATAAGGTCCTTTAATGTGGTCCCGTGAGGCCTCAAAAGACAACGTGTTTCCTACTCCTTTGATCTATGGGAGTGGTAGATTAGTATAGCTTTTGGGCTCCTCGAGTTCAAAAGCTATTTTTACATTTTAGGGCTAATTTTAGGAGGAATATTTATGTCACACCGCGATGATGTCATCCTTGACATCCACGAACGTCCTAGTTTTGGACAATGGATTGGTCTTTCCATCCAACATATGTTTTCCATGTTCGGTTCAACCGTCTTGGTTCCAATTCTGGTAGGTTTGAACCCAGGGATTGCCCTCTTCAGTTCTGGGGTTGGTACCCTCATGTATATCTTGATCACCCGGGGAAAAATCCCCGCTTACATGGGGTCTAGTTTCTCATTCATTGTCCCAATGCTGGCTTTGATGAAAACAACCGGTTACCCAGGAATTGCCCAGGGGACAGTGGCTGTGGGGATGGTTTATCTCATTGTTGCCCTGATTATCAGTTTCTTTGGTTCTGATTGGATCGATAAGGTCTTACCCCCAATTGTCGTTGGTCCAATCGTCATGGTTATCGGGCTTTCCCTGGCTGCTACTGCTGCTAAGGATGCCACAATGAACGGTAATAACTACGACTTGCGGTTCTTTGCTGTTGCAATGATCACCCTGTTAGTAACAATTGGTTTCAACATGTTCCTCAAAGGCTTCTTGAGTTTAATTCCTATCTTACTCGGGATTATTGCTGGGTATATCGCTGCTCTCTTATTCGGAATTGTTGACCTTAGTGGAGTGCAATCAGCCGCTTGGTTCAGCTTACCAAGCTTCCAAATTCCATTCATCAGCTACCACCCTCATATGTACTGGGGCGCAATCCTCAGCATGGCCCCAATTGCCTTTGTGACAATGACTGAACACATGGGCCATATCATGGTGCTCAACAAGTTAACTGATCGGAATTTCTTTAAGGATCCTGGCTTGACCCATACCTTAGCCGGTGACGGGACTGCTTCTATCATCGCTGGATTTGTTGGTGGACCTCCTGTTACTTCCTACGGGGAAAACATTGGTGTTTTAGCCATCACTAAGGTTCACAGCGTTTATGTCTTAGGTGGAGCTGCACTTTTTGCCATCATCTTCAGCTTTGTTGGTAAGTTAAGTGCTTTGATCGAATCCATTCCTTCTCCGGTAATCGGGGGGATCTCCTTCCTGCTCTTCGGGGTAATCGCATCCAGTGGGTTACGCGTTATCGTTGACAAGCAGGTTGACTTCAACAAGAAGCGTAACCTGATGATTGCTTCTTCCATCCTGGTTATTGGGATTGGTAATGCCTACCTCCAATTAGGTCAATACACTTTCTCTGGGCTAGCAGTTGCATCCGTCCTCGGAATTGTTTTGAACTTGGTATTACCAGACAAAGCTTTCAGCGAACGCTAAACAATTAAAGTAAGTATTGCCCAGGAAATATTTATTATGTCTGAAAGTGTGGGTTAGGACATAATTATGATTTCTCAGCAATATTGAGCTAAAAAAGCAGTGAATGCTATTATCAGCACTCACTGCTTTTTATATTATTTCCTTTAATTCTACACTCAGTATCAATGATTGGCGTCACTATCTGCTAGTAATTTCTCCTGTAAAACCACTGCCTGATTGTGTAGCTCATCCTTGGCACTATACAGAAGAATCAAACAAGCTTGCTGCTGAGCCATAGCTAGTAACTCCTGGTAAGCAGGATTATCTGCTAATTCCGCCTGGTACCGCACTTTAAAGTCAGCAAACTTTGTCGGATCATGAGCAAACCATTTACGCAGTTCGTTGCTCGGTGCGACTTCCTTCAGCCATTGGTCTAAATGCGCTTTTGCTTTAGAAATACCCCGTGGCCATAACCGATCAACAAGTACCCGGTAACCAGTAAGATCTGCTGGCTGCTGATAGATTCGTGCTATCCTAATTTGCATATATATTCCTTCTTCCCTGCTTTTCGTGCTAACCTAAGCATAAAACCTCTGAAAGGATGATGCAATCTTGTTGACCCCTTATCAAAAATTTTTCACTGGGCGTCCCACTCCCCGGATTGCCCAAGATCTTCTGGGAACTACCTTGTATTACCATGGTCCTAAAGGAACCGTTGGCGGATTGATTGTAGAAACAGAAGCTTACCTAGGTGAAAACGACTCTGCCTCCCACGCGTACAATGGACGGAGAACCGACTACACTGAGTCCCTTTATGGTTTACCAGGAACAATTTATCTCTATCAAATTCGTGGCCATTACTGCCTAGATATTGCTGTTCAAGCGCAAGATGTCCCTCATGGGGTGCTAATCCGCGGTTTAGAACCGTGTCTTAATTCCGAGCAAATGGCTACTAATCGGCGGCAAACTGGTTTTGCCATCAGTAATGGTCCTGCTAAACTGGTTCAAGCATTGGGAATCAACTCGCGCAAGCTAGATGGGCAACCTTTAGAAAACAATATCTTAACTATCGATATTGCCCACCACTATATTCCACGAGAAATAGCCGTTAGCTCCCGGATTGGCGTTAATCTTAACAAGAAAGATGGCAACGCTCCCCTGCGCTTTTATGTTCAGGGAAATCCCTATGTCTCCCAGATGCGCAAACGAGATATGGATCTATCCAAGCATGGTTGGGACTAATTGTTCCAATTTACGCTATACTAAGACCTAAAAAAGAATGGAGTGGTAGTGATGCGTACCCGCCTGAGAAGAGCCACTATGGCTGATTTAGAACCGCTACAAGTAGTTAGTGTTTTAACCTTTTTCAACTCTTATAAGAGTGATGCTGATGTCCTCGATATGACAATTTATACTCAGCATGAACTAAACCTATCTCATCTCAAAAACGAATTAGCTGATGAGGACAACGAGTTCTACCTCATTGAAGATCTCGATGAACATGTCATTTTGGCCTATACTAAATTAACTCGCACACCAGAGTTCGAAGGCGTCCGGCCCCAAAATAGCAATGAATTGTTAGAGATTTCTCGGCTTTATACCACTCGCGGTTTTGCTGGTCACGGCTTGGGCAAACAGTTGTTGCAGCATGCCGAAAAACGCGCCCAGGAACTGGGAATCCAAGAATTAGTGCTCTGTGCTTGGAAGTTTAACTTTGGCGGTCTAAAATTCTACAAGCGTGAAGGCTTCGTTACGGTTAAGGAGATGGATTATCCGTTAGGCTATGAGCTCCGTCCATGCCCAGTCATGTATAAGCACTTATGATTTTAATTTAAAAGAGGTCACCAAGAACGTGTAATTCTTGGTGACCTCTTCTTAGTTTAATCAAACTAGTTTAGATGTTAAATGCCATCCTCTTCTTCATCAACAGGACGCGCTGTTGCTGCTGGACGAGATGAAACGCCAAATTCACGAATTCCCGCCTGGGCAGTAGTTACAATCTTAGCCGCTAAGTCATGGGAGCTGGTAAATTGATCCAATCCCATTAATGCATTTTCCAATAAGGAAGCTACATTGCAACCACAAACTACCGCGATATCCTGATCAGGATGCGTAGCTTTGAGAGTGGCAGCTTGCTTGTAAGGCGTTCCCCCTAAAAGGTCACAGAAAAAGACTGTGCCTTGATCTTGGGTTAACGTTTCTTGAAGCTTATTAGTCAGGGTTTCTTCATTCATATCAGCGGTAAAGTCAACGTATTGAACACCACTCACATTACCTGCTAGTAGTTGCACTGTTGAAGCAATCCCCGTGGCAAAATTACCGTGACCTGTCACTACAATTTGCATTTCTCTTCCTCCCTTGTTAATTTTGACAATTATAAGATTCCTAACCAGGAACAAATGATTGCCAGCACGAATGTAATGATGATTAACATTACTGGGCTAACATTCTTCTTTTTAACCAAGTAATACAGTAAGAACGTGTATCCTAATGGCAAAATATTAGGGAAAATGTTGTCAAAGAACTGCTTTTGAATTGAGATTGTAGTAGATGATGTAACTGCAATTTTTGACTTAACCGTAATTTGAACGTAAGTTGCAATCAAACCACCAATAACGGTACATCCCAAAACGCTAGCAGCATGGGAAACAATCGCTGAATCTTTCCGAATTTGTGAAACAGCCTTTGAACCTGCACTATAACCTAATTGAGCAATCGGAATCCGCGCTAAGAATAATAAGAGATAGACAATAAAGAACAACAGTGGTCCTAAGATACTGCCTTGCTTAGCAAAAGATGCAGTAATCCCCGCAACAATTGGTAAGATAGTGAACCATGTGATCGCATCCCCGATCCCGGCTAAAGGACCGAACAAGGCCACCCGTAATCCATCAATGGTTTCCCGGTCTTCGCCATTTTCTTCCAGAGATAATTCTAACCCCATCAACAATGGTGCTGCATAGTTGTTGGTGTTCATAAACTGCAGGTTTCCTTTGATTGCATCACTTAAACCCTTTTTGTCGTCCCCGTAAATCTTCTTGAGGGCCGGCAAAATAGCTAATGTCCAGCCATCAGCTTGCATCCGTTGGTAATTCATCGCTGATTGGTTCCAGATTGACCGCACCCCAACCATCCGAATATCTTTCTTGGTTAATTTACCCGTGTGCTTAGATGCCATCTTCTTCACCTCCGTTAGCGACGTTTTCTTCTACTTCACGTAATTTTTGTTGTGTATCCCGGTTATTCTTTGCCCGTTCAAATTCAATCATTGCCAAAGCAATCCCGATTACAGCCACTGGCATTAAGTTACCGAACTTGATGAAGCAGGCAGCAGTGAACCCAAGTAACAAGTAAGGAACATATTTGCCCTTTAACATGCTCTTGAGCAACATTGCAAACCCAACAGCTGGCAAGATCCCACCGGCGATTTCAAAGCCGTGACTTAACCAAGTTGGCATGGCGTTGACTAAGCCCTTCATTGGTGCTTGGGCTGCATAGATACATAAGAAAGTGAATAAACCATAAACTACCGACACAATCACTGTTGGTGTGATTACCAACCGGGCAAACTTCCCAGTTTCAGCTTGATCAGCGTATTCATCCAACTTCTTAGTCAGCAATGAGAATGCTGAGTAGAAGAAGAGAATTATGTATTGCATCAAAATTGAAAATGGTAAGGACAAGCCAATCGCAGTGGTTGGTGTATGTCCTGTTGTGTGTGCCAATACTACCGTCATAATCCCCGCCATAATTGGGTTAGGTGGTTGTGTCCCCCCAACTGGAGTTAATCCGGCAAAGGCTAATTCAGTCAAACCACCAGCAACGATTCCGAGCCGTAGGTCGCCCAGAAGCATCCCGGTTACTGTGCAGACAATCATTGGCCGGAAAATATAGAAACCTTCCAACCAAAAGTCGGCCCCAGCAATAATGGCAAAAATAGAGACTATAATCCCTTGGGTCAGTGTAATCATTGTATTACCTTCTTTGCTGTTTTTTTCTTATCGACTAGAACTTTTGTAAAACTTGTTCCTTATCTTCTGGAACATCCTTGATGTAAACCTTCACTCCGGCATCAATCAGTCCGTTGATTGCATCCTTATCGGCTTGATCCATGTACACCTTCTTGGAGATTTGTTCTTTACCATCACTGTAATGCATATTACCAACATTCACTTCTGTAATTGGCACGCCCCCCTTAACTAGGGTCAAAACATCAGCTGGTGTTTTGACAACTAGAAAGATATGTTGCCGTGCGCTGGCTTTGTGAATAGTTGAAATTGTCTTATCCAAAGTCCAGAACCGAATCCCCACGCCAGCAGTTTCTGCTGTCGCTGTCATTAATTCCTGTTGTAATTCATCTTTAGCTGCTGCATCGTTGGCCACCAACAGTAAGTTAGCTCCGATTGCTGAGGTCCAAACAACCCCTACTTGACCGTGTACCAACCGGTTATCAATGCGAGTTAACACAATGTCAGGTGTACTCATCTTAAAACTTCCTTTCTCGTTATCATGCGTCATCAAGTGGAGAGGTAAGAGGCCCGTCACATACGCCTTTTCTAGGTAAACCATCCGGTCCCGATCATACCCCCTACGTTCGAAAACATATACATTATCATGAGTATGATCCAAGTACTGCTTTGTCTGTTTTGACGCCCGAACAACAGTCACACTGAGGGAAAAATTGCTTGTTGAAAAGCCGTATTTACGGCAAATTAAAGGAATAATCTCAGTGTGCTCAAGTTCGGAGAGGGTAATTTGTGGGAAACGTTCATATGCAATAAACACTCGACGGTACATCACCCGTTGACTATCAGCGGTATAGGTCTTCTCAATTTTATAAAGATAGCCATCGTTGTTCAGTCCCATTTGCTGCTTGATGCCTTCATAGCGGTAGTCTGTTACCACCTGAAAACGATCAATCGAACTAGACGGATGGTACCCCATTTGCGCGATGATCTGTTCGGTATTCCAAAAATCGATCCCCTGGTTACGCCGTTCCCGTGGAGTAACAAATGTTCCCTGCCCATGTTTGGTGTAGACATAATTACGCTTTTGTAATTCTGCTAACGCTTTACGGACGGTAATCCGGCTCACTTGATACTGCTCACCCAGGATCTTTTCTGATGGAAGCTTATCATCTTCATGCCAAGCACCTGCATCGACCTGATGCATGATTGCAACCATCATTTTTTGATACAAAGGAACAGATTTTTTTGCCACGAACTAACCTACTCTCTCAACTTGTTATGTTACTATAACAACAGTTATAGCATAAAACTCTCACCCCTCGTTGTCAACGTTTACATTAGCCTGTTTTTATGCTATTTTGGCTTTAGTTACTTATCCTAAATTGAATCTTATTTTTATAGATTCACACCTGATTTTACATAACAATTTTGTGCCAAGGGAGCTGAACATCATTAATAAAAAGGACCGCTTGAAATTAATAAAAAGTGAGTTATTAAAACGCCACTCACTCAGTCTTCATGATATTATGCGTCTCACTGGGGCTTCACGCGATACGACCCGGCGGGACATCTTAACCTTAGTTGAACAAAACGATGCTGAACGTGTTTACGGTGGAATCAACCAACCTCACTCATTTAGTAGCCGTTTAGAAGATCTGAGTAACCGCTCGGTTGAAATGACCCCGGTCAAGGACAAGATGGGACGCTTGGCGGCCCAGATGATCGGTCCAGATGAGATCGTCTACTTCGACGTTTCTTCAACAATTAGTTTCATCCCCCGCCACCTCGACAACTCCCAAAGCCTGTTAGCTATTACCAATTCACTCGAAGTGGCCGAACAACTCCTCAGCAAATCCAAAGCTAAGGTGCGGATGCTAGGTGGGACATTGAACCGCGAAATGCGGTATACTACGGGAACTAAGCCCTTAATTGATATCGGGAGCTACCACTTTGATGTTGCCTTTATTAGCTCGATCGGGATGACCGAACGGGGGATGTATTATGCCTTTGATGATGAAATTGACTTCAAAAAAGCCATCATTGAACACTCTGATAAGGTTGTTTTACTGGTTGACAGTACTAAAGTTAATAAAATGCACAACTTTTTAGCATTGAACTTCAATGATATTGACATCATCATCACCAACAAACCGCTCCCCGATAAGATCGTGAACGTTGCTAACCAAAATAACGTTGAAATTTTTTATACCAACAATGACGGAGGCGACTGGCTATGACTAAAGCATTAATTTTTGATATTGATGGCACTTTAGTTGACTCGGACCAAGCCATGATCGGCTCAATCCAGTTGGCGCTCAAACAAGAGTTAGGACTCGATTTATCTTTCACTGATCTTGCTTTCACTAAGGGCATTCCTACGCAAGTTTCTTTACAACGTTTTATTGATGATCCTGCTGAGATTGATCGTGTTGAAGAAGTGGTTAATCACTTCATTGGGAAATTAGTCCATACCGAAGAGCTTTTTCCTGGGGTAGCTTCTACCCTCCGACAGTTGGCTCCAGATATTCAGTTAGGGATTGTTACCTCCAAAACATCTGAAGAATTCAACAATGAGTTTGTTCCTATGGGCTTAATGCCGTTGTTTGATACTGTTATCACAGCTTCTGACACCGACCGCCACAAACCCCATCCTGACCCGCTTGAATTAGCCCTCTCGCAGTTGGAGATTCCCGCTACTGAGGCTATCTATGTGGGTGATACTAAATATGATTTGGAGATGACTCATGCTGCTGGCGCGCAATTTGCTTTAGCCCGTTGGGGGACTGCCGGAACAACTGCTTGGCAGCAAGAAGCAGATATTGTTTTAGCCCAACCAACAGATATTGCTCATCTGGTTCGCTAAATTATTCAAACTACAACATACAAAAAGCATGGGAGAAGATTCCCATGCTTTTTATCTTATTTCAAAAATTCTCTAGCTCCGGCGGTTGGCACTCACATTCAGGATACGGACTGTATTTAAACTCGTTATAATGATCGTCAATACTGATAACCAACTTGGAAAATACACTGTATGGGCATAGAGCGTAACATAGAGTAATGCTACATCCAGGATCGCTAGCAGCAAGCTAAACCCCAGCAAAAAAAGTTGCGGTCGGTACCGCATATTATCCCAGATGATCACTATCTCATTTAGTAGTAACGCTACCAACATTCCCGTCTGCATCCAAAAACTCATTATTATTCCTCCTATTTGCTCATCTTTTTTAATGTCTTGAATGAGCTAGTTGCCACAATCATCCAACCTAAGAACGAGAATATCCCCGGGATAATTTCGACTGTTTGTTGGATCATAGCTACAACCAACCATAACAACATTAAGATGAACACAATGTGAAAACCGATCGCATAGTTTTTGACGCGTTGCGGTTGTTTTTGTTTTATTACCCGGGCAATAGTGAGTACTTCATCCATCAACATTGCCACAGCAAATGCCATTTGTAACCAAAAATCCATCGTTTTTCGACTCACTTTCCTTCTCAGTTTCCAGTTCTAATTTATCACGTAACCCCACTTTTAGACTAAGTCACCTGACGATGAGCCCGTAACGCTAATAATAATGGGATGACCAATACGTGTAAAGCAAAGATCACCACAAAGGTCAGCTGATAATCAATCAGTGAAATTAACCAGCCCCCAAAAACTGGCCCCACAGCGCTGGCTAAAGATGTAGCCATGCTATTTAGTGACTGCAACGTTGCACGGTTCTCATCAGTAGCAAACCGGTTCAAAAAGACCGGCGCAGTCGAAAAGAGGATCATTTCCCCAAAAGTTTGACAGGTGATCCCAATTACAAAGAAACTGTATGTATTTCCGTAAATAATAGGCAGATAGGAAGCCATATAAAAGATCGTTCCCATAATCAAACGCATCTTCTCATTGTGATAAGTATTACGAAAAGTCCGTGCCACTAATGGTTGTAAAAGGACGATTTCACCTGTCGAAATAGTAAATAACAAACTATAATGTTGTACTGGAATCCCATTAGCAATCATATAGATCGACATATTTGAGCCCCATTGTTCATAACCCAACCACGTAATAAATAAGGCCCAGCATACAGCTAGAATACTAAAAACAGTTTGACGGTCCGCACTAAAAAGATGATATTGTGGTCGTTTCGCTGGTTGTACGGGTGAAATTGTTACTTCTTTGAAAGTAATTTTGACCATAACTAAAGCTACTACTACCAATAAGGTGGTCAAAATGAGTACCCACCGAACATTGACCGCATACAATATTCCGGAGAGTCCGGTTGAGAGGGCAAAACCGATGTTACGCATCCAGTAAGCATCGTTGAATATTTCTTTATCTTCTTTTTGCAAATGGGCCAAATACCCATTAATTGCAGAGATTAATATTCCTAGACCTAACCCATACAGGGCTAGTGCTCCAGCGTATAGGGGCCACTCTGGCCATAGGGACATTAAAAGTCCCACAAAAATAGCAATACTTCCCCCAATATAGTATGTAGGTTGTTGGCGCCACTCATCAAACATTCGGCCACCCCAATAATTTCCCAGCATCATTGCCAACGCCCAAACCATCAGGACCAAGCCTGCCGTAGTCAATGATTTGTGCAAACTTTGATGGACATATAGGGTTGTGATTGGGAGAGCCAGTCCTTGTCCCATATTAGCCAAAGTATTTGTCATTAATACCGCACCGTTTTTTGTCCGCACTTATTTCGCCCCTTTCCTGTACTATTGTTCGGTTATGCTCCAGAGGAGCATATTTTTTCCGCAGTAAGATTTACTTTTTGCTATTTTATATTCATAGATTCACAAAAATGAAACCGATTTCTATCTATTGTAGCTCTATTCCCCGTTAACGAGAAATCAAAGCATTTACTTCCTTTAATTTAGAACTCTTTCTCCCTTATACTTTAAGTGATTAGGGGGAGCAACACCTAACTTTCTAGAAAATCATACCTCGCACCCTATTTATGTTGCTTCATCCTAGCCATAGTACTCACTGAGATTAATCATGATCATTAGTCTCAGTGGGTATTTTTTATCTTTTTTGCAAGTTTTGAAAACAACCCACTATAATCAAGTTGGATTTTCATGATGATGCAAATGATGCAAAAAGTTTTCAGAAAGTTACTCTGATTCACTCGGCTAAAAACTTATTCATTGCTTGATATACTTTGCGGTGGTCCTTTTCAAAGAGGACTTCATGTTTCATATGTGGCATTAGTATTGTTTGAATATTGTGATATCCGCTCTGCTTTAAGCGCGCCACTGTATCCGCAATTCCTTTTTTCCCCCCGGTGATCTGATGATCGTCTGCTCCCACTAAATTTAAAATTGGCAAATGTGGTTGTCGACACTGCCATTGAGCAGGATCTTTGAGACGAAGATCAGCCTCAACCAAAGTCTTCATACTCCCTAGTGGATAGCGTTTGATCATCATTGGGTCTTGCCGCACACGGGCAATATTGTCCTGATTATAGCTTAACCAACTGTAACCGTTAATCTGGTTACCACACACGCGCGCCACCAAATTCGATACTTCATCATCTTTTTTCACCCGTTGTACCAGTCTGATTAGACGCATTCCCAATGGAGCCAACACATTATAGTTAGGCGTACCGGTCATTATTAATTTACTCAACAAGTGATCATGGCGTTGCAGGTATAGGCGGGCAATAAGGGACCCCATAGAGTGCCCGTAAATAACTACCTCACTCTGCGGATAATGCTCTTTGATCCAGTTAGTTATCTGAACCTGATCAGCAACCAACTGGTCAACACTCTTCATTAATCCAAAGGGATCATCAGCAGAAACCGAATGACCATGCCCCCGATTGTCTGAAAGTACCACTGCATACCCACTCTCTTGTAAATACGTTGCTAGTGGCAAATAACGCTCTTTATATTCCATGGCCCCATGAATAATCTGTACCACCGCCCGGGGCTGCGTATAATACAGTGGTGGCAATTCTAATACTGCCAACCGTGTAGCGTTGTGCGTCGCGAGTGTATGGGCAATTCTTTTTTCCATGTAATGGACTCCTTCCTATTCGGACCAGATTCTCCCTTTCTCCTTACTAGGATAGCAGATCCTTAGCAATTTGTACCAATCGCCAATAGCCCATAAATTATTAAAAAAATAGCAAACTGAAATTTCAGCTTGCTATTTATTGCTATTATCGTTTTTTATACGCCTTACGTTTAGCTTTCGCTATCTTTTTAGCATGTTCTTTCTTAGCGCGTTCCTTTGCTTCTCTTTCAGCGCGAATCTTGTATGGATTGTTAAACAAGAGTGTTTGCAATGCAGAAAAAGCATTAGAAACTACCCAGTACAGCACTAAGGCCGATGAGAAATTGAGCGCCATCACAAAAATCATGATTGGCATCCCATACGTCATCGTTGTTGTCATAGTGTTGTTTTCTGGCTGACTCATCATGCTGAGTTTAGAAGTCAAATATGTAAATAACGCAGCTAAAATTGGCAAGATAAAGTATGGATCCCGATGTCCTAGTTGTGTCCACAAGAACGTTCCGCTCTTAAGAACGTCAGACCGATAAATTGCTTGATATAATGCAAACAATACCGGCATCTGAACAACTAATGGCAAACATCCTGCCATCGGGTTAACTCCTGCTTCAGAATATAACCGTTGTTGTGCAGCAGCCAACGCTTGACGCGATTCAACGTCTTTCCCAGGATACATCATTTGCAATTCCTTTAACTTAGGTTGCAATTCCATCGTTTTCCGGGTAGAGCGAATTTGCACAATCATCAGCGGCAAGATCACAATCCGGACAATAATGGTAAAAATAATGATCCCCCAGCCGTAACGGTCACCAAACACATGGCTAAGACCTTGAATGGCCCGCACAACGTTCCAAACAATATAATGATCCCAAAAACCAGTTGAGTGGGCGGTAATTGGAGCTTGCTTGCTAGCACAACCGGATAGTAAGACCAGCAGTGGCAATACTCCGGCTAACGCCAACATTCTTTTCTTATTTTTCATTTGTTGCCGTTGACCTCACTTTTATTCCTCATCTAGCACCTGGGCTATCTTTAAAACATGTACCAAGTGCCCTTTGAGTTCTTTCATTTCCATCCAGGAGACGGTAGGACGAGCAATCACTAAGAAATCACAATCCTGCTTTAATTGGGGTTTGAGTTCAGTCAAACTTTGCCGGATCCGCCGTTTAACCCAATTACGAGCAACTGCATTCCCGATCTTTTTGCCAACAGACAACCCCACCCGGAAATGTTCCTGGTTTGGTTTTTCTAAAACATAAACCACAAACTGCCGATTTGCATAGGATTTCCCCTGGGTAAAGACTGTTTGAAATTCCGCTTCTTTCTTTACGCGGTATGATTTTCTCATTAGATCTATCTCCATTCCCTGCGCTTAACTCAGCACAGGTACAACTCTGTCTTTACATAATAAAAAAGACCACTGACGGTCCAGTGGCCTATGCAGATAAAACTTTTCTGCCTTTACGGCGGCGACGTGCTAAAACCTTGCGACCGTTGCTTGTGCTCATACGCTTACGGAAACCGTGCACACGTTGACGGTGACGCTTCTTAGGTTGGAATGTTCTCTTAGTCATGAAATACACCTCCATTCCTGTTCTGTACTTTAGACATACTTGTAATCTTACTAAACAAGTGCGTTTATGTCAAATTCAAACTTACCGAATAATATTAACATACCTCGCCTTAAAAGCAAAGGCGAATTGCCGTCATACCACTAATAATTATCCACAATAACCTCTCTTCTCCTGTGTCCCTTTGTGGATTACTCCCCAAACTCTCATCTTTAAATTCACACCTTCATCCACTTTCTTATCCCCAAATCACATCTTGGTGATAAGGTTATCAACACCCCTGTGGATAGATTATATAAATCAAAACCATCCCTGTCATATAAGGGTTTTAAATTAACTACATGCTTGTGGAAAACGACGGTTATCAACAGGGTGTTTTTAATGTCCTCGCCACTTGTGGATAACATTATTTACATCCTGTTCACACTGTTTTTATTTTTTGCACAACCTTGTGGAAAAGTTTTTTTGCTAATGCTAAAATATTTACGTGTCATTTATTATTATTTTATAGAAAGGAGGAAGTTTA
>NZ_CP144760.1:0-5106 GCF_036689625.1 Ligilactobacillus saerimneri
AGTAGTTGGTTACAAATTGGATATCGTTCGCTTAGAAGAGCAAAACTCTTTAGAATAGCAATGAATTTTATCCCAAGAGGGCGAGGGGGACTATGACAATGATTAGTGTGGTAGATGAGAAAAATCAAACCATTCAAGGTTTTCATATTGAGGACACTGACATATTTTGGGCAGTAGAATCGGCAGTGCATAGCTCGGTAATGGAAGGTTGGCAACCAACTAAAGCTGATATAAGCGATGCTTACCGAGTTGCTACTGAGTACCAACCAGAGATGGAAAGTGACTTTAGACGGATTTTTGGTAAAAAAGATGAGTAAAATTGATATTTCCGCTTAGAAACGCAAAACTCTTTAGAATATCAAGGAATTTTATTTTGTAGGGGTTGTTTTTGGGACTTACGGATAAACTAATGGAAAATTGATGTTGACAAGAAGTGAAACGTTGATTTATAAGGGGTCTATTACTGTGTTCCCCACACTTGTGGGGGTGATCCTAAGGGGGTTATGCTATATGACCCAGCAAAAGTGTGTTCCCCACACTTGTGGGGGTGATCCCTCCATTAAATCACGTAAAACAACTGTCCTAGCAGTGTTCCCCACACTTGTGGGGGTGATCCTCGAACTCCTGAAAAGGACTTCCCACGACCGCAAGTATTCCCCACACTTGTGGGGTGTAATAAAAACCCCTAGACAATATTATCTAGGGGTTTTTTATTATTTGAATTTACCGACTGCGCCCCCGGCTTTGCCTACGTGGCGGTGTTTGTTGAGGGCGTGGGAAGTCTTTTTCAGACATGCGATTATAGACTGTAAGCACTCTTTCCGCCTGCTGTTTGGCGTCCTTGAAGTACTTTTCAAGTGCTTTTTCGGGCTCTTGATTATCTTCAAACCATTTTTCATACTGTACAAAGCCCTTTTCATACTTTTGGATAGCTTCGGGAGTACTGAAAGCCCCCGTAGTACCTAAAACAAGGTAATCAGCAAGTATTGAAGTGTAGGCTTTGCCAAAGTCCTGGCTAGCTAAGTAGTCAAACTCTGACTTCAAGCCCATATCTTTAGTAATCATAGCTATGGCTGCCCTCTTTTGTGTAGCTGTAGCCTGCTTTGTGTCCGCTTTTTCCAAAGTCATAAGGGCTGCTACCCCTTTACGGGCAGCCAAAGTCAGCATGGACGGAATTGTACATAGGGTATATGCCATACGCCATGCTTTTTGCTCTTGATCATGCTCTATAGAGCGATTTTGTGGCTCTTTTGGACGGTCGGGGTGATCTACTGGATTACTTTGAACCTGGACGGGCTGTTTAGAAGCCACTTTTGCCGTCTTTTCGGGCTTTTTAGCCTGCTGTGACTTGGTTTTGGCTTGCTCTTTTAGCTTTTCAGCTGCTGCAATTTGGACTTTAAGGTTTTGACGCTCTCTCTCAAGTTCTGCTCTTTGTCGTCTGCCTCTTTCCAGTCGGTCAGTAAGCCAAGTAATGAGTTGCTTGATGATGTCAAAGATTGTTCGAACTTGTCCGACTCTTGGAGTTGGATTTGAAGCTGATTGACTTGCTTCTGTAGGTCTTGCTTTTCCAACTTCAACTTTTCGTAATCGACCTGCTTGCTCTCTAGCAGTTTGTAGGCTTGTTTCCATTCGCTTATTTGGTGTTGGAGATCCTGTATCTCGGATTGACTGTCTGTTAAGTCCTTCTTGTACAGTTCTTCGAACTGCTTCAATTCGGCTTTGAGATCCAGGACTTGACTGTTCAGATCTACGTTCTCTGTGTTTAAAATCTCTTGTGAGTTCAGCAAGTCTTCGTTTTCTTGCTGTAAATCTTGATTTTGAGTTTTCAATTCCTTGATCTTTGCTCCCAACGAGTTCAGCAACTCGTTGTTTTCTTGTTCCAATTCGGCTTGAGAGTCCTCTACTATATCGAGTTTGATCAATATTTCGTTCAGCTTCTCCTGATCCACTGAGAATTCCATCTAGTCTTGAACTCCTTTCTTTAAGGGTACGATCCACCAGATCATTAACTTGTTTAGTTACCGTTTCAACTGTTTCAGCCACATGGTTACGTAATTTAATAGCCCGATTAATAGCAATCACTCGGCTACTGCCCGGGTTCAGTTGTTCCATTTTACGAGCATAGTACCCCTCATGTAGAGTTGGGATTCGATCAATTCCCAAGTCTTTATAACTTTTAGCACTAATTTCAGGGGCATTAATCTCTTTTAGATACAAATTAGCTGTCTTTTCCCAGGCGTTCCGCCATTTGGTCACATTTTCTGGATTGTCCCAGGGAAGATTAATATATTCTCGCTCCCACTGTTTCCGCCCCTGGCGAACCAATTGGTTACCCGTTTTAGGGTCAATTTTAGGGATTCGTTCTCCGTTTTTATCAAGTTTGTAATGCGTTTTACGCTTTGCACCCCATTTACCAGATTTGGTAAATGGTCTTGTCGTGAGCTGAATATGAACATGGGGGTTCCCGTCCCCTTTGTCATGTAGTGCCCAATCCGCTACCATACCTTGGTTCACAAAATTTTCCTGAATATATGTTCGTGACAGTTTGATTTGTGTTTCACGATCTAACTCTTTTGGCAAAGCAAAAACGGCTTTTCTAGCAAACTGAGCGTTTTTTGCCTTTTCCTTTTTTTGGACAGCATTCCATAAGGTCGCACGATCAGCATATTTTTTCGGTGCATTTTCAGGAAGCATAATTTCAGAATATTTGACTTGCCATGCTTTCTTGCTGAACCGTTTCTTTTCGTGCGATTCATCTTCGATTAGATCTTCTCCGGCTTGGTATGCTGCTGAGGCTACTGCAGATTGTCCTTTTGAGCGTCCAATTATCTTAAAGTCAGCGAAAAAAATTGACATCGTAAGTAGCCTCCTTCCTCCCCTCCCCCGCAAAACATCAGGGGGAGGGGATAATATTTTGTTTACTTTTAGTAAAAGTAAATCTCCATGAAATGGTTCGGTCTGAATAAGACCCCTCGGAGAGCGCATCGGGAGCGTTAGCGATCAAGCACAATATTTATGTTGTGCATAGATGCGCTCTTCGTACGCCAGAGGGGCTATTCCTATAAAATTATTATAGCATGGTATAATAGAAACAGTGAGATTTTTGTTTAACGATTAAGGTTATTGTAGGGAGGTATATTATGACTTCAAAGAAGATGGAAAAGATTAAAGAGCTTGAAGCAAAGTTAAAAGATTATAACACTCAATTGGGAGAGTTGATTGCTCAAGGATACACCTTAGACAGTAGCAAAGTTTCAGGCGTTCTCAACCGTATTGCTAAAACGAGATCACAGATTGGTAAACAGATTGCGATTAAAAGTTCTGCTGATCGCAAGGCAGATATTAAGCGTAAGTTGCAGATTGCTGATTCCTTTTTGGAATTTCTTGCCACAGATCCTTTAGCTGCTCATTTAGGTGGTTTTGACCACTTACAGAGAGTTGAATATGCTCCTGCTGTTCTAAAAAAAGATGACCCTCAAGGGTACAAACGATATAAGGCATATAGAGAATTTACTAAACACCGTAGTGAGATTATGAATGCTATTACCTTGGATCTAGTACAAGAATGGCTCACAGAGCATGAAAGCTCCGTTGAAGAAAGTTATGGTTACTATCCAGAAGATGATCAATCATTCTAAATGCTATCAGACCGATTTTAAGGGGTATACAAGCGATTTTTATTTCATTTGAGTATAATTACACCTAGATATACTAAAAGCTCTCAAAACGTTTCTATTTGCGTCTGAGAGCTTTTTGTTTTATATACAAATCAAGCACTCCTAGTCAGGGAGTGCTTCAAGGCTGTGCCATATGGGCAAAATGCCTATTTATTTTGACATAGACATTATACCATGAAACTCGGATTTGATATACTGGTTAGGTGCTTTGCTGGGACTAGTCACCCCAATTTGCAGAGCATAAGGAGGTGCCATACATGTGGCATTATTACCTGTTTATTTTGATTGTGCCCACCAAGCACATAAAACAATTGGTGAAGTTGCTGAAGAAGCTTTTGAAGTAATTCAGTGATTTGAAAGACGATCCCGTTTAGGGGTCGTTTTTTTGTTTGGCAGAATTGAAGGCGAGAATCGTATAGAGGATAGGGAGAATATTTTTTTCTTGATCTTTAGATTTTTTTCGCGCGCGCGTACGAGAATACATTAAATGGATACATTAATGAATACATTCTATATACATTATATATATAATAGGAAGAAACACGGGTAATGTCACAAAAAGTACGTGAAGTGTCACAAAAAGTACGTAAAGTGTCACAAAAAGTACGTAAAGTGTCACAAAAAGTACGTACTAAATCACATGATTGTTAAAAAAACAAAAAGATGTTATAATTATTTTGCTGTTATATAACAACAAAAGGAGTATAGCTATGAAAGATGTAAATAAGAAAATGGATTTGGCAATGAATGACTTGTTAAGCAGACAAGATTATTTGGTAACCCAAGCTAATGATTTAGCTAGATCTTTTGGTAATCTAACGGCTTTTGAGCACAAGGTGCTTGATTTCTGTTTCTCTTTCGTTGAGAAAGAACATACTAGCGATCATGTCTATCGCACAACAGTTCTTGATATTATTCATCATTTTGGATTAGGTGCTTCAGGACGTAACTATCAACGAGTTGCGAATGCTTTCAAGGCTCTAAATAGCAAGACAGCTATATACTTGCGGAAAATCCGTCCTGACGGAACAAGATCAATAGTGATGACGTCACTATTTAACTACATAGAGTTAGTCGAAACAGGCGAGTTTGAATTTCAGTTTACCAAACCCGTAGCTCCTTATATTTTTCAGCTAAAGGAACAGTTCTATAGCTTTAAGCTGTCAGAACTGTCCAAAGTGCGAGGAAAATATACTTTAACTCTTTTAAAGTTATGGAATGCAAACTGTATGGGGAAACTATCAAATGTCACAATTCAGGGCACACTTGAGGACTGGGAAAGCTGGTTTTTAGGTAGTGATGAAGACGGAAACCCTAAGAAAATGAGTGCTAGTAGATTCAAAGCAAGCGTATTAATACGAGCTTGCGAAGAACTTGAACGGATATATCCAGTCACAATCTCGTTAACAACACAAGTTATGCGGCGGAA
>NZ_CP144761.1:0-4353 GCF_036689625.1 Ligilactobacillus saerimneri
GCATAGATGATTTTTTTAACGATGATCGGAGGTTTTTACTATGGCAAGTATCGAACAGCTGGAAGCACGGAAAAGAAAAAGAGAACGAATTGCTGCTGAAAATCAGAGAGAAGCAGAACTATTGGAAAAAGAAATCAAATTAGCAAAGAAAAAAGAAGCACAAAAACGAACGTTTGAAAAAGGGCGAATTGTGGCTCAACTCCAGGCAGAGGTAAATGGTTTGCAGATTGTGGCGCCTGCTCCTCGTGTTGCCAAAAAAAACGACCCAGAGGGCTACAAGCGGTATCGTGACTATATCGCTTATGAAGCACTACTTGCTGAAAAATCGGCAGCTACTACACCTGAAGACACCCAAAAATGGCTTGTATCTACCATTAGACAAGCCGCTATGAACAACCAAAACACCAACCAGAGCACTTATGAAGCACTATTGAAAGCATTCGCTAAAGCACTTGTTAAACTTAATGACGGTCACTATAAGCTTGATTGGTCTAGTGAAGCCTATGCCAAAGTTGCTGCTTGGCGTGATAGCTTAGATACCAATGATACTTACTAGATATATGCTACCTAGTAGTCGGTCGCTCCTCCCACACCAAATATCCAAATACCATATATAGAGAGGATATATATATATTCTCTCTTCTCTTTTTTTGGGCATACTTCTCCTTAACCATATACGGAGCCTCGCTCCGAGCGCAGCTATGCAGCTCTCTCGAGACTCCTCCCCTAGCGAGAGGAGAAAATCTCGAGAGTAACTCTTTTGACTCGTGCTTTTGGCTTTGCTAAAAGTCTTATAAAAAGGCTCTTAGCAAAGCCTAGCACCCGCAAACGGTCAACGTAGCCGACCGTTCTCACCCACCCCTTGAATAGTACCGTAAGCCTTGAGCACTTTTTTTTAGTGTGGAAGCGATGGACTAAAACCACGCTCAACCAGGCTGGGCGATACTACAAGCGGCTCCACGTGTGGGTATCCTGAACCTCGCCTTTTATCCAAATCGTGATGGAAGGGCAGCGAGCGCCCGTCGGGGTAACAAGCTCACGTTCCTCCACGCTCTGCCGGGTGCTTTCGATGACGAGTGCTAGGCGGTACCACCGCTTTTTACCCCCCTACTTGAAAGGGGGAGAGGGTTGTCGTCCCTCAAAAAATGGGCAAACTAAAAGGGTAGCCCAGCAAAGAGCTACCCTATGTTTTTAACCTTTTTTCAATACGTTTGAGCTTTGTCTACTTGCTTTTAGCGATTTTTGCCGCTATACTTTAGTAGACAAGTGAGGGTAAGGCTCTTCTCTTACCGCTCATCGGCATTGAACTAGGGTGGCTAGCTCATTGCTACCCGTTATCGAATGGGGATTCGATAACGGGTTTTTATTTACCATTTTTTATTAGCATTTCTTCTTTTAGTATCTGATCTTTTTCACTTTTTAGCAAGACTTTTTTACACAAAAAACGAAAAAAACCACTTTTTTTTTAAAAAAATCTATTACGCTAGTCTAATACTTTATATAACATAATATATCCGTCCGTATCATGTGCTCACTTCTCTTATATAATGATATATAAACAAAAAAACCTCACTTTAAACAGTGAGATTTTATTATTTTCAGTTTATCGCATTAGCACTGGTTCGTAGTTTGCCGTCAAGGTCTGCATACTCCAACCAGCCAACCTTGCCAGCTTTTCGACTCCTGTCTAACTCTCTTTTAAGCTCTCGTAGCTCTTTTTTGTTAACAAAGTGTTTTACAGCCGTGCGGGCACTTTCGCCAACAACTGGATCATTAACGATATATGAAATCTGATCAATGGCGTCAATTTTGCGTTCAAGGGTCGCTTCGTCCATATACTGCAACTTGTCGATCTTCTTTTCTTGCTTCTCTACAGTGTTTTTCGTCTGATCAAGCTTTTTCGCCAGTCTGTCAATGTGATAGGCTTGGATTTTGACTCTTCCTGTATGTGCTACGAAACCAACAACAAGCCCCAGAACGGCAGCCCCAGTAATAAACCACGTTACCAATTTGCGAAATTGTGCTTCTAACTCGTCTTCTTTTTGCCGTAGACCTCTTTTATGATCGCTGTACTGCTGCTGTAAATGCCGTTTTTTGTCCGCAGCGATTTTTTCCGCTTTCCTTGCAGCTTCTTTTTGAATACGGCTTTCAATCTCAATTTCTTTTTGTTGAACCTGTTCAAGTTGGTAATCAAGGTCATTTCTTTTTTTCTCATTATCAGAGATCAAGGTCTGGGCCTTGGTCGTGATAGATCGGGAGTTGGTAACTGCTTCTTGCTTCTCTTTCTGCAATCTCTTGTTTTCGCTGCTCAAGTTCTCGTTTTCGATCAGCCAATCGGTGTTCTTGAGTGCGATCAACTGCTTGCTCAAGTTTTCGTTTTCTTCGTTCAGTGATTCGTTTTCTTCGTTCAGCTTCTGGATCTGTCGTTGTTGGTTCTTGATCATTTGCTGTGCTTGCTTCAATAAGTCGTCTAAGTTCTGCATAATCTCCCTCCTGATTTGGTTTTTGCTGACTTTCATGCTCTATATGGCGATTTTGCGGCTCTTTTGGCTGGTTGGTCTGGTCTACTGGGTCACTTTGACCATATACAGGCTGCTCAAAAGCCGGTTCTTCGGGCTTTTTAGTAGTAGATGTATCACCAATCCCACTTGCCAAACTTATTTTTCCGATTGGTTTTGCTTCTGGGCTTCTTTCTTTATCAGCTGGTACTCTTTCACTGCTTCCTTGTAGATATTCGGCTCTTCTTTTTCCAGCCGTTTCCAGCGCTCTTTCAAGCTGGCGGAGTCTTTGCTGAAGTCTAGCCCAAGCTTCAATAAGCTTGCGTCTGTAATCTTCCAATCTTTGCTTAATTTGCTCCATTGCTGCACTTGCTGTTGAAGTTGGCTCACTTGCTGCTGCAGATCTTCCTTGTCCATTTTCAGCGCTTCGTAGTCGACCTGCTCGCTTTCTAGCATTTTGTAGGCTTCCTGCCACTCTTCCAACTGCTGCTGCAAGTCCATTATTTGGTTGTTCAACTGAGCGTTGATCTTCTCTTGGGCTTGCAAATTCTGGACTTGTTGCCACAAGTCCTCGTTTTCTTGCTCCAGCTGCTTCAAATCCTCGTCCTGTCGTCGTTTCACGGCTTCTACTTTCTCTTCTAGCGTCAGAGTGTCCCAATTGCTCAATGATTCCATTAATAGTGCCCTCCAGTACTGCTTTTTGACGGCCGATTTGCTGATCAATCTCAAGTATCTCTTGTTTTGCCTGTTTTGCAGCTGCCCGTTGCTTGTTAGCAAGCTTCACTTTTCGATTTCTAGCCACTTTCCAACTGCTACCAGGTGCTATTTTTTCTAGCTTACGTGCATAATACCCCTCATGATTGGTAGGAAGCGGCATTTCTTCGCCATTTTCAGCGGCAATCCTTTCATAAGATCGATGATCGATTTCTGACATACCTAATGCTTTTAAATATTGGTTTGTAGCTTCTGCCCAATTTTTGCGCCACTTCTCAACGTTTTCTTGATTATTCCAATCTGTATACGGCACGTCCTCTCTTTCCCAAAGTTTGCGATTCCTAGCCCCAAGTTTTTGTTTTCCTGTTTCAGGGTCGATGATCGGAATTTTATTGCCGTTATCGTCCAGCTTGTAAGCCGTTTTGCGTTTAGGTGCCCATTTACCATTTTTTTTGAGTGCCCTCACAGTCAGTAATATATGGGCATGAGGATTACCATCATTTTTATCATGTAAAGCCACATCAGCAATCATTCCTTGATCTACAAAATTTTGTTGTGTGTAGGTTTTTAGTAGCTCGATTTGGCTATCACGATCAAGCTCTTTAGGCAAGGCAACTACAATCCGTCTTGCCAACTGCGCTGATTTTGAACGTTCACTCTTTTCAACCGCATTCCAAAGGGTCGCCCGATCTGAAAATCCTCTTGGAGCATTTTCGGGCAACAAGATTTCAGAATACTTGATTTCACGTCCTTTGTTATATCTTTTGGTTTTCTCTGAACGCTCATCAAATAGCTTTTCGCCTGATTGATATGCAGCAGCGGCTACAACTGATTGATTTTTGCCACGACTAATCATTTTTGCTTGTAGGTGAAAAATTGCCATCATTGCTGCCTCCTTTTGCATATTTTTTGATCTCACTTTTTTTAAAAGTGAGCTTGCGCCCTCTCCGCAAAACATCAGGAGAGGGCTAGAGTTTTGGTTACTTTTGGTAAAAGTAGCTCTCCATGAAGTGGCTCCGACTGAGTAGGTCGCCCTCGGCAGAGCGCACGGTTTGCGAAGCAAATCAACCGCACACTATGTGTGCGTATAAGTGCGCCCTTTACACGCCAGGGGGGCTCGGTATATGCTAAAATAATTATA
>NZ_CP144762.1:0-1796 GCF_036689625.1 Ligilactobacillus saerimneri
ATAATTCGGGCAAGATTTTACACGATAAGGACGGAAGAGGTAAAGACCGACCCTGGCGCAAGAAAAAGTTGGAGTCGCTAAAGTACGCAGAATATTTAAAAGTGCTGGAAATGAAAAAGGCTTTTAAGGTTCAGGATTGCGCCGAAACATTGACCTTTACTAAAAATGCTGATGGCAAGCCTACGCTGTATCAGTGCTGGTTTTGCCGTTCCCGTCTTTGCCCCCTGTGCAATTGGCGCAGGGCTCGCAAAAATGCGGCACAGTTGGATATGGTGCTGCGAGAAGCAGTTAAGCAGCACCCAGAAGCCCAGTTTTTGTTTTTGACCTTGACCACGAAAAACACAGAAAATGCTGAGGCTTTAAAAGCCGAGTTATTGAAATTGACCCAGGTTCTAGCCCGTAAAATTCTACGGTTGAAGAAGTTTAAACCGTTTTTGCTGGGGTATGTGCGTTCAGCTGAAGTCACGGTTAACCCTGACGATGGCAGTTATCACCAGCATTTACATGTGTTGCTGATGGTAAAGAAAAGCTATTTTTCACCAAAACACTACATGAAGCAAAGCGACTGGACGGAACTTTGGAAGAAAAAAATGAACTTAGATTATACCCCGATTGTTCATGTCCAAAAAGTAAAACCAAAAGCCACAGGCAAAGAGGCTTTGCGGAGTGCAGCAGCTGAAACGGCAAAATACCAAACGAAAAGCAAGGACTACCTGTCCAAAGACCGAACCGACCAAGAAAATGTGCAAGTGGTCAAAGACCTTGAATTTGCATTAAAGGGCACCCGTGCCATTGCATATGCTGGAGTACTCAAGGACATTCACAAGAGTTTGCATTTGGACGACCCAGAGAATGGCGACCTTTTGCATGATAAGCCGACAGACGAGAAAACGACGAAAGTGGTAGAGATTATGGTTGCGCAATGGAGTTATGACAAAAAGAATTATATTTGGCGTTAAGTATCTAGTCCCTAAATCAGGGGCTTTTTTATTTTTCACTCTGTAAGCCCCTCTGGCGTGAAGAGCGCATCTATGCACAACATAAATATTGTGCTTGATCGCTAACGCTCCCGATGCGTTCTCCGAGGGGTCTTATTCAGACCGAACCATTTCATGGAGATTTACTTTTTGTAAAAGTAAACAAAACAGTAAACCACTTCCGTAATAGATCAGGAAGTGGTTGCCGACAGTCAAGGGGCAAAAACGC
The DNA here is from genome assembly GCF_036689625.1 of Ligilactobacillus saerimneri. Taxonomy (NCBI): domain Bacteria; kingdom Bacillati; phylum Bacillota; class Bacilli; order Lactobacillales; family Lactobacillaceae; genus Ligilactobacillus; species Ligilactobacillus saerimneri. Next base: position 1,207 of record NZ_CP144762.1, read on the forward strand.
ACTAGAGGCTGTTAGAGCCTCTAGGAGCGTTTGAGACGCCGTAGGGCAACCCTTGACTGTCTGTGCTAGGGAAATGCACCCTAGCTATGGGAAAAAGCCTCTGGCTGTTTTCCCTGCCCCCCTGACGAAGGGTCAGGGGTTTTAAAGGGGGTGAAACCCCCTTTGGAAAGGGCGCAAAGCGACCTTTCCTTCTTATCTTGATACTATATAGAAACAATTGCCACGGACAAAATGCCCCCAAACCCTTGGGAGAGTAAGGCGCAAGGCATTTCTTACTTATAATAAGTAAATTTAAATTGATGTAGTGCAAGTTGGTTCTATATAGGGCACAAAAAAGGCGGCCTCTTTGTGTTGCCGCCGTTGAAGATTTTTTATAAACTTGGAGTGTAAATCAAAAAAGCAAAAGAAAAAACTCACGTGGACTCCTAGAATTTGGTCGGTTCAGGACACATGAGTTTAGTACTTGTTTATTAACGGTTATAGTTTACCGATATTCAGAACGAATTGCAAGAAAACGACAAGAACTAAGCTCTCCACGTGGAAAAACAGGAGGGCTTTTTGTATGCAAAAAAACGAACAGTTGGTGAAGT